>NZ_JBHTVV010000001.1:0-608316 GCF_042792755.1 Nocardia sp. NPDC056611
GTGCGGTAACGCATGGAGGTGACTGGTACTAATAGGCCGAGGACTTACCAACAAAGAAGCTACGCGTCCACTGTGCAGTATCTGAAACAACACACAGATACAGGCAGACAGATCCGAATCCCGTTCGCGGGTGCCGGGTTTGGCTCTCTGTGTGACAGTTTCATAGAGTTACGGCGGCTATAGCGGTGGGGAAACGCCCGGTCCCATTCCGAACCCGGAAGCTAAGGCCACCTGCGCCGATGGTACTGCACTCGACAGGGTGTGGGAGAGTAGGACACCGCCGGAACATCATTCGCGAAGACCCCCAGCTTATTGGCTGGGGGTCTTCGGCGTTTTTTGGGAAGATCCTCGGGTGAGTTGGGATCTTGAAGAGCTCGTCGTCAGCCGTACATTGCGACTGCCCGGTATCGAGGGGCCTGGCGGGGACGGCGCGGTCGCCACGCGGCAGTTCGATGCGATATTGATGTCCGTGGGGTTCAAGCTCTCCGGGGAACTCGTCGCGAGACTGTCGGGATCGGCCGCGGGGGCGGTGATCGATGTGGCGGTGCGAGTGTTGCCGATCGTGCGCCGGATGGTCGGCGCGCATGTCGAGCACAATGTGTATTTCAAGGACTTTCCGGCGAATGTGCCTGACTCCGTGGAGTTCTGGACCGAACGCCTGCTGGCCGCGCTCGGCGATGATTCGGCGGCCGTCGCGGTGTCCGAGGGTTTGGCACAGGGGGTGTTGAACCTGCTCGCTCTTCCCGAATACGGGAGGTATCAGCACGGCTATGCCGAAATGGTTGCGGCTCATGATGAGTTGATCGAGTCCGTGCGGGATCGGGTGACCGTGCTGCACCTCGGGCGATCGCTCGAGGACGAGGTGTCCGCGCTTTACCTGTCTCTGGCCGGACGGGCCACGCCGCTCGGCGAGGAGGATCTGGCGATTCTTCGGGAGCTGGCGCTTCACTGTGCGTCCGGCCCGCAACCGGAGTCGATTCCGGTGCGTGAGCACCGGGCGATCATCAACGAGGTCCGGCTCGCGGAGGGTGAGAAGCTGTTGGCCGACACGGTCACCGATGTGCTGCGCCTGGCGTGCCTGCTGTCGGAGGGCGATGTGTCGCTGTCGATTCCTACGCGGTTCCGTTCGCTGTCGCGGCGTTCGCGCCGTGGTCTGCTGGCGGCATTGGATGCGGTGATCGTGGATCAGCCGGCCAAGCTGGGCGATGTGGCCGCGCACCGGGAGGCGTGGAAGCGACTGGGTGAGCGCCTGCATCCGCACGAGTTCCCGCGGTGGGAACATGCCGCAATGGTTTTCGAAGTCGCGCGGGGTGAGCGGCGCGCCCGGTCGTTCATGTCGCGGTTCGAGGCGTTGTTGGCGGTCGATGATGTCGTGGGTGCCGCACAGCTGTTGCGGGCCGCGCCCGGGTTGTTGTTCCGCTCGCTCGATCGCCTGTTGCGGACGGCCACAACGGATGCCGAGCAGGAAGCGGTGCTGACGGTGGTCGAATCGACGATCGGCATGGTGTCGGCCCGCGTGATCCTGTCCGTCCGTGAGCATGTGGACAACCGCGACGGTGTCGCGCAGCGGGTGTTCGCGAACCGTCTGGGCCGTGGCCGGGTACAGCCGGATGGCCGGGACCCGATCGACGCGAAGGTCCTCGACCGCTTGCGCGTATTACTGGACGGAGAACTGAAGCGCCGCCTGCCCGCCCCGTCCCGGCTGGTGATCGATCCGGACGCCGTCGATATCGCTCTCCCCCTGAGCGGCAAGGCGATCAGCGGTGGCCTGGGTGTGCTGCCGCGCGGTTCGGTGTCGCCGGTGTACGGCGAGCGACTCCGGTTCTTCGTCTACTGGCGAGAACGGTCCGCGTCCACGGACTTCGATCTTTCCGCGCTACTGCTCGATCAGGATTACGAGCTGGATGGCCGGCTGTCCTACACCAACCTGACCGACGTGGGTGGTGTGCACTCCGGCGATATCACCGCGGCCCCCGAGGGCGCGTCGGAGTTCATCGAGCTGGATCTGGACAAGGTGGTGGCGCACGCGATCGCGCCGCAGGTGAATGTCTACTCCGGCGAGGGCTTCGACGAGGTGGCAGAGTCCTTCTTCGGCTTCATGCTCCGGGATGGTGACCAGCGGGGCCTGCCCTACGAGCCGCGCACCGTGCGCATGAAGTCGGACCTGCGCGGTGCGGGGCGCGTCGCGTTGCCGCTGGTCTTCTTCCGTGCGCAGTCCGGCGAGTGGCGGGTGAAGTGGCTGCACCTGAATCTACGAGGTGCGCCGGGTTTCAATGCCGTGGAGAACAACCAGGTTTCGGCGTCGGCGCTCGCGCGCGCTGTGATCGATCGCCGCTACCTGACCCTCGCCTATCTCGCGCGCCTCATGGTCGAGGAGGTAACCCTGTGGGACGGGCGGTCTTTCGACGAGCCGGTCATGTTCATCGGCCTGACGCGCCCGGAGGGCTTGCCGGAGGGGTCGCGGGTGTTCACGCCGGAAAATCTGAGTGACCTGATCCCGGCTTGACTGCTACCGTGATGTCCGGCGAGGCCATGGGGGAGCTTCCTTCTAATCGAATTCAGCTCTTCCGCTTTCCTTGCCGCCCGAGGCCCCCGGTTACCGCCGGGGGCCTCGGCATTTCGCCCCCTGGACACCAATGAGAGCAGTGCTCTTGACTTGGATCGCCGTATAGATGATCATTGCTCAAAACAAAGAGCACTGATCTCGGAGTCGCTATGATCGCCACTGTCTGGTCCACCCTCAACTTCACTCTCGCCTTCGTCTTCGAGCTGGTTGCTGTTGGCGCACTGGCCTATTGGGGCGTGCGTACCGGCCGCGGCCGCATCGCGAAGATTCTTCGGGGGGCCGGCACGGCTGTCGCGGCGATGGTGCTGTGGGGGCTGTTCGCGGCGCCGGAGGCGAGCTTCTCGGTGCCGGTGGCCGCGGTGGCGACCAAGGTGCTCGTCTTCGGTGGCGCGGCCGCGGGGCTCTGGCAGTTGGGGTATCGGAAGGTCGCGGTGGTCTTCCCGCTCGTGGTGATCGCGAATCTGGCGGTGATCCACTTCGGGCAGCTGTCGCTGTGAGGCCCGAAGTGAAAATTGAGGCGACACAAGGGTTGTCGGGTGGATACGGTCGCAGCATGATTTCTTTGGCGACTCGGTGTCGGCTGCGCGGCCGTATCGAGTAGCCCGGGAGCGGTGTCTCCGTCCGGGGGAATCGCGCTGTTCTTTTCCCGATCAGCACGAAGGACTGAAGACCGTGCGTACCAATGTTTCTCGACCCGACCTGTCCGTTGTTCGCAATCTGGGGATTCTCGCGCATGTGGATGCCGGGAAGACCACGGTGACCGAGCGGATGCTGTTCCTCACCGGGAGCATCCACAAGCGCGGCGAGGTGCACGACGGGACCACCGTCACCGATTTCGATCCGCAGGAGCGGGATCGGGGGATCACCATCTTCGCGGCGGCCGTGAGCTGTGTGTGGGCCGGGCATCGGTTCACTGTCATCGATACTCCGGGGCACGTGGACTTCTCCGATGAGGTCGAGCGGTCGTTGCGGGTGTTGGACGGCGCTGTCGCGGTGTTCGATGCCGTCGCGGGAGTCGAGCCGCAGAGTGAGTCGGTGTGGCGGCGGGCTGACCGGTACGGGGTGCCTCGGATCGCGTTCGTCAACAAGATGGATCGGGCCGGGGCGGACCTGACGGCCGCCGTGGCCTCGATCCGGGAACGGCTGCATCCGGTTCCGTTGCTCGTGCAGTTGCCGGTGTACTCCGGTGAGGTGCTCACCGGTGTGGTGGACCTGGTCGGGCTGCGTGCGCTCAGGTGGGAGGACGGATTCGCGGAGACCGCGATCCCGGACCACATGGCGGATGCGGTGGCGCAGGCTCGCAAGGCGCTGGAAGAGGCTGTGGCGGAGCGGAGTTCGGCGGCGCTCGAGGAGTTCGTCGAGCGCTCCGCGCTGTCCGCGGATATCTTGGCCGCCGCGCTGCGGGAGCTGACGCTCTCCGGTGAGGTGGTCCCGGTGCTGTGCGGTGCGGCGTACCGCGATATCGGTATCGAGCCGCTGCTCGACGCGGTGGCCGCCTACCTGCCGTCGCCGCTGGACCGGCCGGCGGTGGGTGACGGTGCGTACGGGCGGGCCGCGGATCCGGCGGAACCGCTGGCGGCCTTGGCGTTCAAGGTGCATGCCACGCCGACGGGTCGGCTGACGTTCGTCCGCGTCTACTCGGGTGTCCTCCGCAAGGGCGACACCGTGCTGGACGCGGGCAGTGGTCGGCGCGAGCGGGTTTCGCGCATCCTGCGGGTGCAGGCGGACCGGCACGCCGAGGTGGAGTCCGCGCCCGCGGGCGACATCGTCGCGCTGGTCGGCCCGAAGGCCGTGCGGGTGGGCGCGACCCTGTGCACTCCGGATGCCCCGGTGCTGCTGGAGCCGCCGGCTCCGACCGAGCCGGTGGTGTCGGTGGCGGTGGAGGCGCGGACCGGCGCCGAGACCGAGAAGCTGGCGGTGGCGCTGGCCCGGCTGGCCGAGGAGGACCCGTCGCTGACGGTGCGGACCGATCCGGAGTCGGGGCAGACGCTGCTGGCCGGGCTGGGTGAACTGCACCTGGAGGTCGTGGTGGAGAAGTTGCGCCGCGACCGGGGGCTGAGCGTGACGGTCGGCCGGCCGCAGGTGGCGTATCGCGAGACCGTGGTGCGCGGCGTGCGGGGCTTCACCTACCGGCACGCCAAGCAGGACGGCGGTTCGGGGCAGTGGGCGCACATCGTCTTCGACGTGCGGCCGCTGCGCGAATCCGAGCCCGGGGCCACGGGTTTCGAGTTCGAGTCCACGGTGGTGGGCGGCCGGGTGCCGGCGGAGTTCGTGCGCGCGGTCGAGGCCGGGTGCCGGGATGCCCTGGCGGAGGGCCCGCTGGCGGGTCATCCGGTCACGGGTCTGCGGGTCACGCTCGCCGACGGCGCGACGCACACCAAGGACTCGTCGGAGCTGGCCTTCCGCACCGCGGGCCGCCTGGGCCTGCGGGAAGCCTTGCGCGCCAGTGTCATGGCGGTGCTGGAGCCGCTGGTGGAGCTCACCGCCACGGTGCCGGAGGACCATGTCGGCGCGGTGCTCGGTGATCTCGCCGCCCGGCGGGGCCGGGTGACGGGGTCGGTGACCCGCATCGGCACGGTGGTCGTGACGGCCACTGTCCCGCTGGCCGAATTATTCGGCTACGCAACGCGTTTGCGGAGCCGGACGCAGGGCCGGGGCACGTTCACGACGCGCCCACTGGGTTACGCGCCGGTTCCGTAGCGGTCGGACGCCCGGTGGCGGCGGCACATGGTGTCGCCGTCATCGGGCCCTTCCATCGATCGGAGGTCGACGGAAGGGCTTGATTGTTGTCGCGACTACGTTTACTGTTGTCGCAACAACATATTTTCCCGATTGGAGACGACGATGATGTACTCGTTCACCGAAGAGGCCGTGATCACCGGTGACCTGGACCGCATCTGGGCGGTCGCCACCGATGTCGACCGCTGGTCGGAATGGGACCCGCACGAGGAGAAGTCCCGGATCGACGGTGAGTTCGCGGCCGGGACCACAGGGTGGGTGAAGCCGAAGGGCGCGCCGGCCGGGCCGTTCACTATCGTGGCCGTGGAGCCGGGACAGTCGTGGACCAGTGAGGCGGGCATCCCGTTCGGGAAGCTGCGCGGTCACCGCACCTACGTCCCGCTCGGCGACGGCCGCGTGCGGGTGGCCGAGCACGTCGAGGTGCACGGGCCGATGGGCCCGCTGTTCAAGCTCGTCTGGGAGAAGGGCATGCGCGCGGACATGCCGCTGACCTTCGCCGCATTGGAACAGGAGGCGCGACGGCGTGGCTGAACCACGGGGACCGCTCATGAGTCCGGGCTTCTGGCTGCACCACGCCGCCCTGGAGTGGCGGGCGACGCTGGAACGCAATCTGCGTCCGCTCGGACTCACGCCGACCCAGTTCAATCTGCTGGCCTCGGCCGGGTGGTTGGGCCGGGCGGGGGAGCTGCCGACCCAGCAGCAGGTGGCCGACATGTCGGGCGCGGATCGGATGATGGCGTCCAAGGTGATTCGCGGCCTGGAGGAGCGTGGCCTGCTGGCGCGGTGCGCCGATCCGGCCGACGCTCGCGCGCTGCGCATCGAACTCACGGCCGAAGGCCGGGAATTGGCGAGCCGGGGCGTGCGGATCGCCGTCGACACCGACGAGCAGCTCTTCGGCGTAGACGGCGACCTACTGCGCGAGCAGCTGAAACCGATTGCCGCGCACCGGCTCCCGAACTGACGCCGCCGCTCTCGGATGGCGCCCACCACGGCAGATCGCGGGAGCGCGGCATCGAACCGCGGAGTGCTGCTGGAGGACCTCGAGCACGAGTTCGGCGATCCTTCGCCGCGCGCGGAAGCCATCCGCGCGAGCCAGCGATACGGCTGTACTCGGGCGGTCAGCCCTTGACCAGGATGGCCCGGGTGTAGAGCAGCGCGAAGCCTTGGCGCTGGACGTTCTGCTGAGATTTGGAGCCGGGCTGGGTGGTGACCACCGCCATGTCGCAGCCGGCCGCGGCTGCCTCGGCGAGGCGGGCCGACAGCAGCGACGATTGCACGCCGTGCCGCCGATGCGCGGGATGGGTTGCCGCGCCGGTGAGTTGGGCGATGCCGCCGGACATACGCAGGCTGGCGCCGCCCGCCACGCGGCCGTCGCGCCGGGCGAGATACCTCTGGACGCCCGCCGCGCCGGTCAGGTCGCGCATGGCGTTGGCGATGATCTCGGCGGGGAATTCCTCGTGCGAGGCGACGCCCTGGGTGTCGGGGTGGGCGAAGCCGTCCGCGACCACGGTGAGCCAGATGTCGAATTCGTCTTCGCCGCTGGGCATCACCTCGATGCCCGGCGCGACGTCCGCCGTCCGGGGCGCGCCCAGTTCGCGGCCGAGCACGTTCTCGAACGACACCAGCCGGTACCCGCGGCCGGTGAGCAGTTCTCCGATGCCGGGGTCGCCGAGTTGGGAGACCTCGGCCTGCACGGGCGTCTCGCGGGCCGCGAACAGCCGCTCGATCTCGTCGAGTTCGGCCTCGTCGGGAATCCCCGCGAAGCCGAGTCCGGCGATCTTGTTCAGCGGCGACCCGTCCTCGGCGAACGACGCGACCCCGCCCGCGAGGGGGATCACGAAGCCGGTGTCCGGTTCGAGCCGGGCCGCGGCGGCCGCGCTGCCCTTGGCGATCAGCTCGGTCTCCACCCGCTCGACGCGGGCGGCCAGCTCGCTCCCGCAGAACAGCGTTCCCTCATCGCTCGGCATGGGGTCGAGCCTAGGTCGCGGATCGGTGGCCGCGCCTCTGATTTTCACGGTGCCGCCCGCCGCGGTGGGCGGTTGCCGGGGTCACATCGTGGCGGTCGAGGCGCGGGGCGGGGACGGGCGGGCCGTAGGGTCGGAGCGTGGCTGTTGATGATTCGAGCGGATCCGCCGGTGGTCTGGTGGTCGGGTTCGACCTGGATATGACGCTGATCGATTCGCGGCCGGGGATCGCCGCGGTGTGGGACGCGGTAGCCGCCAGGACCGGGGTGGCGATCGATTCGGAGCTGGTGGTGTCGCGGCTGGGTCCGCCGCTGGCGCACGAGGCGGCGCAATGGTTCCCGGAGCACGAGGTGCCGGGCGTGGTGGCCATGTACCGGGAGATGTATCCGGAGCTGGCGGTGCGCGCGTCGGACCATCTGCCCGGCGTGGTGGACGCGCTGGCGGCGGTGCACGAGGCCGGGGGCCGGGTGCTGGTGATCACCGCCAAGAACGGCCCGCACGCGCAGCTGCATCTGGACCATCTGGGGCTGGCGGTCGACGAACTGGTCGGCGGCGCGTGGGCGGAGGAGAAGGGAGAGGTGCTGCTCCAGCGCGGCGCCTCGATCTATGTGGGCGACCATCTCGGTGATGTGCGCGCGGCCAAGGTGGCGGACGCGACCTCGGTGGCGGTGACCACCGGACCGTATGCGGCCGAGGAGTTGTCGGCGGCCGGCGCGGACGTGGTGCTGCGGGACCTGACCGAGTTCCCGGCCTGGCTGACCGCGCATCTGACGTAGGGGGTGGTGGCCGCATCAGCGGGGCGATGCGGCCGCAGGGGCAATTAGTGGGGGCGGCAGGGGAATTCCCGGCGGTGGGGCCGGGTGGCGTTTGGCATCAGGGTGATTCGAACGGTGTCGGCCGCCGGTTGTCACGGCTACCTTTCTGGACACGGTCACGAGTATCAGCGTTTTTCGAGCCCCGGCTCGCTGATCGGCAACCCTCGCGTGGGCGGTGGGGTGCCCCGGGTGACGACCAGGTGATGTCCGCCGGGCATCGCAAGCGCCAGACCGCGCCCTTCGCGTCGCGGTCGTGTCCCCATGCCCGGCCGCGTGCCGGTGCGCGAATGTAGAGGTAGCAATGAGCAGGATCTGGTCCCGGTCGCGTGTTCTCCGGGTCGCGGTGGGTGTCGGTGCGGCGGCTCTGGTCGTGGGATCGGCGACGGCCTGCGGCGGCCGCGACGCGTCCGGAAGTGGTTCGGACACGGTGTATTTCGGAGTGTCCGGTCCGAAGACGGGCGGCTCGGCCGAGTACGGCCGGCTCTGGCAGCAGGGGTTCGACCTGGCGCTGGACGAGATCAACGCCGCGGGCGGGATCGACGGCAAGAAGGTCGCGCTGAAGTGGGAGGATTCGCAGTCGGATCCGAAACAGACGGTGCCGATCGCCACCAAGTTCGTCGGCGACCAGTCGATCATCGCCGAGCTGGGCGACTTCTCCTCGCCCGCCTCCATCGCCGCCTCGCCGGTGTACAACCGCGGCAAGCTGGTGCAGTACGGATTCACCAACTCCTCGGTGGATTTCACCAAGGGCGGCGACTATTCGTGGAGCCCGTCGATCACCTTGGACGTGTTCCAGGAGCGCAATGCCGAATGGGTGAAGTCCAAGGCCAAGAAGGTGTCGGTGGTGTATCTCGAAACCGACTGGGGTAAGCAGGCTTTCAAGTTCTTCGAGCAGTTCGCCAAGGAGAAGGGCATCGAGATCGCCTATTCCTCGCCGATTCTGCCGGACTCGCAGGACTTCCGGCCGGTGCTGATCAAGGGCCGCGACGCCAACCCGGACGCCTTCGTACACCTGGGTTACGGGCCGGACGGCGCACTGGTGGTCAAGCAGCTGCGTGACGTCGGGTTCACCGGACAGTTCTTCGGTGGCCAGAACACGCCGCAGTTCATCGATCTGGCGGGCAGCGCGGCCGAGGGCGACATCGTGAACGGCGTGTTCACCCCGTCGGATCCGAGCCCGAAGATCCAGAGCTTCGTCACCAAGTTCAAGGCCAAGTTCAACACCGACCCGGGCGACTTCAATGTCTACGCCTACGACGCCGTCAACGTGCTGGTGAAGGCCGCCAAGGCCGGCGGGGCCACCCGCGAGGGCGTGCTGAAGGGCCTGCGTGAGGTCAAGGACTTCGACGGCATCGGTCTGGGCACCTTCGCCTTCGATCAGCAGACCCGCCGCCCGAGCGGTGTGAAGCCGATCGAACTGGTGCTGCAGAACGGCAAATTCGTGCCGGTCGGAAGCAAGAAGTAGATGTTCGACACGCTCATCGCGGGCTTGGTCCACGGCAATGCGTACGCCCTCATCGCCGTGGGCATCACCCTGATCTTCGGGGTCAGCAATGTCATCAACTTCGCGCACGGCGCGATCTTCGCGTTCGGTTCGGTGCTGGGCTGGTGGCTGATCGCCCAGCACGGGGTGCCGTGGTGGGCGGCGCTGGTCGTGGTGGTGGCGGTGACGGCGCTGGTCGGCGTGGCCATCGATGTGCTGGCGGTGCGGCCGCTGCGCCGCGCCCCGGCCATCGCCGCGCTGCTGGCGACGGTGGCGGTGGGGCTGATCATCGAGAACGTGGTCGCCCTGGTGTTCGGTCCGGACACCCGGCCGTTCCCGCAGGTGCTGTCCACCAACAATTTTCAGGTGGGCGGGGTGCGGTTCGGCACCTCGGACGTGGTCATGTTCGCCATCACTCTCATCGTGATGGCGGGGCTGTGGGGGTTCCTGCGGTTCAGCCGCCACGGCCTGGCCATTCGCGCCACCGCGCAGGATCCGGACGCCGCCGCGCAGATGGGCATCGGGGTCGGCCGGGTGCAGTCGCTGGCCTTCGCCATCGCCTCCGGGCTGGGTGGCCTGGCGGGCATCTTCGTCGGCCTCTACAACTCGAACATCTCACCGACCAGCGGCGGCATCGTCGGCATGACGGGGTTCGTGGCCGCCACCATCGGTGGGCTGGGCTCGATTCCAGGCGCGGTCGTCGGCGGTTTCGTGCTCGGCCTGGTGGAGGCGTTCGGCATCTACTGGTTCGGTGACGGCTATCGGGATCTGATCACCTTCGGCCTGCTGGTGATCTTCCTGGTGCTGCGGCCGGGCGGCCTGCTGGCCCGCCCGCCCGCCATCGAATCCGAGCCGATGACCGGCACGTTCCTCGGCTCCGGCCGGGAACCGCGGGTGCGCTGGTGGCATGCGCTGATCGCGTTCGCCGTTGCGGGCGTGGCGATTCCACTCGTCGCGGACGACTACGGCATCTCGGTGGGCACCCAGATCCTGGCCTACGCCATCATCGCGGTCTCGATGACGCTGGTGGCCGGGTCGGCCGGGCAGCTGGCCATCGGGCAGGCGGGGCCGATCGCCATCGGCGCGTACACCTCGGCGGTGCTGACGGTGTCGCACGGCTGGGCTTTTCTGCCGGCCATCGTGGCCGCGGGGATCGTCGCCGCGGTGGCGTCCTCGGTGCTGGCCGCGCCGCTGTGGCGGCTGGGCGGTCACTATGTGGCCATCGCGACGCTGGGCATCGGCATCGTGACGGTGGCGATCATTCGCAACTGGGAGCCGGTGACCCGCGGCAGTTACGGCATCTTCGGGATCCCCGCGCCCAGCCTGTTCGGCTACGAATTCACCACGCACACCCAGATTTTCCGGCTGGAGCTGGCAGTGCTGGCCGTTGTGGTGGCGGTCATCGTCGGCGTGCAGCGGTCCCGCCTCGGCACGGCCATCCGGGCCATCGGGGCCGACGAGGTGGCGGCGCGCTCGGCGGGTGTGCCGGTGCGCGATTACAAGGCGCTGGCCTTCGCGGTGGCGGCGTTCTTCTCCGGCATCGGCGGTGCGCTGCTCGCGCACCAGTACTCCTACATCGATCCGACCGTGTTCAACCTGCCGATGTCGCTGCTGGTGGTGACCATCCTGGTGCTGGGCGGCACGGCGTCGCCGTACGGCGCGGTGCTGGGCGCGGCGGTGCTGATCGGGGCGCCGGAGGTGCTGCGGCTCGCGCCGTCGTGGCGAATCGTGTTGTACGGCTTGGTGTTGCTGCTGGTGGTGCGGTTCCGGCCGCAGGGAATTCTGGTGAGGAGGGATCGTGTCGTCGGAAACGAACAGAACTCTGGAAACAAGCCCAGCCCGGTCGGTGCCTGACTCGGCCGAGGCGGTGCTCACCGTCACCGGCCTGCGGCGGGCCTTCGGTGGCGTGCAGGCCGTGAACGGGGTCGAATTCTCGATCGCGCCCGGCGAATTCGTCTCGATCATCGGGCCCAACGGGTCCGGCAAGTCGACGACGGTCAACCTGATCTCGGGCGTGCTGAGACCGGATGCCGGGGAAGTTCTGGTGCGTGGCAGGCGGATTCGTCCGGGTCGCCCCGAGGCGGCAGCAGCGGCGGGCATCGCGCGCACCTTCCAGAACGGCCGGGTGTTCGGCAATATGACGGTCCGCGAGAATGTCGACGTCGGTCTCCAGCCGACCTTGCACGCCACCCGCCCGCTGCGCGCGCTGGCCGGTATTCCGGTGCTCGGGTGGATTTCGCTGCTGGCCGAGCTGGGGGTGGCCCTGGTGCCGACTCCGGCGGCGCGCGCCGAACGACGCGTGTCGGCGGCCCGCATCGACGCCCAGCTGGCACGTTTCGAGGAACGGCTGGTCCCGCGCGCCGACCATCCCGCCTACACCCTGTCCTACGCCAATCGCCGCCGCACCGAGATCGCTCGGGCGCTCGCGTCCGAGCCGGATCTGCTGTTGCTGGACGAACCGGCCGCGGGCATGAACCAGACCGAGACCGCGGAAATCGGCCGGCAGCTGGCCGAATTGAAGGCGCAGGGCCAGACCGTGCTGCTGGTCGAACACAAGATGGACCTGGTCCACGAGCTCTCCGACCGGGTGCTGGTGCTGGACGAGGGCCGGATCATCGCGTCGGGCACGCCCGACGAGGTGCTCTCCGATCCCCGCGTCATCGAGGCGTACCTGGGCCGCAGCCGGGCCGGGGCAAAGGTGGCCGTCGATGTCTGAGTTCGACGAGAACGCCACGCCGATCCTGGAATTCGATCGCGTGGTGGTGCATTACGGGGCGTCCCGGGCCCTCGACGAGGTGTCGCTGACGGTCCGCCCCGGCGAGATCGTGTCCCTGCTCGGCGGTAATGCCTCCGGCAAGTCGACCACCATGAAAACCGCTCTCGGACTGTTGCATCCGAGTTCCGGCGCGGTCCGGATCGACGGCGTCGACGTGAGCGGCACCCCCGCCGCCACCCGGATCCGGGCCGGGCTGGCCTCGGTGCCGGAGGCGCGACGCGTGTTCCCGGCCATGACCGTCGAGGAGAACCTCTTCGTCGGCGGCTACATCCGCAAGGAGCGTCGCGCGGTGCTGGCCGCGCGGGCCGCCGAGCTGTTCGAGCATTTCCCTCGGCTGGCCGAGCGCCGGATGCAGCGGGCGGGGACCCTGTCCGGCGGGGAGCAACAGATGCTGGCCTTCGCCCGCGCGCTCATGAGCAAACCCCGGCTGATCTGCATGGACGAGCCGACAATGGGACTGTCGCCGTTGTTCGTGGATCGGGTGCTGTCGGAGATCGCCCGGCTCAATCGGGAACTGGGCCTGGCCATCCTGATCGTGGAACAGCAGGCGGAGCTGGCCCTGAGCATCGCGCATACCGCCAATGTGCTGCGCACGGGGCGGATCGTCCTGCACGGCCCGGCCGCGGACCTGGTCGGCGATCCGGCCGTCCGCGATGCCTACCTGGGAAAGGTGACGACATGACCGCACGACGCCTGGGCTTCTTCACCCGCCTGGTCCGCACCGACCCGGCCGAGGACGCGGCCGGCGTGTACCGGCAGGCCCTGGACCAGATCGAACTGGCCGAACGGCTCGGCTACGACACCGCCTGGGTGGCGCAGCACCACCTGGATCCGGCGGAGGGCGGGCTGCCGTCGCCGTTCGTGTTCCTGGCGCACGCGGCCGCCCGGTTCCCGCGGATCCGGGTCGGGACCGCCATCGTGACGCTGGCGCTGGAGGACCCGATCCGGGTCGCCGAGGACGCGGCCGTGCTGGACGAGCTGTCGGGCGGGCGGCTGGAACTCGGCTTCGGCGCGGGCGGGTCCCGGCACGCCTTCGAACTGTTCGAGGCGGCCGATCTCGACCGGCAGCGGCTGTACGCGGACAAACTCGCCAAGGTCACCGCCGCCCTGGCGGGAACGCCGTTGATCGGGGATCGGGGGCTCAATCCGCCCGCGCCCGGACTGCGGGACCGGCTGTGGCAGGCCACCTTCTCGGTCGCCGGCGCGGCGCGCGCCGCCCGCGCGGGTGACGGACTGCTGCTGTCGAAGGCGCAGCCGCGGGATCCGGCCGCACCCGCGGCCACCCTGTGGGAGATCCAGCAGCCGCTGGTCGACGCCTATCTCGACGCGCTGCCGCCGGGTGCGAAACCGCGAATCGGCGCGTCCCGGGGCGTTTTCGTGGCAGACGACCACGCCGAGGCCCGGGCCCTGGCCGAGCGCGGCGCGGCCCGGTTCCTCGATCAGCTGGGTCGCAACGGCGGGCCGGAGGTGGCCGATTCGGTCGCCGAGGTGCTGCGCGACATCTACGTCGGCACGCCCGACGAGGTGGTGGAGCAGCTCGCCGCCGACGTGGCGCTGCGGCACGCCACCGACTTCATCGTGCAGGTCCACCCGGTCGACCCGGGCCACGCCGCCACCCTGCGCTCCATCGAACTCATCGCCACCAAGGTTGCCCCGCAACTGGGTTGGCGACCCGACGAAAGGACTTCCTCGTGACCGAAGCGACCGCCGCCGTCGAGGCGGCGCCACTCGCCCCGGCCGAACCGGAGGCGGACAGGTCCGCCGATGTCATCGATGCCGTACTCGGCCCACGCGCGGACGCGGTTCGGGCGCTGCGGGCGACGCGCCCGGCGGTGATCGCGCATACGCAGGGGGTTTACGAGGCGTTGCTGAACGGTCCGGCGGCCGCGACTGTCGGGCGGGACCGGCTGATCGCGGCGGCCGTGGCGGTGGCGGAGCTGGCGGGCGCGCCCGAGCTGGCCGCGCATTACGCCGGGCTGGGAACGGCTCCGGCCGAGGGGGATCCGGTGCTCGCCGCCATCCTGCGGCACGCCGCGCGGGTCACGACCGCGCCCGCCGCCATCACCCGCGCGGATATCGATGCCCTGGGCGCGGCCGGGCTGTCCGAGCGCGACATCGTCACGGTCGCGCAGCTCATCGGATTCGTGCACTTCCAGGTCCGGCTGCTGGCCGGTCTCACACTGATCGGAGCGGACCATGGGTGAGCGGGGCGCGAGCGAGGTGCGCAGCGTCGAAAACCGACGCCGCCCAACGGGATTCACGCAGGACCAGCTGGACTGGGTGCCGTGGGTGGAACCCATCCGGCTGGCCGATGCCGATGAGTTGCAGAAACCCCTGCTGGAGGGCGATCGCGGGATCGGGCCGTACTTCCGGCTACTCGCGCGCAACCCGGAGGTGCTGGCGCACCGCAGTGGCAACGACAAAGAGATCTTCTACGGTCGAGGGGGACTGACCCGCGCGGAGCGCGAACTCGCGGCGACCGTTACCTCCCGGCACAACGGGTGCGAGTACTGCGCCTCCGTTCATTCACGTTTCACATCTGCGTTGTCCAAGCGGCCCGGGGATGTTCAGCGGTTGCTGGACGAAGGCAACGACGTGCGGATCGACGAAAGGTGGGACGCGGTCATCGATTTCGTGGACGCCCTCGCCGCGAATCCGCCCCGGGCCACCACCGGCCATCTGAACCGCTTGCGGCAGTTGGGTTTCGATGCCGCCGAGCTGCACGATCTGGTGTTGTCGGCGGCCTCGTTCTCGTGGGCCAACCGATTGATGCTCACTCTCGGGGAGCCGGAGGTGCCCGCCTAATCCAGTGCTGTATCGAGTTGGTTCTAGAAAGTTCATCCGTCATCTTCCCTCCGGGGGCATCGGCTCGGTATCGTCGCGAGGGCAAACAGTCAGTGACAACACTGGCAATCGTTCGGATCGGAGCACCACCATGGCGAACTTCCTTTCGGATGTTCTTTCTCAGACCCTGTTCAAGCTGCTGGCTACCGGTTCGGCGAGCCTTTCGGCCAAGTAGCCACGCGAGCGCCATCTTTCGGCAACTGAACGGGTGCCGGAGCGATGCGGAAGGGCCCTCCCGCGCTTGCGGGGATCGGGCCCTTTTTCGTGTCCGGATTATCCGGCTTCGGCAGGGGGTACTCCGCCCCTACGCCAGGCTCCGGTGCTGGTCCGGCGGCGCGTCGCGAGGGGCGTTCAAATAAAACCTAAAAAGTTCCTCAAAAAGTATTCCGTCCAGTTCGCCTGCTCTGTATCGTGATGAACGGCAAACGATCAGTGACTTTCGGGTCAATGCGACATCGGGCCGCGAGTCTCTCCCCCCGGACCCGCGTACCGAACTTGGGACGGTTCCCCTGCCTATACCCACCGTCCCGGGTGCGTCGCCTGGCCCGACGTTGCTGAGCCAACTTTCGGCTAACGCGCGGTAAGTCGAAGGTTCAAACGAAGGGCCCGATCCATGACGAGGGGATCGGGCCCTTCGGTATTGTCTGGCGCAATGTCACAGGAAACGAACGCGGGAAGAATGTACGCCGGGCAGCCCGTAGAAGACCGGCAGCGGCAGCGTCGTGCGCGTTTTCTGGAGTCCGGGCTCACGGTGTTCGCGCGCGATGGATACGCCAATAGTTCCGTCGGAGCCATCTGCAAGGACGCCGGACTCTCCTCCAGACAGTTCTACGAGGAGTTCACCGGTCGCGAATCGCTGTTGCTCGAGCTCTACGAGCATATCGATCGCGAGTCGCGGGAAGCCGTGGCGGCCACCATCGCCGAGCACTCCGACGCCAGCGCCATCGACATCATCGACGCGGCGGTCCGCGCCTACATCGAGTCCATCGGACGAGATCCGCGCAAGGCCAGAGTCGCGCTCGTCGAGGTCGTCGGCGCGGGCCCCAAGGTGGAGAAATTCCGCCTGGAGCTGCGCCGCGCCTGGGGCGCACTGCTGGCCAGCGCCGCCGAGGACGCGGCCCTGCACGGCGAGATCCCGCCCGGCGACTACGAAATGCGCGTGCTCGCCATCATCGGCGCGGTGAACTACGTGGTCGACGCCTGGAGCGGCTCCGATCCGCGCCAGCCGCTCGACGACGTCATCCAGGTGCTGCGCCGCATCATCATGGGCGCGGTCAGCGCCTGACCCGAAAACCCACCTTCCGACGCTCTTTCGCGCCCGTCCGCCTCGCGGACGGGCGCGAACTTTACGGGTAGCGTGCCGATCATGGAGGCTGCGCCGAACAGCGGGACCGGGCCGAACAGGGGGACTGGGCCGAACAGCCGGACCGGACCGAACACGGGGACCGGGCCGAACATGGAGACGGTGCCGATCCAGCTGCCCGACGGAACCACGATCCCGGTGCGGCTGATCCCGGCGAAGGGCTCGCACCGGCATCCGATCACCGCCGACACGCCGCGGCCGGTCGTGGTGATCGCCCCCGGCCTCGGCGTGCCGGGGGAGTACTACTCGCTGTTCGGAATGCCGTTGGCGGCCCGGGGTTTCGATGTGGCGCTGCTGGAGATCCGCGGCAACGGCGGCGGACCCGCGACCGGACCGTCCCGCTACGGCTATCAGGACCTGGTGGCGGTGGACTTCCCGGCCATGTTCGAGGCCGTGCGCCTGCGCTTCCCCGACAGCACCCCGTACCTGCTCGGCCACAGCATGGGCGGCCAGCTGGGCGCCATGTACGCGTCCCGGATCCGGGGGCGGCTGGGCGGGCTCATCCTCATCGCGTCCGGCACACCGCATTTCCGCGGGTACTCGGGGCTGGCCGCGGTCGGCAGCGCGGCGCTGTCGCTGACCGCCAATCTGGCCGGGTTCTGGCCGGGCGACATGGTCACGGCGGGCGGCTTCGGTCGGCAGTCCAAGGCGCTCATCGCCGATTGGGCGCGATTGGCCCGCACCGGCAGGTTCGAACCCGCCGGGGCCGATATCGACTACGAGGAGCGGATCGGGCGGCTGAAACTGCCGGTCCTGTCGATCACCCTGAGCGGCGATGAGCTGACCCCGCGCGGATCAGCCCGGCAACTGCTCGCGAAAATGCCGCAGGCCGACATCACCACCTGGCACAACCCGGCCCCGCTCGGGCACAACGGCTGGATCAGCGATCCCGGCTCCACCATCGACTACGTCGAAAAATGGCTGCGGGACCGCTGATTCGTCAGCGGATCGGGGGCGCTCAGAGCCGCCGCGCGCGCGGCGCGGTCATCTTCTCGGGGCTGAGCAGGTCGTCGAGTTCGGCCTTGGTCATGGCCCCGCGCTCGAGCACCAGGTCATAGACACTGCCGCCGGACTCCAGCGCCTCCTTGGCGATGGCCGCCGACTGCTCGTAGCCCAGCGTCGGCACCAGCGCGGTCACCAGTCCGATGCTGTGCGCCACCAGATCCCGGCAGTGCTCCCGGTTGGCGGTGATGCCGGTGATGCAGCGGCTGGTCAGGGTGACCGCGGCATTGCGCAGCATCATGGTGCCCATCATGAGGTCGTGGGCCATGATCGGCTCGGCCATATTGAGTTCCAGCTGGCTGGCCTCGGCGGCCATGGTGACGGTCATGTCGTAGCCGATGAGCTGGAAACAGACCTGGCTGACCACCTCCGGGATGACCGGGTTGACCTTGCCCGGCATGATCGACGAACCCGGTTGCATGGCGGGCAGATTGATCTCGCCCAGGCCCGCGCGCGGACCGCTGGACAGCAGCCGCAGGTCGTTGCAGATCTTGGACAGCTGCACCGCGGCGCGTTTGAGGGTGGCCGACACCGCCACGAAATCGCCGGAGTCCTGGGTGGCCTCGACCAGGTTCTCGGCCTGCACGATGGGCAATCCGGTTATTTCCGCGAGCTTGACGGTGACCAGGTCCGCGTAGCCGGGCGGGCTGGTGATGCCGGTGCCGATGGCGGTCGCGCCCATGTTCACCGCGAGCAGGTCACCGCCGACGCGCTGCAGATGGTTGATAGCCTCGCCGATCATGACCGCGTACGCGCCGAATTCCTGGCCCAGGGTCATCGGGACCGCGTCCTGCAGCTGGGTGCGGCCCATCTTGATCACGTCGGCGAATTCGACGGCCTTGGCGCGCAGCGCGTTCTGCAGTTCGCCCAGCGCCGCGGAGGCGTCCTGCAGGGACAGGTAGACGCCCAGTTTCACCGAGGTGGGGTAGACGTCATTGGTGGACTGCGAGCGGTTCACGTCGTCGTTGGGGTGCAGGTATCGGTATTCGCCCTTGCGGTGGCCCATGAGCTCCAGGCCGCGGTTGGCGATCACCTCGTTGGCGTTCATGTTGGTGGAGGTGCCCGCGCCGCCCTGCACCATGTCGACGACGAAGTTCTCGCGCAGACGGCCGGTGAGCAGTTCGTCGCAGGCCGCGACGATGGCGTCGGCCTTGGGCTGGGCGAGCGCACCGAGTTCCGCGTTGGCCAGGGCCGCAGCCTTTTTCACGTGGGCCAGGGCATTGACCAGGTGCCCGAACTTGCGCAGCTTGATGCCGGAGATCTGAAAGTTCTCGACCGCGCGCAGGGTCTGCACCCCGTAGTACGCGTCGGCCGGCAGTTCCCGGGTGCCGAGCGAATCGTGTTCGGTGCGAATGCCGCCCAGCGGCTGCTGGGCCGCGATGACGGCCGACAGCTGCGCGGAGACCGCGCGCATGCGGTGCGCGACCAGCTGGGCGACCCGGGAGACCATGCGGTAGTAGCGATCCGGGTGCAGGACGGCCAGTTCCCGCAGGGTCGCCCGGGGCACGGTGAGCACGACCGCGCCGGTGACGCTGCGCCCGGTGGCGGTGTGGGGAGTGTCGTCGACCAGCGCGATCTCCGAGATCAGGCTGCCGGGCCCGAGCAGGGCGAGCTCGACCACGTGGCCGGTGAGGCCGGAGGTGATCCGGATCTCGCCCTCCACCACGATGCCCGCCCACTCGCGCGGCGTGGATTCGTGGAACAGCACCGCCCCGGCCGGGTATTCGCGCCGCTCGGCGGTGGCGGCGAAGGCGCGGACGTCCTCCGGATCGAGTCCGGTGGCCGCGGCGGTGCTACTGATCAGCTCGTCCAGTTCGGCCACGTCGACTCCTCGCTCGGTGGGAAAACCCCACATCGGCACCCGAGTCCGATCTTTCCGAAACGGGCGGATCTTTCAAGCGCGACGCGGCCGTTCACCGTCCATCAGTTGCTGGAGGAAGAACTCGTAGACCAATGCGGCCTGGAACGCGGACTGCTTGTTGTCCGCGGCGCCGCCGTGACCGCCCTCGATGTTCTCGTAGTACCAGACCTCATGGCCCTCGGATGCCAAGCGCGCGGCCATCTTCCGGGCGTGGCCGGGGTGCACGCGATCGTCGCGGGTGGAGGTGGCGAGCAGGATCGGCGGATAGGTCTGCTCGGCGCTGGTGTTCTGGTACGGCGAGTACTTGGCGATGTACTCCCACTCCTCGGGCTTGTCCGGGTCGCCGTACTCGGCCATCCAGGACGCGCCCGCCAGCAGCAGGTGGTAGCGCTTCATATCCAGCAGCGGCACCTGGCAGACGATGGCCCCGAACAGCTCCGGGTAGCGGGTCAGCATGACGCCCATGAGCAGGCCGCCGTTGCTGCCGCCCACCGCGCCCAGCTGGTCGTGGGTGGTGATGCCGCGCGCCACCAGGTCGCGGGCGATGGCCGCGAAATCCTCGTAGGCCTTGTGCCGGTTGGCCTTCAGCGCCGAGGTGTGCCATTCCGGGCCGTATTCGCCGCCGCCGCGGATATTGGTCATGACGTAGGTGCCGCCGCGTTCCAGCCAGCCCATGCCGACCGCGCCGCTGTAGGCCGGGCGGCGCGACACCTCGAAGCCGCCGTAGCCGGACATGACGGTCGGTCCGGGGGTGCCCCGCAGATCACGGTGGCGGATCACGAAATACGGGATCTCGGTGCCGTCGTCGGAACGCGCGAAGAACTGCTCGGTTTCCATACCGTCGGCGTCGAAGAACGCGGGCTCCTGCTTCAGCACCTCCACCGCGCCGCCCACCGAACTCGACATGAGCGTGGCCGGGCTGGTGAAACTGCTGGTGGAGAGCATGAATTCGTCGCCGCCCTCGAGCCGGTCGAGGTTCATCACGCTGGTGGTGGACATGGCCGGGGCGTCGGCCAGCGGCGCGCGGGTCCAGCCGTCCGGGCCGGGGGTGAGCACGTGCAGTTCGGTCTGCACATCGTGCAGGGTGGCCAGTAGCAGGTGGTTCTCGGTCCAGCTGTAGCCGTGCAGGGCCGTGTGCGGGTCGGGGGTGAAGAGCACCTCGAAATCGCGTGCGCCGGACAGGAATTCCTCGAAGTCGGCGGCCAGCAGCGCGCCCGCCGGATAGGTCGAGCCGTTCACCTCCCACGGGGTCTTCGGCCGCACCAGCAGCCACTCCTTGTTCCAGGAGACGTCGGCGTCGGTGGGGGCCTCGATGAGCCGCAAGGTGTCGTCGGACTCGAGCAGGTAGACCTCTTCGTTGAAGAAGTCGGTGGCGCGGCTCAGATAGTGCCGTTCGTAGCCGGGGGTGCGGTCGTAGCCCGCCGAGACGGCCACGTCGGTGGACAGGCCCTCGTACACGAATTCGGCCTCGGCCAAGGGGGTTCCGCGCCGCCAGCGCTTCACCACCCGGGGATAGCCGGAGTCGGTGAGGGAACCGGGGCCGAAGTCCGTGCCCACGTAGATGGTGTCGTGGTCGATCCAGGCGTAGTCGGACTTGGCCTCGGGTAGGTGGAAGCCGCCGTCCGCCGGGTCGATGAAAGTCTTCGCCTCGATATCGAATTCGCGGATCACCTTGGCGTCCGCGCCGCCGCGCGACAGGCTGATCAGCGCGCGCCGCTGCTCCGGGCGCTTCACCGCCGCGCCGCCCCATACCCAGTTCTCGCCCTCGGCCGCGGCCAGTGCGTCCAGGTCGATGAGGATCTCCCAGTCCGGCTCGGCCTTGGCGTATTCGGCGAAGGTGGTGCGCCGCCACAGGCCCTTGGGGTGCTCACGGTCGCGCCAGTAGTTGTAGAGCCACGGGCCGCGCCGGCTCGGATAGGCGATGCGGGTGTCGGTGTCGAGCATGGCGAGCACACGCGCCTCGAGTTCGCCGAAACGCTCGGTCGAGGCGAAACGCTCCTTCGACACCACGTTCCGTTCCTCGGCCCACGCCAGCGCGCGGTCGCTCTCGACTTCTTCGAGCCACAGGTAGGGATCGGTCACACCCTGTCCAACACCGGTCATGCCCTCATTGTTGCCCAGGGGCGCGTTCGCCGGTCGCGAACGTGTTGCCGAGCACGGTGGCAATGACAGTCGGGCGCGGGTGGCGCTGACCGCATCGTCCGGTCAGTAGGATTGCCAGGTGTCGCATGAGCCCCGGCTGTGGGAACAGCACTGCTGCCTGCCATTACTGCCGACCGCGGACGTCACCGAGCTGATTCGGTACCCGATGGGCTCGTATCTCTCGGTGAACATCGGATATTCGCCGCAGACCACCCGCGACTCGCTGGAACTGGTCACCCAGCTGCGGCGGGATGCCTTGACCGACGGCCGTTTCCGGCTGGTGCACGACATCGAGGACGCCTGGCCGAGCACGCCGACCGCGGAGACCGAGTCCACCATCGCGCTGGCCTTCGACCTCGAGGACGCCGGGCCGCTGGACGGCGATCTCGACAATGTCGAGCTGTTCCACGAACTGGGGCTGCGCTCGCTGCTGCCCACCTACAACCACGCCAATGCCGCCGGCTGCGGCTGCCTCGACACCGAGGACACCGGGCTCACCGCCTACGGACGCGACCTGATCCGCACCCTCAACGAGGTGGGCGTGTTCGCCGACGGGTCGCACTGCTCGCGCCGCACCGGCCTCGACATCGCGGAGGTCACCAGCGTCCCGATGATCTACAGCCACTCGAATTTCGCGGCGCTGTGGGAACATCCGCGCAATATCGCCGACGAGCAGGCCAAGGCGTGCGCGGCCACCGGCGGGGTGATCGGTGTCAATGGGGTCGGCATATTCCTGGGCCGCAACGAGCCCGCCGACCGGGCCGGGCGGGTGGAGGCCATGGCCGACCACATCGCCTACGGGGCGGAACTGGTCGGTATCGAGCATGTCGGGGTGGGCTCGGACTACTCCTTCGACGCCGACGATTTCAATCGGGAGCTGGCTGAGAATCCGGAGAGCTACTCCCAGGAGTACCTCCGCTACGGCCAATTGCAATGGACGCCACCGGAAGATCTGCTCGGCACGGCGGGGGTGCGCGGCCTGGACGCGGCGCTCGCCGACCGCGGCTTCTCCGTGGCGGACCGGGCGGCCGTCTTCGGCGGCAACTTCGCGCGCGTCGCCCGGCAGGTGTGGCGCGGCTGATTCCACCTGCATAGCGAACTGATCGGTCGTTTCCGTGGTGTGGGAGTGACCGCTCTCACGTGCTCGCGGTCTCACCCGGGCGGGGGATGGCTGAGTGAGCACCCGGCAACAGGTCTAGTCTCGAAGCCGTGACTTCCCACTACGATGTCGTCGTTCTCGGCGCTGGTCCCGGCGGTTACGTCGCCGCGATTCGTGCCGCTCAACTCGGCCTGCGAACAGCGATCGTCGAGCAGAAATACTGGGGTGGCGTGTGCCTGAACGTGGGCTGCATTCCGTCCAAGGCACTGCTGCGCAACGCGGAGCTGGCTCATATCTTCACCAAGGAAGCGAAGACCTTCGGTATCTCGGGTAACGCGACCTTCGACTTCGGCGCGGCGTTCGACCGCAGCCGCAAGGTCGCGGACGGCCGGGTCAAGGGCGTCCACTTCCTGATGAAGAAGAACAAGATCGACGAGTTCGACGGCAAGGGCACCTTCACCGGCCCGAAGTCGCTCTCGGTCGCGCTCACCAAGGGCGGCACCGAGGACATCACGTTCGACAACGTGATCATCGCCGCCGGCACCGAGACCAAGCTGCTGCCGGGCACCTCGCTGTCGGCCAACGTGGTCACCTACGAGGAGCAGATCCTCACCCGCGACCTGCCGGGCTCCATCCTCATCGTGGGTGCGGGCGCCATCGGCATGGAGTTCGGCTACGTCCTCAAGAACTACGGCGTGGACGTGCGCATCGTCGAATTCCTGGACCGCGCCCTGCCGAACGAGGACGCCGACATCTCCAAGGAGATCACCAAGGCGTACAAGAAGCTCGGCATCACCATCACCACCGGTGCGGCCGTGCAGTCCATGGAAGACGACGGCTCCAAGGTCACCGTCGCCATCAAGGACAACAAGACCGGCGCCATCGAGACCGTCACCGTCGACAAGGTGCTGCAGGCCGTCGGCTTCGCGCCGCGCGTGCAGGGCTACGGCCTGGAGAACACCGGCGTCGCGCTCACCGACCGTGGCGCCATCGCCATCGACGACTACATGCGCACCAACGTCCCCGGCATCTACGCCATCGGTGACGTCACCGCCAAGCTGCAGCTCGCGCACGTCGCCGAGGCGCAGGGCGTGGTCGCCGCCGAGACCATCGCGGGTGCGGAGACCCAGGCGCTGGGCGACTACCGCATGATGCCGCGCGCCACCTTCTGCCAGCCGCAGGTCGCCTCCTTCGGCCTCACCGAGCAGCAGGCCAAGGACGAGGGCTACGACGTCAAGGTCGCCACCTTCCCGTTCACCGCGAACGGCAAGGCGCACGGCCTCGGCGACGCGCAGGGCTTCGTCAAGCTGATCTCCGACGCCAAGTACGGGGAACTGCTCGGCGGCCACCTGATCGGCCCGGACGTCTCCGAGCTGCTGCCGGAACTGACCCTGGCCCAGAAGTGGGACCTCACGGTCAACGAGGTCGCCCGCAACGTCCACACCCACCCGACCCTGTCGGAAGCCATTCAGGAAGCGATCCACGGCCTCGCCGGCCACATGATCAACTTCTGACTCTGAAGGGTCTCAGGGCTTCGCCCCCGAACCCCCTCGAGATTTTCGGGGGCAGGCCCCCGGACCCCCGAGGTCCGGGGGCCTGCCCCGCAAGGCGGCCTGATGTCGGCGTAAGTCGCCGGTATCAGGCCGTTCTCGTGTAGCGATCAGTCGGCCAGGTGCAGGCGGCGGTGGAGGGCGTAGACGCGGTCGGTGAGTTCCGGGAAGGGGCCCGAGACCGGGATGGACGGGGCCACCTCCTGGATGGCGAGGGGGCGGATCGGGCCCGCGGGGACGCCGAACTCGTCGAGCCACTCGGTGAGCTGGGCGGTGGAGGCGGCGTAGACGATCGGGCCCAGGCCGACCCAGGCGTGGGCGGCCGAGCACATGGCGCAGTGTTCGCCGGAGGTGTAGACGGTGGCGGTGGCGCGCTGCTCGGGGGTGAGGTGGTCGGCGGCCCAGCGGGCCAGCTCGAATTCGGGGTGGCGGGTGGCGTCGCCGCCGGAGACCCGGTTGCGGTCCTCGGCCAGGACCTTGCCGTCCGCGTCGACCAGCAGTGATCCGAACGGCTCGTCGCCCGCGTCGAGGGCCTCGGCGGCCAGCTCCACGCAGCGTTCCAGGTACTGCAGATCGGTGTCGGCGGACATTCGGCTCCTTACGGGCGGTGGTAGGCGGACTGCGCCGCTTCGATGGTCGCGAGATTGGACTCGAGGATGTCGATGAGGCCGACGAGCTGGTCGGCGACCCGCGCGCCGAGGTCGGTGAGGGTGTACTCGACCACCGGCGGGATGGACTGCTGGACTTCGCGATTGACCATGCCGTCGCGTTCCAGGGTCTGCAGGGTCTGGGAAAGCATGCGCTCGGAGATGCCGTCGACCCGGCGGCGCAGCGCCGAGAAGCGGTAGGGGCCCTCGCGCAGGGCGGCCAGGGCGAGCACGCCCCAGCGGCTGGCGACGTCCTGCAGGACCGGGCGGGAGGCGCAGTTGCGGGCGAAGACGTCGGCTTCCAGGGTCGGGTCGTCCGTGAAGGACTGGTCGGAAGGCCGGGCGTTCATGAGATTCAGGTTACCTGCCATTCGGGTAGCGGTTCAGGAATAGCATGTGCTTACTATTAGTTAGTACATGTCGAGCGTGCAGTTCATTTCATCGAACCTGGAGGTAGTCATGACCGTCGCAGTCACCGGAGCCAGTGGTCAGCTGGGTCGTCTGGTCGTCGAGGCGCTGCTGAAGGACGGGTCGCAGCCCGTCGTCGCCGTGGTCCGCGATCCCGCCAAGGTGGCCGACCTGGCCGAGCGCGGCGTCGAGGTGCGGGTCGCGAGCTTCGACGATCCGGCGGCGCTGGAACGCGCCTTCCAGGGCGTCGACCGCGTGCTGCTGGTCTCCGGCAACGAGTTCGGCAAGCGCGTCGCCCAGCACACCAATGTGCTGCGCGCCGCCGAGGCCGCGGGCGTGAAACTGCTGGCCTACACCAGCATTCCGCAGGCCGACCGCAATCCGCTGATCCTCGCCCAGGAGCACATCGGCACCGAGGCGGTGCTGGCCGGGGCGAGCATCCCGACCACCCTGCTGCGCAACGGCTGGTACTGGGAGAACTACGCCGGCGGTCTGGGCCACGCCGTCGCGAGCGGCGTGCTGCTCGGCGCGGCCGGGGACGGCAAGGTATCCGGCGCGGCGCGGGCCGACTACGCCGAGGCGGCCGCCCGGGTGCTCACCACCGACGGGCACGAGGGCAAGGTCTACGAGCTCGGCGGCGACGAGACCCTCTCGTACGCCGAACTGGCGCAGGTGATCTCGGAGGTCTCCGGCAAGCCGGTGCGTTACGAGGATCTGCCGCAGCAGGATTACGCGGCCGCGCTGCAGGGTGCGGGCCTGGACGCCGGATACGCGGCGGTGCTGGCCGATGCCGACGCCGGGATCGCGGGCGGCATCCTGGCTGTCGACTCCGGCGACCTGCAGCGGCTGCTGGGTCGCCCGACCACCCCGGTGGCCGAGGTGTTCCGGGCGGCGCTCAACTGATCGAGGGTTCGGGCTGGACCGATCGAGCGGACGGGCAGGCTCAGTACCAGTTGTGGGCCTGCCAGAACGCCCACGCGTTGTTGGGGCTGCCGTAGCGTTCGACCATGTAGCGGTAGGCCCAGCGCAATTGGGTGAGCGGGTTGAACATCCAGTCCGGGCCCTCGCTGAACATCTTGTGCGCGGGGAGGGCCTGGGGCAGCCCGTACGCGCCCGAGGTCGGGTTGATGGCGAACACCTGCCAGTCGCTCTCGCGGGTGATGATGTGGTTGAACGAATCCCACTGGTCGAACGGGACCATGAAGCGGGACATGGTCTGCAGGGCGGGCTTCGAATAGCGCTGGGCCGAGCCGACCAGTTGCAGCAGCGAGGCCGGATCGAGGGGAAGCGCGACCGGGACGCCGGTGGCGGAGACGGGGTTGGCGATCTCGGTGCGAGCGTCGGCGTGCGTGACGCCGACCGTCAAGGGCGCGATGGCCGCCGCCAGCAGTCCGAGTACCGCGACTCGGATCGGGCGCCGGCGGGCGGTGTTCTCGTGGGAAGCGGGCAACGCCTGGTCCTTCCGTGTCGTTCACGAAAAAACAGACCCCATGTGTCTTCCAATCAGAAACCGACCGTACGCCCTTGAACTTCGGTGACGGGGTGAGCGACACGCGGGGAACTCCCTGATCGGCGCCGACGCGCTGGTCAGCGCGCCCGCCCGCGCAGCAGTTCGCGCTCGCTGTCATTGGCGGTGAGTTCGGCCGCCCGCTCGAATGCCGCCCGCGCCTCGGCGGTCCGGCCCAGCCGTTCCAAGAGATCCCCGCGCACGGCGTGCAGCAGGTGATAGCCGTCCAGATCCGCCGCGACCGCGTCGATCAACTCCAGGCCCGCCGCGGGCCCGTGCACCATCGCCACCGCCACCGCCCGGTTCAACTCCACGACCGGTGACGGAAATCGTTGCGCGAGCACGGCATACAGTCCGGCGATGCGCCGCCAATCGGTGTCGGCGGCGGCCGGGGTCACCGCGTGCACCGAGGCGATGGCGGCCTGCAGGGCGTAGCGGCCGGGCGGGAGTTCCCGCGTCCGGTTCAGGGTGTGGGCGCGGGCCAGGGCGGCCAGTCCGCGTTCGATGTACAGGCGGTTCCAGCGGGAACGGTCCTGATCGGGCAGCAGGATCGGGCCGCCGCCGGAATCGCTGCGGGCCGTGGTGCGTGAGGCCTGCAATTCCAGCAGGGCCGCCAGGCCGTGCGCCTCCGGTTCCTCGGGCAGCAGTCCGGTGAGGATGCGGGCCAGGCGCAGCGCGTCCTCGCACAGTTCGGCGCGCACCCAGCGTTCGCCGGAGGTGGCCGCGTAGCCCTCGTTGAAGATCAGGTAGATCACTTCGAGCACCGAGTCCAGTCGCGCGGTCAGCTCCGCGCCCTCCGGTACCTCGAAGGGGATCCCTTTGGCGGCGATGGTGCGTTTGGCGCGCACGATCCGTTGCGCCACCGTCGATTCCGGGACCAGATAGGCGCGCGCGATCTCGGTGGTCGTCAACCCGCCCACCATGCGCAGGGTGAGCGCCGCCCGCGCCGGGGGCGTGAGCACCGGATGGCAGGCGGTGAAGATCATGCGCAGCAGGTCGTCGGCGATCACCGGGTCCGGTTCGCCCACCGGCGCTTCCGCGGTGATCGCCTCCCGGCCCAGCAGTTCCAGCTTCCGGGCGAAGTTCGCGTCGCGCCGGATGCGGTCCACCGCCCGGTGTTTGGCGGTGAGCATGAGCCAGCCGCCGGGATTCGGCGGGACGCCCGCGGACGGCCACTGTTCCAGTGCCGCCACGTGGGCGTCCTGCGCGAGTTCCTCGGCGGTGGCGATATCCCCGACCAGGCGGGTCAATCCCGCCACCAGCCGCGGCCATTCGATGCGCCAGGCCGCTTCCACGGCCCGGCGCGCCCGCTCCTCCCGCGGAGTCAGTGCTGGCCTTCCAGCTGCCGCACCTCGACCTCGATCTCCCATTCGGGTCCGTGCACGCGCAGGAACCGGGAGGCCCATTCGGCGGCCTCCTCGGGGGAGCGCGTCTGCAGCAGCAGGTAGCCGCCGATGATCTCCTTGGATTCGGTGAACGGACCGTCCATGACGGTCTGCGTGCCGCCGGACTGCCGGATCCGGGTGCCCTCCTCGGGCGGGCGCAGGCCCGCGGTGTCGAGCAGCACGCCCGCCTTGGTCATCTCCTCGATGATCTCGTTGACCCGCGCGATCAGGTCGTCGCCGGGACCGTCGGGGGCCTGGGCGGGGTCCAGGCGAATCAGCACCAGGTGTCGCATAGTCGAATCCTCCTTCGTGTGGGGATCGTGGTTCGACCCTCGCCTACTCCTCGAACGGGGTGGGGCGGAATCGACATCCGGCTCAGACCCACCGCACCATCAGACCCACTGCACCAGCTGGATGACGATGCCGTTGGGATCCAGCGCCTGGAAGTAGCGCTCGCCCCACGGCTCGGTCTCGATGGGCGTCACGATCGGCACGCCCTCGCCCTGCACGCGAGCGTATTCGGCATCGATGTCATCCACCACGAAGACCACCAGCAGACCCTGGCCGGCGCTGCCCGCGATGCGGTCCGGCTTGAAGCTGCCGAGGCCGGTGCGCAGGTAGATGACGTCGAAGCCGGCGTCGGGCCGGGTCAGGTTGACGAAACCGTCGGCCGACATCTTCTCGGTGAAGCCGAAGTGGTCGATGAGGAACTTCGCGGAGGCGGTCTCGTCGGGCACGTTCAGGGAGATCGCGGATGCGGTGACGTTCAAGGGTCCTCCTAGGTGGCGCCGGTTAACTCTGTACTAAGTACGCTATACTTTGTACGGACATTCCCGGCGGGATGCAAAGTGATGACCGTCACATGGATACGATCGGCGGCGGAGGTGACGCGAATGGCCGCGAAAGGCGGGGAGCGCAGCAGCGCGGGAGACCCGGTGCGAACGCTGGAACTGCTCTGGCGCGAGCCCGGCTCCGGCGGGTCGGCGCGCGGGCCCAAACAGCGCACCACCGTGGACGCCGTCGTCGCGGCCGCGCTCGGGATCGCCGATACCCAGGGCCTGGCCGCGCTCACCATGCGCTCGGTCGCGGCCGCGCTCGGCATCACGCCGATGGCCACCTACACCTATGTGCCGGGCAAGGCGGAACTGCTGGATCTCATGCTCGACACGGTCTACCAGCGCATGGAGCGCCACGACCTGAGCGGAATGGGCTGGCGGGACCGGGTTTCCACGATCGCCGCCGAGAACCGCGTCATGCTCGCGGCGCACCCGTGGGTGGCGTACCTGCCCACCACGCGCCCGCCGCTGGGGCCCGGCGTGGCGGCGAAGTACGACCACGAACTGAGGGCCTTCGACGGCCTCGGCCTCGGCGACCTCGATATGGACGCGGCGCTCACGTACGTGCTGGGGTTCGTGACCGCCACCGCGCAGCTCGCGATCGACGCCGCCGGGGCGGCCGCGGAAAGCGGGCAATCCGACCATGATTGGTGGGAGCGCGCGGCTCCGCTGCTGGCCCGGGTGTTCGACGCCGAGCGCTACCCTTTGGCGGCGCGGGTCGGCGAGGCGGCCGGGCAGGCGCACGACAGTGCCTACAGTGCGGACCATGCCTACGAATTCGGTCTCGCTCGGGTCCTCGACGGGCTGGCGGGCCTGATCGAGCGTCCCGAACACTGATCGAGAACCCCTGAGCGCCTCTGTCTCTTCCGCGAACCTGGCACAGACCGACCGGGACGATGGTCTCAATATCGCCGCACGGAGCGGCGGGTGGCGGCAGAATTTCAGCTATGCCCCGATCGGCCCCGGAAATCGTTGCCGCCGAAACCTTCACCAGGGCAGCGCAGCCGGTGCTTCCCGTGGGGGAGGGACTGGTCCTGCGGCCGTGGCTGCGGCGCGACGGCCCCGAGGTGTACGCGGCATTCCAGGATCCAGCTATCGCCCGCTGGCACGTGCGCACCGCCGACACCGTGGAGGAGGTCGGGGACTGGGTGGACTCGTGGGCGCGGTCGTGGAGCAGTGGCGCGGCGGCGAATTGGGCCGTGGCGGACAGTCGCAGCGGCCGGCTGATGGGCCGCGCCTCACTGCATCACATGGAGCTGTGGCACGGCGAGGCGGAGATCGCGTACTGGGTGATCCCGGCGGCCCGCGGTCGCGGCATCGCGCCGCGGGCGGTGGAGGCGCTGGTCGGCTGGGCCTTCGAGGTGGCCGGATTCCACCGCCTCGAATTACGTCATTCCGTGCACAACGCCCAATCCTGCCGGGTGGCCGGCAAATCCGGCTTCATCCTCGAGGGCATCAATCGCAGCGCGGGTCTGCACACCGACGGCTGGCACGATATGCACCTGCACGCCCGCATCCAGCCCGCCCGCCCCGCCGAACCCGCCCTCCCGTACGAGGCCGCCACCCAGCCGGTCTTCCGCCTGCGCCGCTAGGGCTTCCGGTCAGTGGTCGGTCTCGATGCGCAGCGCGGTGATGGTGCTGGCCAGGCCCTCGTACTGATTGGTGAGCAGCACGATCTCGATGAGCCGCTGCTCGTCGTAGTGCGCGGCCAGCGCCTGCCAGGTGGCGTCGTCGAGGTCGCGGGTGGTGACCAGCTGGTCGACGGCGGTGAGCAGGGCGCGTTCCTTGTCGGTCCAGCCCGCGGCGGCGGGCCCCTCGCGCAGCCGGTCCAGAATCTCGGGGGTGACGCCCGCGCGCCGTCCCAGCCGGATGTGGTGGTCGGTCTCGTATTCGCATTCGCGCAGGTGCGCGACGCGGAGAATGACCAGTTCGGATTCGTAACGCCGCAGCTTGCCGCCGGGCATCAGCCGCCCGGAGAAGTGCAGCCAGCCGCGGAACAGGCCGCCGGTGCGGCCCAGCGTGCTGAACAGGTGGGCGTCGTCCGTCCCGGCGGCGCGGGAAAGCGCCTGCCAGACAACCCAGTTGACCGGTCCGAGCTCCCGCAGACGGCCGGGAGCGATGCGTGGCTTCGTCGACACCATGGCTCCAGTCAACACCCTGTCTGGGCCACCCGCCAGACCGTGGCGGTGCGCGCCGCCGTGCCCGGTGCGTCGCGACGCGTCCGCGCACCGGCCGGTCCGTGGCGGCTCGGTCGGTTCATTCCCGGACCGCGCGGGCGAGTCTGGTGAGTTCCACGGCGCGGCGAGCTCTGGTCAGGACGTGGGCGCGGGAGCTGGCCAAGTGGGCGAGCAGGGCGCGCAGGGCGGCGTCGAGCTCGTCCGCGAGCAGGTGTTCGGCGATGGCGATGTGGTCCTCGGCCATGGCGGCGATGCGGCCCGGGGTGGGGATGTCCAGGGCGCGCACGGGGCGCACGCGGGCCTGGACCGCCGAGAGTGCCTCGGCGAGCGCGGCATTGCCCGCGGCCAGCAGGACGGTGGTGTGGAAACGCTCGTCGGCGGTGATGAGGTCGGTGTCGGGTGCGGGCGGCTGGTCGCGCAGGTCCTTCCAGAATTCGAGTTCCCGCCGGACCGCGGCCGAGTCGAGAAGCACGCGGCCGTGTGATGGGGGCGCGGCGATGATGGTTCGCGACGCCGCCGGCGATGCCGAGGCGGCGGGGTCGGTCGCGACCGGTTCATCAGGTCCGGCCGGTTGGGCGGGCAGGGTGTCCGGGCAGCCGGACGCCGTGGTCTGCAGCCGCTGGATACCCCTGGCTTCCAGCACGATTCGGAGTTCGTAGAGGTCGCCCAGGTCGTCGACGCGGGGCCGGTACGGGTACAGGCCGTCGGGGTGACGTTCCAGCAGGCCGTCGGACAGCAGCCGGGCCAGCGCCTCCCGGACGGGGGTGCGGGAGACGCCGTACGCCTCGGCGAGTCGTTCCTCGCCGAGCCGCTCGGTGGGCACCAGCACCCCGGCCGCGAGATCCTGCTGGAGCGCGCGGTAGACCCGCTCCGACAACGGAATGCGCCCCCTGCGCGCGTTCACGCCGCTGTCCGATCAGATCGCCATGGCCAGGCGCACCGCGGATTCCGCGCCCGCACCGCCCTCCCCGGAGGACGTGACGCGGCCCGAGCGCAGCACGTAGAACTGCTGCGCGGCTTGCAGGGCGAAACCGATGTGCTGTTCCACCAGGAGCACGCTCAGGCCGCCGCGGGCGGTGAGATCGATTATGGTGCGCTCGATCTCGGCGACCACCGACGGCTGGATGCCTTCGGTCGGCTCGTCCAGGATCAGCAGCTTCGGTTCGGTGATGAGGGCGCGGGCGATGGCCAGCTGCTGGCGCTGACCGCCGGAGAGCAGTCCGGCTTTACGGGTCAACAGTTCCCGCAGCGCCGGGAACAGGTCCAGGGCTTCGGCGATGAGTTCCTTGCCCTTGGCCCGGCCGTCGGCCACCACCTGCAGGTTCTCCATTGTGGACAACTGTGGAAAACTCTGCTGCCCCTGCGGCACGTAGGCGATGCCGCGCTTGACCCGCCGCGACGGCGACATCTTGGTGATGTCCTCGCCGCCGAAGCGGATTTTCCCGGACTTGGCGGGCAGCAGTCCGACCGCCGCGCGCAGCAGCGAGGTCTTGCCGGCCCCGTTGTGACCCATGATGGCGGCCACGCCGTTGTCCGGAACCGTCAGGGACACACCGTGAATCACTTCGGTCCGGCCGTAGCCGGTGTGTAGGTCAACGAGTTCCAGCATTCGTGGCCTCCTTCGCCTCGTCCGATTCCTGCTCTGTGCCGGCGGCGGTGTGCTCCTCGGCGGGCGGCAGCTCACCGGCCGCGGCGGTGCCGAGGTAGACCTCCTGCACCTTCGGATCGGCCTGCACCTGCTCCACCGTGCCCTCGCTGAGCACCCGGCCGCCCGCGAGCACGGTCACCGAACTGGCGAACGCGCGCATGAAGTCCATGTCGTGCTCGACCACGATGACCACCCGCTCACCGCCGATGCGGCGCAACAGGTTTCCGGTCTCCTCGCGTTCCTCGGCGCTCATGCCCGCCACCGGTTCGTCCAGCAGCAGCACCGACGCGTTCTGCACCAGCAGCATGCCGATCTCCAGCCACTGCTTCTGGCCGTGCGCGAGCACGCCGGCGGGCTTGTCGCGCAGCGCGGTGAGCCCGGTCGTCTCCAGCGCCTGCTCGATGGCGGGCAGCACCGACTTGCGCCGTCGCAGCATGGTGAGCGCCGACCGTCCCGCGCCCGCCGCGATATCGAGGTTCTGCAGCACGGTGAGCTGTTCGAACACGCTCGCGGTCTGGAAGGTGCGGCCGACGCCCAGGCGCGCGATCTGATGCACCTTGCGGCCGATGAGCTCGGCGCCGGTCTTCTGCGCCGAACCGGTCGCGGGGACCAGTCCGGTGATGGCGTCGATGAGGGTGGTCTTGCCCGCGCCGTTGGGTCCGATGAGGAACCGCAGGTCGCCCTGCAGGACGGTGAGGTCCACGTCGGAGACGGCTTTGAAGCCGTCGAAACTGACCGAGAGGCCGCGGATCTCGAGGTATTCGCTGTCCATGCCGGCGTTGCCGCCGAGCTTCGGTGCGGGTGTGGTCATCGGGCTTCCACCTTCTGCTCGGCGGCGGGCTCGGCCTCGGCATGCGGCTGGGTGTCGGCCGCGGTGTCGGCGGCGGGTTCGGGTTCGGCGGGCGCCGGGGCGGTGTCGGCGGCCCCGGCAGGTCGCCACCGCTCCAGCAGCCGCTTGGCCATCGGCCCGAATCCGGCCAGCCCGGCCGGAATGAAACCGACCACCACGATGAACAGCGCACCCTGGAAGTAGGTCCACGCCGAGGGGAAGTTCTCGGAGAACGTCGTCTGCGCCCAGGCCACGCCGATCGCGCCCAGCACCGGCCCGAGCAGGGTGGTGCGGCCGCCGATGGCGACGCCGATCAGGAACGCGATGGACGGGACCACGCCGATGTCGGCGGGGGAGATGATCCCGACGATCGGGGTGAACAGCGCGCCCGCGATACCCGCGAAGAACGCGGCCACCACATAGGCGACGATCTTGATATTGGCCGGGTCGTAGCCGAGGAAACGAACCCGCTCCTCCTGATCACGCACGGCGATGAGGAGTTCGCCGTACCGGCTGTGCATCAGCTGCCGCGCCACCGCCACCACCGCGAGCAGCGTGGCCGCCGCGATGAAGAACAGCATGCGCCGGTTCACCGGATCGTCGAGGCGGAAGCCGAAGAACGAGCGGAAGTCGCTCAAACCGGTGAACCCGCCGATGGTCTGCTGCCCGGTGAGCAGGATCGCCAGCGCCGCCGCCAGCGCCTGGCTCAGGATCGCGAAGTACGCGCCCTTGACCCGGCGCTTGAAGACGCCGAAGCCGAGCACCGCCGCCAGCGCGGCCGGCAGCACCGCGATGGCCAGGATCGCCACCGGCGCGGATTCGAAAGGCCGCCAGTACGACGGCAGTTCGGGCACGCCGGCGATGACCATGAACTCCGGTACGTCCTCGTGCGCCTTGGCGGCGTCGGCCATCTGCAGGTGCATGGCCATGATGTACGCGCCGAGCCCGAAGAACACGCCCTGGCCGAGGGTGAGCATGCCGCCGCGGCCCCACGCCAGGCCGATGCCGACCGCGACGATGGCGAAGCACAGGAACTTGGCGAGCAGGCTCAGCCGGAAATCGCTGAGCAGCGCGGGCGCGAGCCCGAACAGCACGATGGCGGCGATGGCGAAGCCGCCCAGGGCTTTCAGCGAAGAGTGGGCGCTCAGGCGCTGGATGGTTGTCATGCCAGACTCCTCGTCCGGACGGTGAACAGACCCTGCGGGCGGACCTGCAGGAAGATCACGACCACGATGAAGACGATCACCTTCGCGACCGTCGCCGTGGTCGAGTACTCGATGAACGAGTTCAGCAGCCCCATACCGAAGGCCGCGATCACGGTGCCCTTGATCTGTCCCAGGCCGCCGATCACGACCACCAGGAACGCGTCCACCAGATACGACTGCCCGATGGTGGGGCTGGTGGAGCCGATCAGGGTCAGGGCGACACCGGCCACGGCAGCCAGTCCCGACCCGATGAAGAAGGTGCTGATGTCGGTGAGACGGGAAGAGACGCCGGAGGTTTCGGCCAGACTGCGGTTCTGCACCACCGCCCGGATGCGCCGGCCCAGCGGGGTCGTCTTGAGCGCGGTGGCCAGCGCGATCACCGCCACCACGGCCAGCACCATGATGAAGATGCGGGTCTTGGGCACCACGGTGCCCGCGATCCCGATGCCGCCGGTCAGCCATTCGGGCGCGACCACGTTCTTGGCTGGGGCGCCGAAGATGTCGCGCACCGCCTGCTGCAACACCAGCCCGACACCGAAGGTGACCAGCAGGGTGTCCAGCGGGCGGTCGTACATCCAGCGGATGAGCCCCATTTCCAGGGCGGCGCCCAGCAGACCGCCGACCAGGAAACCGGCGAACAATGACACGATCAGCGCCACGCCGGTCGCCGAGACCAGTTGCTCCACAACATAAGTGGTGTAACAACCGGCCATGATGAATTCGCCGTGCGCCATATTGATGACGCCCATCTGACCGAAGGTCAGTGACAGGCCCAGCGCGGCGAGCAGCAGGATCGAGCCCAGGCTCAGGCCCGTGAACAGCTGTCCGACAACGGCTGTGTTCAATGTGCCCTCCGCTTCGCTCCGGGCGGGTTCGCGGCCCTGGAGGTCTCGTTCTTCCCTCCCTGCGCTCCTCCGCTTCGCTCCCCCGCTCCGCTCAGTCCAGAACGAGACGGGCCGCGAACCATCGGGGCGGTGGACAGGGACTCTTTGGCGTTGTAATGCATGTTTTTTCAGCTTCTCTATCGGCCGCCGTACGGCTGGTGCGGTTTCGAACCGCACCAGCCGCCCCTCATCGGCGGTAGCCGAGCTACTTCAAGCCCTTGGCCCAGTCGTAGTTCTTCAGGTACGGGTCCGGCGCGATGGCCTTGCCCGAGTCCCACACGGTGTAGATGAGCCCGTCGGGGCGGATCTCGCCGATGCGGGCGGTCTTGGTGATGTGGTGGTTGGACCCGTCGATGGTGACGGTGCCCTCCGGGGCGTCGAAGCTGACACCGTCGGCGGCCTTCTGAATGTCGGCCACCGCGAACGACTTCGCCTTCTCGACGGTGTTCTTCCACAGGAAGACCGAGGTGTAGGCGGCCTCCATCGGGTCGGAGGTGGGCTTGTTGGCGCCGAACGCGGCCTTGTACGCGGAGACGAACGCCTTGTTCTGCGGGGTGTCGACGGTCTGGTAGTAGTTCCAGGCGGTCAGCTGGCCCGCGACGTTCTGCACGCCGACGCCGCCGACCTCCTCCTCGGCGATGGACACCGAGACCACCGGCATCTCGGCGGCTTTCAGGCCCGCGTTCGCGTACTCGCGGAAGAAGGCCACATTGGAGTCGCCGTTGAGGGTGTTGAACACCGCGCCCGCCTTGGCGCTGCGCACCTTGTTGACGATTGTGGAGAAATCGGTGGAGCCCAGCGGCGCGTAGTCCTCGCCCTTGATCTCGATGCCGTTGGCCTTGGCGTAGGCCTTGATCTCCCGGTTGGCGGTCTGCGGGAAGACGTAGTCCGAACCCACCAGGTAGAGGGAGGTGACGCCCTTCTGCTTCAGGTAGTCCAGCGCGGGGATGATCTGCTGGTTGGTGGTGGCGCCGGTGTAGAAGATGTTCTTCGAGTCCTCGAGGCCCTCGTACTGAACCGGGTAGTACAGCAGGGAGTTCAGCGATTCGAACTTGGGCTTCATGGCCTTGCGGGACGCGGAGGTCCAGCCGCCGAACACCGCGGCGACACAGTCGGAGCTGACCAGCTTCTCGGCCTTCTCGGCGAAGGTCTTCGGGTCCGACGCGCCGTCCTCGAGCACCACCTCGACCTTCTTGCCGAGCACCCCGCCCGCCGCGTTGATCTGATCCACCGCCAGCTTGGTGGCATTGGCGACGGTGACCTCGCTGATCGCCATGGTGCCGGTCAGCGAATGCAGCGAACCGATCTTGATGGTGTCCTTCGAGGTGTCCACGCAGGACTTGGCATTGGATCCGGACGCGGTGTCGCTGTCACGCGATCCACAGCCGGCGACCATGACGGCGGACAGCGCCAGCGCGGTCGGAATGGTGATCGCCTTCATCAGGCGGGAAGCCCTGTCCCGGCGGGAAGAGTCGTGCATCGGCGCATCCTTCGGTTCGCTTACGTATACAGCGGCTGTATTCGTGGAACGAAAGGTAAACGGGAGTTGTTGCGCCGGAATGACTCTCGATGAATGTCGGATTTCCTGTGTTGCCCGCTGATGAATTTCCGCTCACCGCAGTAGCTTCGCGATCGTGCGACGGCGGCATCGTTGCAGGTCAACAGGTATGAAACAGGCGAAAGCCGGTACCAGCGGAAGCTGGCACCGGCTCGAAAGCGATGGTGAGGTGAGGTTTACGGCTCGCAGCGGTCAGGAGCAGTACACCAGGCCGGTGTTCTGGTTGACCAAGAAGCACGGCCTGGTGGTGCTCGGCGTCCCGGAGCCGCTGATCCCGCCGATCATCGCGCCGAGCAGGATCCCGGCGGGTATCGCCATGAACCCGAAACCGAGGCTGATGACGGTGACCACGAGACCGAAGATGCCCCCGATGAGCGCGCCGGTCGCCGCGTTGGCGCTGCCGGTTTGGGCGGTGCCCTCCGCGACGGCGGTGGCGGTCGGGTGTGCGACCAGTGCGGCGCCGTCATCAGCGATGCTGGGGTTCAGCGAGAGCACCTGATCGGTGCCGTCGATGGTCACCGAGAGCGGCATCGTGGAAGTGACGATGCCGTTTCCGTCGAGGATGTTCACCGCGGTGTCGGTGAGCTGGAACGTGCCCCCGGTCAGGGTGGTGGTGACGGTCTTGTCCGCATCCGAGCGAACAATGGAGAAGCCCACGTCGTTCGCGTCCTGCGCGGCATGCTGGACGGAATGCGCCGTGGCCGGATCGAAGGTCGGCGCGCCGTAGGATGTGCCCCCCGTAATCGCCAGCGCGGCAATGGTGAGACCGGCCGTCGCGATAACCTGCTTGATATTCACGTCATCATGTTCGTACGGAATTCCGCGGGCGTTGCCCGCCCGGATAGGTCATCGAATCCGTCACTGAATGATGTACGGGGAGATGGAACTTCGGTGTTCGCTGATGTCCAGGGATTTGCCGAGGGGTGGGAAGGCGCGTTGGGGGCAGTTGGAGCGCTCGCATACCCGGCAGCCGGCGCCGATCGGAGTTGCCTTGGGCTCGTTGAGGTCCAGGCCGTCGGCGTAGACGGTGCGGCCGGCGTGGCGGAGTTCGCAGCCAAGGCCGATAGCGAAGGTTTTGCCGGGTTCGCCGTAGCGGGTGGCGCGGCGTTCCACGGTGCGGGCCACCCACAGGTATTTGCGGCCGTCGGGCATCTGGGCGATCTGGGTCATGATCTTCGCGGGGTAGGCGAAGGTCTCGTAGACATTCCACAGGGGGCAGGTGCCGCCGCTGGAGGAGAAGTGGAAACCGGTCGCGGACTGGCGTTTCGACATATTGCCGGCGCGGTCCACGCGGACGAAGGAGAACGGGACGCCGCGGAGTTTGGGGCGCTGCAGGGTGGACAGGCGGTGGCAGATGGTCTCGTAGCTCTGCGTGAAGAAGGCCGACAGGCGCTCGATGTCGTAGCGGAAGTCCTCGGCCACCTCGTGGAAATGGGTGTACGGCAGGACGGTCGCGGCCGCGAAATAGTTGGCCAGGCCCAATTTCGCCAGCACGATCGACTCCTGGCTGGAGAAATTGCCCTCGGCCACCAGCTTTTCGATGAGGTCGCCGCATTCCAGATAGGCGAGTTCGGCGGCGAGTTTGAAGACGCGCTGGCCGCCGGAGAGGTGGGGGGCGATCTCGAGGCGGCGGGCGATCGGGTCGAAGCGATGCAGGACGCCGTCGCCGAGGTCGATGCGTTCGACGATTTGGACACCGTGGGCGTCGGAGAGGCGGCGCGGGATCTCCCGTTTCAGGTCGCCGCCGTGGAAACGCATGCGATGCGTGAGTTCCTCGGCGGCGGTGTCCAATTCGTGAATGTAGTTCTGGCGCTGATAGAAGTAGTCGCGGACTTCCTCGTGCGGTTTCGAGATGGCGGCCGAACCGCTGCCGTCGGCGAACCGGTCCTCGGTGGCCGCGGCCAGCTGGGCGGTGGTGTTCCGATAGCGGCGGTGCATGTTCACCATGGCGCGCGCCAAACCCGGATGCGCGGACACCATTTCGGCGATCTCCTGCGCGTCGGCCTCCACCCCGAGTTCCTGATCCATCACGACCTCCTGGAGTTCGGCGATGAGCCGGGTGTCGTCCTGGGAGGAGAAGAAGCCGGCGTCGACGCCGAAGACTTCGCTGATGCGCAGCAATACCGGTACGGTGAGCGGGCGCACGTCGTGTTCGATCTGATTGAGATAGCTAGCCGAGATCTCGAGCTTCTTGGCCAGCGAGACCTGACTCAAACCGCGCTCGGTGCGCAGCTGCCGCAGCCGCGCTCCGACGTAAGTCTTGGCCATGCGCCCAGTTTATTGGCGAATTCACATCCCTGCCAATCGCAGGATTAGCAGACCCGTTGAGCAATGCATCACACCGATGTCGGTCGCCCGGGATACCGTCGGGAAATGCTCTTGTCCGAAGTGGTCGAAGCATCAGCCGCCGTGCGGGCGACATCGTCCCGCAAGAACAAGATCAATATCTTCGCCGAGCTGCTGAAACGGGCCGAGGTGGGGGAGTTGGCGCAGGTCGTGGCATGGCTGTCCGGCGAGCTGACCCAGGGCCGGATCGGCACCGGATGGCGAACGCTGACCGGGCTCGAGGTGGAGTCCGCGACCGTCCCCACCCTGGCCGTGGAAACTGTGGACAACTTCTTCGAGCAGCTTTCCGGGGTGAGCGGCTCCGGGTCGGCCGCCCGGCGGCAGGAGCTGCTGGCCACCCTGTTCGGGGCCGCCGTGCGGGACGAGCACGACTTCCTGATCCGCCTGCTCACCGGGGAGATGCGGCAGGGGGCGCTGACCGCCATCGTCGCCGAAGCCGTGGCCGTCGCCTTCGGCGTGCCGATCGCCGCGGTGCGGCGGGCGCACATGCTGTCCGGGCAGCTGCCGGTGACCGCGGTCGCGGCCCGCACCGGCGGGGCGGCGGCCCTGGAGGCGTTCCGGCTCCAGGTGGGGCGGGCCATCCAGCCCATGCTGGCCTCGCCCGGCGCCAGCCTCGAGGAGGCGGTGGCCGAATTCGACGGGCAGGTCAGTGTCGAGCACAAGATGGACGGCGCGCGCATCCAGGTGCACCGCGACGGCGACCAGGTGTGGGTGTTCACCCGCACCCTGCGCGAGATCACCGCGAGCGTTCCCGAATTGGTGGAACTGGTGCGGAAATTGGATTGCACCAGTGTCGTGCTCGATGGAGAAACCCTGGCGCTCAACGATTCCGGGCGGCCGCGGCCGTTCCAGGAGACGATGAGCCGCTTCGGCGCGACCGTCGCCCAGGAACTGCTGCTGCACCCGTATTTCTTCGACTGCCTGCATCTGAACGGGGAGGATCTGCTCGACGCGCCGTTGCGGGATCGCCGCCGGGCGCTCACCGAGGTGGCCGGGGGTCTCGGCATCCCGGCGCTCATCGCCCCCGATCCCGAACGCGCCGCCGAGTATTTCGACGGTGCGCTCGCCGCGGGGCACGAAGGCATCATGATCAAATCCCTGGACGCGCCGTATGCGGCGGGCCGTCGCGGGCGGGCCTGGCAGAAGATCAAACCCACCCACACCCTCGACCTGATCGTGCTGGGCGCGGAATGGGGCTACGGCCGCCGCACCGGCTATCTGTCGAATCTCCATCTGGGCGCGCGGGATCCGCAGGGCGGGCCGCCGATCATGGTCGGCAAGACGTTCAAGGGCCTCACCGATGCCCTGCTGCAATGGCAGACCAGTGAATTCCCCCGCCATGAACGCGATCGCGACGCGAATACCGTCTATCTCCATCCGGAACTGGTGGTCGAGATCGCGTTGGACGGAGTGCAGACCAGCCCCCGCTATTCCGGCGGAGTCGCCCTCCGCTTCGCCCGGGTCGTTCGGTATCGCCCCGACAAGGAACCCCGCCAGGCCGACACCATCGACACCATTCGGGCCCTGCTACCCGGGGCGAAATAGGGGCTTTCCCCCGAGAATCCCGAGAGCCGGTCCTCTCACAGGGGATTCACAGCTGAAACCTGGGTCGCTCCGAGATTCGTATCGCACGATTCGGTGGTCGAGCTTCGGCGGACGGTTGTCAGGTGACGGGTCGTCGCAGGAACTGCCACCGCATCTCCCACGCGGAATTCCCTGCACGCCCCGTGCCATCCGCCGGCTCGACGGTGGATTGCGCATGGTCCACCTTGTGGCCGGTGGTGCCCCGCCCCCTCGCCGGGCACCGCCGGCCGCGGTCATCTCTCGCGGCGGTCAGGATTCGTAGTCGTGGGTGCCGGTGAGGTTCGGCAGCCGGCGGCGGCCCGCCGCGAGTTCGCCCGCGAGATCCTCGTAGGCGATGGCCAATTCGGTGAGCCGCTGGGCGGCGTCGAGCGTGGCGGCGTCGGGCGACATGGCGAGGGACAGGTAGGCCAGCGCGGAGAACTGGGCCAGCCGGTCCACCACGGTGCCGACGGTCTCGGTGTGCAGGTGCGCGTCGCGGGCGGCCTTGGGCATCTCCGCCGCCACCCAGCAGTCGATGTCGTGCACCAGCCGGGCCCGGTCATGGTCGATGCGGTTGGTGCCATCGGCGGAGGTGAGCCGCCGCTCGTGCAGGTCCGCGAGTAATCCGGCGCAGCGCAGTACCGGATGGTTGTCGGGGGGCAGGCCGCGGCAGGCCTGCAGCAGGAGGTGTTTCGGCGGGAGCGGATGCACGGCCGACATCCTGCCCCTCGAATGTCTCCGAACGGCAACGACATTCGGTGCCACATTGCCGTCCAGGGGTTGCATCCGGTGCCGTGACGTGCCGTGATGGTGGAGTGATCGTCACCGTGACCATGAACCCCGCCTACGACATGACCTACCGGGTGGAGCATTTCGAGCGTGGTCGCGCGCATCGGGTGCACTCGGTGGACCAGCGGCTGGGCGGGCGTGGCATCAATGTCACGCGGGTGCTCAACCAGCTCGGCAAGTACGCCCGCGCCACCGGATTCTCGGATCACTCCTTCGCGGCCGCGGCGGAACTCGAGATGCCGGTCGACTTCGTGCACGCGCTGCCGTGGGTGCGGCGCACCGTGGTGATCAGTGAGTCCGACGACGGCACCGCGACCGCGCTGTGGGAGCCGGGGCCGCGGGTCACGGAGCCGCGCGCGGTGGATCAGTTGCGGGTGCGGGTGGCGGGGCTGCTGTCGGACATGAGCGGGCTGGTCATCTCCGGGTCGCTGCCGGGCGGGGTGAGCGCGGGGCTGCCCGCCGAGCTGGCCCGGACCGCCATCGCCCGGGGCGTGCCGACGGTCTGCGATTGTGACGGTCAGACACTGGAATTGGCGGCGCGGGTGCCGGGCATTGTGCTCACCCCGAATGTCGAGGAGCTGGAACGGCTGACCGGCCGCCCGGCGGGCACCGTTCCGGAGATCCTGGGGGCCGTGGATCCGCTGATCGCGGACGGTGTGGGCGCGGTGGTGGTGACCCGCGGCGGCGACGGCATGGTGGCGGTGACCCCGACCCGGGCCTGGACGGCCGCGCTGCCGAAGCCGCTGGCGGGCAACCCCACCGGGGCGGGGGACGCGGCGGTGGCTGCCATCATCGCGGCGCTGGCCGCCGAGGCCGCCCCCGACTGGCCGGCGCTGCTCGCCGACGCGGTCGCCACCTCGGCCGCGGCGGTGGTGATCCCGGTCGCGGGCGAGATCGACCGGGTGCTGCGGGACCGGCTGCTGCCCACCGTGCGGGTGCGGGAACTGGAGACGGTCGCGGTCCGGCCGTAGATCGCACCGTGCTCAACCACGGGCGGCGACGGCCGCGGCCGGGAAAACAGACCCGGCGGCGTGGTGGCCCGATCGGGGGATGACTCGGGGTTACGTTGGGGGAGTGTCGGACCTGGAGACTCAACCCGATCGAGGGTCGGGTGTCGGGAATGGATATCGCATGCCGCGGGTGGTGCGCGCGGCGCAGGTGCTCGCCGTGGGCATGGGCGTGCTGGGCGTGCTGTGCGTGGCGGCCTCGGGCTGGTTGATGGGTGCGAAGGCGGCCATCGTGACCGGGGTGCCGTTCGTCCCGGCGCTGCTGCTCGGGCTGGTGGGGTTGACCTTCCATTCCGAGGGCCAGGCGATCCGGGTCGGCGCGATCCTGGTGGCGGTTCTGAACATGTTCTGGACGGTGCCGTCGATCCTGGACGGTCGGCCGCCGGGTCCGCTGGGTCCGCTGGTGTCGCTGGCGGTGATCGTGCTGCTGTTCCGCCGCGAGGCGCGGGACTGGTTCGAGCCGTCGAGCTTCTGGTGAACGATCCGGCCGCACCGTAACAAGTCGGTCATCTCGTCCGTTCATTCGCAATCCGCCCGCAATTGCGGGCACCTACCGTGGCCTTATGAGTTCGGAAGTGGCCGCGGGGACGGGCATTCACATCAGCGGGCTGAGCAAGACCTTCCGGTCGGGGCGGCGGACGGTGGCCGCCCTGGACGCGGTGGATCTGCACACCGAACAGGGCGCGTTCCTGTCGCTGCTGGGACCCTCGGGCTGCGGCAAGTCCACGATCCTGCGCATCCTCGCGGATCTGGAGTCGCCGTCGGCGGGGACGGCGCGGATCAATGGCGAGACCCCGGCCGAGCTGCGGCGGCGGCATCAGTTCGGGATCGCCTTCCAGGATTCGGCGCTGTTGCCGTGGCGCAGTGTGGAATCCAATATCAAGCTGCCATTGCAGGTGGCGGGCCTGCCGGTGGACCGGGAGCTGATCGCGGACCTGATCGCGCTGGTCGGGCTGGAGGGCTTCGAGAAGAGCAAGCCCGCGCAGCTGTCCGGCGGTATGCGGCAACGGGTTTCGATCGCCCGCGCCCTGGTGGTGAAGCCGACCATCCTGCTGCTCGACGAACCGTTCGGCGCGCTCGACGACATGACCCGGCAGCGGCTGAACCTGGAACTGCTGCGCATCTGGACCGAGAAGCCCGCCACCACCCTGATGGTCACGCACGGCATCGCCGAGGCCGTCTTCCTCTCCGACGTGGTCGCGGTGATGAGCCCGCGGCCGGGCCGGGTGGTGGAGATCGTCGAGATCGATCTGCCGCGGCCGCGCACCCCGGAGATGATGCGCACCCCCGAATTCCACAAGCTGCACGACTATCTGTCGGAGCTGCTGTTCGGGCGCAGCGGGCACGGAGGGGTGGCGACGGAATGAACCGCCTGTCCCGAATCGGCGGCGCGGCGGGCATTCTCGTGCTGCTCCTGCTGTGGACCCTGCTGGCCGAGCTGCGCGTCGCGGGCGGCACGGTGCCCAGCCCGTGGACGGTGCTGCACACCATGTACACCGATGGCTGGGCGCTCTACGGGCCGAACTTCCGGATCACCGCGTGGGGCGCGCTGCAGGGCTTCGCGTGGGGGAACGGGCTGGCCATCGCGCTGGCGGTGCTGGTGGTGCTGATCCCGCCGATCGAAATGCTGGTCACCCAGCTGGCCATCCTCAGCTACTGCACGCCGCTGCTGGCGCTGGGGCCGATCATCCTGGTGGTGTTCGGCGGCCGCACACCCACGGTGTTCCTGGCGGCCATGTACTGCTTCTTCACCACCATGGTCGGGACGGTGTCGGGCCTGCGGTCGGCCGATCCCACCGGACTGGATCTGGTGCGCGCCTATGGCGGCGGACGCTGGCAGCGACTGTGGCGGGTGCAGCTGATCGCGGCGCTGCCGAACACCTTGGCGGCCTTGAAGATCGCCGCGCCGTCCGCGGTGCTGGGCGCGATCATCGGCGAGTACCTGGGCGGCGTGGACAGCGGCATCGGAGTGGCGCTGACCGCCGCGCAGACCGCCTACAACGTGCCGCGCACCTGGGGCATGGCGCTGGCCGCGGCCGCGCTGGCCGGGCTCGGCTACGCGATCGTGGCGCTGGCGGCCCGCATCGCGGTGCCGTGGACTCGGGCGGAGGCGTGATGCGGACGGCGACCGGAGGCGTGATGAGAACCCTGAACGCGCTGCGGCCGATCGGCAGATTCCTATTGCCGCTGCTGGTCTCGCTGATCCTGCTGGTGGCGCTGTGGTACGGCTTCCTGAAGCTGTATCCGCAGGTCGGGCTGGTCGGCAAGAGTCCGGGCGAGGTGTGGCGGTACCTGGTCACCGGGCCCACCTCCGAGTCCGCCCGCAAGGTCATCGTCGGTGAACTGCGGATCACGCTGCGGGACGCGGCGATCGGGTTCGGTTCGGGGATGGGTGCGGCGCTGCTGGTGGCCGCGGTGTTCGTGGGCGTCCCGGCGGTGGCGCAGGCGTTCATGCCGGTGGCCATGCTGCTGCGGTCGGTGCCGCTGGTCGCGATCACCCCGATCATCGTGCTGGTGTTCGGCCGCGGGCTGCTGGGCGTGACCGTCATGGCGGCGATCGTGGTGTTCTTCCCGGCGCTGGTGATGATCATGACCGGCTTGCGGTCCGCGCCCCGGCAGGCCACCGAACTCGTGGTGGCCTACGGGGGCTCGCATTGGACGGCCCTGCGCATGGTGGCGCTGCCCGCCGCGCTGCCGTCGGTGTTCGCGGCGGCGCGAATCTCGGTGCCGGGCGCGCTCATCGGGGCACTGCTCGGCGAATGGCTGGGCAGTGGAACAGGTTTGGGCGCGGGCCTGATCCGCGCGATTCCCACGTTCCAGTACAACCGGTTGTGGGCCTCGATCGCGCTGGTCACGGTGGTGTCGGTGGTGGCCTACGCGGTGGTCGGCGTATTGGAGAGCATGGTGCTGGCGCGGTTCTCGCCGCGCACCGGACGGGATTGAGCACACGAGTTAACGCGGCGCATACAAATACGTTGGTCAAAGCAAAAAATCGGAAATCGAAACCGCCTACATTCGCCGCATGAGTGGTTTGTTCCGGCCGGTTCCGGTCGCGCAGTTGTCCATGGGCCGTCGCTCCTTCTTCCGCTACGCCGGGCTGGCCGGTGCGGCGGTGAGCGGGGCCGGGGTGCTCGCCGCCTGCGGAAAGGACTCGTCGGGCGGCGGGAACGGCAGTGTCGCCGACGGTTCCAAGTTCGGGACCGTGGCGGTGCAGTTGTCCTGGCTGAAGAACATCGAATTCGCGGGGGAGTATTTCGCCGATTCCAAGGGCTATTACAAGGACGCCGGATTCGGGTCGGTGAATCTGATCGCGGGCGGCGCGGCCAGCACCTCGGTGGAGGCCGGGCTCGGCACCGGCAAGATCTGGATCGGCATGTCCGCGCCGCAGACCACCGCGCCCGCGATTCTGGAAGGTCTGCCCGCCAAGATCGTCGGCACCACGTATCAGAAGAACCCCTTCTGCATCGTGAGCGCCGCGAACAAGCCGATCCGCAGCCCGCAGGACATGAAGGGCCGCAAGATCGGGGTGCAGGACACCAATCAGCTCATCTTCAACGCGCTGCTCGCCGCCAACAACATGTCACCGGGCGACGTCACCGTGGTGCCCGCGCAATACGATCCGACGCCGCTGGCCAACGGCGAGGTGGACGGGTGGGTCAGCTACGCCACCAACGAGCCGATCACGCTGGCGTCCAAGGGTTTCCAGAACATCAACTTCCTGTTCGCCGACTTCGGGCTGCCGCTGGTCGCCGAGACTCTCACCGTGCACCAGAAGACCATCGACACCGAACGCGACAAGCTGAAGGCGTTCCTGATGGCGGAGGTGAAGGGCTGGAAGGACGCCGTCGCCAACCCGGGCGGGGGGGCGCGGCTGGCCGTCGAGGTGTACGGCAAGGACCAGCGCCTGGAACTGAAGGAACAATCACTGGAGGCGATGGCGCAGAACGATCTCGTGGTCTCCGCGAACACCAAGGCCAACGGCCTGTTCACCATGACCGACGAGCTCATCGCGCAGAATATCGCGGCGCTCGGCAAGTCGAAGATCGACATCAAGGCCGACCAGCTGTTCGACCTGTCGGTGCTGAAGGAGATGTTCGCCGAGCACCCGGAACTGAAGCAGTAGACCGGGATCGGGGGGTCAGCGCGCCAGCTGCACGTGCCGCCGGCCCCCACCCGGCGAGGCGGACAGCGGCTCCGCCGACCTGCCGTTGCGCACCGCCAGCAGTTCCGCGGCGATCGAGACGGCGGTCTCGGCCGGGGTGCGTGCCCCCACGTCCAGGCCCGCCGGGGAGTGCAGGCGGGACAGGGTCTCGTCGCTGAAACCGCCCGCCTGCAGGGCCTCCAGCCGATGTCCGTGCGACGCCGAGGTACCCAGGGCGGCCAGATACCCCAGCTCGGGTAGTCGCAAAGCGACGGTGAGCAAAGGGATTTCGAATTTCGGGTCGTGCGAGAGCACCACCATGGCGGTGTCGCGATCGATCTCACCGGCCGAGGCCAGGGTGTTGAGATAGCGGTGCGGCCAGTCGACCACCACCTCGCAGCCGGGATAGGCGGTCGAGTTGGCGAAGGTCGGGCGGGCGTCGACGATGGTGATCCGGTAGCCGAGCAGCCGGGCCTGGGTGGCCAGCGCGCTCGCGAAAGCATTGGCCCCCACCAGGATCAGGTGCGGCGGGCGGGCGAACGAGGACACGAACACGTCGGAGTCGGGGAGCGAGACCAGCTCGGTGCCGTGCTTGCGATCGGTGATGAGATGCTGCCCGATCACATCCGGATCGGAGTGCCAGACCACGGTGAACAGGGTGACCTGACGCTGCGCGTCGATATCCGCCGCGATATCCGGGAATTCCGGAAAGTGCCTGCGCGAGAACGGTTCCGTGAAGACGTCGAGGGTGCCGACACAGTCCATCTGGGCATCCAGACCGCTGCCCGGACCGAACCGCTGCAGCCCGCGCCGACCGGTGCGCGCCGATTCCGCGGCCGCCTCGTACGCGGCGGCCTCGGCGCAGCCCGCCGAGATGGATCCGAAGGCCCGGCCGTCGGCGTCCACCACCATGGCCGAACCGATCGGCACCGGCGTCGCGCCCTGCGCCCGAACGAGAGTGGCCAACCCTCCGGTTCGCCCGCTGTGCCACACCCGAAGAAGGTCGTCGATGATTTCCCGCATCACATGCTCCCGCTCACAGTGCGCTGCCCGCCGGATAATCCCGATCGATCCCCGTAGCGAGGTCATCGCACGTGACGCACACCATATCCGCTCGTTCCCGTAAATAAGTGCCCGCCCCTGAATTTCCCTCCGCGCTCGCGCGGACCCCGGCCCAGTGCGCGCGCCCCAGCACCACCGGATGACCCGGGACCGACCCGAAGAACGCTCGCGCCACACGGCTCTCGCTCGTTCGCGCCGCCGCGATCACCCGCGCCACCACCTCGGGGCCGACGTCCGGCGTGTCCACCGGCATGATGGCCACGAACTCGGCGGGGGAGTGGGCCGCGCCGGCATCGGCGTTCCCCGCCGCGACAGCCTGCGCCGCAACTGTTGAATCTGCGGGCTGACCTGCTGTTGTCGTGGATTCGCCGGTCCCGGTGAAGCGCATGGTGATCCCGGGCGCGGCTGCCGCCGCCAGACCCGCGCGGGTCGACGCACTCAGCCCGAGGTCCCAGTCCTCGGCCCAAATAGGTTGCACACCTTCGGGTATCGCTATGCCCGAGGTTTGCGACACCAGCCAGCCGCCGTTCGCTGCCCGATACGCGGGCCCGGTCGCGCCCAGCACCACGACGATCCGTTCGCAGCCGCCGTCCCGCAGCGCCCGCACCGCCCCGCGCAGCCACGCGCCACCCTCGGCCAGCACTTTCGGCATGCCATATCGCCGACCGGCACCGGCCGCGAGCAGAATTCCATCGCAGCGTTCGGGACTCACGCGAGCAGGGTAATCCGGCCCGCGCAGGTTCGCTGGCCAAGTGACCAGAAGGGTAGCCCGACCGGCCCGCCGCACATCGGACCAGATGGGACGGTGCGGGCCGCACCGATGGGCCGCATCGTCAGGAGCCGAGCGCGGTCAGCGTCTGCTGGACCTTCAGCAGGCGGGCGGGGTCGATGCCCTCGCAGAGCGTGCGGGCCTTCTCCAGATAGACCTGTGCCAGGGCCGGGTTGTCGGCGCGGCGTTCGAGCTCGCCGAGCGCCCACCACGCGGCCGCCTCGCCGCCCGCGTCGGACATGCCGCGGGTGAGGGCGCGCGACTCCTCGTATTTGATGCGGGCGGCGTCGAATTCGCCGCGATTGCGGTGGATGTGGCCGAAGCCGCGCAGGGTGTCGATCTGGAGCAGGGTGTCCGGTATCTCCTTGCTGATCCGGTACGCCTCCTCGAACAGCGTCCAGGCTTCGTCCAGATCGCCGCGCAGACCCGCGATCCCGCCCAGTCCCCACACCGACCAGCCCTCGCAGTAGCCGTCCCCGATCCGCAGGGCGATGGCGTGCGCCCGGTGGTAGTACTCGTCGCCGGCGGCGTATCGCTCGCTGAGCCGCTCGATATGGCCGAGCTCGCGCAGGGCGTCGCACTCCAGGTGCAGGTCGCCGAGCGAATGCGCGATGCGCAGGACCTGCCGGACCGCGTCGCGGGCGGCATCGCGGCGATCCTGGTGCCGTAGCGCGGCGGCATGCCAGAGCAGGGCGCGGGCGGTGCGGGCATGATCGCCGATGTCCTCCGCCAGCCGCCGGGCATGTTCGAAACACACTGCCGCCCTGGAGTATTCGCGCACCGTCTTGAGCAGGTGGCCGAGGCCGTACCAAGCGTCGCATTCCGCGGTCCGATCGCCGATGGCGTGATTGATCGAGGTGGCGAGCTCGAACATGCTGCGGCTCTCGGCCAGATAGCCCAGGGTGGCGAGCTGCCCGGCCAGCAGATCGGCGAAGCGCGCGGTGTCCGAGGTGCGTTCGGCGGTGCGGGCGCACGCCAGCATCGTGCCCAGCCGCTCCTCGAACCACAGCCGGGCCTGCATGACGGCCATGTTCGGATTCCGGAAGTCGCGGCGCGCGTGCGGATGCGCGGTGTCGAAGGGACGCGGTTTGCCGATACCGCTCGCCGTCTCCAGATAGTGCCCGAGCAGGCGGCCCAGCGCGGCCCCGTGCTCGCCGGGCAGGCTCTCCGAGTCGGCCCGGCAGCGGGCGTAGAGGTGCAGCAGATTGTGCATCCGATACCGCTGATGACCCGGACGGCTGGCGAGCTGATCGATCATCCCGTCCTCGAAGACCCGCTGCAGCAGGCGTTTCGCGGCCGAGTCCTCGGCCTGCGCCATGGCCGCGAAATCATCGGAGGACACCGTCGAACTCGGGAACCAGCCGAGCAGCCGCACCGCGCGACGCGCCTCCTCGTCGCGGAGCCGGGCGTACGAGAGGGCGAAGGCGTCGCGCATGGACTCGTCCTCGGCGGAGAACTTGTCGAGGATCAGCTCCGCCGGGCACATACCCACGCTCGGCCCGGCCGCGGGCAGCGTCACCAGGGTGCTCAGGGCGTCGAGGTCGTCACGCAGGTCCGCCAATAGTCCGGGCCGGCGGCTGATCCGGCCCGCCACCAAGCGGATCGGCAGCGGCAGCCCGCCCGCCACCTCCACGATCCGGCGGGCCGCCGCGGAGTCGTAGCCCGCGCCCAGATTGCCCAGCGTGGCCAGCATCTCCTCGGCCTCGTCCGGGCCCAGCGGCTCCAGCTCCAGCTGATTGACCCGCACCATGCCGGTCAGCGGCCGCCGGCTGGTGATCACCACGAAGCAGCTCGGCGACTGCGGCAGCAGCGGCCGGATCTGCTTGCTCTCCAGCACATCGTCGAACACCACGAGCAGCCGCCGCCCCGCGGTCTCCCGCCGCCACAGCTGCGCCAACCGGCCCTGATCCGCCCGCAGCGGCGGCCGCACCCCCAGCTGACTCAGGCCCGCCGCCAGCAGCCGGGACGCGCTGGCCGCCCCCGCCTCCCGATCGTGACTGCGCATCCCCAGCCATACCGCGCCGTCCGGGAAGCGGTCCGCGAACTTGGCGACCAGCTGCCGGGTGAAGGCGGTCTTGCCCACCCCGGCGACACCCGTGATCAACTGCGCGCGGGAGTCGCCCAGGAAGTGCAGGTCCACGCGGCGGCGCATCTCCTCCAGGGGATGGCGGCGCCCGATGAAGGTCGTCGAATCCGCCGTCGGCACGTACAACTGCCCGGCCCCGGTCCGGTTGAGCCCCAGGCGTTCCCGCGCGGCCTGGTAGGCGCGGCGATCACCCGGCGCCAGATGCGCCAGATCCTCGATGTCGACCAGCCGATCCCAGGTGGTGTTGTACACCAGCGCGAGCAACTCCAGCGTGTGCAGCGCGGGCGCCCGATATCCGTACCCCTCCGGTGTGCGGGCCGGCCACTTCTCGATCTCGCACAGACGGCTGTTCTTCATCCGCGGCTCCCGGTGGCCGTCCGGATCCACCAGGGGCGCGAGCTGATTGAACCGCTCCGCGGCCTGCCGCTGATTGAGGCCGTTGGCCTTGCGCCACGCCGTCCGCGGCCGCAGCCCCCGCCGCATCAGCTCGACGGCCAGCGGCTCCACCAGGGTCTGCTCGCTCAGACCGAGCGCCCGCAGCGAACGGCCGAGCCGGGCGATCTCCTGCGAGGAAGCGGCGGTCGACTCCATCGGGGCACCTCCTCGCCCGCCCGCCATCGCCCGGCAATCGGTGCACCGGGCGGATTCGCTTGGCGGACAGCTGTATTCGCTATCGACGGTAGCGAAGAAATCCGGGGCCGGGCGGGAAACTTCCGGGCCGGGGCCCACGCTCGGCGCAGGTCGGAGCCGGTTCGGGCCGGGAAGAAACGGCGGGACAACGCGGTACGGGGACGGCGGCTCGCGGACGGTCCAATGGAAGCGTCGGGCAATGCCGGGACGGGGCGGGTCCGAATGGAACGGAGGATCGGATCGATGGCCGTAGTGGAGTACGAGTGGCTGATCACCTCGGACGTCGCCCACGAGGTGGCGTTCCGGGTGGATGTGCCCGAGCGGGGACGGGGCCGGTGGGTGCTCTCCTACCTGCCCACGACCCGGCGACTGACCAGGGAACAGGCCCTGGCCGGTGTCCGGCTCGCGGAGTTGATACTGCTCGGATTTCCCGGGCCCACAGCGGAATTCGACGCCGAAGCGGCGACCCTGCACGCCGCGCTGATCGGGCTCGGCCTCACCGAGGCCATGTGCCTGCTCGCCCTGCGCGACACCGGCGGCGACGCGGAGGCGGAGTCGCGCGAGGAAGGCGAGACGCGGGCGCGGCGGCCGATCGAGCGATGCCATCCCCGACCCTCGGGGTCCCGCGAGGCGGCCACCGGTGTCCGGACCCGGCCTGAGCAGGAAGCGATCCGATGATCATCTACGTCGGCGGGCTCGGCATGTACGTGCCCTTCCCGCGCCGGATCCATGCGGGATGGTTCGCCATCGGGTGCGTCGCGGTGCTGACGTTCGCCGTCACGGTCATGCTCGTGGTGGCGGCCGGCTGCGGGACCCGGGTGTCCACCGAACCCGGCCCGCCGCCGACCCCGCCGCCCGTGGCGCTCGTCGAGCCGGCGACGGGCTGAGGGGTGCCCGCCGGAAACCCGAGGCCCCGCACCGGATTCGGTGCGGGGCCTCGGGTTTCCGGGTGGGGCGACGGTCAGAACAGAGCCAGAGCGGCGATCAGGCCGGACAGGGCGACGGTCTGCAGGGCGACCCGCGCATTGAGGATGCTGTCCCACTTGTCCTGCAGCGCACGGGCATCGGCGGGGATGACGCCGGTCCGCGCGGCCGCGGTCTGCGCGGTGTTGATCGGCTTGGCGATGAGGACGTAGCAGGCCAGCCAGGTGAGCAGGGCCGCGAGCGCGAGTCCGGCGGCGACCGCGGCGGGGGCCTGCCCGGCGGCGATCGCGCAGCCGAGGGCGAGGACGGCGGTGATGATGCCGCCGGCGCCGAAGATCGGCATGCGCTTGTCGCCGTAGTAGTGACCCCAGCCGGCGCTGATCGTCACGGTCGCGTCGTCGAGGTGGTCGCGGTAGACGGACCGGGTAATGAGGGCGACGGACCAGTCGGTTCCGTAGACCACGGCATTGGCGAGGATCGCGAGGGCGGCGAGGATCTGGCCGGTCAGGATGAACATCGGGGGCCTCTTTCGGCTGAAATCTAGCGGCGCTAGGAACTGAAGCAACGATAACAACACTCGGGCTAGATTGTCTAGCGATGCTAGAAATTCGGTTCTCAGTCGACCGAACGGTCCGGAATTCGGACCCCGGTGGCATGCCTCACAACCATCAAGATCAGACTGTGCTGTGAAGGTGCTCACATCTCGACGGCCGTCGGCGCGTCACGCACCGGTGGCCCGCATCACCCAAACAGTACGGGCGTTATGCAAAACTGCACGTCAGCGCTACTGGCAAGTAGATTCCACCGCTGCTATTAACAGGCAAATTTTGCAGGCTTAGCAAGATGCCGGTGAAAGCTAGCGGGGATTCACACTTGCAACAGGTAGACGGACATTTTTTCCTGTGCCATCGTGTGGAAGTACACCTCGCGGGCCTAGCAAGTCTGCAAATTGCCGCTCCAGCAGTGGTCGAACATCCGCCTCGGAGTTCGACTCGCGGGGCTACCGAGACCGAACGAAGAAGTGGAGTCAGAGATGTCGAAGGTCGGCACCCCGAAGACCGCTGCGGAACTTCAGCAGGATTGGGACACCAACCCCCGCTGGAAGGGCGTCACCCGCAACTACACCGCCGAGCAGGTCGTGAAGCTGCAGGGCACCGTCGTCGAGGAGCACACCCTCGCTCGCCGTGGTGCCGAGATCCTCTGGGATCTCGTCAACAACGAGGACTACATCAACTCGCTGGGCGCCCTCACCGGCAACCAGGCCGTGCAGCAGGTTCGCGCCGGCCTGAAGGCCATCTACCTGTCCGGTTGGCAGGTCGCCGGTGACGCCAACCTGTCCGGCCACACCTACCCGGACCAGTCGCTGTACCCGGCCAACTCGGTTCCGGCCGTGGTGCGTCGCATCAACAACGCGCTGCTGCGCGCCGACGAGATCGCCAAGGTCGAGGGTGACACCTCGGTCGCCAACTGGCTGGCCCCGATCGTCGCCGACGCCGAGGCCGGCTTCGGTGGCGCGCTGAACGCCTACGAGCTGCAGAAGGCCATGATCGCCTCCGGCGCGGCCGGCGTGCACTGGGAGGACCAGCTGGCCTCCGAGAAGAAGTGTGGCCACCTGGGCGGCAAGGTGCTGATCCCCACCCAGCAGCACATCCGCACCCTGACCTCCGCGCGTCTGGCCGCCGACGTCGCCGACGTGCCGTCGGTGATCATCGCCCGCACCGACGCCGAGGCCGCCACCCTCATCACCTCCGATGTGGACGAGCGCGACCGCGAGTTCCTGGACGGCACCCGCACCGCCGAGGGCTTCTTCGGCACCAAGAACGGCATCGAGCCCTGCATCGCGCGTGCCAAGGCCTACGCCCCCTACGCCGACCTCATCTGGATGGAGACCGGGGTGCCGGACCTCGAGGTCGCGCGCAAGTTCGCCGAGGCCGTCCGCAGCGAGTTCCCGGACCAGCTGCTGGCCTACAACTGCTCGCCGTCCTTCAACTGGAAGGCGCACCTGGACGACGCCACCATCGCGAAGTTCCAGCGTGAGCTGGGCGCCATGGGCTTCAAGTTCCAGTTCATCACCCTGGCCGGCTTCCACTCGCTGAACTACGGCATGTTCGACCTGGCGCACGGCTACGCCCGCGAGGGCATGACCGCGTTCGTCGACCTGCAGGAGCGCGAGTTCAAGGCCGCCGCCGAGCGTGGCTTCACCGCCGTCAAGCACCAGCGTGAGGTCGGCGCCGGCTACTTCGACACCATCGCCACCACCGTGGACCCGAACACCTCCACCGCGGCGCTGAAGGGCTCCACCGAAGAGGGTCAGTTCCACTGAGCCACAACAGGTCCTGAGGACCTGTACCCGGGGCGGTAGTCGCATCACAACCTCCGCCGCCCCGGGAACCTCGAACTCCCGCCGGGAGAGATGGCAAGCCTCTCCCGGCGGGGTGTTCACCCGCCCTTCCCGTCGACAGCCCCGGCGGGGAGGGCATTTTCCTATAGCGTTTTTTGCAAGTCCGTTTTTTCAAGACCTTAAGAAGGCGCAGGGTCGTTCGGTACGACGCCTTCATCCACAGCCACGACGGCCAAACAGCAGGAGCGGGACGTGAGCAGCGAAAAGATTCAGCGCGTCGGCATTATCGGTGCCGGACAGATGGGCGCGGGCATCGCAGAGGTCTGCGCCCGAGCACACGTCGATGTGCTCGTCTTCGAACAGACCCGTGAACTGGCTGCCGCCGGTCGCGCCCGCATCCTGCGGTCGCTGGACCGCGGGGTGTCCAGCGGCAAGATCACCGAGCGCGAGCGCGAGCAGGCCGCCTGGCGGCTGCGCTTCACCAGCGACCTCGGCGACTTCGCCGACCGCCAGCTGGTGGTCGAGGCCGTCGTGGAGAACGAGGACGTGAAGACCGCGATCTTCAGCGAACTCGACAAGGTCGTCACCGACCCCAACGCGGTGCTGGCCTCCAACACCTCCTCCATTCCGATCATGAAGATCGCCGTGGCGACCAACAACCCGGAGCGGGTGGTCGGCATGCACTTCTTCAACCCGGTGCCGGTGCTGCCGCTCGTCGAGCTGGTCACCACCCTCAAGACCACCGAGACCGTCACCAAGCGCGCCGAGCAGTTCGCCGCCGACGTGCTGGGCAAGCAGGTCGTGCGCTCCGCCGACCGCTCCGGTTTCGTGGTCAACGCGTTGCTGGTGCCCTACCTGCTCTCGGCCATCCGGATGGTCGAATCCGGTTTCGCCACCAAGGAAGACGTCGACAAGGCCATGGTGCTGGGCTGTGCCCACCCGATGGGCCCGCTGGCGCTGACCGACCTGGTCGGCCTCGACACCGTGAAGTCCATCGCCGACTCCATGTACTCGGAGTTCAAGGAGCCGCTCTACAGCGCGCCGCCGCTGTTGATGCGCATGGTCGAAGCGGGTCTCCTCGGTAAGAAGGCCGGAGCGGGCTTCTACCAGTACAACCGAGGCTAGAAGCAGCAGGCTAGAAGCAGCCGAACGATGAGTCGCCCGGTTCTTTGTTGCGGGTAACGTGACAACTGATTTCGTAAGAATCGGGTAACTCGTCGGGTACGTCCAAAATTGGCGCTGCACCTGACCGCCGGCCGCGTGTGCATTGGCTACGGCTCTTAGTCTGGCCTGAAGGCGCGGAGAGGCGGGTTAGCCCGCAGCTCGGAAGGAGCGTCCTTCTCATGGTCAACGTCGCCGACGGATTCGGGTCCAGCATTCTGGGTTACCCGCGGATCGGGCAACACCGCGAACTCAAGCGTGCACTCGAGTCGTATTGGCACGGCACGCTTTCCCGTGACGAACTGCTCGCGGTCGGGCGCGAGATTCAGGAGAGTCAGTATCTGGAGCTGGCCGCCACCGGGTTGACCCAGGTCCCCGGCAACACCTTCTCCTACTACGACCACATTCTCGACAACGCGCTGCTGTTCGGCGCGGTCCCGCAGCGGTTCGAGCCCTTCCGGGACAGCCTGGACCCGTTGGACTTCTACTTCCTGATGGCTCGCGGCCGGCCCGATCTGCCGCCGCTCGAGCTGGTCAAGCTGCTGAACACGCCGTACCACTACCGGCAGCCGGAACTCGAGACCGACACCGAGTTCTCACTGCACCCCGAAGCGCTGCTCGACGAATTCGACCGCGCCAAGGCCGCGGGCATCGAGCTGCGTCCGGTGGTGCTCGGCCCGCTGTCGCTGCTGCTGCTGTCCAAGACCGGACACGTGCCCGGCGAGACCGAATTCGACAAGCTGGTGCTGCTCGACAAGCTGCTACCGGTGTACGAGGAACTGTTCGAGGTGCTCGCCAAGCGGGGCGCCACCTGCGTGCAGCTCGACGAGCCCTGTTTCACCAGCGACCGCTCGCCCTCCACCATGGAGCTGTTCGAGAAGACCTACCAGCGGCTGTCCAAGGCCCCGCTGCGCCCGCGCATGCTGGTCACCGGTTCGTACGGCGATTTCGGTGAGGCGACCGAAATCCTGTGCCGCACTGCGGTCGAGGCCATCGGCCTGGACCTGGCCAGCTACCGGGTCCGGCCCGAGGACCTGGCCGCCATCCCCGGCATCAAGCGCAAGCGGCTCTACGCCGGCGTCATCAGCGGCACCAATGTGTGGCGCGCCGACCGGTACGTGACGCTGGAATACCTCAACGCGCTCGCCCAGGTCTGCCCCGACATGGTGGTGTCCACCGGCGCCTCGCTGCTGCACGTGCCCTACGACGTGCTGCGCGAATACGAGCTGGAGGGCAATGTCGCCGACCGTCTCGCCTTCGCCAAGCAGAAGGTGCTGGAAGTGGTCTCGCTGGCCAAGGCGCTGACCGAGGGCCCCTCGGAGAAGTGGCGCAAGAAGCCGACCTCGGTGCACTTCAAGCAGAAGCACGCGGTGCGCCAGCGCGTCTACGCCGTGACCCCGCAGATGCGGGTGCGCGAACCGTACGAGACGCGAAAGCTGGCGCAGCAGGCCAAACTTCAGCTGCCGCTGGTGCCCGCCACCACGCTGGGCTCGTTCCCGCAGAGCGCGACCGCCCGGCAGGCGCGGCACGACCTCGGTCAGGGCCGTTTGTCGTTCGACGAGTACCGCAAGCGCATCGAAGCCGAGATCGAGTCCACCATCCGGCTGCAGGAGGACATCGGCCTGGATGTTCTGGTGCACGGCGAGCACGAGCGCAACGACATGATCCAGTTCTTCGCCGAACAGCTGGACGGCATGGCCACCACCCACTTCGGCTGGGTGCAGGTGTACGGCTCCCGCTGTGTGCGCCCGCCGATCGTGTACGGCGACGTGGCCCGCCCCGAACCCATGTCGGTGTCGTGGACCGCGTACGCGCAGTCGCTCACCGACAAGCCGGTCAAGGGCATGGTCACCGGTCCGGTCACCATGCTCGCCCGCTCCTTCGTGCGTCAGGACCAGCCGCTCTACGAGACCGCCGACCAGGTGGCGCTGGCCATCCGCGACGAGGTCGTGGACCTGGAGAAGGCGGGCATCGCCATCATCCAGGTGGACGAGCCGTCCATCCGCGAGCTGCTGCCGCTGCGCAAGAAGGGACAGGCCGAGTACCTGCGCTGGGCGGTCGGCGCGTTCAAGCTGGCCACCTCCGGCATCAAGCCCGAGACCCAGATCCACACGCACATCGGCTATTCCAGCCGCGGCGACGTGGTGGCGGCCATCGAGGAACTCGACGCCGACGTCACCGCCATCGTCGCCACCCGCTCCATCGAATGGGTGCTGGAGGCGTTGAAGGAGGACTGCGCCGAGGGCCGCGGCCTCACCCACGGCGTCGGGCCCGGCGTCTACGAATCGCGGTCCGCGCGGATCCCGGACATCGACGAACTGGACGAGCTGCTCACCGCGGCCGCCGAGGCGGTCAGCCCGGAACGACTGTGGGCCAACCCGGACGGCGGTCTCAAGACCCGTCACCACTGGCAGCTGGATCCGTCGCTGCGCAATATGGTGGCCGCCGCCCGTCGCGTCCGCCGCCGCGCGGAAGCGGCCGCGGGCGAAACCGCCTGAGGCCGTAGCGTTCTCACCCCGGAACCCCGGTTCGATCCGCCGATCGGACCGGGGTTCCGCGCGTTCGCTGTCACGAATCGGTCATGAACCCGCGATTGGCGCACCCACGACCAGAAGGGCGATCAGATACCGCCGGACCAGCGGGGGAAGTGGGTCCGCGGACTCCCGGAAATGTCGGTGGGCCTCGCTACGGTGTGGGCGTGAACCGCACGGACCGGCTCTACGCGATCGTCGAGGAGTTGCGGGCGGTGTCGCCGCGCCTGCGCACCGCACGGGAACTCGCCGCGCGGCACGGGGTGAGCGTGCGCACGGTCGAGCGGGATATCAGCGCGCTCCAGCAGTCGGGGGTCCCCATCTACGCCGATGTGGGGCGGCGGGGCGGGTACGCGCTGGAGAAGAGCATGTCGCTGCCGCCGCTCAACTTCACCGCGGCCGAGGCGGTGGCGCTGGCCGTCGCGGTGGCGCGCGCCGACGGCGGTCCGTTCGCCGATGCGGGGCGCAGCGCGCTGCGCAAGATCCTGGCCGCCATGTCCGCCCAGAATACCGCCGCCGCACGGCAATTGGCGCTGCGGGTGCGGCTGCTCGAATCACCCGAGGCGGTCGCGCCCATGCCGGTGCCGCCCGAGGTGGAGCAGGCCGTGGTGGCGCGGCGGGTGCTGCGCATCGAATACCTGGATCGGGCGGGCGTGCTCAGTGAGCGCGAGGTGGAACCGGTGGCCCTGCTGCACGGCGGCCGGGGCTGGTACCTGCTGGGCTGGTGCCTGCTGCGCGACGAACCGCGCAATTTCCGGCTCGACCGGATGAAGGCGATCGAGCTGACCGAGCGGATCGGGGCGGAGCGGTCCATCGAGACGTGCAGCCCGGCCGAGCCGGTGCACGAGATCCGGATGATCTCGCTCGGCTAGGTCCGGAAAACACCGACAAAAGATCGGGAAACACCGACAGGGGGTTGTCGCCGGGCGGCGAGATCGTGGTGGGGCACAAGAAATCCACGACGACCGCACAGGAGACAGCCATGACCACCCCGCCCTTCAACACCGTCGCCTGGTTCCAGGTCGGCAGCGACCAGCCCGACTCGGTGAAGACCTTCTACAACGGCCTGTTCGGCTGGAACTTCGCGCAGGACCCGGACCAGGACAGCGGCTACGACCTCATCACCTACCCGGGCAACGAGATGCCCGCCGGCGGCCTCGCGCACGTCGACGACGCCTCGGCCAACCACGCCATCTTCTATGTGCTGGTCCAGGACGTCGCCGCGACCCTGGCCGCGGCCGAGAAGCAGGGCGGCAAGGTGTTCCTGCAGCCCATGACCGCCAAGAACGGCCTGGTCTTCGCCGAACTGCTCGACACCTCCGGCAACCGCTTCGGCGTCTTCAGCCCGCCGCCCGCGAACTGAGCGGCGGCGGTCCCGCCCGTCGCGCGGAGATAGCCTGTCCTGGACGTTGTTTCGAGACAGGAGTGTGGATCGTGGGCATGTTCGATCAGTTGAAGGACGCGGCGGGCAAGGCGGCGGAGCTGGCGGGTCAGCACGCCGACAAGCTGGAGCCGTTGATCGACAAGGCCGGCGACGCGCTGGACCAGCAGACCGACGGCAAGTTCGCCGGCGCGGTGGACAAGGTGCAGGACGCCGCCAAGCAGGCCCTGCGCGAGCAGTCGGGCCAGTAGCCGTCGGTGCAGGACGTGCGGCGCGGGGTATTTCGCGGCGGCCGGTGCGAAATACCCCGTGGCGTCACATGGTGGCGGCGTCGATGACGAAGCGGTAGCGCACGTCGGAGGCGATCACGCGCTCGTAGGCGTCGTCGATGCGGTCGGCGGGGATGACCTCGATCTCCGCACCGATGCCGTGCTCGGCGCAGAAGTCCAGCATCTCCTGGGTCTGCGCGATACCGCCGATCATCGAGCCGGACAGTGAGCGCCGGAAACCGGCCAGTGCCGAGACCCGCACGCTGTAGGGCTTGTCGGGCAGGCCGAGCGCCACCAGGCTGCCGTCCAGGCGCAGCAGCTTGAGGTAGTCCTCGATCGGCAGGTCCGCGGACACGGTGTTGATGATCAGGTCGAAGCTGCCGCGCAGCTGCTTGAAGGTGGCGCGGTCACCGGTGGCGTAGTAGTGGTGCGCGCCGAATCGGCGGCCATCGTCCTGCTTGGACAGCGAGTGGCTGAGCACGGTCACCTCCGCGCCCATGGCCGCGGCGATCTTCACGCCGATGTGCCCGAGCCCGCCCATGCCGATGATGGCGACCCGCTTGCCCGGCCCGGCGTTCCAGTGCCGCAGCGGCGAGAACAGGGTGATGCCCGCGCACAGCAGCGGCGCGGCCACATCCAGCCCGATGCCCTCGGGAATGGCGAGCACGAAGCCCTCGGTCACCACGATCTGCGTGGAGTAGCCGCCCAGGGTGCGCCCACCCGCCTGCTGTTCGGCGGGTACGGGGGAGTTGTAGGTCCAGACCGCGGCCCGGGTGCAGTACTGCTGTTCCCCGGCCACGCAGGGCTCGCATGCGCCGCACGAGTCGACCAGACAGCCCACGCCGACCCGGTCGCCGACCTTGTGCCGGGTCACTTCGGAGCCGACGGCGGCCACGATTCCGGCGATCTCGTGGCCGGGCACACACGGGTAGGCGGTGCTGTGCCATTCGTTGCGGGCGGTGTGGATGTCGGAGTGGCAGATGCCCGCGTACTTCACGTCGATCAGCACGTCGTGGGGGCCGAGTTCGCGGCGCTCGATGGCGACCTTCTCGAAGGACCCGTCCGGGGCGTTCACGGCATAGGCGGTAGCGGTGCTCATGAAGTCATGCCTACCCCCGCATCCCCCGGAGCTCAAACCTTTCGTCCCTTTTCCCACCCCGGCGTGCCGTGCCGATGGGCCCGCAATCGGTCGGCATGCTGGCGGAATGGCGATTCTGCTGTCGTTCCTGTCGTTCTGCTCGACCTTGGTGGGCGGGCTGCTGGCGGTGCGCATCGGCGAGCGCAAGCGACTGGTACTGGGGCTGGCCGCGGGCGTCATGCTCGGCGTGGTGGCCTTCGATCTGATGCCCGAGGCCCTCGAACTGGACGCCACCGAGGCGCTCGGCGTTCCGGTGCCGCTGCTGGCCGCGGTGGTCGGTTTCTTCACGGTGCACGTGATCGAGCGGTCGATGGCCATCCACACCGGCCACGAGGACGAATTCGGGGCGCACCAGCACAATCACGACTTCAGTTCGCTGGGTTTGCTGGCCGCGGGCGGGCTGGTGTTCCACAGCACCCTCGACGGCCTCAGTATCGGTTTCGGTTTCCAGGCGGGGGCGGCGACGGGCGTGGCGGTGGCCATCGCGGTGATCTGCCACGACTTCGCGGACGGATTCAACACTTTCACGCTGGCCACGCTGTACGGCAATGCCCGCAAGCGTGGACTGATCATGCTCGGGCTCGATGCGGTGGCGCCGGTGATCGGTGCGGTGATCGGCACGGTGGTCAAGGTTCCGTCCGGACTGGTCGGACTGTTCTTGGGTTATTTCGCGGGCTTCCTGCTCTACCTCGCCACGGCCGATATCCTGCCCGAGGCGCACGCGGGCAAACCCGCCCGCGGACCGCTGGTATGCACACTGGCCGGTGTGCTTTTCATGTTGGGCGTTGTGGCGCTGAGCCATTGAAATGCTGGTACACCGGTAGAGAGACGCTTGCTCGAGCCGGCGGGCGAACCGCAATCGGGAGGGTCCGTGGACAGCGACAGACGCGGTGGCGGCGGCCGGGTGTTCGCGCTGTTCGTCGTGGTCGTGCTCGGCATCACCGGATTCCTCGGCTACCGCGGCGAACTGCCCCGCTGGCCCTTCGGCGACACCTACGTCACCGCCGGTCTGACCGGCCCGCCGCTGCCTCCGCTGGACGTCACACTGGTGGCGCGAGTCGCGGAACCGGCGCTGGTGAACATCACCGCGGGCATCCGCCCCTACGGCATGGGCGCGGCCGGGTCCGGCATCGTGCTCAGCGCCGAGGGGGAGGTGCTGACCAGCCATCACGTCATCAAAGGCGCTGACACCGTGACGGTCTCGGATGTCGGCACCGGCGCGGTCTACACCGCCACCGTGGCCGGCTACGACGCCATGGCCGATATCGCCCTGCTGGATCTGCAGGGCGCGGGCGGCCTCCCGGCCGCCCGGATCGGCAGTTCCGCCCCGCTGCACGTGGGCGACGACGTGCTGGCCATCGGCAATGCCGGCGGCACCGGATCGCCGACCGCGGTGGGCGGGCCCATCACCAATCTGGATTCGTCCATCGTGGCGCGTAATTCGGCCGACCTGACGCGGAAGTCGTTGCGCGGCATGATCGAGGTCGCGGCCGCGGTCGCCGCCGGGCAGTCCGGCGGTGCGCTGGTGGACCGCTACGGCTCGGTGATCGGGGTCGTCACCGCCGCCTCCGGCGAGGCGGCGAAGGCGGTGGGCAAGGGGCCCAACGGCTACGCGGTGCCCATCGACACCGCCATGGGCGTGGTCCGCCAGATCCGTTCCGGCACACCGACCGACACCGTGCACATCGGCCCCACCGCCACGCTCGGGATCCTCACCTCCGACGCGCAGCCGTCCGCGCAGTCGGGGGCGCCCGCGGGCGCGCGCATCGACGTCGCCATCTACGGACTGCCCGCCTACGAGGCCGGGCTCGCCGACGGAGAGGTCATCACCGCCCTCGACGACCGGCCCATCACGGGCTCACAAATGCTGAAAGCCGCACTCAACGCCCATAAACCGGACGATGTGGTGCGGCTCGAGATCAGCGAACCGGGCGGGGCGCGCCGGACGGTGAGCGTGTCCCTCACCGTCGGCCCGCCGAACTAGTCCCGGCCGATCAGAACTTGCTGTTCCAGTACGACTGGAACTGGACGTACACGATCAGGATGACCACCGCGTAGAACACGGCGACCAGCGTCCACCGCCACTCCGCGATGATCTGCGCGACGCCGCGGGACCGGCCGAACAGCAGTCCGGTCACGATGGCGAACATGGCCGGGGTCACCGCCCACACCACCATGCACCACGGGCACAGCGCGTGGATCTGGAAGGTGGCGTCCCAGACCAGCCAGCCGATGGCCGCCACGCCCGCCAGCAGACCGGCCCACATGCCGCCGACGAACCAGCGCGGCAACGAGATTCCGCAGACCAGCAGCACCCCGATGGTCACGAACACCGAGAACCCCACCACGCCGATGATCGGATTGGGGAATCCGAACATCGACGCCGTCTTGTCCGCCATCACCGTGGTGCACGACAGCGTCGAGTCGATCGTGCACGACGGCCGATAGCCGGGTTCGGTGAGCGACTTGAACTTCTCGACCAGCAGCGTGACCGAGGCCCCCCAGCCGATCAGCGCGGCCAGCAGCAGCGGCCACGCCGATCGGGGTCCAGCGGAGATCATCACTTGCTCGCGTTCTCGATCACCGAGGTCATGCCGCCGGGCGACATGAGGGCCTGGGCATCGGACACCTGGGCGCCGTTCACGTACACCGTCGGGGTGGACTTCACGCCGGTGGCGAAGACCTTGTCGGTCTGCTGCTTCACCCAGGTGGTGTACTTGCCGTCCTTGATGGCCTGGGCCACGGCCGGATCGGTGTACCCGGCGTCCTTGGCGATCTTGATGAGCTGGTCGTCGCTCATGCCGTTGCCGCCCTCCTTGGGCTGGTGCTCGTACATGGCGGACAGCCAGCCCTGGAACTTCGACGGGTCGGCCTCGTACATCACGTAGGCGGCCGCGGACCCGCGGGTGGAGAACTGATTGCCGTTGGAGGCGCGATCGAGGAAGGTGATGATGTTGTAGTCCACCACCGCCTGGCCGCTCTGCACGGCCTTGGCCAGCGCGTCGGCATTGGCCTTCTCGAACATGTTGCACGCGGGGCACTGCACGTCGGCGACCACGCGCACGGACGCCTTCTGCTTGCCCGCGGGCGCGGGGGCGGCGGTGTTGTCGATCCGGATCGCGCCCTCGGGGGTGAGGTTCGGCGGCACCAGCGCGGCCTGCTCGGCATTCCAGTGGAACGTGTTCGAGCCCTCGGCGGCCTTGTCGTCGTTGTGCTTGCGCGTCGCCAGGGTGATGCCGATGCCGGCGATCAGGCCGAGCAGGACGACGGCCACCGCCACTTGAATGAGGATCCTGCGGTTGCGGTCGGCCTTGGCCGCCTGCGCCAGCGGGTTCCGACCCGGTTTGTTGCTCACCTCTGCGCTCACCACACCTTCCGTAGTCACGACATGTGCGGGCCCATCTTCACCCGCGAACCTGAGAGAAACCAGCAAGCGGGCGGGCGGGGGACGGGGATCACGCCCGGGCGAGGCGTTTCTTCTGCTCCTCGATATCGAAGCCGGCGGGCGGCCAGTCGAGTTTCAGGCCCTGCAGCGCGTCGATGAGCAGTTCGGTGACGGCCAGCCGGGCGTACCACTTGGAGTCGCAGGGCAGCACGTACCAGGGGGCGTAGTCGGTATTGGTGCGGTCCAGGACCGCCTGGTACGCCTCTTGGTACTGCGGCCAGTAGCCGCGCTCGTCGATGTCTGCGGGGTTGAACTTCCAGTACTTGTCGGGGCGTTCCAGCCGCTGCATGAGCCGCTTCTTCTGTTCGTCGAGGGAGACGAACATGGCGACCTTCACCACGGTGGTGCCGTCGTCGACCAGTTTGCGCTCGAACTTGTTGATCTCGTCGTAGCGCTTGCCCCACACCTCCGGCGGGACCAGCTCGTGTACCCGGACCACCAGCACGTCCTCGTAGTGCGAGCGGTCGAACACGCCGAGCTGCCCGCCGCGCGGCAGCTGCTTGCGGATCCGCCACAGGTAGTGGTGTTTGCGTTCCTCGGCGGTCGGCACCCCGAAGGCCGCGTGGTCCACGCCCTGCGGGTCGACCGAGCCGATCACGTGCCGGACGATGCCGCCCTTGCCCGCGGTGTCCATGCCCTGCAGCACCAGCAGCACACTGCGGGTGTCGCCGGAGCGGCCGTTGGCGTAGAGCTTCTCCTGCAGATCCGACAGCACCGCGCGGCGCTCCTCGAGCAGGGCCTCACCGGCACGCTTGTCGCCCTTGAAGCCCGGAGTCGTGGACGGATTCAGGTCCGCGACCGAGATGCCGTCGGCGCGTAGCGCCTTGGTGACCGGTTTGGACCAGGATGTCGCCTTCGCCATTCGTCATGCGTAGCACGCGGCGTGGTTTCCCGCAGGCAACCGCGCCGAATCAGACCCGGGCCAGGTGCACCAGTTGGGCGGCCAGTTCCTCGTCGGTGACCGGGGTCAATGTGAGATCGGCGGCCGTGGTGAGCAGGTAGCGGCCGTCGCCGGAGAAGTCGAGCCAGGTGCGGTGCCGGGTCGGCGGCGAGAGCGGATTCGCCGGTTCCACCGAGACGGTGATGAAGCCGCGCCCGTCCACGGGCTCGCGCAGCTTGCGGCGGAAGCGATCCGCTTCCTCCCCGGCTCCGGCGGCGTCGGGATACAGCACGGACTGCTGGGGTTCGCGCAGCGTTTCCAGCCGTCCGGGCGGCGCGGACCCGATGATCTCCACCAGTTCCCGGCCCAGATGCTCGGCGGGACACAGGGATACGGTCACCGCGTCCGGCATCGAGACCAGGATCCCGGCCCGCTGCTGGCCCACCGCCGCGAAGGCGAGAATGCGCCGGGCGCCGGGCCGGGCGGTGCGTTCGCCGTAGAGGGTGACGGTCGTGGTGTCGGTGCGGGCGCACAGCGCCAGGGCGGCGGCCAGGTCCGGGTCGGTGCGACGCAGGTGGCGCGGCATCGGCGCGCCCAGCGCCAGCGGGCCGAATCGCGATGCGCCGCCGGGGTTCTCGGTTGCCGCAGGACTCGTGTCGAGCGGGTAGGGACGGCGTTCCAGATCGGTTTCGCGGGTCCAGATGATCGCGAACTCGTCCGGGGTCAGGATCCATTTCACGTGGCCGACCCCCTTTCTCGGTAACCACCTCCGTCCCGCCCGCGACCCTACCGGAGAGATTCTGCGGGTGCTGGCCGTCACGCTCGAGCGCAGTTCGTGACCTGTCGCATCCGGGCGGAGGATTTCTATCGGACCGGCGGTCCCGCGAACGGCAGCACGACCGTGCAGGACACCGGCTGAGCGTGTTCGGGATCGAGGGCATTGAGAACCACCCGCACCGCCACCGGATCCGCGGGCAGTTCGAAGTGCTCGGTGTAGTCGGTCGCGCACAGGTCCTGCAGCACCACACTGTCGACGTTCGGGCCGTCGAGCAGGCCGGTGGTCCAGGGAGTGGCGATCTCGTCGTAGCGGGACACGACCGTGGTGAACCGGATCGCCGGGGCGATGGCCGGGTCCGGGTTCAGGTCCACCGCGACCCGTGCACCGGGCGACAGCTGGCAGGGACCGCACTGCGCCGCCAATTCCCTTCCGGGTGCGGTGGATTCGAGTAGCGGTTGCAGAGTCGCCAGACCGCTCACCGTCGAGCCGTGCAGCGGCGCGGCCAGCGCCACGTAGTGGTCGATCTTCGGAGCCGCGCCGAGATGGTTCAGGGCATAGAAGGGGACCGCGCCGCCCATCGAATGGCCGACGAGATCGACCTTGTCCGAACCGGTTTCGGCGCGCACCCGGTCGATGAAGTCGGAAATCTGCCGGGCGCTGGTCTCGACCGGCGTCACCGCGCCCATGATCGGTCCGAGCGCGCCCGTGCCGTAGGTCGTGGTGAACACGCAGTACCCGGCGTTCACGAGCACCGGCGAGAGGGTGTTCCAGCCGACGGTGTCATTGCCCAATCCGTGCAGCAGGACGACCGGATTCGGGTGCGCCGCGGCCGGTGTGCAGGACCAGTCGTTCGCGCCGGGTGGCGGCTGCCCCGGCGCGGTGAGCTCGGCGGCCAGCCCGCCGAAATAGCTGTAGGACGGATCGGGCTGGTCGGCGGCGGCCGCGCCCGTGAGGGCGGCGGCGCACAGGCCCGCGGTGAACAAGGCGGCGAGGGTGAGACGGCCGGCGGCCGATCGCGACATGGGTGCTCCCGGTGTTCGTGGCGGTCGTACGCCCGGCGCCCCCAGCGCGCCGGGCATGACCGACCGGTCGGTCATAGGCTAGCCCGCGATGTACCCTCGGGGAAAGCCTCGGCCCAGGAAAGGATTTCGGCCATGCCACGACCAGCGGAACCCGGCCGCAACGCCCTGCTCGACGCGGGGGCCGACGTGGCCGCCCGTACGGGCCTGGCCGGACTGTCCGTGAACGCTGTCGTGCAGGCGGCGGGGATGGCGAAAGGCACCTTCTACCACCACTTCCCGGACCGCCGCAGCTACGTGGTGGCTCTGCACCGCCGCTACCACGACGAGCTGACCACCCTGGTCCGCGCCGCCATCGGCGACCTGGAGCCGGGCCCGGCCCGCCTCCACGCCGGCCTCGCCGCGTACCTGGACGCCTGCCTCGCGACTCGCGGCACGAAAGCCTTCCTGGCCCAATCCCGTACCGACGCCGACCTGCTCGACGAGGTGACGGCCCGCAATCACCTCGTGGCCGTCATGATCGCGCCCGATATCGAAACGCTGGGCTGGGGAAACCCGCCCGCGGTGGCGCACCTGGTGATCGCCATGGTCGCCGAAATCGCTCTGTCCGAACTGTATTCCGGCGCGGCCCGTCCCGACCTCCGCGCCGCGCTCACCGCACTGATCGACCGCGTCCCGGGCTGACCCGGCTCACCGCTCGCTGCCGGCGAGCCCCGTCACGGCCGCATCGAATCCGTCGGTGGCCGCTCGAATCGCCATGGCTCGCACCGTCTCCGGAGCCGCGCCGGCCAGGATGGCTCGGCGGATCTCGGCGTGCAGTGCGCGATCGAGGCCCGCGAGAGCGGCCGCGACGAGCCGCGGAACCGGGTCGTCCGCCTCGGCGCCGGTGACCTCGGCCAGCGCCTCGGCGAGCGCGTTCTCCGTCTGCTCGCCGAGCCGCCGCAAGCGGGCTTGCAGTGCCGGGCTGTCGTCGATCAGCTGCCAGAAGGTGGTGGCGGCGGGCGCGAGGCCGAGCGTCGGATCGTCGCGGCCCACCCGGTCGAGGAAGGAACGCCGCACCGCCGCCGCGGCCGACTCGCCCGGTTCGCGATCCCGCACCGCCGCCGCGAGCCGGTCCACCACCTCGTCCTGACGGTCGAAGAACAGGTCCTCCTTGGTCGGGAAGTAGTTGAACGCGGTATTGACCGACACGTTCGCGGCCCGCGCGACCTCGGCGACGGTGACCCTATCGAACCCCTTCTCCACGAACAGCGCCATGGCCGCGTCGGCCAGTGCGGTCCGGGTGGCGCGCTTCTTCTCCTCGCGCAGTGCCAACGATCGCTCCTTCCGGTCGCGGCCAGTATAGGTGTGACACTAAAAATGGTGTGACACCAAAATTCGAGGTACGGTCGGACCATGACTCTCAGATTCGGCATCTACGCGGGCGGGCTCGGCGGCGACCAGTACGGCAATGTCACCCCCGGACCGCCGGAACGGGCCGACCGCATCGCGGCCGCCCTCGACGAACTGCACGGCGAGCACCCGTTCGTGGTCCGCGGATACGTGCTGTACAGCGATGCGCGCGGCGGGTTCCAGGAGGCCCCGCCGCGGCCGTGGCAGTACGCCGGGGCGCGTCGCACTCTCGATCTGGTGGTGTGCTTCCACGAGCCCGGCGACGACCTCACCGGCTGGCTCGCGTTCCTGCGCAAGCAGATTCGCGAGCACGGGCCGGTGCTGTCCACGCTGCAGATCGCGCAGGAGCCCAACCACGCCGGCCCCGGCGGCAATGGCGACTTTCCGCAGGTCCGGCGGGCCGTGGTCGAAGGGGTGCGGGCCGCTCGCGCGGAGGTGGATCGGCTCGGCCTCGCGGTGCGGATCGGCTGCAACGCGGCGCCGGCCTTCGATCCGGCCCAGGAGTACTGGACCGACCTGGGCCGCCTGGGCGGGCCGGAATTCGCCGACGCGCTGGACTACGTCGGGCTGGACTTCTTCCCCGATGTCTTCCGGCCACTACCGGCCGCGGAGCTGGAAGCCGCCGCCACCGCGGTGCTGACCGGCTTCCGCCGCGACAGCCTCGCCGCCGCGGGCATACCCGCCGCGACACCCATCCACATCAGCGAAAACGGCTGGGCCACCGGGCCGGGACGGTCCTACGCCCGACAGGCCGAGGTGCTCGAGACCATGGTCGAACTCGTCGACGGCCTGGCCGACGAGCTCAACATCACCACCTACGAGCACTTCGGCCTCCGCGATTCGTCCAGCGATCAGGGCGACAAGAACCTCGAATTCGGGCTCCTGCGTTCGGATTACACGCCGAAGCTCGCCTTCGAGCGCTATCGCGAGCTGATCGCGAAGTACAGCGCCCCGGCGTGACCGCCGCGCCGGGTCAGGCGGGGGTGACCTCGATGGTGATGTCCGCGGCCCGCAGCCGCTCGGTCAGCGCGTCGCCCATGGCCGAGGCGGGGGTGAGGATGCCAGCCAGCTCCGGCAGGTCGTCGAAGGCCAGGCAGAGTCCGGCCTGGCCGAGCATGACCGAGGTGGCCTGGTAGCCGGGGTCGCCCTTGCCCGCGAAAGTGCACTCGTACTTGGCGCCCGAGGTGGTGTGAGCGAAGGTACGCATGGTGAACCAGCCACTGCGGCGGGCCTTCTCGCTCGGACCGGTGCCCGGCGCGGGCACGATGCGGTCGAGCAGCTTGCGGCCCAGCGCCACCCGCGACAACACCGCGCCGGTCGCCATGGTGGCCACGATGCCGCCCGCGATACCGGCGGCGACCAGCGGCGAGGTGGCGGACGAGCCCGCGCTCATCACCTCGCGGTAGCGGAAGTTCTTGCCGTACGGCCAGCCCAGCAGGCCATTCGAGCGGCGCACCACCTTGCTGTTGTGCGCGCCCATGATGAAAGTCGCCACCCAGCCGTTCAGGCTCGGGTCGATGTCGGAGGCCCGGGACCACGCCTGGTCGGACTGGCGGCCGACATCGGGTTCCATGGACTTGTCGGGGCTCAGCGAATACGGGTGCGACATGACCGACGCCTTGGCTGGATCCTCGGCGATGGCCTCCATCATGGCGCGCCCGGAATCGATGGTGCCGCCACTCATTCCGCCCTTGAGCCACGCCACCAGGGTGACATCGGTGAGCTCACCGGCATTGTCGGCGACGCTGCGCTGGTACAGCTGGTACACGCTCAGATCCGACGGGATCGAGTCGTAGCCGCAGGAATTCACGATCTTCGCGCCGGTCTCGGCGGCCTTGTCGCCGAACCGGTCGATGCACTCGCGGATGAACAGCGGCTCACCGGTCAGATCGGCGTAGTGCGTGCCGTTCTCCGCGCACGCCTGGACCAACGGGAACCCGTAGCGCAGGTACGGACCCACGGTGGTGACGACCACCTTGGTCCGCGCCGCCAGCGCGTTCAGGCTCTCCTGGTCCGTCGAATCCGCCTGGACCAGCGGCCATTCCGCGGCGAGCGGGCCGAGTTCCGAGCGGACGGCGGCCAGCTTCTCCAGCGAACGGCCCGCCAGCGCGATGCGCGCGCCCGCGGGCGCCGCCTCCACGAGATACTGCGCGGTCAGCTTGCCCACGAAGCCGGTCGCCCCGAATAACGCGATGTCGAATTCCCTTGCGGCCACAGGTCTCACCAATCCGTTTCGTTGGTTCGGGGGCGAAGGACCGAGGCCCGAGCCCCGAGAGTCGGGTTTGTCACGCCTTGGCGGCGCGCTTGCGGGGCTTCTTGGTGGGTGCCCCGGTGGTGGGCGTGGGAGCCGGTCGGCTCGCCAGCCATTCGTGATGGGCACGGCCGAGTTCGGTGACCGGTTCGTCCCCGTACAGCCACTCCCGCGCGATGCGGTGCCAGTTGCCGGTCGCTTCCAGCTGCCCGAGCATGCCGAAGGTCAGGAAGTCGGCACGGCGGGAGAACAGGTGCTCGGGCGGCAGATTCTGCTGTTTCATGCCCTCGAAGTCGGTGGCCCGCGGGTCCACCGCGAGGACGAAGGCGCCCGAGGCCAATTCCGGGGTGATGGTGAGCTCCTCGTCCACCAGCGCCCATTCACACGCGGCGAGCACGTATTCCAGGCATTCCTCGGGCGTGATCTCCTCGGGCGATTCGATGACGCCGCGCTGCACCATGAGGTCGCGCAGGTCCTCGGCCCGCTCCTCGGCGGCCGCGCGGATGCAGACGGCCTCGAAGCGCACGTGTTCGGGATCCATCCGGTTGTAGAGCCCGAAGTCCAGGAACGCGACCCGGCCGTCGGAACCGAGCAGCAGGTTGCCGGGGTGCGGGTCGCCGCAGAACTCGTTGAAGGTGAACAGCGAGCCCACGTAGAACCGGTAGATGATCTCGCCGATCCGATTCCGTTCGGCCGCGGGCATTTCCCGGATCTCCTCGAAGCCGCGGCCGGGGAAGTACTCGCTGACCAGCACGCGGGTGGTGGACAGTTCCGGGTAGGTGGTGGGCACCACGATGAACGGGTGCCCGGCGAACAGGTCCGAGATCTGCTTCTGGGTAGTGGCCTCGGCGACGTAGTCGAGTTCGCTCTCCAGGTTCAGCCGCAGCTCGTCGAGCACGGCCGGGGTCACCCACGGCATGGCGGATTGCAGGATGCGGCGGAACATGGCCAGGTTCTTCAGGTCCGCGCGGACGGCGGTGTCGATGCCCGGGTACTGCACCTTCACCGCGACCTCGCGGCCGTCGTGCAGGGTCGCCTGGTAGACCTGCCCGATCGAGGCGGCGGCGACGGGTTCCGGATCGAATTCGGCGAACACCTGCTCCAGCGGCTGCCCGAAGTCCTCCTCGATGACCGCCCGCATCACCTCGAACGACACCGAGGGCGCGCTGTCGCGCAGCACCGCGAGCCGCCGCTGGAACCGCTCCCGATGCTCGGGCGGCACCAGGTCCAGGTCCAGCACCGACAGCATCTGCCCGAGCTTCATGGCGACGCCCTTCATGGTGCCGAGCACCATGACCATCTGCTCGGTGGCCCGGATCATGGATTCCTCGGCCATCCGGGCGCGCACCGCCTCGGATCTGCCGCGCATGGAACGCCGGGTCTTCTGGGCGCGCAAGGCATTACCGGCTACAGCGATTCCCAGCTTCGTCCCCCGCGCGAGCCTGGATGTGGGCAGCTCTTTCGCCATCAGTGACCCTCCATGGGAGCCAACACCCCCGTTGGTGCCGACATGGCGGAAACCCTGTGATGTGAGCGTCTCAGAGGGTGCGCTCCGCCGACCTCAGACTAACCACACTGGGAACTCCAGTGCTAGCCGTCAGCTAGCACTGTTTGGGGTGTTCTCCGCATCGGGAAGCACGTGGGGGCGCGAGTTGAAGTAATGGCGGTCGCCGCCCGCGCGGACCATGCCCTCGATGGCGCTCCAGGCCATCATGGTGAGGTAGTCGAGCATTTCCTCGCTGGACATGGTGCGGTTGGAGATCCACCAGTCCGTCGCCAGCTGCACGCCGCCGACCAGCACGTAGGACCACAGCATGGCGCCTTCGGTCTGCAGGCCGCGGTCGAAGGACTTGTCGATGATGACCGCGGAGACCACCTGCGCGAACAACTTCTCGAAGTCGGCGAGGGTGGAGGTGTCGGTCGCCGCGCCGTTGCCCATGATGAACCGGTACACGTCGGTGTCCGAATCCACGGTGTGCACATACGCCGCCAGCGTGTTGCGGACCAATTGGTATTCGTCGAGGTCGTCGCTGATGGCGCCGTAGATGCGCGGCATCAGGGTGGTCTCGATGAACCGTTCCATGGTGGCGCGGGTCAAATCCTGCTTGTCCGAGAAGTACCGGTACAGCACGGTTTTGGAGACGCCGATCTCGGCGGCGATCTCGTCCATTCCGGCATCGCCGCCGCGCTTGCGGATGGCGGCGAGGGTGCCGTCCACCAGTTCTTCGCGTCGGTCGATCTTGTGCTGCTGCCAGCGGCGTTTGCGGCCGTCCACACGACCCCCGCGTGGACCGGTGGCCGCCTCGACGGCTGCACTCACGCTGCCTTTGGTGGTCACGCTGCGTTGGCTCCTTGTTCGCGTCCTGGGCCTGGGCCTATTCAGCTTAAGCCTCCCATGCTGTGGATCGCCGCCGTTCGGGAAGGGCCCGGTGGCGGGGAGTTCGTCACATCACGCGCCAGAATGGAAGTCATGGAGCAACCTGCCGGCAGTGCCGGGGTACTCGCGCAGACCGAGCCGAAGCCGATGAAGACCGTTCCCACCGGCGGCGGAGCGTTCGCCGATCTCCTGGACGAAGAGGGTAAGAAGCGCGAGCTGTGGCGTATGAAGGCCATCGCGACGGGCTTCCTGGCTGTGGCCACCGTGATCTACATCGTCTGCGCGTGGATCAGTTCCCACGGCGGGGGCGGGGAGTGGGTGGGCTACGTCAAGGCCGCTTCCGAGGCGGGCATGGTGGGCGCGCTGGCCGACTGGTTCGCCGTCACCGCCCTGTTCCGGCATCCGCTGGGTCTGCCGATCCCGCACACCGCGATCATCCGCAAGAAGAAGGATCAGGTGGGGGAGGGCCTCGGTGACTTCGTGCGCACCAATTTCCTCTCGCCCGACGCCGTCGCCGTGAAGGTGAATTCCGCGCAGATTCCGTTGCGGCTGGGCCGGTGGATGGCAGAACCGGCGAACGCGGAACGGATCTCCGACGAGAGCGCGACGATTCTGCGCGCGGTGATCGGCGTGCTGCGCGACGAGGATGTCGAGCAGATCATCGACCAGACCATCGTGAAGCGGATCGCGGAACCGCTGTGGGGCCCGCCCATCGGTAAGGTCCTCAACGAGTTGATCGCCGACAACCGGCAGGCTCCGCTGCTGGACCTGCTGGCCGAGCGCGCGCACCAGTGGGCGCTGGACTCGCAGGAGACCCTCGACCGCATCGTGAACCGGGACGCTCCCTCGTGGGCGCCCAAATTCGTGAATTCGCTCCTGGCCGAACGCATTTATCGAGAGCTGGTGGAATTCACCTGGAAGGTGCGGACCCAGCCCGATCACGAGGTGCGGCTGGCCGCGAACCGCTTCCTCGAGGAATTCGCCCACGATCTGCAATTCGACGAGGCGATGATCGAGAAGGCGGAAAAGATCAAGACCGAGCTGATGGGCCGGCGCGAGGTCACCGGGATGGCGCAGGCCACCTGGCGGGCGGCCAAGCGGGTGATCCTGGAATCGGCCGACGATCCGAATTCGACCTTGCGGCGCAAGGTGTCGGAGAACGTATTGCAGTTGGGTGAGCGGTTGTCCTCGGACCCGGCGATGCGCGATCAGGTGGACGGCTGGCTGGAGCGGGGCGTCCGTTACCTGGTCGCCAACTACGGCGCCGAGTTCGCGGGTCTGGTCAGCGACACGGTGGCGCGCTGGGATGCCGAGGAGGCTTCGCGCAAGATCGAATTGGCGGCGGGCAAGGACCTGCAATTCATCCGCATCAACGGCACGGTCGTGGGTTCGCTTGCGGGCCTTGTGATCTACACCGTTTCGCATTTGCTGTTCAATGGCTGAACAATTGACCAATTAGCGCTTCGGTTGAAGCGCTGAGTGTTTGCCGACCCGGCATCTACAGGGCGTGCTAACAGAGCGCTTGCAAGAGTTAGCACCCCGTCCTAGAATTGGCCCCACAACCGCCGGAAGGTGAGTGATGAAGCACGATCCCGAGGTTCCCGAACCGATCGAAGGCGACGCGGCGGAGACGTCCGCCGCCGGAGACCGGTCGGGCCGCGTAGCCAACGCGGCTCACGACATCGGGGGCTTCATCCGGTCGCAACGCGAGGCCGCCCAGGTCTCGCTGCGGCAGCTCGCACAGCTGGCGGGGGTGAGCAATCCGTACTTGAGTCAGATCGAGCGCGGGCTGCGGAACCCGTCCGCCGAGGTACTCGCGCAGATCGCCAAGGGTCTGCGGGTCTCCTCGGAGGTCTTGTACATGCGGGCCGGGTACCTCGAGCAGAGGCCGCACGGCCCGGTCCGGGATGCCTTGCTCGCCGACAACGGACTGACCGAACGTCAGAAGCAGGTCCTCCTGGACATCTATGAATCGTTTTGCCGGGAGAACCAGGCTAACGAGGACAGAGGGGACGCAACGGAGCTAATGGGGGGCGTTCCCGGGGGAAATAGGGACAACGAAGTTCCGCACCGCACAACCGAAGTTCCGCCACGCCAGGAGAGCGAACCATCATGACCGAATCGAATCTGACCGCCACCGTCACCAAGCCGATCTACGCCACCGTCGGTGCCGGCGACGCCCTCTACGCCGTTGTGACCGACGCCGTCTCGCAGATCCGTGAGCGTGCCAACTCCGCCGACGTGCAGGGTCGCATCGAAGAGGCCCGCGAGCGCTTCGCCAACCTTCCGGCCGACCTGCAGGAGCAGGCCGAGACGCTGCGCCAGCGTGTGCAGGCGCTGCCGTCCGAGCTGCCCGAGGACCTGGCCGAGCTGCGCGAGAAGGCCACCCCCGAAGAGCTGCGCAAGCTGGTCGACCAGTACTACCACCAGCTGCTGGACTTCTACGCCGACCTGGCCGCCCGCGGCGAGGAGACCGTCGAGAAGCTGCGCGCCAACCCGGCCTTCGAGGACCGCTTCGAGCTCGTCGAGTCCCGCTACAACGACCTGCGGGCCCAGACCCAGGACGTGCTGGGCAAGGTCACCGACCAGGTCGGTCCGTACCTCGGCTTCACCGCCAAGGAAGAGGAGGCCCCGGCCGACGAGACCGTCGACGCCGAGGTCGTGGACGTGACCACCGAGACCGCTCCGGTCGAGGACGAGGCCCCCGCCGCCAAGAAGGCCGCCCCGGCCAAGAAGGCTCCGGCCAAGAAGGCCGCGCCCGCCAAGAAGGCCGCCCCGGCCAAGAAGTAGGTCTTCGCGTTTCGCGAAAGAGCTTGTCGCCCCCGCGCACTCCGGTGCGCGGGGGCGACGCTCGTTTCGGGGGCCGCGCGGATTCGTGTCGTGCCCGGAAGTCGCGGTGGCCGGGTCTTCGCTCCGTATGATGGTGGCGTGATGGGAATACCCGGACTGATTCTGTGGGTCTTGTGGCTGGCCGCGATGGGCATGACCGTGTTCGCCCTCGTGCACGCGATTCGTCAGCGTCCGGATGCCTTCACGGCCGTGGACAAGCTGACCAAGCCGGTGTGGATCGCCATTCTGCTGGCGTCGCTGGGCGGGTTGCTGCTGGGGCAGACCGCGGTCGGGTTCCTCGGTATCGCGGCGGTGGTCGCGACCGGTGTCTACCTGGCCGATGTGCGACCCAAGGTCGATGAGATCCAGCGCGGGCCGCGCTGGTAGTCGGGCCCGAGAACGTCGGCCGCCACCCGGATCACCGGGTGGCGGCCTCTTTTTTGTGTCCGGCACGGTGTGCGGTGGATTCCGACTGGGGAACTTTTCGGGTGCTTGCACTAGCTAGCACCCGGTACTCCGAGTTACTGTATCTATCAGTAACACAAAGGAGTGTCCTATGCGGGCAACGTTGCCTCACCCTGCGGACCTCGGCCGGAAGGTCCGTGACCTGGTGCTCGCGCACCGGGCCGACCTGCGCGCCCGGACCTACGGCACCGCGGATCTGAATCCGCCCGCCGGACCCTACGAGGTCCTGCCGGTCACCGCCTCCGACGGCGCCCGGCTGCGGGTGCACGCCTACGGTCCCGCCGACGGCGATGTGATCGTGCTGGTGCACGGCTGGACCTGCTGCCTCGAATACTGGAATCCCCAGATCAACGCCTTCGCCGGGGAATACCGCGTGATCGCCTACGACGTGCGCGGGCACGGGGAGAGCGACGAGGGCAGCGCCCCGCTCACCACCGACCAGCTCGCCGACGATCTGGCCGAGGTCCTCGACGCGGCGCTGCGGCCGGGTCAGCGGGCCGTGCTGGTGGGACACAGCCTGGGCGGCATGACGATTCAGGCCTGGGCGGGCCGCTACCCGCAGCGGGTGCGGAAGCAGCTGCTCGCGGTGCTGCTCACCAATACCGCGGCCGGCGGCCTGATCGCCGAGACCACCGTGGTCCCGTTCTTCAATCGCGGCGCGGCCGCGCTGCCGTTCCGGATGGGGCTGCTCGGGCTGAGCGCGCGGATCCTGTTCCCGCCGGTCACGCCGGTGCGGTGGGTGTTCCGCCGGCAGGTCATGAGCCTGGCGTCGGTCGGCGACATCGCGGACTTCAGCCTCAATATCGTGCGGTCCTGCCCGGCGCGGGTGCGGGGGCGCTTCGGGACCCTGTTGTCCTATTTGGATGTCGGGCGCGGCGCGGCCAACCTGACGGTGCCGACCACCGTCATCGCGGGTTCGGCCGACGACCTGACCCCGCCGGTGCACGCTGAGCGGATCGTGGCGATGCTCACCAAGACCGGCAGCCTGGACGCCTATCGGATGCTGTCGACCGGGCACCTCGGCAATGTGGAGGCCTATCGGGAGTTCAATGCCGAACTCGCGCGGGTCGCCCAGGACGCTTTCGGGGTTACGGCGAAGGTGGTGGGCGCCTGAGGGGTGGGCTCGCTCACCCCTGGGGGACCTTATTCGCGAGGCCGTACACCGCGAACATTGTTGTATAGCAAGAAGATATATACCCGCTTGCTGTTGCAAGCACCCCGGTTAGCGCGATACTGTGGTCTGGAACACAAAGGAGTGCTCATGCTGGTGAAACTGCCAGAGGCGGGTGTCGGCGTCGACGCGCTCACCGCGCCCTTCCGTTCCGGGCTGCGGAACCGGGCCTACCGGACCGCATCGCTCAACTCCCCGCGGCCCACCGAGGTCCTCCCCGTCATCACGCGGGACGGCGCGAAGCTGCGCGTCCACGCCTACGGACCGGCCGACGGTGACGTGATCGTGCTGGCGCACGGCTGGTCCTGTGCCATCGAATACTGGAACCCGCAGATCAACGCCTTCGCGGGCGAGTACCGGGTGATCGCCTTCGATCAGCGCGGCCACGGCGAAAGCGAGAGCGGCACACGCCTTTTCAGCGCCGATCAGCTCGCGGACGACTTCTCCGACCTGCTCGACGCGGTGCTGGCCCCGGGCCGGCGCGCGGTGCTGGTCGGGCACAGCATGGGCGGCATGACCATTCAGGCGTGGGCCGAACGCTATCCGCACCAGGTCCGGCATCGGGCCTCGGCGGTGCTGCTCGCCACCACCGCCGCGCGGCAGATTCCCAACCGCGCCACCGTGATTCCGCTGCTCAATGACGTGATCCCGGGGCCGGACTGGCTGGCGCTGGCGTTGTTCGGCACCCCGGTGCCGCTGCCCGGCGGGCCCGCGGTCAACATGATCGCCAAGCATCGGCTGATGACTCCGGAAGCCACCCGCGACCAGATCCTCTTCGGCACCTCGATCGTCCGGTCCTGTCGCCCGTCGGTGCGCGCTGCCGTGGCCCGGGGCCTGCTCGAACTCGATCTGCACGGCGCCGCGGCGCATTTGACGGTTCCGACCACGGTGGTCGCGGGTTCGCACGATCGGCTGCTGCCGGAGGTGCATTCGCGCGAGATCGCCGACACCCTCGCCGCTGCCGGACATCTCGACCGGTACACCATCCTGCCCACCGGGCATCTGGTGAACATCGAGGCCGAGAAGGCGTTCAACGTGGAGCTGCACCGCGTCATCCGCCGGTCGCGCCGCGACCCGGTCGCCGTCGCCGGCTGAGCCGGACGAACGAACGACAACGCCCGCCCCGGGAAAGCCGGGGCGGGCGTTGGCTTTTCGGGGTCCTATTCGAAGACGACCGTGCGGCGGCCGTGTACCAGCACCCGGCCCTCCAGATGCCAGCGCAGACCGCGGGCCAGCACCACGCGCTCGATGTCGCGGCCCTGCCGGACCATGTCGCGCACGGTGTCGGAGTGGTCGATGCGGGTGACGTCCTGCTCGATGATCGGGCCCGCGTCCAGTTCGGCGGTCACGTAGTGGCAGGTCGCGCCGATCAGCTTCACGCCGCGCGCGAACGCCTGGTGGTACGGGCGCGCGCCGACGAAGGACGGCAGGAAGCTGTGATGGATATTGATGGCCTTGCCCGCCCAGTGCTCGCACAGTTCGGCGGGCAGCACCTGCATGAAGCGGGCCAGCACCACCGCGTGCGGGTCGTGGGCGTCGACCAGGTCCCGCATCTGCTCGAAGGCGGGACCGCGTTCGGCCGGATCCTTCGGGAACGGGATGTAGTGGAATTTGATGCCGTGCGCCTCGGTCATCCCGGCCAGGTCGGGGTGGTTGCCGATGACGGCCTCGATGGTGGCGGGCAGCTCGCCGGAGGCGGCGCGGCCCAGCAGGTCGTGCAGGCAGTGGCCGTCCTTGGAGACCAGCAGCACCGCGCGGCGGCGTTCCCCGGAGTCGTGCAGCTGCCAGTCGGTCTCCGGGCCCAGCTCGGCGGCGACGGTGGTGAACCGGTCGCGCAGCTCGTCCAGGTCGAACGGCACGGTGGCGGCCTTGATGGCCTGCCGGGTGAAGAACCACCCGGTCTCCAGGTCGGAGTGGTAACCCGCCTCCACGATCGACCCGCCGAAATCGGCGATGAACGAGGTGATGCGGGCGATGATGCCGGGACGGTCCGGGCAGCCCAGGGTGAGCACGTAGCGACGGTCGTCCAGGGTGGAACTCATGAGGGACATACTCCCAGCAACCGCCCGGCTCGCGGCACAGGGGTGAAGCACGCCCCGGTCAGAGCGCGTAGAACGCCTCGGCGTAGTGGAAGTCGCCCTTGATCTCGAGTTCGTAGGCGGTGAGGGTGCGGACCTGGAAGTGGGTGGCCCAGTCCGGCTGGTCCGGAATGACGCCCACCCGGGTGCCGGGTACGAAGCCGAAGCGCGGGTAGTACTCGAGGCTGCCCAGCAGGCCCACGAGGGGCTCGTCGAGGGCGTCCGCGGCCCCGAGGGCGGAGTGCATGAGGGCCGAGCCGATGCCCGCGGCCTGATGGTTCGGGAGCACCCCGAGCGGCCCCAGCGCCAGCACCGGGAACGGGCCCACCGTCGCGCGGGTGAGGCAGACGTGGCCGACCACCTGATCGTGGACCTCCGCCACCAGCGACAGGGTCGGGACCCAGACGGCCGCGTCGTCGCGCAGCGTGTGCACCAGGCCCACTTCGACGGGGTCGCCGGAGGCGTGGGAGGAAGGGGAATCGCCGTCGGCAGCCGCGGGGCGATCGGGGCTCGCGCCGAAAGCGCCGCGGTGTACCGCGTCGATCGCGGCGGCATCGCCGGTACGTTCACGACGGATCAGCACGCCTACAAGTCTGCGTGACAGCGGCGGCGGCCCGCAACAAAGATGTGCCAAACTCGGTGCTCATGCCGAAGATTTCCCGCTCTGACGTGGCGGAGATGATCGATCACACACTGCTGTCACCCGATGCCACCCCCGCGGACGTGACCGCGCTGGTGGCCGAGGCGCGTGAATTGGAGGTGTTCGCGATCTGCGTGTCGCCGTCCATGTTGCCGGTGCGCGCGCCCGGTCTGGTGGTGGCCACGGTCGCGGGTTTCCCTTCTGGCAAACATCATTCGCTGGTGAAGGGGGCCGAGGCGCGGCTCGCGGTGGAGCAGGGTGCGGCCGAGGTGGACATGGTCATCGACGTCGGCGCGGCGCGCGCGGGCGAGTACGGCGCCGTGCTCTCCGACATCGTCACCGTGCGGGAGGCGGTGGGAGATCGCGCCCTGCTCAAGGTGATCATCGAAGCGGCGGCGTTGAGCGATGACGCCATCGTGGAGGTGTGCCGCGCCGCGGAACGCGCGGGCGCGGATTTCGTGAAGACCTCCACCGGTTTTCATCCCGCGGGCGGCGCGAGCGCACATGCGGTGCGGCTCATGGCCGAGACGGTCGGCGGGCGGCTCGGGGTGAAGGCCAGCGGCGGGATCCGGGACGCGGCGCAGGCGGCGGAGTTGATCGCCGCCGGCGCCACCCGGCTGGGTCTGTCCCGATCTCGCGCAGTGCTGGAAGGATTTCCGGTCTGACGGCGGTCGGTCAGCAGAGGATGGGCTGCTGCTGGGCGTTCGGATCCGCCTGCAGCACGGTGTTTCCGCCCTGCAGCGTGATGTGCAGGCCCTCCTTGGTGACCTCGACCTTGTTAGGGGTCAACCCCATCGGGTAGGTCTGCAGGCTCTCGGTCATGAGCTGGACGATGCCCGACACCAGATCGGTGGGGAGCCCGAAGCCGAGCAGCGACGCCTGCACCGTCTCGACCTCGATCTTGCCGTCCACGATCTTCGGCTTGACCTGCAGTTGGGCCAGGCCGCCCAGCACCGCGAAGCTCAGTGTGCCGGTGGCGGGATCGGAGGCGGTGGCCGAGACCAGACCGGCCATCGTCTGGGTGATGCCGTCATTGCTCCAGGTGACGTCGGCGTTGGAGCTGCCGACGCTGGCCTGCTTGCCGCCGTCCTTGGTCTCGACGTCGTGGAAGGTCGCGTGCACGACCATGCCCTGGGCCGGGCCGAACTTGGAATCGTCGCTCTGCACGGTGACCTCGCCGACCTTGTGGTCGATCATGGTGAGCAGCAGCGGTTTCCAGCCGAACGAGACGTCGATCTTGGAGCCCATCTGGGCCTCGAACTGCGAGCTGATGCACTTCTGGACCTTGTGGCGGGCCCAGGCTTCGCCGCCGGCGAGTCCGCCCGCGACCAGCAGCGCGGCCACCAGGGTGACGATCAGCAGGGTCTTCTTGCGGCTGCGCCGCGGACCGGACGAACCGGTCTGTCCGCCACCGGCTTTCGCCGGGGGCGGCGGGGTGCCCGGTGGCACCCGCATACCGCCGGACTGGGTGATCGGACCCGAAGGTCCCGCCGGATAACCGGGTCCGCCCGGCAGAACCGCGGTCGGGCCGGTGCCGTTCGCGAGTTTCGCGGTGTCGGCGGCCGGCGTCGAGCCGGTGCCGGGATGGCCGGTCGCGCCCGCCGCGTAGGCGGCCTCGCCGGGGTGCAGGACCCGGGTGGGCTCGTCGGGATCGGGGGTGGCCGAGTCGCCGGTGTGGGCGGGATCGTTCCACCAGTCGGTGGCCGCGTCCTGTCTCGCACCTAGGACCTCGGTGGGCGTGGCGTCCGGTTTATCGAGGTCAACCGGCTGCGCCGTGGAGTCGCCGGGCCGCACGGTGGGGTCGACCGGCTGCGCGGCGGAGGTGTCGCGCGTGGTTGCGTCGTCCGAGGTGGGTTCCGAACTCATGGGGGCGATTCTTCCCGAGCTTTCTGTGTGAGCTCTGTGCATCCTGTGAGGTGTCGGCACACAGCCGCGGATTGTGACATAACACACATGGGTCCGGCTTATCCTGAGTGCCATGGCTGGGAACGCGGCACCGGGGGATCCGGAACACGGATGGGACGCGTTGCGGGAGCAGGCCGGGCGGCACGCGGGATATTTCACCACCCGGCAGGTACTGCGCACCGGATGTGAGGTCCGGATCCGCGACGGATTACGCGACGGCAGCGTGCTGCGGTCGGGGGTGGGGCTGCTGCGGCTGGCCGACTGGCCCGACGGGCCGCTCGACGAGTACGCCATGTGGTCGGCCTGGTTCGACGGGGCGGCCGCAGTCTCCCACCACAGCGCCGCCGAACTGCACGGGCTGGGCCGGTTGCGGCCGCGGTTCGTGCACCTGTCGGCGCGGGTCGGACGGTTCCCGTTGTCGCCGCGACTGGTGGTGCTGCGGCGCAGTTTCGCGCGCAAGGACGTGGAATCGGCGGGCGCGTTCCTGGTGACGACGCCGCTGCGCACCGTCATGGATCTGGCCGAGGCCGGGATCGGCCAGGTCGCCCTGGACGAGGTGGTGTCCGACGCGGTCGCCATCCATCGCTGCGCCCGGGCCGAGATCCGTTCCGCCAGTGCGGCTCTGGACCCGGCCTCCGCGGCCCGGCTGCATCGCGCGCTGGCTCGCGCGCAGGAAGATCACCGCTAGCGTTCGCCGGACGGCATTCCGCGGAGCGCGGGGTGCGGGTTTCGAGTTTTGCGGGCGCGCGATTCGTGGCAGGGTGACTGGTATGGGGACCGGTGCTGGCGTGTGGGATCTGGTGTTTCCGCCGGGCCCGCCCGAACGGATCGCGGACATGTTCTCGGCCGCCGTCGTCGCCGACGCGATCCGGCCCTACGACGCCGACCTGGCGCAATCCGTGGAGACCTGCCGCGACTGGCGGCACGGCTACCACCGCGTCTTCCGGGGGATGACGGCGCTGGCGATCAGCGCGCCCGAGATCTCGATCGGCATGGCCGAGGCCGGACTGGGCTCGGTGCGGCACATGCTGCGGTTCACCGTCGGCCGCACGGTCGCGGCCCTGGACACCGTCGACATGGACGCCGAGGCCGACGGCGCCGGGCTGGAGACCGCCGCGGTGGCCGGTGAGGCCGCGGTGGCGAAGCGGCTCGAGGTGCCGTGGCGCGGACTGCTGCTGGCCGAGGACGCGCTGCGGCTGCGCCTGGCCGAATGGCAGACCCACGGCATCCTGGAAGCCGATTTCGTGGCCGCGATCGAGCGGGTCATCGACCATCCGGAGTGGCTGGCGCTACCCGGTTTCCAGGTCACCGTGACCGGGGCGGGCGCGGAACTCGGTCCGCTGCGGCCGCTGCTGAACTGGGGCGCGGAAGTGCTCGCGGTCGATCGGCCGGGGCGGGTGCGCTGGGAGCGGCTGCGGGCGGCCGCCAAGTCCGGCGCGGGAGTCATGCGCTACCCCGTCGCGGACGGCGAACCCGGCGTCGACATCTCCCGAGGCTTTCCGGCCCTGGCGCAATGGATCACCGCGCACAGTGACGCGCGGCCGGTGCTCGGGCTCTACGCCGGGCTGCCCGGCGCTGCCGGGGTGCGGCTGGCGGTGGCCTCCGATGTGCTCGCCGACGCGGTGCTGCGGCATCACCCCGACGCGGCGCTGGCCATGCTGGGCTCGCCGACCGACACCTACGCGGTCCCGGCGTCGGTGGTGGCGGCCGCCCGGGATCACCTGGCGCAGCGCGGTTTCCGCGGCAATGCGCAGGATCTGCTGCACCGGGTGGCGCCGCACTCGCTGTACCGGCTCAACTACACCCGCCCGATCTTCGACACCGAGGGCGGCGCGTGGGGGCTGTTCGACAACCTGCCCGCGTTGGCCGGACCGGATTACGCACTGGCGCAACGGTTGCCGCGCTGGCGGGCGGTGCTGGCCGCCGCGGCGGGGTGCCCCGTGTCGTTCACGGTGGCCCCGCCGGCCTGGACCCGCGGTCTCGCCCGCGAGAACGGCTGGCGCGCGGCCGCGTACCGGGCGTCCTCCCGCTTCGGCATCGAGATCTTCGACCCCGCCACCGCCCGGACCCTGCTCGCCGCGAAGCTGGTCGCCGACCTGTACGCGCCCGACGAGCCGCGAATATCCAACCCGGAAGCGCTGTTCGCGGCGGGCGCCGCCCACGGCGGTCTGTGGCGGCAGCCCTTCGCGCCGCGGTCGCTGCTCGCTCCGGCCGCGATCTCCGGCACGGTGCGGGACCTGCTCCACAAGCTCCACTGATCCGCGCGTGGGTGCCCGCGGATCAGTGCAGCCTGCGGTCGGCCACTGGCGCCCCGTCGGGGCCGGAGTGTGGGGACCGTAGGGGGACAGGGTAACTCGCGAGACCGCTCAGGGCAGGGGCGCGACGGCGGACCACGGCACCGTCAGGATGTTGTCGCGCAGGCGGCGGCGGTAGGCGCGGAGCGGAAAACCCTGCTCGCGCAGCAGGTTCGCGGCGTGGCGCCAGCGGACGCGGGGGCCGTAGGGGGCCAGCGGCGCGGCGACGGACCAGGCGCGGTCGGCGGCGGTCAGCAGGGTGTGGATGGGTTCGCCGGGGATATTGCGGTGGATGAGGGCCTTGGGGAGGCGTTCGGCGATGTCGGAGGGCGTGTCGACGGTGAAGGGGTCCCAGGCCAGGGTGAGGGACAGGGGGCGGGTGCGGTCCAGGAGGACCCAGGCGCAGCGGCGGCCGAGTTCGTCGCAGGTGCCGTCGAGGAGCAGGCCGTCGGGGGCCAGACCGGACTGGATGGTCGACCAGGCTTCGGGGACGGCGGATTCCGGATACTGGCGCAGCACGTTGAAGGCGCGCACCAGGGTCGGCCGCAGACCCGCGAGTTCGAAACCGCCGCGGGCGAACACCACTCCGTCCCGGCCCGGGACCACCCGTTCGGGATCGATCTCCAGGCCGACCACGCGGAGATCGGGCCGCACGGTCCGCAGCCGGGCCGCCAGCTCCAGGGTGGTGACCGGGCTGGCCCCGTAACCGAGATCCACCACCAGTGGATCCGCGGCGTCCAGCAATCTTCCGGTGACGAGCGGGTCGTGCATCATCCACCGGTCCCCGCGGCGCAGCCGGTTGATCCCGGTGGTGCCGCGGGTGATCGTGCCGATGGGTTTGGTTACCCGACGGGGTGCTGCTGATCCAGCCAAACCTTCGTCACCTCGGCTTCGGCGCGGAACAGGTCCACCAGATTCACCAGCATGAGCTGTTCGAGCCTGCGCCCGAGGAACGGAACATTGACCTGGGCCCGCGAGGAGGTGCGCAGGGTGCAGCCGGTCTCGGTGGGGAACAGCCGCATGCTGCCGCCGAGAGTGCCAGGGCTGCCGGGGATTTCGGCGGTGTAGGCGCCGGTCACCTCGGGACCGTACGGCCCGTAGGTTTCCCGTCGGGTGATCACCATGTCCCGGTGCACCACCATCTGCGCCATCTCGGGCAGGGTGTCGCGGGGCAGCACGTGACGTAGTTCGACCGTGATGCCGTCGTCGCCGGACTCCAGGCTGACGATGTCGTTCGGGGAGTGCTTGCGCAGTTCCTCGATGCGGGCGTCCCAGTGCTCACGGTTCGTCATCGCCGCGTACACCTGGTGGGTGGTGTGCAGCGAATACCGCGCGGAATAGTCGAGTCGGCGGGCCACGATCGCTCAGGTTACTGCCGGGCGACCTCGGTCAGTGAGAACTCAGCCAATTGTCGGTGAACTCGGCCTCGCGCTCCAGCAGTTCGGTGAGGTGCTGCTGGATGGCCGCCTCGATCTTCTTGCCGAACAACGGGATCTTCACGTCGATGGTCGCGTCGACCACGAAGGTGGAGCCGGCGCCGTCCTCGGTGACGGTGAGGCTGCCGGTGATGGTCGCGGGCGCGCCGTCCACGTGTGCCTCGACGGTGCCGCCGTTGCCGTGCCAGATCTCGGTGCGCGGAATCGTCAGGCCGTCGGGTTTGATCGCGGTGATCTGGGCGGGCAGTTCCGCGGCCGGGATGGTCTGGACCATGTCGACACGCACCTGGTCACCATTGATGGCGAGGCTCTCGATGCGGGCGTTGGGGCCGCCGACCGCCTCGATGCGGTCCTTCCAGTACTGCTCGTTCGCGAACGCAGCGCGCACCGCGGCCATGGGATGTGTCGAGTGCCCAGTGAAGGCCAGAGGTGTCGCCATGGTCGGACAGGCTACCGTCTGTGCCTGTGCGTACTTCTCGGGTGGTGTCGTTCGACGACCTGCGGGACCTGCTGGCGGCGACCGGTGCGCGGCTGCGTGCCGGGGTCCCGCTGGCGGAACTGACGACCCTGCGGGTCGGCGGCCCGGCCACGGTGGCCGACTGCGAGACCACCGAAGCACTGGTGGCCACGGTCCGGGAAGTGGACGCCGCCGGGATTCCGGTGCTGCTCGTCGCGGGCGGCTCCAACCTGCTCATCGGTGACGACGGCTTCGACGGGGTCGTGGTGCGGATCGCCACCGACGGGGTGGAGATCGGCGCGGACTCGGTGCTCGCCGAGGCGGGCGCGAACTGGGACGCGGTGGTGGCGGCCACGGTGGCGGCGGGACTGGGCGGCCTGGAATGTCTGTCCGGCATCCCGGGTTCCGCGGGCGCCACGCCGGTGCAGAATGTCGGCGCCTACGGCGTCGAGGTGGCGAGTTTGCTGCGCCGGGTGCGTTTGCTGGACCGGGCCACCGGGGAGATCCGCTGGGTCGCGCCCGGGGAGCTCGGATTCGGGTACCGCACTTCGATTCTCAAGCACAGTTCCGCCGCGGTGGTGCTGGCCGTCGAATTCGCGCTGCGCGCGGACGGTTCCAGCGCGCCGCTGGGGTACCGGGAACTGGCCGGCGCGCTGGGCGCGGCCGAGGGCGAGTCCCGGCCCGCCGCCGATGTGCGCGAGGTGGTGCTGCGGTTGCGGGCGGGCAAGGGCATGGTGCTGGACCCGGCCGATCACGACACCTGGAGTGCCGGTTCGTTTTTCACCAACCCTGTCATTCCGGATGAGCGGGTGGAGGCTGTGCGCGCCGCGATCGCCGCACATCTCGGCGCGGATGTCACCGTGCCCACCTACCCGGCCGAGGGCGGGGTAAAATTCTCGGCGGGCTGGCTCATCGAGCGCGCCGGCTTCGCCAAGGGCTTTCCGGGCGACGGGTCTCCGGCGCGGTTGTCGACCAAACACACGCTGGCGCTGACCAATCGGGGCGCGGCTACCGCGACCGATCTGGCGACCCTCGCCCGCACGGTTCGCGAAGGGGTTGCCGAGCGCTTCGGCATCGAGCTGGAACCCGAACCCGTGACCGTGGGAGTGAGCCTGTAGCGGGTGGTGTCCACCACTAGAACAGCGTCCGGGATACACGGTTTGCGGGGGTAGGGTCGAACAAGTGAGTAATCGAGGACTGTCCCGCCGGTCGGCCATGCGTGCCGCACTGGTGGCGTCGACAGCGGTCATCGCGGCGGCCTGCTCGTCGTCGAACAAGAACGGCGGCACGGCCAAACCTGCCGAACCCGTCGCCACCGTGAAATTGGAACCGGCCGCCGGCGCCGAGCAGGTCAACCCGACCACGCCGGTCACCGTCACCGTCACCAACGGGCGGATCGACCAGCTGGCGCTGGCCAATGCCAATGGCAAACAGGTAACCGGCACATTCGATGCCACTCGCAGCAAATTCACGGTGAACGAGCCGCTCGGCTACGGCGCCACCTACACCTGGTCCGGCACCGCCATCGGCACCGACAACAAGCCGGTCGCGATCGACGGCAAGTTCAGCACCGTCAACCCCAAGAAGACCGCTCCCGCCACCGTCAATATCGGCGACGGGCAGGAGGTCGGCATCGCCGCGTCGATCATGCTCCAGTTCAAGGGGCACGTCGAGAACAAGGCGGCCGTCGAGAAGGCGCTCACCGTCACCGCCACCCCGGCCACCGAGGGCTCCTGGGCCTGGCTGCAGGACGACAACGGCGGCTCGCGCGCGCACTGGCGGCCCCGCGAGTACTGGCAGCCCGGCACCACCGTGCACCTCGGCGCCAAGCTGTACGGCCTGGACATGGGCGGCGGCCTGTACGGCGACTCCGATCTCACCTCCGACTTCCGCATCGGCCGCGCCCAGATCGTGAAGGCCTCCGCGCCCAGCCACCGCGTCCAGGTGGTGCGGGACGGCGCGACCATCTTCGATTTCGCGTGCAGCTACGGCGAGGGCAACGAGGACCGCAATGTCACTCGCTCCGGCATTCACGTGGTGACGGAGAAGTACGAGGACTTCATGATGTCGAATCCGCCGTTCTACACGAACGTGCGGGAACGCTGGGCCGTGCGCATCTCGAACAATGGCGAGTTCATTCACGCCAATCCGCAATCGGCGTCCGCCCAGGGCAATTCGAACGTCACCAACGGCTGCATCAACCTCAGCACCGCCGATGCCCAGGCCTACTTCCCGACCGCGCTCTACGGCGACCCGGTCGAGGTCACCGGCACCCGCATCCAGCTGTCGGCGGCCGACGGCGACATCTACGACTGGACCATCGACTGGGAGACCTGGAAGGGCCTGTCCGCCCTGCAGGGCGAACCGCACAACCAGATCTCGGCCACCCCGCTCCCGCCCCAGCCGGTCGGCGGTCGCTGACCGCTCGAATCGCGCGCCCGCGACCGCCGGGTTAAGGTCCTCGCCGAGTAACGCCGTGGTGAGGAGCGTTCATGGTCGCGGGCCGGAAGGGAACGGCGGCAACGGATTCCGGGCGCGCCCTGAGTCCTTCGGAGCGATGGTTCTGGATCATCGACCGGATGTCGCCGGCCAACTGCACCGCGCGTGTTCGCGTCGACGGGCGGATTCCGGTCGGGCGGCTGGAATCCGCGGCGGCGATCCTGGTCGCGGAATATCCGCTACTGCGGATGGGTATTTCGGACAATGTGGGCAGTGATCCATGGTTGCGCCCACTACCCGCACCGCGAATTCCGGTGCGGCGGATCCAATCCCGTGATTCCGGGGACTGGGTGCGCGTGGTCGACGCCGAAATCGCCGAACCCATCGACATCGCGAACGGCTTGGCGCGCATCACCGACATCGTCGCCGGGGCGGATTCCGACGGCGAAAGCCACGACATCGTTCTGACGATCTCCCACATCATCGCCGACGGCCGCTCCCTGCTGGCGTTGCTGCGCAAGCTGATCGACTACGCGGCGGATCTGCCCGGGCCGGTAGCCACGCGGCCTCCGGTCCCGGCCGCTGACGACCTGATTCCCCGTGGCGCGCGCGGCTTCCGGCGCTGGGCGCACACCACCCTGGCCGACCAGATCGGCGCGCTGGTGCGGCGACCGCGACGGCTGACCGGCACGGTGGCGGCGTTGTCCGAGCGGCGGACCCGGGTCGTGCACCGGGTGCTCGGCCGGGAAGCGCTGGCCGCCTTGATCATCGATTGCCGCCGAGCCGGGGTGACCGTGCACGCGGCCCTGGCGGCCGCGGTCGCCGATGTGATCGGCGCGGGGGAATCCGGGTTGATCGACGGCGAGGCGCCCCGGGAGATCCCGACTGCGGCTGCCGAGGCGCCGGGGGGTGCGGAGCTTTCAGGAGGCCGGTGCGCGACGTCCGGGCCGGGCGCGAGGACAGCAGTGCGTCGGGTCTCGAGGTTCGGACCTCGCGAGGGCCTGGCGATCGGCGCGCGGGGCGCCGGGGCGGCCCGCGGACGCGGTGCCGTGGGAGTCGGGTCACCGGTGGATTTCCGGGAATCGCTCGGTCCGCGTGTGGATGCGGAGGAGCTGGGGGTGTACGCGCCGGTGCTGGTCGGGTTCGTGCCGTTCGGGCGCGGTGTTTCGCTGTGGGAGGCGGCGCGGGCGGTGAAGCGGCAGTTGGATCGTGGCGTGCGGCAGGGGCGGCATCTGGCGACGGTGGCCGGGATGCGGTTCGGGACGCCGCGCACACTGGAATCCGGGCGGCGGCTGGCGGAACTGGTGGATCGGCGTGCGCCGTGGAATGTGTCGGTCACGAATCTGGGGCGGGTCGAGTTTCCGGAAAGGGCCGGGGCGTGGCGGCTTTCGGGGTTGCGGGTGGCCGCGTCGAATTCGTGCGTGAGCGTCATGACGGTCGCGGTGACGACGGCGCATGCGGAGATGCACCTCGGGTTCTGCCATGCCGAACCGGCGTTGCCCGCGGCGCGGGCGGAGACTTTCGCGGACGCGGTGCTGGCCGTGCTGGCGCGGCGGCCGGATCCGTCAGCGGCGTTGCAGGCGGGCGCGTAGTTCGGCGCGGTCGGGCTTGCTGGTGCGGCCGGTCACGGGGATCTCGTCGACCAGGACGATGTCGTCGGGCAGGGCGGAAACGTCGATGAGGGCGGGTAATTCGCGGCGGAGGCGGGCCTCGAGGTCGGTGGCGTGCAGGTCGGCGACGACGGCCAGGACGACGCGCTCGTCGCCGATCTCGTCGGGGATGCCGATCATGACGGCCTCGCGGACGCCCTCGACGCCCACGATGGCCGGTTCGTACAGGCCCGGATAGATATTGGTCTTGCCGCGGATCATCATGTCCTTCTTGCGGCCCATCAGGACCAGGGTGCCGCCGTCGAAGCGGGCCAGGTCGCCGGTGGCGATCTCCTTCAGCGGGGGTTCGCCGAGGTAACCGCGGCACAGGTTGGGGCCGGAGAGGATGAGTTCGCCGTCGTCGGCGATGCGCGCGTCCACGCCGTCACACGGGAAGCCGAGCGGGTCGCCCGCGCCCTCGAAGGCGAGTTTGTCGGCGCCGGAAGTGATTGCCACCGGCAGGATCTCGGTCATGCCGTAGACCGCCAGGAACTCGGTGCCGGGGAGGGCGGCGCGGGCGCGGCGCAGCAGCGCGGTGGTGACGGGCGCGCCGCCGAGGGAGATCTCCTCGAGGTGGGCCGGTGCGGTCAGCCGCCCGGCGTCGACGGCGTCGAGGATCACCGCCAGGTCGGCGGGGGTGAGGAAGGCGTGGGTGGCGCTGTCCGGGCTGCCCGCCGGGCCGAGCGTGCGGGCGAAGCCGAGCGGATCGACGTGGGTGCTGAAGCGGGGATAGCGCGGCATGGACCAGCGCGCCCCCTCCAGCACCGCGGGTAAGCCCATCATCAGCTGCTCGGTGTGCAGGTGCGAGCCGGGCATCAGGGTGGTGGCGCCCGCCACGGCCGCCAGGCCCGCGCCCAGTGAACCGCGGGTGTGCACCACGGCTTTCGGGTCCGCGGTGGTGCCGGAGGTGAAGACGATGAGTGCCTCGGCGTCGGGATCCTCGACCGGCGCGTCCACGGTGGCGCCGGTGGCGGGGCCGGACCAGCCGGGTTCGGAGCCGATCAGGTGGCCGAGCGGGATGGAGCCGCGCGGCGTCCCGGGGAGGCGCGGGCCGCTGTGGATGTGGCGCACCGGTAGCCGTCCGAATTCCGGTAGCGAGAGGCCGAGCCGGCGGCCGTACTTCTGCAGCGGCCCGCTCAGCAGGTAGAGCAGTGATTCGGTGGCGGCCCAACCGGGTTTCACCAATTCCAGTCGGCGCGCGAACAATTCGGGCCCGACGCCGGGGTCCACGAACACGATGCTGCCGCCCGCCGCGATGGTCCCGAACACCAGCACCACCGCGTCCACGCAGGGCCGGATGGAGAACAGCATCCGGTCACCGGGCTCGAAGCCCTTGCTGTGCAGGCGTTTCACCACCAGGCGGATGCGGGCGTCGAGTTCGGCGAAGCTCAGCGGTTGTTCGCCGATCATGCCGAGGGCGGGGGCGTCGGGGGTGCGCAGCACCTGCTCACGCAGCAGCGCGACGAAATCCTCGCCCGCTGACGGGTATCCAGACGTCACCGGATGTCCACCTGCTCCGGTTTGTAGCGGTGGTCGGCGTACCAGGCGAGGGTCTTGCGCACACCCCAGGCTTTCACGCGCCGATTGGACCCGTACACCCGCACGTCGCGCCGCAGCCCGTAGTCGGTGGTGAGCGTGCGGACCGCGTTCACCAGCGCCCGGTCCTCGTGCAGTTCCTCGATGGCGGTGCGCGGGAAACCGCCGGCGGCCTCGTACAGTTCGGCCGTGATGGCCATATTGCAGCCGGGTGTCATGACGTACGGGCCCAGGTAGCGCGGATCCTGGTTGCCGGGCCGGAGTTTCCCGAACTGCGAGGCCACCTCGAGGGCGACCCGGACGACGGTGCGGTCCAGCAGGCTCACGCCCTCGTCGGTGCGGGGGATGAGCTGACCGCTGACCAGGCGCAGCCCGGAGTCGAAGGCGGCCCGGATCCGCGCGGTCCAGTCGGGGGCGGGCAGGCAGTCGGCGTCGGTGCGGGCCAGGCGGGTGGCCCCGGCCGCGATGGCGTGGCGCATGCCGGTGTCGGCGGCCGCGCCGGTGCCCTTGCGTTCCTCGGTGACGATCTCGATCCGCGGCTCCGGATGCGCGAGGGCGAAGTCGCGCACCACCTTCACGGTGGCGTCGGTGGAGTTGTTGTCCACCACCAGGACGGTGAAGTCCCGGTCCCGCTGCCCGGCGAGTGCCGCCAGGGTGGCGGTGATGCCGTGTTCCTCGTTGTAGGCGGGCACGATCACCCACAGCTCGTTCATGGCCCCTCCCGGAGGAATTGCATACCGCGACTTACGGTTTCGGCAGGCGGTACGCGATGGCGGCGGCCGACGGGCCCGCCCCGGCGGCCACGAACAAGGCTACGTCGGCATGGTCGAGACCGCCGGTGTCGCGGGCCGCCAGGAACGCGACGGGCAAGGCCGAGGTGTGGGCGTCGCCGTCGGTGTCGTCGGCGCTGACCGCTCCGGGGGCGAGGCCCAAGCGCTCGGCGAGCCGGGCCGGGAAGTCGGGGGTGGGTCGCCCGCAGATCAGCATCGTGCGGTCCAGGGGCGCGTCGGCCACCTCGAGGGCTTCGGTCGCGGCCGAGACCGCGTGGTGCAGGAGCGCTTCGATGTCGGCGGGGCGGTGCACCGTGATGGAGGACCGACCGGTCGTCCCCATCTCCGGGAGCCGCACGAATCCCTCCGATCCGGGCCGCCCGTCGGTGGCGCTGATGTGCAGCGCCCCGAATCCGGCAGGGCCCACGGCCTTCTCCAGCAGCATCGCAGCACCCACCGGCTTGATCGGGAAACCCGGCTGCGGGCGCGGCGATGTCGACGGGTGCGCGTCACCGGACACCAGCAGCACCCGGTGCACGGTCGGTGACTCCAGCAGCGCCTGGCTGACCTGGATGGCATTGAGAATGCCGCAGGCCCCGTTCATCAGGTCGAAGGACAGGCAGGGCACATCGCCGCTGCGATACTCCAGGCCGATGCCCACCTGCTGCTGGATCAGCGCGGACATGGCCGGCTCCACCATGTTGGAGTCGCGGTAGACGCCGGTATTGATCAGCGCGTCGATCCGCGCGGGCGTGCTGCCCGCCTCCGCGATGGCCCGGCGCGCGGCGGCCGCCGCCTGCTCGATCGAACTGCCGCCACCGATTTCGGTGACGATGGAAGAAATCACGATTCCCATACCGCATCACACCCGCAGGTCGCCGAGCGTCACCGACAGAAACCCGGCAACGACGCCGGAAGCCGCGGGGACCATCAGTACTTTCGCCCCGGACGCTATCCGCTGTTGTTTGAGCGCGTCATGTAAAACCACGAAATGCGAGGTGGACGCGGTGTTGCCGTACCGGTCCAGCACCATGAGCGCGGGCGGTATCGGGGCGTCGAATTCGCGTTCGGCGATCTTGGACACCAATTCCACCGCGGGCGCGCTGAATTGATGGTGGATCACGTGGTCGTAGCCCTCCGCCGCGAAATCGCTGCCCCGCGCGGCCAGGAAATCCCGCTGCCGGGTGGTCCACAGCAGATAGCGGGCCTCGTTGTGCATGGCCCGGTTGTCGGTGTAGAGCGCGATACCGGAACTGCGGTCGCTGGGCATGCCCAGGCACAACTGCGCGAATCCGGCGCTGGTATTGAGTTCGACGTAGTCGATGCCCTCGTCGGCGGTGCCGTCGCCGTCCAGCACCACCGCGGCCGCGCCGTCGCCGACGGTGAGCGACGCGAACTGCGGATCGTATTTCTCCGACATCTCGCGCACCGCGGTATCGGAGATCGGGGTGATGTACTCGCCGGAGACCACCAGGCCGCGCCGCACCATTCCCGCGCGAATCATCCGGTCCAGCACCAGAACTCCGCTCATCATGCCCGCGCAGGCATTGGAGACGTCGAAATGGATGGCCCCGGTCGCGCCGAGTTCGTTGCGCAGCATGAGCGCGAACGAGGGTTCCACGCAGAATTCGTCGCCGCGAATACGCGTGATGGAGCAGGAGATGACGACATCCAGATCGGCGGCGTCGTAGCGGGAATTGTCGAGGGCGGTCCGGGCCGCGGCCATCGCCACGGTGAAGGAGTCCTCGTCCTCGGCGCAGCGGCGGCGGTGCCGCACGCCGCTGATCCGCTCCAGGTCGATGGGGGAGTCGACGGCCAGCTGGGCCAGCAGCTCCGCGGTCGATATCTCGGTGGCGGGCAGGTACGACCCGACCGCCTCGATGCGTGATCTCACCATGTTTCGCTCCAAGCCGCCCTCGGTTGCGGGGGACGCTAGCAGCGGGCGGCGCGCGGATTCCGATTTTGAAGAATCCGTGATTCAGATCATGGGGCCGTGAACTGCGATGCGGCGCAACACAACTACGCCGCGCCGCGCGCCGCGGTCAGGAACGACGCGCGAAACGCCCCGGCCCGGCCTGATCCCGCGGCGTCACCGTGATGGTGTCCAGATTGACGTGCGGCGGGCGGGACGCCACGAAACCCACCACCTCCGCGATGTCCTGCGCCACCAGCGGATCGATGCCCTGATACACACTCGCCGCACGCTCGGCGTCACCCGCGAACCGCACCAGCGAGAACTCCGTCTCCACCGCGCCCGGCGCGATCTCGGTCAGCCGCACCGGCTGCCCGAGCAGCTCACCGCGCAGCGTCCGGTGCAGCACCGCCTGCGCGTGCTTGGCCGAGGTGTACCCGGACCCGTTGTCATAGGCGTGGAAGGCGGCGATCGAGGTGATCGTGACGATCAGGCCGTCCCCGGAGGCGATCAGCTTGGGCAGCAGCGCCTTGGTCAGCCGCAGCGTGCCCAGCACGTTGGTCTCCCACATCCAGCGCCAGTCGTCCAGATCGGCCTCGAGCACCGGGGCCAGTCCCTTCGCGCCACCGGCATTGTTGACCAGCACGTCGCATCGCTCGACCGCCTCGGTGAAGGCGCGTACCGACTCCTCGTCGGTCACGTCCAGGGCCAGCGGGGTGCCGCCGATCTCCTCGGCCAGCTTCTCCAGCCGCTCGACCCGGCGTGCGCCCACGTACACGTGGTACCCCTGCTTGGCGAGTTCGCGGGCGGTTGCCTCGCCGATACCCGAACTGGCTCCGGTCACCACAGCGGTACGAGTGCTCATGCCTCCGAGCTTAGGCAGGAACCCTGGCCTGCCCCTTCTCGGCCCGCGCCCGCCGCCGGCGCCGCGGCGGGCGCGAGATCCCGGCGGCGCTGCCGGTTAGCCTCACTCCTATGGCGATTCGGGAAGCAGTGAGCGCGGACGGCACGACCATCGTTTACCAGGTGACGGGTCCGGAAGGGGCGCGGCCGCTGGTGCTGCTGCACGGCTGGTCGGGGAATCTGCGCTGCTGGGGACGCTCGGCCGACCTGCTCGCGGAGCAGTTCCGGGTGATCGCGGTGGACCTGCGCGGGCACGGCTACTCCGACGCCCCCGCGACCGGCTACGACGATCCGAAGAACTGGGCCGCCGATATCGCCGCCGTGTTCGCGGCCGAGGACATCACCTCCGGCGCGCTGCTGCTGGGCTGGTCGTACGGCGGCATCGTCGCCTCCGACTACCTCACCGCGCACGGCACCGCGGCCCTCGCGGGCGTCGTCTACACCGGCTCGCAGGCCAATATCGGCCGCGGCGTGCCCGGCGCGGAGACCGGGCCCGGCATGGCCAAGGCCATCCCCGACGTGTTCGACGAGAGCGCGGGCAAGGCCATGCGCGGTTTCGCCGCCTTCGGCAATGCCAATACCGGCCCCGGCCGGGACAAGGGCGTGGACGCCCAGCGGCTGTTCGGCGGCAGCATCGCCACCCTGCCCCGGGTCCGCAAGGCGCTGTTCTACCGGACGGTCGACAACACCGACACCCTGCGCGGCCTCGACATCCCCGTCCTGGTGCTGCACGGCACCGCTGACCCGGTGGTTCCCATCGAGAACGGCCGCCACATCGCCGCCTCCGCGCCCGATGTGCGGACCTCGTACTGGGAGGGCGCCCAGCACGGTCTGTTCATCGAGGATCCGGAGCGATTCGCCGCCGAAATCGCCGCTTTCGCGCGAGACCTGCGGTGATAGCGGTATTGCATTCACGTTGACGAATATCCTTGTGAGTCAGGTCACTTGGGAAGGTAACCCGTGCATGGGGCGTTGTAACCCCCGTGCACACTGGAGTGGTGAGTCAACGCCCGGAGCTACGGCCCGATCGGATTGCCGTGCTATCGGTGCATACGTCACCCTTGGCGCAACCCGGAACGGGCGACGCGGGCGGCATGAACGTCTACGTTCTGCAGACCGCCCTCGAACTGGCCCGCCGCGGCACCGAGGTGGAGATCTTCACCCGCGCCACCTCCTCCAATGACGAACCCGTCGTCGAGGCCGCGCCCGGCGTGCTGGTCCGCAATGTGGTCGCCGGGCCCTTCGAGGGGCTCGACAAGTTCGACCTGCCCACCCAGCTGTGCCCCTTCGCCGCGGAGGTGCTGCGCACCGAGGCGCGCAACCTGCCCGGCCACTACGACCTGATCCACTCGCATTACTGGCTGTCCGGCCAGGTCGGATGGCTCGCGCGGGACCGCTGGCGGGTGCCGATGGTGCACACCGCGCACACTCTGGCCGCGGTCAAGAACGCCTTCCTGGCCGAGGGCGACTGCCCCGAGCCCGCGGTCCGTGAGATCGGCGAGAAGCAGATCGTCGCCGAGGCCGACCGGCTGGTCGCCAACACCGGCGAAGAGGCCCGCCAGCTCGTGGAGCTGTACGGCGCCGACCCCGAGCACATCGACGTGGTGCTGCCCGGCGCCGACCTGAGCCGCTACCACCCCGGCGACAAGCTCGCCGCCCGCGCCGAGCTCGGCCTGCGCGCCGACGAGCGGATCGTCGCCTTCATCGGCCGCATCCAGCCACTCAAGGCCCCGGACGTGCTGGTTCGCGCCGCGGCGCACCTGCTCGCCGAGGAGGCCGCGCAGCCGGTGCCGCCCGCGCGGCCGCTGCGCGTGGTGATCGTGGGCGGACCCTCCGGCAGCGGGCTGGAACGGCCCAACGCGCTCATCGAACTCGCTGCGGCCCTGGGCATCTCGGATCGCGTCACCTTCCTGCCGCCCCAGCCCGCGCACCGGCTGGTGCAGGTGTACCGCGCCGCCGACCTGGTCGCGGTGCCCAGCTACAACGAGTCTTTCGGCCTGGTCGCCATCGAAGCGCAGGCCAGCGGCACCCCGGTGCTGGCCGCCGACGTGGGCGGGCTCGGCACCGCTGTCCGCGACGGCGTCTCCGGCCTGCTGGTTCCCGGCCACCAGACACCGGACTGGGCGGCCGCGCTGCGCAGCATGCTCGAGGACCCGGTCCGGCTCGAACTCATGGGCGCGGCGGCCGTCGAACACGCGGCCAACTTCTCCTGGGCGCACACCGCCGACGGGCTGCTGGACAGCTACTCGGCCGCGTTGTCGCAGGCTCGGGGCAATCGGGTGCGCGGTAGTCTGCATACTGATCGCGCAAGAGCACTGACACGGCCGGCTGTCAGCCCGAGGTCGGCACGCGGGGAGGCTGACCTGGCATGGCGGCGGCGGACGGGAGCGGTACGCAGATGAGTGAGGTCGAGCGCGACTGGACGCCGCGCCCGCATGCCAGCAGCGGTGGTTTGAACGACGAAACCGCCCGGGCCGCGGCACAACTCATCGACGACACGCTCCGCGACCGCGAGATCGAGTACTCGCGCGAGGCGCCCGACCTGTTCGCGGTGGTGCTGCCCGGCGAGCGCAAACTCAAGACCGTCATCGGCGTCGGCGTCGGCAAGCACGGCGTGCGGATGGAATCCTTCGTCTGCCGCAAGCCCGACGAGAACTTCGAGGGCGTCTACAAATTCCTGCTGCGCCGCAATCGCCGCCTCTACGGCGTGGCCTACACCATCGACCGGGTCGGCGACATCTACCTGGTCGGGCGCATGTCCAACGACCGCGTCACCTCCGACGAACTGGACCGCTGGTTCGGCCAGATCCTCGAGGCCGTCGACGCCGACTTCAACACCCTGCTCGAACTCGGCTTCGCCGAATCCATTCGCAAGGAATGGAAATGGCGGGTCTCGCGCGGCGAATCGCTGAAGAATCTACGCGCCTTCGAACACCTCATCGAGGACGCCGACACGCTGCCCCGTATGCCAGGGTGAGAACTGATTTCGTGCCGGTCAGGGTAACTTGTCGGGGACGTCCACAATAGGTTCGGCTCACCACCGCGGGCACGCAATGCCAACTCGGACGAATCTGAGCCGTGCGCTGAAGTCTCGGAGAGGCGGGGGAGCCATGGTGGCGCTTGCGCTGGATATCGGAGCGACCAAATTCGCGGCCGCGCTGGTCGATTCGACGGGTGTGCCCGAGAAACCCCAACGTGTCGCTGTCCCCGATTCCGGGGTGTGGGCGGCCTGCCGTGAATTACTGAGCACCGTGGCCGCCGGGGAAACGGTGACCGCGGTCGGGATCGGGTCCGCGGGACCGGTGGACGTCGCCGCCGGGGTGTGCGGTCCGCTCAACATTCCGGAATGGGCCGACGGCTTCCCCGTGGTCGACGCGGTGCGGAAAGTGTTCCCCGAGGCCGAGATTCGCTTCGCCCTCGACGGGGCCTGCCTGGCGCTGGCCGAACACCGGCTCGGCGCGGCGCGCGGCGCGAACAACGCGCTCTGCCTGACCGTGTCCTCGGGCATCGGCGGCGGGATCATCAGTGACGGCCGGGTCGTCATGGGCCGCACCGGCAATGCCGGACACGTCGGCCACATCGTGGTGCCCGGCAACGAAGAGCCCTGTGCCTGCGGCGGATTCGGCTGCGTGGAGGCCGTCGGCAGCGGCAAGTCCGCGGTGCGCTGGGCCCGGCGGCAGGGGTGGGAGGGCAGGACCGGGGTGGAACTGGCGCAGGCCGCGCGCGACGGGGAGCCGCTCGCTATGGAAGCGCTCGCCCGGGCCGGCACCGCCATCGGGACGGCGGTCGCGTCCGCGGCCGCGTTGCTCGACACCGATCTGGTCGTCATCGGCGGCGGCTTCGCGCAGTCCGGGGAGCCGCTGTGGCAGCCGCTGCGCGCGGCGGCGCTCGGCCACGCCCGCCTGCGCTTCCTGCGGGAACTGCGGGTCGTTCCCTCCGAACTCACTGATCAGGCCACCCTGCGGGGCGCGGCGCTGCTCGTGGGAGGATGACCCCATGACGTACACCCTCGTTTTGCTGCGCCACGGCGAGAGCGAATGGAATGCCCTCAACCTGTTCACCGGCTGGGTGGATGTTCGCCTCACCGACAAGGGTGTCGCGGAAGGCAAGCGCGCCGGCGAGCTGCTCGCCGAGCACGGGATTCTGCCGGACATCGTCTACACGTCGCTGCTGCGCCGCGCGATCAGCACCGCCAACAACGCTCTCGACGCCTGCGACCGCCACTGGATTCCGGTGGTCCGCGACTGGCGTCTGAACGAGCGCCACTACGGCGCCCTGCAGGGCAAGAACAAGGCGGAGATCAAGGAGCAGTACGGCGAGGACCAGTTCATGCTGTGGCGCCGCAGCTACGACACCCCGCCGCCGCCGATCGAGGTCGACAGCGAGTACAGCCAGGACGGCGACCCGCGCTACGCGGGCATCGAGGTCCCCGCGACCGAGTGCCTCAAGGACGTCGTCGCCCGCATGGTCCCGTACTGGGAGGACACCATCGCGACCGATGTGCGTGCCGGCAAGACCGTTCTGGTTGCCGCGCACGGTAATTCGCTGCGCGCGCTGGTGAAGCACCTGGAGAACATCTCCGACGAGGACATCGCCGGGCTGAACATTCCGACCGGCATTCCGCTGAAGTACGAGCTCGACGAGAACCTGCGCCCGCTCGGCGCCGGTGTCTACCTCGACCCGGAGGCCGCCGCGGCCGGCGCCGCCGCCGTCGCGAACCAGGGCGGGAAATAGTCTCACCCTGAAACACTCGAAATAATGCCCCGGCCAATCGGATTGGCCGGGGCATTATTGTCTTATGATTCGACTGTGATACCCATCACGCTACGTGACCGTAGGGTATTCCGGTGTCGCGCAAAAGAATTTGCCGGGGGTTCGTGCATTCAAATCAGTACCTGTAACCGGGGTTTGCAACTTACTTTCTGGTAGATATGCTGCTGGGCGTTCGACCACCTGCGAGAGGTAGATCACGTTCGATGAAGCACGCGCTACAGGCCACGGTTTTAGCCGCCACGGCCGCTCTGCTCCTGCCTTTGACCGGCATCACCGCCGATGCCATCATCCCGACCGGACCCGATGGCGGCGCCGCCGGCGCCGCCTGGACCGCCGCCGAGGACGGGCCGCAGCAGTACCCCAACGTCTTCATCGAATGGGACGTCCCGATCACCATGAGTGACGGCACCGTCCTCAAGGGCAACGTCTACCACCCGGCCGACGCCGCGGGCCGACCCATCGACACCCCGACGCCGACCGTGCTGAACATGACGCCCTACACCAAGCTGGTGTCGAACGTCGCCGACAGCGCCTTCTCGATTCCGGGCCTGTCCGATGCGCTCCTGAACATCTTCCGCAACATCCACCTCGACGGCACTCCGCTCACCGGCTTCGGTGAACTGCTGAACGCGGCGGGCAACGGCGAACTCCGCAACTTCTCCGTCGACCGCCAGCTCATCAAGTCCGGGTACACGCAGGTCGTCGTGGACGTGCGCGGCACCGGATTCTCGCAGGGCGAATGGGACATGCTGCGCGGCCGCGAACAGCAGGACACCGTCGAGACCATCGACTGGGCGTCCAAGCAGCGCTGGTCCAACGGCCGCATCGGCATGAGCGGGCTGTCCTACAGCGCCATCAACCAGGTGCAGGCCGCCGAGAAGCAGCCGCCCGCGTTGAAGGCCATCTTCCCGATCGTGCCCGGCAGCGACCTCATCGACGACGTGCTCGCGCCCGGCGGCGGCTTCGGCTTCAACTTCATCCCGCTGTGGCTGAGCGCCATCAACGGCCTCAAGTGGGTGCCGGACCTGGCCTCCATCGCCGCGGGCACCTTCGACTTCAAGTGGCTGCAGGATCGTGTCAACGATCCCTTCGGCTACCTCGACGTGCTGATGTCGGCCTATACCTCCACCACCATGGACAGTCTCGACCCGCGCGTGAAGGACATGCTCAACGGGTTCACCCAGGACCGCCAGGACTGGCTCGGCGACCCCAGCCGCATCCAGATCCCGACCTTCGTCACCGGCGGCTGGCACGACCTGTTCACCTACTCGGAATCCAAGATCTACAACCAGATTCCGCTGCCGCCCGGCCAGAAGCAGCTGCTCATGGGCAACACCTACCACGTCACCTCCGGTGCGGACGTCAACCGCGTCGGCGCCCCGCCGCGCCTGGACGTGCTGCAACGCGCCTGGTTCGACAAGTGGCTCAAGGGCATCGACAACGGCATCGACGCCTACGGTCCGGTGACCCTCAAGACGCAGGGCGGCGGCTGGAACACCCAGGGCGGATTCGGGCCCACCGCACCGGCTTCCGAGGCCGCCGACTACCGGCGCATGTACTTCTCCGCGCAGCCCTCCGGCACCGCGAACAGCCTGCACGACGGCTCGCTCACCGCGGCCGCCAACGGCGACGGTGACCGGCTCACCGTCGCGCCCGGCCTGTCCACCGTCTGCTCCAACGACGCCGCCCAGGCCACCGCGGGCATCCTCAACCTGATCGACGGCTGCTCCAAGGACTCCCGCGTCGCCGAGGCCAACGCGCTCACCTTCACCAGCGCGCCGGTCGCCGAGGCCACCACCATCTCGGGCCCGATCGCGGTGCACCTCAACACCGTTCAGGACGCCGCCGACGGCTACTGGACCGTCACCGTCAACGACGTCGCCCCCGACGGCCAGTCCACCGTGCTGACCTCCGGCGAGCTCATGGCCTCGCTGCGCCAGGTCGACGAGGACCGCAGCAGCCGCTCCCCGAACGGCGACTACACCGACCCGCGCGCCTTCACCTCGCTGGACAAGCGCCAGGAGACCGTGCCCGGCGAGGCCACCACCCTCGACATCGCCCTCGGCGGCACCCAGGCCGTCCTGCAGCCGGGCCACCGCCTGCGCGTGGACGTGTTCGCGGGCAACTTCCCCAAGGGCCTGCCCATCCTCCCGATGCTCATCGACACCGGTCTCAGGCCGCAGCACCTGCAGCTCGACCCGGACCGTCCGAGCTTCGTGAACATCCCGGTCCGCGGTAACACCGGCTGGTGACACCGCCCACCCGGGATCGAATCCCCGAGCGTGCACAACGGCGTGCACGCCCGGGGCTTTTTCTTTCCGGCCGCATGCGGGCAGGCGGCTCAGGACTCGGGGTCGGCGACGATCACGACTTTGCCGGTGACGGTGCCGGATTCGGCGAGGGCGAGTGCCCGGGCGGCCTCCCGCAACGGGATTCGGGCCGCGATCTGCGGGTGCAGCGCGCCGCGCTCGGCGAGGTCTAGGACCGCGCCCAGGTCCGTCGCGAGGCGCGCCTGGAACCGGGAACGCCGGCGGCGGCCCGCCCAGATGTTGTAGAAGGACGCGCTCCGGTTGTTGGGCAGCGCATTCCACCACAGCAGGCGGGCGAACAGCTTCAGCACCGGCAGCCGGGAATCGCCCTCCTCGTCCTTGGTGGCGGCGCTGCCATAGGAGACGAGGGTGCCGCCGGGCGCGAGCAGCGCGAACGAGTCCACGATGCCGGGGCCGCCGACATGATCGAAGACGGCGTCCACCCCGCCCGGCGCGAGCGCCCGCACCTGGGCGGCCAGATCCCCGCGATAGTCCACCGGCAGAGCGCCGAGTTCGGCCACCGCGTCCGCATTGCGCGCCGACGCGGTCCCGATCACCCGGATGCCCGCCGCGCGCGCCAGCTGCACGAGCGTCGACCCGACGCCGCCGTTCGCGCCGTGCACCAGGATGGTCTGCCCCGCACGGGCTTTCGCCTTCCCGTGCAGCATCTGCCAGGCGGTGATGCCGTTCACGACGAAGGTCTCCGCGGCGTCCGCCGCCAGGCCATCCGGCACCGGCACCAGATCATCCGCGGGCACCGCGAGATGGCTGCTCCAGCCGCCGATCTTGGTCAGCGCCGCGACCCGGCGGCCGATCAGGGCCGGATCGACCCCGGCCCCGACCGCCGTCACCACGCCGACGACGTCGTAGCCGGGCACGAACGGAAACGCGGGCTGGTCATAGTATTTGCCGCGCCGCATCTGCTGCTCGGCGAAGGACACCCCGGTCGCCTCCATACGGACCAGCGCCTCGCCGGGTCCGGGCTGCGGCAATACGCGCGTGGTGACGGCCAGGCCCTCCGGCTCGACGCGTCCGGGCAGCACTACCTCGGTGGCGATGATGTTCGACATGGGTCGATCCCTTCCAGGTGTGTGATCGGTCAATCACTCTTGGGGTGAAGAAAACGCCCTCGTCCGAGGGCGTGCGAGGTCAGTCGAAGTGGCGGATGCCCGCGGTCAGGGTGGCGGCCCAGGCGCCTTCGCCGGCATCCAGGCCGAGGGTCGTGATCAGGTGACACAACTGCCCGTAGGCCATGAACCGCTGCACCTGGGGGCCGGTCGCGCCGGAACGGGTTTCGGCGGACTCGGTGACCCGCCGCAGGCCGCGGCGCACGGCCTCGGCGATATCGGGCACGTCGGCCGCCGAGAGGGCGTGCACCTGCAGCATGAGCAGGCTCTTGTCGGCGATCAATTCGGCGTAGGCCCCGCCCATCTCGTACAGGACCTGCTCCGGATCGCCGCCCGGGGTCCGGGCGGCGCCGGTCGCCAGGGCGCCCTCGACCCGTTCGAAACAGCGGTCCAGGGCGGCGACGAACAACTCCACCTTGCTGGGGAAGAGCTTGAACACGTACGCGGGTGAGATTCCGGCCGCGGCGGCGACCGTATTGATCGGCGTCCCATGGAATCCCGTCTTGGCGAACTCGGTGATCGCCGCATCCAGCACGGCATCCCGTCGAACGTCCGAGGTCGAGAGTGCGATCCCGCGTCTGCTCATGTGAGTGACTGTACACTCACTCTCTGGATCTCCGCTAGCCCTCCGACTCGTCGGGAACGGCGAAGGCCGCTTCCAGCGGCGGGAACAGGGCACGGGCGTCATAACCGGTGAACCAGAGGCCCACCACGAAAGCCGCGGTGGCCTCCAGATATCGGGCCCGGGACAGGCCGCCCGCGGGGATCGGGCGCAGCTTCAGGTCCTCGGCGAGGCCGGAGACGAGCGCGATCGCCGCCTCGTCATCGCCGCACAGCGGCACCGTCACAGGGCGGCCGTCGAACTCGCGATCAGGGCCCGCCCACACCTCGGCGGCCAGCAGATTGAACGCCTTCACGACCTTGGCGCCGGGCGCCGCGGCCGAGATGCGTTCGGCCACCGCGGGTTCGGAGAGACCGAAGCCGCCGGTGTCCGGGGCGAACGCATTGGTGCAGTCGATCAGAGCGCGCCCGGTGAGGGCCCCACGCTGGTCGGTGAGGATATCCGTCAACGCGGCCACCGGCACGGCCAGCAGGGTGGCGTCGCCGAAATTCGCCGCCTCGGACACGGTGGCGGGGCGGGCGCCGGACCCGATCGCGGCGGCGGCCTCCGCCGCTCGCGTGGAAGTCCGTGCGCCGACCACGATCTCGTGCCCGGCCGCGGCCCAGCCGGCGCCGAGAGCGCGGGCCATCTGCCCGGCCCCGATGATTCCGATTCGCATGTCATCTCCTTGGTGTGGCGTGTGGTGACGACGCTAGGAATTCCGAAGCGCACTCCCGGGTGCCCAATGGCGGTGGCAGGGTGGAGGCATGACGGTCGAGAGCACCGAACCGGTGCGGTTCGCCGAATACGGCGGCCGCGAATCGGACTGCCCCGCGCGGCTGGCGGTAGACGTATTCGGCAATTCATGGCTGACAGTGATCGTTTACACACTTCGCGAGGGTCCGATGCGCCCCGTGGAATTGCGCCGCGCCATCGGCGGCATCAGTCAGAAGATGCTCACCCAGACCCTGCGGCGGATGCAGGCGATGGGGTTGCTGGAACATCGCCGATACGCGGAAGCGCCACCGCGCGTTGAGTATTCGCTGACCCCCGCGGGTCGTGATCTGCTGATTCCGATCTTCGCGCTGGGGGAGTGGGCCGACCGCCACGGCGACACCGTGCGCACCGCCCTCTACGGCGATCCCGAGGACTGAACCGCCGCAGCGAAAGCGGTTGCCACAAGGGCGCTCACCGGCCACGACACGCTGACCGAACATCGCGTGAACACCGGGCTAACGAGGGTGGAAGGACCTATGACCTGCGTGAAACTTCCTGCACCCGGGGTTTGACCCCGCGTCGGCGACCGTACGATTCAAAGTGTGAGCGTTCCACAGGCCGTGCTTTTGGCAGTCCTGGCGGCCGTAGTAGGACTGGCCGTCGGCGGACTGCTCATTCCGTATGTGAACGCTCGCCAGGAGCGGATGCGTGCCGCCACCGACACCGGGCTGACCATGTCCCAGGTGCTGGACCTGATCGTGCTCGCCTCCGAATCCGGCATCGCCGTCGTCGACCAGTACCGGGACGTGGTCCTGGTCAACCCGCGGGCCGAGGAGCTGGGCGTGGTCCACGACCGCCTGCTCGACGAGCGCGCGTGGGCGGCGGTCGAGCAGGTGCTGGCCGGGGGCCAGGACGTCGAGTTCGAGCTGACCGCCAAGATTCCCATGCCCGGCCGCGCCCGCCTCGCTGTCCGAGGAGTTGCCCGGCCGCTCTCGCAGGAGAATCCGAACTTCGTGGTCCTGTTCGCGGACGACGACTCCGAACAGGCCCGCATGGAGGCCACCCGCCGCGACTTCGTCGCCAATGTGAGCCACGAACTCAAGACCCCCGTCGGGGCCATGAGCCTGTTGGCCGAGGCGTTGCTGGAATCCGCCGACGATCCCGACTCGGTCCGGCACTTCGGTGAACGCCTGCACGGCGAGGCCCGCCGCATGGGCAAGATGGTCACCGAGCTGATCGCGCTGTCGCGGCTGCAGGGCGCCGAACGGCTGCCCGAACTCGAGGCCGTCGACGTCGACACCGTGGTCACCCAGGCCATCGAACGCTCCCGCACCACCGCCGAGGCCGCGGGCATCACCGTGTCCACCGACGCGGGCAGCGGCCTCGAGGTGCTCGGCGACCAGACCCTGCTGGTGACCGCGTTGTCCAACCTGGTCGAGAACGCCATCGCGTACTCCCCGCGCGGCTCCCACGTGTCGGTGAGCCGGGCGCTGCGCGGCGGCTACATCAATATCGCCGTCACCGACCGCGGCATCGGCATCTCCAAGGAAGACCAGGAACGCGTCTTCGAACGCTTCTTCCGGGCCGACAAGGCGCGCTCGCGTGCCACCGGCGGTACCGGCCTCGGGCTGGCTATCGTCAAGCATGTGGCCGCCAACCACAACGGTGAGATCACCCTGTGGAGCAAACTGGGCACCGGATCGACGTTCACCCTGCGCATCCCGGCCCACCCTGCCGATTCCCACGGGCAGGTCGACAAGAGACTTGCCACCGGTGTTCCGGTGGCCAAGAAGGAAAACGGCACGCGCCCCCTCGGGCGGGCCAGAACCAACGGTGTGGAGGCAACCCGATGACGAGTGTGCTGATCGTCGAGGACGAGGAGTCGCTGGCCGATCCGCTCGCGTTCCTGCTGCGCAAGGAGGGGTTCGAGGTCACCGTGGTGGGCGACGGCCCGTCCGCGCTGGCCGAGTTCGACCGCTCGGGCGCGGACATCGTCTTGCTCGACCTCATGCTCCCCGGCATGAGCGGCACCGACGTGTGCAAGCAGCTGCGAGTGCGCGGCAGCGTCCCGGTCATCATGGTGACCGCGCGCGACAGCGAGATCGACAAGGTGGTCGGCCTGGAACTGGGCGCCGACGACTACGTCACCAAGCCCTACTCCTCGCGCGAGCTGATCGCCCGCATCCGGGCCGTGCTGCGCCGCGGCGCCGGCGAGGAGCCCGACAACGGCAGCGAGACCGCGGTGCTCGAGGCCGGCCCGGTGCGCATGGACGTGGACCGCCACACCGTGCAGGTGAACGGCAAGGCGGTGACGCTGCCGCTCAAGGAATTCGACCTGCTCGAATACCTGCTGCGCAATTCCGGGCGCGTGCTCACCCGCGGCCAGCTCATCGACCGCGTCTGGGGCGCCGATTACGTCGGCGACACCAAGACCCTCGATGTGCACGTGAAGCGCCTGCGCTCGAAGATCGAAGCCGATCCGGCCAAGCCCGAACACCTGGTCACGGTTCGCGGCCTGGGCTACAAGCTGGAAGCCTAGAACCGCCCCGAACGCAGAACCCGCCCGCTTCGAATTCACGAAGCGGGCGGGTTTCGTCTTTCTCCCCGACCAGTTTCCGGGCTTACCCGTTCGGCCGGTGCACTACGCGTTGGGGTCGGACTTCATGGTGTAGACCCACGCCGGGCCGAGGCCGGGCAGTTCCTGCTTCTCCAGGATGATCCAGCCCAGGCCGGGGTTGTCCTGCTGCATGCAGTCGTACCACGCGACGTCCGCGCCGTTGCCGCGGCAGGCGATGGTGTGGCTGGTGCCGTAGGGGCTGACCACGATCTGCTTGCCGGCGTCCTTCGCGCCCAGCACGGCCGGGTCGTTGTACACGACGAAATCGGCGGTGCGATCGGAGTACGCGGTCGGATCGGTGTTATCGGCGAACGCCTGCGGGGCAATGGCGATAACCGCACCGGCGGTCAGGGCGGAGACGGCGAGGATTTTCTTGATCATGGCCACGATGTCTAACACGTTCCGGTGAATTCGCAATAGCGGATCGATGTCGTGGGCACTTCCGACTATTCACAACGCGAGGTCATCGGACCGGCGGTTATGCGAAATATACTTCTGTGCAGCCTGATTGGATTGTCTCCGACCTGCACCGTTTGTTCACCTTCCGGACACTATGACGCGCGCCGCACCGTCGAGACCCACGCCACAAACGAGTACGGGCGTGCCGGGTTCCGCAGAACCCGACACGCCCGATCGCGTCAGGCGATTCGCTAGCTGCTGCCGAAGAGGCCGCTCAGCAGACCGCCCACCAGCTTGCCCGCGCTACCGGTCGCACTCCCGGAGCCGATGCTGCCACCGCCGCCGGTCGACGGCTTGGTGGTGGTCGGGGCCGTCGTGGTCGGCGGCGCGGTGGTGGTCGGCGGGGTCGTGGTGGTCGGCGGGGTGGTGGTGCCGCCCGACACGTTCACGATCAGGGTCTGCGTGCTGCTGCCCTGCGAGGCCGTGATGATGTGCTGGCCCGGCGTGGTGGGCTTCCAGGTGACGCTCGAGTGGTACGCCGGCCACGGGATGATGCCGACGCCGTCGGTGAGGCTCACGCCATTGTCGTTCCAGTTCACCAGCAGGCCGAACGACGCACCGGAGAGATCGGCGCTGAGGGTGTAGGTACCCCCGACCGTCGGCGCGTTGTCGGACACGGTGATCACGTCGACGGTGGCGTTCGCCCCTGGGGCCAGGGCGACCGCGACCGCGGCGGCGGACGCGACGGTGAGACCGGCCATCCCCGCTCTGATCGACCGGCCCGAAGACTTGCTCTGCATTACTACTCCTCTGTGATGTCCAGCGCTGTGCCCCAAGGGAACTGGGGAAGATCGGTCAGAGACCGAAGGGCAGGCCGTTGGCGCTGCCCGTGCCGCCACCGCTCGGCGCGGGGGTGGTCGTGGTCGGCGGCACCGTGGTCGTCGGGACCGTGGTGGTCGTCGTCGGGTCGGTCGTGGTGGTCGGCGGGACCGTAGTGGTCGTGGTCGGCGGCACCGTGGTCGTGGTGGTCGGCGGGACCGTGGTGGTGGTCGTCGGCGGCACGGTGGTCGTGGTGGTCGGCGGGGCCGTCGTGGTGGTGGTTCCGCTGCTCACGTTCACGACCAGGGATTTGGTCGAGCTGCCCTGGGACAGGGTGATGACGTGCTGGCCCGCGCTGGACGGCGTCCAGTCGGTGCTCGAGTGGTACGGAGGCCACGGCACCTTGGAGGCCGGGCTGGTGATCGGGTTGCCGTTGTCTTCCCAGTAGACGAGGAGCCCGAAGGATGCGCCGGAGAGGTCGGCGCTGAGGGTGTAGGTCTGTCCGACGGTCCAGTTCGAACCCGAGATGGTGATCGAGTCGACCGTGGCGTGGGCCTCGGGGGCCTGATGGGTGGCCAGGGCCAGGGACCCGCCGGTGACGATGGCGAGGCCCGCCAGCCCGGCGCCGAGACGGCGAACGGTGGTCGTGCGCATGCGTACTCCTGTGTGTACCAAAGGAATTCGGAGAGAAAGAACTCGGAGAACGATCAGAGACCGAAGGGCAGGCCGTTGGCGCTACCGGTGCCGCCACCGCTGGGCGCGGGGGTGGTCGTGGTCGGCGGCGTCGTCGTGGTGGTCGGCGGGACCGTGGTGGTCGTCGTCGGGTCGGTCGTGGTCGTCGGCGGGACCGTGGTGGTGGTCGGAGGCACCGTGGTCGTGGTCGTCGGCGGTTCGGTCGTCGTGGTCGGCGGCACCGTCGTCGTCGGAGGAACCGTCGTGGTGGTGGGCGGTTCCGTGGTGGTGACCGGCGGCACCGTCGTGGTGGTGGGCGGTTCCGTGGTGGTGACCGGAGGCACCGTGGTGGTGGTGGGCGGTTCCGTGGTGGTGACCGGCGGCACCGTGGTGGTGGTGGGCGGTTCCGTGGTGGTGACCGGCGGCACCGTGGTGGTGGTCGGCGGTTCCGTGGTGGTGACCGGCGGCACCGTCGTGGTGGTCGGCGGTTCGGTGGTGGTGACCGGCGGCACCGTGGTCGTGGTGGTCGGCGGGACCGTGGTGGTGGTCGTCGGCGGCACGGTGGTCGTGGTGGTCGGCGGGGCCGTCGTGGTGGTGACGCCGCTGCTCACGTTCACGACCAGAGACTTGGTCGAGCTGCCCTGCTTCAGGGTGATGTTGTGCTGGCCCGGCGTGGTCGGGGTCCAGTCGGTGCTCGAGTGGTACGGCGGCCACGGCACCTTGGAGGCCGGGCTGGTGATGGGATGGCCGTTGTCTTCCCAGTAGACGAGGAGCCCGAAGGATGCGCCGGAGAGGTCGGCGCTGAGGGTGTAGGTCTGGCCGACGGTCCAGTTCGAACCCGAGATGGTGATCGAGTCGACGGTCGCGTGGGCTTCGGGGGCCTCGTGCGTGACCAGGACCGAGACGGCGCCGGTCGCGATGGCCAGAGCGGCCAGTCCGGCGCCGATGTGACGGCCGCCCAAGGGGATTGTGCTCACTATGCGTACTCCTGTGCTGCGACCCCCGAGGTAGGTAGGGGTCCGAGGCACAGTAAGCGAGCAGCTATGTGAAATACGGTGTTTTCAGAAAGTTACTGGCAAGTATGCCGCTACTTCTTCGCGGACCGAGCCTTCTTCGGCGCGTTCGCGCTGGTCACCGGCTTGCCCGCGGCGGCCGCCGCCTTCTCCTCCGCGATGGCCGTCGCCGGGTGTACCGCGACGATGCCGAGGCCCTGCCGCCGACGGCAGTGCGCGGCCAGTTCGTCGTACGCGGGCTTGCCGATCAGCTCGATCAGCTCCGGCGCGTAAGCCTCCCATACCGGCCGGGTGCCGACGTGCGCATCCGGGGAACCGGTGCAGTACCAGTTCAGGTCCAGTCCGCCCGGACCCCAGCCACGGCGGTCGTACTCGCCGATCGCGGTGCGCAGGATCTCCACGCCGTCGGGCCGCTCCACCCACTCCTGGGTCCGGCGGATCGGCAGCTGCCAGCACACCTCCGGCTTCACGGTGAGCGGTTCCAGGCCCTTGCGCAGCGCCATGGTGTGCAGCGCGCAGCCGATGCCCTCGCTGAAACCGGGCCGGTTGAGGAAGATGCAGGCGCCGTCGACGCGCCGGGTGCGCAGCGCGGGTTCGTCGTCGAGGTCGTCCTCTTCGAGGTACAGCTTCTTGCGGACGCGGCCCTGGTCGTCGGTCGCCTCGCCCATGAGCTGCCAATCCTCGGGTGTGAGCATTTTCACAGCCTTGTGCAGCTTCTTGCCGTCCTCTTCGTCGGAGAGGAACGCGCCGTGCGAGCAGCAGCCGTCGTTCTCGCGGCCGTCGATGATGCCCTGACATGCCGGTGTGCCGAAAACGCAGGTCCAGCGCGAAAGCAGCCAGGTCAGATCCGCCGCGATCAAATGCTCGTCATTTGCTGGATCGACGAATTCGATCCACTCGCGCGGGAAGTCGAGTTCTACTTCGGGCGTCGGGTCGATCTTCGCCGCTGGTCGCAGCCCGGTCGGTCCGCTCGCCGATGCCCCTGTCGTCACAGTGCGGAACGCTAACAGCTCAGTCGCCTGGCCAGAAGTCCTGACGCACCCAGTACCGTGTTCATGTGCGGCTCGGTGTACTCGATGTGGGAAGCAATACCGTCCACCTGCTCGTGGTGGACGCGCATCGTGGTGGACACCCGATGCCGATGAGTTCGACGAAGTCGGCCCTGCGACTGTCGGAGAGCATGGACGACCACGGGCGGATCACGCCCGCGGGGGCCGCCAAGCTGACCGCTACCGTAGCCGAATTCGCAAGTATCGCAAAGACTTCCGGCTGTGTGGAGCTGATGGCCTTCGCCACCTCCGCGGTCCGCGAGGCCACCAACTCCGATGAGGTGCTGGCCCGGGTCCGCGCCGAGACCGGCGTCAAACTGCAGGTGCTCTCCGGTGTCGATGAGGCTCGACACACCTTTCTCGCGGTGCGCCGCTGGTACGGCTGGAGCCCCGGGCGGATCCTCAACCTGGATATCGGCGGCGGCTCGCTCGAGATGAGCAATGGTGCGGACGAGGACCCGGACATGGCCCTGTCGCTGCAATTGGGCGCCGGTCGCCTCACCCGGGACTGGCTGCGCCACGATCCGCCCGGCAAGCGCCGGGTCGCGGTACTGCGGGACTGGCTCGACGCCGAGCTGGTGCTGCCCAGCAAGCAACTGCTCGAGGTGGGCCGCCCGGATCTGGCCGTCGGCACCTCCAAGACCTTCCGCTCGCTGGCCCGGCTGACCGGTGCCGCCCCCTCTGTTGCGGGACCCCGAGTGCGGCGTACCCTGACCAGTTCCGGCCTGCGGCAGCTGATTGCGTTCATATCGAGAATGACAGCCGCCGACCGGGCAGAATTGGAAGGCGTAAGTTCTGATCGGTCACAACAGCTCGTGGCCGGTGCGCTGGTCGCGGAGGCGAGTATGCGGGCACTGTCCCTGGACACGCTCGACATCTGTCCCTGGGCGCTGCGAGAGGGATTGATCTTGCGCAAATTGGATACCGACCTTGATAGCGAACCGATAGCCGGCGGCCCCGACAGCGGCCTGACGGGCCCGATCGAAACGGTGTCTCGATGACCGAGGATTCAAGTCAGCTGTCCGTCGCCGAGCTACTGGCGCGGAACGGGCAGCAAAGCGGAGGCTCCGCGAGCGGTGGGGGTCGCAGACGCCGAAGCGGCCGGGGCATTTCCGTCGCCGAATTGACCGGTGACATTCCGATCGTGCCCGGATCGTCCTCCCACGCCGCGCCGGACGAGGAAGCCGCCGCCGAGCCCGAGCCCGCCGCCACGGAATCGGACTATTCCAACTATTCGAACTTCTCGAATTACGCTGATTCCTCGAACTATTCGGATTACTCCGACTTCTCCACTCCCGCGGCCCCGCCCCAACCGGACTATTCGTCCTATTCGGTAGCAGAGCCCGAACCCGCCTATTCGCCGCTCTCCGGGCCCATCTCGTATTACGATCCGCTGGCCCCCGCCCCGCAGCCGCCGTCCCTACCCGAGCCGTCCGGCCAGAGCTGGTCCGCCGGTCTGGACTGGCCCCCTACCGAGACCCCGGCCCCGGCCCCCGTCGAGCCCCGCTCCGGCCGCCGCCGCAAGCCCGATCCGCTGGACTCCGACTTCGCGCTCGACGGCCTGGGCGCCGAACCGCCCGCCGCGCCCGCGCCCCGTGAGGGCGGTCGCCGCCGCCGCTACGACCCCGAGGACGACACCACCGACGAGGTGCGCCCCTTCCGCGGCGACAGCGGCTCCCGGGCCGACAGCGGTGTCCTGGGCGACAACGGCGCGACCCGCGACGCCGCCTCGGACGCCATGCGCGACATCGCCGCCCGCGCCGAGCGCGATTCGCGCACCCAGTTCAACCCGGCGGTGGCCCGCCCACCCTTCGAGGACCACACCCAGTTCAACCCGGCCGCCCCCGCGTGGTCGCCGACGCCGGGGCCCGAGCCGCTGCCGCGCGCTCCGCATCAGGACCGTCCCGCCTTCGAACCGCCGCAGGCCGCGGCCGCCCCGCCGATGTCGCGCTCGGCCCGCCGGCACGCCGAGGCCCAGTCGCAGCGGCAGCCGGCTCCCGAACCGCAGCCCGCCCCGCCGTTCGGGGATCGCCGCGGCGGTGTCGATCACGGCGCGGCCACCGGGCTGCCGGAGTGGTCGGCGCGAAGACGGCCGGGACCCGACGCCGAACCGGACCGTGGTGATCAGGCCGCGGTGCCGACCGCCGCGTGGTCCTCGCTCGCCGACGACGATCAGCAACTGCTGTCGGGTCAGTCGGTCGCCGGAGATCTGCTGCGCGACGCCCAGCAGCGTGAGGACGAGCGCGCCGAGCGGAATGCGCGCAACGCGGGCAACGCGGGCAAACGCCGCGGCTTCGGTTCCCGGGGCCGCGGGGCGGTCGCGCCGGAGCCGGAACCCGACGACCACCTCACCGACTTCTACGAGCCGCTCGATGAGGACGACTACGACGACTACGACGACGAGCCCGCGTCGTCGATGGGCGCGCGGTTCTCCGCGCTCACCCGGAAGGCGGGCGCCCTCACCCGCAAGGCCGGTCGCGGCACGCCCGCTCAGCCCGCGCGGTCGCGGGCCGCGGGCGCGCGGTCGGCGGGCCGGTCGGACGAGGACGAGAACCGCCGGCAGTGGCTGGTGATCGCGGGTCAGAGCGTGGGCGCCGCGGTCGCGGGCATGTTGCTGTTCAAGGGCTTCGAACGCATGTGGGAAGTGCTCCCGTGGGTTGCCCTGGCCCTGGCCATGGTCGTGATCCTCGGCCTGGTCGCGTTGGTCCGCGTGCTGCGCCGCACCGATGACATTTTCAGCACTGTGATTGCCGTCGTCGTAGGCGTCTTCGTGACGCTCGGACCGCTAGCCTTTCTACTCAGTACGAACTGAGCAGGGAGCGGCAGTGGGGAATATCGTGCAAGCGCAGGGGGCGAGCACCGAGGGCCGGGCGGGGCGCGGGGAAGTCCGGGTCGGGTTGTCGACGGCGTCGGTGTATCCGGAGAACACCGAGGCGGCGTTCCGGTACGCGGCCGAACTCGGTTACGACGGTGTCGAGCTCATGGTCTGGGCGGAACCGGCCAGCCAGTCCATTTCCACCGTGCAGCATTTCGCGCACAAATACGACGTGCCGGTGCTGGCCGTGCACGCCCCGTGTCTGCTGATCTCGCAACGGGTCTGGGGGTCGGACCCGATCGCGAAACTGACCCGCAGCGTGCACACCGCCGAGGCGCTGGGCGCGGCCACCGTGGTGGTGCACCCGCCCTTCCGCTGGCAGCGCCGCTACGCCGAGGGCTTCGCGAAACAGGTTGCGGAACTGGAGAATTCGTCGCCGGTGGCGGTCGCGGTGGAGAACATGTTCCCGATGCGCGCCGACACCCTGCTGCGCGGCAGCTCGATCGACCGGCTGCGCCGCCGGGGCGGGCCCGGGCCGTCGATCACCACCTTCAGCCCCTCCTACGACCCGACCGAGACCGGCTACCGCCACTACACCCTGGACACCTCGCACACCGCGACCGCGGGTGTGGATCCGCTGGTGCTGGCGCAGCGCATGGGCTCGGGTCTGACCCATCTGCACCTCGCCGACGGCCGCGGCGCCGCCACCGACGAGCATCTGATCCCGGGGGAGGGCACCCAGCCGGTGGCCGAACTCTGTGACATGTTGATGCGCAACGGTTTCGACGGTCAGGCGGTGATCGAGGTGAACACCCAGATGGCTCGCACCACGATGGATCGGGCGGCCATGCTGGATCGGGCGCTGTCGTTCGCGCGCGAGCATCTGAACGGATTCTCGCCCGCCCCGACGCCGGAGCCGACGGCCGCGCATCGCGGCTGAGTTGTCATTCGGCGCGGTTGCCGGGGTGATTCATCCCACGACCCGTCCGGAATTTTCACCGGGTCCATTTACGCTGTACAAAACCCAGTGGAAGGACAGCGGATGACAACGGAGCTGACCGTCGACCCGGCGTCGACGAGCGAATTGGCCGACGCGCCGTTCAGTCGCGTCTGCACGCTGACCGAGCTCGACGCGACCACCCCCGGCGCCGGCCGCTTCGCGGGATCCATCGAGTCCACCTGGACCATCGGCGACAAACTGCACGGCGGCACCATGGTCGCGGGCAGCGCCGCCGCGGCCACCGAATGGCTGCGCCGCACGGCCCCCGAACAGGCCGCCATGTTCCCCATCTCGGCCAGCACCGACTTCCTCGGCGCGCCCGTCCCCGGCGCGGTCGAGTACGAGGTCCGGACCCGCAAGCTGGGCCGCCAGATCGCCCTCGTCGACGCGAGCCTGATCCAGGACGGCCGCACCCTGGTGCACACCGCTCTCACGTTCAGCCACCTTGACGACGGGGATCCGCAGTACGCCGCCGACCACGTCGGCGACATGCCCGCGGAACCGCCCGCCGACGCGCTCTTCTACGACGACCGCAACCCCATGGGCAAGATCGTGCACGTGGCCCGGGGCTCCTCGGTCGCCCTCGATCCGGCCTGGGCCCGCTTCCTCGCCGGCGAGAAGTCCGAACCCCGCCTGCGCCTGTGGATCCGCCCCTTCGCGGGTGACGAGCAGGATCCGGACGTGTCCGCCTTCTTCGCGCTCATGTCCGCCGACATGAGCCCGCCGGTCCCGATGAACCTCGGCCACTTCGGCTGGGCCCCCACGGTCCAGCTCACCACCTACCTGCGCCGCCGCCCGGCCCCGGGCTGGCTGCGTGTCATCGCGCACGCCCGCGAGGTCGGCAATCGCATGTTCGACGAGGACCAGCTCGTCATCGACTCCACGGGCGCGATCGTGGCCCAGAGCCGCCAGCTGGCCTTGATCCCCCAAGCACGCTGACGCCGGCGCCAACGGCTCTCAGCCGCGCGCTGAAGGCTCGGGGAGGCGGGATAGCCTTGAATGCTATGACGAGGATTGCGGTAATCGGTGGGGGTCGGATCGGGGAGGCGCTGATCGCGGGCCTGCTCGAGTCCGGGCGGGCGAACAAGGATCTGGTGGTGGTCGAGCCGGTGCCGGCGCGCGCCGAGGCGCTGGCGGACCGGTTCGGGATCCGTGCCACCGACGACATCGCCGATGCCGGCAAGTCGGCCGATCTCATCGTGATCGCGGTGAAGCCCAACGATGTGGACGCGGTCCTGACCGAGCTGGGCAAGGCCGAGCTCGGCGCGGCTGACCACGATCAGGTGCTGGTGTCGCTGGCGGCCGGGGTGACGACCGCGCGCATGGAATCCAAGCTGCCCGCCGGCTTCCCGGTCGTGCGGGTCATGTCGAACACCCCGATGCTGGTCGGCCAGGGCATGAGCGCCATCGCCCCCGGCCGCTACGCCCGCAAGGAACAGCTGGGCCTGGTCACCGAGATGCTGGAGTCGGTGGGCAAGGCGGTGACCGTCTCCGAGGCGCAGATGGACGCCGTCACCGCGGTGTCCGGTTCGGGTCCGGCGTACTTCTTCCTGATCGTCGAGGCGATGATCGACGGCGCGGTGGGCCTGGGCCTGACCCGCGACGTGGCCACCCAGTTGGTCACGCAGACGATGCTCGGTTCGGCCGCGCTGCTGGAGGAGTCGGGTCAGTCTGCCGTGGAATTGCGCGCGGCCGTCACCTCGCCGGCGGGGACCACCGCGGCGGGCCTGCGGGAGTTGGAGCGGGGTGCGGTGCGATCGGCTTTCCACGATGCGTTGCACGCGGCAAAACGGCGTTCCGCCGAACTCGGCGCGATCGCGGACTAACGTTGACAGTGGGTGAGTGTGCTCCCCACTTTCCAATACTGCTCGGTTGCTAGTTTGCTGCCGTAGGCCGACTCGCCACAGCAAAGGCTGATTTCTCACACCCGTCGCAGCAATCCCACTGGTCCCGCTAAGCTTCAAGGAGCACGTGCGTGTCTGTTCCGCCGGTGGGGAAGCCGGCGGCGCGGACGTGCCGGAGGTCAGTGGCGCAATGATGTCTGGAAACAGCCAAGCGAGGTCCGGAAACAGCCCAATCACTGCGGGATCCGTCATCGGAGGGGGAACGCAGTTCCTCACCGTTGCCGAGGTCGCGAATCTGATGCGGGTTTCCAAAATGACGGTGTACCGGTTGGTGCATTCGGGAGAGCTGCCCGCGGTGCGGGTGGGGCGTTCCTTCCGGGTGCACGCCAAGGCGGTGCACGACTATCTGGAGACGTCCTACTTCGATGCGGGGTAGTACGGCCCGATAACCGATCGGCCCCACCCGTTTCGTTCGCCCGAGAGTGGCCCGGTAGCATGAACCGGCATCCTGTACGTGCCGGTGGTGCCGCCGGGTCCATCTCGGCCCGTATCGGGTAGGGACTGTGCAGGGTCAGACAGTGTGCACCCCGCGGAAGCGGGGATGACCCGAGAGAACGCGAGGAACAACCCTATGGGTTCTGTGATCAAGAAGCGCCGCAAGCGCATGTCGAAGAAGAAGCACCGCAAGCTGCTTCGCCGCACGCGCGTGCAGCGCAGAAAACTCGGCAAGTAAGCCGCTGCGTCGTAGCTGGAAGCCCGTCACCGTCGGTGGCGGGCTTTCGTTCTTCACGGGTGATCGAACTCATCGTTAGATCCTGGTTAATACTCTTCGAATGCCCCCTACTCGCCGGTTACCCTGGGAGCGGGAAAAACGCCCGATGACAATTCAAGGCATGGGGGCCAGGTGGGATCCGGAGTGGCAGGGACTCGGGACGGGCAACCGCCCAAGGTGGTGATGGTGACCGGTGCGAGCCGGTTCTTCGGCGGCAATGTGGTGGCCCGGTTGGCGGCCGACCCGGCCGTCGAACGCATCATCGCCGTGGACGCCAAACAGCCCAGCCGTGAGCTGCTGCGCCGTATGGGCCGCGCCGAATTCGTGCGCGCCGATATTCGTAATCCGTTGATCCGCAAGGTTATCGACGGAAATCAGGTCGATACGGTGGTGCATCCCGCCGCGTTGTCGCGCCCGCCCTCCGGGGGCGGCCGGGCCGCCATGAAGGACATGAACGTCCTGGGCGCCATGCAGCTGTTCGCGGTGTGTCGCAAGGCTTCCAGCGTGCGGCGAGTGGTGGTGCGTTCCTCCTCCGCCGTCTACGGGTGCAGCGCAAAGGACCCGGTGAAGTTCACCGAGGAGATGAGCGCCCGCACCCCGCCGCGCGGCTGGTTCGCGCGGGACATGATCGAGGTGGAGGGCTTCGTGCGCGGGCTGGCCCGGCGGCGTCCCGACATCTCGGCGGCCATCCTGCGGTTCCCGCCGATCGTGGGCCCGCAGCTGGCCAAGCGGGGCGTGCAGTACTTCCGCTCGCCGATCACGCCGACCATTCTGGGCCGGGATCCGCGTATGCAGCTGCTGCACGAGGAGGACGGCATCGCCGCCCTGGTGCACGGGGCCATGACGGCCCCCGGCGGCACCTACAATGTGGCTGGGGACGGCGCGATGGCGCTGTCGCAGGCGATCCGGCGGGCCGGGCGGGTCGAACTGCCTGTCCCGTACTCGGTGTTCCGCAGTGTCGGGCGCACCGTGATGGGCCCGGTGATGCGGGAGTTCACCGCCGAGCAGATCGACTATTTCCATTTCGGTTGTGGCCTGGACACCACCCGGATGCGGACCGAACTGGGCTTCGGCCCGCGCTGGACCACGGTGCAGGCCTTCGACGACTTCATAGGGGGCGCAGCGTTGCGGCCCGTGATCGATCCCGCGTGGATCGACGCCGCAGAAAACAAACTTCTCGGCCTGCTCGGGGCCGGGACGGGAGCACACCAATGAGTGATGTAGCGAAGGTGATTCGACTTCACGACGTGGATTTCGAGGCGCGGCACAATCGCCCGTCACGGGTGTGGCCGGCGGGGGAACCGGCGCTCACCCCGGTGACCTCGCTGACCGATCGGCTCGCCGAAGTCGAAGCGCGTCAGCCCAAGTCGCTGGGGGAGATGATCCGGGGAACCGTGGCCGACGGGGTCCGCTACACGGCCGACTTCGCCCGCCGCCGCCTCACCGGCGACTACCAGGTCGACGAGTTCGGCCTGGACGAGCACCTGCTGGAATCGGTGATCCTGCCGATGCTGCGGCCGCTGTCGGACCTGTGGTTCCGGGTCGAGGTGTCGGGTATCGAGAACATTCCCGAGGTGGGCGGCGCGCTGATCGTGGCCAACCACGCGGGCACGGTGCCGCTGGACGGGCTGATGCTGCAGCTGGCTGTGCACGACCGGCATCCCAAGCAGCGCGCGCTGCGCCTGCTGGCCGCCGACCTGATCTTCGAGACGCCGCTGCTGGGCGGACTGGCCCGCAAGGCCGGGCACACCCTGGCCTGCCCCGCGGACGCCGAAAGGCTGTTGCGTGCGGGCGAAGTCGCCGGTGTTTTCCCCGAGGGTTACAAGGGCATCGGAAAGCCGTATTCGGACCGGTACAAGTTGCAGCGTTTCGGCCGTGGCGGTTTCGTGTCGGCGGCGGTGCGCACCGGGGTGCCGATCATTCCGTGCTCGATCGTGGGTTCGGAGGAGATCTATCCGAAGCTGGCCGATATCAAGCCTTTGGCGCGGCTGCTCGGTATTCCGTATTTCCCTGTGACGCCGCTGTTTCCGCATCTGGGTCCGCTCGGCGCGATTCCGTTCCCGTCGAAGTGGTACATCCAATTCGGCGAGCCGATTTCCACTGCCGGATACGAGCCCGCGGACGCCGATGATCCGATGACGATGTTCGAAATCACCGATCAGGTCCGCGAAACCATTCAGGGCTCGCTGTACAAGAATCTGATCAAGCGCCGGAATCCGTTCACCGGCTAGATAATTGGTACCGACCAGCGACCGGCCCGCCCCGAATGGGAGCGGGCCGGTCGCTTTTCGTGCTAGCTGGCCTTGGCTTCGCGTTTCCGGGACAGCACGGCCGCGGCCGCGCCGCCCGCCGCGCCGAGCGCGAGGGCCGTGGGCACACCGACTTTCGCGGCTTTGCGCCCGGTGCGGAAGTCCCGCACTTCCCAGCCGCGATTCTTGGCGACCTCGCGCAGATCCGCGTCCGGGTTGATGGCCACCGCGGTGCCGACCAGCGAGAGCATCGGCACGTCGTTGTGGCTGTCGGAGTACGCCGTGCAGCGCTTCAGGTTCAGGCCCTCACGAATGGCGAGGGTGCGCACCGCGTGCGCCTTGCCGAGTCCGTGCAGGATGTCGCCGACCAGGCGGCCGGTGAACACGCCGTCCTCGCTCTCGGCGACCGTGCCCAGCGCCCCGGTCAGACCGAGCCGCTTGGCGATCACCTGCGCGAGTTCCACCGGTGTGGCGGTGACCAGCCAGACCTGCTGGCCCGCGTCCAGGTGCATCTGGGCCAGCGCCCGGGTGCCGGGCCAGATCTTGTCGGCGATGATCTCGTCGTAGATCTCCTCGCCGAGCGCGGCGAGTTCGGCGGTCGGGCGGCCCGCGATGAAGGACAGCGCCTTCTCCTTGCCCGACGCCATGTCCGAGTGGCTCTCCTTGCCGGTGACCCGGAACTTGACCTGCTTCCAGGCCATGTCGACCAGGTCGGAGGTCTTGAAGTACTTGCGCGAGGCCAGCCCGCGCGCGAAGTGCACGATCGACGCGCCCTGCACCATCGTGTTGTCGACGTCGAAGAAGGCCGCGGCGGTGAGGTCGCGGGCGATCGTGGGCGTCGGCGTGTCGCCGAGGTCGCGCAGCGCCAGCTCGGCGTCGTGGAGGGCGATCGCGGCGTCGGCGCTGGCCTCGCCGGCCAGGTTGGCGCGGACCTCTTCCTCGGTAGGACCGAAGGGGCTGCGGGTGATGCGGGTGAACTGATCCTGCAGGTCAGCCAGTCCCTGACCCCAGCGCGCCGGGAATTCACCGAATCGTCCCGCGATGAAGCCCGTTCCCTGCTCTTTCGAACGTTCCGGCACCAGTACCTCCGCCTGTTAGCGCGAACAACTCAACAGTAACGCCCGGGAGTGGCCGCAACGTAGACGGTGAACGACATATCGGGAAGTTGTTAGATGGTGGCCATGAGCGATTCGCCACATGCTGTGACGCTGTTGACCCGGGACGGGTGCGGGCTGTGCCACACCGCACTCGAACAATTGCGCCCGATCTGCGCCGAGTTCGGCGTCGAGGTGACCACGGTGGACGTGGACGCGGCCGCCGCCACCGATCCGGGCCTGCGCGCCGAATACGGGGACCGGCTGCCGGTGGTGCTGCTGGACGGCCGGGAGCACAGCTATTTCGACGTGGACGAGCCGCGGCTGCGCGCCGACCTCGCGAAATAACCGGATCTACCTCGCGAAACCGGGCGTTATAGGGGATTTTCCGGGCTTTCCGCCGGGGTCCCCCTCCGTCTGTCCCGTCCGGTGTGTTGCGTAGCGGGTTCGCGCTGATGAGGGTTGAATGAACCCGGGGCCGGAGCCCGCCGCAAAGTGACTGAATTCACCGACTTTGTGCAGGGCTTCACAAGCGGTTACGGTGGTGGCACGCGACCCGCCTTCTCGGGCAGCGGAAGCGACCCCCTGAACCTGACTCGACCTCGCCTGCAAGGACCGCGACGGTCTCCCGGCGTCGGGTCGACAAAAGAACCCGGACACTCACCCCCGGCCGGACGAGGAGCGCAAGCGACGTGACAGAGCAGCAAGAGACGCCGCCGACTGGCGTCTCCAAGGCTCTGCAGAAGGACATCCCGCAGGCCACGGTGGCCCGGCTGGCCACGTACCTCCGGGTGCTCGCCGTACTCGCCGACGACGCTGTAGCCATCGTATCGAGTGAGGAACTGGCTGTCGCGGCGGGTGTCGGTTCGGCCAAGTTGCGCAAGGATCTCTCCTTCCTCGGACCCAACGGCGTGCGTGGTGTCGGTTACGACGTGATCAAGCTGCGCGACCGCATCGAGGATGTGCTCGGTCTCTCCGAGGGACACCGGGTGGTGCTGGTCGGAGCCGGTCATCTGGGCCGCGCGCTGGTCGGCTACGGCGGTTTCCGCCGCCGCGGTTTCGCCATGGTCGGGCTGTTCGACAACGATCCCGCGGTCATCGGGACCACCGTCGGCGGACTCGTCGTCCGCGACGTGGCCGAGCTGACCGACGCCGTGGCCACGCTGGAACCCACCATCGCCGTGCTCACCGTGCCCGACGCCGCCGCGCAGGGCGTGTGCGATCTGCTGGTCGAGGCCGGTCTGCAGTGCGTGCTGAGCTTCTCGGCCCTGGCTCTCGAGGCCCCGGCCACCGTCGAGGTGCGACGGGTGGATCTCGCGGTGGAGATGCAGCTGCTGTCGTTCGAGCGGGCCCGCAACGCGGAATCGGCCGCCGAGGACGCGATGAGCGCCGCCGCGGCCGTGGTCGGCTCCGCCGACGCGAACGTGGTGTCCACCCCGATCCGCCGGGTGACGACGATCCAGACCGCGGACACAACCAGCAAGGGAGCGGTGGTCCAGCCATGAGCGTGCTTCTCGTCGGCATCTCACATCGCAGCGCACCGGTGGCGGTGCTGGAGAAGATCGCCATCACCGAGACCGACCGGCCCAAGCTGACCGACAAGATGCTGGCCTCCACGCACGTGTCCGAGGCGATGATCGTCTCCACCTGCAACCGCATCGAGGTCTACGCGGTCGTCGACGCCTTCCACCCCGCACTCGGCGAGATCGGCGAACTGCTCACCAAGCATTCCGGGCTGCCGCTGCCCGAACTCACCAAGCACGCCTACGTGCGCTACGCGGAGGCCGCGGCCGAGCACCTGTTCGCGGTGTCCTCGGGCCTGGATTCCATGGTGGTCGGCGAGCAGCAGATCCTCAGCCAGATCCGGGCCGCCTACGCCGCGGCCGACGCCCAGCAGGCCGCCGGGCGCACCCTGCACGAGCTGGCCCAGCACGCGCTGCGGGTCGGCAAGCGGGTGCACTCCGAGACCGGGATCGACCGCGCGGGCGCGTCGGTGGTGTCGGTGGCGCTGGATCGCGCGGCCGCCGTGCAGGGCCCACTGGCCGGGCGCACCGCGCTGGTGCTGGGCGCCGGTGCGATGGGCGGGCTCGCGGTGGCGCAGCTGGCGCGCGGCGGGGCCGCGAAGGTCATCGTGGTGAACCGGACCCTGGAGAAGGCGCAGCGGCTGGCCAACACGGCCACCACCATGCACGGCGTCGAGGCCGAGGCCATCGAGATGGACCGGCTGGCCGAGGCCATGGCCGCCGCCGACGTGGTGATCACCTGTACCGGCGCGGTGGGCACCGTGGTCACCCTCGCCGATGTGCACCGGGCGCTGTCGGCCAAGCCGGGCGCCGAGGAACTGGTCATCTGCGACCTGGGCCTGCCCCGGGACGTGGACCACGCGGTCGCCGGACTGCCCGGGGTCACCGTCATCGACATCGAGACGCTGCAGCGCGACCCGTCGGCCGGCGCGGCCGCCGACGACACCGCCGCCGCGCGCACCATCGTCGCCGACGAACTCTCCAAATACCTTGCCGGACAGCGCATGGCCGAGGTCACCCCGACCGTGGCCGCGCTGCGCCAGATGGCCGCGGACGTGGTCGAGGCCGAGCTACTGCGCCTGGACTCCCGACTACCGGGACTCGAATCCACCGAACGTGACGAGGTGGCCCGTACCGTGCGACGGGTGGTCGACAAACTGCTGCACGCACCGACGGTGCGGGTCAAGCAGCTGGCCTCCACACCCGGCGGGGACAGCTACGCCGAGGCGTTGCGCGAGCTGTTCGAACTCAAACCCGGTGCGGCGCAAGCGGTTGCCGCGCCGATGGAGATCTCCGCCCTGCAGGGCGAACTGGCCGATGATTTCACCGCCGCCCACCCGGGGGACGAACAGGGGCACATCGCATGACCGGAGCAATGGTGCACGAGAACGACATAACCGCTCCCTCTGCGGAGCAGGCCTATGGTCGCGGAACGGTCGACGCCCCGTGGCGCATCGGCACCCGCGGCAGTCTGCTGGCCCTCACCCAGGCCGGGCACGTGCGTGACGCCTTGATCGCCAACGGCCAGCAGGCCGAGCTGGTCATCGTGAAGACCGCCGGCGACCAGAACGCCACCGATCCCGTGCAGAAGATCGGCGTGGGCGTGTTCACCGCCGCGCTGCGCGAGGAATTGGCCGCGGGCACGGTCGATATCGCCGTCCACTCGTACAAGGATCTGCCGACCGCGCAGGATCCGCGCTTCGACATCGCCGCCATCCCGCCCCGGCAGGATCCGCGCGACGCGCTGGTGGCGCGCGACGGCCTGGTGCTGGGTGAGCTGCCCGCGGGCGCGAAGGTCGGCACCTCCGCGCCGCGGCGCGCCGCACAGCTGAAGGCGCTGGGCCTGGGCATCGAGATCGTGCCGCTGCGCGGCAATCTCGACACCCGGATCGGCAAGGTCTCCTCCGGTGAACTGGATGCCGTGGTGGTGGCGCGGGCCGGGCTGGCCCGCATCGACCGCCTGGACGTCGTCACCGAATCGCTCGAACCGGTGCAGATGCTGCCCGCCCCGTCGCAGGGTGCGCTGGCCGTCGAATGCCGCAGCGAGGACACCGAACTCGTGACCATCCTGTCCGCCCTCGACGATCCCGGCACCCGTGCCGCGATCACCGCGGAACGGGCGTTGCTGGCCGACTTGGAGGCCGGTTGTACCGCGCCGATCGGCGCGCTGGCGGAGGTCGTCGAATCGCTCGACGACGACGGCCGGGTGGTGGAGGAGTTGTCGCTGCGCGCCTGCGCGGCGGCGATCGACGGCTCGGATGTGATCCGGGCTTCAGTGGTCGGACCGGTCGCGGATGCCGCGGACCTGGGGCGGGCACTGGCGCGCGAGCTCTTGGAGCTGGGGGCGCGCGAACTGCTCAGCGTCACAGAGGAATCCGCTGAGCTCACCGACGACAGCAATCCCAGCCCAATGGAGAACAGCCGATGAGCCGAGTGACGAAGAAGAATCCCGGTCGGATCCTTTTCGTGGGGTCAGGGCCCGGTGACCCGGCGCTGTTGACCGTGCGGGCCCGCGAGGTGCTCGGCCGGGCGACGCTGGCCTTCACCGATCCCGACGTCGACAAGGGCGTGCTCGCCCTGATCGGCATCGCGGTCGAGGAGAGCGCCGACGGGACCCGCCCGGTGGACGTGCGCCCCGCCCTGGGCGACGCCGCCGAAGTGGCCAAGACCCTGATCGCGGAGGCCCGCGGCGGCTCCGACGTGGTGCGCCTGGTCTCCGGCGACCCGATGACCACCGACTCGGTCATCCAGGAGATCAACGCCGTCACCCGCTCGCATCTGAGCTTCGAGGTGCTGCCGGGTCTCTCGGCCGGCACCACCGTGCCCGCCTACGCGGGTATCGAACTCGGCTCCAGCCACACCGTGGTGGACGTCCGCGGCGAGGTGGACTGGGCGGCCGTCGCGGCCGCCCCCGGCCCGCTGGTGCTGCACGCCACCTCCGGCCACCTGGCCGAGACCGCCTCGGCGCTGGTGGAACACGGCCTGGCGCCGCAGACCCCCGTCGCGGTGACGGTGCGCGGCACCACTCGCCAGCAGCGCACCATCGACGCCACCCTGGCGACCCTGAACAACGCCGCCTCCGAGCTGGTCGGCCCGCTGGTGGTCACGGTCGGCAAGGAAGTGGACAAGCGCGCCAAGACCTCCTGGTGGGAGTCCCGCGCTCTCTACGGCTGGACCGTGCTGGTGCCGCGCACCAAGGAGCAGGCCGGCGAGATGAGCGAGAAGCTCGTCAACCACGGCGCCATCCCCATGGAGGTCCCGACCATCGCGGTCGAGCCGCCGCGCAGCCCCGCCCAGATGGAGCGCGCGGTCAAGGGCCTGGTCGACGGCCGCTACCAGTGGGTCGTCTTCACCTCCACCAACGCGGTGCGCGCGGTGTGGGAGAAGTTCGGCGAATTCGGCCTGGACGCCCGCGCGTTCAGCGGCGTGAAGATCGCCTGCGTCGGCGAGGCCACCGCGGAGAAGGTGCGCTCCTTCGGCATCAACCCCGAGCTGGTGCCGTCCGGTGAGCAGTCCTCCGAGGGTCTGCTGGCCGACTTCCCGCCCTACGACGACGTTTTCGACCCGGTCAACCGGGTGCTGCTGCCGCGCGCGGACATCGCCACCGAGACCCTCGCCGAGGGCCTGCGCGACCGCGGCTGGGAGATCGACGACGTCACCGCCTACCGCACCGTGCGCGCGTCCCCGCCGCCCGCGGAGACCCGCGAGATGATCAAGACCGGCGGCTTCGACGCCGTGCTGTTCACCTCGTCCTCCACGGTCCGCAACCTGGTCGGCATCGCCGGCAAGCCGCACGCCCGCACCATCGTGGCCTGCATCGGACCCAAGACCGCCGAGACGGCCATCGAATTCGGTCTGCGCGTGGACGTGCAGCCCGAAGTGGCCCAGGTCGGCCCGCTCGTCGAGGCGCTCGCCGAGCACGCCGCCCACCTGCGCGCCGAGGGTCTGCTGCCGCCGCCGCGCAAGAAGAGCCGCCGCAGCCGCTAGCTTCGGCACGATGAACGGCCACCCCGGCCCCGCGTCACGATGACGCGGGGCCGGGGTCGTTCTCACGCCCGGCACGGTCGGGACCTGTGACGGCGCGGAGTGGTTCGGCTCGGCCCGGAGACCGATTCCGGCGCGGCTCGGCGATTGCGTGTCATCGATCGGCCCGGTCGCGAACAACGGGTCCGCGGCAGGACCTCCGGCCCGGGCGAGCATGTCGGCCTCGCCGATTCGCTGGGTGGATGCCCAAGGAAATGTCGTCGTTTCATCCGGAAGCGAAATGCATACGCTGCATTCGGTATTCGATCTTCGAGAGGTGAACATTCATGAAGCGTGTTTCAGTCGGCCTGATCGCGATGTGTGGACTCGCGCTGGGCGCGGGCCTGTCCCCGGCGGCGGCTCTCGCCGAGGCCCCGAGCGTGGCGGCGCCGGTCGCCGATGCGCCGGGGGTCAGCTCGTCCGGCATTCCCGCCGTGACCGTCCTGCAGACTCTGTTGAAGTGCCTGACCAGCGGTTCGAGCAATCCCGGCACGCCGGGATCGACCCAGACCGGCTGCCTGAACTCCTAGCGCCCGCACGGGCGTGGGAGGCGCACCGACGTCCGGTCGTGGGGACGTCGGCGCGCCTCCGCCGCGTTCAGCGGAGCCGCGTGGCGGTCAGCGCTGGGCCGCCATCAGGCGGCGGACCATGCGGCAGGTCGCGTCCGAGGGCTGGTGCACGCCGATGACTTCGGCTGTCTCCCTGATCTTTTCGTTGGTGGCCTGGTCGGGCCCGAAGGACCCGGAATCCAGGAGCGCGATGGCCAGCCGCATGGCCTTCAATCGCCGGTTGTGCGAGACGTACCACGTGCGCGGCCGCCCCGCCGGCAGCGGCTGCTTGGCCAGCGGCCGCCACGCGTGATCGATGACCTCCCCCTTCTTCGGAACCCCGGCGCCCCGGTTCACCTTGCCGGACATGCTGGTAACGGCTGCGAGCACGGCCAATCCTCCCGTCGCGATCCGGGATCGCGCCTTCGAACGCGGCGCGATCCCTTCGAACACATCTTCGATTCTACTCGGACCCACCGACAAAAACGGCTGCTCACAATGACTTTGGACGTCGACCGGGCCCGGCGTCGGAGGCGCGCGCACCCCGGTCACGAGCCGGGCATATCATGCGAGCATGACCGGAATGGACCGCCCTCGGCGGTTGCGCCGCACTCCCGCCATGCGTCGGCTCGTCGCCGAGACCAGCCTGGAGCCGCGGCACCTGATTCTGCCCATGTTCGTCGCCGACGGTATCGGCGAACCGCGTGAGATCTCCTCCATGCCAGGCGTTTTCCAGCATTCGATGGACTCGCTGCGCAAGGCGGCCGCCGAAGCCGTGGCCGCGGGCGTGGGCGGCCTCATGCTCTTCGGCGTTCCGAAGCCCGAGGACAAGGACGCCCAGGGGAGCGGGGCCAGCGACCCGGACGGGATCCTGAACCGCGGCCTGTCCGCACTGGTGTCGGAGGTCGGTGACTCGACGGTCGTCATGGCCGACACCTGCCTCGACGAATTCACCGACCACGGCCACTGCGGCGTGCTCGACGAGCACGGCGCGGTCGACAACGACGCCACCCTCACCCGCTACGTCGAGATGGCGCTGGCGCAGGCCGCGACCGGCGCCGACCTGCTCGGCACCAGCGGCATGATGGACGGCCAGGTGGGCGCGATCCGCGCGGGCCTGGACGCCGCCGGATACACCGACACCGGCATCCTCGCCTACGCGGCCAAGTACGCCTCCGCGTTCTACGGGCCGTTCCGCGAGGCCGTCGGCTCCTCGCTGCAGGGTGATCGGCGCACCTACCAACAGGATCCGGCCAACCGCCGGGAGGCGATCCGTGAGCTGGAACTGGATCTGCTCGAGGGCGCGGACATCGTCATGGTGAAGCCCGCCATGTCGTACCTGGACATCCTGCGCGAGGTCTCGGACCGGTCCACGGTGCCGGTGGCGGCCTACCAGATCTCCGGCGAGTACGCGATGATCACCGCCGCCGCCGAGCGCGGCTGGATCGACCGCAACGGCGCGATCCTGGAATCGCTGCTCGGGATCCGGCGGGCGGGCGCGGACATGGTGCTCACCTACTGGGCCACCGAGGCCGCGCACTGGCTGGCCTGAACCGGAACGAGTAGCTCTGATCGTGAATCCCATGGTCCCGCCGAACGATCCGGCGCGTCCGGCGCCCGAGGACGTCGGCACCGCCTGTCAGCTCTGGTACGCCGCACTCGGGGTCGGGCTGGTGCAGTTGATCGCCTCGCTGATCGCGCAGTTCGGGCAGCGGAACGAATTGGCGCAGCAGATGTTCGACCAGGTGAAGGAGCAGCAACCGGCGGTCACCCTGGCGCAGGTGGAGGTCTGGGCCGCCGTCGTGTTCGTGCTGGTCGCGGTGTTCTGGCTGGTGCTGTCCGGAGCCGGGGTGGCGGTGGTGTGGCAGCTGGGGCGCGGAAAGAACTGGGCCCGAGCGGTTCTCACCGGTTTCGGCATCTTCCTGGTGCTCGGCGCGGCGGGCACGCTGTTCGGCGTCGGCGCCAAGGAGAGCGGCGTGGCCGCGCTGATCGCCGGCGGCGCGGGCATCGTGCAGGCGGTGCTCGCGGGCGGGGCCGTATTCCTCTGCTACCGAAGCGAATCCGACGCCTACTTCCGGCCCGGACCGCGCTAGGTTACCGCCGAGTTTGTTACGGGGGTGACAACGCGTTATGGTGAGGGCTGTCACAACTATTTCGGGAACCGGAAGTCGGCCGTCGCGCGTTACGTCATGCGCCTCGAGCCCCCCGGGAAGGCGGAGCAACGATGCGAGTGGTGATCCAGCAGCCGCACAGCCTGCGGCGTGATATCGCGGTGCTGAGCCTGTTGTTCCTCTTCGGCCTGCTGACCCTCGCCGTACTCCTGATTCCGGGCCTGGCCCACTGAGTCGTTCCGCGATCTTTACGCTCGACCTATGAGTGAGGCCATCAACGCCCCCGGGGCCGTGCTGTTCTCCGAACCCGGCGCGCGCTGGCGGACCATCGCCTACGGACCCGCGCTGTGCGCGATCATCCTGGTCATCGAGCTGTTCCGGGGCGGCGACATCCACTGGTTCGGGCTCGTCTTCTGCGGCGTGCTGCTGGCCGGGTTCGTCTGGTTGCAGGTGATCGCGGGCAAGCGGCACATCAGTGTTGAGCTGACCCCGGAACAGCTGCGCGAGGGCACCGAGGTGGTGCCGTTGCGCGACATCGCCGAGGTGCTGCCCGAAGACGACGAGGAGTCCTGGGATTATGAGGACTGGCAGTCCGCGCGGGCGCTGGGCGAGCTGACCGGAGTACCGCGGCGGCGCAAGGGAATCGGCTTGAAGCTGACCGACGGTCGCCTGGTGCAGGCGTGGGCGCGTGACCATGTCACGCTGCGCGCGGCGCTGACCGAGGCCCTGGGCCACCCGCGCGGGACCGACGACGAGCCTCGGGAGGCGCTGTGATGCGGTGGCTGACGATAGCGGCCGAGATCGTGCTGGTTCCGGTGCTGGCCGTCGCGGCGGTGTGGTGCTGGCGGCACGGGGTGCAGACCACGGTGTTCAAGGCGCAGGGTGAGGCGCCGTCGTTCAGTGCGACCCGCTATGTCGGGCCGTGGCTGGCGGGGTCCGCGGCGCTCGTGATCATGGCCGGACTGTCGCTGATCGACGGGGCCACGCGGGCGGTTCGGCTCACCCGCTGACGTTTTGTCCGATTCGACGGTTCGCGCTCGGCGAGCCCGGTCCGACACACCGATTTGAGGGGTGCGAAGTCGGGTTTCGCCTTATCGCCCTCGGACCGGCGCGGAGAATCATCCGCATGAAGCGCACAGAACTCGTGAAACGCATCGCCCCCGCGGTGCTGGCCGCGGGGCTCGTCGGCGCTGTGGTCGCGGCTCCGGCCGCCGCGGCCCCGGTCGATACCGTCCCGGATTACCGGTCACCGTTGGTGGCGACGTCCTGGCAAGACCTACTACCGCCCCAGCTGAACTGCCTGCTGTCCACCGGATGGGCCGCGTTCTGCCTGGGGATTCCGCTCCCGTAGCGGGGGGTGCGGCGGCGCGACCGCAGACCGCGCCGCCGTCTCCGCCTCAGTTCCAGTTCTGGTAAACATCCAGCACGCGACCGCCCTTGGTGCCGGGCAGGTTCACGAACAGGGTCACCGTGCCGTCGGGATGATCGGCGGCCTCCATCATCACCTGGCGCAGGGAGGCGTGCACGCCGCCCTTGTCGTCCTTGTAGATGGTGGTGTCGGGCTCCAGGCCCGCGCCCATCCGGCTCAACGGCACGAACATGCTGACCACCGCGGGTAAGGGGCCGTCGGCGATGGCGGCCGTCTCTTGATGCGACAGCGCCACCCCCACCCGCCCCTGGTCGATCTGCACCAGCGGCACCGCGGCCTGCGCCACCCCGGGCGCGGCGGCCAGCCCGGCCGCCACCGCGATGATCCCTACCCCGAACCGAACGACCCGCATACGTCCCGCCCTCTCTCAGAAGCCGTTTCCTACGTCGAGACATTACGCATCAGCTATCTAGTAGCGAATTACGTTGTCCGAATCTCACTTCGGCGTGTTGCTCGGATCCGCGTCATCGAGGACCCGCTCGCCGGCTCCCATGATCTCAGCCGTCGGCCTTCGGGATGCGCGCTTCGATCCAGGGTGCGAAGATGACGGGTTGGCTGTGGGAAGAGCCACTCGACTACACCCTGTCGTCGACGGGGGCGGGGGCGGCTGAGAGACTGGGTGCCGTGAGTTCTTCTCCGCGTGTGAGCCAGGCGTCGGTCCCGGTCTCAGCCCACCTTTTCGAACGCGCCGCGGCGGTCATTCCCGGCGGCGTGAATTCGCCGGTGCGGGCGTTCAATTCCGTGGGCGGCACGCCGCGGTTCATCGCCTCCGCGCGCGGGTGCACGCTGACCGACGCCGACGGCAACGACTACGTGGACCTGGTGTGCTCGTGGGGCCCGATGATCCTCGGGCACGCGCACCCGGCGGTCGTCGAGGCCGTGCAGCGGGCCGCCACCGGCGGACTGTCCTTCGGCGCGCCGACCGAGGCCGAGATCGAACTCGCCGAGGCCATCGCGGCCCGGGTCGCTCCGGTCGACCGGGTGCGCCTGGTGAACTCGGGCACCGAGGCCACCATGAGCGCGGTCCGGCTGGCCCGCGGCTTCACCGGCCGCACCAAGATCGTGAAGTTCAGCGGCTGCTACCACGGGCACGTGGACGCGCTGCTGGCCGACGCCGGCTCCGGCGTCGCCACCCTGGGCCTGCCCACCTCGCCCGGCGTCACCGGCGCCCAGGCCGCCGACACCCTGGTGCTGCCCTACAACGACCTCGAGGCCGTGGCCGCCGCCTTCGCCGCCCACCCGGGCGAGATCGCGTGTGTCATCACCGAGGCCGCCGCGGGCAATATGGGCGCGGTCGCGCCGGTCCCCGGTTTCAACGAGGGCCTGCGCCGGCTCACCACCGAGCACGGCGCGCTGCTGATCATGGACGAGGTCATGACCGGTTTCCGGGTCAGCCACTCCGGCTGGTTCGGCATCGACGGCGTGGCCGGCGACCTGTACACCTTCGGCAAGGTGATGAGCGGAGGCCTGCCCGCCGCCGCGTTCGGCGGGCGCGCCGACATCATGAATCACCTGGCCCCGCTGGGCCCGGTCTACCAGGCGGGCACCCTGTCCGGGAACCCGGTCGCGGTGGCCGCGGGTCTGGCCACGCTGCGCACCGCCGACGAGTCGGTGTACGCCACCCTGAACAAGAACTCCGAGCGCCTGGGCGGCCTGCTCACCGAGGCGCTGACCGCCGAAGGCGTCGCGCACCGGGTGCAATTCGCGGGCAATATGGTGAGCGTGTTCTTCGCCGAGAACCCGGTCACCGACTACGCCGCCGCCAAGGCCGCCGAGACCTGGCGTTTCCCAGCCTTCTTCCACGCGCTGCTGGATGCCGGTGTGTACGCGCCCCCGAGCGCCTTCGAAGCCTGGTTCGTCTCGGCCGCTCTCGACGAGGACGCGTTCGACCGCATCGCCGCCGCCCTCCCCGCCGCCGCGCGCGCCGCGGCGGCCGCCACTCCCGAAGGATCCGCCGCGTGAGCTCCGTCCACCCCGACTCGGGCGTACCCGCCCCCGCCCAGCACGAGGCTCCTCTCTCCGCCGAAGAGGCCACCCGCCTCCTGGATTCCATCCGCCAAGCCGAGGACGAACTCGCCGAGACCGGTGAGAACATCGCTGTCGCCCCGGCGGGCGACGTGACCGTCGCACCAGTGGCCGAGGCCGAACCCGAGCCCGCCGCAACGGAATCCGACGATTCCGGCGTGGTCGTGACCGAGGACCCCGAGCCGGTCTTCGAGGCCGCCGTCGCCGCGGCCGAGCGGTTCGCCGCCCCCACCCGGGCCGAGGAGACCGCCGAGCCGGCGGACTCCGCGCCCGCTGAGGCCGCGGAGCCCGCGCGCGCTGAGGCCACGGAGCCCGCGCCCGCTGAGGCCACGGAGCCCGCCCCCGCCGAGGCCGTGGAATCCGCCCCCGCCGCGTTCTCGTCCGAGATCGTTGTCGAGGTCGATCCCCAGACCGACGAGTCCGTCGTCTCGGAAGCCGACCTCACGGTCGCCGACACCGAGGCTCCGGCCCCGGTCTCCGGCACCGGTGGCGGCCTGATCCTCCCCGGTGACGTGGCCAGTGACGTCGAGACGATCGTCCACGTCATGCGCCACGGCGAGGTTCACAATCCGAACGGTGTCCTCTACGGCCGCCTGGCCGGTTTCCAGCTGTCGGTGACCGGCCGCGCGCAGGCCCAGGCCGTGGCGCGTTCGCTGTCCGATCACGACATCGCGCTGGTGGTGGCCTCGCCGCTGCAGCGCGCGCAGGAGACCGCGGATCCGATCGCCAAGGGCCACGGCCTGATCATCCGCACCGACGACAATCTGATCGAGGCGGGCAACACCTTCGAGGGCCTGCGGGTCTCGGCGAGCGACGGTGCGCTGCGCAAGCCCCGCCACTGGTGGAAGTTGCGCGACCCGTTCACCCCGTCCTGGGGCGAGCCGTATCTGCAGATCGCGCACCGCATGCTGGCCGCGGTGAACAAGGCGCGGGTGGAGGCCGCCGGTCGCGAGGCCGTGCTGGTGTCGCATCAGCTGCCGGTGTGGACGCTGCGCCGTTTCCTGCAGGGGCAGCGCCTCTGGCACGACCCGCGGAACCGGCAGTGCTCGCTGGCGTCGCTGACTTCTCTGGTCTACCAGGGCGATACGTTGATCGACATCGTCTACTCGGAGCCCGCCGGCGCCTCCGATCCCACGGTGACCGGGGCATGAGCGGGTCAGGCCCGGAGGCGGCGGCTTGCGTGACCACGCAGGCACCCCGCTCATGCCTGGAGGGCGCAGCATGAGCCGCGCCATCGCGTCCCGGCCCGCGTTCGTCCGTCACCCGCTGCGGCGGGTGGCGGGCCTGCTGGCGGGGCTGACCGTGGTGGCCCTGCTCGCCGGGTGCACGACGGCGGGCAAGGACGCGGTGGCCCAGGGCGGCACCTTCGATTTCGTCTCGCCGGGCGGCAAGACGGAGATCTTCTACGATCCGCCGTCCGCGCGTGGCACCATCGGCAAGCTGTCCGGCCCGGATCTGATGCACGACGGCAAGACCACGTCGGTGGACGATTTCCCCGGCAAGGTCGTGGTACTCAATATCTGGGGCCAGTGGTGTGGCCCGTGCCGCGCGGAAGTCGGTGCGCTGGAACAGGTTTACGAGGCGACCAAGGACAATGGCGTCGCCTTCCTGGGTATCAACGTGCGCGACAACCAGAAGGACAAGGCCCAGGATTTCGTGACCGACAACAAGGTCGGTTACCCCTCCGTCTACGACCCGGCCATGCGCAGCCTGCTCGCGCTCGGCGGCAAGTTCCCGACCAGCGTCATCCCCACCACCATCGTGCTGGACAAGCAGCATCGGGTGGCGGCGGTGTTCTTGCGCAGCCTGCTGGCCGAGGACCTGCGGCCGGTGGTGGATCGACTGGCGGCCGAGCAGTGAATCACGTGACCTACCTGGCGAGCGTGGGGGATTCGTTCCAGCAGACCGCCGCCTCCGGACCGCTGCTGCTCGCGCTGGGCGCGTGCCTGCTGGCGGGCCTGGTGTCGTTCGCCTCGCCGTGCGTGGTGCCCTTGGTTCCCGGCTACCTGTCGTATCTGGCCGGCGTGGTCGGCGCGGAGGCCCCGCCGGTGACGGTGGAGTCGGCGCGGAGCGCGAAGACCGCGGTGGCGGGCCGCAATTCGGCGCGCCTGCGGGTGGCGGGCGCGGCGGCGCTGTTCGTGGCGGGCTTCACCGTCGTGTTCGTGCTGGCCGCCACCACCGTGTTCGGCACCATGCAGGCGCTGACCCTCAATCGTGAACTGCTGCAACGGGTCGGCGGCGTGGTGACCATCGTGATGGGTCTGGCCTTCATCGGCCTGATCCCGATGCTGCAGCGCGACACCCGCATGGAGCCGCGCCGTTTCACCGGCATCGTCGGGGCCCCGCTGCTGGGCGCGGTGTTCGCGCTCGGCTGGACCCCGTGCCTGGGCCCGACGCTGTCGGGTGTGATGGCGGTGTCGGCGGGCACCGAGGGCACCACCGCGGTGCGCGGCGTGGCGCTGATCGTGGCGTACTGCCTCGGCCTGGGGCTGCCGTTCATCATCCTGGCCTTCGGTTCGGCGACCGCGTTGCGGGCCGTCGGCTGGCTGCGCCGTAATTCCCGCACCATCCAGGTGACCGGCGGGCTGCTGTTGGTGGCCGTCGGCATCGCCCTGGTGACCGGATCGTGGGACGTGTTCGTCTCCTGGGTCCGCGACGCCTTCGTCTCGAATGTGACCCTGCCGATCTGACATGACTGCCACCATCGAAACCCCCAGCGCCCCCGCCCGTCCGCCGCGTCAGTCGCCGCTGCGCCGCGGCCTCGGTCTGCTCCGCAACACCTGGCGCGGCCTGACCAGCATGCGCACCGCGCTCATGCTGCTGTTCCTGCTGGCCCTGGCCGCCATTCCGGGCGCGCTGCTGCCGCAGCGCAGTCTCAACGCGGGCAAGGTCGACGATTACATCCGCAATCGCGCGACCCTGGGTCCGTGGATGGACCGGTTGCAGCTGTTCGACGTGTTCTCCAGCTTCTGGTTCACGGCCGTCTACGTGCTGCTGTTCGTCTCGCTGGTGGGTTGCATCCTGCCGCGCTGCGTGGACCACTACCGGGCCTTGCGCGCGCCGCTGACCAAGGCCCCGCGCAACCTGTCCCGCCTGCCGCACCACTGGTCCGGCACCGACGCGGAGACCCCGGAGCAGGTGCTGGACCGGGCCCGCGGCCAGATGCGGGGCTGGCGCACGGTGGTGCAGCCGGGCGATCGGGACGGGGAGCTGACCCTGTCCGCGGAGAAGGGCTACACCCGCGAACTCGGCAACCTGGTCTTCCACCTCGCACTGGTGGGCCTGCTGGCGGCGATCGCGATCGGCAAGCTGTTCGGCTACGAGGGCAATGTCGTGGTGCTCGCCAATGACGGCCCCGGCTTCTGCACCACTTCGCCCGCGGTGTTCGACTCGTTCCGCGCGGGCAATGTCAACGACGGCACCGGGCTGACCCCGATGTGCGTGCGGGTCAAGGACTTCAAGGCCGACTACCTGAAGAACGGTCAGGCGGCGATGTTCACCTCGAACATCCAGTACCAGACCGGCGCCGACCTGGCCTCCGGACAGTGGAACGACACCACCATCCAGGTGAACCATCCGCTGCGCGTCGCCGGGGACCGGGTGTACCTGCAGGGCCACGGTTTCGCGCCCAAGTTCACGGTGACCTTCCCGAACGGGCAGACCCGCACCGAGGCCATCCAGTGGAAGCCGGACGACGCCACCACCTTCCTGTCCTCGGGCGTGCTGCGCATCGACCCGCCGGGCGGCATGTATCCGAGCGAGGAGGAGCGCCGCAAGCATCAGGTGGCGATCCAGGGCCTGTTCGCGCCGACCGCGCTCATGCACGGCCAGCTGCTCACCTCCCGGTATCCGGCGATGAACGATCCCGCGGTGGCCATCGACATCTACAAGGGCGACACCGGTCTGGACACCGGCCGCGCGCAGTCGCTGTTCGCGCTGGATCCGGAGATGATCAAGCAGGGCCGGCTGGTGAAGGAACAGCGGGTGAACCTGAAGCCGGGGGAGACCTCGACCCTGTCCGATGGCACCAAGGTGACCTTCGACGGCGCGGAAGAGTTCGTGAACCTGCAGGTCTCGCACGATCCGGCGCAGCAGTGGGTGCTGGTGACGGCATTGACCATGATGGCGGGCCTGTTGGTGTCGCTGCTGGTGAAGCGCCGTCGCATCTGGTTGCGGGTGTACCCCGGCGAGGCGTCCGACGGTGTACGACGTACCGTAGTAGAAATGGGTGGTTTGGCCCGCACCGACCAGGCCGGCTGGGGCGGCGAGTTCGACCGCCTGCGTGAGCGGCTGCTGACGGGAGAGAAGTAATGCCGATCGACGAGAATCTCGCCTCCTACAGCGATCTCGGATTCAAATCGGCCATCGTGATCTACGCGCTGGTCTGGATCATGCTGGTCTGGCAGTTCGCCCTCACTCGCACGGTGCCGACCACCACCCGCGAATTGGTCACCGCCGGTGGCGGTTCCGAACCGGTCGCCGAGCCGCCCGCGCCGAACGTGCCCGGCAAGGTGGAGTCGCGCGGCGCCGGTCGCCCGTTCTCCGAGCGTCTCGGCAACATGGGCTTCGCGGTCCTGTTCGTCGGCTTCGGCGTGCACGTGGCCTCGATCGTCTTGCGCGGCTTCGCGACCCACCGTTTCCCGCTGGGCAATATGTTCGAGTTCATCTCGATGGCCTGTGCCGCCGCGGTCCTGCTCGGCCTGGTCCTGCTGAACGACCAGCGCTACCGCGGCATGTGGTCGTTCCTGCTGACCCCGGTCCTGATCCTGCTGTTCCTGGCGGGCACCAAGCTGCACGTGGACGCGGCTCCCGTCGTCCCCGCCCTGAAGTCCTACTGGCTCCCGATCCATGTCACCGTGATCTCGATCGGTTCGGGCGTCTTCCTGGTCTCGGGTATCGCGAGCCTGCTGTTCCTGTTCCGCATCTGGCAGCCCGCGGGCGCGGAGGCCGACAACATCTGGGGCCAGCTGGCCCGCCGCCTCCCCGACGCCCAGCTCCTGGACCGCCTGGCGTACCGCACCACCATCATCGGCTTCCCCATCTTCGGCGCGGGCGTCATCCTGGGCGCGATCTGGGCGGAGGCCGCCTGGGGCCGCTTCTGGGGCTGGGACCCGAAGGAGACCTGCTCCTTCATCGCGTGGGTTCTCTACGCCGCCTACCTGCACGCCCGCGCCACCTCCGGCTGGCGCGACACCAAGGCCGCCTGGATCAACATCGCCGGTTTCGTCGCCATGCTCTTCAACCTCTTCATCATCAACATCGTGGTCAGCGGCCTGCACTCGTATGCCGGACTGAACTGATCCAGCTGTTCTCGAAGGCCCCGGCACATCCGTGCCGGGGCCTTCTTCGTGCTGGCACTACCCCTGAGTGCTGTTGCGCTGTACGGTATTAAGCGACAGTGATTAGAACACGTTCTAGTTTTAGTGAAGGGGTGCTCGAGATGGCAGTGACGCCGGAGGGCCGGGTTCGCAAGGTGCGCGAGATCGATGTGGGCGAGGCGCCGACGCGGTACGCGCGGGGATGGCACTGCCTCGGACTGGCCGGCGCGTTCCGCGACGGTAAGCCGCACCAGGTTTCGGCCTTCGGGACCAAGCTGGTGATCTTCGCCGACAGCAAGAACGAACTGCACGTGCTCGACTCGTACTGCCGTCACCTCGGCGGCGATCTGAGCATGGGTGAGGTCAAGGGCGACTCCATCGCGTGCCCGTTCCACGACTGGCGCTGGGGCGGCAACGGCAAGTGCACCGGCATCCCGTATGCCCGCCGAGTGCCGCCGCTGGCGCGCACGCGCTCGTGGATCACCTTGGAGCGCAACGGACAACTGTTCGTGTGGCACGACCACGAGGGCAACCCGCCCACCGACGAGGTGACGATCCCCTACATCGAGGGTCCGTTCACCGACGCCGAGGGCAACGGCCTGGAGACGATCGGGGACGGCTGGACCGACTGGACCTGGGAGTCCATGATCATCGAGGGCTCCAACTGCCGCGAGATCATCGACAACGTCGTGGATATGGCGCACTTCTTCTACATCCACTACGCGTACCCGACGTACTTCAAGAACGTCTTCGAGGGCCACATCGCGACCCAGTACCTGGACTCCACGGCCCGCCCGGACAAGGGCATGGCCACCCAGTACGGCGGCGACTCCACCCTGAAGTCGGTGGCCTCGTACTTCGGCCCGTCGTACATGGTCAATCCGCTGGTCAACAACTACAGCGGCTTCGAGCTCGAGACCGTGCTGATCAACTGCCACTACCCGATCTCGCAGGACGCGTTCGTGCTGCAGTACGGCATGTCGGTGCGCAAGCCGCAGGGTGTGGACGACGCCCAGGCCGACAAGATCGCCAAGAAGATGACCAAGGGCATCGGCGACGGCTTCCTGCAGGACGTCGAGATCTGGAAGCACAAGTCCAAGATCGAGAACCCGCTGCTGACCGAGGAGGACGGCCCGGTCTACCAGCTGCGCCGTTGGTACGACCAGTTCTACGTGGACGTCGCCGACGTCGACCCGAAGTCGGTGCAGCGCTTCGAGTTCGAGGTCGACACCACCAAGGCGAACGAGGCCTGGGAGGCCGAGGTCGCCGAGAACCTGCGCCGCAAGGCGGAGGAGGACGCCCTCAGCCACTGAGGGTTTGCTCAGCCGTGCTCGTACTCGCCTAGTTCGACGTCGGTCATACGCACCTGACCCCGAGTCAGCGGCTCGTAGTCCGCGCCCGATTCCTCACGGATCAGGTGCATGTCCGATAGTTGCCCGTGTCGCTCGGCCCGCCGTGCGGCGGCTCGTTCGTCCCCGGCTTTGCGCCGGGCGTCCTGCGACAGGTTCTGTTCACGCTCCATCAGGCACCTCCGGATGGGCCCCGCTGTGGAACCGGACTGCCCCAGTATGCGCGCGTCGGGCGCGGACCAGACCAGGAAAAAACGACGATCCCCCGTGGGCTGCGCCGAAGCGGTTCCACGGGGGACGGTCACATATATCGCTATGGCTACTTCATTGGCGGAACTTCGGTAAATCAGGTGGATTCGCCGTCGCGATGCTCCCGGGAGAGCTTGGCGAGGAAATCCGGATCGTCTTCGGGACCGATAACGCGGTTGCGCCGAGCGGGTGCTGGGCCGGTGCCGGCCGATCGCTGGGGTCCGAAGGCCTTCCAGCACAGCATCGCGACGGTCACTACCGCGATGAGTGCCAACAGGTACGCCACGTCGCTCACCTCCTGACTTCGAGGGTAATCCGAGCGCGTACCCGCGGCACGTGAAGCGGGCGGTAATCCGTGAATATCGGTGCTACACGCGGGCCTCGGTGGTGAGGGACCGCAGGAGTTGCAGAACTTCGGACTCCCGGAACCGGCGGTGACCGCCCGGAGTCCGCAGGGAGCCGAGCCGACCCGCGTGAGCCCACCGGGTCACGGTCTTCGGATCGACATGGAACATGGCAGCGACTTGGCCTGGGGTGAGCAGGGTGTCCTGACCGGTGACGGAACCCAATGCGCGGCTCGCCGCGGTGAACGCAGTCATTCGCAAACCTTTCCGTTTCGACAGATCCCTCATCAGTAGCGACATCGTTGCACTGCACCCCCTGGGTGTTCGAACGGTCTCGCTTTGGTAAAGAGGAAGTAATAGACAAAACGGATATCCGTTATGTGTTTACGGTCACGTTTGGCCGCGCTGTAGCGAACGGCCAGCGACATACAGACCGGTTGGCCTGTCTGACCTGGGCGGACGAGGGTCGCGGCCGTTTCCCGATCCGCCGTCCCCTAGTCTGGACCGCGTGAGTGAAGCAACCCGACCCGACGGTGCGGGCCGTAGCCTGGCGCGCAATCTGGCCCTCTACACGGTGGCCCGGCTCGGGCTGGTCGCCGTCATCACCGCGATCATCGTGGGCGTCGCCGCCACGGTGAAGGTGTCCATTCCCCTCATCGTCGCCCTGCTGTTCGCGCTGCTCATCGCCATGCCGCTGTCGCTGGTGCTGTTCAAGAAGCTGCGGACCCAGGTGAACCGGGACATCGCCGCCGTGGACGCCAAGCGCCGCGCCGACCGCGACCAGCTGCGCTCGAGGCTGCAGGGCAAGGGCGAGCAGTGAAACGCTGCGATCGCAGCGCACCCCGGGCCTGGGTGGACAATGCCGTCCGGCTCATCGACGCGGACTCCCAGCGCAGCGCGGACACGCATTTGCTGCGCTACCCGCTGCCACCGGAGTGGGGCGTTCAGCTGTATCTGAAGGACGAATCCACCCATCCGACGGGCAGCCTCAAGCACCGGCTGGCGAGATCACTGTTCCTCTACGCCATTTGCAACGGCTGGGTCACCGAGGGCACCACGGTGGTGGAGGCTTCGTCAGGATCGACCGCGATCAGCGAGGCCTATTTCGCCAAGATGCTGGGCCTGGACTTCGTGGCCGTGGTCCCGGCGAAGACGTCTCCGGAGAAGCTGGCCCTCATCGAGGCTCAGGGCGGACGCTGTCACCTGGTGGAACGCGCCTCCGACATCTATGCCGAGGCGGCGCGATTGGCGGCCGAGACCGGCGGCCACTACATGGACCAGTTCACCAATGCCGAGCGCGCCACCGACTGGCGCGGCAACAACAACATCGCGGAGTCCATCTTCCAGCAGATGACCCTGGAGACCCATCCCGTGCCGGCGTGGGTGGTGGTGGGCGCGGGGACCGGCGGTACCGGCGCGACCATCGGCCGCTACCTGCGCTACAAGCGGCACGAGACCCGGCTGGCCGTGGTGGATCCGGAGAACTCGGCGTTCTACGGCGGTTACGAGCTCGATGACCTGGGTTATCAGACCGGTATGCCGTCCCGGATCGAGGGCATCGGCCGGCCGCGGGTGGAACCGTCGTTCATTCCGACCGTGGTGGACTGCATGATCGAGGTGCCCGACGCGGCCTCGGTGGCGACCACGCGGCACGCGAGCACGGTGCTGGGCCGGCGCGTGGGCGGCTCCACGGGTACCAATCTGTGGGGGGCCTTTGCCCTGATTGCCGAGATGATCGCCGCGAACCGTACCGGCAGTGTGGTGACGCTGCTCTGTGACGGCGGAGACCGTTATGCCGGAACCTATTTCAATGACGTATGGGTTGCCGACCAGGGGCTGAGCTTGGCCGAGCCGACCGCGGTGCTGACCGAATTCATCGCTACCGGTACTTGGTCGGGCTAGTTTTCGCACGGCACGACAGGTCGGCCGATATCGGTTGGTCACCCATCGGCAAGTTTGCTATCGAGTTGCTGCAACGGGGTTGTGGGCATCGGATCCTTACCTGGCGCAACGTTTTTCGCGCGTCTCGACGGGGTAACGCCACCCTCTGAGGTGTTAATAGCCCTTGACGTTTCGGGGCGCTGCCGCATCACCGGACGGGTCACCGCGGTGGGTCGATCGACCACCGTGCCCATCACCAGAAGCCACGAATGCAACGTGGATTGGGTGCGCCACATATTGATCCGCATCTCGGTAATGGCCAGGGTGCGCGGATCCCGCACCAGCTTGGTGAGATCCCCGCGCTCGACCGCGACCGTGTCCGAATGCCACAGCAGTGCGAAGTCCGGATCGGCCAGGCAGTGGTCGAGGATCTGGGCGCCGCGCTCCTCCTCGCAGGTGCGGGCCAGCTGCATGCGGAAGCGGCTGACCGCCATGCGAACCTCGTTGTCCCAGTTCACCATGACGGTCCGGGAGATCGGATTGAAGATCAGCCATTCCAGGTAGTTGGATCCGGCCACCAGTTCCGGGAAGAACTCCTGGTGCGCGGCGTTGACGGCGAGGATGTCCCACAGTCCGCTGACGTACGCGCCGATGCCCGGGTTCAGTAGGTCCAGGTAGTCCAGGTCGGCCGGGGTCGGCAGGTCGGGTTCGATGCGCGGGAGCGGTCCCTCGGCGAGCACGAGCGCGTACTCGAAGTCGACCGGCGTCAGTTTGAGCGCGGTCGCCAGGGATTCGATGACCCGTCGGGAGGGGTTGGCGCCGCCTTCGATCTTGGTCAGGTAGGGCACCGAGAGGTTGGCCAGCCAGGCCAGTTGGGGACGCGTGAGATTCGCGGTGGTGCGGCGCTGGCGAATGTACTCGCCGAACGTAGGTACTCCATCCATTTACTTAGGCAGACCTTACTTGTATGGCCGTCAGTTACACGCGCGGTTGCCGACGGATACCCGTGTGGTTCCCGCTGGACGAGGGTTCGGGCAGTCCGTTCTGCTCCAATAGTTTGAAACAACAACAAATGGGGAGTCGAGTTGGGGCAGCAACCGCGGTCGGCCGGAGATGTGAATGTCACATTCGGGCCATGGGTGATCTCATCGGCGCGCGGCAGCGCCATCACCACGCAGAGCGGCACGAAGATCAACGCCTGGGAGCCGTCCGCGTTCGGGCTCTACAAGGATCGCGACGGCGATCTGTGGGAGAAGGTGCCCGGCGGCTGGCGACTGCGGCTCCAGAACGGCATCCCGGCCGACCCGGACGAGCTGTGGGACTGGACCGACGGCTGCGTGCGCGACTACGCCCCCTTCGTCCCCTTCTGCTGACGGCGAACACCCCCTTCTGGTGTCAATTTTCGTTGACGCGCCGTGGATGTCAACGTAAATTGACAGTCATGAGTGAAGCAACGACTCTGGCGGCCGCCGCCGGCAGCCCCGACCCCCAGGTCGGGCTCCGCGCGGTGCTCGCACTGCGCCGGTTGCTCGAGCGACTCGAGGCCATCCAGGTCACCAATGCCCGCACGCAGGGCTGGTCCTGGCAGGCCATCGCCGACGCGCTCGAGGTCAGCCGGCAGGCGGTCCACCAGAAGTACAACCGGAAGGGCGGTATCCGCTGATGTTCGAACGATTCGCCAAACCCGCCCGCACCGCGGTCGTCCTGGCCCAGGAGGAAGCGCGCGACCTGTGCTCCTCGACCATCGAGGTCGAGCACATGCTGCTCGGACTGCTGGTCTGCCCCGACGGCGCCCTGCGGGAAATCCTTGCGGCGCACGGCCTCACCGCCGACGACGTGCGAGAGGCGCTGGCCCGCAAGCGGACCGGGGAACCGCTCGGCGCCGAGGATGCGGAGGCCCTGCGCTCCATCGGCATCGATCTCGACGCCGTCCGGGAGAGCCTCGAGGCGACCTTCGGCGAGAACGCTCTCGACGAGGCGGCCGTTCCTCCCGAGGGATCGCGCTGGCGCAAGTACTGGGGGGCGGAAGGCGGCCCGCGCGGCCACATTCCCTTCACCTCGGATTCGAAGAAGATCGTCGAGCTGTCGCTGCGGGAGGCGTTGGCCCGCAAGGCCGACCGCATCGAGGCCGGGCACATGGTGCTGGCCGTGCTGCGCGCGCCCAACCCGGTCACCCGCCGCCTGATCGGCGACGACGACGCGGTCCGCACCCTGCGGGACGCGGTGACCGGGTACCTGGATCGCGCGGCCTGACCGGTGCCACCGTCCGGCCGGTACGCGATATCCGGCCGCCGCGCCGATCTCGCCCTACGATCGGGGCATGACGCTACTGATACGTCTGCTGATCAACGGGGTGGCCATCTGGCTGGCCGCCGCCTGGGTGACCGGCATCGAGATCAAGACCCCCGAAGACACCACCCAGAGCAAGATCCTGGTGATCGCGGCCATCACGGTCGTGTTCGCGATCGTGAACGCACTCGTGAAACCGATCGTGAAGGTGCTCTCGTTCCCCTTCATCGTGGTGTCGCTGGGCCTGTTCCTGCTGGTGATCAACGCGCTCATGCTGTGGCTGACCGCGAAGATCACCGAGACCACGGAGTACGGCCTGCGGGTGGACGGATTCTGGGCCGCGGTGCTCGGCGGCATCATCATCTCGCTGGTGAACTGGGTGCTCGGCGTCCTGGTCCCCGACGAGGACTGAGCACCGCGGACCGTCCGCGCGGGTCAGCCGATGGCCAGCGCGGCGGCCACCACGATCGACCAGATCAGCATCGCCTGACCGGTTCCGGCGAGGGCGGGAATCAGACCCGGCCCGTTCGCGCCGGACCGGACCGGCTCATTGGCTTTCACCGCCGCCGGCAGCGCGACCAGCGCGGCCAGGGTCCAGGGACTTCTCCAGGCCAGCAGGGCCAGTGCCAGGAACGGGACCAGGATCAGCACCTGGTGCAGGGTGCGGGTGCGGGCGTCGCCCAGCCGCACGGCCAGGGTGAGCTTGCCCGACTCGGTGTCGGTGGGGATGTCGCGCAGATTATTGGTGACCAGCACCGCGCTGGAGAAGGCGCCGACCGACACCGCGCACACCAGCCCCGCCCAGTCGACCCGCCCGGCCTGCACGAACTCGGTGCCCAGCACCGCCACCAGGCCGAAGAACACGAACACCGCGATCTCACCGAAGCCGCTGTACCCGTACGGGTTCCGGCCGCCGGTGTAGAACCACGCCCCGGCCAGGCAGGCCGCGCCGACCAGGATCAGCCACCAGGCGGTGGTGAACACCAGCACCAGCCCGATGATCGCGCCGATCGTGAGGCAGGCGATGGCGGCATTGCGCACCGCGGCCGGACTCGCGAGCTTGGAGCCGACCAGCCGCAGCGGGCCGACCCGCTCGTCGTCGGTGCCGCGAATGCCGTCGGAGTAGTCGTTGGCGTAGTTGACGCCGATGATGAGCGCCACCGAAAGCAGCAGGCACAGCACCGCTTTCCACCACACGAACCCGCCGATCGAGGCCGCGGCGCCGGTGCCCGCCAGCACCGGGGCGATGGCGTTCGGAAGGGTGCGCGGCCGCGCGCCCTCGATCCACTGTGCTGCTGTAGCCATGCACCGCAGCCTAATGCGAGGGGCGCGGGCCGTGCCCGCCCAGTTCGACGGCGGTGTGGCTCAGGCCTCGGCGGCGGCCTTGAGCTGGGCCAGGCCTTTCTCGAAGTCCTTGCCCACCAGGCGATCCATCGGCATCAGTTTGCCGACGAGGGCCATGAGGCCGTTCTGCTCGCCGCGCATGCGCCAGGTCACGGCGGTGGTGTCACCCTGCGGGCGGAATTCGAAGGTGACCTGGTTGGTGGCCTTGAACGGCTTCTCGAAGTGCAGTCTGATGCCGATGGCGTCGGCGGTGGCGGAGGTGATCTCCATGTCGCCGCGCCCGGCCTTGCGGTTGCCGTTCCAGAAGTAGCGGGCCCCGATACCGCGGTCGGCCCCGCTGTAGGTGCGTTCCATGGCGGGGTCGGCGTCCTCCCACGGCGACCACTTGCGCCACTGGTGGAAGTCGTCGACGAGCGCCTGAACCTGAGCGGGATCGGCCTTGATGACCGTTTCCCGCTGTATGTCGAATTCGGCCATGCCCAGAGCCTAGGTGCTGCCGCCGGCCGCCGGCCGACCCTCGGCAAAACCGGTGGCCGCGAGTCCGGTCGCTCGGGTAAGCCGGTACCCGCGTTCGCGGCCCGGCGCGTCCGGCGGCAGCGGGATCGCTCACCTACGATTGGTTGGGAATGAATTCGGAAAAAGGCAGTTCGAGCGGCGCGGGCAGCGCGCGGGTGGCGGATGTGGGCGACTCGATCCTGGTGGCACTGCTGGGTGAGATCGCCCTGCGCCGCGACGGCGCGCTCACCGCTGTACCCGGAGCCCGGGCCCGGCTGCTGGTGGCGGCCCTGGCCGTGCACCCCGGCCGCAGCCGCAGCGCCCAGGCCCTGATCGACGAGGTGTGGGGTGAGGATCCGCCGCGTGCGCCGATGAACGCCCTGCACACCCAGGTCTCGCGGCTGCGTTCGGCGCTGCCCGACGGCGTGCTCGAGATCGGCCCGGCCGGATACCGGCTCATGCTGACCGCCGACCAGGTCGACCTGAGTCTGGCGCGGTCTCTCGAAAGGCAAGCCCGCCAAGCCCATACCGCCGGTGACCACGCCGCCTGCCTGGAACTGCTGGCCGCCGCCCGCGTGCTGTGGCGCGGCGAACCCGGCGCGGACCTGCCGCCCGGACCGGTCGCCGAGGACCTGGCCGCTCAGGCCGCGACCCGCCGCCGCGCCCTGGACACCCTGGAACTGACCGCCCGCGAGGCCATCGGCGATCTGCCCGCCGCCATCGAACTGGCCCAGCACGCCGTGGCCGCCGACCCGTTCGACGAGCCCGCGCACGCCACCCTCATGCGTCTGCTGGCGACGTCGGGCCGCGTCAACGAGGCCCTCGACGTCTTCGCCACCCTGCGCACCCGCCTGGTCGACCAGCTCGGCGCGGACCCGGGCCCCGCGCTGGTGGCGCTGAACACCGCCATCCTGCGCGGCGAACCGCTCCCCGGCGCGCCCGCCGCCCCGAGGAGCGCGACTCCGGACCACGGCGGCGCGGGCACGAGGATCATCGCGGTCCCGGGCTACCCGGTGGCGGACAGCACTCCGGCAGGCCTGCGTGGGCCGGGTGGTCAGGATTATTCGGCGAGCCAGGGCGACGCGGGCGAAGGTCGTCCTGAGCGACCGGGTTCCGAGGCGAGTGGGGCCGTCGATCCCGCGGACCCGGTTCGGGTCGCTCGCCGGAACGGCCATGGCGGCGGGCCGATCGCGATTCGCGCACAGGCGGATTCGCCTGGCGCGCCGCTGTCCGACGCGCCCGTGACCGCCGGACAGGTGCGTTCCCTGCGCCGGGTGCTGGGCGCACAGCACGCGGCGGGCGTGCGGGAACCGGTGGGGGAGACCGCTATCGGCTTGCGCGTCGCGCCGAATCCCCTGCTGGGCCGCGAATCCGATCTGGAGCGGCTCGAGCAGCTGGTCCGGACCTCCCGGGTGACCACGGTGCTCGGCCCGGGCGGCACCGGCAAGACCCGCGTCGCCAATGAGCTGGGCGCGCGCCTGTCCCACGACACCGCGGTGGCGCTGGTGGAGTTGGCCTCGCTGCGCGCCGATGCGGCGGGCGCGGCCGACACCCGCGCCGAGATCGAGGTCGCCATCGCCGCCACCCTCGGCGTCGCCGACTGGGAGACGAACATGCTGCTCCAGCAGCGCCGCCGTGATATCGGCCAGCGGCTGCGGGACGCGCTGGCGGTGCGGCCGACCCTGCTCATACTCGACAACTGCGAGCACCTGATCGAGCCGGTGGCCGAACTGGTGGCCGACCTCGTCGGCGCCAGCGAGCAGCTGACCGTGCTCACCACCAGCCGCGCGCCGCTGGAGATCACGGCCGAGGCCGTCTACCCGTTGCCGCCGTTGACAATCGACTCCGCCGGCTCGCCCGCCACCGAACTGTTCGAGGCCCGCGCCCGCTCGGTGCGGCCGTCGGTGCGGTTGGACCCGGAGGTGGTGGCCCGGCTGTGCCGCACCCTGGACGGTCTGCCGCTGGCCATCGAATTGGCGGCGGCGCGGGTGCGCACCATGAGCGTGGAGGAGATCGACTCCCGCCTCGATCACCGATTCACCCTGCTGCGCAGCGGCGATCGCAGTTCGCCGCAGCGGCACCGCACCCTGTACGCGGTGATCGAGTGGAGCTGGAACCTGCTCGACGAGCCGCAGCGCATCGCCCTGCGCCGGCTGTGCCGATTTCCTGCGGGGTTCACCCTCGCCGCGGCCGAGACAGTGCTGTCCGGACCCGAGATCGGCGATGTCCCCACGGCGGTCGACGGTCTGGTGAGCCAGTCCCTGCTGACGGTGCTGGAGGACGAACAGGGCGGCACCCGCTACCGGATGCTGGAAACGGTTCGGGAATTCGGCGACGAGCAGCTCGCCCTCACCGGTGAGGCCGGTCCGCTGATGGACCGGATGTCGGAGTGGGCCAGGGCTTTCGCGGTGGAGACGGTGGCCGGTTATCAATCGCCCGAACAGATCTCCACCGTGCTGACCCTGTCCGATGAACAGGACAACCTGGTCGCGGTGCTGCGGCACGCCGTCGAGCGCCGGGACGCGGCCGTGGTGCACACGGTGTTCCCGGTGCTGGCGGGATTGTGGGTGCTGCGCGGCGCGCACATGGAGTTGATCAGCTGGTCGCGGCGGATCATGACGGTGCCGGCCCGCGTTCGCCCGCCGGTCGCCGCGGAGACCGATCTGCAGGTGCTGGGCAATCTGATGCTGGGCCTGCACATGCTGTTCGGCAATCCCGAGCTGCGCGAGGTGGCGACGGTCCGCAGTTGGGTCCGCCGCACCCTGAGCTCCGGCGCTCCGATGAGCCCGGTGTTCCGTTTTCTCGGCGAACTGGTGACGCGGTCGTACACCACCGTGCAGCTGGCCAGGCGGCTGGCCTACGGCACGCGGTCGAGCGATCAGCAGATCCAGGTCACGGCACTGTTGTTGCGCGCCAACCTGTGTGAGAACAACGGCATCGTGTACGGCTCGATCCGCGACGCCGAGACCGCCATGCGCATCAATGCCGATCGTGACATCTGGAACTCCGCGATGACCTCCCAGCACCTGGGCAGCTTGCACGGCCAGTCTGGCCGGTACCCGGCGGCGGTCGGCTACTACCGCCGGACCGTCGAGCTCATGGAGGAGTTCCGGGCCTGGGACGAGAGCGTCGAGATGCGCAGCTATCTGGCCGTGGCGCTGGCGGGTTCGGGCGAACCGGCGGCGGCGCGGCGGGCATTGGAGCCGGTGCTGGGCTCCTACGGCGGCATTCCCGCGGTCGATGCCCCCGTGACCCAGCCGAATCACCGGCTGGCCGTGGTGGCGGCCGCGCTCGCGGAAATCGAACTCGTCGAAGGCGACACCGACACCGGGTTACGCCGGTTCCGGCAGGTGCTGCCCTTGCTGGACTGGCCGGCGAGCGTCACCGTGCCCGGCCCCGGCGACATGATCCTGGCCGCGGTGACCATCGACGCCCATGTCCTGCACGGCCGCGCGGACCTGGTCCGCCGGGTGGCCGCCGAGTTGACCGACATCGCGGTCCGCAAGCTGGGCCAGTACTGGGATCTGCCGCAGCTGGGTTCGGTGGCGTGCGCGGTCGGCAGTTGCCTGCTGGCCACCGGCTCGGAGGTCGATCGCGGTCTGGAGCTGCTGGCGTTGTCGCAGCGGGTCTTCGGTCGCCAGGACTATCCGTCCATGCGCTGGACCCGGCACCTCGACCTGCACCGCTCGACACTGGGCGACGAGCGGCTGGACGCCGCGCTGCACGCGGTCGCGGGGCTGGGCCGCCGCAAGGCTGCCGAGCGCATCATCGAGCTCCTGGGCGAGCTCGACGGCGTGCTCTGATCCCGGACGCACGAAAGACGCCCGCCCACCGGAGTTTCCGGTGGGCGGGCGTGTGTTCGGAGCGGGTCAGGCGCGGCGCATGTAGGCCCGCACCGCGAGCGGCGCGAAGACCAGGATGACCACGACCGAGCCGATGAGCGACCAGGCCAGGTTGGCGCTGTAGACGTTGCCGTTCATCAGTTCACGGGCGGACTCGACCATGTAGTAGACCGGGTTGGCCTTGTTGATGCCCTGCAGCCAGCCGGGCATGGTGGACACCTGGGCGAAGGCGCCGGACATGAAGGTCAGCGGGAACATGATCATCATGGACATGCCCTGGACCGCGGGGGCGCTCTTGCCGGTGATGCCGATCAGCGCCCAGATCCAGCTGATCGCGAAGGAGCAGAACACCACGACCAGTCCGGCGACCACGACACCGGCCACGCCGCCGGCGGGACGGTAGCCGAGGATCAGGCCCATGCCGATGGTCAGCGTGGTGGCCAGCCCGTAGCGGACCATATCGGCGATGAGCGCGCCGGCCAGCGCCGAGATGCGGGCGATGGGCAGGGATTTGAAGCGGTCGAACACGCCCTTGTCCATGTCCTCGCGCAGCTGGGTGCCGGTGACGACGGAGGTCAGCACCACGGTCTGGACCAGGATGCCGGGGATCAGGATGGGCAGGTAGTCGTGCACGTTGCCGCCGATGGCGCCGCCGAAGATGTAGGCGAACAGGGCGGTGAACAGGATCGGCTGGACGGTGACGTCGAACAGCTGCTCGGGATTGTGCTTGATCTTGACGATCCCGCGGTAGGCCATGGTGAGCGAGTTCGCCACGGTCTGCTTGAACGGGATGTGGTTGGAGACTTCGGGGATGGGGGCGGCCGTGGCCGCGTGCCGCCCGGTGGGGGCGGTGAGAGTCGTGGTCATGCCGCGCTCCGTTCGGTGTCGTTGTCGGTCTCGTCCTCGGCGCCGTGTCCGGTGAGGGCGAAGAAGACCTCGTCCAGGCTGGGCTTGGCGACATTGATCTCGTCGATGCGGATGTCGTTCTCGCGCAACCGGATCAGGACGTCGGTGGTGATGGAGGGGTCGGGCAGGGGCGCGGTGACGCGGCCCGCCTCGGGGGTGATGGTGGCCTCGACGGCGCGGCCCGCGGCGCGGGACAGGAACTCGCCCACCAGGATCCGGGCCTCGTCGATGCGGTCGCGGTCGGCGAGGGTGAGTTGCAGGGTGGACAGGCCGACCGAGGACTTGAGCTGGTCGGAGGTGCCGTCGGCGATGACCTTGCCGCGGTCGATGACCGCGATCCGGTCGGCGAGCTGATCGGCCTCGTCCAGGTACTGCGTGGTGAGCAGCACCGTGGAGCCGTCGCGCACCAGCCGCCGGATGGTGTCCCACATCTGGGCGCGGGTGCGCGGGTCCAGGCCGGTGGTCGGTTCGTCGAGGAACAGCAGCGGCGGCCGGGCGATCAGGCTGGCGGCCAGGTCGAGGCGGCGCCGCATGCCGCCGGAGAAGTTCTCCAGCGCCTTGTCGGAGGCCTCGGTCAGGCCGAATTCCTCGAGCAGTTCGGCGGACTTGCGCCGCGACTCGGCCCGGGACAGGCCGAGCAGTCGCGAGAAGATCACCAGATTCTCGGTGGCCGTGAGCTTTTCGTCGACGGACGCGTACTGGCCGGTCACGCCGATCAGGGAGCGGACCGCGGTCGGTTCGGCCACCACGTCGCGGCCGAAGATGCGGGCGCTGCCGCCGTCCGGGCGGAGCAGGGTGGCGAGCATGCGGATGGTCGTGGTCTTGCCGGCGCCGTTCGGGCCCAGCACGCCGTAGACGGCCCCCCGCGGCACCGCGAGACTGACGCCGTCGACGGCCCGCTGCTCCCCGAAGACCTTGACCAGGCCGTCCGCCTCGATGGCGAGCGTCTCAGCAGGTGTGTAAGAAGTCATGGCTACACCTTGCGGACCGCGCCTTGCACCCCGCTTGCATGGCGATTGCACGCGCACGCAAGGGCGTCGCGAGCCGACGCAAGGGCCGCTTGCACGGGGTTCCAGGGGTGTCCTGAGCAGCGAAAAGGCCCGTCCATCGGCGGATGGGCGGGCCCGGATCGATCGAGCGTCAGCTGGGGGAGGCGGCCAGCAGGAGCCGGCGGAGGGCAGCGCGGTCGGGCTTGCCGGGCCCGCGCAGCGGCAGTTCGTCGAGCACCGCCAGCTCGCGCGGGGCGGCGATGGCATCGAGTTCGGCGACCACGTGGTCGCGCAGTTCGTCGAGGGTGGGGGCGTCGGCCCCGGGGGCCGGGACGATGGCGGTGGCCACCCGCTGGCCGAGCCGGTCGTCGGGCAGGCCGAGGACCACGCATTCGGAGACCGCGGGGTGGGTGATCAGCACGGCCTCGACGACCTGCGGGATGACCAGCAGCCCGCCGGTCATGATGGCCTCGTCGAGGCGGCCGGTGATGGTGAGCACGCCGTCCTCGACGAATCCCGCGTCCTCGGTGCGGAACCAGCCGGGTTCGGCGAAGGCGGGGTGGTCGGGGATATTGCGGTAGCCCTGGGCGATCATGTCGCCGCCGAGCAGCACCCGCCCGTCCTCGATGCGTACCTCGGTGCCCGTCAGCGGTACTCCCTCGTACACACACCCGCCGCAGGTCTCGCTCATGCCGTAGGTGCGGAAGACGGTGATGCCCGCGGCGCGGGCGCGGTCCAGCACGGGTTTCGGGGTGGCGGCCCCGCCGACCAGCACGCCGTCGAGTCCGGCCAGGGCGGCGGTGGCGGCGGGCTCGTCGAGGGCCTTGATCAGCTGGGTGGGGACCAGGGAGGTGTAGCGGCGCGGGCCGCGCATGCCGGCGATCGCGCCGACCAGGGCCTCGGGCAGGAAGCCGCCGGAGACATCGAGCACGGTCGGTTCGGTCCCGGCCAGGATGCTGCGCAGCAGCACCTGGATGCCCGCGATGTGATGGGTGGGCAGCGCCAGCAGCCACTGTCCGGGACCGCCCAGGCGCTCGTGGGTGGCGTCGCCGCTGGCCCGCAGATTGGCGGCGCTGAGCATGGCGCCCTTGGGGTTTCCGGTGGTGCCGGAGGTGGTGACCACCAGGGCCACTTCCTCGTCGATGGCCTCGCCGGGCCGCAGGCTGGAACTCAGGCGCTGGGTCTCACGGCGGTCGGCGGTGGGGACGGGCAGCCAGGCCGGGCCGTTGCCCTCCAAGGCTTCTCGCAGATGCGGCAATACTTCGCCCACCGCTGCGCCGGTGGGCATGGGAAGGATTCGGAGGGTATTGCTCACGTTCGCGATCGTGTCATTCCGTCTAGTGCGGTCAGTCGGACGTCGGTGTCGCCAGCGGCCAACCGCCGGCTGCGAGCCTGGAGGCCACCCGAGCGATATCGTCCTCGCCGGGCTGCTCCTTGGCAACTCGGGCGATGGCCGCCTCGATGTCGGCGCGCTCGATGTCCTCGCGATCCATATCCGGGGTCGCGACCCGGTCCCGGACCAGCCGCTCCACCACCAGGTGCACTTCGTAGTCGGTGAGCCGCCGGTGCAGGACGGCCAGCAACGCCACATAATCGGACTGCGGGATGCCCTGCGGATATCCGGCTTTGAGCCAGTCCAGCACCTTCTGCAGCACGTTCTGGCGCGGCGGCGCGGCGGGAGCCGGGTCGGCGGCGGGCGGGGTCGGCTGTTCGGGGGTACTCACGAGCGTGCCTTTCGATGAGGCGGCGTCACGCGCCGAGCAGGTGAATTCCGAGTCGGGTGGCGAGGAAGCCGCGTGCGATGAAGAGCACACCGACCACCACCGCGATCATGACCACCGCGAAGCAGACAGTGGAGGCGACCAGCGCGGCGGTGCGGGTGACCCCGGTCGCGCCGTCGTCCACGTGGGCCCGGCAGCGGATGCCGACGGCGAAGACGGTGGGCAGCCCGGCCCCGAAGAGCATGGCGGCGAGCACGACTCGCCACAGGTCGGAGAGGTTGGAGAGCAGGGTGTGCATCGCGGTCTCCTAGCCGATTCCGACGGTGTCGTCATTGCGGTGGGGCTGCGCCGGCGCCGCGGGGGCGGCCGGAGCGGGCTCGCCCTCCCAGTCGGCGGTGACGTTGTGCGAGTTCACCACGGCGCGCTTGGAGCGGTACCAGATCAGCGCGGCCATGGCGATCAGCAGCCCGAACACCACCAGCACGCCGACCGTGCCGCCGATGCCGTGCAGGACGGCCCAGCAGATCGCGCCGACCACACCGGCCAGCGGCAGCGTCAGCACCCAGGCGACCACCATGCGGCCGAGCACGTTCCAGCGCACCTCCGCGCCGGGCCGTCCGATGCCGGAGCCGAGGATGGATCCGGTCACCACCTGCGTGGTGGACAGCGGCAGGCCGAAGTGGGCCGAGGTGAGAATGATCGCCGCGCTGGTGGATTCAGCGGCGAAGCCCTGCGGCGGCGCGATGTCGACCAGGCCCTTGCCCAGGGTGCGGATGATGCGCCAGCCGCCCAGGCAGGTGCCCGCGGCCATGGCGACGGCACACGACACGATGACCCACAGCGGCAGCGGATCGGTGGCTTTGGCCGAACCGTGCGCGATCAGCGCCAGGAAGATGATGCCCATGGTCTTCTGCGCGTCATTGGTGCCGTGCGCGAGCGAGACCAGCGACGAAGTGCCGATCTGTCCCCAGCGGAAACCGCGGGACACGGTCTTCTCGTTGCTGCCGCTGGTGATCCGGTACACCAGCCAGGAGGCGGCCGAGGCGACCAGCGCGGCCACGACGGGGGAGAGCACCGCCGGAATGATGATCTTGGCGATGACGCCTTTGCTGCCCGCGGTCCAGATCACGCCGTGCAGGCCCAGAGCGGCCAGTGTCGAGCCGATGATGCCGCCGAACAGGGCGTGCGAGGAACTGGACGGCAAACCCAACAGCCAGGTGAACAGATTCCACAGAATGCCGCCGACCAGACCCGCGAAGACGATGTCGAGCAGGGCCCGTCCGCTCACCTCCGACAGGTCGACGATGCCCGAGGCCACCGTCGCCGCGACGGCCACACTGAGGAAAGCCCCGATGAGATTCAGCGCCCCGGACAGGAGTACGGCGGTACGCGGCCGCAACGCCCCGGTGGCGATGGAGGTAGCCATCGCGTTCGCGGTGTCATGGAATCCGTTGGTGAAGTCGAACGCCAAGGCTGTGCAAACAACGATCAGCAGAACGAGCAGTTCGGCAGACACACCGATCAGTTTGCGTCATGGTCTTTACGGTCTGTTAACCGGTGCCCCGGACGTGTTTCACAGTTACCTTCGTGCTAAGGCCCGCGGGCCTCAGTCGTCGCCCCGGATGTCTCGCCGGATCGGATGATCGGCCGGGATCTCCACGAGCACCAGCGGCACGTCGTCGGGGTCCCGGAGCCACATCTCGATCAGTCCCCAGGGTTCGCGCACGGGCGCGCGGTCGATGGCGATCCCGCGCAGCGCGAGTTCCGCGGCGGCGTCCGCGCAGTCACGCACCTGCAACCAGATCGCCCCCGCGAACCCGCTCGGCACGTCGCCCGCGCGCCCGTGCCCGGCCACCTCGAGCAGTCCCTGCCCGGCGAAGAAGACCGTCCCGCCCGGATATTCGCGAGCGATGGCCAGCCCCAGCGCATCCCGATAGAAGGCCAGGGTCCGCTCGTAATCGCTCGGCCGGAGAATGACCCGACTGCTCAGTATCTCCATGAGTGCAGCATGACAGCTCGTCGTTTGCCGCGCCCGAAGGTTCGAGGCGAAGGCCCCGCGAATTCCGGAGCGTCAGAAGTAGTAGGGGTACGGCGTCCAGTCCGGGTCGCGCTTCTCGAGGAACGCGTCACGGCCCTCGACCGCCTCGTCGGTCATGTAGGCCAGCCGCGTCGCCTCGCCCGCGAACAGCTGCTGACCGACCAGTCCGTCGTCCTGAAGGTTGAACGCGTACTTCAGCATCCGGATGGCCTGGGGCGACTTGCCCAGGATGTCGGCCGTCCACTCCAGCGCGACGTCTTCGAGCTGCTCGTGATCCACGACCGCGTTGACCGCGCCCATGGCGTGCATCTCCTCGGCGGTGTACGGCCGACCCAGGAAGAAGATCTCGCGAGCGAACTTCTGCCCCACCATCTTCGCCAGGTAGGCGCTGCCGTATCCGCCGTCGAAGCTGCCCACGTCGGCGTCGGTCTGCTTGAACCGGGCGTGCTCGCGGGAGGCGAGGGTGAGGTCGCAGACCACGTGCAGGCTGTGCCCGCCGCCCGCGGCCCAGCCGTTGACCAGGGCGATGACCACCTTGGGCATGAAGCGGATGAGCCGCTGCACCTCGAGGATGTGCAGGCGTCCGGCGCGGGCGGCGTCCACGGTGTCGGCGGTCTCGCCGGAGGCGTATTGGTAGCCGCTGCGGCCGCGGATGCGCTGGTCGCCGCCGGAGCAGAAGGCCCAGCCGCCGTCCTTGGGGCTGGGGCCGTTCCCGGTGAGCAGGACCGCGCCGACGTCGGAGGTCATCCGGGCGTGGTCGAGGGTGCGATAGAGCTCGTCGACGGTGTGCGGCCGGAAGGCGTTGCGGACTTCGGGGCGATCGAAGGCGATCCGGACCGTGCCCTGCTCGACGTGCCGGTGGTACGTGATGTCGGTGAGGTTCTCGAATCCCGGAACGGGCCGCCACAGCGTCGCATTGAAGGTCACGGGAGTGAACATACTGTTCCGGTTCTCGCCGTGGTGAAGACCCACCGCAGTTCGGCGCGGTGTTTCGCAGGTCACCCGGAATCGCGGCGGCGGAATTCGGCCATCCGACAAGGGCGCTGCTCGTTAGCCGATGGACCGTCCGAAGGCCAAAGCGGTCACTTGTTACCCGTGGGGAAATGAACGACCGGGGAACAGTCGCCGAAAGTGAAACGCTGCCAATCGATTGCGGGTGCTTTACAGTGCTGTTGCTGCTGTGGCAGTAGCAGCGCATTGGCATCGTGTGCGCGGGGACACCGGTGCGTATAGTTGCGTGCGCTCGTTCATCGAAAAACTATCCGGAGGAACCTGAAAGTGGTTGCAGCACTGTCTGAATCCCTGCTCGATGACGCCAAGCGTCCCGCCTTCATCGCGGATGCGGAGAAGGTTCTGGACGAGGAGGTGTCGGACAAGGGCGGCGCGTCGGGCCTCGTCGTCAAGGGCGGCTACGCCGCGATCAAGAAGGTCAGCCCCTCGATCGTGGGTGACGCGCTGGAGTCCTTCGTGCCCAAGTTCGTCGAGCAGCTCGAGCCGTACTGGGCCGAGTACCAGAACGGTGGCGCGGGTTCGTTCGCCGATCTGCTGGTGTCCAAGCAGGACGAGGTCGCCGACGCGCTCCTGTCGGTCACCGACGCGCGGGCCGAGGCCTCGTCGCGTCCGGCGCTGACCAAGGTCTACAACTCCATGCGCTCGTCGGCGAAGAAGCATGTCGCCGAGGCTCTTCCGCGTCTGGGTGACCTGGTTCAGCGTCACGCTGGTTAATCAACCGACCGGTTCGCGGCCCGGCGAGGGGCCGCGAACGGGGTCCGTCTGAGGTCGTGTGCGAATGCCCGCGAGGTGGTTCGGGGGCACTCGCGACCGATTCATCCCTGGGACTTGCCGACCCGCCAGTAGCCGGTGAAGGTGATGTCCGCCTTCGGGATCGCGCGCTCCTGCGCGAGATGCCGCCGCACGCCGGCGGCCAGCTTCTGTTCGCCCGCCACGAAGGCGTAGACGCCGGCGCCGGGAATCTCGGCCTGCCGCACCGCCTCCGCGGCCAGCACCCCGACCTCGCCGTGCGCGTCGGTGCGGACCAGCCAGTTCACCGTGACGCCCGCGGGCTCGCCCAGTTCCTGCTTGTCCTCGGCGGACGGGATCTCGATGTAGGCCGCGCCCTTCGCCTCACGCGGCAGTGAGCGCAGCACGCCCGCGATGCCGGGCAGCGCGCTCTCGTCGCCCACCAGCAGCGTCCACTCGCAGTGGTCGGGGGCCTGGTAGGTGATGCCCTCGTCCAGCAGTCCGGCCTTGCAGCCGGGGGTGACGGTATTCGCCCACGCGGAGGCGGGGGTGTCGTCGCCGTGGATGGCGAAGTCGATGTCGATCTCGGCGGTGCTGCCGTATTCGCCGAATCCGGCGGCCCGGTAGTCGCGGACGGTGTAGTTGCGGGCCAGCGGCCGGTGTTCCTTGCCCATCATCAGGTATTGCGCGTACCAGCCGAGGTTGCTGGCCGAGGTGGGCAGGCGGAGGTCGCCGTCGCGGCCCGGCATGAACAGCCGGAACCACTGGTCGAAGCCCATGGCGGTGAAGCCCGTCAGGCCCGGTCCGCCCAGGGTGACCCGCACGAAATGCGGGCTGATCCGTTTGCTGGCCAGTACTTCGGCGGTGAGGATTTCCCGGTGCTCGGGCTTGACATGCTTGCTGCGCTTCGCCATTCGATTAGGTTAGCAAACCCTAACTTTTCAGTATAGGTGTGATCGGGCCGACGCAGCGCCCGGCCGGGCTGTCTGAGAGGCTGGAGGCGTGAATCCATCGACAGCACAGGCGCACGTCGTCGTCGACGAGCTCGCGCGCGGCGGAGTGCGAGACGTGGTCCTGTGCCCGGGATCGCGAAACGCGCCGCTGGCCTTCGCCTTGCAGGCCGCTGACCAGGCCGGGAAGATCCGGCTGCATATGCGCATCGACGAGCGCAGCGCCGGATTCCTCGCCGTCGGCCTGGCCGTGGCGAGCGGCCGCCCGGTGCCCGTCGTCATGACCTCCGGCACCGCCGTCGCCAATCTCGGGCCCGCCGTGCTCGAGGCCAACTACGCCCGCGTCCCGCTGATCGTGCTCAGTGCCAACCGGCCCTACGAGATGCTCGGCACCGGCGCGAACCAGACGGTGGAGCAGTTCGGTCTGTTCGGTAGCCAGGTGCGCGCCGCCATCAGCCTCGGCCTGGCCGAGGACGAGCCCGGCGCCGAGCTCTACCCGAAGCAGAACAGCGTGTGGCGCTCGGCGGTGTGCCGGGTGCTGGCCGCCGCGCGCGGCACCCGCTCCGGCAATGCCGGGCCCGTGCACTTCGACATCCCGCTGCGCGAACCGCTGGTCCCGGACCTGGCCGCCGGCGACTCGCTGCCCGCCGGCCGGGACGGCGAACAGCCCTGGACCGCAACCCAATACGCGACCCTGGACGTGCCGCTCGACATCGACCTGACCCCGGACACCGTGGTCATCTCCGGCCACGGCGCGGGCCATCGCCCCGAGCTCGCGGCGCTGCCGACCGTGGCCGAGCCGACCGCGCCCATGCACGGCCCGGCCCTGCATCCGCTGGCCCTGCCGCTGCTGACGCCGAAGCAGGCCATCATCACCGGCCGGCCGACCCTGCACCGGCAGGTGTCCAAGGTCCTCGCCGACCCGGAGGTCACCGTGTTCGCGCTGACCACGGGCCCGCGCTGGCCCGATGTGTCCGGCAATGTGGTGGGCACCGGCACCCGCGCGGTGACGCACGGCGCGCCCCGGCCGGAATGGCTGGAGCTGTGCCGGGAGCTGAACGAGAAGGCCGTGTCGGTGGTGCGGTCCGAGCTGGCCGGGCACCCGAAGCCGACCGGTCTGCACGTCGCGGCGGTGGTGCTCGGCGCCCTGCGCGACGGCGACCAGCTGCTGCTCGGCGCGTCCAATCCGGTCCGCGACGCGGCCCTGGTCGCGCACCCGCGCCCCGGCATCCGGGTGCTGTCCAATCGCGGTGTGGCCGGCATCGACGGCACCGTCTCGGCGGCGGTCGGCGCGGCGCTCACCCATCCCGGCCGCACCATCGCGCTGATGGGCGACCTGACCTTCCTGCACGACGCGTCCGGCCTGCTCATCGGCCCTGGCGAGCCGCGGCCGGAGGATCTCACCATCGTGGTCGCCAATGACGACGGCGGCGGCATCTTCGAACTGCTCGAACAGGGCGACCCGCAGTACGCGGGCGTGTTCGAGCGGGTCTTCGGCACCCCGCACGGCATGGATCTGGCGGCGTTGTGCGCCGCCTACCGGATTCCGCACCGCCAGGTCGACCCGTCCCAGCTGGCCGACGAGCTGGCCGGGCGTGCGCACGGCATCCGTGTGCTCGAGGTCGCGACCGAGCGGTCGAGCCTGCGGGAACTGCACGCCACCGTGCGCGCGGGAGTGTCGAACTAGCCGGGCAGGTCCCAGTCGTCCCCCATCGGGACGGGGATCGCCTGCTCGACAAGGTCACCCTCGGACGCGGTCCAGCCGTTGTCGTCGGCGGGCAGCGGGGTGATCTCGGTATCGGAGTCGACGACCCGCTCGGCGCGCACATCGCGGTCCGGGTAGGCGTCGGCATCGGGGTAGGGCTCGTCCGCCGGGTAGGCGGCGATGTGCTGTTCGACGTAGTCGGCCTCGGGCACCGCGTCGATTCGATCGATCATCGCTGGCTCCTCTCTGCCGGTGGGGTCGTGCAGGCGGCCACCTTCGAGAATGCCCCTGCTCACGGCGATCGGCAACCGCCGCCGGGTGTCACTCGCCGGGGTGGGGGCTGTCGTCGGCGGGATACTCGACCAGGGCGAGTACCCGCCCGGCCATGAAGCGGGCGGTGCGTACCGGTCCCCCGGTTCTGGTCACCTCACTGACTTCGACAATCCCGCGCGCGATGCGGGTTTCGATGCGGCGGCCCGCTCTGGTGGCCACGATTTCGTAGTTCCGAGACCCGTCGCCGGTGTCGACGACGATCTCCACACGATCACCCTTCATCTATCAATTCTCCTCCCCACCAGGGCTTTTCGCCGCTGATCGCACCTAACGAACCGGTTGCGACGCGGCGGTGCAAGCGCATTCGCGCGCCCGGCGATGAATTCCGCGGCCCCGCCCCGTCCTTATGCCCGACCGGGCCGCACCGGCGGTTCGGCATGCCTCCGGGAGGAACCATGACCACTCCGGAATTCGATCTGGAAGCCGCCGCGGGTGGGCTGGAGGCGGTGGTCGCCGCCGTCTCCGCCTCCGACCTCGAGCGCCGCACGCCGTCCGGGATCAGCGTTCGCGACATGCTGGCCCACGTGCTCGGCTTCACCGAGGGCTTCCGTCAGGGCGCCACCAAGGAGATGATCGGCCGCTCGCAGCCGCCCGAGCCCGGTGCCGGGACCCTGCCCGAGGACTGGCGCGACCGCATTCCGGCGCAGTTGAAGGCGCTGGTGGCGGCCTGGCGCGAACCGGCCGCGTGGTCGGGGGAGACCGAGGTCGGCGGCGTCCTCGCCCCCGCAGCGAGGATGGCCGAGTTCGCGCTGGACGAGCTGATCGTGCACGGCTGGGACCTGGCCCGCGCGACCGAGCGACCCTACGATCCGGCCGGCGCGGATCTCGCGGTGCTGCTGGGCATGCTGCGCGACACCCCGAGGGAGGGCATCCCGGGACTCTTCGGGCCGGTGGTCGACATTCCGGCCGAGGCGCCGCTGCTGGACCGCGTCCTGGGACTGACCGGCCGCGATCCGGCCTGGACCCGGGACTGATCAGGGCTCGGAGCCGGGGCGCGGGCACGGCGAGGGGTCGCGCCCACGCCCCGGGACGGCAGACTCAGCGCGCGGATCGCCCTGTGCCGGAGACGAATACGCCCTGTTCGGCGGCGAGGGCGGCGGCCGTCGCCGCGGCGGTGATCGTGGCCTCGTCGACCGGGTCGCCGCTGGCCAGCAGGCGGTAGTAGAGCGGGGCGGAGACGGCGGAAAGCACGGCGCGCGGGTCGGTTCCGGCCGGAACCTCGCCGCGTGCGGCGGCGGCTTCGACGCACGGCGACCATTCGGTGAGCCGGGTGTCGTAGAAGGCGCGCAGCGCCGCGGCCGCGGTGTCGTCGCTGGTGGCGGCGGCGATGACGGCCCGGAACAGGCGGCCCTGCCGGGGGTCGGTGAGGGTCTTCCCGACCAGCCGCGCATTGGCGAGCAGGTCGCCGCGCAGGGCGCCGGTATCGCTGTGGGGGAGTGAGGTTTCGGCCATCTCGGCGAGCAGGTCGGAGACCAGTCCGGCGGGGGTGCGCCAGCGGCGGTAGACGGTGGTCTTGCCGACCTCGGCGCGGGTCGCGACCTCGGCCAGATCGAGGGTGGCGTAGCCGCGTTCGGCCAGCAGGTCGCCCGCGGCGCGCAGCACGGATTCGCGGACGCGCGCGGTGCGTCCACCGGGGCGGACCGAGCCGGGGCTCGCTGTGTCCTGATTCATAACGGGTCTCCAGTTCCGTTTGCGGCGAGACGAGTGTAGCGTCCTCGGTGTTAATGAAACTGTGGTTCCGTTAGGAGTGGCGATCATGGAATACCGTCGGCTCGGCGCGTCCGGTCTGCTGGTTCCGGCCCTGAGTTTCGGCGCGGGCACCTTCGGTGGCCGCGGCGAACTCTTCTCGGCCTGGGGCGACACCGACGCGGCCCAGGCCCGCCGCCTGGTGGACATCAGCCTGGACGCGGGCGTCACCCTGTTCGACACCGCCGACGTCTACTCGGACGGCGCGTCGGAAGAGGTACTGGGCGAGGCGATCCGGGGCCGCCGCGACCACGTGCTGATCTCGACCAAGGCCACCCTGCCCACCGGGCCGGGCCCGGCCGACGCGGGATCCGGTCGCGCCCGGCTGATCTCGGCGGTCGAGGGCTCGCTGCGCCGGCTCGGTGTCGAGCACATCGACCTGTTCCAGCTGCACGCCTTCGACGCGGGCACGCCCGTCGAGGAAGTGCTCTCGGCCCTCGACTCGCTGGTGCGCTCCGGCAAGATCCGCTACGTCGGCGCCTCCAACTTCGCGGGCTGGCAGCTGATGAAATCCCTGGCAGCCGCGGACCGGCACGGCTTCCCGCGCTATGTCGCGCACCAGGTGTACTACTCGCTCGCCGGGCGCGACTACGAATGGGAGCTCATGCCGCTGGGCCTGGACCAGGGTGTCGGCGCGGTGGTCTGGAGTCCGCTCGGCTGGGGGCGGCTCAGCGGGAAGATCCGTCGCGGCCAACCGCTTCCGCCCGGCAGCCGCCTGCACAAGACCGCCGAGGCCGGGCCGCCTGTCGACGACGAGCTGCTCTACGACGTGGTCGACGTGCTCGACGAGATCGCCGCCGAAACCGGCCGCACCGTCCCGCAGATCGCCCTGAACTGGCTGTTGCGCCGCCCGACCGTGGCCACCGTCATCGTCGGCGCGCGCGACGAGGAGCAGTTGCGCCAGAATCTGGGCGCGGTGGGTTGGAGCCTGGACGCCGAGCAGATCGCCCGGCTGGACAAGGTGAGCGCGGTGACGCCGCCCTACCCCTACTACCCGTACTACCGGCTGGGGGACTTCGCGCGCGTCAATCCGCCTGTCGTGTAGGCGGTTACGCGGGCGGGAACAGACCCTGCGCGAGCACCGGCCACGACGCCTTCAGATCGTCCTGCCAGTAGCCCCAGATGTGGGTGCCGCTGCTGCGGAATTCGAAGGTCGCCGGAATGCGCATGGATTCCAGGCGCTTCTGCAGGATCACCGTGGACAGTTCGCAATTGGCCTCGATGAGCGAGCCCAGTGCGACCGTCTTGGCGGTGTCCTCGGGCTTCTCCATGCGGCCGCGCGCCCCGGGCATGTCGAACGCGCCCGGGATGCCGTTGCCGGTGGAGATGAAAAGGTTGGTGCCGCGCAGTTTCTCGGCGTTCAGGGTGGGGTCGTTGGCCGCCCACATCGGGCCGCCCTCGGGGCCCCACATGTTCTCGACCTTGCCGCCGCCGTAGAGCTCGGTGACCATCTTGATGGCCTCGCGGGCCAGCGGCGTGGTGGTCTGGAAGAAGCCGCTGTAGACGGCGGCGCTCTTGAACAGGCCGGGGTTGAAGATCACCGAATTCAGCACGGGCAGACCGGCCATGGAGATCCCGGCGATGGCGTTGTTGCCGGTGCTGCCCAGCGCCGCGTCCATCAGCGGCGGCAGTTCCTTGCCGAGGTAGGTGGACCACTTGTTCACGCCGAGCGACTTGTCGGCCTGCATCCAGTCGGTGTACCAGCTGAACGCGCCGCCGATGATCTGCACGACATTGGCGTTCTTGTCGGACAGGAAATCCAGTGCGTCGGTGCGCAATTGCCAGGTCGCCGCGTCCACGCCGCCGCCCGCGCCATTGAGCAGATACAGCGTGGGCGCGGGTTCGGAGGTGTCGGCCGGGCGCTGGACATCGACCGGGAAGGTCTGGTTCATGGCCGCGGAGTAGACGGTGAAGACGACGTGGCGGCTGTCGGTGGCCGCGACACTCTTGATGTAGGAGCCGTCCTCGGTCTTGAAGTCGGGGACGCTGACGCCGGGGGCGACCGGGGCGCCGGGGGCGCTGGGGGCGACGGGGGCGGCGGTGGGGTCCGCGCCGGCGGGCACGCAGCCCAGGCTCAGGGTCGCGGCGGCCGCGAGGGCCGCCACCGCGATTCGTCCGGTGATTCGACTGATCCGACCGTTCACGCTCCCGGCCCTTCGTGCTGCTGGCAGCCGTCGCGGGACGGCTCGCCCGCCGGTGAGACTGGACGGGCGAGTTACAAATACCACAGTTTCACATTTGGGGTGCCGGAATCGAACCAGTCAGTACACGTCGCGCACGTACCGCTTCTCCGCCACCAGCTGCTTCTTGAACGCCAGCGCGCCGTCCTCGCTCAGCTTGCCGTGAATACGCGCGATCCTCAGCAGGGTGTCGTCCACGTCCTTCGCCATTCGCGCCGCGTCACCGCACACGTAGAAATGCCCGCCCTCACGCAGCCACGCCCACAACTCCGCGCCGTGCTCGATCATGCGGTGCTGGACGTAGATCCGCTCCCGCTGATCGCGCGAGAACGCCAGATCCAGCCGGGTCAGGAAACCGGAGCGGAACATGTCCTCGAGCTCGGCCCGGTAATAGAAATTGTCCTTCGCGTGCTGATCGCCGAAGAACAGCCAGTTGCGGCCCGTGCATCCCAGCGCCCGGCGCTCCTGCAGGAAGCCGCGGAACGGCGCGATGCCGGTGCCCGGGCCCACCATGATCATCGGCGCGGTCGGGTCCAGCGGCGGCCGGAAGTGCGGGGCCCGCTGCAGGAAGATCGGCACCTCGGCATGCGCGCGATCGGCCAGGAAGGTCGAGCTCACGCCGCCGCGCCGGGCCGCCGACCCGATGGCCGCCGGATCGCCGTAGCGCACCACGCCGACCGTCAGCTGCACCTCGTCCGGGCTCACCAGCGGACTCGACGAGATCGAATACTGGCGCGGCTGCAGCTTCTTCAGCGTGCCCAGCCACTCGACCAGATCGGCCCGCACCGGGAAATCGCGCAGCACGTCCACCGCCTGCCGGTCCCACAGATATCCGTCCAGCTCATTGCGATTGTCCCGGCGCAACAGCTTGGCCAGGCGTGGATTGGCATTGTGCTCGGCCACGAACGACAACAGATCCGCACTCACCCGCGTGATGTCGTAATGCGTGCGCAGCGCCTCGGCCAGCGGTAGCTCGCCATTGTCGATCTCGATCAGCCGATGGCCGTCGAGACCGGTCGCCGCCAGCCATTCCCGCACCAGTGACTCGCAATTCGCGGGCCGAATGCCCAGCGAATCCCCGACCTCGTAGGTGGTCTCCGGATCACTCAGATCGAACCCGAACTGCCGCACCTCTTTCCCGGAACCTTCGCGGGAAAGCAATTCATTGCGAACCAGTTTCGAGAGCACCGGAGAATTCCGGGTGAAAGGCGCGGCGGCGCCGGTCCGAACCGGAGCGACAGCCGTTGCGCCCCGGGCGCTTCCGGGGCCGCCGGCACCGTGTCCGAGCGGACTCGAAGCGCCCGCGCCGCCACGACCGGCAGCGTTCCAGGTGGGCGTGCCGCCGACGGACGCGCCGCCGGAACCCCGGCCGCCCGGAGCGCCGACGGGCGGCGTGGAATGTCCGCCCCGCGGTCCCGCACCGGACCCGCCTCGGTTCCCGCCATCGATGGCCGCGTCGCCCGCTGCGTCCGCGAGTACGCCGGTCACGGCGTCGAACCAGGCCGCGGACACGTCCTCGTGGTCGGGCTCGCTGTCCACGCGCGGCAGCAGCCGGGTCGCGCCGCGCTGGGCGAGCAATTCGTCCAGCTTGCGGCCGTGGCCGCAGAAGTCGTCGTAGGAGGAGTCGCCGAGCGCGAACACCGCGAAGCGCATCCCGGTCAGCCGGATCGCGCTGTCGTTCAACCGTTCCCAGAAGTCCGCGCCATTGTCCGGTGGCCCGCCGTCGCCGAAGGTGCTGCTGATGACCAGCACATCCCCGGTGAGATCGGACAGTTCGGCCGAGTCCATGTCCAGGAGCCGCGGCGCGAAGCCCGACTCCACGAGATGAGTCGTCAGGGCAGCGGCCAGATCCTCCGCGGTTCCGGTCTGCGAGGCCCACAGGATCGTGACGGTCCGCGCCGGAGCCTCCGCGCTCTCGCCGTCGTCGGACCGGCCGGTGAATCCGGCGCCCACGTCCGCCGCGAATCCGATCGACGGCTCCGCGACCCCGGCCGAGAGCGGCTGCGCGCCACGGGAGTACATCCCGCCCAGCAGGCCGTCGATCCACGCCCGGCTGCGGTCGGAGATGGGCGCGGTGGCCGGCAGCACCGGTACCCCGCTGACCGGCAGGCTTTGCAGCGCCGCGAGATACCCGCCCAGGTAGATGCGCTCGACCTCGCTGAGCGTGGGCGCGGTGGCGGTCTCCAGTCCGAGCATGACCGCCAGCGGATGCGGGCCGCCGAGATCCACGCCGCCGACCGCGGGCACGGGTGCGCCGCCGAGCTCGGGTGCGGCCGGAATCCGTTCGGCGGCGTCCGTTTCCGTCTCGGGGTCGCCGGTCGTCGCCGTGCTCAGGGCCGCGACCTTGCGCAGGCGCACCGCGCAGACCTTGAACTCCGGTTGCAGCGAGATCGGGTCCACCGCGTCGGTGGTGACGGCGTTGATGGTCAGGTATTCGCCCTGTTCGTCGTTCCAGTGGAAGGGCGCGAAGCAGGTGCCGGGCAGGACGCGGTCGCTGAGCAGGGCGGGCAGCACGGCGCGGCCGCGGCGCGAGGCGATCTCGAGCTGGTCACCGTCGCGGACCTCGAGGCGGGCGGCGTCGTCGGGGTGCACTTCCAGGAACGGCTTGCCGTTGAGCTTGTTCAGTTTCGCCACCTTCCCGGTCTTGGTCATGGTGTGCCACTGGTGTTGCAGGCGGCCGGTATTGAGGACGAACGGGTGGTCCTCGTCGGGCATCTCGGCGGGCAGCAGGTGCGGGCGCGGCCAGAACACGGCCTTGCGGTTCGCGGTGGCGAAGGCCAGACGGGGCGTGTTCCCGTCCGCGTCGGTGAAGAGGGCCTGGCTGACGCCGTCGTTCACATAGCGAATCGGGTTGCGCCGCTGGGCCGGATCGGGGCACGGCCATTGCGCGGGTCCGGCGCGCAGCAGGTCGTAGTCGATGCCGCGCAGGTCGTATCCGGTGGCCGGGTTGGCGAAGCGGCGGATCTCGTCGAAGATCTCGGCGCTGGAGGCGTAGTCGAAACCGGGGAAGCCGAGCGCCGTCGCCATCTGCGCGATGAGCTGCCAGTCCGGCCGCGCGTCGCCGATCGGCTCGACCGAGCGCTGCAGCAGGGTCAGGTTGCGTTCCGAATTCACCTGCACGCCATCGGCCTCCGCCCACAGCGTGGCGGGCAGCAGCAGGTCGGCGTAGGCGTTGGTGGCGGTGTCGGTGTACACGTCCTGGGCGATCACCAGGTCGGCGGCCTCCAGCCCGGCGATCACGGTGCGCCGGTTGGCCATGGAGGCGACCGGATTGCTGCACATGATCCAGCAGGCCTTGATCCGCCCGTCGGCCAGACCGCGGAACATCTCGATCGACCCGGGCCCGGGCTCGGCGCGAATGGTGCCGGGTTCCAGTCCCCATTCGGCTTCCACGAAGGCCCGGTCGGCGTCGGCGAGCACGCTGCGCTGGCCGGGCAGTCCCGGTCCCATGTAACCCATTTCGCGCCCGCCCATGGCGTTGGGCTGTCCGGTGAGGGAGAACGGCCCGCTGCCGGTGCGGCAGATGGCGCCGGTGGCCAGGTGCAGATTGATGATGGTGTTGGTGGCCCAGGTGCCGTGCGTGGACTGGTTGATCCCCATGGTCCACAGCGACATCCATTCGCCGGCCGCGCCGATCCACTCGGCGGCGGTGCGGATGTCGGCCTCGGCGAGCCCGGTGACCTGGGCGACCAGGTCCGGGGTGTAGGCGTCCAGGAAGTCGGGCAGGTCCTCCCAGCCCTCGGTGTGCTCGGCGATGAAGTCGGCGTCGATGTCGCCGTTCTCGACCAGCAGGTGCAGCAGTCCGTTCAGCAGTGCCAGATCGGTGCCCGGCTTGATCTGCAGGAACAGGTCGGCGCGCGCGGCGGTGTCGGTGCGCCGCGGGTCCACCACGATGAGTTTCGCTCCCGTCTTGAGCCGATCGGCCATGCGCAGGAACAGGATCGGGTGGCAGTCGGCCATGTTCGCGCCGATCACGAAGAACAGGTCGGCGTGGTCGAGGTCGTCGTAGGAGCCGGGCGGCCCGTCCGCGCCCAGCGACAGCTTGTAACCGCTGGCAGCGCTGGCCATGCACAGCCGCGAATTGGCTTCCATGTGGACGGTGCGCAGGTGGCCCTTGGCGAGTTTGGTGGCCAGGTACTGGGCCTCGATCGACAGCTGGCCGGACACGTACAGCGCGATGGCGTCGGGTCCATCCGTGTCGAGGATCACGCGAAGTCGTTGGGCGGCTTCGTGAACGGCCTCGTCGACCGGCATGGGAACGGGCGGCTGGCCGCGTTCGGGGCGGCGGTACGCGGTCTCCATGCGGCCGGGCGCGGCCATCATCTCGGCGTGGGTGTTGCCTTTGGTGCACAGTCGCCCGGCATTGACCGGGTGTTCCTTGTCGCCCTTGACCTTGGCGATCACCGGCAGCCCGAGCGGGCCGGTGGTGGTTTCCACCGTGATGCCGCAGCCCACCCCGCAGTACGAGCACGCGGTCCGGGTGCTCGTCGGGGGCGTCGGCTGTTCGGGCATGGTTCCGAGTTAAGCCACCCCGAGTTGCGGGGGATTTACCGAAAGTTATCGGCAGATGACAATCCACCTCACAGCCATTTTTCGCGGCGGTGAGGTGGGGGCCGATTTCGCTATCGTGAGCAACGCCACAGGTCGGAGGCGGTCGTCAGCCCAGTTTGTAGCCGCGGTGCAGCGCCACGATGCCGCCGGTGAGATTGCGCCACTTCACCGCCGACCAGCCCGCGTCCGCGATCCGCATGGCCAGCTGCGGCTGGTTGGGCCAGGCCCGGATGGACTCGGCCAGGTACACGTAGGCGTCCGGGTTGGAGCTGACCGCGCTGGCCACCTGCGGCAGCGCCTTCATCAGGTACTCCATGTAGACCGTCCGGAACGGCGGGAGGGTGGGGGTGGAGAACTCGGCCACCACGAGCCGCCCGCCGGGCTTGGTCACCCGCAGCATCTCGCGCAGCGCCAGGTCCGGGTCGGACACATTGCGCAGCCCGTAGGAGATGGTGACGGCGTCGAAGGAGTCGTCGGCGAAGGGCAGGGCCATGGCGTCACCGGCGACCATGGGCACATTGCGCCAGCGTCCGGCCGCGAGCATGCCCTGGGAGAAGTCGGCGGCCAGGCACCAGGCTCCGGATTTGGCCAGTTCCACGGTCGAGACGCCGGTTCCGGCGGCCAGATCCAGCACCCGCTCGCCGGGCCGCAGCGCCAGGGCTTTCCGGGTCGCCATCCGCCAGTACCGGTCGATGCCGCCGGTCATCACCGTGTTGGTGATGTCGTACCTTTTCGCGACCCCGTCGAACATCGACGCGACCTCGTTCGGCTGCTTGTCCAGCTGGGCCCGAAACGACTCCCGCTGCCTGATTTTCGCCACGGTGCTTATTTTGCCCTCCGCTTCGCTCCGGGCGGGTTCGCGGCCCTGGAGGTCTCGTTCTTCCCTCCCTCCGCTCCTCCGCTTCGCTCCTCCGCTCCGCTCAGTCCAGAACGAGACGGGCCGCGAACCTTTGGGCGAATGTCGGGACTGCCTATTGTCGCAGCCTAGTTCGCACGCGGGCCCGCAGTGCGCCGAGCCAGCGGGTCGGGGGCGAGCCGAGCAGCCAGAGGGCGGGGATGGCGATGGCCCAGGCGACCACGATGACCGACAGTGCGGGGATGACGGCGACACGGGCATCGCGACCCGCCACCCGAACCAGATCGGGATCGCTGCGCCGATATTCGACATTGATGCGCTCGCCGGCGGTCAGTTTGGTCGGGTACAGCACGCCGGTCTTCGGGTTGTGGGTCTCGCCGTCGGGGGTGACGAAGATGACCGCGGACCGCAGCGTGCCCGCCGAGAGCACTTCGGCGCTGGTCACGCCCCGATCGCTATTGATGAGATGGTCGTCGCGCCAGGCCGCGAGCACCAGCAGCACGGCCAGGAAGCTGACCGTCGCCGCGGCGATGACGATCCCGAGCCGAGCCCGCCGCCACCGAACCGCCTGCCGCTGTTCAGTCCTGGGAGACTGGCTAGTTTCCGACACTTCAGCAGGCTATTCCATCGCTGGGCTACGGTCGTCGCCATGTCCCGAAAATTCAGCTTCACCGTGCAGTACAGCATCCCGGTCGAAGAGCTTCACCGGGCACTCACCAATGACGAGATGTGGCAGTCCCGCTTCGCGGCGGCGCCGACCGCCACGCTGGAGCTCACCCACCCGGACGGGCCCGGCACGATTCGGATCCAGATGACCGAAAAGGCCCCCGAGGACCAGATTCCCGGCATCGTCAAGAAGGTCCTCAAGAGCGAGCTCATGCTGGAGCGGACCGACGCCTGGGGTCCGCTGACCGACGGCGTCGCGCGGGGCAGCTTCAGCGGCCGCTCCGGTGGCATCACCACCGAGATGGCGGGCGCGTTCGAATTGCGGCCCACCGCCGAGGGTTCCGAGATCGAGGCCACCGGCACGGTCGACGTGAAGGTCCCGCTGGTCGGCGGGGCCATCGAACCGCTGGTCGAGAACCTGCTCAAGAAGGTCATGAACAGCGAACGCAAGTCCGTCGAAACCTGGTTCGCCGCACAGAACGCCTGATCCCGGGAATGTGGATGCGGGGGTGGTCCCGCATCCACGGGCCCGGTCGCTACTGCCCGAAGTTCGGATCGAACTCCCGTGGCTCGGTGAGGACCAGCCAGTTGCCGGAGTTGTCGCGGATGATGGCCTCGACGCCGTAGGGGCGCTCCGCGGGCGGCTGCACGAACTCCACGCCTTTGGCGGTGAGCTCGTCGAAAGTCTTCTGGCAGTTGTCGGTTCGCAGGCCCAGCGCGCCGTGCGTGCCGTTGGCCAGCGACCGGCGGATGGCCTCGGCGAGATTGTCGTCCAGCGGGGGACCCGGAATCATCAGCGTCACCTCCAGCTCCGGATGATCCGGATGCGCCACCGTCACCCAGCGGAAGCCGTTGTCGCCCATGGTGACATCGCTGCCCTCGACGAAACCCAGTTTGTCGATGTACCAGGCCTTGGCGGCCGACTGGTCGGTCACGTAGACGGTCACGAGCGAGACATTGGTAATGGTCGTCATGGTTTCCAGGCTATGGACGAGCCCCCGCCGCCGGCTTCTCCGAAATTGCGCGATTCACGCCCGGATTGCTGAGTTCACACACTCGGAACCTCGGTGAGGCTGCCGTAACAGCGGTGCAATCGTCCGGAAAGCCAAGATCAACAATCACTGACCACCCTCGAATCGGAAAACAGCTCGCGACGAGCCCGAACGAGGAGTGCCGGTGGTTCAAGTCGAAACCCCCACGGCGAACGCGGTGGCCGCGTCCAAGGAGACGCTGGAGGATTACACGCTGCGGTTCGCGCCCCGCAGCTACCGGAAATGGAGTCCGGCGGTGGTCGGCGTCTCGGCGCTCGGCGGCATCGCCTACCTGGCCGACTTCTCCATCGGCGCGAACATCGGCATCGCCAACGGCACCGGCAACGCGCTGCTGGGCATCGGCATCTTCGCGATCATCATCATGATCACCGGCTTCCCGCTGGCCTACTACGCGGCCCGCTACAACGTCGACCTGGACCTGATCACCCGCGGCAGCGGCTTCGGGTACTACGGCTCGGTGGTGACGAACATCGTGTTCGCCTCCTTCACCTTCATCTTCTTCGCCCTCGAGGGCTCGATCATGGCGCAGGGCCTGCAACTCGGGCTGCACGTGCCGCTCCCGATCGGCTACCTGGTGTCCACGGTGATGATCTTCCCGCTGGTCATCTACGGCATGAACACCCTCGCCAAACTGCAGGTGTGGACCACCCCGCTGTGGCTGATCCTGATGGTGCTGCCGTTCGGCTTCCTGCTGGTCCGCCACCCCGACTCGGTGGGCGCCTTCCTGTCCTACGGCGGTCAGGACGGCAAGGGCGTCAGCCTGTCCGGCGCGCTGCTCGCCGCCGGCGTCTGCCTCTCGCTCATCGCCCAGATCGCCGAGCAGATCGACTACCTGCGCTTCATGCCGCCCCGGACCCCCGAGAACGCCCGCAAGTGGTGGGGCTGGATGCTGCTGGCCGGACCCGGCTGGGTGCTGTTCGGCGCCATCAAGCAGGTCGTCGGCCTGTTCCTGGCGGTCTACCTGATCGCCAACCTGCCCGGCGCGCAGGACATCGCCAACCAGCCGGTGCACCAGTTCCTCGAGATCTACCGCGACATGATGCCGTCCTGGCTGGCCATGACCCTGGCCGTGGTGCTGGTCGTGATCAGCCAGATCAAAATCAATGTGACCAACGCGTATTCGGGTTCGCTGGCGTGGACCAACTCCTTCACCCGCGTCACCAAGAACTACCCGGGCCGGATCGTGTTCCTCGGCCTGAACCTGGCCATCGCGCTGATCCTGATGGAAGCCAACATGTTCGACTTCCTCAACAACATCCTCGGCTTCTACGCCAACTGCGGTATCGCCTGGATCGTCACCGTCGCAACGGATATCGCGATCAACAAGTACGTCCTGAAGCTCTCGCCCAAGGAGCCGGAGTTCCGCCGCGGCATGCTCTACGACTTCAACCCGGTCGGCCTGGTCGGCTTCGGCCTGTCGGCGGCGCTGTCGATCATGACCTTCTTCGGGATCTTCGGCGAGACCCTGAAGCCGTACTCGCCCATCGTGGCCGTGCTGGTCTCGTTCCTGGCCACCCCGCTCACCGCCGTCCTCACCAAGGGCAAGTACTACCTGCGCCGCGACCACGACGGCATCGACCTGCCCATGTTCGACGAGCACGGCAACCCCTCGGGGGAGACGCTGACCTGCGTCGTCACCGGCATGGAGTTCGAGCGACCCGACATGATCGCCTCCGCGGTGCCGGGACCGGAGGGCGAGATCCAGTACATCAGCTCGCTGGCCCTCTCCACCGACAAGACCGGAATCCACGTGCTGCCGTCCCGATGAGACCCGCGCCCAGCTGAATTCACCCCGCGACCCCGCGGCCTCGCCACGGGGTCGCGTCAGTCCGCGCGTTTCCGATCCGAGAGACCGTGCATGAAGACGTAGCAACCGGGAATATGGGGTGCGCCCTCGGCAGCGAACTTCGCTTGATACTCCGAGGGCGACATCCCCACCAGGTCGGTGAATTTACGACTGAACGAACCGAGGCTGCTGTAGCCCACCAGCATGCAGGCCTCGGTCACCGTCACATTGGTGGCGCGCAGCAGATCCTGCGCCCGCTCGATCCGCCGCTCGGCGAGATACAGGGCGGGCGTCTTGCCGTAGGTGGCCGCGAAACACCGCAGGAAGTGGTACTTCGACACCCCCGCGGCCGCCGCCAGACTGTCCAGGTCCAGCGGCTCCGCGTAATTCCGGTCGGCCAGATCCCGCGCTCGCCGCAGATGCGGCAGCAGCTCCTCGGGAACCGGCCTGGCGTTCACGAGAACGGCTGTAGCTTGTCGATCCGCATCGAGGCCCGTCCCGCGCCCCGCCACAGGCGGGCGGTCAGATCCAGGTCCTCGTCGGTCACCAGATTGCCCATCACTCGGACCGCGGTGCGCTGCAACAGCTTCGACCGCATCAGCGGCGGCCCGCCCAGCGGCACCGTGCGCGGATGCGTGGCCAGTCCGGCCAGTCGCCGCGCCACCGAATAGGTGCGGCCGTAGCGCTCCCGCAGCAGGTCCGGCCAGATACGGGTGAGGTCCGGCTGGTCCAGCAGCCCGGCCAGCATGTGCCCGCCCTCCAGGCCGTAGTCGATGCCCTCGCCGTTGAGCGGGTTCACGCAGCCCGCGGCGTCGCCGACCAGCGCCCAGTTGCGCCCGGCCAGGTTCGACACCGCGCCGCCCATCGGCAGCAGCGCCGACGCCACCGCCCGCGCCTCGCCCTCGAAACCCCATTCCGCGCGCCGCTGGGACACATAGTGCTGAAGCAACGGCTTCAACGCGATATGCGAGGGCCGCTTTTCGGTGGCCAGCGAACCGACGCCGATATTCACCTCGCCATTGCCGAGCGGGAAGACCCAGCCGTAACCGGGAATCAATTCATTGTTCGCATCACGCAATTCGAGATGTGAGGTGATCCACTCGTCGTCACTGCGCTCGGATTTGATGTACGCCCGCGCCGCGGTCCCGTACGCGTACTGGCGGTGCCAGGTGCGGCCCAGCATCTTGCCGACGGGGGAGCGCACCCCGTCCGCCACGATCAGCGTCTTGCAGGACACCGCGCGCAGCCCGCCGTCGGTCTTGATGGTCACGCCGGTGACCCGGTCGCCCTCGCGGGCCACCTCGACCACCTTGGCGCCGTCCACCATCCGCGCCCCCGCCTTGACCGCGGTCTCGCGCAGTTTGTCGTCGAGTTCGGTTCGCGGAACGGCACTTCCGTAGGTGGGAAAGGATCCGTTCGGCCAGGGCAGCAGGGCCTCGCGCCCGAACCCGGCCATCCGCAGGCCCCGGTTCACGGTGTGCGCCCGCACCCAGTCGCCGAGCCCCAGATGCTCCAGTTCGGCCGTGGCGCGCGGGGTGAGCCCGTCGCCGCAGGTCTTGTCGCGGGGGAACAGCGCCGAATCGGTCATCAGCACGTCCCGTCCCGCGCGCGCCGCCCACGCGGCCGCGGCGGACCCGGCGGGACCAGCGCCGACGACCAGAATATCGGCGTGCGCCGGCAGAACATCCGACGATTTCCCCTGCTCGGGCGCGACTTCCGATGAACCCATGCGACCAATACTCGCAGCACATCACCGCGCGCGCATATTTGCCCCGGGGTTCGCCGCCGGGCGTTTCGATTCGCGTGGCGGGTGTTTCGTTGGTCGCACTACGGTGGTGTCCATAGGGGGTGATCGACGCACACGCTAGGTTCTTTGGCGTGGGGTCGGACGCGGCACTGGGAGAAGAAATGAGCGCATCAGCTGTGAGCGATGAGAGCACCGTGGTCGCGGGGGTGGATCTTGGCGATCCCGAGCTCGCCGCCACAGTGCGCAAGGGCCTGATCGAGGTCGAGGACCTGCTCATCACCGAGCTGTCCGACGGCGAGGAATTCCTGCAGGAAGCGGCGCTGCACCTGGCCAAGGCCGGCGGCAAGCGCTTCCGCCCGCTGTTCACCATCCTCACCGGCCAGCTCGGCCCCAATCCCACCAGCCCCGACCTGGTCGTCGCGGGCACCGTGGTGGAACTGGTGCACCTGGCCACCCTGTACCACGACGACGTCATGGACGAGGCCTCCATGCGCCGCGGCGCCCCCAGCGTGAACTCCCGCTGGGGCAACTCCGTCGCCATCCTCGCGGGCGACTACCTGTTCGCGCACGCCTCCCGCCTGGTCTCGACCCTCGGCCCGGACGCGGTCCGGATCATCGCCGAGACCTTCGCCGAGCTGGTCACCGGCCAGATGCGGGAGACCATCGGCGCCCGGCAGTCCCAGGACCCGGTCGAGCACTACCTGCGCGTGGTGTGGGAGAAGACCGGCTCGCTGATCGCCGCCGCCGGACGCTTCGGCGGCACCTTCTCCGGCGCGAGCCTGGACCACGTGGAACGCCTGGCCCGCCTCGGCGACGCCGTGGGCACCGCCTTCCAGATCGCCGACGACATCATCGACATCTCCTCGGCGTCCGAGCAGTCCGGCAAGACCCCCGGCACCGACCTGCGCGAGGGCGTGCACACCCTGCCCGTCCTCTACGCGCTGCGCGACGAGGGCGCCGAAGGTGACCGTCTGCGCAAGCTGCTGGCCACCCCGCCGCAGACCGACGCCGACGTGGAGGAGGCCCTCTACCTGCTGTCGCGTTCGCGCGGCCTGGTGCTGGCCAAGGAGAAGCTGCACGGCTACGCCGACATCGCCCACGCCGAACTCTCGGCCCTGCCCGGCGGCCCGGCCAACGACGCGCTCGAGCAGCTGGTCCGCTACACCATCGAACGGGTCGGCTGACGCTCCCGGGGGAACCTGTTCCCGGCCCGTATCGTTGACCAGGTGTAACGACCCGTATGGGCGCCACTTGGTGGTTCGCGGCCCGTCTCGTTCAGGACCGAGCGGAGGGAGGGAAGAACGAGACCTCCAGGGCCGCGAACCCGCCCGGAGCGAAGCGGAGGGCAAGAATTGCACAGTCACGGGTATGCGAACGGGTTGAAGACGTTCGGACTCTTGGTCGGGATGTCGGCGCTGATCGTGTTCGTGGGAGCGCTCTTCCGCAGCCCCACGATCCTGATCCTGTCGATCGTGCTGGCGGTGGGCATGAATGCCTACGCCTACTTCAACAGCGACAAGCTGGCGTTGAAGGCGATGCACGCGCAGCCGGTCACCGAGCTGGAAGCCCCCGCCATGTACCGCATCGTGCGCGAATTGGCCACGGCCGCCCGCCAGCCCATGCCGCGCCTGTACATCAGCCCCACCAACGCGCCCAATGCCTTTGCCACCGGCCGTAATCCGCGCAATGCCGCGGTCTGCTGCACCACCGGCATCCTGCAGATCCTCGACGAACGGGAGCTGCGCGCGGTGCTGGGGCACGAGCTGTCCCACGTCTACAACCGAGACATCCTGATCTCGTCGGTCGCGGGCGCGCTCGCCTCGGTCATCTCCGGCCTGGCCAACCTGGCCTTCTTCGCGGGCGCCTTCGGTGGCGGCAACCGCAATGGCGAGGGTCCGAATGTCATTGCGCTGCTGTTGGTTTCACTGCTGGGACCGATCGCGGCCACGCTCATCAAACTGGCCGTCTCCCGCTCCCGCGAATACCAGGCCGACCAGGACGGTGCGGAACTCACCGGCGACCCCCTGGCGCTCGCCTCGGCCCTGCGCAAACTGGAACGCGGCACCCAGGCCGCCCCGCTGCCCCCCGAACCGCAGCTGACCGCCCAGTCCCACCTGATGATCGCCAACCCCTTCCGGGCCGGCGACAAGATGGCCCGCTGGTTCTCCACCCACCCCCCGATGGCGGACCGCATCGCCCGCCTCGAGGAGTTGGCGGGCGGCCCCCGCCAGTGAGGGGTACGGGGGCCATGCCCCCGGGATCCCTTCTTCGGGGGTGTGGGGGCGAAGCCCCCACCTGTCCCACCGCTCCTAGCGGTAGTTCACGAACTGCAGGGCGATCTCGAAGTCGCTGCCCTTGAGAAGGGAGATGACCGACTGGAGGTCGTCGCGGCTCTTGCTGCTGACGCGCAATTCCTCGCCCTGGATCTGCGCCTTCACGCTCTTGGGGCCCTCGTCACGGATCTTCTTGGCGATCTTCTTCGCGTTCTCCGTGGTGATGCCCTGGACCAGGGTGCCTGTGATTTTGTACACCTTGCCGGAGGCCTGCGGATCGCCCGCGTCGAACGCCTTGAGCGAGATGTCGCGGCGGATCAGCTTCTCCTTGAACACGTCCAGGGCCGCCTTCACGCGGTCCTCGGACTCGGCGCTGAGGATGATCTTCTCCTCGCCCGACCATTCGATGCTCGCCCCGGTGCCGCGGAAGTCGTAGCGCTGGCTCAGCTCCTTGGCAGCCTGGTTCAGGGCGTTGTCCACCTCCTGGCGATCGATCTTGCTGACCACATCGAACGACGAATCCGCCACACTCTTCTCCTGTCCGAGACCGGATATTCGGGATGTTCCAACACCGACGCTAGCCGCTCCGGCATGGCTGTATCCAGCCGGTTTGCATTCCGGGCGTGGGTTCAGGGTATTCTGCTGAAGCGCTGGAAGGCGTACCCCGGCGGATTGCCCGAGCGGCCAAAGGGAGCTGACTGTAAATCAGCCGCGTAATGCTTCGGAGGTTCAAATCCTTCATCCGCCACTGCAAGAGCCCCGCAGACAAGAGTCTGCGGGGCTCTCTGCATGTGGCCTCTGCTCCGGCGGGTTCGTGGCCCCTGGTCCCGATTCTTCCCTCCTCCGCTCCTCCGCTTCGCTCCCCGCTCCAAGGCGGAGGTCTATCGAGCCGCGGTCCGGAATCGTGACGGCCGCGAACCTTCGAGTGGTTCAAAACATCCTCTGACCAGCCGGTTTGGAGAGTGTGCGGGGATGTGTGTAATCTCGTTCAAGTCGTCAGCGCCCCGGTCCAGACCGGAGCAAGACAGACACGCCCCCTTAGCTCAGTCGGCAGAGCGTTTCCATGGTAAGGAAAAGGTCAACGGTTCGATTCCGTTAGGGGGCTCGCCGGATTGCCGGTGGTGAACGGCTCGGCTTCTCCTAGCAGGACCCGGGACCTCCCCGCCGTCAAGTACCGACACCAGATGGCGGTGTAGCTCAGTCGGTAGAGCAAACGACTCATAATCGTTGTGTCGCCGGTTCAAGTCCGGCCATCGCTACATACTGATATCCCAATCAGGCTGACCGGAAAGAAGGCAATCGTGGCCGCGAAGTCCACTGATATCCGGCCAAAGATCACCTTGGCCTGCGAGCAGTGCAAGCACCGCAACTACATCACCAAGAAGAATCGGCGTAACGACCCGGACCGTCTCGAGCTGAAGAAGTTCTGCCCGAACTGCGGTACCCACCGGGCGCATCGCGAGTCTCGCTAACTTAATCCCGCGCGAATCGACCGCGTGGACAGAGTGCCGGATCGGTAAGTCACTTCGTCTCTTAGAAAGGGACAAGGGACCCGGTCCGGCACTTGGCGTATATACCGGTGGTTCTGCGCTCTCGCCCGTTCCCGTTTCCTGGGAGCAGATAGGGACTTCCTGCCGTGACGATCAACACTGAGATTGATATCGAGGCCGATATGGTCGAATCCGAGCTCTTCGACCCTGCCGCGCACGCCGCCGCCATGGTCGGCCACCACTATCGGGTGGAGGACTACTACGAGGTCGGCCGCGAGAAGGTGCGCGAGTACGCCCGCGCGGTGCAGGATTACCACCCGGTGCACTGGGACGAGGACGCCGCCGCCGCGCACGGTCACGACGGCCTGGTCGCCCCCCTCACCTTCATCTCGCTGGTCGGAATCCTGGCCCAGCGCAAGCTCTTCGAGCAGATCGTCACCGGCTACGACCTGAGCCAGATCATGCAGACGGACCAGATCCTGGAGTTCCACCGTCCGATCAGGGCCGGGGACCAGCTGTCCTGCGTCGTCTACCTGCACTCGTTCCGCCAGGCCTTCGGCGGCGACATCATCGTCACCCGCAACGACGTGCTGGCCCAGAACGACGAACTGGTGCTCACCACCTACACCACCCTGATCGGCCGCAGCGGCGGTGACATCGACCCCAATATCGGTGACGCCGTGCGCAATGTGCTCATGCACGGGGTCGGCCCGGACGCCGCCGACGCGGGCGAGCCCATCGAGGTCGACACCCCCGACCAGTCCGTGGCGGCGCTGCCGGCCAGCACCGTGGTGGCCAGCGCGCAGACCCGCCGCTTCGAGGATGTCGCCGCCGGTGACGAGCTGCCCGCCCGCACCGTGCTGCTGACCCGCGGCGACCTGGTGAACTACGCCGGCGTCTCCGGCGACGCCAACCCGATCCACTGGAGCGACGACGTCGTGAAGCTGGTCGGCCTGGAAAACGTTGTCGCGCACGGCATGCTGACCATGGGCCTGGGCGGCGGCTTCGTCACCTCGTGGCTGGGCGACCCGGGTTCGGTCAAGGAGTACAACGTCCGCTTCACCAGCCCCGTGTACGTCCCGGTCGACCGTCCCGCGGAGATCGAGTACACCGGCAAGGTGAAGTCGGTGGACCCCGAGACCCGCACCGCGGTGATCGCCATCGTGGCGAAGTCGGAGGGCCGCAAGATCTTCGGTCGCGCCACCGCGACGGTGCAGCTCGGCTGACCGGAAACCCGGGTAGGCCGCGACACCCCGATTGGCGATCGTCAGTCGGGGTAACGTACACTCGAAAATCTGGGGTCACCAGCCGATGCGCGCTGCTCCGAGGAGCGGCGCGTGTTGTATGAAATGACCCTGTAGTACAACTGAAAAGAACAGTGGCTGGAAGCAACCCCGTCCAGCCGAAGGGGCGTAGCTCAACTGGCAGAGCAGCGGTCTCCAAAACCGCAGGTTGCAGGTTCAAGTCCTGTCGCCCCTGCCCTGGATGCCGACTTAGAGAGGATCGACGTGAGCGACGAGCGGGACACTCGCCACGAAGATGGCGACGACACCGCCGCGGTGGCTCGTCCGAGCGGCAAGCGGTCCGCCCGGCGCACCCGCGCCGCGTCGTCCAGCGCCGTCGCGACGATCGAACGACCGTCGGATTCGGCCAAGGCAGCCACCAAGCAGTCCGGCAAAGGCAAGAAGGCCGGGCAGAGCGGTTCGGGCAATCCGTTCAAGAGCCTGATGAAGTTCCTCAAGGAAGTCATCGCGGAACTTCGCAAGGTCATCTGGCCCAACCGCAAGCAGATGGTCACCTATACGAGCGTTGTCCTGGTGTTCGTGATTTTCATCATCGCGTACATCAGCGGTTTGGATGTGGCGTTCATCAAGGGTGTCAACTGGCTCTTCGGCTAGGCGGCACGGTGACCGCGTCTGACCGTCGCGGCCGGTGACCGGCCCCCGGGCAGAGGCGGGGAGCGGGAACATCCGCCGGGCTATGCCTTGCCCCGGCGCGCAGAGGATTACGTGACGACTAAGGAAGCGAGTGCCCCAGTGAGCACCCCGGAGAACGGCACAACCGAGGAATTCCCGGTGGATGACGTGGTGATCGAAGAGACCACCGCGGACGTCGAGGACGCTGAGGGCTTCGCCGACGCCGACGAGTTCGCGGCGGACGCCGAAGAGGCCGAGCCCGCGCAGCCCGCGGCCGAGATCTCCGACGAGCCCGCCGACCCGGTCGCCGAGATGACCGCCGCGCTGCGTCGCGCGCCCGGTGACTGGTACGTCGTGCACTCCTACGCCGGGTACGAGAACAAGGTGAAGACCAATCTCGAGACCCGTGTGCAGAACCTCGGTCTCGAGGACTACATCTTCCAGGTCGAGGTGCCGACCGAAGAGGTCACCGAGATCAAGAACGGCCAGAAGAAGAACGTCAACCGCAAGGTGCTGCCGGGCTACATCCTGGTCCGCATGGAGCTGAACGACGAGTCGTGGGGCGCGGTGCGCAACACCCCCGGTGTCACCGGTTTCGTCGGCGCCACCTCGCGTCCCTCGCCGCTGACCATCCCGGACGTAGTGAAGTTCCTGGTCCCGGCCGCGCAGCAGAAGAAGGCCGCCGCGCCGGCCGCCGCCGCTGCCGCCGCCACGACCGGTGGCGACACCGCCGTCGCGAAGCCGATCATCGAGGTCGACTTCGAGGTCGGCGAGTCGGTGACCGTCATGGACGGCCCGTTCGCGACCCTGCCGGCCAGCATCTCCGAGGTCAACGCCGAGCAGCAGAAGCTCAAGGTGCTGGTCTCGATCTTCGGCCGCGAGACCCCGGTCGAACTGGCGTTCACGCAGGTCGCCAAGATTTAGTCGCAGGGAGGCGGTGGCCCGGGTTTCACCCGGTGTCACCGCCTTTTTCGCGTTCACGTAGACTTGCCGGGTTGTGCCTAGGGCCTGATCTCGAGCTGCCCTGGGCGCAAGTCCCGGAAAAGGCTTACGGGTGATCCGTAAGGAACCTAACCAAGGAAGAAAGATGCCCCCGAAGAAGAAGAAGGTCGCTGGGCTCATCAAGCTCCAGATCCAGGCCGGCCAGGCCAACCCGGCTCCGCCGGTGGGTCCGGCGCTGGGTCAGCACGGCGTCAACATCATGGAGTTCTGCAAGGCGTACAACGCGGCGACCGAGTCGCAGCGTGGCAACGTCATCCCGGTCGAGATCACGGTCTACGAAGACCGCACGTTCGACTTCAAGCTGAAGACGCCGCCCGCCGCGCGTCTGCTGCTGAAGGCCGCCGGTGTGCAGAAGGGCTCCGCCGAGCCGCACCGCACCAAGGTCGCGCAGATCACCATGGACCAGGTCCGTGAGATCGCCAAGACCAAGCAGGAAGACCTGAACGCCAACGACATCGACGCCGCGGCGAAGATCATCGCTGGTACTGCCCGCTCGATGGGTATCACCATCGCGGAGTAAGAGCCTTCCGGCTCGGTGGGAGGGACCGCCTGTCCCGCACCACTTCTGACTTAGACAAGGACAGATCAACATGGCAAAACGAAGCAAGGCTTATCTCGAGGCGGCCGCCAAGGTCGACCGCGCTGCTCTCTACGCTCCGCTGGCCGCCGCGCGGCTCGCGAAGGAGACCGCCACCACCAAGACCGACGCGACCGTCGAGGTTGCCGTCCGTCTGGGTGTCGACCCGCGTAAGGCCGACCAGATGGTCCGCGGCACCGTCAACCTGCCGCACGGCACCGGTAAGACCGCCCGCGTCATCGTGTTCGCCGTCGGTGACAAGGCCGCCGAGGCCGAGGCCGCCGGTGCCGACGCCGTGGGCGCCGAGGACCTGATCGAGCGCATCCAGGGCGGCTGGCTGGAGTTCGACGCCGCGATCGCCACCCCGGACCAGATGGCCAAGGTCGGTCGTATCGCTCGCGTGCTGGGCCCGCGTGGCCTGATGCCGAACCCGAAGACCGGCACGGTCACCCCCGATGTCACCAAGGCTGTCAACGACATCAAGGGCGGTAAGATCAACTTCCGCGTCGACAAGCAGGCCAACCTGCACTTCGTGATCGGCAAGGCTTCCTTCGACGAGAAGAAGCTGGCCGAGAACTACGGCGCCGCCCTCGACGAGATCCTGCGTGTCAAGCCCTCCACCGCGAAGGGCCGCTACGTCAAGAAGGTGACGTTCTCGACGAACACCGGACCGGGCATCCCGGTGGATCCGAACCGCACCCGCAACTTCGCCGAAGAGGACTGAGTCCCTTCCGCGTAGCGTAGCGACGCAAGAACACCCAAGGGCCGGCACGAGAAATCGTGCCGGCCCTTGGTGTTGGCGGGGTGCCCCGAGCGTCACAGGTCGTGGAGGCCGCAGATCGGGTCGCCGGTGCTCATGGTGCACAGGGATCGGATGAGCGTTCCCACGATCGGGGTGACGATGGCGGCCGATCCGGTCTGGAGCAGTGCGGATCCGGCGTCGACGCCCGCCGATCCGGTCGTGCGCGGGGGCAACGTGACATCGGCGTTCGCCGGAGCCGCGGCGAGGCCCGCGATCGCGGTGGAAAGCGCCACGGCGGCAAGGACTTTCGAGACCGTTCTGGTCATTGCTTCCTCCTGGAACCAGTTGCGCCGACACTATCCGAGATCAGCCATTTTGAAATACCCCATTTTTACAGTCTGTCGCGTCCGGAAATTCGATGACAGGGTGCGCACATGCGCCGCCTCGCCTTGACTCTCACCGCATCCGCCCTCCTCGCCGGACTGCTGGCCGCCCCAGCCGCCGTTGCCGAGCCTGTCACGCTGGTGCCCGCGCCGGTCGCCGATTCCGGATCCGCCATCCCCACGAACTGGGGCGACGGGTCCCTGCTGTACCTGCTGCCAGGGGCGGTGCTGGTGGGGATTCCGTTCCTGGGATCCGCCGAGCTGCTGGGCTGCGGATACTGGGACGCTCCTCGCTCCACCACACCGCAATGTCAGCTGATGTACGCCTTCTTCTCGGGCAGCAGCACCCTGAGCGGGGTGCGCTGACATGCGCCGACTCGTTTTCGCCCTGACCGCCGCCACGGTGGCGGCGGGCGCGATCGCGGCGCCCGTCGCATCCGCCCAGCCCCTCGAACCGCCGACCGCCATCGCCGACAGCGGTTCGCTGGCCGACGGGTCCGGCCCGCTGGGCACCCTGCCCTTGATCGTGCTCTTCTTTCCCTACGCCGGATCGGCGATCGCGCTGGGCTGCCCGCTCGGCTCGGGGTCGGGCACCGGCCAGGGCACTCAGGACCCCAACCGTTCCGAACACTGCAAGATGCTGGACAACCTCTACTTCGGCAGTGCGTAGCAGCGCACGGCGATCGAGCGGGCCTGCGCTGCTCTCCGCACCCCGTTTTGGCGTATCGATGCTGGTCCGCTATATTGGACGACGGTCATCGACATGCTCTCCGGAGTTTCGGTGATCACCCCACATCGTTCTACCGAAGACCGTTGGTTGCTGCCGTCAGGCGGCTGAAGGTCCGGCGATATTGCCGGCGACCCACGCAGGGAGAACCGAGGTCGGGAAACCCGCGAGAGATCGCGATCGTTTCTTGTGCGCCCCGGGTTCGCTCTGCGACCGGGGCGTTAGCTTTGTCGCCGGCCCCTGTTGGCGGAACTCGGTAGTTCATACGAGAACCGACCATCCAGAGAGGAGGCGAAGTATGGCGAATTCTGAGAAGGTCACCGCGGTCGCGGAGATCACCGAGCAGTTCAAGGCGTCCACCGCGACGGTTGTCACGGAGTACCGCGGTCTGTCGGTCAGCAAGATCACCGAGCTGCGTCGTGCGCTCGGCGCGAACGCTACTTACTCCGTCGCCAAGAACACCCTGGTCAAGCGCGCTGCCGCCGAGGCGGGCGTGGCTGGCCTGGATGACTTGTTCGTCGGTCCGACCGCTATCACCTTCATCACCGGCGAGCCGGTCGAGGCCGCCAAGGCGCTGAAGGCGTTCGCCAAGGACAACAAGGCGCTCATCATCAAGGGCGGCTACATGGACGGCGCTGCGCTGTCCGTGGCCGAGGTCGAGCGCATCGCCGACCTCGAGTCGCGCGAGGTGCTGCTGGCCAAGCTGGCCGGTGCCATGAAGGGCAACCTGTCGAAGGCTGCCGGCCTGTTCGCCGCCCCCGGCAACCAGGTCGCGCGCCTCATGGCCGCGCTGCAGGAGAAGAAGCAGGCCGAGGGTGGCGCTGCCGCTCCGGCCGCCGACGCTGCTGCCGACGCCGAATAAGTCACTACCCCAAACCTATTCGTCGCCGTGGTGCGGTGACGGAACTACCGAAAGGAAATATCAATGGCCAACGTTGATGAGCTGCTCGAGACCTTCGCCGGCATGACCCTGCTGGAGCTGTCCGAGTTCGTGAAGGCGTTCGAGGACAAGTTCGAGGTCACCGCTGCCGCTCCGGTCGCCGTCGCCGTCGCCGGTGGCGCCGCTGCTCCGGCCGACGCCGCCGAGGAGCAGGACGAGTTCGACGTCATCCTCGAGGGTGCCGGCGACAAGAAGATCCAGGTCATCAAGGTCGTGCGTGAGATCGTCTCCGGCCTGGGCCTGAAGGAAGCCAAGGACCTGGTCGAGGGCGCCCCGAAGCCGATCCTGGAGAAGGTCGCCAAGGACGCCGCCGAGGCTGCCAAGGCGAAGCTCGAAGAGGCCGGCGCCAAGATCACCATCAAGTAAGACGGTGTGTCTCACCGGGGTCACAACCCCGGTGGCGCGGTAATTGTGAAAAGGGTGGTTCCCATTGTGGGACCGCCCTTTTCGCGTATTCTGCTGCCGTGATTGGCGCGTGATCGGTACTGCAATGCGAATGTTGCTACCGACCGGTCAGGTCCCGGTGTCCGAGACGGTATATATGCGATACAGTGACCGGACCTACTGTGACGCGCCACACCGCGCGAAATTTGTGGCGGAACGTCCCACATGTAGGGCGCTCGTCGGAGAAAGTGGAGGTTGGCGTGGGCGTCGAGGTCAGGACCGAAGGCATCACGAAGTCGTTCGGATCCCAGCGTATTTGGCAGGACGTCTCGCTGACGCTGCCGTCGGGGGAAGTAAGCGCTCTGCTCGGCCCTTCGGGTACCGGTAAGTCCGTCTTCCTGAAGTCGTTGATCGGTCTGCTCCGTCCGGAGAAGGGCTCGATCTACATCGACGGCACCGACATCACCACCTGCTCGAACAAGGAGCTCTACGAGATCCGCAAGCTGTTCGGCGTCCTCTTCCAGGACGGCGCGCTGTTCGGATCGATGAACCTGTTCGACAACACGGCATTCCCGTTGCGCGAGCACACCAAGAAGAGCGAATCCGAGATCAAGAAGATCGTCATGGAGAAGCTCGAGCTGACCGGTCTGCTCGGCGCCGAGGGCAAGCTGCCCGGCGAGATCTCCGGCGGTATGCGCAAGCGTGCCGGCCTGGCTCGCGCGCTGGTGCTGGACCCGCAGATCATCCTCGTCGACGAGCCGGACTCCGGTCTGGATCCCGTTCGCACCACGTACCTCTCGCAGCTGTTGATCGACATCAACGCGCAGATCGACGCGACGATCCTGATCGTCACGCACAACATCAACCTGGCCCGTACGGTGCCGGACAACATCGGCATGCTGTTCCGCCGCAACCTGGTCATGTTCGGCCCCCGCGAGGTGCTGCTCACCTCCGATGAGCCGGTGGTCAAGCAGTTCCTCAACGGCCGCATGCAGGGCCCCATCGGTATGTCGGAGGAGAAGGACGAAGCCCAGATGGCCCGCGAGCAGGCCATGTTCGACTCGGGTCACCACGCCGGTGGCGCCGAGGAGATCGAGGGCATCATCCCGCAGATGCGGGCGCAGCCGGGCATGCCGGTGCGTGGCGCGGTGGGCCGTCGCCGTGAGCGGGTCCGCCAGATCATGCACACCCTGCCGCCCGCCGCGCAGGAGGCGATCCGGGAGTCCATGGCCGAGAACGGCGATGCCGACACGCAGGTGATGCCCGCGTACCAGGGTGGCTACGACTCCACGGTTCGACAGAACCTAACTAACGGGTAACATACCGCCCGTGAACCCCTCCTCGACGCGACTGCGCACCTCGGTCGAGTCGGGACTTGCCCAGGCCGGCAATGTTTTCGGACTCTTTCTCGACGTGTTCCGGAAGACGTTCCGCCGGCCTTTCCAGTGGCGGGAGTTCATCGAGCAATCGTGGTTCATCGCGAGTGTCTCGATCCTCCCCGCCGCACTGGTGGCAATCCCGTTCGGCGCCGTGGTGGCCCTGCAGACCGGCTCGCTCATCAAGCAGCTGGGGGCGGAGAACTTCACCGGCGCGACCAGCGTGCTGGCCACGGTCCAGCAGGCCGCACCGGTGGTGACCGCATTGATCATCGCCGGAGCCGCCGGCTCCGCCGTAGCCGCCGATCTCGGCTCGCGCACCATTCGCGAGGAGATCGACGCCATGGAAGTGCTCGGCATCGATCCCATTCAGCGCCTGGTGGTTCCGCGCGTGCTGGGCATGATGCTGGTCGCCTTCCTGCTCAACGGCATGGTCTCGGTCGTCGGCATCTGCGGCGGCTACTTCTTCAACGTGGGGCTGCAGGGCGGCACCCCGGGCGCGTACCTGGCGTCCTTCTCCGCCCTCGCGCAAATCCCCGACCTGGTGATCGGTGAGATCAAGGCACTGATCTTCGGTGTGGTGGCGGGCGTCATCGCCGCCTACAAGGGCTTACATCCCAAGGGCGGACCCAAGGGCGTGGGCGACGCGGTGAACCAGTCGGTGGTCATCACGTTCCTCGTGCTCTTCTTCCTGAACCTCATCCTCACCCTGATCTATCTTCAGGTCGTACCCGCAAAGGGCGCGTGACAATGGTCGTTTCGCAGCGCTCCACCGTTTTCTCCCGGTCGGCGCGCCGGGTCAAGCCCGCGCTCATGGCTCCGGTCAACATGGTCGACAAGGCCGGCGACCAGATGTCGTTCTACTCGCGGGCGATCGGCGCCATCCCGCGGACCATCGTGCACTTCCGCAAGGAGGTCACCCGGCTGCTGGCCGAGGTGACCTTCGGGTCGGGCGCGCTGGCGGTCATCGGCGGCACCATCGGCGTCATCGTGTTCATGTCGGCCTCGGTCGGTGTGGTGGTGGGCCTGCAGGGCTTCAAGGCGCTCGACGCGCTGGGCTCGGGCGTGCTCACCGGCTTCCTCACCGGGTACATCAACACCCGTGAGCTCGCGCCCCTGGTTGCGGCACTGGCACTTTCGGCGACGGTCGGCTGTGGGTTCACCGCGCAGCTGGGCGCCATGCGGATCTCCGAGGAGATCGACGCGCTCGAGGTGATGGCGGTGCCGTCGGTGCCGTTCCTGGTGACCACCCGCGCCATCGCGGGCTTCCTCGCCGTGATCCCGCTGTACGTGGTCGGCCTGCTGGGCACCTACCTGGCCTCGCGGTTGATCAGCATCTACTTCAACGGGCAGTCGAGCGGCTCCTACGACCACTACTTCGCGTTGTTCCTGCCACCCGAGGACGTGCTCTATTCGTTCGTGAAGGTGCTGGTCTTCGCGTTCGTGATCATCCTCGTGCACTGCTACTACGGCTACAACGCCACCGGCGGTCCCGCGGGCGTCGGCGTGGCCGTGGGCCGCGCAGTGCGCGCCGCGATCGTGCTGATCAACGTGCTGGACTTCTTCCTGTCCCTGGCGATCTGGGGCACGACGACGACGGTGCGGGTGGCGGGATGAACGGTCAGCGGCCGGAGGAGGCAGCTTGCGTAACCACGCAGGCCGCCCGCTCATCCCGGATGGAGTCAGCATGAGCAACCCGGAGCGCGGGCAGACGCTGAAGAAGCGGACCCTGGGCGTGCTGTTCTTCGCGCTGGTGGCGCTGTTCCTGTGGACCACCATCGCCGTCTACAACAAGCAGTTCGTGGATACGGTGCGGGTCAACCTGGTCACCGACACCGTCGGCAACGCGCTGACCCGCAACGCGGACGTGAAGGTCCGCGGCGTGACCGTCGGCGAGCTGCGCTCGAGCAGCTACGACGGCAAGAACGTGCACCTGGACCTGGCCATCGACCCCGCCAAGGCGGACAAGATCCCGTCCAACGTGACCGCGCGGCTGCTGCCCAAGACGCTGTTCGGTGAGCGCTACATCGACCTGGTGTGGCCGGACAGCCCGCAGGGCCACCTCACCGAGGGCCTCACCCTGCACCAGGACACCTCCGGCAACGCCGTCGAGGTGAGCCAGCTGCTGGACCACATCCTGCCGCTGCTGCAGGCGATTCCGCCGCAGTACCTGTCCTCCACGCTGGGCGCGCTGTCCAACGCGCTGCAGGGTCAGGGCGAGGAGCTGGGCAAGACCATCGACCGGCTCGACGACATCGTCACCCAGGTGAACGGCGTGATGCCGACCCTGCAGGACGATCTGAAGAGCCTGGCCGACGTGGCCACCACCTACTCCGACGCCGCGCCGCAGCTGGTGTCCGCGCTGGACAACCTGCGCACCACCAACGCGACCGTGGTGCAGAAGAAGTCGCAGATCGACACGTTGCTGGCGACTCTCACCCCGAGTGCCACGACCACCGCCGACTTCCTGCTGCTCAACCGCGACAACATCATCGACGTGGCCGCGGACTCGCGGCCCGCGCTGGAGCAGCTGGCCAAGTACTCGCCCAGCTACAGCTGCGCGCTGGCCGGTTTCGCCGAGCTGAAGCCGCGCATCGACACGCTCTTCGGCAAGGGCACCGACATGCCGGGTTCGCGGGTGAGCGTCTCGATCGTGAACCCGCGCGGGCGCTACGTTCCCAACCAGGACGAGCCGCGCTGGTTCGATTCGCGCGGCCCGCTCTGCATTCCGATGTACCCGCCCTTCACCGATCCGGGTCAGTACACCGACGGTTCCGCCAATGACGGCTCCTACCAGCCGCCCAGCCGGAACCCGGGTGACCAGAACATTGGCCGGATGCAGGCGCCGCAGTACAAGGTGTACGGGCCCCAGACGCCGACGACCGCGTACTCGCCGCAGGAGACCCAGGCGCTGGGCACGATCTACGGTGCCGCCCACGGCGTTTCGCCCGAGGAGGTGCCCAGCTGGGTCACCAAGATCGCCGCGCCCGCCTTCCGCGGCAGTGAGGTGAGCGTCAAGTGAAGGATCTGTTGCGTGGCCTCGGGCCGACGCTGACCAAACTGATCGCCTTCATTCTCGTCACGGTCTTCCTGACGGGCGTGCTGGCGCTCACCATCGCCAACTACGGTGGCGGCGGCACCAAGTTCAATGCCCGCTTCACCGACGTGACCTCCCTGAACAAGGGCGACGAGGTCCGGGTCGCGGGTGTCCGCGTCGGCAAGGTGACCAATGTGGCCATCGTGGACAAGCGCCTGGCCAATGTGGAATTCGAACTGACCGACCGGGATTGGCTGCCCGCCTCGACCACGGCGACCATCAAGTACCGGAACCTGGTGGGCCAGCGCTACATCGCGCTGGAGCAGGGGACCGGGCAGCAGGGCCGCAAGCTGAACAAGGGCGCGACGATCCCGCTGGAGCGCACCAAGCCCGCGGTCAATCTGACCGAGCTGTTCAACGGCTTCCGCCCGCTGTTCCAGACCCTCACCCCCGAGGATGTCAACAAGCTGTCCTACGAGATCATCCAGGTCTTCCAGGGCGAGTCCGGCACCATCGCGGACCTGGTGGCCAACACCGCCTCGCTGACCAACAAGATCGCCGACAAGGACGCGGTGATCGGTGAGCTGATCAAGAACCTGAATCTGGTGCTGGACAGCATCAATTCGCGCGGCGACCAGCTCGACCAGTTGATCGTGAACACCGAGGCGCTGGTCTCCGGCCTGAACGCCGAGCGCGGCACCATCGGTTCCGCGGTCTCCTCGCTGGGCGGCCTGGCCCAGGCCACCGCCGACCTGCTGGTACCGGTGCGGCCGAACCTGCAGGGCGCGATCGCGGGCCTGAACCAGCTGACCGGAACCCTCAACGACCGCAAGGACGAGGTCGAAGAGGGCCTGACCAACCTGCCCATCAAGATGGAGAAGCTGGGCCGCGCCGCCTCCTACGGCTCCTGGTTCCAGTTCTATCTGTGCGGCATCGACATCGTCGCGGGGCCGGGCACCAAGGACGCGCCGCAGCTGAATTTCCCGCCCGCGCTCCAGAACCTGCCGACGGTGAATCAGCCGATCTACACGAACCCGGCGCCGCGCTGCCACGGGAAGGGAGGCCGCTGATGGATGACCGCATTGTCATGGGCAAGCGCAGTCCGGCATTCATGGGCGGGCTGGGCCTGATCCTGGTGCTGCTGGTGACCTTGTCCGCGTTCAACCTGGACAAGCTGCCGCTGATCGGGGCGGGCACCAAGTACACCGCCGAGTTCTCCGAGGCCGCGGGCCTGAAGAAGGGCAACGAGGTCCGCATCGCCGGCGTTAAGGTCGGCGCGGTCTCCGATGTCCGCCTCGACGGCGACAAGGTGCTGGTCGACTTCCGCACCCAGGACGCCTGGATCGGCAACGAGACCAGCGCGTCCATCCAGATCAAGACGCTGCTGGGCCAGAAGTACCTGGCGCTCGACCCCAAGGGCGACCGCACCGCGAACCCGCGTGACCGGATTCCGTTGTCGCGCACCGTGTCTCCCTACGATGTGGTGGACGCCTTCAGCGATGCCGCCAAGAACATCGAGGAGACCAACACCGGGCAGCTCGCGCAGAGCTTCCAGGTGCTCTCGGACGCCTTCTCCGCGACCCCGCCGCAGCTGCGCGGGTCCATCGACGGCGTGGCCCGGCTCTCGGAGTCGCTGGCCAAGCGCGACGACCAGCTCAAGAAGCTGTTCGCCGCCACCCGGACCACCTCGAAGGTGCTGGCCGACCGCAATCAGGAGTTCGAGCGGCTGCTCGCCAACGGCGGCCAGCTGATCGCGGAACTCAATGTCCGCCAGCAGGCCATCCACCAGTTGCTGGCCGGCGCGAAAACCGTTGCGGCGGAACTGACCGCGCTGGTCAAGGACAACGAGGAGCAGATCGGCCCGGCGCTGACCAATCTCGAGAAGACGATCGACCTGCTCAACGACCACCAGGCCGACCTGTCCAAGACGCTCACGCTGGCGGCGCCCTTCTACGGGCTGTACTCCAACGTGCTGGGCACCGGCCGCTGGTTCGACGCGGTCATCACGAACCTGATTCCGCCCGCGCTGCCCGATATTCCAGGCAACCGCGATCCGATTCGCAAGTTGGGAGGGTAACTCGTGGCGAAGAATCCGCTGACCGCGTTGAGCGGCACCAGCCGTAAGAACAAGATCATCGCCCTGGTGGCCGTCCTGGCGGTCGCACTCGCGGGCGTCGCGTGGTGGAGCTACGACCGGCTCGAAACCACCAAGATCACCGCGTATTTCGACAAGTCGATCGGCATCTACAAGGGCTCCGACGTCCGGGTCCTGGGCGTGCCGGTGGGCCACGTGGACTCGGTGACCCCCAAGGGCGACGTGGTCGAGGTCGTCATGAAGGTCGACCGCAAGTACGACATCCCCGCCGACGCCAAGGCCGCCCAGATCACCCCCTCGGTGGTGTCGGACCGGTACATCCAGCTCGCGCCCGCCTACAAGGGCGGACCCAAGATGGGCCGCAACGCCACCATCCCCAAGGAGCGCACCGCGACCCCGGTCGAGGTGGACCGCCTCTACAAGAGCATCACCGAACTGTCCGAGGCGCTCGGCCCCAACGGCGCCAACAAGGACGGCGCGCTGAACCAGCTGGCCCGCACCGGCGCCGAGAACCTGGCCGGCAACGGTGACGCGCTGGGCAACAGCTTCACCCAGCTCTCCAGGGCCGCGCACGCGCTCTCCGACTCGCGCACCGACATCTTCGACACGGTCAAGAACCTGCAGACCTTCGTGCAGACCCTGGCCGACAACGACGCGCAGGTCCGGACCTTCAACACCCAGCTGGCCTCGCTGGCCGGGTTCCTGTCCGACGAGCGCCAAACCCTCGGCGACGCGCTGAGCCTGCTCTCGGTCGCGCTCGGCGACGTGGCCCGGTTCATCGACAACAACCGGGAACTGGTGCAGTCCAACGCGGACGCGCTGACCAAGGTCACCCAGACCCTCGCCGATCAGCGCGACGATCTGGCCAAGGCGCTGCCGCTCATCCCGACCGCGCTGAGCAACCTGATCAACGTGCACAACGGTGAGACCGGCACGCTCGACATGCGCCCCAACTTCACCGACCTGCAGGACCCGTTCGGCGTCGTCTGCAAGATGCTGGACCTGGGCAAGCTGCGTCCCGGCGACCCCAAGTTCGAGGCCATCTCGCGGCAGCTCGGCCCGATCCTGAACAACTGCAAGCTGATCACCGACCAGCTCACCGCGGGCGTGAAGACGCCATCGCTGGTGCTGCCCTTCGGCATCCTCAGCGGCGAGAACGAACAGCGCAACGCGGTGCCCGGCTCGGTGCCCGGCAATCCGTCCGACCAGCTGCCGCCGTCGCAGCAGGAAGGTGGACAGCGATGAGCGCCAACCGGATCCGGCGCGCGGCGCTGGTCGCCACCTCGCTCGGCGCGGTGACGCTGGTGGCGGCGGGCTGTGGCGCGGAGAGTATTCCGCTGCCCGGCGGCCCGAACATCGGCAAGCATCCGCTGCACCTCGACATCCGCTTCGCCGACGTGCTGGACCTGGTCCCGCAGTCCACGGTGAAGGTGGACGGCGTGGCCGTGGGCCGGGTCGACAAGATCCGCATCGCCCCCGACAACGCGTGGGAAGCCAGCGTGCAGGTGCTGGTCAACGATGACGTCAACCTGCCCGCCAATGCCCGGGCCGAGGTCAAGCAGACCAACCTGCTGGGCGAGAAGTACATCGAGCTGTCCGCGCCCGCCAAGGACGCCGACTCCGCGCGCCTGAAGGACGGGGCTCGCATCCCCGTCGAGAACACCCGCACCGCCACCGAGGTGGAGCAGGTGCTCGGCGCGCTGTCGCTGCTGCTCAACGGCGGCGGCGTGGCGCAGCTGCAGCCGATCATCGTGGAGCTCAACAAGACTCTGGACGGCCGCGAGGGCAAGGTTCGGGACCTGTTGAACCAGGCCAACACTCTGATCAAGGGCCTCGACGACCAGGTCGGCAACATCACCCGCGCGCTGGACAGCCTGAACACGCTGAGCAGCCGGGTGAGCACCCAGACCACCCAGATCACCAAGATCCTCGACGAGCTGCCCGCGGGCATCAAGATCCTCAATGAGCAACGGCCGCAACTGATCCAGCTGCTGACCCAGCTGGACCGGGTCGGCCAGGCCGGGATCGACGTGCTGGACAAGTCCAAGGAGAACCTGATCACCGACCTGTCCTCGCTGCGGCCCACGCTGCAGGCGCTGGGCGCGTCGGCCGGTGACCTGGTGACCGCGTTCCCGCTCATCCCCACCTATCCGTTCCCGGACGAGGCCATCAAGTCCGCGTTCGGCGGCCAGGTCAACACCTGGCTCTCGGTGGACCTGCAGATCGGCGGCCTGCTGTCGAATCTCGGTGTGGGCAAGCCGGATCCGCAGTACTTGCCGCCCGCGGGCCGCCAGGTCAACGTGGATCCGACCAACCCGTACTACAACGGCAACGGGCCGCGCGGCGGCTGGCCGACCGTCTCGCTGCTGCCCCTGCCGCCCACCGTGGCGCGGCCCACCGGGCAGCCGGGACCGACCGATCCGCTCGGATCGATCCTCGAGCAGCTGGGAGTGGGTGGTCCGCGATGACTCGTCTGGTGCGTAATCAGCTGATCGCCTTCGCGATCATCGCCGTGCTCGGCGTCGTCTTCGTCGGGGCCAAATACGTGCGGCTGGACAATATGCTCGGCTTCGGGCTGTACAAGGTGAAGGTGCAGGCCACCGAGACCGGCAACCTGTCCAAGGGCGCGGAGGTCACCTACCGCGGCGTCCCCGTCGGCCGGGTCGGCGACCTCGACATCACCCCCGACGGCGTGCTCATCACCCTGGAGATGAACTCCTCCAAGCCCAAGGTCCCCGCCAACGCCAAGGCCGTGGTCGCCGACCGCTCCGCCATCGGCGAACAGTTCGTGGACCTGCTGCCCTCCAGCGACGGCGGGCCGTACCTGAAGGACGGCTCGGTCATCACCGGCGCGCAGCTGCCCATCCACGTGGAGGACCTGCTCACCAGCGTCGACACCTTCGCCGGCACCACAGACCTGAAGGCGTTGTCCACCACCATCACCGAGCTCGGCAAGGCCTTCGACGGCAAGGGCGACGACCTCAAGATCCTGATCGACTCGCTCAACAAGTTCACCGCCACCGCGAGCGGCGACAACCTGCAGCAGACCCTGGCCCTGATCCGGTCCGCCCACACCGTGCTGGGCACTCAGGCCGAACAGTCCCCGGCGATCCTGCAGTTCAGCGACGGCCTCGACAAGCTCACCGCGCAGCTGAAGTCCAGCGACCCGGACGTCCGCCGCCTCATCGGCACCGGCACCGACGCGGGCTCCTCGATCAACCGCCTGCTGCAGGAGAGCGGTCCGGCCCTCACCAAGGACCTCACCAACCTGCGGGTCCTGTTGCAGGCCATCTCGCCGAAGTTCTACGCCATCGGCCCGGTGCTGGCCATGCTGCCGCTGCTGCCGCTCGGCGGCTCCTCCACCGCGCCCGGTGACGGCACCACCCACTTCGGCCTGGTGCTCGAGACCAACAACCCGCCCGCCTGCACGGTGGGATACGAAGGCACGCAACGGATTCTGGACCAGATGAAGGCCCAGAACCCCAACTTCGACGACACCCGCGACGACTTCCCGCTCAACACCGCGGCCACCTGTGCGGTGCCGCAGGGCAGCGAGACCGCCGTGCGCGGCGGGGCCCGCGCCGAACTGGCCGACCCCAATGTCGCGCAGCCGTGGGACGACAAGCCCAAGTACGACCCGGAGAAGCTCAACCTGAACCCGGTGGCCACCCAGCTGTCCACCCTCATGGGCATCACTCCCAAGCACTGACCGGCAGGAGAGGAAAGTATGGTGGCGGCGTGAGCCAGGACAAGGACAGCGAATCGGGGGCGAACCTCGAGAAGCCGGCGGTCGAGCCGGTTCCCGACACGACCCCGGACGCGTCCCAGGCCGACGCCGTCACCACCGAACCTCGCGATCCGCGCACCCTGGCCCGGATCGGCGCGGCCGGTCTGCTGGCGGTCTCGGTCGTCGCCGCCGCTGTCATCGGGTTCCTGTGGATCGGGGACAGCAAGGACGAGTCCCGGGCCGAGGCCCGCGACGCCGCCCTCACCGATGCCCGCCAGGCCGCGGTCAACCTCATGTCGATCAATCCCGACGACATCGACGGGTCGCTGGCGAACATCCGGTCATCGATGACGGGGGACCTGCTGAAGCAGCAGGAGGACGGGCAGGAACAGCTCAAGCAGACCGCCCAGGAGTCCAAAACCCGGATCGAGTCCGCGGTCGAGGGCATCACGCTCACCTCGCTCAACAGTGAACGCGACCACGCCTCGGCCTTCGCGGTCCTGAAGATCACCCGCAGCTGGCCCGGCGGCCAGCCCGCCTCCTTCCGCCAGCTGTGGACCCTCGACCTGGTCAAGCAGGGCAGCACCTGGAAGGCCGAGAAGGCGCAGAACCTGGGCGAACCGGTGCCGCTGGGCTCCGGACAGCCCGCCCAGCAGCCGACCACGGCGCCCAAGCCGGGCAACTAGGAGGGAGTGACCATGGCCAACCGGAAACGACCCGTCAATCGCGTCACCCCGCGCCGCCCGGCCGCCCAGCGCGGCACCGCGTCGCGGACCACCGCCGCGGACGTGAGCGCCCGGTCCACCACCGAGCGTTCCGAGAACACCGCCTCGCGCGCCACCCCGCGCGGTCGGGTCCGGGCCGGTATCCGCGGCCGGGGCCCGGCCAAAGACCGTGCCTCGCAACAGTATTCCAAGCTGACCGGACAGGGCGGGTTTTGGCCCAACTGGGGCATCGCGACCGTCTGCGCGGCGCTGTCGGCCCTGCTGCTGGCCTTCGCGATCGTGGGTGCGGTGAACCACTGGGTGAGCAAGCCCAACTCCGGCTCCGGCAATCTCGCCTACGTCGACAACGCGGCCACCGATGAGGTCAAGGCCGCCGCCGACCACGCGCTGACCACGCTCTACGGCTACAAGGCCGCCGAGATCGACAAGTGGAAGGGTTCGGTCAACTCGGTCCTCACCGAGAAGATGCAGAAGGACTTCGCCAAGTTCGTCGACACCACGGTCGACACCATCAAGCAGACTCAGACCGACACCACGGTCAAGACCGACCCGATCGGCGTGACGCTGCTCACCGGCGACCGGGCCGAGCTGCTGGTGAATCTGAACATCTCCGCCGTCAAGGACGGCAAGCCCGAGCCCCTCGCGTCGGGCCCGATCGTGCTGCGGATGCAGAAGACCGACGGCCACTGGCTGGCCTCGGAGATCACCGACAAGTAGGCCGTGGAGATCCCCGGCGGGAGTCGGGGATCACCGGTAAGTCGGTCGTCACATCGCCTGCTCGCCGCCGTCTTTCCGGCATTGCGCGACGTCGGAGGGTGATCTTGCTCTGCGACAGGCGATCTCGCGTTTTGTCAACTCGGCCCGCCACTTGACGACTTTCGTCCTAGCCGTCACGCTATTCACAACAGCGGCGGCTGTCACAGGAGACAACTCGCCGGCGTGGGCACTGTGAACGCAGCCAGCGGACTCTGAGGCCCGGCCGGACACTTGTGAAGACCGCCACTCGGCTGTGGCGGTATCGGCGATCTGAACGCCGGGAATATCGACACAGACACACCGGGGCGAAGTTGACGCCCACGGATCGCCACGGGTGGTACTTTGACACCCCCGTAGGTTTGGGTGTAGTTTTGGACGTTGCGCTGGCTGCCTCCTGTCCATACCTCGATCGCATCACGAAAGTTTCGCCTTCCGGTGTTACTTCCGCTGTCTGCTGTTCGGGTTTCGTTCGGGTCGTAACCAGCGGAATTCGTAGCAGACAAGCGACGGTCGCGGACCACCACGCGACGCGCGTTAGGTGCTGGAAGGACGCATCTTGGCAGTCTCCACCCAGACCAAGGCCGGTATCCCCGGAGCCCCGAAGCGGGTGTCTTTCGCGAAGATTCGTGAACCCCTGGAGGTTCCCGGACTTCTCGATCTACAAACCGAATCGTTCGCCTGGCTGGTCGGTTCAGCAGACTGGCGTGAGCGTGCCACCGCGCGCGGCGACGTCACCAACCCCACCGGGGGCCTCGAGGAGGTGCTCGAGGAGCTGTCTCCGATCGAGGACTTCTCCGGCTCCATGTCGCTGTCCTTCTCCGACCCGCGCTTCGAAGAGGTCAAGGCCTCCATCGAGGAGTGCAAGGACAAGGACATGACCTATGCGGCTCCGCTGTTCGTGACCGCGGAGTTCATCAACAACAACACCGGTGAGATCAAGTCTCAGACGGTCTTCATGGGTGACTTCCCGATGATGACCGACAAGGGCACGTTCATCATCAACGGCACCGAGCGCGTCGTCGTGTCGCAGCTCGTCCGTTCGCCGGGTGTGTACTTCGACTCCTCCATCGACAAGTCGACCGAGAAGACGCTGCACTCCGTGCGCGTCATCCCGTCGCGCGGCGCGTGGCTGGAGTTCGACGTCGACAAGCGCGACACCGTCGGTGTCCGCATCGACCGCAAGCGTCGTCAGCCGGTCACCGTGCTGCTCAAGGCGCTGGGTCTGACCACCGAGGAGATCACCGAGCGCTTCGGTTTCTCCGAGATCATGATGTCCACCCTCGAGAAGGACTCCACCCCGGGTCAGGACGAGGCGCTGCTCGACATCTACCGCAAGCTGCGTCCGGGCGAGCCGCCGACCAAGGAGTCCGCGCAGACCCTGCTGGAGAACCTGTTCTTCAAGGAGAAGCGCTACGACCTGGCGCGCGTCGGTCGCTACAAGATCAACAAGAAGCTGGGCCTGAACCTGGACCAGCCGGTCACCGGCTCGACGCTGACCAAGGAAGACATCGTCGCGACGATCGAGTACCTGGTCCGTCTGCACCAGGGCGATCGCCTCATGACCGCCCCCGGCGGCTCCGAGGTCCCGGTCGACGTCGACGACATCGACCACTTCGGCAACCGTCGTCTGCGGACGGTTGGCGAGCTGATCCAGAACCAGATCCGCGTGGGTCTCTCGCGTATGGAGCGTGTCGTGCGTGAGCGCATGACCACCCAGGACGTCGAGGCCATCACCCCGCAGACCCTGATCAACATCCGTCCCGTCGTGGCGGCGATCAAGGAGTTCTTCGGCACCTCGCAGCTGTCGCAGTTCATGGACCAGAACAACCCGCTCTCGGGTCTGACCCACAAGCGTCGTCTGTCGGCGCTGGGCCCGGGTGGTCTGTCCCGTGAGCGCGCCGGCCTGGAAGTCCGTGACGTCCACCCGTCGCACTACGGCCGCATGTGCCCGATCGAGACTCCGGAAGGCCCGAACATCGGCCTGATCGGTTCGCTCTCGGTCTACGCGCGGGTCAACCCGTTCGGTTTCATCGAGACCCCGTACCGCAAGGTCATCGACGGCCGCGTCACCGATGAGGTCAAGTACCTCACCGCCGACGAAGAGGACCGCCACATCCGCGCCCAGGCGAACTCGCCGGTCGACGCGGACGGCCGCTTCCTCGAGGACCGCGTCCTCGCCCGCCACGGCAACGAGGAAATGGAATACGTCGACGCCAGCGCGGTCGACTACATGGATGTCTCGCCGCGCCAGATGGTGTCGGTCGCGACCGCCATGATCCCGTTCCTCGAGCACGACGACGCCAACCGTGCCCTCATGGGCGCGAACATGCAGCGTCAGGCCGTGCCGCTGATCCGTTCCGAGTCGCCGCTGGTCGGCACCGGTATGGAGCTGCGTGCCGCGGTCGACGCCGGTGACGTGGTCGTGAACCAGAAGGCCGGCGTGGTGGAAGAGGTCTCGGCCGACTTCATCACCGTCATGCACGACGACGGCACCCGTCGTTCGTACCGCCTGCGCAAGTTCGAGCGTTCCAACCAGGGCACCTGCGCCAACCAGCGTCCGATCGTGGACGAGGGCACCCGCGTGGAGGCCGGGCACGTGCTCGCCGACGGTCCGTGCACCGAGAACGGTGAGATGGCCCTGGGCAAGAACCTGCTCGTGGCGATCATGCCGTGGGAAGGCCACAACTACGAGGACGCGATCATCCTGTCGCAGCGCCTCGTGGAGGACGACGTGCTCACCTCGATCCACATCGAGGAGCACGAGATCGACGCTCGCGACACCAAGCTCGGCGCCGAGGAGATCACCCGGGACATCCCGAACGTCTCCGACGAGGTCCTGGCGGACCTGGACGAGCGTGGCATCGTGCGCATCGGCGCGGAGGTCCGCGACGGCGACATCCTGGTCGGCAAGGTCACCCCGAAGGGTGAGACCGAGCTGACCCCCGAGGAGCGCCTGCTGCGCGCCATCTTCGGTGAGAAGGCCCGCGAGGTCCGCGACACCTCCCTGAAGGTGCCCCACGGTGAGTCCGGCAAGGTCATCGGCGTGCGCGTGTTCTCGCGTGACGACGACGACGATCTGCCCCCGGGCGTCAACGAGCTGGTCCGCGTCTACGTCGCGCAGAAGCGCAAGATCCAGGACGGCGACAAGCTCGCCGGTCGCCACGGCAACAAGGGCGTCATCGGCAAGATCCTCCCGCAGGAGGACATGCCGTTCCTGCCCGACGGCACCCCGGTCGACATCATCCTGAACACCCACGGTGTGCCGCGTCGTATGAACATCGGTCAGGTGCTGGAAACCCACCTGGGTTACATCGCCAAGACCGGTTGGCAGGTCGAGGGTTCTCCCGATTGGGCGAAGAACCTGCCGGCCGAGATGATCGGTCAGCCCGCCGACACGAACATCGCCACCCCGGTGTTCGACGGTGCGCGCGAGGAGGAGCTGACCGGCCTGCTCGGTTCGACTCTGCCGAACCGCGACGGCGAGAAGATGATCAACGACGACGGCAAGGCGATCCTGCTGGACGGCCGCTCCGGTGAGCCGTTCCCGTACCCGGTGTCCGTCGGCTACATGTACATCCTGAAGCTGCACCACCTGGTGGACGACAAGATCCACGCGCGTTCGACCGGTCCGTACTCGATGATCACGCAGCAGCCGCTGGGTGGTAAGGCGCAGTTCGGTGGTCAGCGCTTCGGTGAAATGGAATGTTGGGCCATGCAGGCGTACGGCGCGGCCTACACCCTGCAGGAGCTGCTCACCATCAAGTCGGACGACGTGGTCGGCCGCGTGAAGGTGTACGAGGCGATCGTCAAGGGCGAGAACATTCCGGAGCCGGGTATCCCGGAGTCGTTCAAGGTTCTGCTCAAGGAACTCCAGTCGCTCTGCCTCAACGTGGAGGTGCTGTCCTCGGACGGCGCCGCCATCGAGATGCGGGACGGCGACGACGAGGACCTGGAGCGCGCCGCGGCGAACCTGGGTATCAACCTGTCCCGCAACGAGGCTGCGACGGTCGACGACCTGGCGCAGTGAGCGAACGGTCCGGGAAGGCCGATCGGATTCGAGAAGCCTTCCCGGGCAACGGATTTAGCGAACTTTTGCTCATACTCAACCCGAACAGGGGAAAGGAAGTTACGTGCTAGACGTCAACTTCTTCGATGAACTCCGGATCGGCCTGGCGACCGCCGAAGACATTCGTAACTGGTCTTTCGGTGAGGTCAAGAAGCCGGAGACCATCAACTACCGCACGCTGAAGCCGGAGAAGGACGGCCTCTTCTGCGAGAAGATCTTCGGTCCCACCCGGGACTGGGAGTGCTACTGCGGTAAGTACAAGCGCGTCCGCTTCAAGGGCATCATCTGCGAGCGCTGTGGTGTCGAGGTGACTCGCGCCAAGGTGCGTCGTGAGCGCATGGGCCACATCGAGCTGGCCGCTCCGGTCACCCACATCTGGTACTTCAAGGGTGTCCCGTCGCGTCTGGGCTACCTGCTCGACCTCGCGCCGAAGGATCTGGAAAAGATCATCTACTTCGCCGCGTACGTCATCACCTCGGTGGACGACGAGCTGCGTCACAACGAGCTCTCCACGCTCGAGGCGGAGATGGAGGTCGAGAAGAAGACCGTCGCCGACCAGCGTGACGCCGACCTCGAGGCCCGCGCCCAGAAGCTGGAAGCCGACCTGGCCGAGCTGGAGGCCGAGGGCGCCAAGTCCGACGTCCGCCGCAAGGTCAAGGACGGCGGCGAGCGCGAGATGCGTCAGCTGCGCGACCGCGCCCAGCGTGAGCTGGACCGGCTCGACGAGATCTGGACCACCTTCACCAAGCTGGCCAAGAAGCAGCTGATCATCGACGAGGTGATCTACCGCGAGCTGCAGGACCGCTACGGCGAGTACTTCACCGGCGCCATGGGCGCCGAGGCGATCCAGAAGCTCATGGAGACCTTCGACATCGCCGCGGAGGCCGAGAACCTGCGCGAGACCATCCGGACGGGCAAGGGCCAGAAGAAGCTTCGCGCCCTGAAGCGTCTGAAGGTCGTGGCCGCGTTCCAGACCAACGGCAACTCGCCGATGGGCATGGTCCTCGACGCCGTTCCGGTGATCCCGCCGGAGCTGCGCCCGATGGTGCAGCTGGACGGTGGCCGCTTCGCGACCTCCGACCTGAACGACCTGTACCGCCGCGTCATCAACCGCAACAACCGTTTGAAGCGACTGATCGATCTGGGTGCGCCCGAGATCATCGTGAACAACGAGAAGCGCATGCTTCAGGAGTCGGTGGACGCGCTGTTCGACAACGGCCGTCGTGGCCGTCCGGTCACCGGTCCGGGTAACCGCCCGCTGAAGTCCCTGAGCGATCTGCTCAAGGGCAAGCAGGGTCGTTTCCGTCAGAACCTGCTCGGTAAGCGTGTCGACTACTCCGGCCGTTCGGTCATCGTGGTCGGTCCGCAGCTGAAGCTGCACCAGTGCGGTCTGCCCAAGCTGATGGCGCTCGAGCTGTTCAAGCCGTTCGTCATGAAGCGTCTGGTCGACCTGAACCACGCGCAGAACATCAAGTCCGCCAAGCGGATGGTCGAGCGTCAGCGTCCCCAGGTGTGGGATGTCCTCGAAGAGGTCATCTCCGAGCACCCGGTGCTGCTGAACCGTGCGCCCACCCTGCACCGCCTGGGTATCCAGGCCTTCGAGCCGCTGCTGGTCGAAGGTAAGGCCATCCAGCTGCACCCGCTCGTGTGTGAGGCGTTCAACGCCGACTTCGACGGTGACCAGATGGCCGTGCACCTCCCGCTGTCCGCGGAGGCGCAGGCCGAGGCCCGCATCCTGATGCTGTCCTCGAACAACATCCTGTCGCCGGCCTCGGGTCGTCCGCTCGCCATGCCGCGTCTGGACATGGTGACCGGCCTGTTCTACCTGACCCGTCTGGAAGAGGGCGCGGTCGGCGAGTACCGGGCCGCCACCAAGGACGAGGCCGAGTTCGGCGTCTACTCCTCGCCCGCCGAGGCGCAGATGGCCGTGGACCGCGGCGACCTGACCGTGCGTTCGCTGATCAAGGTCCGCCTGACCGATCAGCGTCCGCCGAAGGATGTCGAGGCCGAGCTGTTCCCGGACGGCTGGCAGCGTGGCGACGCGTGGACCTGCAAGACCACCCTGGGTCGCGTGCTCTTCAACGATCTGCTCCCGGCGGACTACGCGTTCATCGACGAGCCGATGCCGAAGAAGCGGCAGGCGGCGATCATCAACGATCTCGCCGAGCGCTACCCGATGATCGTGGTCGCGCAGACCGTCGACAAGCTCAAGGACGCCGGCTTCTACTGGGCCACGCGTTCGGGTGTCACCGTCTCCATGTCGGACGTGCTCGTTCCGCCGGAGAAGGCGGAGATCATGGCGCGCTACGACGCGCAGGCCGACCAGATCGAGAAGAAGTACCAGCGTGGTGCTCTCGACCACCAGGAGCGCAACAACGCCCTGGTCAAGATCTGGCAGGAAGCGACCGAAGAGGTCGGTAAGGCGCTGCGTGCGCACTACCCGGCCGACAACCCGATCATCACGATCGTCGACTCGGGCGCCACGGGTAACTTCACCCAGACTCGTACCCTCGCGGGCATGAAGGGTCTGGTGACCAACCCGAAGGGTGAGTTCATCCCGCAGCCGATCAAGTCCTCCTTCCGTGAGGGTCTGACGGTTCTGGAGTACTTCATCAACACCCACGGTGCGCGAAAGGGTCTGGCCGACACCGCGCTTCGTACCGCCGACTCGGGTTACCTGACCCGTCGTCTGGTGGACGTGTCGCAGGACGTCATCGTGCGCGAGACCGACTGTGGCACCGAGCGCGGCATCGTGGTGCCGATCGCGGAGAAGCAGGCCGACGGCTCCGTCATCCGTGACGCGCACGTCGAGACCAGCACCTACGCTCGCACCCTGGCGACCGACGCGATCGACGCCAACGGCAATGTCGTCGTCGAGAAGGGCCACGACCTGGGCGATCCCGCCCTGGAGGCGCTGCTCGAGGCCGGCATCACCGAGGTGAAGGTCCGCTCCGTGCTGACCTGCACCACCGGCACCGGCGTCTGCGCCACCTGCTACGGCCGCTCGATGGCGACCGGCAAGCTGGTGGACATCGGTGAGGCCGTCGGTATCGTCGCCGCCCAGTCCATCGGTGAGCCCGGTACCCAGCTGACCATGCGTACCTTCCACCAGGGTGGTGTCGCGGGTGACGACATCACGGGTGGTCTGCCCCGTGTGCAGGAGCTCTTCGAGGCTCGTGTGCCCAAGGGCAAGGCCCCCATCGCCGAGGTGTCGGGTCGCGTGCGGCTCGAGGACGACGACCGCTTCTACAAGATCACGATCATCCCGGACGACGGGTCGGACGAGGTCCTGTACGACAAGCTGTCGAAGCGTCAGCGTCTGCGGGTGTTCAAGCACGAGGACGGCTCCGAGCGTCTCCTGGCCGACGGTGACCACGTCGAGGTCGGTCAGCAGCTGCTCGAGGGCTCGGCCGATCCGCACGAGGTGCTGCGCGTGATGGGCCCGCGTCAGGTGCAGGTCCACCTGGTCCACGAGGTCCAGGAGGTGTACCGCTCGCAGGGTGTGTCCATCCACGACAAGCACATCGAGGTGATCGTCCGCCAGATGCTGCGCCGCGTCACCATCATCGATTCGGGTGCGACCGAGTTCCTCCCGGGTTCGCTGGTGGAGCGCGCCGAGTTCGAGTCCGCCAACCGCCGCGTGGTCGCGGAGGGTGGCGAGCCCGCCTCGGGTCGTCCGGTGCTCATGGGTATCACCAAGGCGTCGCTCGCGACCGATTCGTGGCTGTCGGCGGCCTCCTTCCAGGAGACCACCCGCGTGCTCACGGACGCCGCGATCAACTGCCGCTCCGACAAGCTGATCGGCCTGAAGGAGAACGTGATCATCGGTAAGCTGATCCCGGCCGGTACCGGTATCAACCGCTACCGCAACATCCAGGTGCAGCCGACCGAAGAGGCCCGCCAGGCGGCGTACGCTGTCCCGTCCTACGACGACAGCTACTACAGCCCGGACGGCTTCGGCACCTCCACCGGTGCCGCGGTTCCGCTGGACGACTACGGCTTCAGCGATTACCGCTAAGCGTGTAGCCAGGCAATAGGATTCGGCCCCCGCTCCCTGTCGGAGCGGGGGCCGAACTCTTTTCCCGCTCGAGCGCGGTGCGCGGGTCTATGCTGTTTGCGACGAAGTAACCGGCCCCCGTTGCAGGGGAGGAGCTGACGTGTTCGCTCGTAGTGCTCTCGTTTCGGCCGTCTGCTGTGGAGCGGCCCTGTCGCTGTCCTTGCCGCTCTCACTGTCGCTACCGCTCGCCGCCGCCGATCCCGGTGGCGCACTGGGCGGCTGCCGCCACGGCGGCGTCCTCACCGGCGCGCTGATTCCGGGGACCGGCAGCGTAGGCCAGAGCGTCCACCGGGAGGCGGACGTCTGGGCCTGCGCTAGTCCGCTGCTGCCCGGTATCGAATCCGGCCACTTCACCGCCGAATTGCCGTTCAATGCCCTCGATTCGCCGTCGCTGGGCCGATTCGACTGGACCGACGGCAGCGTCAGTCAGGTGATCGGCCAGCCCAACGGCCTGTGGACGATTGTGGACGGCCCCGGCAACGGGCACACCTTCCGTTTCGACCTCGCGCAGGAGATGAACGTGTGGTGGTACCACTGGAACAACAGCATGCCGGTGGAGTCGGTCAGCTTCCTGGCGTGAATCCCGGTGGGGGAGGCGTCAGTTGGCGGGCGGGGGAGTCGGGATAGCGGCGAAGGCGGGCCGGAAGATGTTCGACGCGCCGGGAGCCAGGGTGTCGACGTAGGCGAGCGCGGCCTCGGAGGCCTCGTGGCCGCCGGACATCTGCAGGCCGATGGCCCCGCCGACCACGCCGCCGACCACCGCGAGCAGCGGGGCGGTGATGAAGTCCAGGACGAACAGGCCGAGTGGGAAGCCCGCGATGAAGCCGATGGTGGCGCCGATCGCCGCGCCGGTGGCGACCGCGGGCATATTGGCCTGGACCACGTCGAAGAAGTGCTGCTGGGCGTCGACAGCGCGCAGCTCGGTGTCGGACGCGGCGACCGGGGTGAGGGTGAGGCGGCGGTTGCTCTGGTCGATGACCGGGGTGAATTCCGCTGTCTTGCCATCGATGTCGTACTTCAGGGGCACGGTGGAGACCAGGGTGCCCTTGTCGTCGGTGACGATGACGGCTTCGCCGTCCCAGGTGGCGAGGAACCGCCCGGCCTGCAGGGTGCTGACCGCGGAGCGGTGGTCCGAGGAGAGCGCGACGTCGTAGCCGATGCTGTGATCGGTGCCCTTGATCTGCAGGGCGGGTTGCGCGGGGGCCTGCTCGGGCGCGGCGGTGGCCGTGCCGGCGACGGTGGTCGCGGTCAAGCAAAGCAAGGCAGGCGCAACGTATTTGGTCATACCCATGGTGGCTGGTCCTCGAGTTTGCGATAGGTTTCCCGACCTTTGCGACAAACTACCGTTATCAACTCGAGATGTGAAGCGTTATGGCGCATTCGTGTCGTCGTCGGGTTCCCCGAGTCGCACGACCACGACGCCGATGAGAATCAAAGCGCCGCCGAACAATTGGATCGGCGCGGGCGTCTGGCCCAGGAGCGCCCAGGAGAACAGGATGGCGGCCAGGACCTCGGCGAGCGCCGCGAAGGACGCCAGGCGTGACCCGAGCAGCCGGGTGGCGGCGATACCGGTGACATAGGAGATGGCGGCCGTGATCACGCCGAGCGCGAGCAGCGGCGCCCACCAGTCCACGGTGAACCCCTGGAAGGCAACGGGAGTGGTGGTGGCGTGCAGCGGGACGACGCCGAGCAGGCCCGCCGCCAGGATGCCGAGTCCGCCGACCAGCAGTCCGCTGGTGGCCAGTACGGTGCCGGGCACCGCGTCCCCGGCGTGCGCGCTCAGGATGAAATAAGCGGCCGCGCCGACCATCGCACCCAGGGCCCACGCGATGCCGACCCAGCTGGTGCTGGTGCCCGATCGCAGATCGAGCACCAGCACCAGCCCGGTCACCCCGATGATCGCGCCGAGAACGGTTGCGCGACCGGGCTTCTGACTGTGGCGCAGCCACAACCAGACCACCACGGCGATCGGCGCGGTGTATTCGATGAGCAGCGCGACCCCGACATCCATGTGGGCGACGGCATTGAAATACGACAGCTGCGCGGTGGCGACGGCGAGCAGCCCGTATCCCGCGAGCAGGGAGATATTGCGCCGCAGCAGGTCCCAGTCACCGCGCAATCGCACGACGGCGGCGGGCAGCAGCACGACCGCGCCGAGGAGGACGCGGACGATGACGACGGCGGCGGGGCTCCAGCCCGCGTCGATGAGTCCGCGGGCCAGCGGCCCGGAGAGCCCGAACGCGGCGGCCGACAGGGCGGCGCAGATCAGCCCGGAGCGGATCCGGTGCGACACCACCGTCCTGTCATGAGTCAAAGTCCCCATGACAAATGACGCTAAAGGTCACGTGTGTAATATGTCAATGTGCTTTTCGCTGATGACACGGTGGCCTCCATGGCCGCGGCGGTCGAGCTGGTGAACTCGGCCGAGGAGCCGGACACCCTGACCGAGATCGCCCAGCTGGACGCCTTCTTCGAGAAGCACCGCTACACCGGGGCGCATGCCGGGACCGCCGCCGAACTCGCGGCGGTCCGCGCCCAGCGCGCGCCGCTGCGTCGCCTGCTCACCGCCGACCGCGACACCGCCGTCGCTGTGGTGAACGCCATCCTCGCCGAGCATCGCGCGGTCCCCGAACTGGTCCGCCACGACGGCCTCGACTACCACATCCACGCGGTCCCGCCCCAGGCTCCGCTGCAGGTCCGGATCGCCGTGGAGACGGCCATGGCGATGATCGACCTGATCCGCGCCGACGAGCTCTCCCGCCTGTCGATCTGCGCCGACGACTCCTGCGCGGGCATCGTGCTGGACCTGTCCCGCAACCGTTCCCGTCGTTACTGTTCGACGGCCTGCACCAATCGCAACGCGGTCGCCGCGTACCGGGCCCGCAAGTCCGCGAATTGAGTGTTCCCCGCCCTCCGCGTGCGCTGAGAGCGCTTCGGCATTAGTGTTCTCGAGGCCGCCCTGGCGGGCCGGTCGTTGGCGCCGGCACGCCCGCTGTACGAATTCAATCGGGGTTCCAGGTAATGACGATGAGAACACAACTGCCGCTACGTCCCTACGACGTCGTGCTGATCGGCGGCGGCATCATGAGCGCGACACTCGCGGTGCTGATCAAGCATCTGGAACCCAGCTGGACCATCGGGGTCTACGAACGATTGCCGGAGGTCGGCGCCGAGGCGTCGGCGGCCTGGAACAATTCGGGCACCGGGCACGCGGGCCTGTGCGAACTCGATTACACCGGTGAGAATCCCGACGGCTCCATCGATATCGAGCCGGCGCTCGCGCTGAATGAACAGTTCCAGCTGACCCGGCAATTGTGGGCGTCGCTGGTGGGCTCGGGGATTCTGCGCAATCCGGAGACCTTCATCAATCCGGTCCCGCATATGACGCTGGCGCGCGGCAAGACCGAGGTGGATTTCCTGCGCCGCCGCCACGAAACCATGTCCGCGCATCACCTTTTCGCGAATATGAAGTTCAGTGACGATCCCGCGGTGATCGGCGAATGGGCCCCGCTGCTCACCACCGGCCGTGACGACGGCGAGCCGATCGCCGCCACCCGCGATATCACCGGCAGTGACGTCGATTTCGGTGAGCTGACCCGTCAGCTGTTCCATTGGCTGCGCTGGCAGGACGTGGAGATCCACCGCAATTGCGAGGTGCGCGGACTGCGCCGCAACAATGACGGCACCTGGCAGCTGCGGGTGGACTGGCGCACCGACAACGACCGGCTCACCCGGAAGGCCGACGCCCGCTTCGTCTTCGCGGGCGCGGGCGGCTGGGCGTTGAAGATCCTGCAGAAGGCCGGGATTCCCGAGGCGGACGGCTACGGGCTGCTGCCGGTCAGCGGCCGGTTCCTGCGCTGCGACAATCCTGAGGTGGCGGCCGGGCACGACGCCAAGGTGTACGGGAAGGCGCTGTCGGGCGCGCCGTCGATCGCCATGCCGCACTTGGACACTCGCATCGTGAACGGGGAACGCGCCCTGCTGTTCGGGCCGTACGCGGGCGCGAATCCCCGCTTCCTGAAACAGGGTTCGCTGCTCGACGCTCCCGCCTCGCTGCGGGCGGGCAATGCCGGGTCCATCGCGGCCATGTTGAAGGCGAATACCGAGTTGCTGCGGTTGCTGGCCGGGCAGCTGGCCTCGACCCGGAAGAAGAAATTGGCCGCACTGCGCGAGTTCGTGCCCGAGGCGCGCGCCGAGGACTGGTCGCTGATCACCGCCGGGCAGCGCGCCCAGCTGGTGAAGCCGGACGCCGAACGCGGCGGGGTGCTCGAGTTCGGCACCGAGGTGGTGGCCGCACAGGACGGGTCGATCGCCGCGGTGCTGGGGGCGAGCCCGGGCGCGTCGACGGCGCCGGTGGTGCTGCTCGAGGTGCTGCAGCGCTGCTTCCCGCGCTACGCCCGGATCTGGGAGCCGCGGCTGCGGGAGTTGATGCCGACGCTGGGCCACAGTCTGGCCGATGACGCGCGGCTGGCCCGGCAGACCATGGCCCGGACCGCGGAGGCGCTGGGTCTGGCGGGCCGGGTGGTGGGCTGATTCTTCAGGGAGTCGTGGGCTGATCCGGCAGGAAACTGCCGGGCCTCGGTCGCGGACCGCCGTGGACAAAGGCGCTGCCCGCCCGGTATGAAATTGGAACAGGTTTCAATTCTGATCGGCGGGAGACGCGATGGACAGCGCGAATGCGACCATGGGCGACATGGTGATGGCGGGCTTCAAGAAGCTCGGCTTCATCCAGTTCACGGGCATCGAGAGCGTCGAATACGGCCCGGGCCGCAGCGTGGTCAGCATGGCCGCGCGCCCCGAGCACTTCAACCACAATGGCGACATCCACGCGGCTCTGCTGTTCGGCCTGGCCGAGACCGCCGCCATGGGCGCGTCCATCTCCGGCATCGTGGACCTGCTCGGCGACACCTTCATCGTGGCCCGCGACGGCCGCATCGAATACCTGGCCCGCGCCAAGGGCCAGGAGGGCCCGTTCACCGGCACCGCCGAACTGACGCCCGAGACCATCGCCGAGACCCGCGCGAACATCGAGTCCCGCACCGAGATCGAGCTGGAGGTGCCGGTGATCATCGCCGATATCACCGGCAAGCCCGTGGCCCGCGCCGCGTTCACCGCCGTCATCCGGCCGCGCCGCACATAGTCTCAGCGCTCGCTGTCGAGCATGGCCATCTGTGCCGGGGCGTAGCGCCCGCCCGCCACCCGGTCGGCGGGCACCGCGGCCTCGATGGTGGCCAGCTCGTCCTCGGACAGCCGAATATCCACCGCCGCAACGGCTTCGGCCCAGCGCTCCGGCTTCCGCGCGCCGATCAGCGGCACGATGTCGGCGCCGCGCGACAGCGCCCACGCGATGGCCAGCTGGGCCACGCTCACCGCGCGCTCGGCCGCGATCTTGCCCAGCGCGTCCACCAGCAGCAGGTTGGCGTCGAGGTTCTCGCCCTGGAAGCGCGGGCTGTGGGCGCGGAAGTCGCTGGGCGCGAACTGCTGCCCGGCCCGCACCGAATCGCTGAGCAGGCCGCGCGAGAGCACCCCGTACGCCGTGATGCCGATCCCGAGTTCCCGTGCGACGGGCAGGATCTCGGCCTCGATGCCGCGTGAGATCAGCGAGTACTCGATCTGCAGATCCGCGATCGGATGCACGGCCGCGGCCCGGCGCAGCGTCTCCGCGCCCACCTCGGACAGGCCGATGTGGCGGATGTACCCGGCCTGGACCAGCTCGGCCAGCCCGCCGATGGTCTCCTCGATCGGGACATTCGGGTCCAGCCGCGCGGGCCGGTAGATGTCGACGTAGTCGGTGCCGAGGCGCTGCAGCGAGTAGGCCAGGAAGTTCTTGGTGGCCGCCGGCCGGGTGTCGACGCCGCCGAAGCTGTTGTCCGGGCCGCGCAGCGCCCCGTATTTCACGCTGAGCAGGACGTCCTCCCGCTTGCGGTCGGCCAGCGCCCGCCGGATGAGCAGTTCGTTGTGGCCCATGCCGTAGAAGTCGCCGGTGTCGATGAGGTTCGCGCCGGAATCGAGGGCCGCGTGCACGGTGGCGATCGAGACGGCGTCGTCGGCCGCCCCGTACATGCCCGACATCCCCATGGCGCCCAGGGCGATACGGGAGACGGCGGGCCCGGTCTTGCCGAGCTGGACGGTGCTGAGGTTCGTGGTCATGGGAACAACACTGCGCCCGATCCCGGGAGCGCGGGAGAGGAGCGCTGATCCAGGGATCGGCGATCCCTGGTTACCGGGCCGGGCTGTGGACGGCTGTGGATGAATCCGCGCGCCCAGGCTGGGACTGCCGATACCTGGTTACCGGGCCGGGGACGGGGGACAGTGGTGAGGTGGATCGAACCGAGCTGGCCGACTTCCTGCGCCGACGCCGTGAGCAGCTGCAACCGCAGACCGTGGGATTGCCGCCGGGCGCCCGCCGCCGCACGCCCGGTCTGCGCCGCGACGAGGTGGCCCTGCTCGCGGGCATGTCGACCGACTACTACACCCGCCTCGAGCAGGGGCGCGGGCCGCGGCCCTCGGTGCAGGTGCTGGCCGCGCTGGCGCGGGCGCTGCGACTGACCGACAGCGAACGCGACCACCTCTTCCATCTGTCCGGACATCAGGCCCCGGCCCGCGGCGGCGACAGCCACGTGGGGCCCGGCATCCTGCACGTGCTGTCCAAACTGGACGACACCCCGGCCGTGGTCATCTCCGACCTGGGCGAGGTGCTGGTGCAGAACCGCATGCACACCCTGCTGTCCGGGGATTACTCGCGGCGGCGCGGCCTGGACCGCTGCATTCCGTGGCGCTGGTTCACCGAGCCGGGCTCACGCGCCATCTTCCCGCCGGAGGACTGGGAAGTCATGAGCCACAAGCACGTCGCCGACCTGCGCGCGGTCTCCGCCCGCCGCGCGGGCGACGCCGACGTGACCGAATTGGTGGCCCGGCTGCGCGCCGCCAGCCCGGAATTCGAGCGGCTGTGGCACGAACACGAGGTCGGCACCGGCACCGGGCTCGTCAAACGCATGATCCACCCGGAAGTCGGTGTGCTGGAACTGATCTGCGAGCCGCTGCTCACCCCCAGCGCCACCCGGCACGTGCTGATCTACTACCCCGCGCCGGGTACCGACACCCAGGACAAGCTGGATCTGTTGCGGGTCATCGGAACCCAGTCGATGACCGGCAGCTGATTCCTACTCGTGGGGGACGCCGCAGCGCCGCTTGCGGGGTTTGAGATGCAGTCCCGGCAGCGGGGGAGCGGGAATCCGCTGTTCGGGCGTGTGGCCCGCGATCTCGGCGAACCGGCCGACATCGTGCTTCTCCCAGTCGTTGCGGGCCTGCTCGATCTCCTCGTGACTGCGGGCCACGAAGTTCCACCACATGACCAGGTCCTCGCCGAACGGTTCACCGCCGAGCAGCAGTATGTGCGCGCCCGCGGTGTCGTGCACGCGGATCGCGTCCCGGTCGCTGCCCAGGTAGAACAGGCTGCCCGGCTCGACCACCGTGCCGTCGAGGCTCAGCGCTCCCTCGATCACCAGCACCGCGTGCTCGAACGCCGGGTTCAGCGGCAGCGCGGTGTCGGCTCCGGCCGCGACACGCAGGTCCGCGCCGACGATCGGGGTGTACGCGGTGGCCGGGGAGGTGACCCCGTCCAGCGTGCCGATCAGGACCGTGCCCTCGATCGACGGCGCCCGGAAGGCGGGCAGTTCCCGATGCTGCTCGAAATGCGGTGCGATATCCCGGGATTCACCCGGGAGCGCCACCCACAGCTGTAGTCCGTGCCCCGAGACATGGCCCGGCACCCGGTATTCCGAGTGCGCGATGCCGTGGCCCGAGGTCATGATGTTGAGCTGGCCGGGCGCGATCTCCACATCCGAGCCCACACTGTCGCGGTGCCGGATCCGCCCGTCCAGCGGCCAAGTGACGGTTTGCAATCCGATGTGCGGGTGCGGGTCGATGTCGTGGCCCTCGGGGTTGGCCTCCGACGCGCCGTCGAAGTGGTCCAGGAAGCACCACGCGCCGACCGTCGGCAGATCCCGCTGCGGCAGCGACCGGAACACGGTCACCCCGCGGACGCCGCCGAGCGGCACCTCCCGGGCCGGGAAGAACTCCGCCCGCGGTCCCGGACGGCCCGACGACTCGCACAGCGACTCCTCCGGCCGCGGCTCCAGATCACTCACACCCGCACCTCCCTAGCTCAGCTTTTCCGTTCGACGCGGCTCACCGATCCCGCTTGATGCCCTTGCCTACCACGTATTCGTCGAACTCCGGATGCTTGTCCAGCCAGCCCTTGATGAACGGGCAGCGCGCCACGATGGTGCGGCCGCGGGCGATCACATCCTTGATCGCCTCCTGCGCGAGCAGATTCGCCAGGCCCTTGCCGCTGAATTCCTGATCCACCTCGGTGTGAATGAAGGTGGTGTCGTTGTCGTCGCGCTCGCGGTACTCGCTGAATCCGGCGAGCGAATTCCCGTACCACACCTCGTACCGGTGTTGCGCGTCGTTACGAACGACTGTAGCCGCCACGGCCTGTTCGCTCATTGTTCAGTTCTCCTTCCGCACCCGCACCGGATGTTTGCTCACAATCGACGCTCGATTGAACGCGCCGATAGTGGTGGCAGCCCAGATGAGAACGGACATCTGGTCATCCGACAAATGTTGCCGCGCAGCAGCATACTCACGCCCCATGCTTTCCTCATCCGGCAACGAAGTGACGGTCTCGGCCACCGAGAGCGCCGCCTGCTGCAGTTCCGTGAACAGATACGGACTGCGTCGCCAGCCGGGGAGCACATCCAATTGCTGTTGCGTGACGCCGGCCTCGCGGGCCGCGCGGGTGTGCAGGTCGAGGCAGAACGGGCAACCGGTGAGCTGGGACACCCGCACGTTCACCAATTCCATGACGGCCCGGTCCAGATCGGCTGCCGCGGCGGCGTTCCGCACCGCGAGCGCGACACCGTTGAGCGCGTGGAAGATCTCGGGCGACTGCTTGTCGATCCACACTCGGTCATGTGTAACAGGTGACTGCATAGTGGCTGCATCGTAAGCCGAGAAGGTGAACCGTGCCTTCTCGTCTGAAAAATGGTCATTCCGGACCGCCGTGAAATAACCGGCCCGCATCCGTCGTTCACCAATCGACGACACGGTCCTCGGTCTCTGGAGCAATCAATGAGCAGCAGCCTCGCCGGCGTCCGCACCCGGGTGCGGATCCCGCTGGCCTTCGCCGACGGCTACTCGACCACCGCGCAGGCGGTCACCTTCGACGGTCTCGAGGACGGCCGCGAGCACGTCGCCCTCATCCTCGGCGAACCCGACCTCGACGCCGCCACGCCGCTGGTGCGGCTGCACTCGGAATGCCTCACCGGCGACGTCTTCGGCTCCGCCCGCTGCGACTGCGGGCCGCAGCTGCGCGAATCCGTGGAACGCATCGCCGAGACCGGCGGCGTCCTGCTCTACCTGCGCCAAGAGGGCCGCGACATCGGCCTCTACAACAAACTCGACGCCTACGCCCTGCAGGACGACGGCCTCGACACCTACCAGGCCAACACCGCCCTCGGCTTCGACGAGGACGCCCGCGACTACACCGCGGCCGCCCAGATGCTGACCGCGCTCGGCGTCGGCGAGCTGGACCTGCTCACCAACAACCCGGACAAGGTGCGGCAGCTCACCGCCCTCGGCGTCACCGTGCGCGACACCGTCCCGACCGGCGTCCACGCCAACCCCGGTAACCTCCGCTACCTGCGGGCGAAGGCCGAGCACACCGGCCACACCATCCGCCTCGTGGGCTGACCGGATCGGCTGATCCGGAACGACCAGGGCCCCTCGCGAATACGCGAGGGGCCCTGGTTCGCTTGCGTGGCGGGACTATTCGCGGCCGGCCGAGGCGAAGCTCATGTCCGCGTAGCGATTTCCGGCCACCCGATCCGCGATCGCGTCGAGCTCCGCGAGTTCGGCCGCGGTCAGCGTCACCGTCGCGGCCGCGACGTTCTCGGCGATCCGGGCGCGGCTGCGCGTGCCCGGAATCGGCACCACCGGCAGCTGGTGGACCTGCGCCCGGGCATGCACCCAGGCCAGCGCCACCTGTGCGGGCGTGAGACCGCGGGCCGCGGCGATCGCCCGCAGCGGGGTCAGCAATTCGGCGTTGCTCACCGCGTTCGCACCGGAGAAGCGCGGGTGCCGCCGCCGGAAATCCCCTTCCGCCAGCTCGCCGGTGGCGGGCAGGGCGCCCGACAGGAAGCCCCGTCCCAGCGGCGAATACGGCACGAACGAGATGCCGAGTTCGGCCGCCGCGGGCACCACGGTCCGCTCCACGTCCCGCGAGAACAGCGACCACTCCGACTGCACCGCCGCGATCGGGTGCACGCCGTGCGCGGCGCGCAGCTCCGCGCCGGTCACCTCGGACAGCCCCAGCTGCCGCACCTTGCCCGCCGCCACGAGTTCCGCCATCACGCCGACGGTCTCCTCGATCGGGACGCCGTCCTGCTTGCGGTGCATGTAGTACAGGTCGATCACGTCGATGCCGAGCCGCCCCAGGCTGGCGTCCACGGCCGCGCGGATGTACTCCGGCGAGTTGTTGATACCCCGGAAGCCGGGGTCGTCCGCGCGGCGCTCCAGGCCGAATTTCGTTGCCAGCACCACGGTCTCGCGGTGTGCGCGCACGAACTCGCCGACGAACTCCTCATTGTGGCCGCTGCCGTACATGTCGGCGGTGTCGAACAGCGTCACGCCCAGTTCGAGGGCCCGCTCCAGCGTGGCCCGGGCCTCGGCGGCGTCGGTCGGGCCGTAGAACTCGCTGATCCCCATGGCCCCGTAGCCCTGCGCGCCGACCCGGGTGGTCCCGAGCGCGGTGGTGGGCAGCGCCGTTGTGCTGGTCATCTCTCAATCCCCTTGGTTTGCACTGCTCTTCGCCCGGACCGGCGGTGGTGCGCAGACCGGGCCGCTCTGATAGAGCGCGATCTTGCGGTCGAGGACCACCAGCGTCGATCGGAGTTCCTCGATCTGCGCCAGCACCTCCTCGCGGGTCCGGCGGAACATGGCGAGGCGCTCCGGGAAGGTGTGGTCGCCCTCGCGCACCAGCTCGGCGTAGCGGACCATGTCGGCCACCGACATGCCGGTGCTGCGCAGCTTGCCGATGAACGCGAGCCACTGCAGGTCGCGGTCACTGAAGCGGCGCTGACCGGAATGGTCGCGATCCACGTAGTCCATCAGCCCGATGCGCTCGTACCAGCGCAGCGTGTCGCGGGTGAGCCCGCTGTGCTCGGAGGCTTCGCCGATCGAATACCGCGGTCGCTCGAAGTCCACGGTGTCGCTCGCCGCCGGTGCTGCGTTCATCGGTCTCGCCCTCCTGTGCCGAACCCCGGTATCGACGCTACTGGGTTGGAGTGCACTCCAAGCAAGGGCTGGGAGCGCGAAGATTCGAACGGTCGGCGAATCGGCCGATTCCGGGCCTACCCTGGGGGCATGCCTGGAAAAGACATGGATCGGATCAGAGCGCGATCGGCTCTGGAGACGGCCAAGGAACAGCCGGTGATCACGGCCATCGCCGTCCTGCCGGTGGTGGCGGTGCTCGGTGTCGTGTGGGCGCTCGCGGGTTTCGGCTGGGCGCTGCTGCTCCTGCTGATCATGGCGGGAGTCGTGGTGTGGAAGGGCAAGCTATTCGGCTGAGCCCGAGCCCGCCCGGCCCGGGCGGCTAACGCGGCACGTGGAAACGCACCAGCTCACCCGTGCCCGGGTCGGCGTCTGCCCACGGCCGGTCGAATTCGAGCACGGCCAGCGCCGAGGTGGGGAACTTCTCGCTCATCTCCCCGGCCGGACCGGAGTTCCGGTTGGCCGCCAATTCCCATGCGGTCCAGGGCATTCCGGGGGAGTGGCCGACCAGCAGCAGGGTCTCCACGCCCGGATCGGTGAGCTGCACCAGTTCGATCAGGGTGTGCGGGGACGCCTCGTAGATCGACGTCTCGTAGGACACCGGCGCGGTGACCTCGGTGGCCGCCAGCGTCTCCCGGGTTCGGGTCGCGGTGGAGCACAGCACGGCGTCGATCTCCGGCTGGGTGGCGCGCAGCCACTCGCCCGCCAGCGCCGCCTCGCGCCGCCCGCGCGGGGCCAGGGGGCGGTCGTGGTCGGCCACGCCCTCGGGGTATCCGGACTTGCCGTGCCGCATCAGGATGAGAGTCCGCACCATACGCACTACGGTAGGTGTCCTCGAGCGGAGCCCGGAGACCGGACTCACAGCGGTGCGTGCCAGGTGCCGCCGCGAGACACTGCTCACACTCGAGGCACACTGGTGGTTGGCGGCACACAGCTGTGCCGACACCCGTTGGAATGCCGCCTATATTAGAACGTGTTCTACCGACCCTGCTCGAACCCCGAGCGGAGTAGCACCACGCGACAGTTTCGAGGATCTGCGAGATATGGCCTATGTGATCACGCAGCGTTGTTGCAACGACGCCAGCTGCGTACCCGAGTGTCCGGTCGATTGCATTCGTCCCACGCCCGAGCAACGCGAGTTCGCGACGACGGAGCAGCTCTACATCGACCCGGATACCTGCATCGACTGCGGCGCCTGCGTCGACGCCTGCCCGGTCGACGCGATCTTCTCCGAGGACGATCTGCTCGCCTCGCTGGGGCGGTTCCGCGATATCAACGCCGCCTACTTCCAGCGTCACCCGCTGGAGTCCAACTTCGAGCCGCTGGTCGCCCCGACCCGCGCGCCCAAGGAGCTGGGCACGCTGCGCGTCGCCATCGTGGGCGCCGGCCCCGCGGCCTGCTACGCCGCCGAGGAGCTACTGCGCCGCGCCGACGTCGAGGTGGAGCTGTTCGACCGGCTGCCCACGCCGTACGGCCTGGTGCGCGCGGGCGTCGCGCCGGACCACCCGGGCACCAAGTCGGTGGCCAACCTGTTCGAGTCGGCCTTCCGGCGCGAGGCGCTGCAGTACCGGCTGAACGTGGAGGTCGGCAAGCACATCTCGCACGAGGAACTGCTCGGCCACCACCACGCGGTGATCTACGCCGTCGGCGCGGCCACCGACCGCCGCCTCGGCGTCCCCGGTGAGGACCTGCCCGGCAGCCACTCCGCCACCGAGTTCGTGGCCTGGTACAACGGCCACCCGGACTTCGCCGACCGCGAGTTCGACCTGTCCGGCGAACGCGCCGTCATCGTCGGCAACGGCAACGTGGCGCTCGACGTGGCCCGCGTGCTGACCGTGAACCCCGACGAGCTGGCCAAGACCGACATCGCCGACCACGCCGTGGATGCGCTGCGCCGCAGCAACATCAAGGAGGTCGTGGTGCTGGGCCGCCGTGGCCCGCTGCAGGCCGCCTACACCTCGCCGGAGTTCCTGGCGCTGGCGCACTTGAAGGGCGTCGACATCATCGTCGACCCCGAGGACCTGGTCCTGGACCCGGCCTCGCAGGCCGAGCTGGACAGCCCCGAGGTCGAGCCCTCGCTGCAGCTCAAGTACACCCTCGCCCAGGAATACGCCGCCGGTGCCCGCAACCCGGACAACAAGCGCATCGTGTTCCGCTACCTGGTCTCGCCCACCGCCGTCACCGGTGAGGGCAAGGCCGAGGGCGTGGAGTACGTGCACAACGAGCTGGTCGAGGAGAACGGCCGCACCGTGGCCCGCGCCTCGGACCGCACCGGCAGCCTGGAGGCGTCGCTGGTGCTGCGCTCCATCGGCTACAAGGGCGAGCCGGTCGCGGACGTGCCGTTCGACGAGTCCAACGGCGTCATCCCGAACGACAAGGGCCGAGTCCTGGCCGACGGCAACCCGGTTCAGGGCGTGTACGTCTCCGGCTGGATCAAGCGCGGCCCGCGCGGCGTCATCGGCTCCAACCGGGTCGACTCGACCGAGACCGTCGATCAGATCATCGAGGACTACACCAACGGCAAGCTGGCCGCCCCGCAGGGCGACCGGGCCGCTCTGGACGCGCTGCTCGCCGAGCGTCAGCCCGACCAGATCGGCCGCGAGGGCTGGAAGGCCATCGACGCCGCCGAGAAGACCGCGGGCAAGGCCGCCGGCCGCCCCCGCGTGAAGTTCACCAGCGTCGAGGACCTGCTGAAGGCCGCCAAGGGGTAACCCAACTCTCGGGACTCCCAGAGCTCCGCCCCGAACCCCGAGGGATACCAGGCGTGCGCTCTCAGAGCATTGGTGGCCTCGCGCCATGACACTGCGGCCCCACCCGAATCGGGTGGGGCCGCAGTCGTTTTCGTGGGTACGGGTTTCAATTGCCGAGGTTGATGACCAGGCCATCCTTGGCGCACATGGACGGGACGGCGGGGTTGCCGGGGACGGCGTTGCAGGACCAGCCGTCAATGGTGGCCACATCGGTGTTGCTGACCTGCCGTACGTACTTGGTGGCCACGTTGATGGCCTCGGTGCAGCCGACCCGGCCGGCAGGGGTGCCGACGGCGATGACGGTGCGGGTGCCGCCGCCCGCGTCGGTCACGGTGCCGCAGTTGGCGTCCGCGATCGGGGCCTCGCTGGTGGTGGTCGGCGGGGGCGTGGTGGTCGGGGGCGCGGGCGGGTTGGGGGCGGCGCCGCCGCGCAGGCCGATCAGGAAGCCCTCCTTGAAGCAGAGGTGCGGGACCGCGGCGTCGGGCTGGGGCCGGCAGGTCCAGCCGTCCACCTGGGCGGCGTCGCCGGTGCGGGTGGCCTGCACGTAGCGGGTGGCGACGGTGATGGCCTCGGTGCAGCCGGGGACGCCGCCGGAGCTGGCGTAGGCGATCACGTTGGCGCTCTGGCCGTTTGCTCCGGTAACCGGTCCGCAATCGACATCGGCGGCGGTCTGGGTGGTGGGCACCGGCGGGTGCGTCGGGCCGGGACGCTCGATGGTGGTGTCGCCCGGCGCGGTGGTGCCGCTCGCCGCGACAGTGGTCGACGTGGTGTTCTTCGACGAATCCTGGGAACTGCCACAGGCCGTCATCCCGACGACCAGCGCGGGCGCGGCCACGAGCAGCGCGATGTGAGCGAATCGCATGCCGAACGATCTCCTGTCCCCGATCACCACCCCTGGGCGATCGACCTGCCGCTCAGTGTCGCAGGCAAACGGTCAGCGAACGCATCGCGACGCGGGGAATGTCGCCGGAGGTCAATCGATTTCGCAGTTGTGACACCGCGGCGCAGCTGCGCAACGCGCCCGCCGCCGGGGCCGGCTCAGGCGCCGGGCAGCGGTCCGATCCGCACCGCGGTGGTCGTCACCCCGCCCACCACGAACCACAGCCGCAGCGAGGCGGGATGCCCGGCCCGGTCGCCCGGCTCGTACCGGCTGCGCACGCTCACATGCTGGCGGGCCAGCACCGGCGCCACGTACTCGATGACGGCGCGATGCGGCCCGGCCAGCAGCTTCGGGTAATCCACCAGGTACTGCTCCACCGCCTGCCAGTAGGCCGCGTTGTTCACGTGGTTGTACTGGTCGATATCGGTGGCGCGGACCGGGAACGGCAGGTCCACATCCGATTCCGGCGGGGTGGGGTCGGTGAGCCAGGGCCGCCAGCGCAGCCGGTGCTCATCGGTGGTGCGGGCGAGTTCGGCCAGGCCCTCGTCGCTGATCCGGGTCGGCATATTGGTGAACTCGTTGATATTGATCCAGAAGCCCTCGGTCTCGATCAGACCGCCGTTGTCGCTGGTGATGCGCACCCGCATATTGGTCCAGCGGGTCGACATGGCCGAGCACCAGCGGCGCAGCTCCACCCGGTCCGGCCAGTGCACGGGCCGGACCACGTCCACCACCGTGCGCCGCACGATCCAGGCCGGATCGGTGCGGTGGAAGAAGCCGGATTGCATTTCCTCCCAGGCGATGTCCTGGAGGTAGCGGGCCGTGGCGTCGAATCGCAGCCGCTGATACGGGTCCACATCGCCGGCTCGCACCGGCCACGCGGAAACGAAGCCCATGCCCTCCTGGGGAAGCGGGGCGAGTGGCTCATCGAGTGACACTGGTGCTCCTCGCGCTGCACGGTGTGCCGCATGTCTATCCAGCGGCGCCGGGGGTGCGGCGCCTGCTGACCGAAGTCGGTGACATGACTCTACGGGGCTCGCGGTACCCGTTCGCGCCGAGTCGAAGGAATGCCGGTGCGCTGTTCGAAGGAATGACACCGGGCCGTGCGCCCCGTAGCCTTTCCAGGTGTATCTCCGGTGGGTTCCCGGAGTGCATCCGGCAGTAGGGAGGACGACGCGGGTGGCCGCAGGGGAGAGGGCTGGTTCGCGGTTCGGGCAGTACGAACTGCGGCGGCTGCTCGGGGTCGGCGGCATGGGCGAGGTCTACGAGGCCTACGACACCGTGCGCGACCGGGTGGTCGCCGTGAAACTGCTCGATGTGGACCTGGCCCGGCAGCCCACCTACGTCGAACGCTTCCGCCGCGAATCCCGCACCGCCGCCAAACTCCAGGAACCCCACGTCATTCCGGTGCACGACTGGGGTGAGGTGGACGGGGTCCTGTTCATCGACATGCGACTGGTCCGCGGTCGCGACCTCAAGGCCTACCTGTTCGAGGAGGGCCCGCTGCCGCCCGAGCGCGCGGTCGCCGTGGTGGAGCAGATCGCCGCCGCCCTGGACTCCGCGCACGAGAGCGGCCTGGTGCACCGCGACGTCAAACCCGCCAACATCCTGCTCACCGGCGACTTGTTCGCCTACCTGGTGGATTTCGGCATCGCGCACACCGAATCCGACGTACAGCTCACCCAGACCGGCAATGCCATCGGCTCCTTCGCCTACATGGCGCCGGAACGGTTCGAGCACAATGCCTCGGTCTCGCCGAGCGCCGACATCTACGCGCTGGCCTGCGTGCTCTACGAATGCCTGACCGGCGGCCCGCCCTTCCGGGTGACCGGCAATCTGGCCAATATCCGCGCCCACATGCTGACCCCGCCGCCGCGCCCCAGCGTCCACACCGGCGTCCCGGTCGGCCTGGACCAGGTGGTCGCCATCGGCATGGCCAAGGAGCCCGGCCGCCGCTACGCCACCGCGGGCCAGCTCGCGCGGGCCGCCCGGGCCGCGCTGATGCGCGCCGCGCACGGCGAACCGACCCGCACGACGGTGCCGCCCGCTCCGCCGACCATCGGCAATCCGGCGGTTCCGCCCGGGCATTCGGAACCGCACTACCTCGAGAATCCTTCGGGCCCGGCCGATCCCGCGCGCCAGATGAATCCGCCGGTCGGCGGCCCGGCGCGGAGCGCCGACCCGTCCGGTCCCGTGCGGAGCGCCGACCGGTCCGGTCCCGTGCGGAGCGCCGACCGGTCCGGTCCCGTGCGGAGCGCCGACCCGTCCGGTCCGGTGCGGCATCCGTCCGGACCGCAGCCGCACCCGTCCGGACCGCAGCCGCACCCGTCTGTGCCTGTGGACAATTCGCGTGCCGCACACGCGTTCCCGGCGGGGCCTGTGGATCACTCCCGGGGGATGCCTGTGGATAACTCTCGGGTCGGCCCTTCGGCCGGTCCGGTGGATTACTCGCGCGGAGACCAGGTCCCGGGGCAGCCGACCCCGGTAGCGCCGGGCAACGTCGATCCGACGGTGCTACGGCAAACCGTCGCCGGACAGTCCGGGTACCTCCCCGGGTTCGTCGATCAGTCCGTGCCGCGCGAACATCCTTCCGCACCATTGCCGTTGCCGGCCAAGGACCGCGGTTCGCTGCCGCTGGTGGTGGGCGCCCTGCTCGGCGTGGTCCTGGTGCTGGGGTCGGTACTGGCCTGGGTGCTGTTGTCCGGCAACGACTCCGGCGACAGCAAGGACTCCGCCACCGTCACCACGACTCGCGCGGGAAACAGCGCGGGTACCTACACGTCGCCGACGATGGCCCCGACCACCACGCTGGTCCCGCTCAGCGCGAACGTATCCAACTCGGACGCACAGGGGTTCGACTCGAGCCCGCGTTGCGGTTCGAGCGATCCCGCCATGGTCATCGGCCGTACGGAGCGTTCGCGCCTGGTCGTATGCCGCAACGCCGCCGGCCGCTACTACTACAAAGGCCTGCGCATCAGTGATGGCGCGACCATCCAGATAAACGATCCGGTGCCCGACGGCAACGGCGGCTTCACCGTCACCAACCCCACGGACGGCACCCAGTACCGCATCACCGCGTACGGCCTGGTCATCACCAAGGACGGTCAGGTCGCGGCCAACGAATCCATGATCGAGTACGCCCACCGCTGAGCGAACCGGCTTGTGAAGTACGCGGTGGCCAACGGCTTCCAGCCACCGGATGTATGGTGGCGATGCGCGACGTGACGACTGATTTCGTGGCGCTTGGGGTAACTCCCCGGGTACGTCCAGAACCAGGTTCGCACCCGACGCAAGTACGGATGCAGGACAGCCGACGGCGCTCAGCCGCCCGCTGAAGGTACGGAGAGGCGGTGGAGTTCGCGAATGCGCGCAGCCGTGGTGAGCAAGCTGGAAGGCCCGGAAGCGATCGAGGTTCTCGATATCCCGGAGCCGGTCGCCTACCCGGGCGGTGTCGTCATCGACGTGCACGCCGCCGGGATCGCCTTCCCCGACGTCCTCATGACTCGCGGACTGTACCAGATGAAGCCGCCGCTGCCCTATGTCGTGGGCTGCGAGGTCGGCGGCATCGTGCGTGAGGCTCCCGAGGGCTCGCATGTCCAAGCCGGGGATCGGGTGATCGCGCTGACGCTGCTGGGCAATGCCGCCGCCGAGGTCGCCATCGCTCCGAACGACATGGTCTTCAAACTGCCCGACAACGTCTCCCTGGAGTCCGGTGCGGGCGTGCTGTTCAACGACCTGACCGTGCACTTCTGCCTGCGCAACCGCGGCCGCCTGGCCCCGGGCGAGACCGTGCTGGTGCACGGCGCGGCGGGCGGCATCGGCACCTCCACGCTGCGCATGGCGCAGGCGCTGGGCGCGGGCCGGGTGATCGCGGTGGTCAGCACCGAGGAGAAGGCCGAGGTCGCTCGCGCCAACGGGGCCACCGACGTGGTGCTCACCGACGGCTGGCTGGCCGCGGTCAAGGAACTGACCGGCGGCCGCGGCGTCGACATCGTGCTGGACCCGGTGGGCGGCGACCGCTTCACCGACAGCATCCGCTCGCTGGCCTCGGGCGGCCGCGTCCTGGTGGTCGGCTTCACCGCCGGCGACATCCCCACCGTGAAGGTGAATCGCCTGCTGCTCAAGAACGTCGAGGTGATCGGCGCGGCCTGGGGCGAATGGGTCATGACCCACCCGGGCTACCTGCGCGAGCAGTGGGAGGAGGTGGCGCCGCTGCTGGCGAACGGCAAGATCACCCCGCCGGAGCCGCAGATCTATACCCTCGCGCACACCGCCGAAGCCGTTTCCGCGCTGGACAAGCGCACCGCCACCGGCAAGGTCGTCGTCACCCTGCGCTGAGCGGGGACGGCACCCTCGTGCAGGACGAGGGCCTCACCTCCGTGTGGACGCGAGGCCCGCAGCGTGATGGACGCGAGTTCCCCGCGCGCTGACGTGGGCGTCGTCCGGTGCGGGCGTGACAGGTTCGGGTCGCGTAGCGTCACGAAACGTGAAGCTGTCCAATCGGGTTCTGAATCGCACCTTGCTCGAACGCCAGCACCTGCTGGAGCGGTCCACGCTCGGCGTGCACGAACTGTGCGATCACCTCGTTGGCCTGCAGGCGCAGGACATGCTGCCGCCGTTCGTCGCCCTGTGGAGCCGCGCAACCGATTTCGACCCGGCCGCGGTGTCGGCGGCGCTCGACGACCGCTCCCTGGTGCGAATCACCTTGATGCGCGGCACCATTCACCTGGTCACCCCGCCGGACGCGCTGCGCATCGCCCCGCACATCCAGCCGGAGCTGGAGAAGATCCCGTTCCGCAAGGGCTTCAACTACGGCGCCCTGGTCGGCCTGGACCCGGAAGAGGTTCGCGCCCAGGGCGAATCGGTGCTGGGCGACGACCCGACTCCCGCCGCCACCCTGCGCGAGCACGCCGCCGCGCGCTATCCCGACCGCGATCCGGGCGCGATCGTCCAGGCCTGGCTCTACCAACTGCCCGTCCTCCAGACCCCGCCGCGCGGCCGCTGGGGCGACAGCAGCCGTCCGGTCTGGTCCCGCGTCCAGCCGTGGCTCGGCGCCCCCCTCGACCTCGGCTACCCCCTGGAAGAACTGCTCCTCCGCTACCTGCGCGCCTTCGGCCCGGCCACCACCATGGACATGCAGACCTGGTCCAAGCTGACCGGCATGAAAGCGGCCGTCGCGAAACTGGGCGACCGCGTCCGCACCTACACCGACGACCGCGGCCGCACCCTCTACGACGCCGCCGACGCCACCCTGGCCGACCCGGACACCCCCGCCCCCGTCCGCCTGCTCGGCTGGTACGACAACGCCCTGCTGTCCCACCAGGACCGCACCCGCATCGTCCCCGACGGCAACGCCCCGCCGCTGCGCGCGTTCGCCAACCAGGTCTCCCCGATCCTGGTCGACGGCTTCCTCTCCGGCGTCTACAAGGTCTTCACCAAGGGCGACACCGCGGCTGTGCGGATCAGCCCGCGCGCGGCGTGGTCCGACGCGGACCGTGCCGCGGTGGAGGCGGAAGCCGGTGCCCTGCTGGCCTTCTCGGAGCCGGATCGCACCCCGGCCGTCGAGATCCTCGAAGCCGGAGCCGACCTGCGCCCGTGATCAGTGCGCGGCTCGGTAGGCCGGGGCCTTGCTCGACCCCGTCGGCGTGAGCGTCCGCAGCAGCGGCAGCGTGCGGTGGGGGACCACCGTGGACAACACCACCACGCTGTGCGACCGCACCACCGAACTGGTCCGGTCGATGCTCAGCAGCACCGCCTGCAACCCGGCGTGCGAGTCCGCGCCGATCCGGCACAGCACGTCCCCGGAACCGGTGGTCGCGTAGGCCTCGAGCACCCCGGGAATGGCCTCGAGGTCGATGGCGACCGCGTCCAGCGCGCCCTGCGCGATCTCCAGGGTGACGAAGGCCTGCACGTCGAAACCGGCCGCGGTGACGTCGATCTGCGGGTCGTAGGAGGAGATCACCCCCGCCTCCTCCATGCGCGCGATGCGGGACTGCACGGTGGCGCGGGCGACCCGGGTGCGGCGGGAGAGTTCCAGGATGCCCGCCTTCTGGTACTCGTGCATGGCGGTGAGGATGGCCAGGTCGAGTTCATCCAGCCGGGCGGGCGTGCGGGACATCGCGGAGCCTCCACTCATGGGGTCGAGCGGAGCCTCCGCTCGTGAGTTCGCTGCTATTCAAATTGTCCAGCACCGGGTAGCGGATGGTGGTGCGATTCACCACAGTGTTCAGTGAATTTCGGCGATATTGCCTAGTGGCGACCGGTGGGCTTTTCCTGATCACATGAGCATCGACGCAGGACACCAGCGCCCGCGGTCCGGCGACCTGCCCGGCGACGACGAACTGCGCCGCCTGGTCGGCCTGATCGACCACGACGCCGCCGCGGACCCCTTCCCCGTGCTGGGCTGGGACGCGCTGGTGTGGGTGGTCGGCAATGCCACCCAGACCGCGCACTACCTGCAGTCCGCGTTCGGCATGCGGCTGGAGGCCTACTCCGGGCCCGAGACCGGCAATCGTGACCACAAGGCGTTCGTGCTGCGCAGCGGCGGCGCCCGCTTCGTGGTGCGGGGCGCGGTGGACCCGGCCAGTCCGCTTGTCGCGCACCATGATCGGCACGGGGACGGGGTGGTGGACATCGCGCTCGAGGTGCCGGACGTGGACCGCTGCATCCGGCGCGCCCGCGCCCAGGGCGCGACCGTCCTGGTCGAACCGCACGACGAGGGCGACGAATACGGGGTCGTCCGCTCCGCCGCCATCGCCACCTACGGCGACACCCGGCACAGCCTCATCGACCGCTCCCGCTACTACGGCCCCTACCTGCCGGGCTATCAGCCCCGCCGCTCCGGGTACGCCCCGCGCCCCGGGCAGCCGGCACGCATCTTCCAGGCCATCGACCACGTGGTCGGCAATGTGGAACTCGGGCGGATGGACCAGTGGGTCGAGTTCTACCGGCGCGTCATGGGATTCGAGAACATGGCCGAATTCGTCGGCGACGACATCGCCACCGACTACTCGGCGCTGATGAGCAAGGTCGTGGCGAACGGCAACCACCGGGTCAAGTTCCCGCTCAACGAACCCGCCCCGAGCCGCAAGCGCTCCCAGATCGACGAGTACCTCGAGTTCTATCGCGGCCCCGGCGTCCAGCACATCGCCCTGGCCACCGGCGACATCCTCACCGCGGTCGACGTGCTGCGCCGCGAGGGCATCGAATTCCTCGACACCCCCGACAGCTACTACGAGGATCCGGAACTGCGCGCCCGCATCGGCCACGTCCGGGTCCCGGTCGCCGAACTCCAGCGCCGCGGCATCCTGGTCGACCGCGACGAGGACGGCTACCTGCTCCAGATCTTCTGCAAGCCCGTCACCGACCGCCCGACCGTGTTCTTCGAGCTCATCGAACGCCACGGCTCCCTCGGTTTCGGGAAGGGAAACTTCAAGGCCCTGTTCCAGGCGATAGAGCGTGAACAGGACGCGCGCGGAAACCTCTGAACAGCAAAGCAACACGACCGCAAACCCTGGCGACGAGCCGGACCCGGCAAAACCAGTAGAGTTCAGGCCATGCGAATGGCGTCAGCGATCGTCGCGGGGTCGGTCCTCGCCTTGCTGCTGTCGGCGTGTGGGGGAGCCAAGGATTCCGAGGACGCTCCGGGGTTGCGCACGCCGCCCAAGGTGGCGACGCTGGGCCCGTTCGTGGGGGAGTGCGGCCACCTCACCGACGACGAGGTCCGGGACCTGGGTGGTCTGGGCACCCTCACCACCGTCTTCAAGAACTCCACCGGCTGCAATTGGCAGGCGGGTGGAATCAGTTCCTCCAGCGTGACTTTCGCCTCGTACCGCGGCAGTCCCATCGATCGTGAGAAGGCGTGGGTGGCCAGCGTCGGCCGCACCCCCGCCAGCATCGAGGTCGGCGGGCGCAAGGGCTTCCAGGCGCTGGACCCCAGCAACGCGGTCTGCGATCTCGCGGTGCAGCTCGACGACGACTTCTTCGAATGGTCCATCTCCTACGGCGCGTTCGGCAGCGGCAATCTCGGCAACCCCTGCGATCGCACCCGCAAGATGGCCGAACTGACCGTGCAGCGGCTCGGATGAGGGGGACCGCCATGCCGCGTCGCAGCAAGCTGGCCGTCGCCGCGTCCGTGCTCGCCCTGACCGCGGCCCTGGCGGGCTGCGGCAAGACCGTGCCGGGCACCGCGCTGCCCGCGGGCGGCACCACCGGTACCGGCGGCGCGCCCCGCATCAACACCAACTTCGACAAGCTGCTGCGCGAATGCCAGGTGGTCGCGGTCGACGACATCGGCAAGGCGGTCGGCGACAACATGTATGTGGAGCCGTCGTTCAACGGCGCGGTCTGCATGTGGAATCTGACCGGTGGCGCCGCGGGCAGCGGCATGGTCACGCTCAGCTGGTACGAGCTCGGTTCGCTGGCCAACGAGAAGGCCAACAACGACCGCCTGAAGTATGTGACCAACGACATAACCGTGCAGGGCCGGCGCTCGCTCGAGACGCACCGCCCGAACGATCCGGACTCGTGCGGTGTGAGCGCACCGGCCGCGGATACCGGCATCGTCGGCTGGTGGGTCAACTACCGCAACGGATCTCGGCACGCGGACCCCTGTGAAGCGGCTCGCAAGCTGGTGGAGTTGACGTTGAACCTGGCCCGATAAGGGCTCTACCAGCCCCGGCGGGGGGACCCTCTTTTGCCCCCCATGGAGCCCGCGGGTATCGTGGACCGCTGTGCCCGGAAGCATTCGGGCAAGTTGATGCGCAGTACGTAGGCCAGCGAGAGCGGCTGACCTTTTCAGCGTGCCTTGAAAAGGGCTCCGAGCTGCGTACGACACGCCCGACCCCGTGGCGGCGAAATGCCGCGGGAACTGGGCGGAAAGCTCGAATGACAAAGACATGAAGTTCCAGACACCTGGTTACTAATAAGGAAAGCCGGTCTATGCCAACCATCAACCAGCTGGTCCGCAAGGGTCGCCGCGACAAGGTCGCCAAGACCAAGACTGCGGCCCTCAAGGGGAGCCCGCAGCGTCGTGGCGTGTGCACCCGCGTGTACACCACGACCCCGAAGAAGCCGAACTCCGCGCTCCGTAAGGTCGCGCGTGTTCGCCTGACCAGCGCGGTCGAGGTCACGGCCTACATCCCCGGTGAGGGCCACAACCTCCAGGAGCACTCGATGGTGCTCGTGCGCGGCGGTCGTGTGAAGGACCTCCCGGGTGTGCGCTACAAGATCATCCGCGGCTCGCTCGACACCCAGGGTGTCAAGAACCGCAAGCAGGCCCGCAGCCGCTACGGCGCCAAGAAGGAGAAGAGCTAATGCCGCGTAAGGGTCCCGCTCCCAAGCGTCCCCTGATCAACGACCCGGTCTACGGCTCGCCCCTGGTGACGCAGCTGGTCAACAAGATCCTGCTGGACGGCAAGAAGTCCACCGCCGAGCGCATCGTCTACGGCGCCCTCGAGCAGGCTCGCGAGAAGACCGGCACCGACCCGGTCGTGACCCTCAAGCGCGCGCTGGACAACGTCAAGCCCGCCCTCGAGGTCAAGCCCCGTCGTGTCGGTGGCGCCACCTACCAGGTGCCGGTCGAGGTCCGTCCGGGCCGCGCCAACACCCTGGCGCTGCGCTGGCTGGTCAACTACTCCCGCGCCCGTCGCGAGAAGACCATGGTCGAGCGTCTGGCCAACGAGCTGCTGGACGCCAGCAACGGCCTGGGCGCTTCGGTGAAGCGTCGTGAGGACACCCACAAGATGGCCGAGTCGAACCGGGCCTTCGCGCACTACCGCTGGTGACCTGTGGCCCGGCCCTCCGTTCGGAAGTGCCGGGAGACGAGTCACATGTCGGGCGCGACAGCCGAGCTGTTCGCAAGCGAGGCACTTACGCGTCGCGCCCGACGTTGACACCGAGGGCTCAGGGAAAAACTCCCTGGCTCATCCCGTTGAATCCCAACTAGCTACGAGCGGGGAAGATTTCCGTGGCACAGGAAGTGCTCACCGACCTGAACAAGGTCCGCAACATCGGCATCATGGCCCACATCGATGCGGGCAAGACCACCACCACCGAACGCATCCTGTTCTACACCGGTATCACGTACAAGATCGGTGAAGTTCACGATGGCGCCGCCACCATGGACTGGATGGCGCAGGAGCAGGAACGCGGCATCACGATCACGTCCGCCGCGACGACCTGTTACTGGAACGACAACCAGATCAACATCATCGACACCCCCGGCCACGTCGACTTCACCGTCGAGGTGGAGCGTTCGCTGCGCGTGCTCGATGGCGCCGTCGCCGTGTTCGACGGCAAGGAAGGCGTCGAGCCGCAGTCCGAGCAGGTGTGGCGTCAGGCCGACAAGTACGACGTGCCGCGTATCTGCTTCGTCAACAAGATGGACAAGCTGGGCGCTGACTTCTACTTCACCGTTCAGACCATCAAGGACCGCCTGGGCGCGAAGCCGCTGGTCATCCAGCTGCCGATCGGCGCCGAGGACACCTTCGAGGGCATCGTCGACCTGGTCGAGATGAACGCCAAGGTCTGGAAGGGCGAGACCAAGCTCGGCGAGCAGTACGAGGTCGTCGAGATCCCGGCCGATCTCGCGGAGAAGGCCGAGCAGTACCGCCAGGAGCTGCTCGAGACCGTCGCCGAGTCCGATGAGGCCCTGCTGGAGAAGTTCTTCGGCGGCGAGGAGCTCTCGGTCGAGGAGATCAAGGGCGCCATCCGCAAGATGACCGTCAACTCCGAGCTCTACCCGGTGCTGTGCGGTTCCGCGTTCAAGAACAAGGGCGTTCAGCCCATGCTCGACGCGGTCGTCGACTACCTGCCGTCGCCGCTGAACGTCGAGTCCGTGCAGGGTCACGTGCCCGGCAAGGAGGACGAGGTCCTGACCCGGAAGCCGTCCTCGGACGAGCCTTTCGCGGCCCTCGCGTTCAAGATCGCGACCCACCCGTTCTTCGGCAAGCTGACCTACGTCCGTGTGTACTCCGGCAAGGTCGACTCCGGCGCCCAGGTCATCAACGCGACCAAGGGCAAGAAGGAGCGTCTGGGCAAGCTGTTCCAGATGCACTCCAACAAGGAGAACCCGGTTCCCGAGGCCGTGGCCGGCCACATCTACGCGGTCATCGGCCTGAAGGACACCACCACGGGTGACACCCTGTGCGATCCGCAGAACCAGATCGTGCTGGAGTCCATGACCTTCCCGGACCCGGTCATCGAGGTGGCCATCGAGCCGAAGACGAAGGCCGACCAGGAGAAGCTGGGCACCGCGATCCAGAAGTTCGCGGAGGAGGACCCCACCTTCAACGTGAAGCTGGACCAGGAGACCGGCCAGACCGTCATCGGCGGTATGGGTGAGCTCCAGCTCGACATCTACGTCGACCGCATGAAGCGCGAGTTCAAGGTCGAGGCCAACATCGGTAAGCCGCAGGTGGCCTACCGTGAGACCCTGACCAAGACGGTGGACAAGTACGAGTACACCCACAAGAAGCAGACCGGTGGTTCGGGTCAGTTCGCCCGTGTCATCATCGCGCTTGCTCCGCTGGTCGACGCCGAGGACGGCGCCACTTACGAGTTCGAGAACAAGGTCACCGGTGGCCGCGTTCCTCGTGAGTACATCCCCTCGGTCGACGCCGGTATCCAGGACGCCATGCAGTACGGCGTGCTCGCCGGCTTCCCGCTGGTGAACGTGAAGGCTTCGCTGCTCGACGGCGCCTACCACGAGGTCGACTCCTCGGAAATGGCGTTCAAGATCGCCGGCGCGATGGCCCTCAAGGAAGCGGCCCGCAAGGCCGGTCCGGTGATCCTCGAGCCGCTGATGGCGGTCGAGGTCACCACGCCCGAGGACTACATGGGCGAAGTGATCGGCGACCTGAACTCCCGCCGTGGCCAGATCCAGGCCATGGAGGAACGCAGTGGTGCCCGTGTCGTCAAGGCGCTGGTTCCGCTCTCGGAGATGTTCGGCTACATCGGTGACCTGCGGTCGAAGACCCAGGGCCGGGCGAACTTCTCGATGGTGTTCAATTCGTACGCGGAGGTTCCGGCCAACGTGTCGAAGGAGATCATCGCCAAGGCGACCGGCGAGTAATTCGCTGTCGGGGCGGATTCTCGAGAGTCCGCCCCGCGTGGTCGTCGAACGACCCCCTGTAATACAAACCGCACTGCTGCAAAAAAGCACGCACTAACTAGTCCAGGAGGACCACAGTGGCGAAGGCGAAGTTCGAGCGGACGAAGCCCCACGTCAACATCGGCACCATCGGTCACGTCGACCACGGCAAGACCACGCTGACTGCCGCGATCACCAAGGTGCTGGCTGACACCTACCCGGACGTGAACGCCGCGTTCGCGTTCGACCAGATCGACAAGGCGCCGGAGGAGAAGGCTCGTGGTATCACGATCAACATCTCCCACGTCGAGTACCAGACCGAGAAGCGCCACTACGCGCACGTCGACGCCCCCGGTCACGCGGACTACATCAAGAACATGATCACCGGTGCCGCCCAGATGGACGGCGCGATCCTGGTCGTGGCCGCCACCGACGGCCCGATGCCGCAGACCCGTGAGCACGTGCTGCTCGCCCGCCAGGTCGGCGTGCCCTACATCCTGGTCGCGCTGAACAAGTCCGACATGGTCGACGACGAGGAAATCCTCGAGCTCGTCGAGATGGAGGTCCGCGAGCTGCTGGCTTCGCAGGAGTTCGACGAGGATGCCCCCGTCGTGCGCGTCTCCGGCCTGAAGGCGCTCGAGGGCGACCCGAAGTGGACCGCGTCCGTGCTGGAGCTCATGAACGCCGTCGACGAGTCGATCCCGGACCCGGTCCGTGAGACCGACAAGCCGTTCCTGATGCCGATCGAGGACGTCTTCACGATCACCGGTCGTGGCACCGTCGTCACCGGTCGTATCGAGCGCGGTGTGATCAACGTGAACGAGGAAGTCGAGATCGTCGGCATCCGCGAGAAGTCGCAGAAGACCACCATCACCGGTGTCGAGATGTTCCGCAAGCTGCTGGACCAGGGCCAGGCGGGCGACAACGTCGGTCTGCTGGTTCGTGGTCTGAAGCGTGACGACGTCGAGCGTGGTCAGGTCGTCGTGAAGCCGGGCACCACCACCCCGCACACCGAGTTCGAGGGCCAGGCGTACATCCTGTCGAAGGACGAGGGCGGCCGCCACACCCCGTTCTTCAACAACTACCGCCCGCAGTTCTACTTCCGTACCACGGACGTGACCGGCGTCGTGACCCTCCCCGAGGGCACCGAGATGGTCATGCCCGGCGACAACACCGAGATGAGCGTCAAGCTGATCCAGCCGGTCGCCATGGACGAGGGCCTGCGTTTCGCGATCCGTGAGGGTGGCCGCACCGTCGGTGCCGGTCGCGTCACCAAGATCATCAAGTGATTCGCTGAATCATCTGGTGATTCCTTGAATCGCTGACAGACGGCGTCGCTCCGAAAGGGGCGGCGCCGTTTGCCTTTTCGGCGTCCCTCGAGTCGCCGCATGCGAAAGGGCCGCTTCCCTCGGGGGAGCGGCCCTTTCGTGTGTCCGGGAGTGGTCAGGAGGCGGTGAGCCGGTCCTCGCAGGTCGCGCCGAGCAGGCGGCCGGATTCGAAAGCCGCTGCGGCGGAGGGCAGTCGGGCTGCACGCCCGGAGGCCAGGATGCGGACGGCGCCCGCTCCCGCGGTGGGCCGTCCGAGCGCGTCCAGGCGGCGCAGGGTCTGCCCGGCCACGGCCTCGGCGCTGTCGAAGACGCGCACCCCGGCGGGCAGCGCGGCGAGGATGTCGTCGAGGACGAGCGGGTAGTGGGTGCAGCCGAGCACGATGCCCTCGGTGTCGGCGGGGGTGCGGGCGGCGGCGTCGGCGATGGCCTCGGCGATGACCGGGAGGTCGCCGCGGTCGATGGCGTCGGCGAGCCCGTGGCAGGCGACCCCGGTGACCTCGGCATCACCGCCGAACTGCGCGATCAGCCCGGCCTGGTAGGCGCTACCGGTGGTGGCGGCGGTCGCCCAGACGGCGACCTTCGCGCAGGCGGCCGCGGCGGGCTTGATGGCGGGCACGGTGCCGATCACCGGCACCTCGGGCCCGACCATGGCGCGGACGTGTTCGAGCGCGGTGACGCTGGCCGTATTGCAGGGCAGCACAATGACTTCCGCGCCCTCGCGCAGGGCGAGGCGTGCGGTGTCCAGCACCCGGTCGATGACCCATTGCTCGGGCTTGGGGCCCCAGGGCGCGCCGTCGGGGTCGTTGAGCAGCAGCAGGTCGAGATCGGGCCGCAGCTTCCGCAACCAGGCGGCCGTGGGCAGCAGCCCCAGTCCGGAGTCGATGAGCGCGACGATCACACCATGCACGGTAGTGAAGGCACCGGCCTGATCGCGAACCGCGGGTCGGAATGTCGTGGTCGCCCGGGTGTAGCCGAACGGTTCCCGGCTCCGGTTCAGCCCGCGGTAGCCACCGGCTGCAGGTTCGCGGCGAGTTCGCCGCGGGCCTTCATGACCTTGCCCGCCATGCTCGCACCGACCACGGCGACCAGCGTGCCCGCGCGGCGGTAGTGGGCCAGGAACTTGCGGCCCTTGTCCTCCACGATCTCGATCTCGTCGGCCAGCGCCGGGATGCCGAGCACCTGGATCTTCATGTCGTACTGGTCGCTCCACACGTACGGCACCTGGATCTCGGCCGGGGCCTCGCCCAGCAGCGCGGCGGCCAGCACCTGCGCCTGCTCGCCGGCATTGGTCCAGTGCTCGACGCGCTTGTTGCGGCCGATGGCGTGCGGCCAGGCGGCCACGTCGCCGAGCGCCCAGACGCCGGGGATCGCGGTGCGCCCGGTCTCGTCGGCGAGCACGCCGCCGCCGTCGGCGGGCGCGGCCAGCGGAATGCCGGAGCCGTCGAGCCACTCGGTGACGGGCACCGAGCCGATGCCGATGACCACCAGGTCGGCGTCGACGACGCTGCCGTCGGCGAGCCGGACCCCGCTCACCGAGTCGCCCTCGGTGACAAGCGTTTCCACCCCGACACCACAGCGCAGCTCGACGCCTTCGGATTCGTGCAGCCGGGCCACCAGCGCACCGACCCGCTCACCGAGCGCGGCGTAGAGGGGAGTGGGCTGCGGTTCGACGATGGTGACGTCGAGCTCGCGCGCCCGGAAGGCGGCCGCGAGTTCGCAGCCGATGAAGCCGGCGCCCACGATGACGGCCTTGCGGGCCGAGCCCAGGTGTTCGCGCATCGCGGCGGCGTCGTCGTGCGAGCGCAGCACGTGCACGCCGGAGACCTCGGGCAGTCCGGGGATGCGGCGCGGCCGCAGCCCGGTGGCGATGACCAGGGCGTCGTAGGCGGCTTCGGTGCCGTCGGAGAGCCGGACCCGGCGCGCGTCGGTGTCGACGCCGGTGGCGGTGACGCCCAGGCGCAGCCGGATGTCCTGTTCGGCGTAGAACTCGGCGGGCCGCAGCGCGGTGTCGTCGGTTTCGCCGCGCATGTACTGCTTGGACAGCGGCGGCCGGTCGTACGGGGCGTGGTTCTCGTCGCTCAGCAGGGTCAGTTCACCGGTGTAACCGGCACGTCGGAGCTCCTCTGCGGTGCGCAATCCCGCGAGTCCACCACCGACAATTAGAACCTGTTCTACCGAGTGCGACATGTGCCCACCTTAGCGGTTCCCCGAGGCCCTCACCGACGTGTCGGCCGTCACACCCGAGATGCGGCCCAATCGTATCCGGGCATTTATTGATCGGGCGGTCAATCAGGATTACAACGGGATCAGAACATATTTCCTGGCCTTTCAAAGGAGGCATTCCATGTTCACCGTGAGTCGCGCGGAGCACGCCTTGACGTTCGTGCTCGGCGTAGTAGCCGCGCTGTCCCCGATCTGGGTGGCGCACAGCGATCGCGCACTGTGGACCCTCGTCGTGCTCGGTGTGCTGATCGCACTCGCGGGCCTGGCGCAGTTGCGCGATATGGGTACCGCGATGACGGGCCGAGCGCTCGGCGTCCTCGGTGTCCTGATGTTCATCTCCCCGTGGGTGATGAACTTCCACTCCTACAGCAACGCCTCCTGGGTCGCATGGATCGTGGGCGCGTTGACGGTCGTGGTCGCGTTGGCCGAGATGCCGGAGGTTGCGGGCCGATTCGGCACCGCGGCGCACCACTGACCGGGTCGCGGCGCGCCGGCCTCGTTCTCCTGTGAAGGGCGGGAGACCTCACGAGGCCGGCGCGTCCTTCCCGTGTTCCAACCGCGCGATATGCTTGTTCCCTACGTCCGCCCGACCGGTGGCGGCCGCCTCCGCTTCGAAGCGTGAGGAGGAAGTCGAGCAGTGCCTGCACCACGGAAGCGTCGCAGCAAGAAGGTCGACGGGGACGCTCGCCAGCTCATCCTCGATGCGGCGGAGAAGCTGTTCGCGGCCAATGGTTTCGACGCCACGGCCACCGCGGCCATCGCCGAGGCCGCCGCGGTGCCCAAGGGCCTCGTCTTCTACTACTTCCCGACCAAGGACGCGATTCTGTCGGCCCTGATGGCCGAGCGCGTCCCGCCGGAGCCGATCGACGACATCTATTCGGTGGTGGTGCCGGGTGATCCGGCCAAGAGTCTGGTCAATATGGATGCCGCGCTGAATCTGCGCGATCACCATTCCTCGGTGCTGCGCGTCATCATGTGGCGCGAGGCCGATACCCATCCGGATGTGCGCAAGCAGTTGCGCCGCATGCGGGATCAGCTGCTGGACGCGACCGCGCGGGTGCTGGCGGCGAGCGCGCCGGGCCCGGTGCAGCCGGGGACCCTGCGGGCCTGCGCGGCGGCGTGGGTGTCGGCGATGCTGGCCATCGCGAGCACGGATCGGTTGCACGCGCTGGACGGGCTGCCGTTGCCGACGGCCGACGAGATCCTGAATGTGGCGAACGTGGTGGCCGCGGGCATGACCCAGATGGGTTGAGTTCGCCGCGACATCATGTTTGCTGGCGTGTCGCTATTTCTTCTCCAACCTTCGCAAACCACACTCGTTGTGGGGCAAGCATGCGATTCTCACTGCGAAGTTCGTGGAGGAACTGGTGAAAGCCAAGCTGTTGCTGCGTATTTTCGGATTGTTCTCGGCGGGTCTGGCTCTCGTGGCGATGGCGCCCGCGGCGCACGCGGATCCGATCTATCCCGCGCCCGACCCGGATCCGTTCTACGCGCAACCGGCCGATATCGCCGACCACGCGCCGGGTGACGTGCTGGCGACGCGGCCCATGCCGCCGCTGCTGATGTTCCCCGGCACCACGGTCACCATGGTGAAATTCCGGTCCACCGGTTCCGAGGGCGGCCCCATCGCCGCGGTCACCACGGTGCTCACACCGCAGGAGCATCAGCCGGGCGGGCCGCTGCTGTCCTATCAGCACATCATCAACGGCCTCGGTGCGCAGTGCGCGGTATCGCGGGTGCTGTACACCAGCGATCCGAATCTGTATGTGAAGGAAGCCGTCGCCCTGAACGTGGCGCTGCGGCGCGGCTGGTCGGTAGCGCTGCCGGACCACCTCGGACCGAACTTCGCTTACGGCGCGGCCAAATTGGGCGGCCAGATCACCCTGGACGGGATTCGCGCGGCCAAGCGGACACCGGAACTGGGCCTGGGCGAGAGCCGGGTCGCGATGGCCGGATACTCCGGCGGCGGCATGGCCACCGCGTGGGCGGCGGCGCTGGCCCCGCGCTACGCGCCGGAACTGGATATCGCGGGCGCGGCCACCGGTGGCGTGCCGATGAACCTGGAGAAGATGGTGCGCCAGCTGGGCTTCCAGCCGCATCCGGCGTTCGGGCTGGCCATGGCGGCGGCCATCGGCCTGGAGCGGGAGTATCCGGACCGGCTGCCGATCAGCACCCAGATGAACGCCGCGGGCCTGTCCGCCCGCAATGCCATGGCCAATGGCTGCACCAACGAGATCATGGCCATCGGCGCGGGCCACAGCGCGCGCGAGTTCGCGGCCAGCACTTCGCTGATCGACGATCCGACGGTGATGTCGGTGCTGCAGGAGAACAGTCTGGAGCTGTACGACGGTGTGCCGAATACGCCGATCTTCGAATGGCATTCACCGACCGATCCGCTGATCCCGGTGGACGCCATCGTGAATACCGACCGCCGGTACTGCGCGGCGGGGGTGCCGGTCGAGGTCAATCTGAACTCGTCGCCCGAACACCTGTCCGCGGCGGTGCTGGGCCTGCCCGCGGCGCTGGACTGGGTGGACGCCCGGTTGCGCGGCGAACCGGCGCCGACCACCTGCTGAGCCGGTCCGCCGCCGGGCGGCGCGTGCGTCAATGCCCCAATACCGTTGGTCGTGAGCCGGTTTCGTGGTGACCGGGCGCACGGCCGGACCGTAGCCCGACTCGCACCCGCCGCCACCGCCCGGTAAGAATGGCGGCCATGGATGCCGATTTCACCACCGGCCCGGGGGATTCGCGTTCCGCGCGTCAGCCGGGTTACCGCCTCACCCACCCGGACGCGCCGGGCACCTCGCCGAATCCGGTGCTGACCGGCATCGATACCGGCGGGCACGCCGGGTTGTCCCACAACGGTCACGACGGTCTGAGCCGCAACGGTCACGACGGTCTGAGCCGCAACGGTCACGACGGTCTGTCTCGCAACGGGCACGACGGGCTGAGCCGGAACGGCCACGACCAGCAGGTGCAGTGGTCCTCGGCGCCCGTAACCCTGCGCAGCACACCGGAATCGGAGGCCCTGTCGCGCCGGATCGCGCCCGATCTGCCGCAGCGCTCCGCTGACCAGCCGCAGCGCAACTTCGACCTGACCCAGCGCGCGCCGGAGTTGCCGCAGCGCGCTCCGGAACTGCCGCAGCGCAGCCCCGAACTGCCGCAGCGCACCTCGGACCCGGAGGCCGTGGCCGCCCGGCTGGCCGCGGACGAGCCGTTCTCGGCCCGCATCACCACCGACAGTGAGCCGTTCGCGGTCCCGGCCAACGGTGAGCCGTTCGGAACGCGTCCCGCCGCCAACGGTTCGCCGTTCGCCCGTTCGATCAATGACAGCGGTCCGCTGACCCGTCCCGCCGACAGCGGGCAGTTCACCCGTTCCGCCCCGGAGAGTGAGCCTTTCGCGGCGTCGTCCGCCATGGACAGCGACACGCTGGGTCTGCGTCCCGCCCCCGAGGTTCAGTCCTTCGCCCTGCCGGCCGAACCGCGGGACAGCGGCTTCGGCGCGAGCCCCGCCGTCGAATTCGAGGCTCCGGTGTCGCGCCGCTACGCGCCGGACCCCGAGCCGCCCGTCCGGTACGAGATCCCGGAGCGGCTGGAAACCCCTGAGCGACTGGAAATCCCGGAGCGACTGGAAATCCCGGAGCGACGGGAGGCTCCGGCCCGCCTCGAGAGCCTGGCGGCCCCGGCCGGTCTGGAGAGTATGGAGGCGGTCGCCGCGTCCCTGCGGGAGAGCGTGCACGAGGCGCCGCGCGAGTCCACCCGCCCGGCGGGCGCTCCCTCGCGTCGTCGCGCCGCACCGGAACCCGTTGTCGAGCACCAGGTTTCGAGCGTGCCTGATCCCATCGCCGAGCCTGTTGCCGCGCTGTCCGAGCCTGTGGCTGTGCCTTCCGGCACCGTGGCCGCGCTGCCCGAGCCGGCGCACGCGCTGACGGAGCCGACGCCCGTCGTGACCGAGTCGACGCTGATCGCGACGGAGTCGACGGTCGTCGCGCCGGTGTCGACCGCCGCCGCGCCGGAGCCCAAGGCCGCCGCCGCGTTCCGTACCAGCGACGCCGCCATCGACCTGCACCACATCATGAGCCTGCTGGTCGCCAGCCACGATCTGGAAGTGGCCGCCACCGCCGCGGAATCCGGCGAGGCGGATATCGCGCAGCTGGCCGACGCCGCGCACCGGACCCGTTCGGCGGCCGTGGAATTGGTCGCCGCCTGGTACGGAGGGGCGGACCACATGCGAAATTTTGGCGAGGTCCTCTTACGAGCCGCGGCGGACACACGGTAAAGCTCGAGGACGTCCCCGGCGGGTTACCCGGACCGTTATGGGAGCAGGCGTCACTTTAGGATTCGTTCGAGAGGGCCTCGGATCACTGACTCGGGAGGCGCGATGAGCGGTACCGGTGCGGCGTCGAATGGATTGACCGCCGATGCGGTGCGCGCGGATTTGGCGGCGCTCGCCGATCCGGCCGACGCGGTGCATCTGCAGCGCTTTTTCAAGACCGGGCCGGGCGAGTACGGCGAAGGGGATGTATTCATCGGCGTCCGGGTTCCGCTGACCCGGAAGGCGGTGAAACGGTTTGCCGGGATGCCGCTTTCGGAGATCGACGTTCTGCTCGACAGTCCGGTGCACGAGCATCGGCTGGCGGCGCTGGTGATTCTGAATGGCGAGATGGCGAAGGCGTCGCGCAAGCGCGGGGGCGATGCGGCGCGGCAGCGCGAGATTGTCGAGTTGTATCTGGCGGCGGTGCGCCGGGGCCGGGTGAACAACTGGGATCTGGTGGACGCCTCGGCGGAGTTCATTCTCGGCCCGTGGTTGCTGGAGCGCCCGCGCGATCTGCTCGAGAAATTCGCGGCGGGGGATTCGCTGTGGGAGCGGCGGGTGGCGTTGCTGACCACGTTCGCGTTCATCAAACAGGGCGATACCGTGACGACCCTGGAATTGTGTGAGCGGCTGCTCGATGACCGCCGCGATCTCATCCAGAAGGCGGTGGGCTGGATGCTGCGGGAGATCGGGAAGCGGGTGGATCCGGTGATTCTCACCGGATTTCTGGACGCGCACGCGGCGGCGATGGGCCGCACGGCGTTGAGTTACGCGACCGAGCACCTCGCCCCGGAGCGGCGGGCGCACTACCGCGCCCAGCGGTGACCGCCGCGGCGTAGCCCACGCTGTCGGGTTGCTGTGACGCATAGCTCGGTAGATTCGCACCGATTGTTCACCTTGGGTTAAGTTTACGTTCATTTGTCGAGACCACTCTGTGATCAGTCGATGACGACCGATACCAGCTCGAAACGAGTTGGAGCCCCACACGCGGAGACCGCCGCACTTCGGCGAGAGCGTGAACGAACGGTGATAGCTGGGAAATCTCCCGAATCCCGTTCCGCCACCTTGCACATCACAATCCATGCAGTGCGTCGGCAGGCTCCCGAGGGAGACCCGCCGTGGTCAGCGCTGCGCCAGTGAGAATCGCCATGCATAAGTTCTTCGCTCAGCCCGTCAAATCCGTCACCGGCCTGGCCGCTATCGCGCTCGCCGCGTCGGCCGTGATCACCGCCGGCGCCGCCTCCGCGGACGTCAACGGTGTGCCGCCCGAGTTCCAGGCCACCGCCCAGCAGGTGCAGCAGCAGGCCGTCGGCCTGAACGCGTCGCTCCCGCCGGCGCAGCAGGACCAGGTCCGCGCGGCCGTGCAGGGCCTGCCCGCGCCCTTGAATCAGGTACTGCCCCCCGCCTTCGCCAACGACCTCGACGGCTGGATCCGCAATGCCATGTACGTCCTGAACCAGCACGGCATCCCGGGCAGCTACGACGGCATCTTCCGCAATATTCAGCGGGAGTCCGGCGGTAACCCGCAGGCCATCAACCTCTACGACTCGAACGCCGCCGCGGGCATCCCGTCCAAGGGTCTGCTCCAGGTGATCGATCCGACCTTCCAGGCGTACCACGTCGACGGCACCTCGTGGGACATCTACGATCCGGTCGCCAACATCACGGCCGCCTGCAATTACGCGGCGCACCGCTACGGCTCGATCGACAACGTCTTCTCGGCGTACTGAGCCTTACGGACACAATAGAATTCGGCCGCCGCGTGCATCACGCGGCGGCCGACTCGTTTCGGGCGTTAGCTCAGAACTGGATCTTCAGGCGGTCCGTCACCGGCCGGGCCTGGCAGCCCAGGATGTAGCCGTTGGCGATGTCCTCGGGGTCGAGGATCTCCGCGTTCTCCATCTCCACCTCGCCCTCCAGGACGGTGCAGGCGCAGGAGCCGCATTCGCCCTCGAGGCAGGAGTAGGGCACGTCCAGGCCCTTGGAGAGCATGATGTCGACCAGGGTCTGGCTGCGCGGCCAGGTCATCTCGTGGGTCTCGCCGTCGAGTTCGACCTCGACGCTGGCGGCGTCGGCGGCCTCCTCGGCGCTGATCTCGGCCGGGGCGACATCGGCGAACGGGTCGCCGGAGAGCGAGTTGAAGACCTCGGCGTGGGTGCGGTTGCGCGGCACGCCGAGCTGGCCGAGGGCGTCGTGGACCCGGTCCATGAACGGCTTGGGGCCGCACATGAACGCCTCGTGGGCGGTGTAGGGCGAGACCAGGGCGGCGAAGGCGTCGGCGGTCGGCAGGCCCTGGAGGGCTTCGAGCCAGTGGATGACGACGACCCGCTGTGGGTTCTTGTCGGCGAGTTCGCGCAGCTCGTTGGCGAAGATGACCGACTCGTGGTCGCGGTTGGCGTAGACCACCACGATGCGGCCGTCGCCGCGGGCGAGCGCCGACTTGAGGATGGACATCACCGGGGTGATGCCGCTGCCGGCCGCGAACAGCAGCAGGTCCTCGTCGAGGTTCTTGGGGGTGAAGACGCCGGACGGCGGCAGCACCTCGATGGAGTCGCCGGCTTTCACGTTGTCGCACACCCAGTTCGACGCATAGCCGTCGACGGTGCGCTTGATGGTCACCTTCGGCTTGTCGTCGGTGTGCGGCGAGCTGGCCAGCGAGTAGCAGCGGGCCACGGACCCGGTCAGGTCGCTGGGGATGCGCAGGGTCAGGAACTGGCCCGGCGTGTAGGCGAAGCGCTCGCTGAGTTCCTCGGGCACGTCGAAGACCAGCGAGCAGGAGTCGGCCGTCTCGTTGATGACCGCGGAGACCCGCAGCACGGCCGATCGCGAGCTGTGCGGTACGTCGACGGTGGTCATAGTGTCCTCTCGAACCCGGCAGTGATGGTCAGCCGGAGCAGTCTACCCAAACTAGAACGTGTTCTAGTTTGACTATACGTGGCTGTCGCGCTGCCGGACAAGCTGAGCTTCCAGACCGGCGATCAGCACGTCCATCGAGAAGTCGTAGGAGAACTTGCCACGCAGATCCGCCAGGTGTTTGGTGGCGCGTTCCACCGCCTCGGGCAGCACCCGGTCCAGCAGCGACGAACGGTCGCGCGGGTTCACCTTGGAACGACCGAACAGATAGGTGTGGATGGTGGCGTAGGCGGAGAGCACATTGCGCTCGTCGAAACCGGCGTCGAAGAGGATTTCCATCACGGCCGCGATCAGGTCGAGCTGTTTGCCGAGCATCTGCTCGATCAGGACGTCGCCGAGACCCGGGTGCTTGCGCAATTTCTCGTCGATCTGGTCGATGAGATCCCGCAAACGCATTTGCCACGTGCCGAATTCGGGTGGCGGCTTGCGGACGCCGGTGAGCGCCGCGGTCGCCACCAAGTCGAGTAGCTCCCGCTTGTCGGCGACGTAGTAATAGGGGGCCATCGGCGAAACTCCGAGTTCGCGGGAGAGCCGTCGCATGGACAGCTTCTCCACGCCGTCCTGCCGGACCACCCGCAGGGCGGCCTCGACGATCTCGGATTCCGAGAGGGTGTTACCGCCCCCGCCTGTCTGCATGCGCCCGACTCCCATACCGCCTCGACCACCACGGGCACGGATACCCGTCCCCTACCTGTTCAACTGCCGATTTTCCTCCCGGCAGTCTAGAGCGCCCACGACCGCACCCGTCGAGCTACCACCAGATGCGCGAGACACCGAATACGCCTCCTCCCTTGCGGAATGTCGCCTCAGTGTTCGCGGCCGTCCCGATTCTGGACTGCGGCTCGATAGACCTCCGCCTTGGAGCGGGGGAGCGAAGCGGAGGAGCGGAGGAGGGAAGAATCGGGACCAGGGGGCCGCGAACCCGCCCGTAGCGAAGCGGAGGGCAGATAACACCGCGTGGCAATCATCATTGCCAGTGGTGTGCTGACTTAGCATTCGGGAATGCGCCATGATCGCCTTCCCGATGGTTTCGGGGTGCGAATCGATCCCAAGGTGCGCACTTATTCCGGTGGACGGCTACTGGTCGGCGGCACGCCGACGAAGTTGCTACGGCTCGCTCCGGAAGCTGCGGCCTTGATCGGTGACGGGTACCTCGAGGTGACCGACCCGGCGTCGGCGCGGGTTGCCAGACGTCTTCTCGATTCCGGTGTCGCGAATCCGCGTCCGCGGCTGTTGCCGTCGCTGGAGGACGTGACCGTGATCGTGCCGGTGCACAACAACACTCCCGAGCTGTCGCGGCTGTTGTCGGCGCTGCGTGGCCACACGGTGATCGTGGTGGACGACGGTTCGGATCAGCCGGTGCGGATTCCGGAGGCGCGCAGCCGATGCCGGATCACCGTGCTGCGCCGTGATCGCCGGCACGGCGCGGCCGCGGCCCGCAATTTCGGATTGCGTTCCGCGTCAACGGAATTCGTGGCCTTCCTGGATCCGGAGGTGGTGCCCCGGACCGGTTGGCTGGAGGTCATGCTGGGCCATTTCAGCGATCCCAAGGTGGCGCTGGTGGCCCCGCGCATCCTGGCCATGGATCCCGATTCCACGGTGCTGGCCCGCTACGAGCACACCCGCGGTTCGGTGCATCGCGGCCGCCGCGAGTCGGCGGTGCAGGCGCACGGCCCGGTGCCGTACGTGCCGAGTTCGGCGGTGCTGGTGCGCCGGCTGGCCCTGCTGGGCGAGGGCGGTTTCGACGAGTCCATGGGCGCGGGCGGCGATGTCGACCTGTGCTGGCGGCTGGACCGCGCGGGCTGGCGGCTGCGCTACGAGCCCGCGGCCCGGGTGGCGCACAGCAATCCGGTGTCGCTGCGAAAGTGGTTCGCCCACAAGGTCACCCATGGGACGGGTGTGGCGCCGCTGGCGCAGCGGCACAGGGGGATGGCCGCGCCGCTGTCGCTGCCGATCTGGACGGCGGTGTCGGCGGGCCTGCTGAGCACCGCGTCGGGCTGGGGCATCTTCGGCGGGGTGCTGACCCTGGGCGCGACCCTGGTCCGATTACGCCGGGTGTTCGCCGGGCTCGACAATCCGACCCGGGTGGCCGCCATCTATATGACGCGCGGTTTCGGCGGTGCGGTGTGGCGGCTGGCGTCGGCCATGTGCCGGCACTATTGGCCGGTGACGCTGCTGGGCATGTTGTGCTCGCGCCGGATCCGGCACATCGCGATCACCCTGGCCATGGCGGAGGGCTTGGCGGACTGGTTCACCCATCGGGAGCCCGGCAGCCTGGATCCGATCCGCTACGTGTTCTGCCGGCGGCTGGACGATGTGGCCTACGGGACGGGCGTGTGGTGGGGCGCGGCTCGCACCCGCAGCGCGGCGGCGCTGAAACCGACGCTTCCGTCCAGTTGATCAGCGGTAGTAGATCTCCAGTGTGGTGATGCGCCCGTCAGGGCCGAGACCGAAGACGTCGATCGCGTAGGTGCGGTTGCCGGGCTTGCCGAGCGGGCTGGTCGCCTCGAGCTGTGCGACTTCGACTGCCGGGCCCGGGATTACCCGCGTGATCTCGGTCCGCGCCCGGCCCGCGAACACGACATCCCGATAGAACCCGGCGATTTCGTCGTGACCGGTGAAAATACCTCGCGGATTGCGCAGTTCGGCCCCGGGCGCGAAGAGCGCCAGCAGCGCGGGCTCGTCGGCGGCGTTGACCGCCCGTACGTAATCGTCCGAAATGCTCATCTACTCCTCCTCCCCGCGCGCCCGCAGCCGGACCGGCATGTGCCGGACGCCGGTGTGCTTGTTGCTGCGCGTGTATTCGACGGCCCCGGTGAGTTCGGCGATCTCGACCCGGTCGAGCAGTGCGTCGAACACCACCCGCATCTCCATGCGGGCCAGGTTGGATCCGAGGCAGAAGTGCCCGCCGCGTCCGAAGGCGAGGTGCGGGTTGGGCCGCCGGGTGATGTCGAAGGTGTGCGGGTCGGTGAACACGGCCTCGTCGCGGTTCGCGGAGGTCCACCACAGGGTGACCTTGTCCCCGGCCTTGATTCGCTGACCGCCGAGTTCGGTGTCGCGGGTGGCGGTGCGCCGGTTGTAGGAGGTGGAGGAGGCCCACCGCAGCATTTCGTCGACGGCCCCGTCCAGTTGGGACCGGTCCTCGCGCAGGCTGCGCCAGACCTGGGGCCGTTCGATGAGCGCCAGCATCCCGACAGCGATGGAGTTGCGGGTGGTCTCGCTGCCCGCCGCGATGAGCAGGCTGAACAGCATGGCCTTCTCCATATCGGTGAGCGGCTGCCCGTCGATGGTGGCGTGCGCGGCCAGGGAGAGCAGGTCGTCGGCGGGCGCCGCGGTCTTGGCGGCGAGCAGTTCCCGCCCGTAGGCCCGGGTTTCGGCGACGGCCCGCTGGGTGCGCGCGGTGGCCTCGCCGAGGTCGCGATCGTCGTAGTCCAGGGCGACGTTGGCCCAGCCGAAGAGCCGGTGCCGGTCCTCCTGCGGCACCCCGAGCAGTTGGGCGACGGCCTGCAGCGGCAGTTCGGCGGCGAGGTCGAGGAGAAAATCGCACTCGCCCTTGGCCAGTGCCGCGTCGACCAGGTCGGCGGCGCGTCGCCGCAGGTCGTCCTCGATGAGTTTCAGGGTGCGCGGCGCGACGCTGGGCATGAGCAGTTTCCGCACGCCCGCGTGCCGGGGGTCGTCCATCATGTTGAGCAGCACGCCAACGGCCCAGTCCACGGGCAGGTCCTCGATGAGGGTGCCGCCGCCGCGCCGTTCCCCGCCGCTCTCGGAGGAATAGGTGACCGAATCCCCGGCTACGGCAACGATGTCGGCGTACCGGCTGACCACCCAGAACCCTTCCCCGTCGGGGGTGTGCGGGGTGGGCGGATGCCACCGGACCGGCGCATCGGCCCGCAGCCGGTCGAAGACCGCGTGTGGGAAGCCGTGCGCGAAGCGGTCGAGATCGGTCAGGTCGATGTCCTCCACCCCACCCACCCTCGCACAGTGCCCGAGCCGGGGCGGTACATTCGGTGAACCGTGTTAACCGAAAACCTGGCCGCCGCAAGGATTTCGGGGCGGGGTGCGCGGTCGTGATCCGGTCAGCGGCGCCACCGCAACCTCGGCAAGTCCCTCGCGACGCGCGGATCGCGCGGAGTGACTGAACACGGCGTGTTTAACAAGATGCTGCGTAGCTCACATTTCCGTAGGGCACGGTTGCTGTGTGACCTGTCGGACAAACGTCCTGCTTCCGCCTTGGGCTCTCAGGTCCGCCGGTACCCTTTGGGTGCGGAAAGAAAGGCAAATGGTCAGCAATCTTGCGGGTGGGGGAAACCCTAACCACGGCGCCGAACCGGGCAGTCAACTCGGTGCGCTCGAAACATATGCCGCCCAGGCTCACGGATATCTCAGCCTGGGTGGAGAACAGCTGGGGCAACTGCCCGGCTTGTTACGTCCCATGGTCCTGGAATCGTGGCTGCGCAGCGTGCGCGGCGGCGTGGACCCGATGGACGATGGGGACGGTCGCGGCCTGCGTGGCGCGGACCTCGAGCGCTATCGCGACGCGCATCCGATCGCCGCGGTGATGCCGCTGGTGGACAAGCTGTTGCTGCGGGACGCGACCAGTACCGGTTTGATCGTGGTGGTGGCCGACCAGTTCGGCCGCGTGCTCTCGGTGCACGGCAATGCCGACCGGGTGCAGCCGGCCGCCGAGGCGGGATTGCGGGAGGGCAACGACCTGAGCGAGCGCCGGGTCGGCACCAATGCGGTGGGCCTGGTGGTGCGCACCGGCCGCGCGGCCTGGATCCACGGCCCCGAGCATTTCCTGCACCGCATGCACCAGATCACGGGAGCGGCTGCGCCGGTGCACGATCCGGACGGCCGCCTGGTGGGCGTGCTGATGATCGCCGGCGGTGTGCGGGTGGCGCGCCCGGAGATCCTGGCACTGGTGAAGGCGGCGGCCACGGCCGCGGAGATGGATCTGCTGCTGGCCGCGGTGCGTTCGGGTCAGGACCGGCGTTCGCACGCCGACGCGCCCGCGCCGGAACGCCTGGGCCTGGAGGTGCTCGGGCTCGGGCAGCCGCAGTTGACCGTGGCGGGGGAGCGGGTCCCGTTGTCGCAGCGGCACGCGGAGATCCTGTTGCTGCTCGCCGAGCATTCCGAGGGGTTGTCGGCCGATCACCTGGCCCTGCTGCTCGATGACGCCGATCTGGACAACGCCACGATTCGCGCCGCCATGTCGCGGCTGCGCTCGGTGGTCGGTTCGAACGTCTTCGGCTCGCGCCCGTACCGGTTGCGCGTGCCGATCGCCACGGACGTGGAGGCGTTGCGCGCCGCCCTGGATTCCGGGGATGTGGACGCCGCCGTGCGGCTGTACGCGGGCCCGGTGTTGCCGCGCTCGACCGCTCCGGGAGTTATAGACATTCGCGATGAATTGCGGGTGCGCTTGAGAACGGCTGTATTACGTTCCGGCGACGCTTCGGTCTTGAGTCGGTGGACCGCGGGCGCCGAAGGGCGTGACGACGCGGCGGCGTGGGCGGCCTATCGGGCCACCGTGGACCGCGAGTCTCCGCTGTATGCGCAGATCGAGGCCAAGATCCGGGTGCTGGATCGGCGCCTGGGCGCCGATGCAACGCAGTTGCAACGTTTCGACTCCTAATCTCCACATCCGAAAGTGCGGTCGGTCACACCGCCGCCTTGTTATGTGGTCTGACCCACATTCATCGCGATCTTCGCGCCGGATCGGCTGCCAACTAGACGCTCGTCCAACTTTTTTTCAGGAAAAAGTTCCTTTTTATTGTGTAAACGCCTAGTGTCCACAGGCATGAACGGCATCCCTGTGATGCAGGTGACAGTTGGAGGAGATCGGCAGTAGGACAGTCCGGATGCGGTGACCCGGAGGCAACCGCATCCCGGCCGGCGAGCCAGTAAGCCCGGCCGCTTCGAGCACTAGTTGGATCACGCGCGGATTCGCCGCGCATTCGTCGAAAAACCCAGGGCGATGCGATAACTCGCGGCCTGGTGCGCTCTCGTCAGCCGAGCGCACTCAGGTCTATTTCGTGATGCCCCGAAACCGTTGGTCGACATAGCAATTCGCCATGACAAGGGAGGCTCTGGTGCAGGGTACGGACTCGAGTGGTCTCGGACCGAGTGAAGTTCCGACGTCGACTGAATTGTCTGCGCCGTTCCCGCTCGGACCCGCGCAGATCGGGCTGTGGTACGCCCAGCTGCTGGCTCCCGAAGTGCCCCTCAACCTGGTCCAGTACGTCGACATCGAGGGTGACTTCGACGTCGACCTGCTGCTGCGCGTCGCCGAGGACGGCGTCCCGATCTGGCGCTCCTCCCAGCTGCGTTTCACCGAGATCGACGGACAGCCCCACCAGTACATCGACCCGACCGCGGGTCACAACACCGAGCTGATGGACCTGCGCTCGGAAGCCGATCCCATCGCCGCCGCGCACGAGTGGATGCAGGTCCAGATCCTCGAGCCGATCGACCTGCTCACCGGCAAGCTGTTCTCGCCCACCCTGATCCGGGTCGCCGACCAGCGCTGGTTCTGGTTCTTCGTCGGTCACCACATCGTGGGCGACGGCTACGCCGCCCTGAACACCATGCAGTGGACGGCCCGTCGCTACACCGCGCTGCAGCGCGGCCTGGAGCCGGAGACGGTGAAGGTCGGCACGCTGCGCGAGCTGGTCGAATCCGAACTGGCCTACCGCGAGAGCAGCCGCTTCCGCACCGACCGCGCCTACTGGCAGGAGCGCACCGCGGGCCTGGACGGCACCATGTCGCTCAAGGGCCGCACCGCCCCGCCGCGCTCGGACAACCTGCGCCGTGGCGTGGTGCTGCCGGAGGACCTGGTCCGCCGCATGGAAGAGTGTGGCGCGCAGCATGATTCGGGTCTGGCGGGCGTGATCATCGCCGCCTTCGCGGCCTACATGGCCAAGCTGACCGGCCAGGACGAGGCCGTGCTGAGCCTGCCGGTCACCGCCCGCACCACCGCGGTCATGCGCCGCTCGACCGGCATGCTGTCCAACATCGTGCCGCTGCGGATGGCGGCCGGGCCGGACACCACCTGGCTGGAGCTGCTCACCGCGGCTCGCCTGGAGATCTCCGGCGCGCTGCGCCACCAGCGCTACCGGCACGAGGACATCCGCCGGGACGCGGCCGAACTGCAGGGCGCTCCGGCGTCGCGGGCGCTGTACGGCCCGATGGTCAACATCATGCTGTTCCACCCGCAGCTGGACTTCGGCGACATCCAGGGCCGGCTGAACCTGCTGTCCACCAGCCCGGTCGAGGACATGAGCCTCAACGCCTTCTACGGCGAGAACGACCGGGTGCGCCTGGACCTCGAGGTGAACCCGAACCTGTACACGGCCGACGAGATCGACCGCCACATCGAGCGTTTCGTGGCGTTCGTCGAGCGGCTGGTGGAGCTGGACCCGGCGGCCCCGCTGTCCGCGGTCGAGGTCATCACCGAGCGGGAGCGCGAGGTGGTGCTGCGCGAGTGGAACGACACCGCGTTCACCGTGGACCCCGAGGCGACGCTGGTGTCGATGTTCGAGGCGCAGGCCGCCCGGACGCCGCAGTCGCTCGCGGTGCGTTTCGGCGGGACCCCCGCCTGCGATCTCACCTACGCCGAGTTCGCCGGACGGGTGAATCGGTTCGCCCGCTACCTGATCTCGCGCGGCATCGGCCCGGAGTCGCTGGTCGCGCTGCACCTGCGCCGTTCGCCGGAGCTGCTGGTCGCGGTGTACGCGGTGCAGGCCGCCGGTGGCGCCTACGTGCCGCTGGACCCCGATCACCCGGCCGACCGGATCGCGCACATCCTGGACACCGCCGCGCCCGCGCTGGTGCTGACCACCGCCGCCGACCGTCCCGCCACCGCCGCCGCCGTGCTGGACATCGCCGACCTGACCGAGGCCGCGCTGGCCGAGTTCTCGGCCGCCACGGTGACCGATGTGGACCGGCTGTCCCCGCTGCGTCCGGCGAACACCGCCTACGTCATCTTCACCTCGGGTTCCACCGGCCGCCCCAAGGGCGTGGCGGTGAGCCACCGCTCCATCGTCAACCGCATGGTCTGGATGCGCGAGACCTTCGCGCTGTCCGCCTCGGATGTGATGCTGCAGAAGACGCCGATGACCTTCGACGTCTCGGTGCCGGAGCTGTTCTTCGCGCTGCAGATCGGCGCGACCCTGGTGCTGGCCCAGCCCGACGGCCACCGCGATCCGGCCTACCTGCGCGCGGTGATCGACGAATTCGGCGTCACGGTGGTGCATTTCGTGCCGTCGATGATGGATCCGTTCGTGGCCGAACTGGAGGCCGCCGCGGCCGCGGGTGCACCGCCGCTGCGGATCCGGCAGCTGTTCGCCTCGGGCGAGGCGCTGCCGGGCCCCATCGCGCAGCGGCTGCGCGCCCTGACCGGCGCCCCGCTCCACAATCTCTATGGCCCCACCGAAGCTGCGGTCGAGGTCACCTCGCACGAGGTGACCGCCGCGGACATCACCGCCGTGCCGATCGGCGCGCCGGTGTTCAATACCCGGCTGTACGTGCTCGACGCACGCCTGCGGCCGGTCCCCATGGGGACTCCGGGTGAGCTGTATCTGTCGGGGGTTCAGCTCGCCCGGGGTTACCTGGCGCGTCCGGGTCTGACGGCGGAGCGGTTCGTCGCCGACCCGTTCGCGGCTCCGGGTGAACTCATGTACCGCACCGGTGATCTGGTCTGCTGGACCGAGTCGGGTGAGATCGAGTACTTGGGGCGCACCGACTTCCAGGTGAAGGTGCGCGGCCTGCGCATCGAGCTGGGTGAGATCGAGACCGTGCTCGGCGATGTCGAGGGCGTGTCCCGCGCGGTGGTGATCGTGCGCGACGACCAGTTGGTCGCCTACGCGGTCGCGACCGACGAGGTGGACGCGATCAAGCTCAAGGCCGCTGCCGCGCGGGCGCTGCCCGCCTACATGGTGCCGAGCGCGTTCGTGCTGCTGGAGGCGTTGCCGGTCAACGCTTCCGGCAAGCTGGACCGGGCCGCGCTGCCGGATCCGGTCCGGGTCGCGGTGGTGCACGAGGTGCCGGTGACGGTGACCGAGCGGGCCGTGGCCGCCATGTTCGCCGAGGTGCTGGGCACCGACCAGGTCGGCCGCACCGACGACTTCTTCGCCCTGGGCGGCAACAGCCTGATCGCCACCCAGGTGGCGTCGCGGCTGAACGCCGAGCTGGGCTGCCGCCTCACGGTGCGCGAGATGTTCTCCGCCACCGGCGTGGCCGAGCTGGCCGCGGTGATCGACGCCCAGTTCGTCGACGCCGACGCCGAGTCCGGCAGCGCGGTCGCCCTGGTGCGCCGCGACCGGCCGGAGGCGCTGCCGCTGTCCCCGGCGCAGCAGCGCATCTGGTTCCTGAACCGTTTCGACACCGCGAGCGCCGGCTACAACATGCCGTTCGTGGTGCGGCTGCGCGGCGAGGCCGATCCGGAGGTCATGCGGGCCGCGCTGGCCGACGTGCTGGGCCGCCACGAGGTGCTGCGCACCGTGTTCCCCACCACCGCGGCGGGTTTCGCGCAGCAGCAGGTACTGCCGGTGGCGGTGGCGACCGAGCCGGTGGCGCAGGAGCCCTGTGACGCCGACGAACTGGACGCCCGCCTGCGCGCCTTCGCCGCCCAGGGGTTCGACCTGGAGCGCGAGATCCCGTTCCGTGCACGACTGTTCACCGTTACCGGCGCCGTCGCGTCCGATTGCGGACTGGGCGGTCCGGTGCTGGTCGACGCCGCGGATCTCGACGTCCCCGAGTACGCGGTCGCCATCGTGCTGCACCACATCGCCGCCGACGGCCTCTCGCTGCCCATCCTGGCCCGCGACCTGATCACCGCCTACCTGGCCCGCACCGGCGGCCAGGCGCCCGCCTGGGAGCCGCTCGCGGTGCAGTACGCCGATTACACGCTGTGGCAGCGGGATCGGCTCGGCGCGGCCGACGACCCGGAGTCGCTGCTCTCCCGGCAGCTGGACTTCTGGCGCGGCACCCTGTCGGGCGCGCCGGACGTGCTCGAGCTCCCGGCCGACCGTCCCCGGCCCGCCGTCGCGACCGGTCGCGGCGGCAAGCTCGACGTCGAGCTCACCGCGGAGTTGCACGCCGCCATTTCGGAAACGGCTCGGGCCGAGGGCATCTCGACCTTCATGCTGATGCACACCGCGCTGGCGGTGCTGCTGTCCCGCCTTTCCGGCGAATCGGACATCGTCATCGGCACCCCGGTCGGCGGCCGCGGCGCGCGCGAACTCGACGACCTGATCGGCATGTTCGTCAACACGCTGCCGCTGCGTACCGAGATCGACGGCGAGCTCAGCTTCCGCGACCTCGCGCACCGGGTCCGTGACATCGATCTTGCCGCGTTCGCGCACGCCGACGTCCCCTTCGAACAGCTCGTCGAGACCCTGAATCCGGTGCGGTCGGCGGCCCGGCATCCGCTGTTCCAGGTGGCCCTGTCGTTCACCGCCGCCGGAGACATCAGTCTCGAACTGCCCGGATTGCTTGCCACGACGAGTACCCTGGACACCGAGGTGACCAAATTCGACCTGTCGGTCGCGGTCACCGAAAGCTTCGCCGGTGCCGGTCCCGGGGAAGGTCCGGCACCGGCGGGGATCCACGCGGAGTTCGAATTCGCGGTGGATCTCTACGATCCCGCCACCATCGAGGTCTTCGCGCGCCGCTATGTGCGCCTGCTCGAGGCGATCACCATCGATCCGGCCGTGGTCGTGAACACGCTGCCGCTGCTGTCCGAGGCCGAATACGCCGATCTGACAACCCGTTCCGGTGGAGCCGTGGACGCGGTCAGCCTGCTGCCGGAGATCATGGCCGCGGCTGTGGCGTCCGCTCCGGACCGAATCGCCTTGATCGAGCGCGATGTCCAGTTCACCTACGCCGAACTGGACGCCCTCTCAAATCGCTTGGCGCGCCTGCTGATCGAGCGCGGCCTGGGCCCGGAGCAGCTGGTGGCCGTGAGCCTGCCGCGGTCGATCGAGTACATCGTCGCCGTGTGGGCCATCGCCAAGACCGGCGCCGCCTGGGTGCCGGTGGACCCCGCCTTCCCGGCCGACCGCATCGAGTACATCGTCCGCGACGCGGGCGCGGTGCTCGGCCTGACCGTGGCGTCGGTGCGCGACGCGCTGCCCGGCACGCTGCCCTGGCTGCTGCTCGACGACGCCGAATTCACCAGCGCCCGCACGGCCTTCCCGGCCGATCCGATCACCGACGCCGACCGGGTGCGGCCGCTGCGCGCCGCCAATGTCGTGTACTCCATCTACACCTCCGGCTCGACCGGCCTGCCCAAGGGCGTCGTGGTCACCCACTCGGGTCTGGCGGGTCTGTCCGAGGCGCAGTACGAGCGCTTCAGCGGTTCCGCCGAGGCGCGGGTGCTGCACGTGACCAGCTCCTCGTTCGACGTCTCGGTCGGCGAGCTGCTGCTGGCCCTGCGGTCGGCCGCCACCCTGGTGGTCGCCCCGACCGGCGCGCACATCGGCGACGAGCTGGCGGAAGTCATTCGGGCGCACGGGGTCACCCACGTCTTCATGACGCCCTCGGGCGCGAGCACCATCGATCCGGCCGACGTCCCCACCCTGCGCCACGTCGCGGTCGGCGGCGAGGCGCTGTCGCCGGAGATGGTGCGGCGCTGGGCCGAGGCCGGGCGCGACATGATCAACGCCTACGGCCCCACCGAGGCCACCGTGGTCGTGAACATCACCGGCGCGCTGGCGGCGGGCGAGACCGTCACCATCGGCCACCTGGTGCCGGGCGCGCGCGAGTGGATCCTGGACCAGCGGCTGCGGCCGGTGCCGGTCGGCGCGATCGGCGAGCTGTACCTGGGCGGCCTGCCGGTCACCCGCGGCTACCGCAATCGCGCGGAGCTCACCGTGAGCCGGTTCGTGGCCTGCCCGTGGGCGCCCGGTGAACGTATGTACCGCACCGGCGACCTGGTGCGCTGGACCGCCGACGGCCAGGTGGAGTACCTGGGCCGCAACGACTCCCAGGTGAAGCTGCGCGGCTTCCGCATCGAACTCGGCGAGATCGAGGCCGCGCTGGCGGCGCTGCCGCAGGTGCGCCGGGCCGTGGTGGTCCTGCACCACGACGCGGTGCGCGGCGACCAGCTGGTGGCCTACCTGGTGGCGGCCGCCGGCGGCGTGGACGTGGCCGAGATCAAGACCGCGCTGGCGGATCGCCTGACGGCGTACATGATTCCGTCGGCCTTCATGGTGCTCGACGCCATGCCGATGACCGTCAACGGCAAGCTCGACTACCGCGCGCTGCCCGCCCCGGTCTTCGCGGCCCGCGAATTCCGCGCCCCCGCGACGCCGATCGAACTGCTGGTGGCCGAGGTCTTCGCCGAGGTGCTGGGCCTCGCGCCCGCCGCCGACATCACGCCGGTGGACGCGGCCCTCACCGCGGCCGTGGCCGTCGCCGACTCCGCGCTCGGCTCGAATGCTCCAGTGGCGCACCTGGATTCGGTCGTCGAGGCCGACGCGCCCGCCGCCGGTGTCGGCGCGGACGACGACTTCTTCGAGCTCGGCGGCAACTCGCTGATCGCCACCCAGGTGGTGGCGCGCCTCGGCGCGGCCCTGGACACCACCGTCCCGGTGCGCCTGCTGTTCGAGGCGTCCAGCGTCGCCGAACTGGCGGCCCGGCTGGCCGACCTGGCCGGTACCGGCGGCCGCGCGCCGCTGGTGGCTGGGGAGCGGCCCGAGGTGGTGCCGCTGTCCTACGCGCAGCAGCGCATGTGGTTCCTGAACCGCTTCGACAACAGCTCGATCGCCGACAACCTGGTCGCGGCCATCCGCCTGGACGGCCCGCTGGACGCGGACGCGCTGGCCGCCGCGGTCACCGACGTGGTGGCGCGGCACGAGACGCTGCGCACCGTGTACCCGGCCGTGGACGGCGTGGGCCGTCAGCTGGTGCTGCCGGTCGAGCAGTCCGGTGTCGCACTGGTTTCGGAGCAGGTGCGTGCCGAGGATCTGGAGAACCGGATCTTCGAGCTCGCGGTGCTGCCGTTCGCGGTGGACGAGCGGGCTCCGGCCCGGCTCACCCTGCTGCGGGTGGCGCCCGAGACCCACGTGCTGGTGCTCGCCGTGCACCACATCGCCGCCGACGGCTGGTCCATCGCGCCGCTGACCCGGGATCTCATGCTGGCCTACGCGTCCCGCACCGCGGGCGCGGCCCCGGCGTGGACGCCGCTGCCGGTCCAGTACGCCGACTACACGCTGTGGCAGCGTGACCTGCTGGGCGCCGAGGACGACCCGGAATCCCTGCTGGCGGATCAGGTTCGCTTCTGGCGCGCCGAATTGTCCGGGCAGCCCGACACTCTGGAGCTGCCCGGCGACCGGCCGCGCCCGGCCGTGGCGACCCGCCACGGCGCGCAGTACCGCTTCGCCATCTCCGCCGAGCGGCACGCCCGCCTGCGCGAGCTGGCCGAGGGCGATCGCGCCACCCTGTTCATGGCGCTGCACGCGGCCTACGCCACGCTGCTGGCGAAACTGTCCGGCGCCGCGGACATCTCGATCGGCTCCGTCGTCGCCGGCCGCGGCGAGCAGGCGCTCGACGACCTGGTCGGCATGTTCGTCAACACCCTGGTGCTGCGCACCGAGGTGGCCCCGGACCGTTCGTTCCGGGAGCTGCTGGCCCAGGTGCGTGAGACCGATCTGCGCGCCTTCGCGCACGCGGACGTCCCGTTCGAGCGCCTGGTCGAGGTGCTCAGCCCGATGCGCTCGCAGGCCCGCCACCCGCTGTTCCAGGTGGCCCTGGATCTGCAGAACACCACGCAGACCAGCCTCGAGCTGAACGGCCTGACCGCTTCGCGGGTCGAGCTGGACCCGGGCATCGCCAAGTTCGATCTGCAGCTGTCGCTGGTCGAGGATCGTGCGGCGGGCGGGCTGGACGCCGTGTTCACCTACGCCACCGACATTTTCGACGAGGCCACCGTCGCGGCCTTCGCCCGTCGCCTGGACGTGGTGCTGGACGCGGTCACCGCCACCCCGGACCGCCCGGTCGGCGATATCGACCTGCTCACCGACGCCGAGCGCGCCCAGGTGCTGACCGGCTGGAACGACACCGCCCACGACATCCGCTCGGCGCTGCCGGTCGGCGCCTGGGGCGAGACCACCCCCGCGACCCTGGTCGCCCTGTTCGAGTCGCGGGCTCTGACCTGCCCGAACGCCCCGGCCGTCGAATTCGGGGGAACAGCTCTGTCCTACGGCGAGTTCTCCGGCCGCGTACACCGCCTGGCCCGCAAGCTGGTCGAGTCCGGCGTCGGCCCGGAATCCCGGGTGGCGCTGGCGATCCGCCGTTCCCACGATCTGCTGGTCGGCATGTACGCGATCCTGGCCGCCGGCGGCGCGTACGTCCCCGTCGATCCGGATCAGCCCGAGCAGCGCACCGACTACGTGCTGGACGCGGCGGGCCCGGTGCTCGTGCTGACCACCGCCCGCGACGGTTTCACCACCGCCCGCGACATCCCGGTGCTGGCCGTCGACACCGTCGATCTGGCCGGGTACGCCGCGACCCCGCTGACCGACGCCGATCGTCTCGCGCCGCTGCGGGAGTCGAACGCCTGCTACGTCATCTTCACCTCCGGTTCCACCGGCCGCCCCAAGGGTGTCGCGGTCTCGCACGCCGCCGTGGTGAACCGCCTGGTGTGGGGTCAGGACCGCTACCGCCTGACCGCCGACGACGTGGTGCTGCAGAAGACCCCCTTCACCTTCGACGTGTCGGTGTGGGAGTTCTTCTGGCCCTTGCAGATCGGCGCCAAGCTGGTCGTGGCCGCCCCCGACGGCCACCGCGACCCGAAGTATCTGGCCGAGTTGATCATTCGCGCGGGCATCACCCACGCGCACTTCGTGCCGTCCATGATGGCGGTCTTCGTGACCGAGCCGGCCGCTGCCCACTGCACCGGTCTGCGCCAGGTGTTCGCCTCCGGTGAGGGCCTGCCCGTCGGCACCGCCGCCCGCATGCGCGAGCTGACCGGCGCGCGCGTGCACAACCTGTACGGCCCCACCGAGGCCGCGGTCGAGGTCACCCACCACGAGGTCGCCGACACCGATGTCGCGTTCGTGCCCATGGGCCGTCCGGTCTGGAACACCCGGACCTATGTGCTGGACGGCCGCCTGAACCCGGTCGCGCCCGGCGTCGCCGGTGAGCTGTACCTCGCGGGCGATCAGCTGGCCCGCGGCTACCTGGGCCGTCCGGATCTGTCCGCGGATCGCTTCGTGGCCAACCCCTTCGGCGACGGCGCGCGCATGTACCGCACCGGTGACCTGGTCACCTGGACCGCCGAGGGTGAGCTGATCTACCTGGGCCGCACCGATTTCCAGGTGAAGCTGCGCGGCCTGCGCATCGAACTGGGGGAGATCGAGGCCGCGCTGCTGGCGCAGCCGGGCGTCAACCAGGCGGTCGTGCTGGTGCGCTCGGACGACCGCGCGGGCGATCAGCTGGCGGGCTACCTGCAGCGCGAGCCCGGCCACGCCATCGACCTGGACGCGGTCAAGGCGGCGCTGGGCGGCCTGCTGCCCGCGTACATGGTTCCGGCCGCGTTCGTGGTGCTGGACGCCTTCCCGGTCAACGCCTCCGGCAAGCTGGATCGCGCCGCGCTGCCCGCCCCGGTCTTCGAGACCGCGGCCTACCGCGCGCCCGAGACCGTGGCCGAGGATGTGGTGGCCGGGGTCTTCGCGGATCTGCTCGGCGTCGACCGGATCGGCGCGAACGACGACTTCTTCGCGCTCGGCGGCAGCTCGCTGCTGGCCGCCCGCGTGGTGGCCCGGGTCGGCGCGGCGCTGGACGCCGAACTGTCGGTGCGCGACCTGTTCGACGCCCCGAGCGTCGCCGGTCTGGCCGCGGTCGCCGAATCCCGTTCGGGCAGCGGCACGCTGGTGCCGCTGACCGCGCGCCCGCGCCCGGCGCTGGTGCCGCTGTCGGACGCGCAGCGCCGCATGTGGTTCCTCAACCGCTACCACGCCGACGCGACCGGGGTCGGCCCCGGCGCGGCGGCGGACAACATCCCCATGGTGCTGCGGGTGACCGGCCCGCTGGCCGCGGCCGCCCTGCACTCCGCGCTGCGGGATGTGGTGGCGCGCCACGAGACCCTGCGCACCGTCTACTCCGACGGCCCGGACGGTCCCGTGCAGCGGGTGCTGGCCGAGGGCGATGCCCGGCTGGTCACCGCGCCGATCACCGCGGACGAACTGACCGCCCGGGTGGCCGAGGTCGTCGCCCGCCCGTTCGACCTGACCACCGAAACCCCGGTGCGCGCGGCCGTTTTCAGCCTGTCGCCGACCGATCACGTGCTGGTGCTGGTGGTTCACCACATCAGCTCGGACGGTTTCTCGATGGGCCCGCTGGCCGCTGACTTCATGACCGCGTACCAGGCCCACCGCGCCGGGGTGGCGCCCGCCTGGGCCCCGCTGCCGGTGCAGTACGCCGACTACACCCTGTGGCAGGCCGAGCGCCGGGGTGACGAGACCGATCCGGCCTCGCTCGCGCACCGGCAGCTGGCGTTCTGGCAGCAGCGCCTGTCCGGGCTGCCCGAACAGCTGGAGCTGCCCGTGGACCGCCCGCGTCCGGCGGTGGCCTCGCTGCGCGGCGGCACCCACCGCATGCGCGTGGACGCCGAATTGCACGGCGGCCTGGTGGATCTGGCGCGCGCCCACGACACCACCCTGTTCAGCACCGTGCACGCGGCGCTGGCCGTGTTGCTGGCCCGGATCTCGGGCAGCACCGACATCGCGATCGGCACCCCGGTCGCGGGCCGCGGCGAGCAGCAGCTCGACGCCCTGGTCGGCATGTTCGTCAACACCCTGGTGCTGCGCAGCGAGATCGACCCGCGCGCCGGCTTCGACACCGTGCTGAACGCGGTGCGCGCCGACGACATCGCGGCCCTCTCGCACGCCGAGGTGCCCTTCGAGCGACTGGTCGAGGTGCTGTCCCCGGCCCGCTCGCAGGCCCGCCACCCGCTGTTCCAGGTGGCGCTGACCTTCCACAACTACGCGCTGCCCGCGGTGGAGCTGCCGGAGCTGACGGTGCGCCCGGAGGCCCTGGACGCCGGGGTGTCGAAGTTCGACCTCCAGTTCACCGTGCTCGAGCAGCACGGCCCGGACGGCCGCCCGAACGGCATGGACATCGAGATCAGCTACGCCAGTGAGCTGTTCGACGCCGACACCATCGCCGCCCTGGCCGGTCGCTTCGACCGGGTGCTGGCGTCGGTGGCCGCCGACGACACCGTGGTGGTCGGCGACATCCCGCTGCTGACCATCGAGGAGAGCGCCCGCGTTCTCCACGAGTGGGCCGGCACCGGACCCGATATCGCTGAATTCACCACGCTGGCAGACCGTTTCGCCACTGCGGCGGCCATCGACCCGGCCGCCCCGGCGGTGCGTTCCGGCGACGTCACGCTCAGCTACGCCGAGCTCGACGCGCGCTCCAACCGCCTGGCCCGTTGCCTGATCGCGGCCGGCGTCGGCCCGGAATCCCTGGTGGCCGTGGCCCTGCCGCGCACCGAGGAGCTGGCGGTGGCGTTGCTGGCCGTGGTCAAGGCGGGCGGCGGCTACCTGCCGATCGACCCCAACTACCCGGCCGACCGCATCGAGTACGTGATCGACGACGCCCGCCCGGTGTGCGCGATCAGCAGCGGCGCGGCCCAGCTGCCCGCCGGCTGGTTCGGCGGCCCGGTGGTCTGCCTCGACACCATCGACCTGGACGGTTACGACGCCGCCCCGGTCACCGACCGCGACCGGCGCGCCCCGCTGCGCCCGGCCGACATCGCCTACGTCATCTACACCTCGGGCTCCACCGGCCGCCCCAAGGGCGTGGTGATCCCGCACCGCAATGTGATCCGGCTGTTCGACAATGCTCAGGGCCACTACGGTTTCGGGCCCGCCGACGTGTGGACCATGTTCCACTCCTACGCCTTCGACTTCTCGGTGTGGGAGCTGTGGGGCGCGCTGCTGTACGGCGGCAGCGTGGTGGTGGTCGACTACTTCACCTCGCGGTCGCCGCAGCAGTTCCGGGAACTGCTGTCCACCGCGGGCGTGACCGTGCTGAACCAGACCCCGTCGGCCTTCTACCAGCTGATCACCGCCGACGCCGAGAGCGACTCCGAGCTCGCGCTGCGTTACGTGATCTTCGGTGGTGAAGCGCTGGAGCCGCAGCGGCTCTCGGGCTGGTTCGCCCGGCACCCGCAGGGCCCGGCCCTGATCAACATGTACGGCATCACCGAGACCACGGTGCACGTGTCCTACCGTCCGATCACCCCGGACACCGGTTCGGCCAGCGTGATCGGCGGCGCGCTGCCGGGTCTGACCGTGCGCGTGCTGGATTCGCGGCTGCGTCCGGTCCCGGTCGGCGTCCCCGGCGAGATCTACGTCTCCGGCGGTCAGCTGGCGCGCGGCTACCTCGAGCGCCCGGCGCTCACCTCCGGCCGCTTCGTGGCCGACCCGTACGGCGCCCCCGGCGAATCCGCCTACCGCACCGGCGATCTGGCGCGCTGGACCCCCACGGGCGATCTGGAGTACCTGGGCCGCATCGACCAGCAGGTGAACCTGCACGGCTTCCGCGTGGAGCTGGGCGAGATCGAGGCGGCGCTGCTGCTGGATTCGCGGGTCCGCGAGGCCGCGGTCATCGTGCGCCACGACGAGGCGGCGGACGTCTCCCGCATCATCGGCTACGTGGTCCCGGCGGCGGGCGCGGTGGTGCCCACCACCGAGCTGCGCACCGCCGTCGCCCGCGAACTGCCCGAGCACATGGTTCCGGCCGCACTGGTGGTCGTGGACCGGATCCCGTTGACCGTCAACGGCAAACTGGACCGCGCGGCGCTGCCCGCACCGGTCTTCGAGGGCACCGAGTACCGCCAGCCCGCCACCGTGGCCGAGGAACTCATCGCCAACGTGTACGCGGACCTGCTGGGCATCGAGCGGGTCGGCGCGGACGACGACTTCTTCGCCCTGGGCGGCAGCTCGCTGCTCGCGGCCAAGGCGGTCGCCCGCATCGGCGCGCTGTTCGACACCACCGTCGGCGTGCGCGCGCTGTTCGAGGCCCCGACCGTGACCGCGCTGGCGGCGCGGGTGCAGGCCGAGGCCGACGGCCCGAAGCGGCCGGTGCTGGCCGCGGGCGCCCGTCCCGAGCACCTGCCGCTCTCGCCCGCCCAGCAGCGCATGTGGTTCCTGAACCGCTTCGACCGCTCGTCGACGGCCTACAACATCCCGGTGGCGCTGCGCCTGACCGGCGAACTGGACGCCCCGGCGCTGGAGGCCGCGTTCGCGGCGGTGATCGAACGCCACGAGACCCTGCGCACCGTCTACCCGGAGCTGGCCGAGGGCCCCGCGCAGGTGATCCTGCCCGCCGCGGACGTGATCGCCGAGCTCAAGCCGGTCGACCTCACCGAGGCCGAACTGGTCGGCAAGGTCACCGAATTCGCCATGACCACCTTCGACGTGACGGTGGACGTGCCGGTGCGGGTGCTGCTGCTGCGCATCGTGGACGCGGACGGCGTGCCGACCGGCGACCACGTGCTCGCCGGTGTGCTGCACCACATCTCGGCCGACGGCTCCTCGGTGGTGCCGTTCGTGCGCGACCTGATGATCGCCTACAACGCCTGCCTGGGCGGCGCCAAGCCGTCCTGGACGCCGCTGGTCGTGCAGTACGCCGACTACGCGCTGTGGCAGCGCGCGCTGCTGGGCTCGGAGGACGATCCGGAGTCGGTGGCCGCGGGCCAGCTCGCCTACTGGCGCGAGACCCTGGCCGGGCTGCCCGACCAGCTGGACCTGCCCGCCGACCACCCGCGTCCGGCGCGACAGAGCCTGCGCGGCAGCTACATCCGGCTCTCGCTGGACGCCGAGCTGCACGCCGGCCTGACCGAACTGGGCCGCCGTCACGGCGCGACCCTGTTCATGGTGGTGCACGCGGCCTGGGCCGCCCTGCTGTCACGGCTGTCGGGCACCTCCGACATCGCGGTCGGCACCCCGATCGCGGGCCGCGGCGACGCCGCCCTCGACGACGTGATCGGCATGTTCGTCAACACCCTGGTGCTGCGCACCGGAACCGATGGCGCCGAGTCGTTCACCGATCTGCTGGCCCGGGTCCGCACGGGCGACATCGCCGCCTTCGGCAATGCCGACGTGCCGTTCGAGCGCCTGGTCGAGGTGCTCAACCCGGCCCGGTCCACCGCCCGGCACCCGCTGGTCCAGGTGGGCCTGTCCTTCCAGAACCACGAGCGCGCCAGCCTCGAACTGCCCGGCCTGACCGTGTCGGAGGTCGAATTCGACACCCACGTCGCGCAATTCGATCTGCACCTGTTCGCGGTGGACCACTACGCCGAGTCCGGCGCGCCCGCCGGACTGGAGCTGACCCTCGGCTACGCCCACGACCTGTTCACCGAGGCCACCGCGCAGCGCTTCACCGCCGCGCTGGCCCGGCTGCTGGAAACCGTGGTGGCGCAGCCGGAGACGGCCATCGGCGAGGTCGACCTGCTGGGCGCGGGCCTGCGGCAGCGCATCCTGCACGACTGGAACGCCACCGCGCGCCAGCTGGCCCCGGCCACCCTGGCCGACCTGGTGGACGAGCAGGCGGCCGCCGCCCCCGGCGCGGTCGCGCTGCTGGACGACGCCGGAACCTCGCTCACCTACGGCGAATTCGACGCCCGGGTGAACCGCCTGGCGCGTCGCCTGATCGCCGCGGGCGTCGGACCCGAGACCGGTGTGGTGCTGGCCATGCGCCGCGGCATCGATCTGGTGGTCGCCATGTACGCGGTGGTGAAGGCGGGCGGCGCGTACGTGCCGATCGACCCCGACCACCCGGCCGACCGCATCGCCTACATCGTCGAGACCGCCGCTCCCGCAGTGGTTCTCACCACCTCGGCCGACGGCGTGTCGTTCCCCACCGAGGTGCCGGTGTTCGAGGTGGACCGGCTCGACCTGTCCGCGCTGTCCGCCGCCCCGGTCACCGACGCCGAGCGGGTCCGCCCGCTGCGCGAGCAGCACCCGGCGTACATCATCTTCACCTCCGGTTCGACCGGCCTGCCCAAGGGCGTGGCGGTGCCGCACGCGGCCATCGTCAACCAGTTGCGCTGGCTGCGGGCCACGTTCGAGCTGGGCGCGAGCGACCGCGCGCTGCTGAAGACCCCCGCCACCTTCGACCTGTCGGTGTGGGAGTTCTGGTCCACCCTGACCACCGGCGGCAGCCTGCTGGTCTCGGCCGCGGGCGAGGAGCGCGATCCGGACCGCCTGCGCGCCCTGATCGAGGGTCACGGCGTCACCGTCCTGCACCCGGTGCCCTCCCTGCTGGGCATGCTGCTGGCCGGCGGCCCGCTGCCCGGGTCGGTGCGCGCGGTGCTGGCCATCGGTGAGGCGCTGCCCGCCGCCACGGCCGCCGAGTTCCTCGACCACCACGCCGGGAACGACTCCGGCGCACGGCTGTTCAACCTGTACGGCCCGACCGAGGCGGCCGTCTCGATCACCGCCTTCGAGGTGACCGAGCGCCACCGGCAGGCCGTGCCGATCGGCTCGCCCGCCTGGAACAGCCGCGTGTACGTGCTCGACGCCCGGCTCTCCCCGGTCCCGGTCGGCGTGCCCGGCGAGCTGTACCTCTCGGGTGCGCAGCTGGCCCGCGGCTACTTCGGCCGCCCGGCCCTGACCGCCGACCGCTTCGTGGCCGACCCGTTCGCGGGCGGCCGCATGTACCGCACCGGCGACATCGTCCGCTGGCGCGAGGACGGGGCGCTCGAGTACATCGATCGCGCCGACTTCCAGGTCAAGATCGGCGGTTTCCGGATCGAGCTCGGCGAGGTGGAGACCGCGCTGCGCCGCCAGCCCGGCGTCACCGCCGCGGTCGCGGTCGCCCGCACCGCGGGTGACGCGGGGTCGCGCCTGGTCGCCTACGCCGCGGTGCCCGGCACCGCCGCCGAGAGCCGCGACGAGGTGTCGGCCGCGCTGCGCGCCGCCCTGGGCGCGGAGCTGCCGAAGTACATGGTCCCGGCCGCGCTGATGGTCCTGGACGCCCTGCCGCTGAACGCCAACGGCAAGGTGGACCGGGCCCAGCTGCCGGAGCCGGTCTTCGCGGTGGCCGCCTACCGCGAGCCGACCACGGCCGTCGAGCAGGCGGTCGCGGCGGGCTTCGCCGAGGTGATCGGCGCGGCCGAGGACATCCTCATCGGCCTGGACACCGACTTCTTCGCCCTCGGCGGCAACTCGCTGATGGCGACCCGGCTGGCCGCCCGGCTCGGCGCGGATCTCGGTGTGCGGGTGCCGGTCTCGGCCCTGTTCGAGGCGCCGACCGTGGACGGCCTGGCGACCTGGATCGCCACCGCCGACCACGCCGACGCGCTGCCGCCGCTGGTGCGCCGCACCGACGCGGGCCCGGCCCCGCTGTCGCTGGCGCAGCAGCGGATGTGGGTGCTCAACCGCCTGCACCCGGAGTCGGGCGCCTACAACGTGCCGACCGCCATCCGGCTCACCGGCCACCTCGACCGGGCCGCGCTGACGGCGGCCCTGCGGGATGTGCTGGAGCGCCACGAGATCCTGCGCACCCGCTACCCCGAGGTGGACGGCGAGGCCGTGCAGGTGGTGCTCGAGGTCGGCGAGCTCGACGGCGAGCTGACCCCGGTTCCAGTGTCGGAGAACGATCTTCAGGCCACGCTCGTCGAGGTGGCCGCGGCGGGCTTCGATGTGACCGTGGCTCCGCCGGTGCGGGTCGTGCTGTTCGAACTGGCTCCGGACGAGCACGTCCTCATGGTGGTGCTGCACCACATCAGCGCCGACGGCTACTCGGTGCTGCCCATGACCCGGGACCTGGTGCTGGCGTACACCTCCCGTACGTCCGGCGCCGCTCCCGCCTGGACCCCGCTCGAGGTCCAGTACGGCGATTACGCCGCCTGGCAGCGCACTGTGCTCGGCTCCGACGCCGATCCGCAGAGCCTGCTCTCGCGCCAGCTGGCCTTCTGGGTGGACGAACTGTCCTCCGCCCCGGACCAGCTGGAGCTGCCCACCGACCGGCCCCGGCCGGCACGGCGGGACATGCTGGGCAAGACGATCGATTTCGCGGTGGACTCCGACACCGTCGAACGACTGTCGACCCTGGCCCGCGCGCACGGCGCCACCCTGTTCGGGGTCGTGCACGCCGCCTTCACCGTGTTGCTGGCCAAACTGTCCGGCCAGCGCGACATCTCGATCGGCGTTCCCGTCGCCGGTCGCGGTGAGCGGGCACTGGACGACCTGATCGGCATGTTCGTCAACACCGTGGTGCTGCGCACCGAGGTGGACGGCAAGCTGACCTTCACCGACCTGCTGAAGCAGGTGCGCGATCGCGATCTGGCCGCGTTCGATCACGGTGACGTCCCGTTCGAGCGGGTGGTGGAGGCCGTGCTGGCCGCCACCGGCCGAGGCCGTTCGGCCTCGGTGAACCCGTTGTTCCAGGTGGCTTTCGCCTTCCAGAACATGGCGCCGGTGTCGGTCGAACTGCCCGGGCTGACCGTGGCGGCGCTCGAGCCCGAGCTGATCGAGGCCAAGTTCGACCTCCAGCTCACCGGCATCGAGCAGCACGACGCGGCCGGGAAGGTCACCGGTCTGGACATGCGATTCGGGTACGCGATTGACATTTTCGAGGCCGACTCCGTGCGTCTGCTGGCTCAGCGCCTGCGGTCGGTCCTCGACACCGTCGTCGCGAATCCGGACGTGTCGTTGCGCGCCATCGACATCCGGACCGAGGCGGAGCGCAACCGCCGCCCCGGCACCGGTGCGCCGAAGGCCGAATCGGTCGCGCCGCAGCAGAATTCCTCCACCTCTGCCGCGGCCGACCTGCCCACCCTGATCGCCGCCGCCGCGGCCGCCGCTCCCGCAGCGGTCGCGGTCACGCACGGCGAGCACACGGTGACGTACCGGGATCTCGCCGAGAAGATCGCCGTCACCGCCCGCGCCATGGGCGCCGCCGCGAAGCCGGAGGCGCTGGTCAACGTGGCACTCGCCGGGCTGGTGCCCGGCATTCTGGCCGCCCTCGGCGCGGCCGGACTCCGTCAGGTCCTGAGCACGCTCACCGCGGACGCGCAGGCCCTGGTCCTCAGCACGGAAAGCACGTCGGAAGGAAGCCTCTGATGCACTACGCAGAGTCGATCGCCACCAACCGGACCGGACGGGTCACGGCCTTGCGCCGGGCCTACGGCGTGGGCGACCTACCATGTCTGATCGCCGTCGTGGCCGAGCTGGACGCCGACCGCGTCGCGCTGCGCTACGCGGGCGACACCGTCGCCTACGGTGTCCTGGCCGCCGAGATCGCCATGCTGAGCGAGGCCATGGGCGGCGCGCTCGAGCCCGAGGCGCTGATCCAGGTGGTGGTCTCCGGCCAGCTGCCCGGCCTCATGGACGGCGAGGCCGGCGGCCTGACCACGGCACTCGAGGCCCTGGTCGACGACGCCGTGCTCGCGGCGTCCGACGTCCTGGACCCCAAGCTGGCCCCGGTCGAGACGCTCAGCACCCAGTTCCGGGCGCAGGTCCAGCGCACTCCGGACGCCATCGCCATGGACTACGACGATGAGACCCTCACCTACGCCGAATTCGCCACGCGCGTCACCGTTCTCGCGCGCCACCTGCGCACCCTGGGCGTCGGCCCGGACGTGCTGGTGGGCCTGGCGGTGCGCCGCTCCTTCGAACTGCTGGTCGGCATGTTCGCCATCCTGGAGGCGGGCGGCGCGTACGTGCCGATCGATCCGGACCACCCGGCCGAGCGCACTTCCTACGTGCTCGAGGTGGCCCAGCCCGCGGTGGTGCTCACCACCACCGCCGACCAGCCGCCGTTCGAGATCGCCGCCCCGGTGCTGCGCATCGACGAGTTCGAGGACAACGCACGGGAACTGGGCATCCACGGCGACCGGCTGCTGTCCCCGGCCGACGACCCGGAGCTGCCCCAGCCGGGCCCGGACAACCTGGCCTACGTCATCTTCACCTCCGGCTCCACCGGCCGCCCCAAGGGCGTGGCCATTCCGCACCGCGCGGTGATCGCGTTCCTGCGCTGGCAGCAGCGGCAGTTCCGGCTCACCGACCAGGACGCGCTGCTGTTCAAGACCTCCACCACCTTCGACGCCTCGGTGTGGGAGATCTTCTGGCCCCTGACCACCGGCGCGCGGATCGCGATGACCCGCCCCGACGGCCATCTGGACCCGGCCTACCTGGTGCGGGTGATCCGCGAATCCCGGGTCACCACCGCGTTCTTCGTGACCTCCATGCTGGCCGCGCTGGTGGGCGAGGTGATGCGCAGCGGCGAGGAGATGCCCGATTCGCTGCGCTACCTGCTCACCGGTGGCGAGACCGTCCCCGTCGGAACCGCCGCTGACTTCCGCAGCGTCAGTGGCGCGACCCTCTTCGACGTGTACGGCCCGACCGAGTCCACCGTGCTGGCCACCTCGCACGAGGTCACCGCCGCCGACGTCGACTCCATCCCGATCGGCAGCCCCGGCGACGACGTGGAAGTGCTGGTCCTGGACGAGGATCTGCGTCCCGTGCCGGTCGGCGTGGTCGGCGAGCTCTACATCGCCGGCCCGCAGCTGGCCCGCGGCTACGCCGGTCGTTCCGGCCTGACCGCCGAGCGTTTCGTGGCCAACCCGGAGGGCCCCTCCGGCGACCGCATGTACCGCACCGGCGACCTGGTGCGCTGGGTGTCCAACCCCGACAACGGCCCCGATGAGCTGGAGTACGTGGGCCGCAGCGACTTCCAGGTGAAGATGCGCGGCCTGCGCATCGAGCTGGGCGAGGTCGAGACCGCGCTGCGCCGCGACGCCGCCGTCGCCCAGGCGGCGGTGCTCATGCACACCCGCGCCAACGGCGAACAGAACCTGGTCGGCTACGTGGTGGCCGCCGACGGTCACGAGATCGACAGCGCCGCCGTGCTTTCCACCGTGCGCACCCACGTGCCCGAGTACATGGTGCCGTCGCTGCTGGTGCCGATGGCGCAGCTGCCGCTCAACGTGAACGGCAAGGTGGATCGCCGGGCACTGCCCGAACCGGACTTCGCCGACGCCGTCACCGCGTACCGCGCGCCGGAGACCGCCGCCGAGGAGGCGGTCGCCGCCATCTTCGCCGACCTGCTCGACCTCGAGGTGGTCGGCGCGGACGACGACTTCTTCACCATCGGCGGCAACTCGCTGATCGCCACCCGCGCCATCGCCCGCATTCGCGAGACCCTCGGCGTCACCGTGGACGTGCGCGACTTCTTCGAGCGGCCGACGGTGTCCGCGCTGGCCGCGCTGGGCGACAACGCCGGCCCGGCCCGGCCGCCGCTGACCGCGGGCCCGCGCCCGGACCACATCCCGCTCTCGCCCGCCCAGCAGCGCATGTGGTTTCTCAACCACTACGCGCGCAGCGAATACGATCCGGCCGCCGACGAATTCGATCCGGCCGCGGTGGACAACATGCCGTTCGCGCTGCGGCTGCGCGGCGACCTCGACACCGCGGCGCTGGCGGCCGCGTTCGCCGACGTGGTGGAGCGGCACGAGTCGCTGCGCACCTACTACCCGGCCGCCGAGCAGGGCCCGGCCCAGATGGTGCTGCCCGCCGCCGCGGTCGACCTGACCCCGCGCGACGTGCCCGAGGACCAGCTGGTCGGCACCGTACTCGGTTTGGCCGCACAGGGTTTCGACGTCACCGCCGAGGTGCCGCTGCGCGCCCGGCTGCTGCGCTCGGGCCCCGGCGACCACACCCTGGTCGTGGTGGCCCACCACATCGCCGCCGACGGCGCCTCCATCGGTCCGCTGGTGCGCGACCTGGTGATGGCGTACGTGGCCCGCCAGGCCGGGCAGCGCCCGCAGTTCGCGCCGCTGGCCGTGCAGTACGCCGACTACGCGCTGTGGCAGCGCGCCTGGATGGGCGACGAGTCCGACCCGGATTCGGTGTCCGCCCGCCAGATCGCCTTCTGGGCCGACGAACTCGCCGAGCTGCCCGCCCAGCTGGACCTGCCCGCCGACCGCCCGCGGCCCGCCGCCTCCAGCGGCCGCGGCGCGACCTTCGAGACCGTGCTCGACGCCGACCTGCGGGCCGCGGTGGACAAGCTGGCCGCCGCGCACCGTGCCACCCCGTTCATGGTGCTGCACGCGGCGCTGGCCGCCGTGCTGGCCCGGCTGTCCAACACCACCGACATCGCCATCGGCACCCCGGTGGCCGGGCGCGGCGATCAGGCCCTCGACGACCTGGTCGGCATGTTCGTCAACACCCTGGTGTTGCGCACCGAGGTGCGCGGCGCGGACTCCTTCGGCGACCTCATCGCCCATGTGCGCGACCGCGATCTGCGCGCCTTCGCCCACCGCGACGTGCCGTTCGAGCGCCTGGTCGAGGTGCTCAACCCGCCGCGCGCCCGCAACCGCCACCCGCTGTTCCAGGTGGCCCTGTTCATGCAGAACCTGGGCGAGCTGACCGCCGGGCTGCCCGGCCTCGCGGCCGAGGAACTGGACTTCGATCCGGGCATCGCCAAGTTCGACCTGCAGCTCACCGTGAACACCGCCGGTGACGGCTACCGGGTCGAATACACCTACGCCACCGACCTTTTCGACGATCACACGGTGCGCGAGCTGGCCGCCAAGTTCACCCGGCTGCTGGCCGCCGCCACCGCGGACGCCACGATCGCCGTCGGCGATATCGAACTGCTCGACGCCGGGGAGTACGACTACGTCACCTCCAGCTGGAACGCCACCGGCTCCCGGGTTCCGGATCTGTTCCTGCACCAGGGTTTCGACGCACAGGTCGCCCGGAGTCCGAAGGTCCGCGCCCTGGTCTTCGGCGACACCGAACTGACCTACGCCGAGTTCTCCGAGCGGGCCAACCGCCTGGCGCGGCACCTCATCGCCGCGGGCGTCGGCCCGGAATCGCTGGTCGTGCTCGCCATGGCGCGCTCGGTGGAACTGGTCGTGGCCATGTACGCCGTGCTGCGCGCGGGCGGCGCCTACGTGCCGGTCGACCCCGCGCACCCGGCCGAGCGGATCGGCCACATCCTGGCCACCGCGGGCCCGCACTCGGTGCTCACCACCCGCCGTGACGGTTTCACGCTGCCCGAGACCATCGACGTGCCCCTGCACCACCTCGACGAGTTGAACCTCGAGGACTACTCCGCCGCCAAGATCGGCGACAAGGAGCGGCACGGGGTCCTGCACCCCGACCACCCCGCCTACGTGCTGTTCACCTCCGGCTCCACCGGCAAGCCCAAGGGCGTCGCGGTCACCCACCGCGCCATCGCCAACCAGCTGGCCTGGATGCAGGCCGAGTACGGCGTCCGCGCCCAGGACGTCTACCTGCAGAAGACCGCCACCACCTTCGACGTCTCGCTGTGGGGCTACTTCCTGCCGCTGCGCGCGGGCGCGACCCTGGTGGTCGCCACCCCCGACGGCCACCGCGACCCCCGCTACATCGCGGAAACCATTGCCCGGCACCAGGTCACGCTGACCGACTTCGTGCCGTCCATGCTGTCGGTGTTCGCCGCGCACGCCGAGCCGGGCGAACTCGACTCGCTGCGCGACATCTTCGTCATCGGCGAGGCGCTGCCGCCCGAGACCGTGACCGCCTTCTGGGCGGTCAGCGATGCCGGTGTGCACAACCTGTACGGCCCCACCGAGGCCGCGGTGTCCATCACCTTCCGGGAGGCGCACCGCTCCGACACCCTCGCCGTCCCGATCGGCGAGCCGGAGTGGAACTCCCAGGTGTTCGTGCTGGACTCGCGCCTGCACCCGGTCGCCATCGGCGTGCCCGGCGAGCTGTACCTGGCCGGCACCCAGCTGGCCCGCGGCTACCACAGCCGCTTCGACCTCACCTCGGATCGCTTCGTGGCCAACCCCTTTGGCCGGCCGGGCGAGCGCATGTACCGCACCGGCGACCTGGTGAAGTGGACCGAGGACGGCGAGCTGGTCTACCTCGAGCGCCTGGACTTCCAGATCAAGTTCCGCGGCCAGCGCATCGAACTGGCCGAGATCGAGAGCGCCCTGCTGCTGGCCCCCGAGGTGGCCCAGGCCGCGGTGCGCCTGGTCAGCGCCGACTCCGGCGATTTCCTGGCCGGCTACGTGGTGGCCGCCCCCGGCGTCGAGCTGGATCCGGAAACCCTGCGCGAGGGCCTGACCCGGGTGCTGCCGCCCTACATGGTGCCCACCGCCCTGATGGCGCTGCCCGAACTGCCGCTCAACTCCAGCGGCAAGCTGGACCGCAAGGCGCTGCCCGTTCCGGAACTGCGCGCCAAGGCTTTCCGCGAGCCGGTCGACCCGGCCCAGCGACTGGTGGCGGCGGTGTTCGCCGAGGTGCTGACCGTCGAGCGCGTCGGCCTCGACGACGATTTCTTCGCCCTGGGCGGCAGCTCCCTGGACGCCGCCCGGGTCACCTCCCGCATCGGCGCCGAGCTCGGCTCCCGGGTGGCGGTGCGGCTGCTGTTCGAGTTCTCCACCGTCGAGGGCCTGGCCGCCGCGCTGGTCGCCGCCAACCCCGACGCCGCCCGCCCCGCGCTGGCCGCGCGCCCGCGCCCGAAGCGCATTCCGCTCTCGCCCGCCCAGCAGCGCTTGTGGTTCCTCAACCGCATCGAGGCCGAGGACGGCGAGCACAGCGTCTACAACCTGCCGATCGTGCTGCGCCTGCGCGGCAACCTGGACATCGCCGCCCTCGAACAGGCCACCCTGGACGTGCTGGCCCGCCACGAGTCGCTGCGCACCAGCTACCCGGACTCGGAAGCCGGTCCGTACCAGCACATCCTGGACGTCGAGGACATCGGCCTGAGCCTGAGCCCGGTGCCCGTCACCGCGGCCGAGGTGGCCGGGGCGATCACCGCCTTCGCGTCCGCCGGTTTCGACGTCACCACCGAACTGCCGTCGCGCATCGGTCTTTTCATCGTCGATGAGCACAGCGTGATCGACGACGAGGCCGCGCCGGCCGCCGAGTACGTGCTGGCCGTGGTCGTGCACCACATCGCCGCCGACGCGCTGTCGCTGCAGCCGCTCATCGGCGACCTGATGCGCGCCTACCTGGCCCGGACCGCGGGGCAGCAGCCCGGCTTCGAACCGCTGGCCGTGCAGTACGCCGACTACGCCCTGTGGCAGCACGAACTGCTCGGCGACGCCGGCGAACCCGGCACCGTCGCTCACCAGCAGATCGAGTTCTGGCGCGAGACCCTGGCGGGCCTGCCGCCGCAGCTGAGCCTCCCGGCCGACCGCCCCCGCCCGGCGGTCGCCACCAATGCCGGCGCCGCCGTGCCGTTCTCGGTCGACGAGACCGTCGCCGCCGGACTGCGCGAGCTGGCCCGCGCCCACGGCGTCACCCTGTTCATGGTCGTGCACGCCGCCTTCGCGGCCCTGCTGGCCCGCACCTCCGGCACCGCCGACATCCCGGTCGCCTCCCCGATCGGTGGCCGTGGCGACCGCGAACTCGACGCCCTGATCGGCATGTTCGTCAACACCCTGGTGCTGCGCACCCAGGTCGAGGCCGACCGGCCCTTCAGCGATCTGCTGGGCACGGTGCGCACCGCCGACCTGGCCGCCTTCGGCCACGCCGAGCTGCCCTTCGAGCGCATCGTGGACGCGCTGGCCGTGGACCGCACCACCGGCGCGCCGCCGCTGGCCCAGGTCATGCTGTCGTTCAACGACGCCCGCATGAGCGGCGGCACCGGCACCTTCGAGCTGCCCGAACTGGCCGTCACCCCCGTCGAGATCGACGACCCCACGGTCAAATTCGACCTGCACCTGGTGGTCGGCGAACTCGGCGAGCAGGCCGGGCTGACCGGCAACCTGCGCTACGCCACCGAGATGTTCGACGCCGCCACCGCGGCCTCGCTCACCGAGCAGTTCGGCCGTCTGCTGGCGGCCGTGGCCGCCGACGCCACCATCCTGGTCGGCGACATCGACCTGCTCGGCGACGCCGAGCGCGAACTCGTCGTGCGGGGCTGGAACGCCACCGCCTTCGACGTGGACGCCGCGCTGGGCCTGACCCCGGCCGCCACCGCTGACGCCAAGACCCTGATCGCGCTGTTCGAGGAGCAGGTCACCCGCACCCCCGACGCGATCGCCCTCACCTTCGAGGGGACAAGTCTGTCCTACGCCGAGTTCGCGAGCCGCGTCCGTCAGCTCGCGCGCTGGCTGATCAGCGAGGGCGTCGGACCGGAATCCCTGGTCGCGCTGGGCATGCGCCGCTCCCTGGACCTGGTGATCGGCATGTACGCGGTGTCCGCCGCCGGCGCCGGCTACCTGCCGCTGGACCCCGACCACCCGGGCGAGCGCCTCGAGTACATCCTCGAGACCGCCGACCCGGTGACCGTACTGACCTCCGGCGCGGACCTGCCGCTCGACACCGCCCAGGTGCGCATCGACCTGCTCGACCTGACCGGCATCGCCGACGCGCCGATCACCGACGCGGATCGCATCGCCCCGCTGCGGGATTCCAACACCGCCTACGTCATCTTCACCTCCGGCTCCACCGGCCGCCCCAAGGGCGTCGCGGTCAGCCACGCCGCGATCGTCAACCGCCTGGTCTGGGGCCGCTCGGCGCACGGCCTGACCGCCGCCGACGTGGTGCTGCAGAAGACCCCGATGACCTTCGACGTGTCGGTCCCGGAGTTCTTCCTGCCCTTGCAGATCGGCGCGCGCCTGGTGATCGCCAAGCCCGAGGGCCACAGCGATCCGGTGTACCTCGCCGAACTCATCGCCCGCGAGGGCATCACGGCCGCGCACTTCGTGCCGTCCATGATGACCGTCTTCGTCGCCGAGGAGGCCGCCGCGCGGTGCACCTCGCTGCGGATCGTCTTCGCCTCCGGTGAGGCGCTGTCCTCGAAGCCCGCGCACCAGCTGCGCGCGCTGACCGGCGCGGAACTGCACAACCTCTACGGCCCGACCGAGGCCGCCGTCGAGGTGGCCTACCACCAGGTCACCGATGCCGACGTGGACGCCGTGCCGATCGGCCGCCCGACCTTCAATACCGAGCTCTACGTGCTGGACGCGCGCCTGCGCCCGGTCCCGGTGGGCGTCGCGGGCGAGCTGTACCTCGCCGGCGACCAGCTGGCGGTCGGCTACGTGGCCCGTCCCGATCTGACCGCGGATCGCTTCGTGGCCAATCCGTTCGGTGCGTCGGAGCGCATGTACCGCACCGGTGACCTGGTCAAGTGGAACCGCGACGGTGAGCTGGAGTACCTGGGCCGCACCGACTTCCAGGTGAAGCTGCGCGGTCTGCGCATCGAGCTCGGCGAGATCGAGGCCGCGCTGACCGCGCACCCCGCCGTCGCCCAGTCCGTGGTCGTGGTGCACGGCTCCGGCGCCGACGCGCAGCTGGTCGGCTACGTGGTGCCCGCCGCGGGCGCGGAGATCTCGGTGGGTGCGCTGAAAGCCGAACTGGCGCAGCGACTGCCGGTCTACATGGTGCCCGCCGTCCTGATGGCCCTGGAGTCCTTCCCGGTCAACAGCTCCGGCAAGCTGGACCGCGGCGCGCTGCCCGCCCCGGCCGCCGCCACCACCGCCTTCCGCGCGGCCACCGGCCCCGAGGAACGGATCGTCGCGGAGGTCTTCGCCGCCCTGCTCGGCGCCGCGCGAGTCGGCGCGGACGACGACTTCTTCTCCCTCGGCGGCAACTCGCTCATCGCCACCCAGCTGGTGGCGCGCCTGGGCAAGGCCGCGGGCGTGCGGATTCCGCTGCGCGCGGTGTTCGAGGACGCGACCGTCGCGGGCCTGGCCGCCAAGATCCGTGCGGCCGACGCCGAGACGCTGGTCGAGCTGCCGCCCGTGGTCGCGCAGGAACGCGGTGACCACATCCCGCTGTCCATCGCCCAGCAGCGGCTGTGGTTCCTCAACCGCTTCGACATCCGCGACGGCTACACCATTCCGTTCGCGCTGCGCCTCACCGGCGCGCTCAATGTCGAGGCGCTGCGTGCCGCGGTCGCCGACGTGGTGGACCGCCACGAGACCCTGCGCACCATCTACCCCGAGCACGACGGCCAGGCGAGCCAGCTGATCCTGCCCACCGGCACCCGGCTCAGCGACCTGACCCCCGAGCCCGTCACCTCCGCCGACCTGCCCGGACTGGTGGAATCGGTGGCGCGCACCGCCTTCGACGTGACCGCCGAGGTGCCGTTCCGCATCCGGCTGCTCGAACTCACCGACGAGCCGGGCGTCCACCTGCTGGTCCTGGTGGTGCACCACATCGCTGCCGACGGCTGGTCCTTCGGCCCGCTCACCCGCGATATCGCCACCGCCTACGTGGCCCGGTGCGCCGGTGAGGTCCCCAACCTGGCGCCGCTGCCGGTGCAGTACGCCGACTTCGCGCTGTGGCAGCGCGCCGCCCTGGGCGGTCCCGAGGACTCCGAATCGGTGCTGGCCCAGCAGCTCACGCATTGGACCCGCCGCCTGCACGGCGTCCCGGACGTGCTGCCCCTGCCCACCGACCGTCCCCGGCCCGCCGTGGCCAGTGGTCGCGGCGCGGGCTTCAGCGGCCGCTTCGACGCCGAATTGCATTCGGCTGTCCTGGCTTTCGCGGCCGAGCGCCGGGTCACCCCGTTCATGGTGCTGCACACCGCGCTGTCGGTGACGCTGGCCCGTCTGTCCGGCACCGCCGACATCGTGATCGGCACCCCGGTCGCGGGCCGCGGCGACGAGGCCCTCGACGACCTGGTCGGCATGTTCGTCAACACCCTGGTGCTGCGCACCGAGGTGCGCCCGGACGCCGCCCTGGCCGAGCTGCTCACCCAGGTGCGCGACACCGACCTGACCGCCTTCGACCACGCCGTGGTGCCCTTCGAGATGCTGGTCGACGCGGTGAATCCGGTGCGCTCCCAGGCGCACGCGCCGCTGGCCCAGGTGACGCTGACCCTGCAGAACCACGCCCGGCCCAGCATCAAGCTGAACCGCCTGGCCATCGAGGCGCTCACCGTGGACGCCACCGCCACCCAGTTCGACCTGGACTGGACGCTGGCCGAGACCACCGGCGCCGACGGCGCGCCCGGCGGCATCGACGTCTACATCACCTACGCCACCGACCTCTTCGACGCCGCCACCATCGGCGGCTTCCAGGAGACCTTCGAACGCGTGCTGCGGGCGCTGCTCGCCGATCCCCGCGTCGCCGCCGGTGACGTGGAGATCATGTCGCGCGCCGAACGCGGTGCGCTGCTGGTGGATCGCAATGCCACCACCCGGCCGCTGCCGGTCGAGACCCTGGCCGAGCTGCTCGACGCGCGGGCCGCGCTGGATCCCGACGTGGACGCGCTCGTCTTCGAGGGCGAGCGGGTCGGCTACGCGAACCTGGCCCGGCGCGTGAATCGCCTGGGCCGCCTGCTGATCGCACAGGGCGTCGGCCCGGACGCGATCGTCGGAGTCACCGCCCAGCGGTCTGTCGACATGGTGGTCGCGCTGTACGCGGTGGTGGCGGCCGGAGCCGCCTACGTGCCGGTCGACCCGTCCCACCCGGCCGACCGCATCGCGCATGTGCTCGGCACCTCGGACAGCACCCTGGTGCTGACCGTCGGCGGGGCCACGCTGCCCGAACTCGCGGGCGTGCGCGTGCTCGACCTCGCTGAACTGGCGGAATCCGGTGCGCTGGACGAGTTCTCGGATGCGCCGATCACCGACGCGGACCGGCTCGGTGTCCTGCACCCGGACAACCTCGCCTACGTGCTGTACACCTCCGGCTCCACCGGTCTGCCCAAGGGCGTGGCCACCAGCCACCGCGCCATCATGAACCAGCTGCGCTGGCTCGAGGAGCGCTACGGCGTCACCCGCGAGGACAGCATCATGCAGCGGGCCCCGCTGGCCTTCGACGTCTCGGTGTGGGAGTGCTTCCTGCCCGCCATGGTCGGTGCGCCCCTGGTGATTCCGCGCCCGGGCCCGCTGGACCTGGACTACCTGGCCGGCCTGATGCGCGAATTCGGCGTCACCATCGCCGAACACGTCCCGTCGGTGCTGGCCGCGCTGATCGCCGAGGGCCACGGCGACGCCCTGAAGTCGTTCCGCCACCTGCACACCGGTGGTGAGGCGCTGCCCGTCGAACTGCTCGGCCGGCTGCGTGAGCTGGTCGGCGGTTCGGTGCACAATGCCTACGGTCCGACCGAGGCCGCGATCTCGACCATCTACCACGAGTTCTCCGACGCCGACCCGGATTTCGAGGTCGCCATCGGCCGCCCGAACTGGAACACCCGCGCCTACGTGCTCGACGCCCGCATGCGCCCGGTGCCGATGGGCGTCATCGGCGAGCTCTACCTGGCCGGCGCCCAGCTGGCCCGCGGCTACCAGGGCCGCGGCGCGCTGACCGCCGACCGGTTCGTGGCCGACCCGTTCGGCGTACCCGGCGCGCGCATGTACCGCACCGGCGACCTGGTGCGCTGGAACCGGGCCGGCGACCTGGTCTACATGGGCCGCAACGACTTCCAGATCAAGCTGCGCGGTCAGCGCATCGAGCTCGGCGAGATCGAGGCCGCCCTGCTGTCCGCGCCCGGCGTGGCCAACGCGGTGGTGCTGCTGGCCGAGGACACCACCGGGGCGGACTGCCTGGTCGGCTACGTCTCCGGCGAGCAGCTCGACGCCGAGGCGGTGCTGGCCCACGCCCGCACCCAGCTGCCCTCCTACATGGTGCCCGCGCACGTGGCGGTCCTGGACGCCATGCCGCTCACCACCGTCGGCAAGCTCGACCGGGCGGCCCTGCCCGCCATCGAGTTCACCGCGACCACGGTCGCCTTCCGGGAGCCCGCGCCCGGCGCGGAGGCCACCCTGGCCGCCCTCGCCGGAGACCTGCTCGGCGGCGTCACCCTCGGCGCGGACGACGACTTCTTCGCCCGCGGCGGCAACTCGCTGCTCGGCATGCGCCTGATCGCCCGCGCCAACGCGGCCCTCGGCGTGGAACTCAGCGTGCGTCAGCTGTTCGAGGCCCCGACGGTCGCGGGCCTGGCCGCGCTGGCCACCGCGGCGGGCACCGGCCTGCCGCTGCGGCGCATGGTCCGGCCGGAGCGAATCCCGTTGTCCCCGGTGCAGACCCGCATGTGGCTGCTCAACCGGCTGGACCCGGAATCCGCGGCCTACAACCTGCCCTCGGCGGTCCGGATCACCGGCGAGATCGACACCAGCGTCCTGCTGGCGGCCTTCGGCGACGTGGTCACCCGCCACGAGGCGCTGCGCACCATCTACCCGTCGGACGCGGACGGCGTCGGCTACCAGCTGATCCTGCCCGCCGAGACCGCGCCGCTCCCGCTCGAGATCCACACCGGCGAGAACGCCGCCGACCCCGCCTGGATCGCGGCCTTCGCGAACACCGGATTCGACGTCACCACCACCGTGCCGATCCGCGCCGCGCTGCTGCGCGAATCCGAGGACAGCCATGTGCTGGCCGTGGTGCAGCACCACATCGCGGGCGACGGCCAGTCGATGAACCCGCTGCTGCGCGACACCGTCACCGCCTACCTGTCCCGGGCGGCCGGACACGCGCCGGAGTGGACCGACCTGCCCGTGCAGTACGCCGACTTCGCGCTCTGGCAGCGGGCCACCCTCGAGCTCATCGGAGACCGCGAACTCGGGTTCTGGACCGAGACGCTGCGCGACCTGCCCGAGGAACTGTCCCTGCCCACCGACCGGCCCCGCCCGGAGGTGGCGTCCGGCCGCGGCGCGTACCTGCACACCAAGGTCGACGGCGAGCTGGCCGTCGCGATCAAGCGAATCGCGGAGGCGCACAACGTCACCCCGTTCATGGTGTGGCACGCCGCGCTGTCGCTGCTGCTGGCCCGCCTGTCGGCGAGCACCGACATCGCCATCGGCACCCCGATCGAGGGCCGCGGCAATGCCGCCCTCGACGACCTGGTCGGCATGTTCGTCAACACCCTGGTGCTGCGCACCCAGCCGGAACTCGGCCGCGGTTTCGACGCGCTGCTGGCGCAGACCCGCGACGCCGACCTGGCCGCGTTCGACCACGCGACCGTGCCCTTCGACCAGGTCGTGGACGCGCTCGGGGTTTCCCGCACCCAGGCGCGGAACCCGCTGTTCACCGTGGCCCTGGCGTACATGAACCTGGACACCCCGACCTACTCGGCGCCCGGCCTGACCCTGGCCGGCGTCGACTACGAGGCCCCGGTGTCCCGCTTCGACCTCCAGGTCACCGTCTCCGACGAGCCGGACGCCGAAGGGCGGCTGGCCATCGAATGGAACTACGCCACCGACCTTTTCGACGCCGAGACCATCGCGTCCTTCGCCGATCGCCTGGAGCGGGTGCTGCGCGCCGTGGCCGCCGACGCGACCGCGCCGATCGGTGACATCGAGCTGATGGAGGCGGCCGAGCGCCGCGATGTGCTCGAGCTGTGGAGCGATCCGGGCGCGGGCATCGGCGAGACCGGCGACACCATCACGAGCCTGTTCGAGAACGCGGTGGCACGCCACCCCGAGCGGATCGCCGTCGGTTTCGGCGACGAGCAGCTCACCTACGCCGAACTGGATCGGCGCGCGAACATGCTGGCGCGCAGGCTGATCAGCCACGGCGCGGGCCCGGAATCCCTGGTCGCGGTGCTGCTGCCGCGCACCGCGGAGCTGGTCGTCGCCCTGCTGGCCGTGCTCAAGGCCGGTGCGGGCTACGTGCCGCTGGACCCGGCCTACCCGGCCGACCGCATCGGCTACGTGCTCGAGCACGCGAAGCCGACCAGCGTCATCACCGACTCCACCGTCGGCGTCGAACAAGCGCTGGGAGACGCCGCGACCGCCGCACTGAACATCATTCGCCTGGATGAGGATTCGCGGGAATGGCCGGGCACGCCGGTCACCGATGCCGACCGTCCCGCACCGCTGCACCCGGACAACCTGGCCTACGTGCTCTACACCTCCGGCTCCACCGGCCGCCCCAAGGGCGTCGGCGTGACGCACCGGAACGTGGTGCAGCTCATGGAGAACATCGTTCCCGAGTTCGAGTTCAGCCAGGACGATGTGTGGGTTCTGTTCCACTCCTACGCCTTCGACTTCTCGGTGTGGGAGCTGTGGGGCCCGCTCTTCCACGGCGGCAAGGTCGTGGTGGTCGACTTCCTGCTCTCGCGCTCCCCGGAGCAGTTCCTCGAACTGCTCAGCCGGGAGCGGGTCACCGTGCTCAACCAGACCCCGTCGGCCTTCTACCAGCTCGACGAGGCGGATCGCCTCGCGGCGGCGGCCGGTACCGCGCACGACCTGTCGCTGCGATACCTGATCCTCGCCGGTGAGGCCCTGGAACTGCGCCGCCTCTCGGATTGGGTCGCCCGCCGCGGCGACGCCGAGCCACGACTGGTGAACATCTACGGCATCACCGAGACCACGGTGCACGTCACCCACCGGTCCCTGGACGCCGGAACCATCGCCGCCGCCACCGGTTCGGTGATCGGTGAGGCCATCCGCGGGCTGCGCACCTATGTCCTCGACGAGCGCCTGCACCCGGTACCGGTCGGCGTCTCCGGCGAGCTCTACGTGGCCGGTGCGCAGCTGGCGCGCGGCTACATGAACCGCCCGGACCTGTCCGCGGCCCGCTTCGTGGCCAGCCCCTTCTGCGCGCCGGGCGAGCGGCTCTACCGCTCCGGTGACGTGGCCCGCTGGAACCGCGACGGCGAACTCGAGTACCTGGGCCGCGCCGATGATCAGGTCCAGGTGCGCGGCTTCCGCATCGAACTCGGCGAGATCGAAGCGGCCGTGCTCGCACAGCCGGGCGTCGCGCAGGCGGCGGTCATCGTGCGCGAGGACCAGCCGGGCGATCAGCGCATCGTGGCCTACCTGGTGCCGGACGCGGCGAGCCGCGACATGGAGCCCGGCGGCGTCTCCGTCACGATCGACGCCGTCCGCGACGGGGCCGCCGAGCGGCTGCCGTCCTACATGATCCCGTCGGCCTTCGTGGTGGTGGACGGAATCCCGTTGACCGTCAACGGCAAACTGGACCGTCGCGCCCTGCCCAAACCCGAACTCCGCACCGCCGAGTTCGTCGCCCCGCGCACCGACGCCGAGCGCACCGTCGCCGGCATCGTGGCCGCGGTGCTGGGCATCGAGGACGCGGAGCGGGTCGGTCTGGCCGACGACTTCTTCGCCCTCGGCGGCAACTCGCTGACCGCCACCCAGGTGGCCGTGCGGCTGTCCGCCGCGTTCGGTGCGCAGGTGCCGGTGCGCGCGGTGTTCGAGGCCCCGAACCTGGAGGCGCTGGCCGCCGCCGCGGTCGCGACCGACCTGAACGTCGCGGTCCGCCCGCCGCTGCTGCCCCGCACGGCGGCCGGCCCCGCGCCGGTTTCGCCTGCCCAGCAGCGCATCTGGTTCCTCAACCGCCTGGATCCGGATTCGACCGCCTACAACATCCCGCTGCCCATCCGCCTGACCGGACCCCTGGACGTGGCGGCGCTGCAGGCCGCGATCGCCGATGTGGTGGTCCGGCACGAGGTGCTGCGCACGGTCTACCCGGAGACGGCGACCGGTCCGGTGCAGGTCGTGCTGCCCGCCACCGCGGTGTCGGAACTGCCCGCGCTGGAAGCGATTCCGGTCACCGAGGCGACCGTCGTCGCGGCGGTCACCGAGCTGATCGGTCAGGGCTTCGACGTCACCGCGTCGGTGCCGCTGCGGGCCGCGCTGTACGAGCTGGCCCCCGAGGACCACGTCTTCGTGGTGGTCATGCACCACATCGCCGGTGACGGCGCCTCGCTGGCCCCGCTGGCCGCGGACGTCATGACCGCCTACGCGGCCCGCAAGTCCGGCGTCGCCCCGGCGTGGACGCCGCTGCCGGTGCAGTACTCGGACTTCGCGGTCTGGCAGCGCGATCTGCTGGGCGCCGAGGACGATCCGGACTCGCTGATCTCCCGTCAGCTGGGCTTCTGGACCGAGCGCCTGGCCGGGCTGCCGCCGCAGCTCGAGCTGCCCACCGACCGGCCACGCCCGGTGGTGCTGGAGACCGCGGGTCGGCGCGTCGACTTCACCGTCGACGCCGAAACCCACACCGCGCTCACCGATCTGGGCCGTGCGAACGGGGCCACCCTGTTCATGACGGTGCACGCCGCGTTCGCGACCCTGCTGTCGCGGCTCACCGGGTCTGCCGACATCGCGGTCGGCACCCCGATCGCGGGCCGCGAGGACGCCGCGCTCGACAACCTGGTCGGCATGTTCGTCAATACGCTGGTGCTGCGCACCGGCGTCGACCCGGCCGAGGGCTTCGACGCGCTGCTGCGCCGGGTCAAGACCGACGACGTCGCCGCCTTCGGCAACCCGGACGTGCCGTTCGAGCGTCTGGTCGAGGTGCTGAAGCCGGAGCGCTCGACCGCGCGCCACCCGCTGGTGCAGGTCGGTTTCTCCTTCAACAACCAGCGTCCGGCCGCCTTCGACCTGGACGGGCTCACCGTCGCCGCCGTCGAATTCGACAGTGACGTCACGCAGTTCGACCTGCACCTGGTGATCGTGGACAGCTACGACGCCGACGGAACTCCCGCCGGACTGACCGCCACCATGACCTACGCGACCGCCCTGTTCGATGCCGTCACCGTGGAGTCGTTCGTGCGCCGCTTCCAGCGGGTGCTCGACGCGGTCATCGCGGACGCGTCGGTGCGGACCGGTGACATCGACCTCCTCGACGCGGACGAGCGCACGCTCATCCTCGAGGAGTGGAACGACTCGGCGGCGGTCTTCGGGGTCGAACCCGAACCCACCCTGGTCTCGCTGTTCGACGCGGCCGTGGCCGCCAACCCCTGGAACATCGCCCTGGTGGCCGAGGGCCTGGCGCTCACCTACGCCGACCTGGACGCGCGGGTGAACCGCCTGGCGCGCTTCCTGATCGAGCACGGCGTCGGCGCCCACGACACCGTGGCCCTGGCGCTGCCGCGCTCCGCCGACCTGGTCGTGGCCATCTACGCGGTGATCAAGACCGGCGCCGCCTACGTGCCCGTCGACCCGGCCCAGCCGGGGGAGCGGATCGCCCACATCCTCGACACCGCGCGGCCCGTCCTGGTGCTGACCGCCGCGGATCTCGAACTGGACGAGGCGATTCCGGCCGTGCGACTCGACCGGCTCGAGCTCGGCGGCTATCCGTCCGAGCCGATCACCGCGCGGGAACGCCGGCACGGCCTGGTCGCGGGGAACACCGCGTACGTCATCTTCACCTCCGGCTCCACCGGCCGCCCCAAGGGTGTGGCGGTGTCGCACCAGGCGATCGTCAACCGCCTGGTGTGGATGCAGTCCGAGTACCGGCTCACCGCCGCGGACGTGGTGCTGCAGAAGACGCCGGCCACCTTCGACGTGTCGGTGTGGGAGTTCTTCTGGCCCTTGCAGGTCGGCGCGCGCCTCGTCGTGGCCGCCCCCGAAGGCCACCGCGACCCGGCCTACCTGGCCCGCGTCATCGACGCCGAGGGCGTCACCACCGCCCACTTTGTGCCCTCGATGCTGGCGGCCTTCGTGGCCGAGCCGGCCGCGGCCGGATGCATCGGGCTGCGCCAGGTGTTCGCCTCCGGTGAGGCGCTGCCCGGTGGCGTGGCCCAGCGGCTGCGAGCGCTCACGGGCGCGGAGCTGCACAACCTGTACGGCCCCACCGAAGCCGCCGTCGACGTCACCTACCACCAGGTCGTCGACGCCGACGTGGACACCGTCCCGATCGGCCGCCCGGTGTTCAACACCCGGGTCTACGTGCTGGATTCGCGCCTGCGGCCGGTTCCGGCGGGTGTCGCCGGTGAGCTGTACCTGGCCGGTGACCAGCTCGCCACCGGGTACGTGGAACGGCCCGACCTGACCGCGGATCGCTTCGTGGCCAATCCGTTCGGTGCGTCGGAGCGGATGTACCGCACCGGTGACCTGGTCAAGTGGAACCGCGACGGTGAGCTGGAGTACCTGGGCCGCACCGACTTCCAGGTGAAGCTGCGCGGTCTGCGCATCGAGCTCGGCGAGGTCGAGACGGCGCTGACCGCGCTGCCCGAGATCGACCAGGCCGTGGTCGTGGTCTGGCCGGGTCAGGACAGCGGCGGCGAGCACCTGGTCGCCTACCTGGTGCCGGCGGGCTCCGGCGCCCCGGACGCCGACGCCGTCCGCCGCGTGCTGGCGCAGCGCCTGCCGTCGTACATGGTGCCCTCGGCCTTCGTGACCTTGGACGCTCTGCCGCTCAACACCTCCGGCAAGCTCGACCGCCGGGCGCTCCCGGCTCCCGAGTTCGCCGCCCGCGAATTCCGGGCTCCGGCAACGGAGCTGGAGACCACCGTGTGCGCCGCCTTCGCCGAGGTGCTCGGCGTCGAGCGGGTCGGCCTGGACGACAGCTTCTTCGAGCTCGGCGGCACCTCGCTGGTCGCGGCCCGGCTGGCGTCGCGACTGGGCGAACTGCTCGGCACTACGGTCCCGGTGCTGCTGCTGTTCACCGCGTTCACCCCGGGCGAGCTGGCCCGGGAACTGGAGGCGGCGAGCGGCGCCGATCCGGAGGCCGCGCTGGACGTGCTGCTGCCGCTGCGCCGCGAGGGCAGCGCGGAACCGCTGTTCTGCATCCACCCGGTCGGCGGCATCTCCTGGTCCTTCGCGGGCCTGGCCGCCCACCTGGACTCCGATCGCCCGATCTACGGTCTGCAGTCACCGGCCCTGAAAGCCGATGGCGTGCTGCCGGATTCGATCGAGGACTGGGCCGCCGAATACGTGGCCGCGATCCGGTCGGTACAGCCGTCCGGGCCGTACCACCTGCTCGGCTGGTCGCTCGGTGGTGTCCTCGCCCACGCGGTCGCGGTGCGACTGCAGGGCGCGGGCGAGCAGGTCGCCACACTGGCCATGCTCGACAGCCACCTGGCCCCCGCCGGGGCCGGGCCGGTGTCCACCGACGCCGCCCTGGCCGAGGTGCGGGAACTGCTGGGCAGCCTGCTCGGTGACCGCGCCGGCGAGCTGGACCTCGAGGCCGTCACCACGCCCGCCGACCTCGCGGCCCGCCTGGTCGCGTTGCCGGACCAGGGCGACGGCTGGGGTCCGGCCTCGCTCGGCGAGGACCGGATCGCCCGCATCCTCGCGTCGAGCCTGCGCTCGATGGAGCTGGCCCAGGCCTACCGTCCCGGCCGTTTCCACGGCGACCTCACGTATTTCACCGCAGCCCTGGAGGAACCGGCCGCGGCCGGCGCCGCCGGGTGGACCGCCGCCGTCGACGGCGCGGTGCGCGATCACGCGGTACCCGAAACCCATTGGCAGATGACATCGCCGACGGCGCTCGCGCTCATCGCGCGGTCGCTGAACGCACTGTGGCACTGAATTCCCAGGTGAGAAAGGCTGATCCACCATGAGCAATCCATTCGATGACGAGAATGCCCAGTTCTACGTGCTCGTCAACGAGGAGGCCCAGCACTCGCTGTGGCCGGTGTTCGCCGCCATCCCCGGCGGCTGGACCGCCGCGCACGGTCCGGCCCTGCGGCAGAGCTGCCTGGACTATGTCGAGGCGCATTGGACCGATATGCGGCCGGCGTCGCTGGTCCAGGCCATGGCGGTCGAGCCCGAATAGACCCGCGGAACACCGAGTTCCGCATCCACAGACCCGGGGTCAAACGACCTCGTGCGGCGGTCCCGAGAACAAACACACATCGAGGGGGTCTGTCCGCGTCGTGAAAGAAAGGGAATCACCATGACCACCACTCCTCCGGATCCGGGCACCGCGCCCTCGGTCGACATCGGCGCCGTCGTCTCCCAGGTCCTGAAGTTCCTGGGCGCCGGTTCCACCGCGAGCTACAACCCCAAGGGCCCGAAGCTCAAGAAGCACAGCGCGAAGTAATTCGCGCCGGATACACGAAATTCTCGAAAGGAAATCGCGATGGATTTCTACACTGGCAGCGGAATGACCGACCTGCTCATCGCAATTGCCAAGGTGGTCGGCTCCGGCTCCTCGACCTCGGTCACCCAGCCGGGTGGCGGCACCACTACCCCGACTCCGGTCGTCTAGGAGGCGTGCATGTTCAGCGGTAGTGCTGTGAACGACTTTCTCAGCTTCCTGGCGAAGTCGCTGGGCACCGGCTCCTCCTTCACCTGGCCGCCGGCGACTACGTAGCAGCTTTCGGGCAGGTGTGTGAAGGCCGCCAGGACAACCCGTCCTGGCGGCCCCCCGGGGCTCAGCGCCGCAATCGATCCAGGACCCAGCCCGCGGTCTCGGCGCTGGATCGGATCAGCGAGTGGTCCACCGGCGCCGCGTCCGGGAACAGGTCCTCGTAGACCGCGTTCTCGACGCCCGGTTCGTCGAGGGTCGAGCACAGCGGCGCGGGCGTGGCGAGCTGATCCCGGCGCGTCGCGATCACCGAATAGGTGACCCCGGGCTGGGTGACCCGCGTGTCGAAAATCGCCTTGTACACCGGCGAATCCGGTGTCATCTGCAGGGCCGTGGCCAGCTCCGGCGAGGCCGCGGCCAGCAGGGCGCCCAGCACGGGCAGCTCGTGCAGCAGTTGCACGGGGGTGATGGGCGGATTCTGGATGCCGAGGACACCCGCGCCGTCGCAGCCGCGCACCTCGGGCGTGATGAACACGGCGTGGCTCACCGTCGGCGCTCCGCCCAGCAGCTTCAGGTAATAGTTCGACACGATGGTCCCCGCCGAGTGTGCCACGATCTCGACCTTCTCGGCCCCGGTGGTCTCCCGCACCTTCTCGATGAAATCCGCGATCTGCCCGGCCTCGGCGGGCATGTCGCCGTTCCACCGCTTCCCGTTCACCACACCGCCCTGGAACAGCAGCGCGCAGTATCCGGCCCCGCGCAGTGCGCCGACCATGGTCTCCCACTGCGCGGCGGTCTGATCCGTGGTGCCGTCCCCGCCGGGCAGTACCACCACGGGATACGGATGCGCGGCGGTCGGCCCGCAGTCGATGGCCGGTTCGATGGTGTCCCCGACCGGCAATGGCCGATCCGCGGACCCGGTGTCCGGCGCGGCCTGCGCGGGCGCGGCCGACCACAGGACGGCGGCGCTCAGCGCTATCGCGACCGTGCTGATGATTCTCATGGGCAACAACGCCTTTCGGCCCTCGTCGTGCAGTCCTCCCCGACCATGCGCTGTGCACGATACCGGCCGGCCGCGGGAATTCGGTGAAGCGAATTCGACTCGCGCACGCAGCTTCGTGGATGAGCGAACGATTGGCAAATATATTTGCTCAGAACATAAATAACTCTCACCACGAAAGTGTCCCGGAGCGCCCGAACTCGCGCAATCGCTGAAGATTAGCTATGAGAGGGAGATATGAGCCGGCCCGAGCCCCTGGAACCACACGTGATCGGTCTCTACTGGGACCGGGACGGCGATATCTGGCAGCGGGAGGACGGCGGCTGGCGGCTCATCCTGCAGAGCGGCGTGGCCGTGGACCCGGTCTCGCTGTGGGAGTGGGACAACGGGCACGTCTGCGACTACGCGCCGTTCGTCCCACTGACCGCGCTGAAGGCCTAGCGCTCAGCGGCTCGGCGCGTCGGCGCCGAACAGGGTGACCTCCATCAGCCGGATCACCCTGGGCGGCGGGCAGATCGACGGGTGACCGCCGAACTCCCGTCCCAGATCCACCACCAGACCGAAGCCGGCCTGCACCAGGATGCGGGCCTCGCTCTCGGACAGTTCCGGGCGCACCGCCACCAGCAGCCGCACCCACTCGGCCACGATGAGCCGCTGCACATTGCGCAGCATCGTGCGCTCCTCGGCCGAGACATGGCCGAACTCGGCGTAGTACACGAAGGTCAGCTCGCGCTCGGCGAACGATCCCGCGACATACAGATCCACCAGTTTGCGCAGCGCCTCGGCCGGACTCGACGAGGTCGCCACCGCCGGGCCGATCGCCCCGGACACCCGGTCCGCCGCCCGGCGGAACGCGGCTGCCAGCAGATCGCCCTTGCTGCGGTAGTACCGGTACACCGCCGAGGCCGCCGACAGATCGGCCGCCGCCGCGATGTCCTCCACGCTCACATTGGGATAGCCGCGCTGGTGGAACAGCTCCACCGCCTTCTTCAACAGCAGCTCGTGCTTGAAACTGCGCGGGATCTCCACCGCCCGCGGCGGCTCCGCCGCGGTGCCCTCCGGCGGCAGCTCGGTGTCGAGGATGGCGTCGCAGGCCGAATGCAGCAGGGCCGTCAGCGATTTCGCGGGCAGGGTGGCGTGGTGGTCGCCGATGCTGGAGATGACGCTGAGCATCGACACCGCCCGCACCGCGCGATCGTGCCCGTCGAGTTCGGGCCGCACGTCCGCGATGAGCGCGCGCAACGTGGTCAGTGCCACGATGAACTGCTCCTCCAGGATCTGCCGATCGGTGTCGTCGAGATAGCGGCGCTCCCAGCGCACCAGGGTGACGGTGGCGCGGTTGGCGATGGTCTCGGCGATCATCCGATCCAGTACCCGGTTCAACCGGGCGCGCGGGGCCAGGCCCTCGGACTCGTCGGGCAGCGTGGCCGCCTCGGCGGTGAGCCGCGACAGACGGAGCAATTCCTCCCGGAACAGCGCGTACTTGCTCGGATAGTGCCGGTACAGGGCAGCCGAGGAGATACCGAGCCGGGTGGCGATGTCCTCCATGCTCACGCCGTGGTAGCCGAGTGATCCGAAGGCGGCGGCCGAAGTGGCGGCGATCTGCGCGCGCCGATTCTTCGGGCGGCGGCGGATCACGCGCTGCGGCTGCTCCTCGACGGTCATATCGCAATGGTAATCACCAGGCATTTCGGCCGACGTCCCGCCGCCGATCTCGGTAGTCTGCCGGGATGCGCACGGTTGACGTCGAACGCACCATCGCCGCCCCGCCCGCGGATGTCTTCGACTGGCTCACCGATGTCGCGAATTATCAACGGGTTCCGTTCGTCCGCCGCGTCACCCTGGTCCGTCCCGGCAATACCGCGGGCAACGGCGTGGGCGCGGTGCGGCTGGTGGTGACCCCGCTCATGCGGCTCACCCAGGAGATCACCGAATACGATCCGCCCCGGCTGATGCGGTATCGCGGGCTGAAATCCGTTCCGCGCCTGCGGCATCAGGAGGGTTGGATCAGCTGCGAGCCGGTCGAGGGCGGCACGCTGGTGCGCTGGTCGACGACCTTCGAGGTCGCCGCGCCCGTGCTCGCGTCGCTGTGGACCTTCCTGTCGGCCCCGGTGGTGAGCCTCAGCTTCGACATGGTGCTGCGGACCGCCGCGCGCGAACTGCGCGGTGCGTGAACGCGGCGCCCCGCGCGCCGTTACCATCTGGGGCCATGGCCGAGATCAAGGTGGAGCGCCGGGACTCCGTGGCGCTGGTGACGGTGCACGACCCCGACAAGCGGAATGCGTTGACGCTGGATCTATCCGCCGATCTCGCGGACGCGGTGGCGGACGCCGAGGCCGACGCGTCGGTGCACGCCCTGGTGGTCACCGGCACGCCCCCCGCCTTCTGCGCGGGCGCCAACCTGACCGCCCTGGGCGAGGCGAAGGAAGAGGGCCTGCGGGCCATCTACGAAGGCTTCCTGGCGGTGGCGCGCTGCACACTGCCGACCATCGCCGCCGTCGGCGGGCAGGCCGTGGGCGCGGGCCTGAACCTGGCCCTGGCCGCGGACCTGCGCTTCGCGAATACCAACGCCCGCTTCGACGCTCGCTTCCTGCGCCTGGGCATCCACCCCGGCGGCGGTATGACCTGGATGCTGCAGCGCGCGGTAGGCCCGCAGCAGGCGACGGCCATGACGCTGTTCGGTGAGGTGCTCGACGCCCCGGCCGCGGCGGCCGCCGGGCTGGTCCACCGCGTCGTCGACGGCGATCACGCCGCCTTGGTGGCCGCCGCCGTCGAATACGCCTCCGCGACAGCGGAAGTCCCGCGAGACCTGCTCATCACCACCAAACGCACCATGCGCGCCACCCGCGCCCTGCCCACCCACGCCGAAGCGGTCAGCGCCGAGGTGGTCCCGCAGCTCGCCTCGCTCGAATCGCCGGAGTTCGCCGCCCGCCTGGCCGCGGCGCAGACCCGGATCAGCGGGTCGTCCGCGAATTGAGCTCGATCGAACGGTGAAACAGCCTGTGGCGTGAACGGATTCGATGCCGTCCGCGCCAGGGCGCGTTTCGGGGGATGGTGGGGGAGTCAGTCCAGGGCGGCGAGCGCCATGCGCCGCAGGACCGGCCTTGCCTTGGTGGCGCTGGCCGGTGCGCTGTGCGGGGTCGAGTTGATCAGTCCGAAGGTGGCGTGCGCTTGAACGCGCGCGGCCTGCTCGGGTAGCTCGGGCCGTAGTTCGCGCAGCACCGTCACCCACACCTCCACGTACTGCCGCTGGGTGCGCCGCACCTGGCGGCGGGCCGACTCCGGCAGATTCTCCAGGTCGCGGTCCTGGATGCGGATCAGCTCGGGCTCGCCGAGTGCGAAGTCGAGGTGGAAATCCACCAGTCCGTGCAGCGCCGCGCGCGGCGAGCCCGCCGCGTGCGCCACCGCCCGGCCGCCGTCGAGCAGCCGCTGACTGATCCCGACCAGCAGCTCGACCAGCAGCGCCTCCTTGTTGGGGAAGTGCCGGTACACGGCGGGCCCGCTGATGCCGGCCGCCGCGCCCAGATCGTCGAGCCGCATCCCGAGGAATCCGCGGTCCGCGATGAGCCGCGCACCCGCCTCCAGCAGCTGCTCCCGACGCTGCGCCTTGAGCTGCTCGCGCCGGGTCAGCCCCACGGATTCCGTCGCACTGTTCACCGTGGCTCCTTTCAGCGGTGCTGGACAACTCAGTTAGTGAAGATTATCTTATTTTCCAGTTATTGGTGACTAACCGAGCGGACCGGATCGGTCGCACGGGGAGGCGGAGCGGATGACGCTGAGCGAACAGACGCGGACCGGGAACCGGGACGCGCACCTGGCGTTGGTCGACGAGCTGCGGGAGCGATTGGCCGTCAGCGCGCTGGGCGGGCCCGAGAAGTCCCGGGAACGGCACCTGGCCCGCGGCAAGCTGCTGCCGCGCCAGCGGGTGGACCAGCTGCTCGACACCGGCAGCCCGTTCCTGGAGCTGTCGCCGCTGGCGGCCAACGGCATGTACGACGACGAATGCCCCGGTGCGGGCGTGATCGGCGGCATCGGCCGGGTCTCCGGGCGCGAGTGCGTGATCCTCGCCAACGACGCGACGGTCAAGGGCGGCACCTACTACCCGATGTCGGTCAAGAAGCACCTGCGTGCTCAGGAAGTCGCGCTGCAGAACAATCTGCCCTGCGTCTACCTGGTCGACTCCGGCGGCGCCTACCTGCCGCGTCAGGACGAGGTGTTCCCCGACCGCGAGCACTTCGGCCGCATCTTCTTCAACCAGGCCACCATGAGCGCCAAGGGGATCGCGCAGATCTCCGCGGTCATGGGCTCGTGCACCGCGGGCGGCGCGTACGTCCCCGCCATGAGCGACGAGACCGTCATCGTGCGCAATCAGGGCACCATCTTCCTGGGCGGCCCGCCGCTGGTGAAGGCGGCCACCGGCGAGGTCGTCACCGCCGAGGAGCTGGGCGGCGGCGACCTGCACTCGCGCACCTCCGGCGTCACCGACCACCTGGCCGAGAGCGATCAGGACGCGCTGCGCATCGTGCGCAATATCGTGGCCACGCTCGGCCCGAAGACGCCGACGCCGTGGGATGTCGCGCCGACCGTGGACCCGATCGCGCCGCAGGACGAGCTGTACGACGTGGTCCCGGTGGACCTGCGCACCCCCTACGACGTCCGCGAGGTCATCACCCGCATCGTCGACGGCGGCGAATTCCAGGAATTCAAGGCCGAATACGGCAAGACCCTGGTCACCGGTTTCGCCCGGATCCACGGCCACCCGGTCGGCATCGTCGCCAACAACGGCGTGCTGTTCGCCGAATCCGCCATGAAGGGCGCGCATTTCATCGAACTGTGCGACAAGCGCAAGATCCCGCTGCTGTTCCTGCAGAACATCACCGGCTTCATGGTCGGGCGCGACTACGAGGCGGGCGGCATCGCCAAGCACGGCGCGAAGATGGTGACCGCGGTCGCGTGCGCCCGGGTGCCGAAGCTGACCGTGGTGATCGGCGGCTCCTACGGCGCGGGCAACTACTCCATGTGCGGGCGCGCGTATTCGCCGCGCTTCCTGTGGATGTGGCCCAATGCCCGGATCTCCGTCATGGGCGGCGAGCAGGCGGCCTCGGTGCTGGCCACCGTGCGCGGCGAAGCGCTGGGAGGTGGAGCGCAGTCGGAGGAGGATCTGGAGAAGTTCAAGGCCCCGATCCGTGAGCAGTACGAGGCCCAGGGCAATCCGTACTACTCCACCGCCCGCCTCTGGGACGATGGCGTCATCGACCCGGCGGACACCAGAACCGTTGTCGGCCTGGCCCTCTCCGCCTGCGCGCAGGCCCCGCTCGAGCCCGTTTCCTACGGCGTCTTCCGGATGTGATGACCATGATGAACAAGGCAACCCCCGTCGTCTTCGACACCGTGCTGGTCGCCAATCGCGGCGAGATCGCGGTCCGCGTCATTCGCACCCTGCGCGACATGGGAATTCGATCGGTCGCGGTCTACAGCGACGCCGACGCCGACGCCCGCCACGTGCGCGAGGCCGACACCGCGGTCCGCCTCGGCCCGGCCGCCGCGCGCGAGTCCTACCTGAACATCGACAAGGTGGTCGCCGCCGCCGTGCGCTCCGGCGCGCAGGCCGTGCATCCGGGATACGGCTTCCTGTCCGAGAATTCGGCCTTCGCGGCCGCGCTCGAGGCGGCGGGCATCGCCTTCCTGGGCCCGTCCGCCCGCGCCATCGAGATCATGGGCGACAAGATCACCGCCAAGAACGCGGTCGCCGAATACGGCGTGCCCGTGGTGCCCGGCATCGCCAAGCCCGGTCTCACCGACGCCGAATTGATCGCCGCCGCGACCGAGATCGGCTACCCGGTGCTGGTCAAGCCGTCCGCCGGTGGCGGCGGCAAGGGCATGCGCCGCGTCGACGATCCCGCCGACCTGCCCGCGGCCCTGGTCAGCGCCCGCCGCGAGGCCGGCGCCGCGTTCGGTGACGACACCCTGTTCCTGGAACGCTTCGTCACCAAGCCGCGCCACATCGAGGTGCAGATCCTGGCCGACCAGTTCGGTCACGTGCTGCACCTGGGCGAACGCGAATGCAGCCTGCAGCGCCGCCATCAGAAGGTGATCGAGGAAGCCCCCTCGCCGCTGCTGGACGCGCGCACCCGGGCCCGGATCGGCGCGGCCGCCTGCAATACCGCGCGCAGTGTCGACTACGTCGGCGCGGGCACCGTCGAGTTCATCGTCTCCGCGGACCAGCCGGACGAGTTCTTCTTCATGGAGATGAACACCCGGCTTCAGGTGGAACATCCGGTCACCGAACTGGTCACCGGCGTCGACCTGGTGGAATGCCAGGTCCGCATCGCGGCCGGGCAGAAGCTCTCCGCCGCGCAGGAGGATGTCCGGCTCACCGGGCACGCCATCGAGGCGCGCGTGTACGCCGAGGATCCGGGCCGCGACTTCCTGCCCACCGGCGGCACCGTGCTCGCCCTGTCCGAGCCGGAAGGCCCGGGCGTGCGGGTGGATTCGGGTCTGCGCACCGGCACCGTCGTCGGGTCCGACTACGACCCGATGCTGTCGAAGGTCATCGCGCACGCCGACGACCGCGGCGCGGCCATCGCGAAACTCGATGCGGCCCTGCGGGACACCCAGATCCTCGGCGTGCGCACCAACACCGATTTCGCGCGCTTCCTGCTCGCCGACCCGGACGTCCTCGCCGGACAGCTCGACACCGGCCTGCTGGACCGCCGCGCCGCCGACTTCGCCCCCGCCGCCGTCACCGATGAGCAGTTCATCGCGGCCGCCGCGCGGCTGTGGCTGCGGCACTGGCCGACCGGTCCGGTGGATCCGTGGCAGCTGCCCACCGGCTGGCGGGTCGGCGCGCACGCGCCCTTCGGTATCCGCCTGATCGGCGGCGACCGCACCACGCACGTGTTCTTCTCCGGCACCCCGGACCGGGCCACCACCTGGATCGAGGACGGCGAGCGGCGCACCCTCACCGTCGATTCCGACGGGGACACGCTCACCCTCGCCATCGACGGTCTGCGCGGCCGCTACCGGGTCGCCACCGCGCCCGGCCACCTCTGGGTCGCCGACCGCACCGGCACCGCCCTGCTGCGCGAGGTCGCCGAGGCCGATGTCCGCGTCGGCGACGCCCACGTCGGCGACGCCGAGATCCAGAGCCCTATGCCGGGTTCGGTCATCGCCACCCCCGCCGCCGACGGCGATGTCGTCGCGGCGGGCGCCCCCATCGTGGTCGTGGAGGCCATGAAGATGGAACACACCCTCACCGCCCCCATCGCCGGCCGCGTCGAACTGCTGGTCGAGCCGGGCGCGCAGGTGAAACTCGAACAGCCGCTGGCTCGCATCATCGCCGAGGAGAACACCCAGTCATGACCGATTTCCTGTCCACCGGAACGCTTCCGGACGAATACCGCGAACTCGCCCTCACCGTCCGCGACTTCGCCAACCAGGTGGTGGCCCCGGTCGCCGCCAAGCACGACGCCGAGCACAGCTTCCCGTACGAGGTCATCTCCGGCATGGCCGACATGGGCCTGTTCGGCCTGCCGTTCCCCGAGGAGTTCGGCGGCATGGGCGGCGACTACTTCGCGCTCTGCCTGGCGCTCGAGGAGCTCGGCAAGGTCGACCAGAGCGTCGCCATCACCCTGGAGGCCGGAGTCTCGCTGGGCGCCATGCCGATCTACCGTTTCGGCAACGACAAGCAGAAGGCGGAGTGGCTGCCGCTGCTGGCCAGCGGGCGCGCGCTGGGCGCGTTCGGCCTCACCGAGCCGGGCGCCGGCAGTGACGCGGGCGGCACCCGCACCACCGCGGTGCTCGACGGCGACAGCTGGATCATCAACGGCTCCAAGCAGTTCATCACCAACTCGGGCACCGACATCACCCGGCTGGTGACGGTCACCGCGGTCACCGGGGCGGTGGACGGCAAGAAGGAGATCTCCACGATCATCGTTCCCGCCGACACCCCGGGCTTCACCGCCGAGCCCGCCTACAACAAGGTCGGCTGGAACGCCTCCGACACCCACCCGCTCAGCTTCGTCGACGTCCGGGTGCCGGAGGAGAACCTGCTCGGCGAGCGCGGCCGCGGCTACGCCAACTTCCTGCGCATCCTCGACGAGGGCCGGATCGCCATCGCCGCGCTGTCGGTCGGCGCGGCCCAGGGCTGCGTGGACGAGAGCGTCCGCTACGCCAAGGAGCGCGAGGCCTTCGGCCGCCCGATCGGCAGCAACCAGGCCATCGCCTTCAAGATCGCCCGCATGGAGACGCGCGCCCACATGGCCCGCACCGCCTACTACGACGCGGCCGCGCTCATGCTGTCCGGCAAGCCGTTCAAGAAGCAGGCCGCCATCGCCAAGCTGGTCGCCAGCGAGGCCGCCATGGACAATGCCCGCGACGCCACGCAGATCTTCGGCGGCTACGGGTTCATGAACGAATATGCTGTGGCCCGGCACTATCGCGACAGCAAGATCCTGGAAATCGGTGAGGGCACCACGGAGGTGCAGTTGATGCTGATCGGTCGGGAGCTCGGCCTGTGACCGAGGTGAAGCGGGTCGTCCAGCGCGGTCTGTGGTTCGACGAGTTCGAGATCGGTGTGGTCTATGAGCACCGGCCGGGTCGAACCATCACCGAGGCCGACAATGTGCTGTTCACGACGCTGACCATGAACACCCAGGCCCTGCACCTGGACGCCGCGTTCTCCGATGCGCTGCCGCCGTTCCACCAGCGGCTGGTGAACTCCATGTTCACGCTGTCCACGCTGGTGGGTCTGTCGGTCGCGCAGCTGACCCAGGGCACCATCGTGGCCAACCTCGGGTTCTCCGACATCGCCTTTCCCAAGCCGCTCTTCCACGGGGACACGCTGTATGCGGAGACCGTGGTGACCGACCTGCGGGAATCCAAGAGCCGTCCGGGCGAGGGCATCGTGACCTTCGCGCACACCGGACGCAATCAGCACGGTGAGATCGTGGCCACCGCCGTCCGCAAGACCCTCGTCAGACGCAATCCACTGTCCAGCACGCAGGGAGAACCCGCATGAGTTGGGAAATGCCCGGTCCCGCGTGGCTTTTCTGCCCAGCGGACCGGCCCGAGCGGTACGGCAAGGCCCTGGCCGCCGCCGACGTCGTCATCATCGACCTCGAGGACGGCGTCGCCGAGGCCGACAAGGCGTCCGCTCGTGAGGCGCTGATCGCCAACCCGCTGGATCCGGAGCGCACCGTCGTCCGCGTCAACGCCGCGGGCACCCTCGAGCACATGCTCGACCTGGACGCCCTGGTGCGTACCGAATACCGCCGCATCATGCTGCCCAAATGCGAATCGGCCGAGCAGATCACGCGGCTCGCCGACTACGAGGTGATCGCGCTCATCGAATCGCCGCTGGGCGCGCTCGCCGTCGGCCGGGCGGTCATGGTGCGCAATGCCATCGGCGTCATGTGGGGCGCGGAGGACCTGGTCGCCGCGCTCGGCGGCAATTCCAGCCGGCACGCGGACGGCGGCTACCGGGATGTGGCCCGGCACGTGCGGTCGCAGTCGTTGCTGGCGGCCAAGGCGTACGGCAAGTTCGCGCTGGACTCGGTGTATCTCGACATTCCGGATCTGACCGGGCTGGGTGCCGAGTCCGAGGACGCGGTGGCCATCGGCTTCGACGCCAAGGTGGCCATCCACCCCAGTCAGCTGCCGGTCATCAGGACCGCCTACGCGCCCGCCGCCACGGAGGTCGACTGGGCGCAAAGGCTTTTGGTGGAAGCACCCAACCATCGGGGTGTCTTCACCTTCGAAGGGCGCATGGTGGATATGCCGGTCATCCGGCACGCCGAGCGCATCGTGCAGCGGGCCGACGCGGCCGGCAGCGCGGGATACGCGTCGTAGGAGGTATGGCGGTGGAACCACAGTGGGTGCCGAGCGACGACGATCTCGCCGAGGCCCAGGTGACCAGTTTCGCGCTGTTCGTCGAGAAGCGCACGGGACAGTCCTTCCCGGACTATCAGGCGTTGTGGCAGTGGTCGATCGACGACCTGGAAGGGTTCTGGGGCGCGCTCTGGGACTACTTCGACCTCGGCGAGCGGGCCGGCGAGGTGCTCGGCTCCGTGGACATGCCGGGCGCGCAGTGGTTCCCGGGAGCGCGGCTGAACTATGTCGAGCAGGTGCTGCGGCAGGTTCGTGACGACCGGCCCGCGATCCTGTCGGTCGACGAGACCGGTGAGATCACCGAGATCTCCTGGGCCGCGCTGGTCGCCACCGCCGCGGCGTTCGCGCGCACTCTGCGCGAACTGGGCGTCGGCCCCGGCGACCGGGTCGCCGGGTACCTGCCGAACATCGCCGAAGCCGTCATCGCGTTTCTGGCCACGGCCGGCATCGGAGCCATCTGGAGCGCTTGCGGCCAGGACTATTCCGCGCAGGCCGCCCTCGACCGGCTCGGCCAGCTCGAGCCGAAGGTGCTGGTCACGGCCGACGGGTACCGCTTCGGCGGCAAGGTGCACGACAAGACCGCCGATATCGCGGCGCTGCGCGCGGGCCTGCCCTCGCTGGCCGGGACCGTCGTGGTGTCGCGCATCGGCGCGGCCGTGCCGGACGCGATCACCTGGGAGAACGTCGACCCGGGCGACGCGGACGTGGACTTCGACATCGAAGCCGTGGACTTCGCGCACCCGCTGTGGGTGCTGTACTCCTCGGGCACCACCGGCAAGCCCAAGGGCATCGTGCACGGACACGGCGGCGTGCTGCTGGAGCATCTGAAAGCCGTTGCCCTGCAATCCGATATCGGGCCCGACGACACGTTCTTCTGGTACACCAGTCCCAGCTGGATGATGTGGAACTTCCAGGTCGCCGGACTGCTGGTCGGCGCCACCATCGTCTGCTACGACGGCAGCCCGGCCGCGCCCACCCCGGACGCGCTGTGGCAGCTGGCCGCCCGCACCCGCGCCACCGTCCTCGGCACCAGCCCCGGCTATGTGCTGGCCTGCGCCAAGGCCGGATCCGTGCCGCGCAGCGACCACGACCTGTCCGCGCTGCGGCTGGTCGGCATCACCGGCTCGTCGCTGCCGCCGTCCTCCTCACTGTGGCTGCGCGACAATGTCGGCGAGCGGGTGCCGGTGGCCTCGATCAGCGGCGGCACCGACGTGGTGTCGGCGTTCATCGGCGGCGTCCGCACCGTGCCGGTGTGGCCGGGCGAACTGTCGGCCCCGTATCTCGGCGTGGCCCTGGACGCCTGGGACGAACAGGGCAATCCGGTTCGGGACGAGGTCGGCGAGCTGGTCATCACCAAGCCGATGCCGTCCATGCCGGTGTCGTTCTGGAACGACGCCGACGGCTCCCGCTACCGCGACGCGTACTTCGAGATGTTCCCCGGCGTCTGGCGGCACGGCGACTGGATCACCATCACCGGCCACGGCAGCATCGTCGTGCACGGGCGCTCGGATTCCACCCTGAACCGGCAGGGCATCCGCATGGGCAGCGCAGACATCTACCAGGCGGTGGAACGTATTCCGGAGATCGCCGAAGCGCTGGTCATCGGTGCCGAACAACCGGACGGCGGCTATTGGATGCCCTTGTTCGTGGTGCTCACCCCCGGCGTCGAATTGACCGACGAATTGCGCGGCCGGATCAATGCGACCATTCGCGCGGAGGTGTCCCCGCGGCATGTCCCCGACGAAATCATCGCCGCCCCCGGCATTCCGCACACCCGCACCGGCAAGAAGCTGGAAGTGCCGATCAAGAAGCTCTTCCAGGGCGCGGAAGCCGCCACCGTGGTGGCCCCCACCGCCGTGGACGTGCCCGAGCTGCTCGAGTGGTACGCCGCCCAGAAGCCGCGCGGATAACCGGAAGCCCGCAGGACGAGCGGAGTTTCTCAGTGTGCGCCGGGCAGGCGTCGCCGCCCGGTGCACACCTCCGACGCCAAATCCTCGTAGCCGACGGCCAATTCGGCCAGGTGCTCCCAGGCCACGGTGAGATCCCGGCCGGATTCGCGCGCCAAGGCGGCATAGGCGGCGGCGGTGAGCCGGGCCAGCCGGTCGATGACCGCGCCGAGCGTCTCGGTGTGCACGCGGGCCGCGCCGTGCGACGGCGGCAATTGCGCTGTCACCCAGCAGTCGATCTCGTGCACCAAATTCGAACGGCGCGTGTCGAGTTCGGTGAGCTGCTCCGGCCGGGCACTGAGCAGACTCTCGTGAAGTCCGGTCAGATCGTGCGCGGCGCGCAATAGTGGATGTCCGGGAAAACCTGTCCCACGGCAAGCCTGAAGGACTTGGTTCTTGGATGGCAGTGTGTCCCTCATCGCTACTGCTCCTAACACCGCTACCTGCGAATTCCAAGCACAGTAGTCAGCGCAGATGACAGGGACGTGTCTGCCGGTTCAACAGCCCACTGCCATTCCGCTAGGGGAACCTCGCCATAACCGGAGATCAATCGGTGAGCTGTCCTATGTGGAACGATCAGTCTCGAATCCGGCCGGTCGTGAAAACTGTGGATGAATCGGAAATCCGTTCAGCCGAGCACGGATACAGCCGTCCGCGCGGCATCACGCAGGCGCGCAGCGGAATCCGGCGTTCGCTCGAGAACTCGGACACCCTGGAGGAAAACCAGGAGGAATCGGGCAAGTGAACGCGGATCCGAATCCGCGGCCAGTTCCCCCTGCGCGCGAGCCCGCAGCAACGCCGAAGTCAGCGTCGTTTCCAGGTGTGCCCAGCTCGACTCCACCAGCCGCGCCACCGCCTCGTCGGTGCGAGCCCGTTCGACCGCGCTGTTCACCACCATGCAACCCAGATGCGAATCGGGACTGGAGGCTTCGCGCACGAACCGCTCGACCAGACCGCGCACCGCGGGCAGTACCGGACCCGGCTGCGACAGCTCCGCCATGATGGCCGGATCGGTGGTCTCGAGATAGCGCCGCAGGGCCTTCAGATAGAGGTCGCGCTTACCGCCGAAGGTGCCGTAGATGCTCGCCTTGGCAATCCCAAGATGCTCAACCAGATCCGCCATCGACGTCGCCTCGTAGCCGTGCTCCCAGAACAATTCGAGAGCGCGGCGCAAGGCGGTGCCGGGGTCGAACTCCTTGGTCCTCGCCATGACGAGCACCCTACGTCTTTCGGGACCGTCCGGTCCGCTAACGCTGCCGTGACACGAGGTCGAAGAAGGTCTGGATATCGGCCGTGTGCGCCCGGGGCACGTCCATGGCGAGGAAATGGTTACCGGTATTGCCCTCGGGCCAGTACGCGATGGTGTTGTCGCGTTCCGCGAGGCGGCGCATGAGCGGCGAACCGCCGGAATACACGCCGATCGGGACCAGTTTCTGGCCCGCCGGCCAGGCGAATCCGTCGTCGCCGAGGCCGTTGTACATGGGCCACGACGAGGTGGCGGCGGTGTTGGTGAACCAGAAGACGCTCGCGTTGGCCAGCAGCTGGTCGCGGTCCACCGCCTGCTCGAGGTGGTCCGCCAGCGGCGAGAACTCGGTGAACTTGTGCACCAGCCAGCCCAGCAGCCCGACCGGCGAATCGGTCCACCCGTGCGCGAAGGTCTGGGGCGCCTGCCGCAACAGCACATGGTGGTTCACCCCGGACTGCCACTTCTGCATGAGATCCCATTCGGCGCGCTCCTCGGCCGTCATGGTGGGCACATCCGCCGCGGTCGGCATCCCGATACCGCCGTCGATGTGCACGCCGATCAGATGATCCGGATCGGCGATCGCCATCTCCTGCACCACGTACGCGCCCAGATCCCCGCCCTGCGCGCCGTACCGGTCGTAACCGAGGCGCGCCATCAGCTCCACCCACATGCGGGCGACCCGGCGCGGCTTCATCCCCGGCTCGCGCGGCCCCTCGGAGAACCCGAACCCGGGTACCGACGGAATCACCACATGGAACGCCTGCGTCGATTCCATGCCGTGCGCCCGGGGATTCGTCAGCAGCGGAATGGTTTTCGTGAACTCCACGAAACTGTTCGGCCACCCGTGCGTGAGAATCAGCGGCACGGCCTCCGGATCCTCGGAACGCGCATGCAGGAAATGCACATCCAGCCCATCGATCTCGGTCCGGAACTGCGGGAATTCATCGAGTGCCGCTTCCTGTGCACGCCAGTCGAATTCGGTGCGCCAGTACTCGGCCAGCTCGCGCAGATAATCCACCGGCACACCACGCTCCCAGCCCTGCCCGGGCAGCTGCCCGCTCCACCGGGCCCGTGCCAGGCGGTCGTGGAGGTCGTCGAGCTCGGACTGCGGCACGGCGATGCGGAACGGGCGGATGTCGGCGCTGGTCATCATGGCTCCTCGTGGTCTTCGGTCAGCGGTTCACCGACCAAATTACGAAGGATGTAGGACTATTCTTGTCCTACTTCGAGCGCAGGATGGAATTCATGAGCGATACGTCGGCGCGGCTGCTTCGTTTGCTGTCCCTCCTGCAGACCCCGCGCGAATGGCCCGGCAGCGAACTGGCGGACCGCTTGGGCGTCACCGACCGCACGGTGCGCCGCGATATCGACCGACTCCGCGACCTCGGCTACCCGGTCGAGGCCACCATGGGGGCGACCGGCGGCTATCGCCTGGTGGCCGGTGCCGCCATGCCGCCGCTGCTCCTCGACGACGACGAGGCCGTGGCCATCGCCGTCGGCCTGCGTGGCGCCGCGGGATCCGCCATCTCCGGAATCGAGGAGGCCTCGGTCCGTGCGCTCGCCAAACTCGAACAGGTCCTGCCCGCGAAGCTGCGCCGCCGAGTGCGGGTGCTGGGCGCCGCCACCATCGCCCCGGGCGCGGGCGCGAATACCGTGGACCCGGAACTGCTCACCGCACTCGCGGCCGCCATCTCCAATACCGAACGCGTCCGTTTCGCCTACGAGGCGGCGGATGGTGCGGAGACCCGTCGCAATGTCGAGCCGGTCGGCCTCGTGCCCTATCGGCACCGCTGGTACCTGGTCGGGTTCGATCTCGACCGCGGCGACTGGCGGAGCTTTCGAGCCGACCGGGTCAGCCGGGTGCTCGCCACAGGCGCTCGGTTCGTGCCCCGAGAGCTTCCCGCCGCCGACCCCGCCGCGTATGTCACCGGGGATCGAACCGACTGGGGTACGCCGTCATTGCACTTCCAGGTGGACATCGCCGCTCCGGCCGCGGCGGTGATCGGCCGGCTGGGGGAGGGGCCGGGCGATATCGTGGCGCGCGGGCCGGAGGCTTGTGCACTGGATATGCGGCGAGACGATCTGCCGGAGTGGGTGGCGCATCGCTTGCTGCAGTTGGGGGTCGAGATCAGGGTGCATGGTCCGGCCGAGTTGGTGGAGGAGATGCGGAAGATCCGTGATCGCGCGGGGCGGGCGGCATCACTGTGACGACCCCCCGATCATTCATGCGGCGATTGCTGATTTCCGCTGTGTAAGAACACCATCCACCATCTGGTAAACGCTATCCATCTGATCCAGATGCGAAAGATCGTGCGTGACGAGAAGGGTGGACGCACCGTGCTCGCGCACGATCCCGACGATCAGATCGATGATCGCGGCGCCACGCTCCTGATCCAACGCACTGGTCGGTTCATCGATAACCAGCAGCGACGGATCATTCATCAGTGCCCGGGCGATATTGACGCGCTGCCGCTGCCCGCCCGAGAGCTGAGCGGGCCGCTTGTTCTCGTGGCCGCTCAACCCCACCGCGTGCAGCAGATCCCGCGCCCGCGCCCGAACCTCACGCCGCTTGCCGGGCGAAACGAACCAGCTCTGCCCCAGATGCACCATCGCCTCGAGCTGCTCGATGGTGGTCAGCGCGGGAATCAGATTGGACTGCTGGAACACGATCCCGATCGAGTTCCGGCGCATGGTCGCGGCATCGCGGCGGCTCAGCTCGGCGAGATCGAGGGTCCCCGAGGCGGTTTCGAGTTCGACCCGTCCCGAGTCCGGCCGCAGCAGCGTCGACACCGTGGCCAGCAGCGTGGACTTGCCGGACCCCGACGGCCCTGTGATGGCGGCGATCTCGCCACCACCCACGCGCAGGTTCACGTGGTCGAGCGCGGTGATGCGGTCCGCGCCGTCCGGAAAGGTGAGGGTGAGGTCGGAGACGGTCAGTGTGTTGGTCATCGCGATGCTCCTGGGAGACAAGGGGATTGTGGTCATCAGCGGGCCTGGTTGAGCGCGGTCAGCGGATCGGTGGTGACGAGGAAGCGCAGCGCGAACGCGGCGCCCAGCAGGCCGAGCGCGATCAGGGCGGCCGCGGGGAAGAGCGTGGTGCTCGCGCTGAGGATGAACGGCACCGCGCCGCCCATGAACAGTCCGGCCACGACCGTGATTCCGACACCCACGCCGACACCGAGCAGCAGCACGATCAGGGCCTGGCTCAGGGCATCCCGGATCAGCGATCCGGTGGTCGCGCCCAGGGCCTTCAGGGTCGCGATGTCGGGCTGCCGCTGCACGGTCCACACCGTGAAGAACGCGCCGATCACGAGCGCCGAGATGGCGAACAGCATGACGGTCATCAGCGTCAGCGAGCCGTTCTCGGCCTGGTAGGAGGCCATGGCCGACAGCGAGTCCTCGGTGCTCGTCGTGGTGGTGTGGGCGCTGGCGTCGAGAGCCTGCTGTTCGCTCACCCCCGACACCGCGAGGATGGTGGCCGCGCCCGAATGCGGGTTCAGCGCCTGCCAGTCCGACAGGGTCATCCACACCACCGGGGTGTGCGCGTACCAGTCGTCGTCGGTCACGCCCGCCACGCTGTAGCGTGCCGACCCCAGCTCGACCGTGTCGCCGGTCTTCGCGTCGAGGTTCTTGGCGGCCGCCTTGGACAGGATCACCGCGCCCGGCTCGGTAGCTGTGCGCTTGCCAAAGGGGGTGCCCTGTACGCCGAACAGCGCGACCTGGGTCGGGGACACGCCGTTGACGGTGGCGCGGGTGCGGCTGATGCCGATCGGGTCGACGGTGCCGCCCGCGCGCTCCCAGGTCTGCACCTGTTCGGTGCTCAGCGTGGAGGCGTCGAAGGAGGGGGTGGAGCCGGTGTCGGAGAAGACGACGGTGTCGGTCTTCAGCGATTCGATGGCGGAGATGTTCTGGTGCGCCAGACCGGCCGTGAGACCGCTGAGAAAGCTGACCAGCAGCGCGACCAGCGTGACCACCAGGGTAATCAGGAGGAAGCGGCCGCGGGCCGCCCGCAGATCTCTGAATGCGACGAACATACTTACACCCTCTCCGGGAAAGGCGTTCCGGCCATCGCGCCGCGGAACGAATCCCGGTCCGCCAACGGCAGGGCGGCGTTTCCTACTTTCGATGGATGCCCGGGTAATTGCCGGGCATAAGCTGGTCGCGTGCACCGGTCCCCCCTGACTCCCGTCTTCTCCGCCCTGCAGCTCGGGCTGCATGTGCTGGTCGTGGCGTTGACCGTCGTGGTGGCGGTGCAGGAGGTCTTCTCCGGAGCGCATCGGGTACTGGTGGTGGTGCTGGCCGGGGTCTTCCTGGGGGTCTATTTCATCGGTGGCCGGTACCGGCGCAACCTGGTCGGCGCGCGGGTGTGGCTGGGAGTGCTGACGCTGCTCTGGCTGGCACTCGTTCTCGTCGCCCCCTTGGCCGTCTACCTGGTCTTCGGGCTCTTCTTCCTCTATCTGCATCTGCTGCCGCGCTATTGGGGCGTGGTGGCGGTGATCGCCGCGACCGTGGTCGCCGTCGTCGGGTTCGCCGCGCACCGCGGGTGGACGGTCGCCGGTGTGATCGGCCCGCTGCTGGGCGCGCTGGTCGCGGTCGCCATCGGGCTCGGCTACGAAGCCCTGTTCCGGGAGGCCGCGGAACGGCAGCGGCTCATCGACGAATTGCTCGCCACCCGAGAGACTCTCGCCGAACAGGAACGCACCGCGGGAAAGATGGCCGAACGCGAGCGGCTGGCGCAGGAGATCCACGACACCGTCGCGCAGGGGCTCAGCAGTATTCAGCTGCTGCTGCACGCGGTCGAGCGGGCCGCCCCCGATCATCCGGCGCTGGAACGGATTCGGCTGGCCCGGGAGACCGCCGCCGACAGTCTCGTCGAAACCCGCCATCTCATCGCCGAACTCACGCCGGCCGCGCTGGAGGGTCAGTCCCTCGCGGGCGCGCTCACCCGGATCGCGGAGCGGGCCGCCGCACCCGGACTGGACGCGCAGGTGCTCGTCGAGGGCGATCCGCAGGCGCTGCCCATGCCGATCGAGGCCGCGCTGGTCCGCATCGCGCAGGGCGCGGTGTCGAATGTGGTGCGGCACGCGCAGGCTCAGCGGATGCGGGTCACCCTCACCTACGGCGATGACGCCGTGCACCTCGACGTGGTCGATGACGGGGTGGGCATCGATCCGGCCGTACTGGCCGAATCCCCTTCGGGCAGCTTCGGTTTGAACGCCATGCGCAATCGGGTGGAGCAGCAGGGCGGCACCATGGATGTCGAATCCGAACCCGGCCACACCGCGGTCACCGTCTACTTCCCCCTGGAGGACCAATGATCCGCATCCTCCTCGCCGACGACCACGCCATCGTCCGCGCGGGCCTGCGCGCGCTCCTCGACTCCAGCGTCGCCGAAACCGATTCCGACGACATCGAAGTCGTGGGGGAGGTCGCCACCGCCGAGGATTCGGTGGCCTTCTGTTCCACCACCCAGGTCGACCTGGTCCTGATGGACCTCCGCTTCGGCCCCGGCAAGTCCGGCGCCGACGCCACCGCCGCCCTGCGCGGCCTCGCGAACCCGCCGAATGTCCTGGTGGTCACCAACTACGACACCGACGCCGACATTCTCGGCGCCATCGAGGCGGGCGCGGTCGGCTACATCCTCAAGGACACCCCGCCCGCCGAACTCCTCGCCGCCGTCCGCTCCGCCGCCGAAGGCGAGAGCGTCCTCTCCCCGTCGGTCGCCTCCCGCCTGATGACCCGGGTCCGCAAACCCGACACCACGCTGAGCCCCCGCGAGATCGAGGTGCTGCGCCTGGTCGCCGACGGCCACTCCAACCGCGAGATCGGCAAACGCCTCTTCCTCTCCGAGACCACCGTCAAATCCCACCTGGTCCACATCTATTCGAAGCTCGGCGTGAAATCCCGAACCTCCGCCGTGGCCAGGGCCCGCGAGCGCGGAGCGATCTGACCGCGCGGAACAGCCGAACTCAGTGGGCGGCAGGCGCGGCGGCCAGCAGCGCGGGCCAATCCTGGGCCGAGGCCCAGTCGGCGAAGGAATGCCAGGCGATCTCGGGGTAGTCGCGGCGCAGACCGGCGACATCGACATCCAGGCCGACGGTCGAGAAGTACTCGAACATGGCGGCCAGATCGGTGGAACGGGAGCGCACGTACGCGAGCGGGACCTCCCGGTGCGCGATCGGCGCGTCGATGGCGGCGGCCAGGGTCGCGGCGATCTGCGCGGGCGTGAGCTCGTCCGCGGCGATATCGATACGGCGACCGGCGAATTCGGCGCGGCGGTCCAGGGCGAGGGCGGCGAAGGCGCCGATATCGGTGGCGCTGATGAGGGTCAACGGCTGCTCGGCGGGCATGGGCCAGGAGAAGGTCTGCTCGCGCAGGCCGTCCAGGGTCCAGCCGGTGGCGTAGTTGTCCATGAAGGCGGCCGGAGCGATGACGGTCCAGGGCACGCCCGAGGCGGACAGTCGGCGTTCGATCGCGAATTTGCTCTCGTAGTGCGGCACACCGGTTTCGCGGTCGGCGTGCGCGACGGAGGTGAAGACGAGGTGGCCGAGGTGAGCGGCGACGGCGGCCTCGACGAGGTTCTCGCCGTGCCGGACCTCGACGGTGGTGTCGGTGTCGAACGGGGTGGTGACCGCGAACAGCGAATCCGCCCCGGCGAACGCGGCATCCAGCGATGCGCGATCGTCGAAGTCGGCCCGGCGGATCTCCGCGCCGAGCGCGCGCAACTGCTCGGCGGCGGGGGAGTCGGGGAAACGGGTGAGGGCACGGACGTGGTGGCCCCGATCGAGCAGGGCGCGGGCGGTGGCTCCGCCCTGGGCGCCGGTGGCTCCGGTGACCGCGATGGTGAGCATGGTTCCTCCACAAGGTAGTATCTGCTGCGTGACGCATTAACTGCGTCACGCAGCAATCTAGCCAATATTGCTGCGCCGCGCAGCTATTCAGGAGTGTGATCCGGATGACATCCCAGCGCCGCCGGGCGTTGTACGACGAGCTCTCCGGCGAATCGCGCCGGTACATGGCCGCGTACACGCTGTTCAACCAGGCCATCGCGGACAAGCTCGGACTGCATCCCACCGACCTGCAATGCCTGAGCCTGCTCACCGCGGAATCGCAGCCGCTGACGGTCAAGCAGATCGCCGACATGACGGGCTTGACCACCGGCTCCGCCACTCGTCTGGTCGACCGCATGGAACGCGGCGGCTATGTCACCCGCGAAGCCGATCCCGAGGACCGCCGCCGCGTGCTGGTCACCCCGGTCCCCGAAGCGGTCGCCCGCATCACCGCGACCTGGGACGACCTGGGCGAGGGGTGGGAGGCCATGCTGAACGATCACACCGACGCCGAACTCGAGGCGATCATCCTGCATATGCGAAAGGCTCAGGAGCTCAGCAAAACCCAGATCGCCCGCCTCCGGGGCACGCACGGCTGAGCGTCGTACGGTGTCCGCTATGGCCTCACTCTCCGATTCCCGAGTACGCGAGTTTCTGAGCGCGGGCACCCGCACCGGCAAGCTGGCCTTCGTGGCCGCCGACGGCCGCCCCCTGGTCGCCCCGATCTGGTTCGTCCTCGACGGCGACGTCATCGTCTTCAATACCGGCAAGGCCACCGCCAAGGGTCGCTCGATCCTGCGTGACGGCCGCGTCACTCTCTGTGTCGACATAGCCGAGCCCCCATACTCTTTCGTCCAGGTGCAGGGCGTGACCGAGGTGTCCGAGGATCCCGGCGACCTGATCCGCACCGCCACCGATATCGCCGCCCGCTACATGGGCGCGGACCGCGCCGAGGAGTTCGGGAAGCGGAACGGCGTCCCCGGGGAGCTCGTCGTCCGGCTCTTCCCCACCAGGGTGCTCGCCGATTTCAAGGTCAGCGGCTGAAACCTCCGATTGCGGAACCGTGAGTTCCGTTATGTGCAGGACGTGGCGACGCGGGCCGGGGTGGGCAAGGCCGCGCTGTATCGGCGTTGGCCGTCGAAAGCCGCGCTCGCACTGCATCATCTGATCGGGGACCTGCGGCCGCGCGAGTATCGCGATACCGGCGGTCTGCACGGTGATCTGCGCGAGGTCGCGGCCGACTTCGTCGAGCGCATGGGCAATCCGAGGGTGCGGGCGGTGCTGCCCGAGCTCATGGCGGATCTGATGCGCGACGGAACCTTGCAGACCGTGTTCGAGGACGTCTGCCTGCTGCCCGAGCGCGCGCTCATCCGGGCGGTCGCCGAGCGGGCGGTCGAACGCGGGGATCTGGCCGGGCTGCCCGACTTGGATTGGGCGCACGCGCAATTCGCGGGACCGGTCTTCCTCTGGCTCACCATGCTCGGCGGGCAGGGGGATCGGGCGCTGATCGACCAGGTCGCGGATTCCGTTGCCGCGAGCTGGATGTACGACAAGGAGAAGGACCAATGAACACCTGGCTGTGGATCGGGCAGATCGTGCTCGCGGTGTCGTTCGTGCTCGGGGGCGTCGTGAAGGCGGCGATCGAGAAGGACAAGCTGCGCGGCGGGATGCCGTGGGTGGACGACCTGTCGCAGAACGCGGTGCGGGGGATCGGGATCGTGGAGATCCTGGGCGGCCTGGGGGTGGTGCTGCCGTGGGCCACGGGGATCGCGAAGGTGCTGACGCCGGTCGCCGCGGTGGGGCTGGCCCTGGTGATGGTCGGGGGATTCGTGACCCACGTGCGGCGCGGGGAGTACGGGCGGTCGCTGTCGAACGTGGTGCTGTTCGTGGTGGCGGTGCTGGTGGCGGTCGGACGGTTCGCCTGAGCGGGTGTGCGAGACTCGCCCGATGACAGTGCACTTCATCGGGGCCGGGCCCGGGGCGGCGGATCTGCTGACCGTGCGTGCGGTCGAACTGCTGCGCCGATCCCCGGTGTGCCTGTTCGCGGGGACCTATCTGGACCCGGGAGTGCTGGCGTACTGCGCGCCCGACGCCGAGCTGATCGATACGCAGAAGCTGGATCTGGACGAGATCGTGGCGCACTGCGCGCGGGCGCACGCCGAGGGCAAGGATGTCGCGCGGCTGTGCTCGGGCGACCCCTCCCTCTATTCGGCCCTCACCGAACAGAAGCGACGCCTCGATGCGCTGGGGATTCCGTGGGACGTGACGCCCGGGGTCCCCGCGTACGCGGCCGCCGCGGCCTTGCTCGGGGCGGAACTGACTGTGCCCGAACAGGTGCAGTCGGTGGTGTTGACTCGGACACACGCGCGCTCGACGGCTATGCCCGATTCGGAGGCTCTGGCCAACTTCGCCCGCACCCGGGCCACGCTGGTGCTGCACCTGGCCATCACCCGGATCCACACTCTCGCGCAGGAGCTGACCGCCGACTACGGCAGTGCCTGCCCGGTGGTCGTGGTCTACCGCGCGACCCAGCCCGAGCAGCGGATTCTCCGGGGCACCCTGACCGATATCGCGGATCGGGTGGAGGCGGCCGGATTGCGGCAGGCGGCGGTCATCCTGGTGGGTCCGGCGCTGGCCGAAAGTATCGGTTGTGCCCAGTCCCACTTGTACGACCCTGGTCGCGATAGGTCGCATATCACTGGGTGAAACAGCGAAATGGGACGATAGCCGACGGCTATGGCCCTTTCTGGTTGTGGCTTGCACGCTGACGGTAGATTGGACCGAGTGTCCGTCACCAAGATTGCGTCTTCGACCCGGCAATGGCCGGGGGGTGTGGTCGCGCCCATGTAACAAGATCGGCCAGCTGGGGGGATACCTCCCAGGGAGTCTCAATACGGTGAAGTAAGCCCCGAACGCCGGACGCCACGCTCACAGCAGCGGTGGCGTCCTGTTCGGGTTTTTCGGCGGGGAACGCTGCGGTCGTGGTGTTCCGGAAGCGAGGTTTGGGTTGGACCGGCTGGATTTCGGCGGCATCGGCGAAGCTGGCAGCGAAATCGCACCGGGATCGGGCGAACTTTTCCCGCTGTCGCCGGCGCAGCTCGGCATCTGGTATGCCCAGCACCTGGACCCGCAGGTTCCGATCAATATCGCCCAGTTCGTGGAGCTGCGCGGGGAACTCGACATGGCGCTGCTCGAGGCCGCCATGGTGCGCGGCTCGGAGGAGTTCGGTTCCGGCTTCCTGCGCATCGTCGAGCGTGACGGCGAGCCCATGCAGATGGTGGACCACTCGCTGGACCGCACCATCTACCACGTCGATCTGAGCGCCGAGGCCGATCCGGCCGCCGCGGCCCACGCCTGGATGCGCGCCGACTACAGCGCGCCCCTGGAGCTCACCCGCGACCGCCTCATCCGCACCTGCATGCTGAAACTGGCCGACGGCCATTACTACTGGTATGCGCGCATCCACCACATCGTGCTGGACGGTCTCGGCGCGGTGACCTACATGACCCGGGTCGCCGAGGTCTACACCGCGTTCGTCAATGACGTCGAGCCCCCGCCCCACAAGCTGACCGACCTGCCCACCCTGGTCGAGCAGGAGTTCGCCTACCGCGACTCGAGCCGCTTCAAGTCCGACAAGGAGTACTGGGCCGAGCGGATCGCCGGGGTCGAGGACGGCACCAGCCTGGCCGGACGTTCCGCGCCGCCGGCCGCGATCAACCGGATCGCCACGGCCGCGCTCACCGAGGGCCAGACCTCGCTGCTGGATCAGGCCGTGGCCCGCCACGAGTCCTCGCCCGCGGGACTGCTGATCGCCGGTTTCGCCGCCTACCTCGCGCAGTGGACCGGCAGCCAGGACGTCGTCCTGAGCCTCCCGGTGACCGCGCGCACCACCGCGATCATGCGCCGCTCCGGTGGCGCGGCCTCGAACATCGTGCCGCTGCGCCTGCAGGTCGGCCACGACTCGACGGTGACCGATCTGCTCGCGCAGGTGACGGTGGCCGTCTCGGGCGCCCTGCGCCACCAGCGCTACCGCGCCGAGGACATCAAGCGCGACAGCTCCTCCGGTGACTTCTCCGGGGGCGAGGTCGGCTCGCAGTTCTTCGGCCCTTGGGTCAACATCATGTTGTTCCACAACGAGGTCGTGCTCGGCGACATCACCGGCGAGTACAGCGTGCTGTCCACCGGTTCCATCGAGGACCTGGGCGTCAACTTCTACCAGTCGGTGAAGGGCACCCGGAACCACATCGACTTCGAGACCAACCCCAACCTGTACTCCGACCACGAGACCCGCAGCCACCACGCGCGTTTCCTGGAGTTCTTCGACCGCTTCCTGGCGGCCGAGGCGGAGCAGCCGGTCTGGGGCCTGCCCATCACCACCGCGGCCGAGCGCACCCGCACCCTGGTGGAGTGGAACTCCGCCGCGCACGAGGTGCCGGTCACCACGCTGCCCGCGTTGCTGGACAAGCAGATTCCGCTGACCCCGGACAATGTGGCCGTCGAGTTCGAGGGCGAGCAGCTCACCTACGCCGAGTTCGGCGAGCGGGTCAACCGCCTGGCCCGCTTCCTGATCGAGGACGGCGTCGGCCCGGAATCGCTGGTCGCCCTGGGCATGCGGCGTTCGCTGGAGCTGGTCGTGGGCATGCACGCGGTGCTGCGCGCCGGTGGCGCGTACGTGCCGATCGACCCCGATCATCCGGCCGACCGCACCGCCTACATCCTCGAGTCCGCGGCACCGGTCTGTGTGCTGACCACCGCCCGTGACGAGCTCGAACTGCCGGAGTCCGTGCGGCGCTTGGAGATCGACACCCTCGACGTCTCCGGGTTCTCCGCCGAGCCGGTGACCGACGCGGACCGCCGCGCCCCACTGCGCCCGGACAACACCGCCTACGTCATCTACACCTCGGGTTCCACCGGCCGCCCCAAGGGCGTCGCGGTCACCCACCACGCCATCGTCAACCAGGAACTGTGGATGCTCGACGAGTATCCGATGACCGAAGACGATGTGTACCTGCAGAAGACGGCCACCACCTTCGACGTATCGCTGTGGGGCTACTTCATGCCGTTGCTGGTCGGCGCGAAGCTGATCGTGGCCACCCCGGACGGTCACCGCGATCCGCTGTACGTGGCGGAGATGATCGAGCGCCACGGCGTCACGGTCACCGACTTCGTGCCGTCCATGCTGACGGTGTTCGTCGCGCACGCCACCCGCGCCCAGTGCGCCACGCTGAAGTACGTCTTCGTGATCGGTGAGGCGCTGCCGCCGGAGACCGGCGCGGGCTTCCGCGAGATCACCTCGGCCGGCCTGCACAACCTGTACGGCCCGACCGAGGCCGCGGTCTCGGTCACCTACTGGGAGAACACCGCCGCCGACACCGTCACGGTGCCGATCGGTGTGCCCGAGTGGAATGTCGAAGTCTACGTGCTGGATTCGCATCTGCGGCCGGCCGCCATCGGCGCCGCGGGTGAGCTCTATCTGGCGGGCCGCCAGCTGGCGCGCGGCTACAAGGGCCGCCCGGATCTGACCTCGGACCGCTTCGTCGCGAATCCGTTGTCGCTCACCGGCGAGCGCATGTACCGCACCGGTGACCTGGTGCGCTGGAACGGTTCCGGTGCGCTGGAGTACATCGGCCGCACCGACTTCCAGGTGAAGTTCCGAGGTCAGCGCATCGAGCTCGGCGAGATCGAGACCGACCTGCTGGCCCACCCGTCGGTGAGCCAGGCCGCCGTGCTGGTGATGGACACCGCCACCGGTCAGCAGCTGGTCGCCTATGTGGTGCCGGTGCCGGGCCAGTCCATCGACCCGGCCGAGCTGACCCGATTCGCCGCCGAGAAGCTGCCGACCTACATGGTCCCGGCGTCGATCATGGTGCTGGAGGCGTTCCCGCTCAACACGTCCGGCAAGCTGGACCGCAAGGCCCTGCCGGAGCCGGTGTTCAGCGTGGACGCCGCCGGGTACCGGGCCCCGCGCACCGCCGCCGAGGAGATCGTGGCGGGCGTGTTCGCCGATGTGCTCGGTCACGACCGGGTCGGCGTGGACGACAACTTCTTCGATCTGGGCGGCAACTCGCTGGTCGCCACCCAGGTGGTGGCCCGCATCTCGGCCGCGTTCAGCACCCGCCTGGGTGTGCGCGCGCTGTTCGAGACCCCGACCGTGGCCGGGCTGGCCGCGCGCGTGGAAGCCGCTGGGCCTTCCGATGTCTCGCGTCCGCCGCTGGTGGCGCAGCCGCGTCCGGATCGGGTGCCGCTGTCGCTGGCGCAGCAGCGGATGTGGTTCCTCAACCAGTTCGACCCGAATGTCCCGACCTACAACCTGCCGTTCGTGGTGCGGTTGCGCGGTCAGGTCGACATCGAGGCGCTGCAGCTGGCGCTGACCGACGTGGTGGCGCGCCAGGAGTCGCTGCGCACCATCTTCCCCGAGTCCGGGGACGGCGGCTTCCAGCAGGTGCTGCCGATGGACGAGGTGGATCTCGGCATCGAGGTGCACGATATCGCCGAGAGCGAATTGCGCACCGCGCTGGCGCAGTTCGCGTCCGCGGGCTTCGACGTCTCCACCCAGCTGCCGATCCGCGTGCGGGTGTACCGGGTCGCCGCCGAGACCGGCCGCCACTCCGCCGCCGATGACAGCGAGCTGGATCTCGCGGTCGCGTTCGTGGTGCACCACATCGCCGCCGACGGTTTCTCGTTCGGTCCGCTCTCGCGCGACATGACCGCCGCCTACCTGGCCCGGGTCGCCGGGCAGGAGCCCGCGTGGGCGCCGCTGCCGGTGCAGTACCAGGACTTCAGCATCTGGCAGCGGGAGCTGCTCGGCTCGGAATCCGACGCCGACTCCATGGCCGCGCGCCAGAACGACTACTGGCGGACGGCGCTGGCCGGGCTGCCGGATCAGCTGGACCTGCCCGCGGATCGCCCGCGGCCGCCGGTGCAGAGCTTCCACGGCTCCCGCGTCACCTTCGAGATCCCGGCCGAGCTGCATGTCCGGCTCGCGGGATTGGCTCGCGCCCAGGGCGTCTCGCTGTTCATGGTCATGCACAGCGCGCTGGCCGTGCTGCTGGCCCGCCTGTCGGGCACCAGCGACATCGCCATCGGCACCCCGGTCGCCGGTCGCGGCGAGCAGGCGCTCGACGACCTGATCGGCATGTTCGTCAACACCCTGGTGCTGCGCTCGGAAGTGGATGGGGCGGAACGCTTCACCGATTTCCTGGCCCGCACCCGGGAGACCGACCTGGCGGCCTTCGCCAATACCGATGTCCCGTTCGAGCGACTGGTCGAGGTGCTCAACCCGACCCGTTCGCAGGCCCGGCACCCGCTGTTCCAGGTCATGCTGTCGTTCCAGGAGATGTCGCACGGCTCCATGGAGCTGCCCGGCCTAACCGTCTCCGCGGACGAGCTCGAGGTCGACATCGCCAAGTTCGACCTGCAGTGGACGCTGACCGAGCAGCGCGGTCTGGGCGGCGAGCCCGGCGGGCTGTCGGTGATCCTGTCCTACGCCACCGACCTGTTCGACGCGTCGACCGTCGCCGAGTTCGGGCAGCGCTATCTGCGCGTGCTCGAGACCGCCGTGGCCGCCCCGGACACCGTGGTCCGCGATATCGACGTTCTCGACGCCGGTGAGCGCGAGACCGTCCTGCACGCCTGGAACCGCACCGCGCGTGAACTGCGCGGCGCGGCAACGGTTCTCGATCTTTTCGAGCAGCAGGTCCGGATCCGGCCGAACGCCACCGCCCTGATCTTCGATCCGGGCGAGCGCAGCGGCAGCATGTTCGGCCCCGCCGAGGAGCTGACCTACGCCGAGTTCTCCGCGCGAGTGAATCGCCTGGCGCGCAAGCTCATCGACGAAGGTGTGGGCCCGGAGTCCCTGGTGGCGGTGGGCATCCGCCGCTCGGTGGACATGCTGGTCGCCATCTACGCCACCCTGACCGCGGGCGGCGGCTACGTGCCGATCGATCCGGACCACCCGGCCGAGCGCACCGACTACGTGCTGCGCACCGCCGAGCCGGTGGTGCTGCTCACCACCGTCGACGACGCCGTGGAATCCACGGATTGCCCGGTGCTGCAACTGGATTCGCTGGATCTCGACGAGTACGGCGACGCCCCGGTCACCGACGCGGACCGGCTCGCGCCGCTGCGCCCGGACAATGCCGCCTACGTGCTGTTCACCTCCGGCTCGACCGGCCGCCCCAAGGGCGTGGCCATCCCGCACGCCGCGGTGCTGAACCAGATCGCCTGGATCACCGCCGAATACGGCATCGACGACACCGATGTGATCCTGCAGAAGACGCCGGTCACCTTCGACGTGTCGGTGTGGGAGCTGTTCGGTTCGCTGGCCGTGGGCGCACAGCAGGTCATCGCCGCGCCGGACGGCCACCGCGATCCGATGTACCTCTCGGAGGTCATCGGACGCCACCGGGTCACCATGACCTCGTTCGTGCCGTCCATGCTGAGCGTGTTCGCCTCGACCGCGTCGGCGTCCGAATGCCTGTCCCTGCGTGCGGTTCTGGTCGCCGGTGAGGCGCTGCCGCCGGCCACGGTGACCGCGTTCCGCCGCTTCTCCACCGCGGCCGTGCACAACCTGTACGGCCCGACCGAGTTCACCGTGCACGCCACCGCCGCCGCCATCGACGCGCCGGTGGTCACCTCGGTGCCGATCGGCCGTCCGGTGTGGAACGCGCAGACCTATGTGCTCGACGAGGGCCTGCGCCCGGTGCCCGCGGGCGTCCCGGGTGAGCTGTACCTCGGCGGTGTGCAGGTGGCGCGCGGCTACTTCGGCCGCCCGGACCTGAGCGCCGAGCGTTTCGTCGCCAACCCCTACGGCGAGCCGGGTTCGCGGCTCTACCGCACCGGCGACCTGGTGCGCTGGAACCATGGGCGCTCCGCAGGCTCCGCGCCCGCGGGCGGAATCGACCACGGCATTCTCGAATACATCGGCCGCACCGACTTCCAGGTGAAGTTCCGCGGTCAGCGCATCGAGCTCGGCGAGATCGAGACCGCGCTGCTGGACCACCCCAAGGTGCAGCAGGCCGTGGTGCTGGTCATCGACACCGTGGCAGGCGATCAGCTGGTCGCCTACATCGTGGCCGGCGGGCCGGTGGACCTGGACGGGGTCAAGACCTCGTTGCAGCGCACCCTGCCCGCGTACATGGTGCCGGGCTCGATCATGGTGCTCGACGCGTTCCCGCTCAACGCCTCCGGCAAGCTGGATCGCAAGGCGCTGCCGACGCCGCGGTTCGAGGTGCGCGAATTCCGCGCTCCGACAACGCCGATCGAGGAGATCATCGCGCAGATCTTCGGCGAGGTGCTGGGCATCGCCCGCGTCGGCGTCGACGACGACTTCTTCGAGCTGGGCGGCAACTCGCTGATCGCGACCCAGGTGGCGACCCGCCTGGGCACCGCCCTGGACACCCGCGTGCCGGTGCGCATGCTGTTCGAGGCGGCCACCGTGGAGGCCCTGGCGGCCCGCGTGGAATCGCATGTCGGCGACGGCGGCCGCAAGGCGCTGGTCGCTCGCGAGCGGCCCGCCGAGGTTCCGCTTTCCCTCGCGCAGCAGCGCATGTGGTTCCTGAACCGCTTCGACACCGCCTCCGCGGTCAACAACATCCCGGTCGCTATCCGGCTGTCCGGTGAGCTGGACATCGCGGCGCTGCAGGTCGCGGTCATCGACGTGATCGACCGCCACGAGTCGCTGCGCACCGTCTTCCCGGAGACCACGCACGGCCCGGTGCAGCGGGTGCTCGACGCCGCGCAAATCGTGCCGGACCTGACCCCGGTGCCGGTCACCGAGTCCAATCTGATCGACCACCTGGTCGAGCTGGCCACCATGGCCTTCGACGTCACCGGCGAAGTGCCTTTGCACGCGGCGCTTTTCGAGATCAGCGACACCGAGTACATCCTCGGCATGGTGGTCCACCACATCAGCGCCGACGGCTGGTCCATGGGCCCGCTGGCCCGCGACGTGATGGTCGCCTACGCGGCCCGCACCTCGTGGGAGGCTCCGGCCTGGGCGGAACTGCCGGTGCAGTACGCCGATTACGCGCTGTGGCAGCGCGAGGTGCTCGGCTCCGAGGACGATCCGGACGCGCTGATCTCCAAGCAGATCCGCTACTGGACCGAGGCCCTGGCCGATCTGCCCGACGAGCTGGTGCTGCCCTCCGACCGGCAGCGTCCGGCCGTGGCCAGCTACCAGGGTGGCACCTACCCGTTCGCCATCTCCGCCGAAACCCAGCAGGCGCTGGTGGATCTGGGCCGCCGGCACAACGCCTCGCTGTTCATGGTCATGCACTCGGCGCTGGCGGTGCTGCTGGCCCGCCTGTCGGGCACCTCCGACATCGCGATCGGCACCCCGGTGCACGGCCGCGGTGAGGCCGCCCTCGACGACCTGATCGGCATGTTCGTCAACACCCTGGTGCTGCGCACCGAGGTGGACGGCTCGGAGACCTTCGCCGACCTGCTGGCCCGGTCCCGCGACACCGACCTGCACGCCTTCGCCCACGCGGACGTGCCGTTCGAGCGCCTGGTCGAGGTCATCAACCCGGCGCGTTCGCAGGCCCGCCACCCGCTGTTCCAGGTCATGCTGACCTTCCAGAACACCCGGCAGGCCAGCCTGGAGCTGCCCGGCCTCTCGGTCAACGGCATCGACTACGACGCCCGCCTGGCCAAGTTCGACCTGCAGCTGACCCTGCAGGAGGCGCAGGACGACCACGGCGAGCACGCCGGCATGTCGGCCGAGATCTCCTACGCGCTGGACCTGTTCGACGAGTCCACCATCGCGGCGTTCGCGCGGCGACTGGACCTGATCCTGGAAGCCGTTGTCGCGCACCCGGATCGGCCGCTCGGCGATATCGACCTGCTGGTCGCCGGTGAGCGCGATCAGGTGCTGGACGGCTGGAACGACACGTCGTTCAACCTCGCCTCGGTGCTGCCCGCGCTGCCGGAGGGCGAGGCCGCCACGCTGGTCTCGCTGTTCGAGGCCCAGGCCCTGACCAGCCCCGATGCGCCTGCCGTGGAATTCGAGGGGACAGGTCTGTCCTACGCCGAGTTCGCGGCGCGGGTGCACAAGCTGGCCCGCAAGCTCATCGCGCAGGGCGTCACCGCGGAATCGCCGGTGGCCCTGGCGATCCGGCGTTCGCTGGATCTGGTCGTGGCCATGTACGCGGTGCTGGAGGCCGGTGGCGCGTACGTGCCGCTGGACCCGGACCAGCCGATGGAGCGCATCGACTACGTGCTCGACACCGCGCGCCCGGTCGCCATCCTGACCACCGGCCGCGACGACTTCGTGACCGGCCGCAATGTGCCGGTGCTGGAAGTCGACACCCTGAACCTGGACGCCTACTCCGACGCTCCGATCACGGATGCCGAACGGGGACAGGCGATCCGGCCCGAGCACACCGCCTACGTGATCTTCACCTCCGGTTCGACCGGTCGCCCCAAGGGTGTGGCCGTCGAGCACGGCGCGATCGTGAACCGCCTGCTGTGGATGCAGCACGAGTACCCGATCGACGCGAACGACGCGGTGCTGCAGAAGACCCCGGCCACCTTCGACGTGTCGGTGTGGGAGTTCTTCTGGCCCTTGCAGACCGGTGCGCGCCTGGTGGTCGCCAAGCCCGACGGCCACCGCGACCCGGTCTACCTGGCCCACGTCATCGCGGAAGCCGGCATCACCACGGCGCACTTCGTGCCGTCGATGCTGTCGGTCTTCGTCGCCACCCTCGGCACCGACAGCGGCGATTCCGCCACCACCGCACCGCGGCTGCGGCAGGTGTTCGCCTCCGGTGAGGCGCTGCCCGCGCCGACCGCGCAGAAGCTGCGCGAGCTGACCGGCGCGCGTCTGCACAACCTGTACGGCCCGACCGAGGCGGCCGTCGACGTCACCTACCACGAGGTCGTGGACGCCGACACCGTGTTCGTGCCGATCGGCCGCCCGGTGTGGAACACCGAGACCTACGTGCTCGACGCTCGTCTGCACCCGGTCGCGCCGGGTGTCGCGGGTGAGCTCTACCTCGCGGGCGATCAGCTCGCGCGCGGTTACCTGGGCCGCCCGGACCTGTCCGCGGACCGCTTCGTGGCCAACCCGTTCGTCTCCGGCGACCGCATGTACCGCACCGGCGACCTGGTCTCCTGGACCGCCGCCGGTGAACTGAACTACCTGGGCCGCACCGACTTCCAGGTGAAGCTGCGCGGTCTGCGCATCGAGCTCGGCGAGATCGAGGCGGCGCTGCTGGCGCAGCCGACCATCGCGCAGTCCGTCGTGGTGGTCCGCACCGACGCGCACGCGGGCGATCAGCTCGTGGGTTACGTGGTCCGCGAGCCCGACGCCGCGGTCGACGTCGACGGCGTGAAGGCCGCGCTGAGCGCCTCGTTGCCCGCCTACATGGTTCCGGCCGCGCTCGTGGTGCTGGACGCCTTCCCGGTCAACGCCTCCGGCAAGCTGGACCGCAAGGCGCTGCCCGCGCCGGTGTTCGAGGCCAAGCGGTTCCGCGCCCCCTCGACCCCGATCGAGGAGATCATCGCGCAGATCTTCGCCGACCTGCTGGGCATCTCCGGAACGGAGAACGGCCCCGAGCGCGTCGGCGTGGACGACGACTTCTTCGAACTGGGCGGCAACTCGCTGGTCGCCACCCAGGTGGTCGCCCGCCTGTCGGCCGCGCTGAACGCCGAGATCGGTGTGCGCGTGCTGTTCGAGGCCCCGACCGTGGCCGCGCTGGCCGCGCGGGTGGAGTCGCACGCGGGAACCGGTGTGCGCCAGGCGCTCACGGTCCGCACCCGCCCCGAGTACCCGCCGCTGTCGCTCGCCCAGCAGCGCATGTGGTTCCTCAACCGGTTCGATCCGGAATCGGCGGCCAACAACATCCCGGCGGCCGTACGGCTCACCGGTGCACTGGATCTCGACGCCATGCGCGGCGCGATCGCCGACGTGATGGCGCGCCACGAGTCGCTGCGCACCCTGTACCCGTCGCACGAGGGCGTCGCCTACCAGAAGGTGCTGCCCACCGGCCGCGCCATTCCGGAGCTGGATGTCATGGACGTGACCGAGGGCGAGCTGTTCGCCGCGGTCTACGCGTTCGCGGCGCAGGGCTTCGACGTCACCGCCGAGACCGCGGTGCGCCTGCGCGCCTACCGCCTCGCGGCCGACGAGCACGTGCTGGTCCTGGTGGCCCACCACATCGCCGCCGACGGCTTCTCCATGACGCCGCTGGTCCGCGACCTGATGACCGCCTACATCGCGCGCAGCCAGGGCGAGACCCCGGGCTGGACCGAACTGCCGGTGCAGTACGCGGATTACGCGCTGTGGCAGCGCGAGACCCTGGGCTCGGAAGAAGACCCCCGCTCGCTCATCACCGAGCAGCTGGACTACTGGCGCGACACCCTGTCCGGCCTGCCGGACGAGCTGCGCCTGTCCACCACGCCGCGCCCGGCCGTCGCCTCCTACGACGCGGGCACCCACCGGTTCCAGGTGCCGGGCGAGCTGATCGCCGGGCTCAACCGGGTGGCGCAGGCCCATGGCACGACCCTGTTCATGGTGGTGCACAGCGCTTTCGCCGCGCTGCTGGCCCGCCTGAGCGGCACCGACGACATCGCGGTCGGCATCCCGGTCGCGGGCCGTGGCGAGCAGGCGCTCGACGACCTGGTCGGCATGTTCGTCAACACCCTGGTGCTGCGGTCGCCGGTGGACACCGGCGCGAGCTTCACCGACCTGCTGAAGACCGTGCGCGAGCGCGACCTGCAGGCCTTCGCCCACGCGGACGTGCCGTTCGAGCGCCTGGTCGAGGTGCTCAACCCGGCCCGCTCGCAGGCGCGGCACCCGCTGTTCCAGGTGATGCTGTCGTTCCAGAACCTGGGGCGTGCCTCGCTGGAGCTACCGGGCCTGAGCGTCGCCGAGCTGGCCATCGATCAGCAGTCGGCCAAGTTCGATCTGCAGATGACGCTGAGCGAAGTCGTCGACGGCGACTCTGCCATGGACGCCGAACTCGTCTACGCGACAGACCTTTTCGACGCGCAGTACGCGGGTGTGTTCGCGCAGCGCTTCGTCGCCATGCTGACCGCCGTGGCCACGGATCCGGCCCAGCTGGTCGGCGATGTCGAGCTGCTGAGCGAGACCGAGCGCCGTCAGCTGCTGGTGGGCTGGAACGAGACCGCGTTCGAGCTGGACACCGCGCTGCCGGAGATCGAAGAGGGCGCGGCGGCGACGCTGGTGTCGCTGTTCGAGGCGCAGGTCGCGCTGACTCCGGACGCGACGGCCGTCACGTTCGAGGGGGCAAGTCTGTCCTACGCCGAGTTCGCGGCCCGTGTGCGCACGCTGGCGCGCTGGCTCATCGCGGAGGGTGTCGGACCGGAATCCTTTGTGGCGCTGGGCATGCGCCGCTCCATCGACCTGGTCGCGGGCATGTACGCCGTGGCCGTCGCCGGTGGCGCGTACGTGCCGCTGGACCCGGATCATCCGGCCGAGCGCACCCAGTACATCCTCGAGACCGCGCAACCGGTCTGCGTGCTCACGTCCGGTGACGACCTGGAAGGCGTCGAGGCCCGCCAGGTTCGGATCGACGAGCTGGACCTGTCGGCGTTCGACACCAGCCCGGTCACCGATATCGAGCGCCGCTCGCCGCTGCGCCCGGGCAACACCGCCTACGTGATCTTCACGTCCGGCTCCACCGGCCGCCCCAAGGGTGTGGCGGTGAGCCACGCGGCCATCGTCAACCGCCTGGTGTGGATGCACGCCCAGTACGGCCTGGCCGCCTACGACGTGGTGCTGCAGAAGACCCCCGCCACCTTCGACGTGTCGGTGTGGGAGTTCTTCTGGCCCTTGCAGGTCGGCGCGCGCCTGGTGGTCGCCAAGCCGGACGGCCACCGCGACCCGGCCTACCTGGCCGAGATCATCGTCCGCGAGGGCGTGACGGTCACCCACTTCGTGCCGTCCATGCTGGCGGTCTTCGTGGCTGAACCGGCCGCGGCCGACTGCGTCAGCCTGACCAATGTCTTCGCCTCCGGTGAGGGCCTGCCCGCGCCGACCGCGCAGAAGCTGCGCCGGCTGACCGGGGCGCGCCTGCACAACCTGTACGGCCCGACCGAGGCCGCGGTCGACGTGACCTTCCACGAGGTCGTCGACGCCGACATCGCCTCGGTGCCGATCGGCGCGCCGGTCTTCAACACCCAGGTCTACGTCCTCGACGCGCGTCTGAACCCGGTTCCGGTGGGTGTCGCGGGTGAGCTCTATCTCGCGGGTGACCAGCTGGCCACCGGCTATGTGGCCCGCCCCGACCTGACCGCGGATCGCTTCGTGGCCAACCCGTTCGGCGCCGGCGCGCGCATGTACCGCACCGGTGACCTCGTCACCTGGACCGGCAACGGCGAGCTGGAGTACCTGGGCCGCACCGACTTCCAGGTGAAGCTGCGTGGTCTGCGCATCGAGCTCGGCGAGATCGAGTCGGCGCTCACCGCGCTGCCCGCGGTCGCGCAGGCCGTGGTCGTGGTCCGCCACGACGAGCGCACCGGCGATCAGCTGGTCGCCTACCTGATCGCCGCCGACGGCCACCTCGACCTCGACGCCGTGAAGGACGTTCTCTCCGAACAGCTTCCGGCCTACATGGTCCCGGCCGCCTTCATGGTGCTGGACGCCTTCCCGCTCAACGCCTCCGGCAAGCTGGACCGCAAGCAGCTGCCCGCCCCGACCTTCGCCGCCAAGGTCTTCCGCGCCCCGGCTACCCCGGTGCAGCAGACGGTCGCCGGGACCATCGCCGACGTGCTCGGTCTGGACCGGGTCGGCCTGGACGACGACTTCTTCGAGCTCGGCGGCAACTCGCTGATCGCCACCCAGGTGATCGCGCGCCTGTCCGCGGCGCTCGACGCCGACATCCCGCTGCGCGCCCTGTTCGAGGCCTCCACCGTGGCCTCGCTCGCCGCACAGCTGGAATCGCGCGTCGGCACCGGCGCGCGCGCCGCCCTGGTCGCCCAGGAGCGTCCGGAGCTGGTGCCGCTGTCGCTGGCGCAGCAGCGCATGTGGTTCCTGAACCGCTTCGACAACCGCACCGCGGTCAACAACATCCCGGTGGCGCTGAAGCTCACCGGCGCGATCGACCCGGCCGCCTTCACCGCCGCCCTGGGCGACGTGCTGGCCCGGCACGAGTCGCTGCGCACCGTCTACCCCGAGATCGAGGGCGACGGCTTCCAGCGCGTCCTGCCGCTGTCCGAGATCGACTTCGAGGTCCGGACCGAGTCCGTCACCCCGGCCGACCTGACCGCGCGCATCACGCAGCTCGCGAGCGTCTTCTTCGACGTCACCCGCGAACTGCCGTTCCGCGCCACGGTGCTGAGCCTCAGCGAGACCGAACACGTGCTGGTGCTGGTGCTGCACCACATCAGCGCCGACGGCGCCTCGCTGCGCCCGCTGCTGCGCGACGTGGTCGCCGCCTACCTGTCCCGCGCGACCGGCGAGGCCCCGGCCTGGTCGCCGCTGCCGGTGCAGTACGCCGACTACACGCTGTGGCAGCGCGAGATCCTCGGCGCGGAGACCGATCCCGAGTCGATCGCCGCCCAGCAGATCGCCTACTGGACCACCCAGCTGGCCGACCTGCCCGAGCAGCTGGAGCTGCCCGCCGACCGGCCGCGGCCCGAGGTCGCCACCAATGCCGGTGGCATGCACGACTTCTCGATCGACGCCGACCTGCACCGCGCTCTCACGAGCGTGGCCCGCGAACACGACGTCACCCTGTTCATGCTGGTCCACGCGGCGCTCGCGGCCTGGTCCGCGCGCCTGTCCCGGGCCACCGACATCGCCATCGGCACCCCGATCGCGGGCCGCGGCGAACGCGCGCTCGACGACGTGGTCGGCATGTTCGTCAACACCCTGGTGTTGCGCAGCGAGGTCAAGCCGGACGCCGCCTTCCGCGATCTGCTCGCCCAGGTGCGCCGCACCGACCTGGCCGCCTTCGCGCACGCCGACGTGCCGTTCGAGCGGCTGGTGGACGTGCTCAGCCCGGTCCGCTCGCAGGCTCACCACCCGCTGTTCCAGGTGGCGTTGACCTTCGAGGCCGCCGGCGCCAAGGACGCGGCCGCGGTCGAGCTGCCGGACCTGGCCCTCGAGGTCGTCGAATTCGATCCGGGCACCGCCAAGTTCGACGTGCAGCTCACCGTGAGCGAGCACGCCGACGGGTCGCTGGGCCTGTCCTGGAACTACGCCACCGATCTGTTCGACGCCGAGACCGTCATCTCCTTCGCCGAGCGCCTGGTCCGCATCCTGCGCGCCGTCGCCGAGGACCCGTCGGCCCTGATCGGTGATATCGACCTGCTGGGCGAGGGCGAACGCCACGACGTGGCCGAGTACTGGGTCTCCGCGGGCGAGGACATCGTCGAGCTGGCCGAGACCGCGCGCGCCGCCGTCGCCGAGGCCGAACTGACTGTCGCCGAAGGGATCTCGGGCATCGCGCCCGAGGTCGCGGCGCTGGCCGCGCTGGGCGGGGCCGCCGAGCGCCTGTCCAACCCCTTGGCGGCGCTGGCGAGCCCGTTCGCCGCGGCCGAGGCCACCATCTCGGGCCTGTTCGACCTGGCCGTGGCCGCCCACCCGGAGCGGGTAGCGGTGCGGTTCGGCGACGAGGAGCTCACCTACTTCGAGCTGGATCGCCGCGCGAACGTGCTGGCGCGCAGGCTGATCGGGGAGGGCGCGGGTCCGGAGTCGCTGGTCGCGGTACTGCTGCCGCGATCGGCGGATCTGGTCGTGGCGCTGCTGGCCGTGATCAAGACCGGTGCTGGTTACGTGCCGATCGATCCGTCCTACCCGGCCGACCGTATCGCCTTCGTGCTGTCGGACGCGAAGCCGACCAGCGTGATTACCGACTCGACCGTGCAGGTCGAGCTGCCCGCCGACCTGAACACCGTTCTGCTGGACGGCTTCTCGCTGGAGGCCGGGAACATCGTGGACGCGGCCGACGGCCCCGTCACCGATGCCGACCGCCGCGCGGCGCTGAACCCCGATCACGTCGCCTACGTCATCTACACCTCCGGTTCGACCGGCCGCCCCAAGGGCGTCGCGGTCGCGCACCGGAACGTGGTGCGCCTGATGGCGAACACCGATCGCGAGTTCGGTTTCGGACCCGACGACGTGTGGACCCTGTTCCACTCCTACGCCTTCGACTTCTCGGTCTGGGAGCTGTGGGGCCCGCTGCTCTACGGCGGCAAGCTGGTCGTCGTCGACTACTACGTGTCGCGCTCGCCGGAGCAGTTCCTGGAACTGCTGCGCCGCGAGCGGGTCACGGTGCTCAACCAGACGCCGTCGGCGTTCTACCAGCTGGCCGAGGCCGACCGCATCGCGGCCGCCGCCGGTGACCAGCAGGACCTGGCCCTGCGCTACGTCGTCTTCGGCGGTGAGGCGCTGGAGCTGCGCCGCCTCTCGGATTGGGTTGCCCGCCACGGGGATTCCACCCCGTACCTGGTGAACATGTACGGCATCACCGAGACCACGGTCCACGTGTCGGTGCGGGTGCTCGACGCCGACACCATCGCCGCCGCCACCGGTTCGGTGGTCGGCCGGGCCATCGCCGGTCTGCGCGTGTACGTCCTCGACGACCGCCTGCACCCGGTGCCGGTCGGCGTCGCGGGTGAGATGTACGTCGCCGGTGCGCAATTGGCGCGCGGCTACCTGGGTCGACCGGACCTGTCCGCGGCCCGCTTCGTGGCCAGCCCCTTCGGCGCGCCGGGCGCCCGCCTGTACCGCTCCGGTGACGTGGCCCGCTGGAACCGCTTCGGCGAGCTCGAATACCTGGGCCGTGCCGACGATCAGGTCAAGGTTCGCGGCTTCCGCATCGAGCTCGGCGAGATCGAGTCCGCGGTGCTGGCACAGGCCGGGGTCGCGCAGACCGCGGTCATCGTGCGCGAGGACCAGCCGGGCGATCAGCGCATCGTCGCCTACGTGGTGCCGCAGGACGGTGTCGCGCCCGCCGTGGACGCCGTCCGCGACGGCGCGGCCGAGCTGCTGCCCGCCTACATGGTCCCGTCCGCCGTCGTGGTCCTGGACCGGATTCCGCTGACCGTCAACGGCAAGCTCGATCGTCGCGCCCTGCCGGCCCCGGCCGCGCAGGCTCGCGCCTTCCGCGCGCCGGAGACCCCGACCCAGGAGACGGTGGCCGCCGTCTTCGCCGAGGTCCTCGGCCTGGAACGGGTCGGCCTGGACGACGACTTCTTCGATCTGGGCGGCAACTCGCTCATCGCCACCCGCGTCGTGTCGCGCATCGGCGCGGCCCTCGACACCACGGTCGCGGTGCGCACCCTGTTCGAGGCGACCACGGTCGAGGCCCTCGCGGCCCGCATCGAATCGCATGCCGACGGCGCCTCACGCGCCAAGCTGACCGCCCGCACCCGGATTCAGGGCGAGCTGGTGCCGCTGTCGTTCGCGCAGCAGCGCATGTGGTTCCTGAACCAGTACGACACCTCGTCGGCGGCCTACAATCTGCCGCTGGCCATCCGCCTCACTGGTGAACTCGACACCGCGGCACTGGAACTCGCGGTCGCCGATGTGGTCCGCCGCCACGAGTCGCTGCGCACCAAGTACCCCGAGCACGGCGGCACCCCGATGCAGGTGGTCGTCCCGGCCGAGGAGATCGCCCTCGACCTGCGGCCGGTCACGGTCGCGGCGGCCGAGCTCACCGCCACGGTGACCGCGTTCGCCACACTGGGCTTCAATGTGGCCGAGCAGGTTCCGCTGCGCGCCCGCCTGTTCCGCGCGGGCGGTGAGGACGCCACCGAGCACGTGCTCGTGGTGGTCGTGCACCACATCGCCGGTGACGGTTTCTCCATGTCCCCGCTGGCCCGCGACGTCATGGTCGCCTACACCGCGCGCACCCAGGGCGCGGTGCCCGGCTGGGCCCCGCTGGCCGTGCAGTACGCCGACTTCGCGCTGTGGCAGCGCGATGTGCTGGGCTCGGAAGAGGATTCGTCCTCGATCATGGCCCGCCAGGTCGCCTACTGGCAGCGCGTGCTCGGCGGCGTGCCCGACGAGCTGGCCCTGCCCACCGACCGCCCGCGGCCGGCCATCGCCTCGCACCGCGGCGCGACCCTGCAGCGGACGCTGTCGCCCGAGCTGATCGCGGCGCTGGAAGACGTTGCCCGCCAGCGCGGTTCGTCGCTGTTCATGGTGATGCACAGCGCCCTCGCGGTGCTGCTGGCCCGCCTGTCCGGCGGCGACGACATCGCGGTCGGCACCCCGGTCGCCGGTCGTGGTGAGGCCGCGCTCGACGACCTGGTCGGCATGTTCGTCAACACGCTGGTGCTGCGCACCGGCATCGAGCCCGGCGAGTCGTTCACCGACCTGCTGGACCGCGTGCGCCACACCGACCTCGACGCCTTCGGCAATGCCGACGTGCCGTTCGAGCGGCTGGTGGAACTGCTGGCGCCCGAGCGCTCGCAGGCCCGCAACCCGCTGTTCCAGGTCATGCTGGCCTTCCAGAACCTGGACCGCACCAGCATCGAACTGCCGGGTCTGACGGTCTCCACGCTGGATCTCGACGAGAACATCTCCCGCTTCGACCTGCAGTTCACGCTGTCGGAGCAGGACTCCGGCATGGCGCTGGCCCTGACCTACGCCACCGATCTGTTCGACGCGGCCACCGCGGCCGGGTTCGCGCAGCGCTGGGTGCGGGTGCTCGAGGCCGTCGCCGCGAACCCGGAGATCGGTGTCGGCGCGATCGACATCCTGGACTCCGGCGAGCGCGCCGATCTGGTGGCCCGGTTCGGCCTGCCCGCCGTCCCGGCGCGCACCCTGCCCGAGCTGATCGCCGACGCCGTCGCCATCGACCCCGCCGCGCCCGCGGTGGTGTTCGAGGGCCGGAGTCTGTCCTACGGCGAGCTGGATGCCCGCTCGAACCGCCTGGCGCGCTTGCTCATCGAGCGCGGCATCGGCGCCGAGGACCTGGTCGCCGTCGCCGTCCCGCGATCGGACGACTCCTACTTCGCCGAGTGGGCGGTGTCCAAGACCGGTGCGGCCTTCGTGCCGGTGGACCCGAACTACCCGGCCGACCGCATCGCCCACATGGTCACCGACTCCGGTTCGCCGGTCGGCCTCACCGTGGCGTCGGTGCGCGCGGACATGCCGGACTCGGTCGAGTGGCTGGTGCTCGACGAGCTCGACCTGAATGCCTTCGCGGACACCGCGATCGCCGCCGACGAGCGGGTCCGCCCGCTGCGCCCGGAGCACCCGGCCTACGTCATCTACACCTCCGGTTCCACCGGTGTGCCCAAGGGCGTCGTGGTCAGCCACGCCGGTCTGGCCAACTTCACCGTCGAGCAGGCCGAGCGGTACGCGCTCGACTCCTCCTCGCGCGCACTGCATTTCGCGTCGCCGTCGTTCGACGCGTCGATGCTGGAATTCCTGCTCGCCATCGGCAAGGGCGGCACCCTGGTGGTCGTCCCGCCGGGCACCTACGGCGGCGAGGAGCTCGCCGAGCTGATCCGCCGCGAGCGCGCCACCCACGCGTTCATCACCCCGGCCGCGCTGTCCACCTTCGGACCGGCGGGCCTGGACTCGCTGCGCGTGCTGGTCGCCGGTGGTGAAGCCGTCCCGGCCGACCTGGTCGAGAAGTGGGCGGTTCCGTTGGCGGACGGCACGATGCGTGCCTTCCACAACGGTTACGGCCCCACCGAGACCACCATCATGACCAACATCAGCGACGCGCTGGTTCCGGGTGACCTGGTCACCATCGGCGGTCCCATCCGGGGCATGCAGTCGCTGATCCTCGACAACCGCCTGCGCCCCGTGCCGGTCGGTGTCGCGGGTGAGCTGTACCTGTCGGGCATCCAGCTGGCGCGCGGCTACCACGCGCGGCCGGGCCTGACCGCCGACCGCTTCGTCGCGAACCCGTATGTGGACGGCGCGCGGATGTACCGCACCGGTGACGTGGTGCGGTGGACCCCGGACGGCCTGGTCGAGTACGTCGGCCGCTCCGACTTCCAGGTCAAGGTGCGCGGTTTCCGCATCGAGCTCGGTGAGATCGACGCGGCGCTGGCCTCGCACGAGACCGTCGACTTCGCGGTCACCGTGGGCCACAAGAACGCCGCGGGCGCGACCTCGCTGGTGTCGTACGTGGTTGCCACGCCGGGTCATTCGATCGATGTGGCGACCGTGACCGCGCACGTCGAGCAGCGTCTGCCCGCGTACATGGTGCCGTCCTCGGTCATGATCATCGACCGGGTGCCGCTGACTCCGGTCGGCAAGCTGGACCGCCGGGCGCTGCCCGAGCCGGTCTTCGCCACCGAGGTGGTCTTCCGGGCCGCGCGCAATGCCCTCGAGCAGACCATCGCCGAGGTGTTCGCCGAGGTGCTGGGCCTGGAGCGGGTCGGCATCGACGACTCGTTCTTCGCGCTCGGCGGTGACTCCATCGTCTCCATCCAGCTGGTGTCGCGGGCCAAGGCGCGCGGCGTGGTGTTCTCGCCGCGCGATGTGTTCGAGCAGCGCACCGTGTCCGGTCTGGCCGCCATCGCGGAAGCCTCGGACGGCCAGGGCGATTCGGCCCCGCAGCTGACCGAGCTGCCCGGCGGCGGCGTGGGTGTCATGCCGCTGACCCCGGTGGTCCGGTTCATGGCGGGCCGGCCGGGCGAGTTCGGCCGCTTCAACCAGACCATGGCCCTGGAACTCCCGCACGGCATCGACCGCGCGGGCATCGCCGCCACCGTCGGCGCGGTCATCGACCGCCACGACATGCTGCGGGCGCGTCTGCGTCGGGTGCCGGACGCGGACTGGATCGTCGAGACCGCCGCGCCCGGAACCATCGACGCGGACTCGCTGATCGACCGCACCGGGTTCGACGCCGCCGTCACCGACGAGCGGCTGTTCGAGATCGCCGCGGCCGCACTGGATGCCACGCTCGACAAGCTGGATCCGGCCGCGGGCCAGGTCATCCGGTTCGTGTGGCTGGAGCCCTCGGACGACAGCCGCGCCGGACGCCTGATCGTCGCCGGTCACCACCTGGTGGTCGACGGTGTCACCTGGCGAATCCTGGTGCCGGACTTCGTCGCCGCCTGGGGCCAGCTGTCCGCCGGGCAGACCCCCGAGCTGGTCGCCCCCGCCACCAGCATGCGCACCTGGGCGCACGCCCTCGAGCGGGAGGCCGCCACCGAGGAGCGCGTCGCCGAGCTCGCGTTCTGGCGCGACGTCGTCGAGAGCCCGGACCCGCTGCTCACCGAGCGCGCCATGGACCCGGCCGTCGACGTCACCGCGACCATCGTCAAGCACCGCGTCGAGCTGTCGGCCGAGGCCACCCGCTCGCTGCTGACCACCGTGCCAGCCCTGTTCCACGGCGGCGTGAACGACGGTCTGCTGACCGCGCTCGCCTTGGCGGTGGCCAAGTTCCGCGCCGGCAAGGGCCTGGGGGAGAAGAACACAGCCCTCGTCCGCCTGGAAGGCCACGGTCGCGAGGAAGAGGTCGTGCCCGGCGCCGACCTGTCCCGCACGGTCGGCTGGTTCACCGCCATCTTCCCGGTGCGCTTCGACCTGTCCGGCATCGATGTGGACGCCGCCCTCACCGGCGGCGCGGCCATGGGCCGGGCCATCAAGACGGTCAAGGAACAGCTGCTCGCGGTGCCCGACAAGGGCATCGGTTACGGCCTGCTGCGATACATGAACTCCGACACCGCCGCCCAGCTGCCCAAGCAGCTGCCGGGCCAGGTCAGCTTCAACTACCTGGGCCGGGTCAACGAGGGCGACGTGCCCGAGGCGCTGCGCGGCTTCGGCTGGATCCCGGCGGCCGACCTGGCCGACCTGGCGGGCTCCTACGACGCCGATATGCCCGCCATGGCCCCGATCGACATCAACGCCATCGTCGCGGGCGACAAGCTGACCGCGCAGATCGGCTACCCGAGCACGCTGATCTCCGCCACGGAGATCGCCGAGTTCGCCGCCCTGTGGATGTCGGCTCTGGAAGCCGTTGCCGCGCACGCTGATTCGGCCAAGGGCGGGCACACCCCGTCCGACTTCGGCCTGGTCCGCGTCACCCAGCGCGACATCGACGGCTGGGAGAAGCGCTACGGCTCCCTGCACCAGGTGTGGCCGCTGTCCGCGCTGCAGGCCGGTCTGCTCTTCCACGCCCAGCTGGCCGCCACCTCGGTGGACGTGTACACCGCGCAGGCGGTGCTCACCCTCGAGGGCCGCGTCGACGCCGACCGGCTGCGGTCGGCCGCGCAGGCGCTCATCGAGCGTCACGAGATCCTGCGCACCGCTTACGTGAACGACGCGTCCGGCGTGCCGGTGCAGGTCGTCATCGACGGCGTGCGGGTGGCGTGGACCAACCACGACCTCACCGATATCGCCGACGCCGACGCCCGCGCGGCCCGGGCGGCGGAGATCATCGCCGAGGACCGCGTCCAGCGCTTCGATCTGACCGCGCCGCCGCTCATCCGCTACACGCTGGTGCGTACCGACGCCCACAGCTACCAGCTGGCCGTGGCCAACCACCACATCCTGCTCGACGGCTGGTCCATGCCGCTGCTCATGCAGGACCTGCTGGTGCTCTACGCCACGCACTCCGACACCGCGGTGCTGCCGCCGGTGCGGTCCTACCGCTACTTCCTGGAATGGGTCGCGCAGCAGGATCGTTCGGCGTCGCTGGCGGCCTGGCAGAAGTCGCTGCTCGGCGTCTCCGAGCCGACCCTGCTCACCCGCCCCGACACCGGCCGCGAGATCACCGCGCTGTCCGGCGAGTACTTCTTCGACCTGGACGAGGCCGCGACCGCGCGCCTGACCGGGCTCGCCGCCGAACTCGGCGTCACCCCGAACACCGTGCTCCAGGTCGCCTGGGGCATCCTGCTCGGCCGCCTCACCGGCCGCGACGACGTGCTGTTCGGCACCACGGTGTCCGGTCGCCCGGCGCAGCTCTCGGGCGTCGAGTCCATGGTGGGTCTGTTCATCAACACGGTGCCGGTGCGGGTCGCCTTCGACCCGGCCGAGGCGGCGAGCACGCTGCTCACCCGCACCCAGGGCGAGCAGGCCGACCTGCTCGACCACCACTACGTGGGCCTGGCCGACATCCAGTCGGCCGCCGGCATCGGCGGACTCTTCGACACCCTGGTCGTGTTCGAGTCCTACCCCGTCGACGCCGACGGCATCCGGTCCCAGGCCGCGGACATCGACGGCATGGCCGTCACCGGCCTGGACGCCGCGGACGCCACCCACTACCCGCTCACCCTCATCGCCCAGCTCGACACCCGTCTGCGCATCCGCGCGGGCTACCTGCGCGACCTGTTCGGCGAGGCCACCGTCGAGCGCATCGCGGACCGCCTGATCCGGGTCCTCACCGCGATCACCACCGATCCCGCCGCCGCCGTGGGCGATATCGAGCTGGTCGACGCCGCCGAGCGCACCCAGGTCGTCGAGACCTGGAACGAGACCGCGTTCGATGTCGAGGCCGTGCTCACCGAGCACAAGGCCGAAGCGGCGACCCTGGTCGCCATGTTCGAGGCGCAGGCCGAGCGGACCCCCGACGCGATCGCCGTCGCCTTCGAGGGGACAGCTCTGTCCTACGCCGAGTTCTCCGAGCGCGTACACCGCCTGGCCCGCTGGCTCGTCGAGCGCGGCGTGGGCGCGGAATCGTTCGTGGCGCTGGGCATGCGCCGCTCGCTGGACCTGGTCGTCGGTATGTACGCCGTCGCTGTCACCGGCGCCGCCTACGTGCCGCTGGACCCGGACCACCCGGCCGAGCGCACCGAGTACATCCTCGAGACCGCCGACCCGGTGACCGTGCTGACCTCCGGTGAGGACCTCGCGGTCGACACCGCGCAGGTGCGCATCGACAAGCTGGATCTGTCGAGCTACTCGGCCGCGCCGCTGACCGACGCGGATCGTCGTGCGCCGCTGCGGGATTCGAACACCGCGTATGTGATCTTCACGTCGGGTTCGACCGGTCGTCCGAAGGGTGTGGCCGTGCCGCACTCGGCGATCGTGAACCGCCTGGTCTGGATGCAGGCCGAGTACGGTCTGACCGCCGAGGACGTCGTCTTGCAGAAGACGCCGGCGACCTTCGACGTGTCGGTGTGGGAGTTCTTCTGGCCCTTGCAGATCGGCGCGAAGCTGGTCGTGGCCAAGCCCGAGGGCCACCGCGATCCGGCCTACCTCGCAGACCTCATCGCCCGCGAAGGCGTCACGGTCACCCACTTCGTGCCGTCCATGCTGGCGGTCTTCGTGGCCGAGGAATCGGCCGCGCGGTGCACCAGCCTGCGCATGGTCTTCGCCTCCGGTGAGGCGCTGTCGCCGAAGCCCTCGCACAAGCTGCGCGAACTCACGGGCGCCGAGCTGCACAACCTGTACGGTCCGACCGAGGCCGCGGTCGACGTCACCTACCACCAGGTCGTGGACGCCGACACCGAGACCGTGCCGATCGGTCGCCCGGTGTTCAACACCCAGGTGTACGTGCTGGATTCGCGTCTGCGCCCGGTTCCGGTCGGCGTCGCGGGCGAGCTGTACCTCGCCGGCGACCAGTTGGCCCGCGGCTACGTGGCGCGCCCGGACCTGTCCTCGGATCGCTTCGTCGCCAACCCCTTCGGCGACTCCGCGCGCATGTACCGCACCGGTGACCTCGTCACCTGGACCGCGGACGGCGAACTCGAGTACATCGGCCGCACCGACTTCCAGGTGAAGCTGCGTGGTCTGCGCATCGAGCTCGGCGAGATCGAATCCGCGCTCACCGCACTGGATTCCATTGCGCAGTCGGTGGTCGTGGTGCGCCACGACCCGCACGCCGGTGACCAGCTGGTCGGCTACGTCATCGCCGCGGCGGGCCGCAGCGTCGACGTGGACGCGGTGCGCGCCGAGATCGGCGAGAGCGTGCCGTCCTACATGGTGCCGTCGATCCTGATGGTGCTCGACGAGTTCCCGCTCAACGCCTCCGGCAAGCTGGACCGCAAGGCGCTGCCCGCGCCGGTGTTCGAGGCCGCGGTGTTCCGCGCCCCCGTCACCCCGGTCGAGCAGATCGTGGCCGGCGTGTTCGCCGAGATCCTCGGCCTGGAGCGAGTCGGTCTCGACGACGACTTCTTCGCCTTGGGCGGCAACTCGCTCATCGCCACCCAGGTGGCGGCGCGCCTGTCCGCCGCGCTGGACACCCAGCTGGGTGTGCGTGAGATCTTCGAGTCCTCGACCGTGGCCGCGCTGGCCGCCAAGGCCGAAACCCATTCCGGCTCCGGCACCCGCCTGGCGCTGGTCGCGCAGGAGCGGCCCGAGCGGCTGCCGCTGTCGCTGGCCCAGCAGCGCATGTGGTTCCTCAACCGGTTCGATCCCGAATCGGCCGTGGACAACATTCCGGCGGCCGTGCGGCTGTCCGGTCTGGTGGACCGCCAGGCCCTGCAGATCGCCGTCGCCGACGTGCTGGCGCGGCACGAGTCGCTGCGCACCCGCTACCCCGAGATCGACGGGCACGCGTACCAGGAGATCGTCCCGACCAGCCAGGTCATCCCGGACCTGACCCCGGTCGAGGTCTCCGAAACCGCACTGCCGCAGGCGCTCTCGGAACTGGTGCTGACCGGCTTCGACGTCACCGTGGACGTGCCGTTCCGGGCCCGCCTGTTCGAGGTCAGCCCCACCGAGCACGTGCTCGCGCTGGTGGTGCACCACATCTCGGCCGACGGCTTCTCCATGGGCCCGCTCACCCGGGACGTCATGACCGCCTACGGCGCGCGCGTCGAGGGCGGCGAACCCGGCTGGCAGGTGCTCGACGTCCAGTACGCCGACTACGCGCTGTGGCAGCGCGAGGTGCTCGGTGACGAGCGCGACGCCGAATCGGTGATCTCCCAGCAGATCTCGTACTGGCGGGAGTCGCTGCGCGGCCTGCCCGACCAGCTGGACCTGCCTTCCGACCGGCCGCGTCCGGCCGTGGCCTCGGGCCGCGGCGCCACCCACGTGTTCGACATCGACGCCGAAACCCACGGCGCGCTGGCCGAACTCGCCCGCACCCGCGGCACCACGCTGTTCATGGTCATGCACTCGGCGCTGGCCGTGCTGCTGTCGCGCCTGTCCGGCGAGTCCGACATCGCCATCGGCACCCCGGTCGCCGGTCGTGGTGAACGCGCCCTCGACGACCTCATCGGCATGTTCGTCAACACCCTGGTGCTGCGCACCGAGGTGGACGGCGGCGCCGGCTTCACCGAACTGCTGGACGCGGTGCGCGGCACCGACATCCAGGCTTTCGGCCACGCCGATCTGCCGTTCGAGCGCCTGGTGGAGATCCTCAACCCGGCCCGCTCGCAGGCCCGGCACCCGCTGTTCCAGGTCATGCTGTCGTTCCAGAACACCGGCATCACCGAACTGGAACTGCCCGGCCTGACCGTCAGCGCCGTCGAACTACCGATCGACACCGCCAAGTTCGACCTGCAACTGGTGCTCACCGAGAACGCCGCCGCCCCGCAGTCCGGCATCACCGCCGAACTCATCTACGCCACCGACCTGTTCGACGCGGCCACCATGGCGCGCTTCGCCGACCGGTTCGACCTGCTGCTGAAGGCCGTCGCGGCCAAGCCGGAGCGGGCCGTGGGCGATATCGACCTGCTGGTCGGCGGCGAGCGCACCCGCGTGCTGCGCGACTGGAACCGCACCACCGCCGACGTCGTGTCCGTGGTCGCGGAACTCACCTCGGGCACCCTGTCGGCCGAGGACACCCCCGCGGGCGAGACCGTGCGCAGCGCCTCCGGCGACGCGGGCGAGACGCTGGTCGCGCTGTTCGAGGCCCAGGCCGAGCGGACCCCCGAAGCGACCGCGGTCGCGTTCGAGGGCACAGCTCTGTCCTACGCCGAGTTCGCGGGCCGCGTGCACCAGCTGGCCCGCAAGCTCATCGAGGCCGGCGTCGGCCCGGAGAGCATGGTGGCCCTGGGAATTCGCCGCTCGCTGGACCTGGTGGTCGCCCTGTACGCGATCGTCGAGGCCGGTGGCGCGTACGTGCCGCTGGACCTGGACCAGCCCGCCGACCGCATCGACTACGTGCTCGAGACGGCCCGGCCGGTGTGCGTGCTCACCACCGAGCGCGACGGGTTCACCCACGCCACCGTGCCGACCCTCGCCGTGGACACCGCGGACCTGTCGGGCTACTCCGACGCCGCGCTGACCGACGCGGATCGCTCCGCGCCGCTGGATGCTTCGAACACCGCGTACGTGATCTTCACGTCCGGTTCGACCGGTCGCCCGAAGGGTGTGGCCGTGCCGCATGCGGCGATCGTGAACCGCCTGGTGTGGATGCAGGCCGAATACGGCCTGACCGCCGACGACGTGGTGCTGCAGAAGACCCCGGCCACGTTCGACGTGTCGGTGTGGGAGTTCTTCTGGCCCCTGCAGATCGGCGCGAAGCTGGTCGTGGCCAAGCCGGACGGGCACCGCGACCCGGTGTACCTGGCGGAAACCATTGCCCGCGAAGGCGTCACGACCGCGCACTTCGTGCCGTCGATGATGGCCGTGTTCGTGGCCGAGCCCGCCGCCGCGCGGTGCACCGGCCTGCGCCTGGTGTTCGCCTCCGGTGAGGCGCTGCCCGCGACCACCGCTCAGCAGCTGCGCCGGGTCACCGGCTCGGCCCTGCACAACCTGTACGGCCCGACCGAGGCCGCGGTCGACGTCACCTACCACCAGGTCGTGGACGCCGACACCGAGACCGTGCCGATCGGCCGTCCGGTGTTCAACACCCAGGTGTACGTGCTGGATTCGCGCCTGCACCCGGTCGCTCCCGGCATGGCGGGCGAGCTCTACCTGGCCGGTGTGCAGCTGGCGCGCGGCTATGTGGCCCGCCCCGACCTGTCGGCGGACCGCTTCGTCGCCAACCCCTTCACTCCGGGCAAGCGCATGTACCGCACCGGTGACCTGGTCACCTGGACCGCGGACGGCGAGCTGGAGTACATCGGCCGCACCGACTTCCAGGTGAAGCTGCGTGGTCTGCGCATCGAGCTCGGCGAGATCGAGGCCGCGCTCACCGCGCACCCCGCGGTCGCCCAGTCCGTGGTGGTGCTGCGCTCCGACGCCCGCACCGGCGACCAGCTGGTCGCCTACGTGGTCCCGGCCGACGCCGCGACCGGCGAGCCGATCGCGCTCGACGCCGACGCCATCGACGTGGAAGCCCTGCGCGCTTACCTCGGCGAGCAACTGCCCTCCTACATGGTTCCGGCCGCCTTCGTGGCCCTGGGCGGATTCCCGCTCAGCGCCAACGGCAAGCTGGACCGCCGCGCCCTGCCGGAGCCGGAGTTCGCCGCCCGCGCATTCCGCGCCGCCGCGACCCGGGCCGAGGAGATCGTGGCCGAGGTCTTCGCCGAGGTGCTCGGACTCGAGTCCCCGGTCGGCGCCGACGACGACTTCTTCGAACTCGGCGGCAACTCGCTGATCGCCACCCAGGTCGTCGCCCGCGTGGGCGCGGCCCTCGACACCCGGATCCCCGTCCGAGCCCTGTTCGACGCCCCGACCGTGGCCGCCCTCGCGGCCCGGGTCGAGGCGCAGGCGGGCACCGGCAGCCGCCGCGCCCTGGTGGCGCAGGCCCGCCCGGACGAGATCCCGCTGTCGCTGGCCCAGCAGCGCATGTGGTTCCTCAACCGCTTCGACACCGCCTCGGCCGTCAACAACATCCCGCTCGCGGTGCGCCTGACCGGCGACCTCGACACGGATGCGCTGCTGGCCGCCGTCGGCGACGTGCTCGAGCGCCACGAGGTGCTGCGCACGGTCTACCCGGAGAACGCCGAAGGCCGTGGCGTGCAGGTGATCCTGCCCGCCGACCAGGTCCGCCTCGACTCGGCCGCCGATGCCGGAATCCACGGCGGCGGCACCGGGCTCGGCGCGATCGACGTGGCCGAGGCCGACCTGCGCGAGCGGATCGCCGAACTGGTGCTCACCGGCTTCGACGTCACCGCCGCCGCGCCGGTGCGCGCCGGACTGTTCCGGGTCTCGGATGCCGGAGTGCCCACGCACGTCCTGGTTTTCGTGGTCCACCACATCTCCGGCGACGGCTGGTCGGTGCGCCCGCTGGCCCGCGACGTCATGCTCGCCTACGCGGCGCGCGCCAATGGCGAAGCGCCGCAGTGGGCTCCGCTGCCCGTCCAGTACGCCGACTTCGCGCTCTGGCAGCGCGAGACCCTCGGCTCCGAGGACGACGCCGACTCGCTGATCTCGCAGCAGGTGGCCTACTGGAGCAACGACCTGGCGGGCCTGCCCGACCAGATCGACCTGCCTTCGGACCGCCCGCGCCCGGCCGTGGCCTCCAACGCCGGTGGCGTGCACGAGTTCGCCATCGACGCCGAGCTGCTGGCCGGACTCGAGGCCCTGGCCCGCCAGCACGGCGCCTCGCTGTTCATGGTCGTGCACGCGGCCTTCGCGGCACTGCTGGCCCGGCTGTCCGGCGGCGACGACATCGCCATCGGCACCGCGGTCGCCGGTCGCGGTGAGCAGGTGCTCGACGACGCCATCGGCATGTTCGTCAACACCCTGGTGCTGCGCACCGGCGTCGACTCGGGGGAGAAGTTCACCGAGCTGCTGGCCCGCACCAAGGACAGCGACCTGGCCGCCTTCGGCCACGCCGACCTGCCGTTCGAGCGCCTGGTGGAGATCCTCAACCCGGCCCGCTCGCAGGCTCGCCACCCGCTGTTCCAGGTCATGCTGTCGTTCCAGAACACCGGTGAGGCGACCTTCGCCCTGCCGGGTCTGGAAGTGGCCGGCGTGCCGCTGGACGTGGTCACCGCCAAGTTCGACCTGCACCTCAACCTGACCGAGCGTCCCGGCAGCGACGGCATGATCGCCGAATTCGCCTACGCCACCGATATGTTCGACGCGGCCACCATCGCCGGGTTCGGTGAGCGCCTGGTGCGTTTGCTGTCGGCCGTGGTCGCCGAGCCGACCGCGCTGGTCGGCGATATCGAGCTGCTGAACGCGGCCGAGCGCCGCCAGGTGCTGCGGTCCTGGAACGCCACCGAATACGACGTCAAGCGCGTCGCCTTGGGCGGCAAGAAGATCGTCGCAGAGGTCACCCTCGCGTCGATGTTCGAGAACCAGGCCAAGAACACTCCGAATCTCACCGCCTTGGTGTTCGAGGGGACGCCCGGGCAGAGCCCGGAAATTCCTATACAGCTGTCCTACGGTGAGTTCGCGGCCCGCGTGCACAAGCTCGCCCGTCACCTCATCGCCGAGGGCGTCGGCCCGGATTCCTATGTGGCCCTGGGTATGCGCCGCTCCTTCGACCTGCTGATCGGCATGTACGCCGTCACGGTCGCCGGTGGCGCGTACGTGCCGCTGGACCCCGACCACCCGGCCGAGCGCAACCAGTACGTGCTCGACACCGCACAGCCCGTGTGCGTGCTCAGCACCACGCGCGACGAGTTCGAAACCACCACGCGCACACTGCTGATCGACGAACTGGACCTGTCCGGCCACTCCGACGCTCCGATCACCGACGCCGACCGCATCGCCCCGCTGCGCGGCGACGACGTCGCGTACGTGATCTTCACGTCGGGTTCGACCGGCCGCCCGAAGGGTGTGGCCGTGAGCCACACCGCCATCGTCAACCGACTGGTCTGGATGCAGACCGAGTACGGCCTGTTCGACGACGACGTGGTGCTGCAGAAGACCCCGGCCACCTTCGACGTGTCGGTGTGGGAGTTCTTCTGGCCCTTGCAGATCGGCGCGTCGCTGGTCATCGCCAAGCCGGACGGCCACCGCGATCCCGGCTACCTGGCCGACCTGATCACCGAGACCGGTGTCACCACCGCGCACTTCGTGCCGTCGATGATGTCGGTGTTCGTGGCCACCCTGGCTGACCGGGAATCCGATACGGAGAAGGCCTCCGAACGCATTTCGCTGCACCAGGTCTTCGCCTCCGGTGAGGCGCTGCCCGCGCCGACCGCGCAGAAGCTGCGCGAGCTCACCGGCGCCCGCCTGCACAACCTGTACGGCCCGACCGAGGCGGCCGTCGACGTCACCTACCACGAGGTGGACGACGCCGACACGCTGTCGGTGCCGATCGGCGCCCCGGTCTTCAACACCCGCGTGTACGTGCTGGATGCGCGTCTGCACCCGGTCGCCCCGGGTGTCGCGGGTGAGCTGTACCTCGCGGGCGTCCAGCTGGCACGCGGCTACGTCGCCCGCCCCGAGCTGACCGCCGACCGCTTCGTCGCCGACCCGTTCCACGACGGCGAGCGCATGTACCGCACCGGCGACCTGGTGAAGTGGACGCCGCGCGGCGAGCTGGAATACCTGGGCCGCACCGACTTCCAGGTCAAGCTGCGCGGTCTGCGCATCGAGCTCGGCGAGATCGAGGCCGCCCTCACCGCCATCGACTCCATCGCCCAGTCGGTGGTCGTGGTGCGCGGCGACGAGCGCCTCGGCGAGCAGCTGGTCGGCTACGTCATCCCGACCGCCGGCCACACCGTCGACCTCGACGCCGTGCGCGCCGAACTGCAGGACGGCCTGCCCGGCTACATGGTGCCGGCCGCCCTCGTGGTGCTGGACGCCTTCCCGCTCAACGCCTCCGGCAAGCTGGATCGCAAGCAGCTGCCCGCGCCGGTGTTCGAGGCCAAGGTCTTCCGCGCGCCGTCCACCCCGATCGAGGAGATCGTGGCGGGCACCTTCTCCGACGTCCTGGGCGTCGGACGGGTCGGCGTCGACGACGACTTCTTCGAACTCGGCGGCAACTCGCTGATCGCCACCCAGGTCACCGCCCGCCTCGGCGCGGCCCTGGACACCCAGCTGGCCGTGCGCGATCTGTTCGAGGCGTCCACGGTCGCGGCGCTGGCCGCGCGGGTGGAACGCAATGCCGGTTCGGGCCGGCGCCCGAGCCTGGTCGCGGGGGAACGGCCCGCGCACCTGCCGCTGTCCCCGGCGCAGCAGCGCTACTGGTTCCTCAACCAGTTCGACACCAGCACTTCGGCGGTCGACAACATTCCGCTCGCGGTCCGCTTCACCGGTGCGCTCGACCTGTACGCCATGAAGCAGGCCATCGGCGATGTGATCGCCCGCCACGAGGTGCTGCGGACCGTGTACCCGCGGTCGGCCGAGGGCCCGCACCAGGTGATCCTGGCCGCCGCGCAGACCGATCTGACCTTGGTGCCGGAGCCGGTGACCGAGGCCGAACTGCTCGGCAAGATCATCGAATTCGCCATGACCACCTTCGACGTGACCGTCGAGGTGCCGCTGGCGGTCAAGATGTTCGAGATCACCGACAGTGAGACCACCCAGCATGTGCTGGCCTTCACCGTCCACCACGTCTCCGCCGACGGCTCCTCCATGGGCCCGATGGCGCGCGACATCATGGCCGCCTACGTGGCCCGGGTGAACGGCGATGTGCCGCAGTGGCAGCCGCTGCCGGTGCAGTACGCCGACTACGCGCTGTGGCAGCGCGAGGTGCTCGGCCGCGAGGACGACGCCGAATCGCTGGCCGCCCAGCAGGTCTCGTACTGGACTCGCGCGCTGGCCGAGCTGCCGGACCAGCTGGAGCTGCCCACCGACCGGCCGCGTCCCCCGGCACAGTCGTTCCACGGCAAGGCGCTGCGCTTCGACATCGACGCCGAACGCCACGCCAAGCTGCACGAACTGGCCCGCGCCAACAACGCCTCGCTGTTCATGGTCGTGCACGCCGCCCTCGCGGTGCTGCTCGCCCGCCTGTCGGGCACCGACGACATCGCGGTCGGCACCCCGATCGCGGGCCGCGGTGAACGCGAACTCGACGACCTGATCGGCATGTTCGTGAACACCCTGGTGTTCCGCACCCAGGTCGACGGCAACGCGAGCTTCGCCGACCTGCTCTCCGAGGTCCGCGAACGCGACCTGGAGGCCTTCGCCAACGCCGACGTGCCGTTCGAGCGCCTCGTCGAGGTGCTCAACCCGGTCCGCTCCACCGCGCGCAACCCGCTGTTCCAGGTGGGCCTCTCGTTCCAGAACCTGGCCGAGACCGCCTTCGAACTGCCGGGCCTGCACGTGGCCGCGGTCGAATTCGACTCGCAGCTGGCCAAGACCGACCTGCACGTCACGCTGTACGACCGCTACACCGAGGACGGCACCCCGGCCGAGATCCTCACCGAATTCGGTTACGCCGTCGACCTGTTCGACGAATCGACCGTGCGCGCGTTCGCCGACCGGTTCGTGCGGGTGCTGGACGCCATCCTGGCCGACACCACCGTCGCCGTCGGCGACATCGACCTGCTCGACGACGACGAGAACACCCGGATCCTGCGCCGGTGGAACAACACCGCGCAGGATGTGAACGCGGTGTTCGACGGCGGCTCCGAGGCCACCCTGGTCTCGCTGCTCGACCGTGCGGTGGCCGACGACGCGAAGGCCGTGGCCATCGTCGCCGACACCGCGGACGGTGTGGAGAACCTCACCTACGCCGAACTCGACACGCGGGTGAACCAGCTGGCCCGTGAGCTCATCGCGCGCGGCATCGGCACCGAAGACCGGGTGGCCCTGGCCATTCGACGGTCCACCGACCTGGTCGTCGCCATGTACGCGGTCGCCAAGGCCGGCGCCGCCTACGTGCCGATCGATCCGGATCAGCCCGCCGAGCGCGTCGGCTACGTCCTGGAGACCGCCGCGCCCAAGGCCGTACTCACCACGGCCGCGGTCGGTTTCGACACCGACCTCGCCGAGGTGCTGCGCATCGACGAGCTGGACCTGTCCGCCCATTCGGCCAAGCCGATCGCCGACGCCGACCGGGTGCGGATGCTGACCGCCGCCAACACGGCGTATGTCATCTTCACCTCCGGTTCCACCGGCCGCCCCAAGGGTGTGGCGCTGCCGCACGGCGCGGTCGTGAACCAGCTGCTGTGGAAGGTCACCGAATTCGGCCTCGACCCGGCCGACGCGGTGCTGCTCAAGACCGCCGCCACCTTCGACCTCTCGGTCTGGGAGTTCTGGTCCGCCGCAGCCTGCGGTGGCCGCCTGGTCATCGCCGCGCCCGACGGGCACAAGGATCCGGCGTACCTGAACGAGCTCATGGCCCGCGAATGGGTGACCACCCTGCACGTGGTGCCGTCCATGCTGGACGCGCTGCTCACCGACGGGCTGCCGGACTCGCTGTGGCGCATCCTGGCCATCGGTGAGGCGCTGCCCGGCCCGCTGGCGCAGCGCGTGCTGCGGGAGCGTCCGCGCACCGAGCTGTTCAACCTGTACGGCCCGACCGAGGCCGCGGTGTCCATCACCAACCACCGGGTCACCGAACGCGACGAGCTGTCGGTGTCCATCGGCTCGCCCGAATGGAACTCCCAGGTGTTCGTGCTGGATTCGCGTCTGCGGCCGGTGCCGGTGGGCGTCTCCGGCGAGCTGTACCTGGCCGGTACCCAGCTGGCGCGCGGCTACTTCGGCCGCCCGGACCTCACCGCGGACCGCTTCGTGGCGAACCCGTTCGCTGACAACGGTTCCCGCATGTACCGCACCGGTGACCTGGTGGCCTGGCAGGCGAACGGCGAACTCGAGTACCGGGGCCGCACCGACTTCCAGGTGAAGATCCGCGGCTTCCGCATCGAGCTCGGCGATATCGAATCCGCGCTGCTGCGCCTGGATTCCATCGCCTCCGCCGCCGTGGTCGCGCACACCGACCCGGTGCTCGGCGACCGTTTGGTGGCCTACGTGGTCGGCGCCGACGGCGATCCGGACAAGCAGGCGCTCCAGTCGGCGCTGGCCGCCGAGCTGCCGTCGTACATGATCCCGTCGGTCTTCATGCCGCTGAACGCGTTGCCGCTCAACGCCAACGGCAAGCTGGACCGCAAGGAACTGCCCGAGCCCACCTTCGAGAAGGCGGTCTTCCGCGCTCCCGTCAGCCCGATCGAGCAGATCGTGGCGGGCGTGTTCGCGGAGGTGCTGCGCGTCGAATCCGGCCGTATCGGCCTGGACGACGACTTCTTCCAGTGGGGCGGCAACTCGCTGCTGGCCACCCAGGTCGCCGCGCGCCTCGGCGAGGCGCTCAACACCCGGGTGCCGGTGCGACTGCTGTTCGAGGCGTCCACGGTGGCCGCGCTCGCGGCCCGCGTGGAACGCGACGCCGGGGCCGGTGGCCGCAAGGCGCTGACCGCCGCACCGCGACCGGAGAACATCCCGCTGTCGCTGGCCCAGCAGCGCATGTGGTTCCTCAACCGCTTCGACACCGCCTCGGCGGCCTACAACGTGCCGGTCGCGGTGCGCCTGTCCGGTGCGCTCGACGAGGACGCGCTGCGCGCCGCCATCGCGGATGTGGTTGCCCGCCACGAGATCCTGCGCACCATCTACCCGCAGACCGAGCAGGGTCCGGTGCAGGTCATCCTGCCGCCGGCGCGGGCCGTGCCCGAGCTCGCGGTGCGCACCGTGACGACCGACGAGGTCGTCGGCGCGGTGGTGGAGCTGACCTCCACCAGCTTCGACGTCACCGTCGAGGTGCCGATCAAGGTGGCGCTGTTCAGGATCGAGGACGACGCGGCGGCTCCGGTCGTCGAGTCCGAGGCGGCCGCGCACGCGGCGGCCTACACCTTCGACTTCGCCGACATCGCCCCGACCGGCCAGTACCCGGCCGTGGACCCGAACGCCCCGGTGAGCGCGGAATACGTACTCGCCCTGGTCATTCACCACATCTCCGGTGACGGCTCCTCGGTGGCCCCGCTGACCCGCGACCTGATGACCGCGTACGCGGCGCGCTCCCTCGAGCAGGATCCGGGCTGGACCCCGCTCGCGGTGCAGTACGCGGACTACTCCATCTGGCAGCGCGAACTGCTCGGTGACGAGAACGACGCGGACTCGCTGGCCGCCAAGCAGGTCGCCTACTGGCAGCAGGCGCTGGCCGGGCTGCCCGACCAGCTGGACCTGCCGGCCGACCGGCCGCGCCCGGCGGTGCAGTCCTTCGCCGGTGGCAAGATCGACATCCGCATCGACGCCGAATTGCACTCGGGGCTGGTCGATCTGGCCCGCGCCGAGGGCGCGACGCTGTTCATGGTCGTGCACACCGCGCTCGCCGTGCTGCTCGCGCGTCTGTCGGGCTCCAGCGACATCGCCATCGGTACGCCGATGGCCGGACGTGGCGAGGCCGTCCTCGACGACCTCATCGGCATGTTCGTCAACACCCTGGTGTTCCGCACCGAGGTCGACGGCGGCGAACCGTTCGACGCCCTGCTGGCGCGTCAGCGCGAGACCGACATCCAGGCCTACGCCAATGCGGACGTGCCGTTCGAGCGCCTCGTCGAGGTACTCAACCCGGCCCGTTCCACCGCGCGGCACCCGCTGTTCCAGGTGGGTCTGTCCTTCCAGAACCTGACCCGCTCCACCCTGGAACTCCCGGGCCTGAGCGTGTCCGGCCTGGACGTGGACACCGAGCTGTCGCAGTTCGACCTGCACCTGATCGTCTCCGACCTGTACGGCGACGACGGCGCGGCCGACGGCATCACCGGCATCCTGACCTACGCGACAGACATCTTCGACCGGGAGACCGTGGTCGGCTTCGCCGATCGCTTCGTGGCCCTGCTGCGCGAGATCGTGGCCGCGCCGCGGATCGCGGTCGGCGAGATCGAGATCCTGGCCGCCGCCGAGCGGGCCGAGATCCTGGACCGGCGCAATGACACCGCGCACCCGGTCGATGCGAGCGCGACGCTGGCGTCGATGCTCGCCGCGACCGTGGCGGCCAAGCCGACCGCCATCGCCCTCATCGGCCCCGACGGCGAGACGCTGACCTACGGCGAACTCGGTGCGCGGGTCAACGGCCTCGCCAGGCACCTGATCTCGATGGGCGTCGGCCCGGAGGCGCGGGTCGCGCTGGCGTTGCGGCGCTCGATCGACCTGATCGTGGCCATGTACGCGGTCTCGGTCGCCGGTGGCGCTTATGTGCCGGTCGACCCTGACCAGCCCGCCGAGCGGACCGGGTACATCCTGGAAACCGCCGCGCCCGTGTGCGTGCTGACCAATGCCGCGGCCGAGTTCTCGACCGATATCGCACCGCTGGTGCGGATGGACGAGCTGACGCTGTCCGGCGCGAACCTCGCTCCGGTCACCGACGCCGAGCGGGTCGCCCCGCTGCGTCCGGACCACACCGCCTACGTCATCTTCACCTCCGGTTCGACCGGCCGCCCGAAGGGCGTGGCGCTGCCGCACGCGGCCATCGCCAACCAGTTGCAGTGGAAGAGCGCCGAATTCGGGCTCGGCCCGGACGACGCGGTGCTGCTCAAGACCGCCGCCACCTTCGACCTCTCGGTCTGGGAGTTCTGGTCGGCCGCCGTCACCGGTGGCCGCCTGGTGATCGCCGCGGCCGATGGCCACCGCGATCCGGCGTACCTGAACGAGCTGATGGCGCGCGAGCGGGTCACCACCCTGCACGTGGTGCCGTCGATGCTCGACGCGCTGCTCACCGCGGGCGACGGCACCATGAACGACGCGCTGCGCCGGGTGCTGGCCATCGGTGAGGCGCTGCCCGCCGCCGTGGCCCAGCGCTTCCGCGCCGGGAACCCGGATGCCGGGCTGTTCAACCTGTACGGCCCGACCGAGGCCGCGGTGTCCATCACCAGCCACCAGGTCACCGACGCCGACCGGGGTTCGGTGTCCATCGGTGCGCCGGAATGGAACTCGCGGGTCTACGTGCTCGACGCGCGCCTGAACCCGGTGCCCGACGGCGTGTCCGGTGAGCTCTACCTCGCCGGCGCCCAGCTGGCCCGCGGCTACTTCGCGCGACCGGACCTGACCGCGGATCGCTTCGTGGCCAACCCGTTCGCCGTCGGCGAGCGCATGTACCGCACCGGTGACCTGGTCGCCTGGCAGGCGAACGGCGAACTCGAGTACCGGGGCCGCACCGACTTCCAGGTGAAGATCCGCGGCTTCCGTATCGAGCTCGGCGAGATCGAGGCCGCGCTGCTGGCGTTGCCGGAGATCGCGCAGACCGCGGTGCTGGCCAAGCAGGACGCCAAGACCGGTGACCGCCTGGTCGCCTACCTGGTGCCGTCCGGCTCGGGTGTGGATGTGCCGCTGGTGAAGTCGGCGCTGTCGGCGGGTCTGCCGTCGTACATGGTGCCGTCGGCCTTCGTGGTGCTCGACGCCCTGCCGCTCAATGTGAACGGCAAGCTGGACCGGAAGGCGTTGCCGGAGCCCGAGTTCGAGACCACCGCCTTCCGCGCGCCCTCCACCCCGATCGAGGAGATCGTGGCGGGCGTCATCGCCGAGGTGCTCGGTGTCGAGCGGGTCGGCGCGGACGATGACTTCTTCGCCCTCGGCGGCAACTCGCTGCTCGCCACCCAGGTCGCCGCGCGCATCGGCGCGGCCCTGGACGCGCGGGTGCCGGTGCGCGCCGTGTTCGAGGCGTCGACCGTCGCCGGGCTGGCCGCCAAGGTCGAGCAGCACGCCGGAGCGGGAGATCGCAAGGCGCTCACCGCCGGACCGCGACCGGAGACCGTGCCGCTGTCGCTGGCACAGCAGCGCATGTGGTTCCTCAACCAGTTCGACACCGCGTCGGCCGCGTACAACGTGCCCGTCGCCGTGCGCCTGACCGGCGCGCTGGATGTGGACGCGCTGCGCGAGGCCGTGTCCGACGTGATCGGCCGCCACGAGACGCTGCGCACCATCTACCCGCAGGTCGACGGCGCCGCCGCACAGGTGATCGTGACCGCCGCGCAGGCCATGCCGGATCTGCGTCCGGTCACCGTCACGGCCGAATCGGTGACCGAGCGCATCGCCGCTCTGATCACCACAGGCTTCGACGTCACCACCGAAGTTCCGTTGCACGCCAAGCTGTTCCGCGTCGAGGACGCTGGGGACGTCGAGCACGTGCTCGTCTTCGTCACCCACCACATCGCCGCCGACGGCTGGTCCATGGGCCCGCTCACCCGCGACGTCATGGTGGCCTACGCCGCCCGCGCCGCCGGCGTGCAGCCCGGCTGGGCCCCGCTGCCGGTGCAGTACGCGGACTTCTCGATCTGGCAGCGCGAGGTGCTGGGCTCCGAGGACGACGCCACCAGCCTGATCTCGGCCCAGGCCGAATTCTGGCGCACCGCGCTGGCCGACCTGCCCGATGAGCTGAACCTGCCCTCGGATCGCCCGCGCCCCACCGCGCAGACCTTCCGCGGCGGCCGGGTGCTGTTCCCGATCTCCAACGATCTGCACCGCGGCCTGCAGCAGATCGCGCGCACCAACAACGCGACCATGTTCATGGTCGTGCACACCGCCCTCGCGGTGTTCCTGGCGCGTCTGTCCGGCACCACCGACATCGCCATCGGCGCGCCCATCGCGGGCCGTGGTGAAGCCGAGCTGGACGATCTGATCGGCATGTTCGTCAACACCCTGGTGCTGCGCACCGAGGTGAGCGGCCAGACCGGCTTCACCGAGCTGCTCGCCGCGAACAAGGACAGCGACCTGGCGGCGTTCGCGCACGCCGACATTCCGTTCGAGCGGCTCGTCGAGCTGCTCAACCCGGAACGCTCCACCGCGCGGCACCCGCTGTTCCAGGTGGCGCTGTCGTTCGAGAACCTGCCCGGCGGCTCCTTCGAGCTGCCCGGCCTGAAGGCCGCCGCGGTCGACTTCGAGAACGAGATCGCCAAGTTCGACCTCATGCTCACCCTGACCGAGGCCCCGGCCGACGCGGACGCGGGCATGTACGCCGAATTCGGTTTCGCCCGTGACCTGTTCGACCAGGAGACCGTCGAGGGCTTCGCGGAGCGGTTCGTCCGCCTGCTGTCCGAGATCGTCTCCGCGCCCCGCAAGGCGGTCGGCGACCTGGAGATCCTGGCCGCCGACGAGCGCGCCGACCTGATCGCCCGCACCGGCGGACCGGCCATCGCGCCGCGCACGCTGCCCGAGCTGCTGGCCGACGCCGTCGCCAACAACCCGGTCGGCGAGGCCGTCGCCTTCGACGGCCAGGCCCTGGGCTACGCCGAACTCGACGCGGCCTCCTCGCGTCTGGCGCGGGTGCTCATCGAGCGCGGCGCCGGACCGGAAACCCGTGTCGCCGTGGCCATCCGGCGTTCGTTCGAATCGGTGCTGGCCATCTGGGCCGTCGCCAAGTCGGGCGCGGCGTTCGTGCCGGTCGATCCGTCCTACCCGGCGGACCGCATCGCGCACATGGTGGACGACTCCGGCGCGGTGCTGGGTCTGACCATCGACGCCGAACTCGAGGGGCTGCCGCCGGTCGCCAGCCTGGCGGGCTGGATCTCGCTCGACGACCCGATGGTGCACGCCGAGATCGCCTCGCACTCGGCCGAACCCGTCACCGACGCCGAGCGGTGGGGCGTGGTCCGGCCCGAGCACGTCGCGTACGTGATCTACACCTCCGGCACCACGGGCATGCCCAAGGGCGTCGTGGTGACGCACGCTGGTCTGGCCAACTTCGCCACCGAGCAGATCGTGCGCTACCACCTCGACTCCGGTTCGCGCGCACTGCACTTCGCGTCGCCGTCGTTCGACGCGTCGGTGCTGGAGTACCTGCTCGCCATCGGCGCGGGCGGCACCCTCGTGGTGGTTCCGCCGGGCGTCTACGGCGGCGAGGAGCTCGCCGAGCTGATCAAGCGCGAGCGGGCCACCCACGCGTTCATCACCCCGGCCGCGCTCGCCACCCTCGACCCGAAGGGTCTGGACTCGCTGCGGGTGCTGGTCGCCGGTGGTGAGGCCGTCCCGGCCGATCTGGTCGAGAAGTGGGCGGTGCCCATCGGAGAGGGGGCGCAGCAGAACCGCACGATTCGTGCGTTCCACAACGGTTACGGCCCCACCGAGACCACGATCATGACCAACATCAGCGACGCGCTGACGCCGGGCGAACTGGTCACCATCGGTGGTCCGATCCGCGGCATGCAGGCGCTGATCCTGGACGCGCGGCTGCGGCCGGTGCCGGTCGGCGTCGCCGGTGAGCTGTACCTGTCGGGTATCCAGCTCTCGCGCGGCTACCACGACCGCCCGGGTCTGAGCGCCGAGCGGTTCGTCGCCAACCCGTTCGTGGCGGGCGAGCGCATGTACCGTTCCGGTGACGTGGTCCGCTGGACCCCGGACGGCCTGGTCGAATACGTGGGCCGCAACGACTTCCAGGTGAAGGTCCGCGGTTTCCGTATCGAGCTCGGTGAGATCGACGCGGCGCTGGCCTCGCACGAGACGGTCGACTTCGCGGTCACCGTGGGCCACAAGACCGAGGCGGGGGCCACCATCCTGGCGGCCTACGTGCTCCCGGTCGCGGGCCGCAGCATCGACATTCCGGCGCTGACCGAGCACGTCTCGGGCCGCCTGCCGGAATACATGGTCCCGACCGCCATCACCGTCCTGGACGCCATCCCGCTGACCCCGGTCGGCAAGCTGGATCGCCGGGCGTTGCCCGAGCCGGTGTTCACCGCGCGCGACTTCCGCGCTCCGGTCACCGAACTCGAGGCGACGCTCGCCGAGGTCTTCGCCGACGTGCTCGGCGTGGAACAGGTGGGCGCGGACGACTCGTTCTTCGCCCTCGGCGGCGACTCGATCCTGTCCATCCAGCTGGTCTCGCGGGCCAAGGCGCGCGGCATCAAGTTCTCGCCGCGCGACGTATTCGAACAGCGGACCGTCGCGGGCCTGGCCGAAGTGGCCACGCTGGGCGACGACACCGCGCAGGAGAAGCTGGCCGAACTGCCCGGCGGTGGGGTCGGCGACATCCCGCTGACGCCGATCATGCACGCCATCCTGTCGAGCGGTTCGTCCTACGAGCGGTTCTCGCAGACCATGCCGCTGCGCCTGCCGGACGGCATCACGCGACCGGTGCTCGTCGGGGCCATCTCGGCCCTGTTCGACCACCACGACGTGCTGCGCTCGCGCCTGCGTGGAAACGCCTCGGACGGGTTCGAATTCGAGGCGCTGCCGCGCGGGGCCGTCGACGTCGACGCGCTGGTGCACCGGGTCGAACTGGCCGCGGACATCTCCGACGAGGAGCTGACCCGCGTCGGCAGCGTCGAATTCGACGCGGCCCTGGGCCGTTTGGATCCGGCGAACGCCGCCATGGTGCAGTTCGTCTGGTTCGCCTTCGCCCCCGAGGGTTCCGACGAGGCGCGCGTCCGCCGCGACGTGCTGCTCATCGTCGCGCACCACATGGTGGTGGACGGCGTCTCCTGGCGCATCCTGATCCCGGACCTGGGTCTGGCCTGGTCGCAGGTGGCTTTCGAGCAGCCGATCGCGCTGCCCGAGACCGGCACCTCGCTGCGCCGCTGGGCGCACGCCCTGGTCGAGGAATCGCGCAGCGAGGCGCGGGTCGCGGAACTGCCGTTCTGGCAGCGGGTCACGGAAACCCCGGACCCGCAGCTGGGTTCGCGGGCCTTCGACCCGAAGGTCGACACCTTCGACACCGTCGAGCGGATCGAGGTCAGCGTTCCGGCCGAGGTCACCGACGCCGTACTCACCGCCGTCCCCGGCCTGTACCGCGGCGGCGTGAACGACGGCCTGCTCTCGGCGCTGGCCATGGCCGTCGCGCGCTGGCGCGGCGAGACCACGGGCGGCTCGGCGCTGATCAAGCTCGAGGGCCACGGCCGTGAAGAGGAGATCGTTTCGGGCGCGGACCTCTCGCGCACGGTCGGCTGGTTCACCGCCGCCTTCCCGGTCCGCCTGGACCTGAACGGCGCGAACCTCGACGACGCGTTCGCGGGCGGAAACGCCCTGGGCGACATCGTGAAATCGGTCAAGGAACAGCTGCTCGCCATGCCCGACAAGGGTCTGGGCTGGGGTCTGCTGCGGCACCTCAACCTCGACACCGCCCCGCAGCTGCGGGACGTCGGCCAGATCAGCTTCAACTACCTGGGCCGCATGTCCGCGGGCGAAGCGCCCGAGGGCATGGCCGAGATCGGCTGGGTGCCGGTCGACGACCTGGGCCGCCTGGACGGCGACATGGACGCCGACATGCCCGCCAACGCCACCCTCGACATCAACGCCATCGTCACCGACGGCGAGGACGGCCCGCAGCTGGGCGCGGCCTTCTCCTACCCGCGCGGCCTGCTGGAGCGCGAGCGGGTGCAGGAGTTCGCCGACCTGTTCGTGGCGGCGCTGACCGCGCTGGCCGCGCACGCCGAGCGGCCGGAGGCGGGCGGTCTCACGCCGTCCGACCTGCCGCTGGTCCGGGTCGCGCAGTCCGACATCGAAGTCTGGGAACGGAACTACCCCGCCCTGGGCGACGTGTGGCCGCTCTCGCCGCTGCAGTCCGGTCTGCTGTTCCACGCGTTGCTCACCCAGAACACGGTGGACGTCTACACCATTCAGACCGTGCTCGACCTGAGCGGTGTGGTGGACGTGGACCGTTTGAAGGTGGCCGCGCAGGCCATCCTCGACCGGTACCCGAGCCTGCGGACCGCGTTCGTCACCGACGCCGACGGTCAGGCCCACCAGGTCGTGCTGGATCGCGTGGAAGCGCCGTTCCAGGTCATCGACCTGACGGATCTGCCCGAGGCCGAACGCAATCCGCGCATGCGGGAGATGATCGAGGCCGATCGCGCCGATCACTTCGATCTGTCCGCGGCGCCGCTCATGCGGTTCACCGTGTTCCGGATCAGCGACGACCTGGTGCACCTGGTCATCACCACCCACCACATCCTGGTGGACGGCTGGTCCATGCCGCTGCTCATGCAGGATCTGCTGGTGCTGTACGCGGTGCGCGGTGACGCGTCGGTGCTGCCCCGGGTGCCGTCGTTCCGGAACTACCTGGCCTGGCTGGCCGGACGGAACCGGGACGAATCGATCGAGGCGTGGAAGCGCGCCCTGGCCGGGGTCAGCGAGCCCACCCAGCTCGCGCCGGCCGCCACCCGCGACGAGAACTACGAGATCGGCCGCTACACCGTCGATATCGACGCCGACCGCACCCGCGCGCTCACCAAGCGCGCCGGGGAACTCGACGTCACGCTGAACACGCTGATCCAGACCTCCTGGGCGGTGCTGATCGGCCGCCTCACCGGACGCAGCGACGTGGTGTTCGGCGCCACCGTCTCCGGCCGCCCCGGCGACCTGCCGGGCGTCGAAGCCATGGTGGGTCTGTTCATCAACACGGTGCCGGTGCGCATCCGGGTCGACGATCGCCTGACCATCGGCGGGCTGCTGCAGCGCGTCCAGAGCGATCAGGCCGACCTGCTCGAGCACCACCACATCGGGCTCACCGAGATCCTGCAATTGGCCGGCGCCGGAGCGGAATTCGACACCATGATGGCGTTCGAGTCCTACCCGGTGGACAAGGACGCGATCGCGGCCGCCAGCTCCATCGACGGCATGTCGGTCAGTGGTGTCGGTATCAACGACAACACCCACTACCCGATGAGCCTGGTCATCATGGCGGGCGAGACCATCGACATCTCCATGCGCTACCTGGGCAGCCGGTTCACCGCCGACGAGGTCGTCATCCTCGCCGCGCGCTTCAACCGGATCCTGGACGCGCTGGTCGGCGATGCCGACGGCCTGGTCGGTGACATCGACATCCTCGATGCCACCGAACGCGCCCGCATCCTCGCCGAAAGCGCCGTCACCCCGGCCGATTCCGCGGCCGACGCGGCGCGGGTGGGCACGGCGACCGTGGCCAACGTGCTGGCCGAGGTCGTCGAGGAGGACCCGCAGGCGCCCGCCCTGCTGTCCGGCGGCGAGGAGATCGCGTACCACGTCCTGGACCGCCGCAGCTCCCAGCTGGCGCGTCTGCTCATCGACCGCGGCGCGGGCCCCGGCGACGTCGTCGCCGTCGCCCTCCCGCACTCGGTCGACGCGGTCGTGGCGGTCTGGGCCATCCAGAAGGCCGGCGCCGCGGCACTGTTCGCCGACACCCTCTCCTTCGGTGACATCCTCGCCGCCGGAGCCGGTTTCGGCATCGCCCTGGAACCCGCCGCCAGCTCGGTCCGCTGGCTGGTCCCCTCGGACCCCAAGGTCCAGGCCGACCTGACCGCCCGCCCGGCGCACCCGGTCTCCTACACCGACCGAGTCCGCCCGCTCTCCGAAACCGACCCGGCCTTCATCTACCGTCACGCCGACACCTGGGCCACCCTCACCCAGTCCGAGGCCCTCGACCGCGCGGCCACCCTGCGCGCCGACCACGAGATCGACTACGAGTCGACCACGTACACCACCGCCTCCACCGGCACCGCGGCCATCGACGAGTTCCTGTCGTCGTCGACCGCGGGCGCGCTCTCGGTCCTCCCCACCGGCGACATCCCCGCCGACCTGGAAGACGGCGAAGTGACCCACTGGTTCACCACCGAGACCGACCCGGCGGGCGAAGCGGGCGACGAAATCCGCATCATCCCCAGCTAGCGGCAACTCGCCGGTGACGAACGAACAGATGTTCGTCACCGGCGAGTCGTTCGTCGGACCGCGCTAGCCTCGACCGCGTCGGCGGTGGATTCGACTTCAGCTGCGAATCAGGGGGTGTTTGCCTCGGCGATGCCACTACCCGAGCTGGTCGTCATGCGGCGGCCCTTCGAAATCGCTTTCGACACAGCGAGACTCTTGCCCCAGCCCCGGTCCGGGGTGGGTTCGTTGCGCCATGAGAGCCGTTCGCGATAACTCGTTGAACAGCGGGTTCGGACGTATCGTGGGCAAAGCGCCGTGGGGGCGCGCGCGAAGGAGGGGCTTGTGACGACCAATGGGCAGATGGCGCTCGAGCTGAGCGGGCTGTACAGGAGATTCGGCGGGCCCTGGGTGGTCGAGGGCGTGAGCCTGGCGGTGCCGCCCGGGTCGTTCTTCGGGCTGGTGGGGCCCAATGGCGCGGGGAAGACGACCACCCTGTCGATGGCGGTGGGGTTGTTGCGGCCGGACCAGGGGCTGGCGCGGATCTTCGGGCACGACGTGTGGGCGGACCCGGTCGCCGCGAAGGCCGTGGTCGGGGTGCTGCCCGACGGGATGGCCTTGCCCGAGCGGCTGACCGGGCGCGAGCTGTTGAACTTCACCGGGCTGCTGCGCGGGATGGACAAGGCGACCGTGGTCGGCCGGGCGGACGAGCTGCTGCACGTGCTGGAGCTCGATGGCGCGGAAAACACTGTGGTCGTGGACTATTCGGCCGGTATGCGGAAGAAGATCGGGCTGGCCACGGCGCTGCTGCACGCGCCGAAACTGCTGGTATTGGACGAGCCGTTCGAAGCCGTGGATCCGGTGTCGGCGGGGACCATCCGGACGATCCTGCAACGGTTCGTGGCCGCCGGGGGATCGGTGGTCCTGTCCAGTCACGTGATGGCTCTGGTGGAATCGATCTGCGATCGGGTGGCCGTGATCAACCGGGGCCGCGTGGTCGCGGGCGGCACCCTCGCCGAGGTCCGTGGCGACGGGACCCTGGAGGAGGCGTTCGTGCGGCTCGTCGGCGGGCGGGTCGGCGGCGAGGAGGGGCTGTCGTGGTTGGCGTCCTGATCCGGATGCGGCTGCGCATCATCGGACGCGGCCTGCGCGAGACCCGGTCGGCGCTGAACTTCGTGCTGGGCAGCATCTTCGGACTGCTCGCGGCCCTGTTCACGGCGCTCATCATCGCCACGGGACACGAGAGCGTACACGGCGGCGTGACCATCGCCGCGGCGTTGTTCGGGGCCTGGACCCTGGGCTGGATCTGCGGCCCGGTGGTCACCGGAACCAGCGACGAAACCCTGCAACCCGAGCAGTTCCGGTTGCTGCCGTTGACGACTCGGGAACTCGCCTACGGACTCGGGGCCGCCGCGTTCGTGGGACCCGCGCCCATCGTCAACCTCATCGCCTTCGGCGGGCTGGTCCTGCTGGGCGCTCAGATCGGCTGGGCCGCAGCCGGAATCGCGGCGCTCGGCGCGGTCCTGCAACTCGTGTTCGTGGTGCTGCTGGCCCGCGTGGTGGTGGCCTGGCTGGGCGCGGCCATGCGCTCCCGGCGCGGCAAGGACCTGGGCGTGCTGTTCGCGGCGCTCATCGGGCTGGCGTACTACCCGCTGAACCTGCTCATCACCACGGCCGGGCCGAAACTCGACGGCGACCGCGGCGGCCTGTCCATCCTGCTGCGCTCGGTCCCGTCGGGCTGGGCCCCGTACGCCGTCGAGGCCGCCTCCCGCGGCGACTACCTGCTCGCGCTGCTGGCACTGCTGGGTCTGGCCCTGCTGTCGCTGGTGCTGTGGCAGTCGTGGGCGGTGCTGCTGGAGCGCCGGCTCACCACCCCGCCCGCACCCGAGGCCCAGATGGTCGACACCGGCGGCGGCCTGCTCGACCGCTTCCTGCCCACCACTCCGGTCGGCGCGGTGGTCGCCAAGGAACTACGCACCTGGTGGCGGGACGGCCGCCGGCGCGCGGCCCTGATCCCGCTGCTGATCATCGGGTTCGTGCTGCCGATCTTCCTGTCGGTCCGCAACGGCGGTAGCGGGACCATCGCGTTCTCGGGCGCTTTCGTGGTGTGGCTGGCCACCATGTCCTCTACCAACCTGTACGGATTCGACGGCACGGCGGTCTGGCAAACGCTGGTGACGCCGGGCGCGGCCCGGGCGGACGTGCGCGGCCGGGCCTACGCCTGGGCTCTGCTGGTCGGGCCGGTCGCCGTGATCTCCACGCTCGTCCTGCCCGGCGCGCTCGGGCTGGCCCACCTGTATCCGTGGGCGCTGTCCACGCTGCCGGTGCTGTTCGGCGTGGGTGTGGGGGCCGTCGTGTACCTGTCCACCCACGCCGCCTTCGCGCTGCCGCCGCAGCGCGGAAATCCGTTCGCGGGCACCGGGAACCCCGGCTGTATGAAGATGCTCATGCAGTTGGCGGTGGGCGTGGTGCAGGTGCTGGCCGCCGCTCCCGCCCTGGCCATGCTGGGAATCGGCGCCTACCTGCACAATTCGCTCGTGCAATGGTCCGCCCTGCCGGTCGGTGTACTGCTCGGCGTACTCGCCGCGCTGCTCGGAATCCGCTTGGCGACCACCCGATTGGAGGATCGGGGTCCGGAACTGCTGGCCGAGGTGAAACCGCGCTGACCGCCGCTACTCACCCCGCCGCCGATCATCGGCCCGGAATCGGGTAGCGCACTACTGCCGACATTCCGGGCCGATCCGGCGACGCTGGTCCCACTGCTCGAAACATTGGGAGACAGCGAAAGTGGATCAGATCCTGTATTGGAACGCGGTGGCGCTGGAGTCGGACCGCATGGCGCACACCGACACCGGCGGTTCCCGTGCCCTGGCCGTCGTACACCTGGCCATGCACGATGCCATCTTCAGCATTTTCGGTGCACCGCACGGCACCTGGCTGACCGCGCCACCCGTGGCGGCCCCGGGCGCCGCGCCAGAAGCCGCCATCGCGGTCGCCGCCCACACCACCCTGTCGGCGCTCTATCCGGAGCGGATCACGCGGTTCGACAAGGCCCTGCGGGAAGCGGGATTGCGCGGGCCGGGCACCCGCCGGGGCGGCCACCAGGGACAGGCCGTCGCCCACGCGATCCTGAGGGCTCGCGCGGACGACCCGGCCGACCCGGAATCGGGTCGCGATACACCGCATCACGGTTCCGCCGACGCCCCGACCCGCTTCTGCAATCTGATGACCCGCGAGATCGCCATCGTCCAGGGCAATGACGTGGAACAGAACGCCCGCCTGTTCGCCCTGGTCAACGCCGCCCTCGCGGGAACCGTGATCCGGTGCGGGGACGACGCCGCCTGCGTGGGCACGACCTTCCGGACCATCGTCGGCTACTACGCCGCCGCCGACGGCCTCGAAAGCCTCACCGACGATCTGTGGGCCGCCGGGTTGCGGCAGGATCAGGCGGCCGGACCGCGCGTGCCCTGAAAAGCGGGCGGCAGCACGGTGAGATCCACCGTCTCCGCCATCGCCCGGGCTCCCGCGTCATTGAGGTGCATACCGTCGCCGCCGTCGAGGTCGGGGCGGATGAAGTCCGGCCGGGCCGGATCCTCCACCGCCGCGGCCACATCGAAGACGGCGTCGAACACGTCGGTGCCGCGCAGCCACTCGTTGACCGCGTTCCGGACCGGAATGCCGTCCGCCAGCGAGAGGCCGGGGTAGATCGCCCCCGCGAACGGCCCGATGGTGTTGGCGTACACCGGAAGTCCGGCCGCGTGGGACCGCTCGGCCAGCGCGGTGAACCCGGCGATGAGCGCCTCGGCGGTGGCGGTCCCGGCCAGGATGAGGTCGTTGATGCCGAAGTTGGCCCACACGGCCGTCACCCCGGGCACCGACAGCACGTCCCGCTCGAACCGGGCCAGGCCGTGCTCGCCGATCTCGTCGGTGAGCAGCCGGTTGCCGCTGATGCCCTGGTTCACCGCCCACCCGGCGGCCAGCCGCTCGTTGAGGACATCCACCGAGCGCCGGTTGGCGGCGTGGGTGGACCCGACGCCCTCGAACCAGGAGTCGCCGAAGGCCACCAGCACCGGCACGTCGGCATCGACAGCGACGTCGATGCCGGTGAGGAAGAACCGCAGCGCGGTCTCCTCGGCATCGGACGGTGCGGCGTCGCCCGTCCGATCACCGGCGCTGATCCAGCTCGAATCCATCGGGAACTGGGCGAACGCGGGCCGGGTCGGCTCCGGGAGGTACACGCTGACCGCCAGTTCGGCGCCCGCCTCCACCGGCAGCTCGACCGGATCGCTGACCAGATCGGCCCCGGCCGGGATCCGCGTCGATGCGGACCCCGCGAACCGCACCTCGGTATCGGTCTCCGCCACGATCTCGCCGCCCGCCTTGCGGAGCGCGACCCGGGCCGCCCCGATCACCAGGTCCTCGGTTCCGTACCGATTGGTCAGCCGGACCCGCAGGCTCGACCCGCCGCCGGCCACCCGCACCACCTGGCGGACCGTCTCGTCGGCGAAGTCCCGCGGCTCGGCCAGTTTGATCTCCTCGGCCGGATTCACCAGCGGCGCACGGAATCCCGCTGCCCAGCGCTGTGTCGTCATGAGAACCTCCGTTTAGTTGCTGTGCGGAATATTGCGCTGACAACAAGATAGCGCATTTGTTCCGCGTGTCAACTATCCCCAGCGAAATCATCTGGTTTACGCTGGTCGGCGTGGATCCCAAGCATCTCTTCGACGACCCCCGGCTGACCGCCGTCGGCCTGCTCTATGAGGCCCACGAGGGGCTCATCGCCCGGCTCGAGGAGACCTGGAAGAGCAATGGACTCTCCGGTCTCGACCTCAATGCCCTGATGCGCTTGAGTCGCTCACCGGGCCGCCGGCTGCGCATGACCGACCTGGCCACCCAGACCGGTTTGTCCACCAGCGGCGTCACCCGCCTGGTGGACCGCTTGGAACGCAACGGCTTCGTGCGCCGCGAACCCGACCCCGCCGACCGCCGCAGCTCCTATGCGGTCCTCACCGCCGCCGGTGCCACCCGCGTCGCCCGCGTGCTGCCCGCCTACCTGGACGGCATCGACCGCTGGTTCACCAGCCTGCTCACCCCCGCCCAGCTCGACGACCTCACCGCGAGCCTGCGCGTGATCCGGGACGCCACCAATGCCGCGGCCACCCAGATCTCGGAATGAGCCGACATTCCGCACAACCGCCGCGACGGGCGCGCAGCCGGTAACTTGCGAACCGCAGGGTGTGTGTTCTTCGTGGTGAGAAAGTGGGACGGAATGACGACCGAACGTGCGCTGGTCATCGGCGGCGGTGGTGTGGCGGGGATTTCCTGGGCGACCGGCATCGTCGCCGGGCTCGCCGACGCGGGGGTGGATGTGACGGGGGCCGACCTGCTACTCGGGACGTCGGCGGGGTCGAACGTGACCGCGCAGCTCGGCAGCGGGACCGAGCTCGCGGAACTGGTCCGGCGGCAGGCGGATCCGGCGGTGCAGAGCCGCGAGATCGTGCCGTCCATGGAGAAGTTCGCGGGGCTCTGGGAGACCATGGCGGCGATCATCGAAGAGACGCAGGGGGATTCGCCCGAGCGGCGGCAGCGGATCGGGGCGCTCGCGTTGACCGCGGAGACCGTCCCCGAGGCGGACCGCCGGGCCGTCATCGAGACTCGGCTGCCGGTGCACGAGTGGCCCGCCCGCGACCTGCGCATCGTCGCGGTCAACGCCGAGACCGGGGAACCTCGGGTCTTCGACAAGGACTCCGGGGTCGCGCTGGTCGACGCCGTGCTGGCCAGTTCGGCGGTGCCCATGGTGTGGCCGTGCGCCACCATCGACGGGGTGCGCTACACCGACGGTGGCGTCCGGACCTCGGTCAACGCCGACTTCGCCACCGGCTACGCCCGCGTGCTGGTGATCGCGCCGATGCCCGATGAGGAGCTCGAGGCGCAGGTCGCGGGACTGGTCGCGGCCGGGGCGCGGGTCGAGGTGATCGCGCCCGACGAGGCGGCCACCACCGCCTTCGGACTCAATCCCCTCGACACCGCCACCCGGGTCCCGGCACTGGAAGCCGGTCGCGCCCAGGGCAAGTCGGACGCGGCGCGGATCGCCGCGCTCTGGCAGGACTGATCCGAGAAGGACCGCCTCAGCCGATGGCGCCGGCCGCCAGCGCCGCCTTCCACCCGCCGTATTCGCTGATGTCCTTCGCGGATTCGGCGGCCGCACCGGCGCAGCCGAAACCGGTGTGCCAGGTGCCGTCGGCCAGCTCGACGGCACCGAGCTGCATCGGGGCGGGCAGCTTCGCGAGGAAACGGCCGAGCGCGGCGGGGGAGAGCAGCCAGCGCTCCCCGGCCACCGCGACGCCGGATTCGGCTGCGGCGACGCGAGTTACGGCCGGCTTGGGCGGGACCGTGTCGAGCGCGCCGAGGCGGTAGTGCGGGGCGGTCTCGACCGGGCCGCCCCAGCGGGCGCCCAGCTCGATCAGCTGGTGTTCGAGGGGCTGACCACGCAGATGCGCGCCGAAGACGATCAGGTCCTGCACGGGCGCGACGGCCGTCGGCCAGCACCGGTCGAGCGGCGTGCCGGTGATCAGGGCGGCGATATCGATCGCGACGGCGTCCTCGAACGCGCGGGCCAGCACCGTCACCCCGAAGTGCGGCTCCTCGGTGGGGACCGCCACCGCGCACAGGTCGAAGAGGTTGCAGAAGTTCGTGTACGTGCCCAGCCGGGAGTTGACGCCGATCGGGTCGGCGGCGACCTCGGCGATGGTCGGGTGGATCGGCACGGTCGGCGTCAGCAGCACGTCCGCGCCCGCGAGACTCGCCATGGCGGCGGCGCGCAGGCGTTCCAGCGCGGCGAGATCGGTGACCAGCCGGTGCGCCGGCAGGTCGCGGGCGGCCCGGATGATGGAACCCACTGTGGGATCGACGGATTCGGGATGCGCGTCGACGAACTCCCCGACCGCGGCGTAGCGTTCCGCGACCAGCGCGCCCTCGTAGAGGAGCTTCGCGGCGGCCAGGAACGGCGTCGGATCGATCTCGACAATGGTCGCGCCCGCAGCGCGCAGCGCCGCGACGGTGCGCTCGAACGCGGTGTGCCACCGCGGATCCAGGTCCGGCAGCGTGCCGAAGACGGCCACCACGGGCTCGGGCGGAGCGGCCAGGCGGGTGTCGGCGGGCCACGGACGGCCCGCGGCACCAGCGGCCATCACCCCCATGGCGCGGTCGGCCAGGTCCAGGTCGGCGGCGAAGATCGTCACGCAGTCGTAGGACCGGCACGCGGGCACCACGCCCTCGGTCGAGATCACGCCCACCGTCGGCTTGATGCCGGCCAGGCCGTGCAACGCGGCGGGGACGCGTCCCGAGCCCGCGGTATCGGTGCCGATGGCGATGTCCGCCTCGCCCGCGGCCACCGCCACCGCCGAGCCGGAACTCGAACCGCCCGAGACGTATCCGGGCCGGAGCGTATTCTCGACGACCCCGTACGGCGAGCGGGTACCGACCAGGCCGGTGGCGAACTGATCGAGATTGGTCTTGCCGACCACGATCGCGCCCGCCGCCCGCAGCGCCGCCACCGCGGGCGCGTCCCGCTCCGGGGTGTAGGCGAAGTCGGGGCAGGCCGCGGTGGTCGGCAGTCCCGCCACGTCCACATTGTCCTTGACGGCCAGTCGCAGCCCCGCCAGAACTCCTGCGGCGGCGGCGATGTCGGCGGCCACCTCGGCCTCGTCGCGGCGGTGAATCCACGTGGTCATTCGTGCTCCCGGATCAGGTCGGAGTGGTGGGATCAGGTCAGGGCGTTTCGGCGAGTTCGCCCGCCTCGCGCCAGGAGTTGCGTTCGGCGGTGAAGGCGTCGGCCTGCCGGTCGCGGAAGTCCGCGATGGAGGCGGCGTTGTCGGCCAGGAACTTCCGGTAGTCGACGAGCCGGAACTCGCCGTCCTCGGCCAGCAGTCGCCCCCGCCCGGCGGCGGTGTCGGCGCGCAGGTCGAGCAGTTCCTCGGCGCTCACCGGATACCAGCTGATCCGGTCGAAATAGCGCAGCAGCCACGGGTCTTCGCCGATCCCGCTGGAGCGGTGGTTCCACACCTGGGTGGTGCGGCCGACGAACTGGTAGCCGCCGGGACCCTCCATGCCGTAGATGCACAGGTACGCGCCGCCGATGCCGACCGCGTTCTCCGGCGTCCAGGTGCGGGCCGGATTGTACTTGGTGGTGACCAGCCGGTGCCGGGGGTCGGTGGGGGTGGCGACCGGTGCGCCCAGGTACACGTCGCCGAGGCCCAGCACCAGGTATTCGGCGGCGAAGACGGTGTCGAAAACCTCGTCCACGGAGGCCAATCCGTTCATCCGGCGGATGAACTCGATATTCCACGGGCACCACGGGGCGTCGGCGCGGACGCCGTGCATGTACCGGGTGATGGCCTCCCGGGTGGACGGGTCGTCCCAGGACAGCGGCAGGCGCACCGTGCGGCTCGGGACCACCAGCCGGTCGGCGGAGGGCAGGTCGGCCTCCACCTCGGCCAGCAGGTCCAGCAGCTTGCGGGTGGGCAGGCGATCGGGATCATTGCGCACCTGCAGTGACCGGACGCCCGGGGTCAGCTCGGTGATGCCCGGTTCGGCGCGTTCCAGCAGCGCCTGGTGCAGGGCGTGCACGCGGGCGCGCAGCTCCAGATCCAGTGTCATATCGCCGTATTCGACGAGCAGGCCGTCATTGCCCGCACGGCGGTAGGTGACGGCGGTGTCCGCGCCGTCGCGACGGGCCAGCACGCCGTCGTCGCCGTCACCGCCGGTGGACAGCACCACCGGCCAGGCGGCACGGCGCTCGGCTCCCAGTTCCCGCAGCGACGCCGCGCGTTCGGCGCGCACCGGCACGAAGCGCACGCTGTCACCCGGGGTGAGCTGGCCCAGCTTCCAGCGGTCGGCGGCGACCACGGTGACCGGGCAGACGAACCCGCCCAGACTGGGGCCGTCCGGGCCGAGCAGGATCGGGGTGTCGCCGGTGAAGTCCAGCGCGCCGATGGAATACGCGGTGTCGTGGATATTGGAGGGGTGCAGGCCCGCCTCGCCGCCGTCCAGGCGCGCCCACTGCGGCTTCGGCCCGATCAGCCGGACACCGGTCCGGTCGGAGTTGAAGTGCACCTCGTAGTCGGTGCCGATGATGGTGTCGAAGTCGGCGCGGGTGAAGAACTCCGGCGCACCGTGCGGGCCCTCGGTGACCGCCAGCTCCCACCGCCGGGTCAGCACCGGCTGATCGTCGCCGGGCACCCCGGCCGTCACCCGGCCCGCCGGGCCGAGCTCGAACCCGTCGTCGGCCGCCAGCGCGCGCCCGGTGCCGCCGCCGAACTTGCCGAGCGTGAAAGTCGAACGGCTGCCCAGGTATTCGGGCACCTCGATGCCACCGGCCACCAGGACGTAGCACCGCATGCCCGGCCCGCGCACCATGCCGACATCCAGCACCCCGCCCGCGGGCACCAGCACGCTGCGCCACTGCCGGACCGCGCGGCCGTTCACCGTGACCGGCACCGGCGCGCCCGTCACACACACCCAGGTGTCGGTGTCGAAGCGCAACGCCGGGCCGCCGAGCGTGCACTCCAAACCCGCCGCGCCCTCGGGATTCCCGAGCGCCCGATTGCCCAGCCGGAACGACAGATCGTCCATCGGGCCCGACGGCGGCACTCCCACATGCCAGTAGCCGACCCGGGCGGGCCAGTCCTGTACCGTCGTCTGCATGCCCGGGCGGACGACCCGGAAAGCCGGTGCGGGGGAGGGGTTCTCGGTCACGCTGAGATCGGGGAGCACGGCTGTCATCGGGTCACCACCATGCGGACGGGCGTCGGGTCGAAACCGTTGCAGGGATTGTTGATCTGCGGGCAGTTGGAGACCAGCACCAGGGTGTCGATCTCGGCGCGCAGGGTGATGGTCTTGCCGGGCGCGGACAGGCCGTCCACGATGCCCAGCGTCCCGTCCGCCTCGACCGGAACGTTCATGAACCAGTTGATGTTCGAGACCAGATCCCGTTTGCCCAGCCCCCACTTCAGGCCCTCGGCCAGGAAGTTCTCCACGCAGGCGTGCTGATGGCGGGTGTGGTGGCCGTAGCGCAGGGTGTTGGATTCCTGCGAGCACGCGCCCGCCACGGTGTCGTGATTGCCGACCTCGTCGGCGGTCACCGTCATCAGCGGGGTGCCCGCCTCGGTGAGCAGCACGCTGCCGGTGGTGAGGAAGATATTGCGCTGCGCGGTCACGGTGGCCTGGGCGCTGTAGCGGTCGGCGTGGTCGGCGGCGTTGTAGAGCAGGCAGTCCACGGCCTGATTGCCGTGCAGGTCGATGATCTCCAGCTGCTCCCCGGCCCGGACGACGGCCGACCAGGGGGCGCGGGCGGGGACGGTCTCGTCGAGGACCACGGTGCGGTCGGTGGTGGTGATCATGCGCGGGCCTCCAGAGTGCGTGCGTGCCAGTCCTGTTCGGTGTTCTCCACCGCGCGCAGGTATTCCGGGTCGGAGTCGGGGGCCGGGGCCAGAGCGGCGGGCGCGGCCCAGGCCACGACCTCGAGCGAGGTCACGGGCGTGGGATCGAGGGGGTGTTCGGCATTGGCGATCAGCAGCGTCACCGGCAGGTGGATCAGCAGGTCGACCGCCGCGCCCGCGCCCGCGCCGCCGGTGACGGTCAGCGCGCCGTCGGGTGCCACGCGCACGCCCCGGAAGAACGACACCGTCGGACCGATGTCGCGGGGGTCCAGTCCTTGTTTGACCCCGGCCATCCTCAAGCCCTGGCGTGCGGCGGGCGAAGGACCGCAGAGGGTGTCGTGCTGCCCCGAGGTATCCGTGAGAACGGTGGCCAGCACGCGGCCCTGATCCGACAGCAGCGGATGGCCGGCGCCCAGGTACGCCTGCCACGGCACCTTCACCGTGTCCGCGACATTCAGCCGCTCCCACGGTGATTCGGCCCGCAGCAGCAGGACGTGCGCGCACGCCCCGCCCTCCGGGTCGGACAACCGCACCCGGGTGCCGCGGGCCAGCACGACATTCGCGTAGCCGCCGGCCGGAATGCGCTGGGCGAAGGTGACGGTCGCGGCATCGATGTCGGCGGGCAGACTCGGTCCGTGGCCGGCGGCGGCCGCCGCCTGCGCGCGGGCGTGATCCCGCGCTCCGGTCGTGTTCGCTGTGGTCATTACTACTCCGTTCCTCGGGGGTCGCCGGAATCCCGGCCGTGGTCGGCGCGCCTGTCGCGCCACCGGCGGTAAGCCCGGCGCAGCAGGTCGTCGAGCACCATGGCCAGTTCCGGGCGACCGTGCAGACGTGGGTCGGGTTCCGGCGAGATCATCGGGATGCCGTGCGGGTCAGGCGATCTGGACGGCAGGCTCGGCGTCCGGTACGCGGGCGGGTGTCACCAGCCGGTGCACCACCGCCCCCACCGCCAGTGTGGCCAGGACGAACAGCGGTGCGGCCCAGAGCATCCACCAGCCGCCGCCGTTCGGGGTGTAGACGGCGCTGCGCGGCCAGGCCAGGTTCACCGCCATGGCGACGCCCCAGACGACGGCCAGCGCGTTGATCGCGATGCCGTAGCGGCCCAGCGCGAAGAGCTTGGTGCCCGCGGCGTCACCGGCCACGTCGGCGGGCCAGCCCTTGATCCGGCGCATCAGCAGCGGCACCGTCACCAGCAGGTAGGCGAGGTAGAGCATGACGATGCAGACACTGGCCAGGGTCGCGAAGATGGCCGCGTTGCCCAGGTTCAGCAGTAGCAGGCCGATGCCGAGCACGCCGATCGCCACCGCGGGCCACACCGGGGTGCCGAAGCGGGGGTGCACGGTCGCCAGCTGCTTGGAGAACGGGAGCCGCTCGTCGCGGGCCATGGAGAACAGCAGTCGCGAGCCCGCCGTCTGGATCGCCAGGGTGCACACCGTGATAGCGCAGGCCACGCACGCCAGCACCACCTTGCCGGGTGTGGTGTCCAGCTTGGCCTCGATCACGTACGCCAGCCCGCCGCTCGCCAGTGAGCCGTCGGTCAGGCTCGGGGCGGCCATCAGCGCGCCCAGCAGGATGAGTCCGCCGCCCAGCGCCGACACCGCCAGTGCGGACAGGATGGTGCGCGGCGCCACCTGACGGGGGTTCCTGGTCTCCTCGGAAAGCTCACCGGCGGAGTCGAATCCGACCATCACGTAGGCGGCCATCAGCCCCGAAGCCAGGAACGCGGCCCAATAGGGCCCAGCCGCCGCCTGATCGGTGTGGGTGACCACGCCCGGGCCACGATCGGTGTGGGTGAAGAAGACCGCGATCACCGCGAGCACGCCGATGATCTCGATGGTGACGCCGAGCGAGTTGATCCGCGCCATCCAGTCGATGCCGATCACATTGATCAGCGTGGTGAGCGCCAGCAGCGCGCTGCCCAGCAGCACCGCGTTCGAGGCCCCGTCGCGGGAGGTGAGAGCGGTGTCGGTGCCGATCAGCTGGAAGCCGGACCAGATGGTCGGCAGCACCACCTGCAACGCGATGGCGGCGGCCGCGGCGGTCACGATCTGCGCGATGATCATCATCCAGCCCGCGAACCAGCCCACCACCTCCCCGGCCAGGCGACGCGACCACTGATAGATGCAGCCCGAGATCGGGTAGCGGGCGGCCAGTTCCGCGAAGTTCAACGCCACCAGGAACTGGCCGGCGAAGACGATCGGCCAGGTCCAGAAGAAGGCCGCGCCTCCGAAGGAGTACCCGAAACCGAAGAATTGGAAGATCGTGGTCAGGATGGAGACGAAGGAGAAGCCGGCCGCGAAGGAGGCGTAGCGGCCGAGCTTGCGGTGCAGCACCGGCTGATAGCCGAAACGCGCCAGATCGGTGCTGTCGGCGCTGGTATCGGGACCGGTCGGAGAGCCCGGGGTGAGGGCTTCGGCGGAGGCAACCATGGGCGGTGAGTCTTTCCCGAGGCGAATATCTATCGCTTGAAAGGTTTCCATTCGCGATCGCCGCTCCGGTGACGCCGATGTATCGGGTGCGTGGCCCGCCGTAACTTCTGCGTTGCCGGTATTTCTATCAAGTGACAGGAACCTCACCTGCCAGGTCGCGGCGACGGTAGGACAGAATGAAAAGGTGACCCAACTCGGACCCGGCCGGCCCAGGCTCGAACCGCGTCGGCGCGCGGGCCAGACGCCACGCGCCGAAATCCTCGACGCCGCCGCCGAATTGTTCACCAGCCACGGGTACGGAAACACCTCCACCCGGGCGGTCGCCGACGCCGTCGGCATCCGGCAGGCCTCGCTGTACCACCACTTCGCCGCCAAGGACGACATCCTCGACGCGCTGCTCGCCGAAACGGTCACCGCACCACTGGAATTGGCGGGCACCCTCGCCGAACGTCCCGAACCCGCCGCCGTGCGGCTCTACGCGCTGGCCTGGTTCGACGTCAGTCAGTTGTGCGCCGGCCGCTGGAACCTCGGCGCGCTGTACCTGCTACCCGAGCTGCGCAGCGAACGCTTCGCCCGCTTCCGGGAACGCCGCGACGAACTGCGCGGCCATTACGAGACCCTGGCCGCCGCCGTCATCGCCGAGGCCGGGACGGGCGCGGTCGCCGGCGCCGAACGACTGCCGTTCCGGCTGGTCGAATCGGTGATCAATATGCGCTCCGACGAGGGCGCGGCGCCCGAGTACGCCGAACAACTCATCCCCGACGCCATCCTGCGGCTGCTCTGCTGGACCGGCCCGCTCGCCGAGAACCGGCTCGCCGCACTCGAATTGGCGCGCGAACTGCGCCCGGCGGTACACCGGGCGCCGTCGAACTGAGCCGGTCGGCTCAGGACTTGCCCTTCGAGGTGCCCCACTTCAGGCCCCAGCCGTAGGCCTGGTCGACCGCCATCTTGCCCCAGAACTTGCGGCCCTCCGGCGGTCGGATGAACCGGCCCTCGCGGCGCACCACCAGCTCGCCGCCGATGTTCTCGATCAGCGCCAGCACCATCTCGCGCGAATCGTCCTGGCAGCCGCCCACTTCCATCTCGATCGGCGGGGCGTCGCGCGGGAACAGGGTCGCGGTGGCGTGCACGCCACGGAAATCCTGGGCGCCCTCGTAGATCGAGGCGAACACCAGGATGCGGCGGAAGGCCGCGGTCTGGTCCAGATTGATGGCCAGGTTCTCGCCCGCCGCGCTGCCGCCGGTGCGGTCGTCCTGATCCAGCGCGATGAACGGCGGCTTGGTGAGATTGCCGAACGTGTCCAGCGCGCTGACACAGCCGCGCGAACCGTCCGTCAGCTCCCAGAAGGCGCACAGGTCCAGATCCAGGCCGCCCTGCGCGCGTTTGCGCCCGAACAGACCGCCCGAACTCGGGACCGACCAGTTCAGGTTGACCCGCATGATGCCGCCGGTCGCGCCCGCCTTGGTCAGCGAGACCGCGGGGGCCTCCTTGGTCAGCGAGATCTTGGCCAGGTTCACCCGCGGCGCGGGCGCGGGCGGCTGCCCGGGAGCGAACTGCGGTGGCGGCGGCGCGGGCGCGAACTGTTGTGGCGGCGGTGGGGGTGCGAATTGCTGCGGTGCGGGTGGGGGTGCGAATTGCTGCGGCGCGGGCGGCGGCGTGAACGGTTGCGGCGGCGGTGGCGGCGCGAACTGCTGCGGCGCGGGCGGCGGCGTGAACGGTTGCGGGGGAGCGAGCGGCTGCGGCGGAATCGGCTGCGGGGCGGGCGCGTCGTCGACGGTGATGCCGTAATCGGTTGCGAGTCCGGCGAGTCCGGAGGCGTAGCCCTGGCCGACCGCGCGGAACTTCCAGCCCCCGTCGCGGCGGTACAGCTCACCCAGCACGAACGCGGTCTCAGAGGTGGCGTCGGCGCTGTCGAACCGGGCCAGCTCCACCCCGCGGGCATCCACCAAACGCACGTGCAGGCCGCGGAATTGGGCGAAGGTGCCGCCGTCCGCGGAGGCGGCCAGCACGATGCTGTCGATCTGCGGCTCCACGCGCGGCAGATCCACCGACAGCGCGTCGACCACCACGGGTCCGGGCTGCTTGCCTCGGTGGTGCACGGCGCCGGAGGCGTGCGCGGGCTGGTTGTAGAACACGAAATCGGCGTCCGAGCGGACCCGCCCACCGGCCAGCAGCAGCGCGGAGGCGTCGGCGTCGGGGACCCCGGGTCCCGATTCCCAGCCCAGTTCGATCCGAACTTCGGAGGCCGCCACCGGAACGTTGGAACCCTTCATCATCGACACGATTTCCAAGTTATCCGATTCCGGCATGCACTGTTTCCCCTTTCCGACCGGCTAATGTTCGGCTGTCCAATGACCTCGGCCTACACTGATCAACGGACATTTCGCGCATAGATGGCTAACTGAAACATCGGCGTCCACGGACAACTGTTCAGCGGCGGGAGCGACGGATGACGGAAACTCGGCCCGATCTGGGGCGCAGGAAGTGGATCACCCTCGGAGTCTTGGCGCTGGGCCTGGGCATGGTGGTGCTCGACGGCACCATCGTCTCGGTCTCACTGCCGGTCCTCATCGACGAGCTCGGGCTGAATTTCACTCAGGCGCAATGGATCAACAGCATCTACGCGGTGGTCCTGGCCGCGCTGCTGATCACCAGCGGCCGACTCGGCGACCGGCTCGGACGGCGCACCATGTTCGCCGCCGGCGTCATCGTCTTCCTGCTCGGCAGTCTGCTCGCCGCGCGGGCGCACAGCGCGGGACCCCTCATCCTCGGACGCGTCATCCAGGGCATCGGCGCGGCGGGCGTCATGCCCGGCACGCTGGCCACCGTGAACGCGCTGTTCCGCGGCCGCGACCGGGCCATCGCCTTCGCCGTGTGGGGCTCGGTCATCTCCGGTGTCGCCGCCATCGGGCCGCTGCTCGGCGGTTGGCTCACCACCTACTTCACCTGGCCCTGGATCTTCCTGGTGAACATCCCGCTGGGCATCGTGGTGCTGATCGGGCTGGTGCTGTTCGTGCCCGAGACCCGCACCGGCAAGAACGCGCCCGGCCTGGACGTGGACGGATTCCTGCTCAGCGCAATGGGTTTCGCGCTGCTGGTGTTCGCGCTCATCGAGGGCCAGACCTACGGCTGGTGGAAACCGCTGCGGGAGTTCCCGATCGCCGGATGGAAATGGCCGGTCAGCGCGCCCATCTCACCGATCCCGGTGCTGCTGGTGCTGGGCGTGCTGGCGCTGTACCTGTTCGTGAAGTGGGAACAGCATCGCCATCTGATCGGACGCTCCGCGCTGCTGGATCCCGCGCTGTTCCGGATCCCCAGCTTCCGCTGGGGCAATATCACCGCGTTCCTGGTGGCGCTGGGCGAATTCGGCCTGCTGTTCGTGCTGCCGCTGTTCATGGTGAACGTGCTCGGGCTGTCCACCCTCGGCGCGGGCTACGTCCTGGCCGCCATGGCCGTCGGGGCGTTCCTGGCCGCGGGGATCGCCGAAGGGCTGGTGCGGCGCTACGGGCCGGTGCGGGTGGTGCAGCTGGGCCTCGCCTTCGAGGTCGTCGCGGTGGCCCTGGCCGCGCTGTTCGTCACCCCGCACATCTCCGGCTGGTGGCTGGCCGTGCTGCTGATCGGGTACGGCATCGGACTCGGCATGGCCTCCGCCCAATTGACCGGGACCGTGCTCGCCGATGTGCCGCCGCGCAATTCAGGTCAGGGCTCGGCCACCCAGAGCACGGTGCGGCAGGTCGGTTCGGCCTTCGGTACCGCGGTCGTCGGTGCGTTGCTGTCCGCGGCCCTGGCGCACGATCTGCCGAGCCGCCTCGCGGCGGTCAAGGATCTGCCGCCGAACGTCGCCGACACCCTCGCCACCGCCACCCGGGAATCCGCGGGTGGCGCCATCCCCGGGGTGCGCGAGCACGGAGGCGGCGCGGCCATCGCGGACGCGCTGAGCCGGGCCTTCACCGACTCCACCCGCACCACCCTGCTGGCCGCCGCGCTGTTCCTGCTGGTGGGCCTGGCCGCGGCCACCCGCATCCCGAACCGGCCCTACACGGGGGCCGCCGACAACGTGCCGCCCGACGACTCGCGGGCATTGTCCGACGGCACCGGGGACGGTGAGAGCAGCTGACCGTCCCGGCACCGGCCGGACGAACGGGCTGACGTCTTCGGTCGCGTAACGGTTCCCGGATCAGTCGATCAGACCGAGCGCGTGCAGGTGCTGGAAGACCAGCAGCGAACCGGGAGCGACCTCGTCCATGGCGGCGTACTCGGCGAGGGTGAACCAGCGCAGTTCGGCGATCTCGCCCGAGGGCCGCGGCTCCTCGGTGAGCTCGCCCAGGAAGCAGGTCATGTGCAGGCGGGTGCCGGGCGCGTGCCCGTACGCCTCGGCCTCGAACACGCCCAGCTCGCTCACCCCGGCCGTGCCGACCCCGAGCTCCTCGTGAATCTCCCTGTGCAGGGCCATCTCCGGGGTCTCGCCCGGGTCGATCTTGCCGCCCGCCATGTAGAAGACGGTCTTGCCGTCGGACCGGGTCTGCAGCATGCGGCGGTCCCGGATGTGCGCCAGTGCCGCGGTACGAATCACGGCACCCACCCTAACCGGGCGCCGATGCGGGCTCGCCGGAGATCACCGCGTGGGCGGGGCGATCTTCCAGTGCTCCTGCAACGCCTCGGCGATCTCCGGCAGGATGGTCACCGGAATCCGGCGCTGCCGCAACATGGTTCGGATCTCGGTGACCTGCTCGCGCTTGCGCTGGTCGTAGGCACCGGCCACCGGGCGGTGCACCGGCGGGATGGACAGCAGCACCAGCTCCCGATGCGGCTCGTCGCCGTCGGTCAGGTCCAGCGCCAGCGTCCAGCGGCCGTGCTCGTCGAGCGCGAACCGCGCCGCCACCACCCGATCCCACGCCACCGTCGAGGTGCCCCACGGCGTCCGGCGCACGATCGCCGCCTCGGTCAGTTCCACCCCGTCCCGCCCGAACAGCAGGATCAACAGCCCCACCGCGGCAGCCACCCCGAAGAACAACCCCGTGAACACCCGATTCAGCCCGAAGACCCCGATCGTCCCGGCGCAGACCACCGCGACCAGGAACACGCCCGCCGCCGCGTAACCGGCAATCCGGCGTCCCGGCACCACGCCCGCCCGCACCATCGCTCATCGCCTCCCGCAACCGACTGCGCGTCACCGTACCCGTCCCGGGTCCCGGCTGCCCGGCGATCTCGACACCGGCGCCGTCGCCGACCTAACCTACGGTGCCCACTCCTACCGCCTCCGGCGGTGTGGGTCGGCATTACCCGAAGGAGCGACCCATGGTGCCAGCCGTCGATCTCGAACGCCGGTTGGGCGACCTGCTCGAGGAGTACGGGGTACCCGGCGCGCAGGTCGCGGTCCTGTCCGGCGGCCGGATCACCGACGCGGCCGCCGGGGTCCTCAACACCGCGACCGGTGTTGCGGCGACCACGGATTCGGTGTTCCAGATCGGCTCGATCACCAAGCCGTGGACCGCGACCCTGATCATGCAGGCCGTCGTCGAGGGCCTGCTCGACCTCGACGCCCCGGTCCGGCGCTACCTGCCCGAATTCCGGGTGCGCGACGCGGCCGCGGCCGCCGCCATCACCGTCCGGCAGCTGCTCGGTCACACCTCCGGCATCGACGGTGACCTGTTCCTCGACACCGGGCGCGGCGCGGACGCGGTCGCCAACTTCGTGCCCGCCATCGCCGACGCCGGGCAGGTGCACCGGCCCGGCGCCATGTTCTCCTACTGCAACAGCGGGTACGTACTGCTCGGCCGCATCCTGGAAGTGTTGCGCGGCAAGCCCTTCGACACGCTGCTGCGGGAACGGCTGGTGACCCCGCTCGGACTGACCCGGGTGGCCACCGACGCCGACGAGGCCATCCTGTTCCGGGCCGCGGTCGGGCACACCGGATTCGAGCCCGGGACCGGTCCGTTGCCCGCGCCGGTGTGGGCGCTCCCGGCCTCCAATGCCCCGGCCGGAGCCCGGCTGGCCATGTCCGCGCGCGACCTGCTGGGATTCGCCCGGCTGCACCTGTCCGGCGGGCGCGCCCCGGACGGAACCGCCGTGCTCCCGGAATCCGCGGTCCGGGACATGACCCGGCCGCACATCGAGGTGCCCGATATCGGCTACGGCACCCACTGGGGACTGGGCTGGCAGCTGTTCGACGCCGCGACGGGGCTGTTCGGGCACGACGGCAGCACCCTCGGCCAGAACGCCTTCCTGCGCATCGCGCCCGCCTCCGGCGTCGCGATCGCCTTGCTGGCCAACGGCGGAAGCGCGTTCGCGCTCTACCGGGACCTGGTCGAGGACCTGCTGTGGGAACACGCGGGCATCCGGCTGCCCGCCCGCCCGGTGCCCCCGGCCCGCCCCGAACCGGTCGACGCCGCGCGCGTCAGCGGCCGCTACCGCTCCGCCATGTACGAGCACGCCATCGACGTGGACCCCGGCGGACGCGCCTGGCTCTCCACCAAACCCCTCACCGCGGAGGCCGCCTTGGTCGCGGTCCCCGACCGCATCGAAGTGCTGCACCTGCGGCCCGACGCGCTCATCGCCGCCCACCCGATCCGCGGCCGCCACACCGTCTACGGCCTGATCAACGGTGACGGGCACGCCGGGACGCGCTACCTGCACACCAGCCGCGCGATGCCCCGCCAGCCCTGACCCCGGGGGCGGTCAGTTCAGCTCGGAGCCGGAGGCGACCACGACACCGTAGAGGTCGGCGATGGTGGCCAGGGCGCTCTCGTGCAACTGGGCGGCGCCGACCTCACCGGCGGCCGACCGCAGGGGACGGGTGGCGGACGCGTCGGCCACGACCGTGGGGCGATTGCCGCGCAGGAACGCGCCCTCGGTGGTGAAGGTGACGCACATGTGGGTCATGAAACCGGCGATCACGACGTTCTCGTGGCCCGCCGCGTCCACGTGCGCGGCCAGGTCCGTGCCGACGAAGGCGTTCGGAACCGTCTTCACCACAACGGGTTCGCCGTCGATCGGGGCCACCCGGGGATGGATGCGGCCGATCTCGTCGGTGATGTCGTAGGGCGTGCCCGGACCGCCGTCGTTCACGATGTGGATGACCGCCGCACCGGCGGCCCGGGCCCGCGCCAGCAGGTCGGCGGCGGCGTCGAGGGCGGGTTCCCAGCCGGTCAACTCCATCACGCCGCGGGTATAGGTGTTCTGGTAGTCGACCAGGATCAGGGTGGCGTCGGACAGGGTGGCGGGGGTCTGATCGAAGCCGCTGAGGTCGCGCAGGGTCTGGGCGGACATGGGAATTCCTCCGGTCGTGTGTCGTCCGCGCCGCCTGGTGCGGGGGACGTCGTCCACGCTATGAGCCCGCGGGCGTGTCGGAAATGTCATGTAACCTGCAAATCCGGACATTGCCGGATCGGGCGGACGGAGGACCGTGGGCACCATCGAACGATTCGTGGTCATCGTGCTGTTCGACCGCGTCGACCTGCTCGACGTGACCGGACCACCCGAGGTCTTCGCGCTGCTGCGGCGAGAGATGAACGGGGAGACCGGATATCGCGTCGCGCTCGCCGCGGAGACCCTCGACCCGGTGACCACCTCCGCGGGCGTGCGGGTGCTGCCCGACATCACCTTCGCCGAGATCGGCGACCGCGGTATCGACACCCTGGTCGTGCCCGGCGCCGTCGACGTGGACGCGGACGGCCGGGTTCGCGCGCTCAGCGACCCGGCCGTGGTCGAGTGGGTGCGCAGACTCGCCGGACAGACCCGGCGAGTCGCCTCGGTGTGCGTGGGCGCGCACATCCTCGCCGACGCCGGACTCCTGGACGGCAGACGCGCCACCACGCACTGGTCCACCGCCACCCAGCTCGCCGCCGAGCACCCGGCCGTCGAGGTCGACGCCGACCCGATCTTCATCCGCGACGAGAACGTCTGGACCGGAGCGGGACTCACCGCCTGCCTCGACCTGGCGCTCGCCCTGGTCGCCGACGACTTCGGCGACGCCCTCGCACTGCGGGTGGCCCGGCAGCTGGTCATGTTCCTGAAAAGGCCCAGCGGGCAGAGCCAGTTCAGCGTGTCACTCGAACCCATCTCGACCACGCGGCGCATCGACGACCTGCGGCACTACATCACCCGCCACCTCGGCGACCAGCTCACCGTCGCCGACCTCGCCGCCGAGGCGCATATCAGCGAACGGCAGCTGACCCGCGTCTTCAAGACCGACCTCGGCACCACCCCGGCCGCCTACATCGAGTCCGCGCGCGTGGAATTCGCGCGCAACCAGCTCGAGACGACCGATCACACCCTGGAACGGGTGGCGACGCTGAGCGGCTTCAACACCACCGACACCCTCACCCGGGCCTTCCGGCGCACGCTGGACACGACGCCGACGGAGTATCGAAACCGCTTCCGCATCACCTGATCACGCTTCGAGCGCGACCGCCGCCTCGGCCGTGTACACCAGGAACGTCAGGCTCTCCTGGAAGTACAGCTGCACCGTCTCCGCGTCGTGGGACAGATAGCCGATCGACAGGTCCTGGCCCAGCTGCAGATCGAAATCGCCACCGCGCGTGGACAGTACGAACGCGCCGTCGATGGCCGGCGCCCAGATGATCTCGCCGTCGATGAGCCGCTCGATGTGCGTGCGGATCGGGTGACCGTGATCGGAGGTCTCGCTGACCGCGGTGTACAGGTCTGCCGACAACAGCACCGAATACGGGCCGTCCACACCCGCCAGCCGCAGCTTGCTCAACGCCTGCGCCACCGCTTCGGGAGCCAGGCGCGCGTCACCGGGCAACTTCACCGGCTCGCACGAGGTGGCGGCCCGGATGCCCTGGATCTCCGCCGCCGGATAGCCCTCGAAGATCGCGCGGTCCTCCGCGAACGCGATCTTCTTGGCGGCCGCCTTCACCGGGTCCAGGTCGGCGTCCTGGGCTCCGCGTTCCACATTGTCGAGCTCGGTGCGCGAGAGCGTGAACGGCACCCGCAACTCGATCAGCGGCACCACCGCGCGCTGCCGCGCCTGTACCCCGTCGCCCGGGGATTCGATCGCCGTGGTGCGGCCCGTACCGACCGCGGAATAGTCGACACCGTGCGGTCCCGACAGATCGACCACGCGGCGACCCGCGATGTGCCGCTTGAAGGTTCGCGTCGCCTCCTCCTCGATGGCCTTCCATGCCTCCGAGGTGATCGGCGCCAGTTCGCGATGCAGGTTGTTCATACGTCAGCTCCTTGTCGGTTCGACGATTTCGTAGCTACTCAACGATTTCGCAGCGTCCCGATTCCCAGCGACCCGTCAGGGGATCCCGCGCCATTGGATTCCGGCGCGGCGACCGCGGCCGCCGCCGGCGCGGGCGCGTCGGGAAGAGCGTCGAAGAACGCCGCGTGCGGGGCGAAGAACGAGGTGCCGGTGATGGCGGTGGAGAAATCCAGGATGCGGTCGTACGCCGCCTCGTCGCTGCCCAGGAACATGCGGGTCAGCATGGCTTCCGGCACCGCCGGATCGTCGGCGTAGGCGATGTAGTACGTGCCGTATTCGCCGTCCTGGACCGAGCCGAACGGCATATTGGCGCGCACGATATTGCCGGAGACGTCCTGATCATTCACGGCCACATGGGAATCCGCGGGCTGATCGTCCTCGGAGAGCTCGAAGTCGTCGAGTTTGGTTCGCCCGATGACCCTTTCCTGCTCGGTGGTCGAGAGCGCCTTCCAGGCGGCCATATCGTGGAGGTACTTCTGCACGATCACGTAACTGCCACCGGCGAATTCGGGGTCCTCGTCACCCACCAGCGCGGCGGTCACCGCGAGCTGGCCCTCCGGATTCTCGGTGCCGTCCACGAAACCGAGCAGATCGCGCTGTTCGAAATAGCGGAAACCCACCGTCTGATCCACGATCGTGCCCGCCCCCGCCAGCCGTTCGGCGAGCTTCATCGCCAATTCGAAACAGGCGTCCTGGACCTCGGCCCGGATATGGAACAGCAGGTCACCCGGCGTGACCGGGGCCTGGTGCCGCTCCCCGACGTAACCCGGAAACTCGTGCAGCTGTGCGGGTTTCGGCCCGGCGAACAGACGGTCCCAGGCCGCGGACCCGATGCTGGTGATGCAGGCCAGGCCCGAACCCGGCAGTCGGAAACCGACGGAGCGGCGCAACCCGGGCAGATCGGCGAGCAAATCCCGCGTCACCGCCTCGCCCCCCTCGTCGATGGTCACCACGAGGAAGAGTGCGGCCGGGGTGAGCGGGTCGATGATCGGCTGTGGCTCACGCATGAGCACCAGCCTAGGCCCTGCCCTCCACCGCCGAACGGTCCGGTCCGTCCGTGTCGGGGCGCCCTACTTGGCCACGGTCAGCAGAAACGCCACGTCATCGATGGCTTTCACACTGTGCCGGGCATTCGGGATCACGATCAGATCGCCGGCCGAGCCCTTCCACTCGTTGGCGCCGCTGATCAGCACCAGCACCCCGCTGATCACCATGAGCGTCGCCTCGCCCGGATTCTCGTGCTCGGCCAGCGTCTGTCCGGCCGTCAACGCGATCACCGTCTGCCGCAGCGAATGCGCGTGGCCGCCGTAGATCGTCGACGAACTACGCCCGCTCGAGGCCGTGGCGGCCAGCTTCAGCTGCTGGCGAGCAACCGCGGTCAGCGACTTCTTGTCCATGGACTGCCTTTCGCCGGAGTATCGCTGAGTATGCCGGACACACCCGGGGCGCTCGGCGGTTTCGACGCGGTGTGTGCGGGAATTGCCGGACGAGGAGTCCGACCGTTATCCGCGCGGGCGGGTATAACGACGGAATCGATAGCGCAGACCCGTCGACGACTCACGCCAATCGGCCGCCTCGGCCCGCCACTGCCGGTCGATCGCCGGCGCGACAGTGTCGCCGTCGATGTCCGCGTCGATCTCGGTGACCATCAGCTCGGTCGCGAAAGGCATTGCCGCGCGGTAGATCTCACCGCCGCCCATGATCCACACCGACTTGTCGCCGGTCATCTCCAGCGCCTCGGCCAGCGAACCCGCGCGCTCCGCGCCGTCCACCGCCCACTCCGGCTGCCGGGTCACGACGATATTGCGGCGGCCGTCCAGCGGACGGAAACGCGCGGGCAGCGAATCCCAGGTCTTGCGGCCCATCACCACCGGATGACCGAAGGTGACGTCCTTGAAATGCGCCATGTCCTCGGGCACCCGCCACGGAATCGTGTTGTCCCGCCCGATGATTCCCCGCGTCGTCTGCGCCCAGATCAGGCCGACGGTTCTGCTCACACCGCCACCGGCGCCTTGATGGCCGGATGATGCTGGTAGCCCTCGATTTCCACGTCCTCGTATTCGTAGTCGAACAGCGAGGGGGCGGGACGCAGGTGCAATGCCGGGAACGGGTACGGCTCACGGGTCAGCTGCTCGCGCACCTGCTCCACGTGATTGTCGTAGATGTGGACGTCGCCGCCGGTCCAGATGAACTCGCCGGGCTGCAGTTCGGTCTGCTGCGCCACCATCAGGGTCAGCAGCGCGTAGCTGGCGATATTGAACGGCACGCCCAGGAACAGGTCCGCGCTGCGCTGATACAGCTGGCACGACAGCTTGCCGTCGGCCACGTAGAACTGGAAGAACGCGTGGCAGGGGGCCAGGGCCATCTTGTCCAGCTCGGCCACGTTCCAGGCCGACACGATGATGCGGCGCGAGTCCGGGTCGGTGCGCAGCGTCTGCAGCACCTGCGAGATCTGATCGATGTGGGTGCCGTCCGGGCTCGGCCACGACCGCCACTGCACGCCGTAGACCGGGCCCAATTCGCCCTGCTTGTCGGCCCATTCGTCCCAGATGGTGACACCGTGCTCGCGCAGCCAGCTCACATTCGAGTCGCCGCGCAGGAACCACAGCAACTCGTAGACGATCGACTTGAGATGCACCTTCTTGGTGGTGATCAGCGGGAAGCCCTGCGACAGGTCGTAGCGCAGCTGATGCCCGAAGATGCTGCGGGTGCCGGTGCCGGTGCGATCCGCCTTCGGGGTGCCGGACTCCAGCACCAGTCGGAGCAGGTCCTCGTACTGGGTATCTCGGGCGCTCTCCACGCCTGGCAAGCTTACGCACCGTGCGAAAGTTGTTTGTGATCGGAATCGGGGCGGGGGACCCGGACCAGGTGACGGTGCAGGCCGTCAAGGCGATGCGCCAGGTGGACGTGTTCTTCCTCATCGGCAAGGGAGCCGAGAAACAGGAGCTCACGGACGTGCGCGCGACGATCCTGGCCGAACACGTCCAGCATCCGCACACGGTCGTGGAGATCACCGACCCGCCGCGCGATCGCAGCGTGCCCGCGCGTGGCGCCGACGCCGCCTACCAGGGCGTGGTCGCCGACTGGCACGAGGCGCGCGCCGAACTCCTGGAACAGGCCTTCGCCGGAACCGAGGGCGTCGGCGGCATTCTCGTCTGGGGCGACCCGTCTCTCTACGACAGCACGCTGCGCATCGTCGAACGCGTCCTCGACCGTGGCCGCATCCAATTCGACTACGAGGTCATTCCCGGTATCACCAGCGTGCAGGCCCTCGCCGCGGCCCACCGCACCGTCCTGCACGAGATCGGCGAACCCCTCCACATCACCACCGGCCGCCGACTGCGGGACGAGGGGCTGGCCGACGGTCAATCCACCCTGGTCATGCTCGACGGCGAATGCTCGTTCACCCAGCTGCCCGGCGACGACATCTACATCTGGTGGGGCGCCTACCTCGGCATGCCCGACGAGGTCGTCATCGAAGGCCCGCTGCGGGTCGTCGAATCCCGCATCACCCGCCGCCGCGCGGCGCTGCGGGAGGCCAAGGGCTGGATCATGGACATCTACCTCCTGCGCCGCTCCCTCTGACGGATCCGGCGCGGCTGTTGACTCTTACTGGCGGAGCGTCAATAGTCGGAGCGACGGTGTAGCGGGGGTCACAGTCCGGGGTTGGACAACGGGCTGGGACCCCCTCGCGTGTGGAGGTACGGCATGACGACCCCGATCCAGCGGGCCCTGGAACTACGTGACGAGTACGGGGCCGCCGACGCCTGCGCGGCCGAGCTGCTGTGCGACCGGCATCCCGGCGACGCGGTGGCGTTCACCTTCGTGCAGCCCGACCTGTCGAGTGTCGACGTGACCTTCGGTGAACTGCGCGAGAAGTCCCGGCGAGCCGCCGCGGCGCTCGCGGAACTCGGTGTGGCGGAAGGTGATCGGGTCGCCACCCTGATGGGCAAATCGCAGGAACTGGTGATCGCCCTGCTGGCCGTCTGGCGGCTCGGGGCCGTGCACGTGCCGCTGTTCACCGCCTTCGCTCCCGGCGCGATCGCCTTGCGCGTCACCGGGAACGGCACCACATTCGTCATCACCGACGGCGACCAGCGGGCCAAACTCGCGCCGAGCGCGGACCTCCCGGCCGAACGCGACTGGCGGATCATCACCACGGGCGTGCCCCAAGACGACGACGTCGCCTTCGCCGATCTGCTCGAGAACACCGGGCCCGCACCGGAATCCGTGGCCATCGGCGGTGACGGCGTACTCGTGGAACTGTTCACCTCCGGTACCACCGGCAAACCCAAGGCCGTCCCCATGCGGCTGGGCGGCATGGCCGGGGTGGTCATGTACCTCGAATACGGCATCGACTACGCCGACGGCGACGTGTTCTGGAACATCGCCGACCCCGGCTGGGCGTACGGGCTCTACATCGCCATCCTCGCGCCCATGGCGACCGGCAGACGCAGCATGCTGGTCTGCTCGGCCTTCGACCCGGCCCTCACCTGGCGGGTGCTGGACCACTTCGGCGTCACCAACTTCGCCGCCGCGCCCACGGTGTACCGCGCGCTGCGCAACAGCCCCGTGCCCGATGGCGTGCGGTTGCGCCGCCTGTCCTCGGCCGGAGAGCCGCTCACCCCCGACGTCATCACCTGGTCGAAACAGATACTGGGACTGGAGATCCGCGACCACTACGGGCAGACCGAGACCGGCATGACCGTCGTCAACGCCTGGCACCCCGACCTGCTGGCCGACATCAAGATCGGGTCCATGGGCCACCCCATGCCCGGCTACACCGTCGAGATCCTCGGCCTGGACTCCGACGAGCCGGCGCCGGTCGGGCAGCCCGGCCGGGTGGCCATCGCGACCTCCAGCCCACTGCTGCTGTTCCGTGAGTACCGCGACGCCCCCGAGGCCAGCGCCGCCCGGTTCACCGCCGACGGCCGGTGGTACCTCACCGGCGACGTCGCCTCCCGCGACGCCGACGGCTACCTCACGTTCGCTTCGCGTGACGACGACGTCATCCTGATGGCGGGCTACCGTATCGGCCCCTTCGAGGTGGAAAGCGTCCTCACCGAGCACGATTCGATCTCCGAGGCCGCGGTCATCGGCGTCCCCGACGAACTGCGCGGCGAGGTGCTCATCGCGGTCGCGGTCGCCACCCCCGGAATCGACCCCGACGACACCCTCACCACCGACCTCCAGCACCTGGTCAAACGGAAACTGGCCGCCCACGTCTACCCCCGCCGCATCCACTACGTCCCCGAACTCCCCAAGACCCCGAGCGGCAAGGTCCAGCGCTACCTGCTGCGTCAGCAGTTCCGCGACTGAGGGCGAACCGCTGGCCGCGCTGAATCCCGGGGGTGTCGGCGGGGACGGCTAGGGTGGGAGACGATCATCCGGGTCGGCAGACCCGGAGATGCCTCGGGGATTGGAGGAGATCCGTTGCCCGAACTACCGGAGATAGTGGCGCTCGAGCAGTTTCTGGCCGAGCATGCGGTGGGGGCGGTGGTCGGCCGGGTGGACGTGGCCGCGCTGAGCGTGCTCAAGACCTTCGATCCGCCGGTGACGGCGCTGTCGGGGCGCGATGTCACCGGGGTGGGGCACTGGGGCAAGCACCTCGGAATGGATTGCGACGGGCTGTGGTTGATCACCCACCTGTCCCGGGGCGGCTGGCTGCGGTGGATCGACGAACCGGGAGCCAATCCACCCAAGCCCGGCAAAGGCCCGCTCGCCCTGCGTGTGCACTTCTTCACCCCCGAAGGGGCCACTCCCGCCTTCGATCTCACCGAGGCGGGCACCAAGAAACGGCTGGCCGTATGGATTACGGCCGACCCGCTCTCGGTGCCCGGCATCGCCCGCCTGGGACCGGATGCCCTCGCGGTGAGCGAACCCGAATTCGCCGAGATCCTCGGCGGCACCTCCCAACGGGTCAAGAACGCCCTCACCGACCAAACCCTCATGGCGGGCATCGGCAACGCCTACTCCGACGAAATCCTGCACACCGCAAAGATTTCCCCCTTCGCCAACTCCGGCACCCTCAACCCCCGGCAGCTGGCCGCCCTCTACTCCGCCATGCGCGCCACCCTCTCCGACGCCATCCTGCGCTCGGTAGGCCAGGACGCCGCCCGCCTCAAGGGCGAGAAACGCTCCGGCTTCCAGGTCCACGCCCGCACCGGCCTCCCCTGCCCGGTCTGCGGCGACACCGTCCGCGAAGTCTCCTACGCCGACAAGTCCTTCCAGTACTGCCCCACCTGTCAGACCTCCGGCAAGATCCTCGCCGACCGCCGCATGTCCCGCCTGCTGAAATAGCGGGGTCAGCGATTGTCCGGATGGGTGACCTTCTGGACATCGACCAACCCGGCCAGGCCGGTGAAATCATCCGGATTGACCGTGAACAACGGCAAACCGTGCACGGAGGCGATGGCGGCGATCATCAGCTCGACCCGCCGAGGTTTGGGCTTGCGTCCGGCCGCGAGCACCGACGCGACGATGTGCCCGAACCGCCGCGCTGCCCGGGTGTCGAAGGGGAGCGGCTCGAACAGGGCTTCCGCATTCTGGAGGCGCTCGATCCGGCTGGCGCGTTCACCCGGTTCGGTCGCGAAATGCGGGCCCGCCGCGAGCTCGGCCATCGTCACCGCGCTGACGACCAACTCGGCGGGCAGCTCATCCGGGTCCAGTGCCTCGAGCAGAATGAGCATGTTCGTATCGACCAGCCCGCGAACGGGTACCGGGCTCATTCGCCACCGTCTTCCGCGAATTCCCCACGGCGATAGGCCCGGTCGTACGGGTCGTAGAGCGAATCGTCGATGAGTTCACCCGGATGGTTCGGCGCTCCCGTCGCGGCACCGGACGGTCCGCTGAAGGCCGCGATGGCTTCGGTGAGCGGAACGGCCGTGCGCCGGCGCAGATTCCGGTGCGGAACCAGATCCGCGACCGGGGTTCCATCGACCGTGATGGTGTAGGAGCGCCCGGCGCGGACCTCCCGGAGAACCCGGCTCGCGTCGTTCCGCAGCTCCCGTTGAGGGATCTCCGGAAGCTCCGCTGGACTCGTCATCATCCCAGGATACGGGACTGGCTACAGCGTTACTACGCTTTCGCTACACCTCTCCATGACGTGGTTCGGAACCTCGATGCCCGGCTCCAGATCCGCGGCCGGGATGGGGGCGTCGAAGATCTGGCGGAGGGGGAGGATGCCTGCCCAGACGCCGCCGGCGGCGATGTCCTCGGGGGTGTCGCGGGGGCCGCCGGTGCGGATCTTGACCGAGGCCTCGGTGAGGTCGACGGCCAGGACCAGGGTCGCGGCCATCTCCTTCTTGTCGGGGGAGCGCACCGAGTCCCACGCGCCGGGGGCGGCCTGGTCGACGATGACGCGGAGGGCGTGCATGCGTTCTTCCGGGTCGGTGAGTTCGGTTGGCCGGGCGTGGATTACGGCCGATCGGTAGTTCATGGAGAAGTGCATGGCGGAGCGGGCGTAGACGATGCCGTCGACGTGGGTGACGGTCAGGGAGACGTCGCCGGTCATGGCGGCGCGCAGGTTGCCGGCGCCGGTGGAGCCGTGCAGGTAGAGGGTGTCGCCGTCGCGGCCGTAGATGGTGGGGATGACCACCGGGGCGCCGTGCAGCAGGACGCCGAGGTGGCAGAGCAGGCCGGTGTCGAGAATGGCGTCCAGGTCGGCGCGGTCGGTCCTGCCCCGCTCCTTGGACCGGGTGAGGCTGCTGCGCGGGGTGGGTGACAATGAGGTCCGGGTCGTCGCTGTCTCACTCATATGACCAGTTTCGGCGGGGAATTGGCATTGTTGAATAGCCAATTCTTCGGAAGATTCGCAGACCACTTGTGGCCTCGCGCTGTTGGGGTCCATTCGCGGCTGCCGTCGGCTCGCAGGTGCTGAGGTGTCGAGTGGCATCCTGATATCTACTGTTCGCAGAGAAATCAGGAGGCCACTTGCGGGGGAATCGCCTGGTTGACGATGATCTGCCGTTCGCCATCGAGCGGGATGGGCGGGAGCCGCTGACCGTGCAGGTGGCCGATGGGCTGCGGCGGGCCGCGACCAGCGGGGCGCTGCGCGGGGGTGATCGGCTGCCGTCCTCGCGGGAGTTGGCTGCTCGGTTGGGGGTGAGCCGGACGGTGGTGACGGCCGCCTATGACCAGTTGCACGCGGAGGGGTGGCTGGACGGCCGGCACGGGTCGGGGACGTATCTGACGGCCACGCCGCCGCGGGTGGACGCGCAGGCCGATGGGCCGCAGCGGGTCGACCCGCTGGCCGGGCTGCTGGATCTGGGTGCGGGAGCGCCGTCGATCGAGGCCATCGATGCCGCGGCATGGCGTCGCGCGTGGCGGGCCGCGTCGGATCGGCCGCCGGTGATCCGGCGGGATCGGCGCGGGGAGGCCGCGTATCGCGAAGCCGTGGCGGAACACCTGCTGCGGCATCGAGGATTGGGTGCGGGCAGCGGGGCGACCGTGCTCGCCACCGCCGGAACCAGCGCGGCGGCAGGCGAACTCGCGGCCGCGCTGCTGCGGCCCGGCGATGTGGTGGCGATCGAGGATCCGGGGTATCAGCGGGCCGGCGGCGCGTTCCGGGCGGCGGGCGCGCGCCTGGTGCCGGTGCCGGTCGACGCCGACGGGCTGCGCGTCGAGCTGCTCCCCGAGAACGCGCGCATGGTGTATTGCACTCCAGCGCACCAGTTTCCGCTCGGCGCGCGCATGCCCGCGGCGCGGCGGGTACAGCTCATCGAATTCGCGCGCCGCGCCGGAGCACTGGTGATCGAGGACGACTACGACGGCGAATTGCGGTACGACACCGCGCCGCTGCCCCTGCTGGCCACCCTCGCCCCGGACGTGGTCGTGCACCTCGGCACCACCAGCAAGATCCTCACCCCGACGCTCGGAACCGGCTGGCTGGTGGCCGATCCCGCCGTCACCGAGGCCGTGCTCGCCCACCGCGAACTCACCGGCGCCAGCCCCTCACCCGCCGGACAGCAGGTGGTGGCCGAACTCGCCCGCGCGGGAGACCTCGCCCGGCATCTGCGCCGCCTGCGCCGCGACATGCCCGCCCGCCGCGCGCTCGTCCTGGAAGAACTGCGCCGCCACGGTCTGGAGGTGCGCGGCGACGACGCGGGTTCGCACATCTACGTCCCCCTCGCGAGCGCGGAGCAGGAGGATCGCGCGATCACCGCGTCCCGGGCGAACGGCGTCTACCTCGACGGCCTGGCCCGCCACCACGTCGGCCCCCGGCACACCTTCGGCATAGCCCTCGGATACGCCGCCCTGCCCGCGGCGGACCTGCCCGGCGCGGTCCGGTTGGCCGGAAACGCGCTGGCCCGGGTCGTACAGTGGACCGCATGACCGAAAAGGACATCCACGCGCGCATCAAGGAACTCGTGGATCGTGAGCACGAGCTGCGCGCCCAGACCACCGGCGGCGAACTCGACCCCGAGGCCGAACGCCGCCAGCTCGCCGAGATCGAGGTCCAGCTCGACCAGTGCTGGGACCTGCTCCGCCAGCGTCGCGCCCGCTTGGACCAGGGCCGCAATCCCGACGAGGCTCAACCCAACTCCGCCCGCCAGGTCGAGGGCTACCTCCAGTAGCGGAAGCCCCGCGCCCCCAGTACCACCTCGAGCGGTCTCGGACCGAACCGTGTGACCTCGCCGCGCGCCGCCTGCCAGTAGGTCTCGGCCTCCTGAACCGGCCGGTGTCGTCCGCCCTGGGACAAGAGGCGGGACCCCCGTCATGGTGTAGCGGGAGCCGTCCGCCTTGGACAACCGGATCCTCCGTCCCGCAGCGGCTGGAGCTGCGGCCACTCCTAGGCGGGCGCCGCGCGCCCCGGGTGGCGGGAGTCGCCAAATATGGGGTCCCCACGCGTAGGCCCTGGGAGCGCCCGACCGTTGGGTCTACGCTTTTCAAATGGTGGCAACCACAGACATCACGACCGCGGACGGGGTGGTGCGCGGAATCCGGGGCCGCCGCGTCTCACGCTGGCGGTCCATTCCCTTCGCCGCGCCGGCGGTCGGCGACTTGCGCTTTCGGGCGCCGCAGCCGGTGCGACCCTGGACCGGGGTGCGGGACGCGACCGACTTCGGCTATGCCGCAATGCAACACCGTGACGGTGCGCGGATCGGGCCGCGGCAGGCGCAGGCGACGGGGGAGGACTGCCTCACCCTGAATGTGGCGGCGCCGAACTCGCCGTCGGGGACGCCGCGGCCGGTGCTGGTGTTCATCCACGGCGGCGGCTACATGATCGGAACCTCCGCGCTGCGACTGTATTCCGGTGCGCGGCTGGCCGCCCGCGGCGATGTCATCGTCGTGTCGGTCAACTACCGGCTGGGCGCGTTCGGGTACGTCGATTTCGGTGAATACTCCACGCCCGACCGGCAATTCGACTCCAATCTGGGTCTGCGGGACCAGGTCGCGGCCCTGGAGTGGGTGCAGCGCAATATCGCGGCGTTCGGCGGTGACCCCGGCAACGTCACCATCTTCGGCGAATCCGCGGGCGCGCACGCGGTGCTGTCGCTCATGGCGACCCCCGCCGCGGCCGGACTGTTCCATCGCGGCATCGCGCAGAGCGCGCCCGCCGACTGGGCGCCGAGCCAGGCCGAGGCCCGCCTCTTCGCCCGCCGCTGCCTCGACGAACTCGGCATCGACCCCGCCGACGCCGCCCAGGCCCTGAGCACCGCCGGGGCCAATGACATTCGCAAGGGCGTCGACCGCGCGCTGGCCCGGGTCATGCACGAGCAGCCGGGCCTGTTCCCGGTCGCCCCGGTGGTGGACGGCGAATTCCTGCCCGCCGCACCGGTCGCCGCGTTCGCCCACGGCACCGCGCACCGGGTGCCGCTGATCCTCGGCACCAACCGCGACGAGGCCACCCTGTTCGTGCGCCTCGACGACACCCTGCCCACCACCCCCGACCGCATGCGCTGGCTGCTGCGCCACGTCGACCAGGCCCTCGAGGCCGACGGTGAGGGCCCCATCTTCACCAAACTCGGCCGGACCATGCCGACCTCGGAGGAACGCCTGCACGACGCGCTGTCCGAATACGACGCGGCCGTCGAATCCCGGGTCGCCGCCGCCTATCCCGGCTTCCCGGGCAAGAAGGCCACCATCCGGATGGGCGGCGACTTCACCTTCTGGCGGCCCTCGGTCCGGGTCATGGAGGCGCACAGCCGATTCGCGCCGACCTACGCCTACCGCTACGACTTCGCCCCGCGCGCAGTCCAGGTGAGCGGGTTAGGCGCGACCCACGCCCTCGATTTGATCCCCGTGTTCGGCGCGGTCGACACGGGCATCGGGCGGGCCATGACCGCCCTGGGCGGGCATCGCGGATTCCAATCGGTGTCCAAGCAGTTCCAGGACAATTGGCTGTCCTTCGCCCGCACCGGCGCCCCGCTCCCGGCCTGGCCCGCCTACACCGAGGACCAGCGCGCCACCCTCATCATCGATGCACCGAGCCGGGTCGAATTCGACCCGGACCGCACCAAACGCCTGGCCTGGCAAGGGGTCCGGATTCCGGCGCTCACCTGAGCGGCGTCACCAGCGGGTGGACGGCAGGCCGAGCGCGGACAGTTGCGCGTCGGCCAGCGCCGTGAGCGCCGCGGCCGTGGGGACGGCATCGGGGTCCAGGCTCACCAGAGACAGCGTGTAGGTGTCGGCGATCCGGGTCAGGTACCCGGACAGCCGGGTGCGGGGCAGGGCATCGAGCCGCAACCCGGGGTGGATGGCGCGCGCCGCCACGCCGGTGCAGGCGTGCGGCCCCAGCGCCAGCAGCGATTCGGGCAGATTGCCGATATTGGAGCACAGGATGTCCCGCTCGCCCGCGCCCTTGGCCAGCCGGTACGCCCAGCGGTCGGGGATGACCTGGAGCAGTTCCTCGGGAATGCCGCCGGGGCTGGTCATGCGGTGCTCGTAGGCCCGGCGGGCCTGCTGCCGCAAGGAGGCCGGGGTGTCGTCGCGGGTGATGGCGATCTCGGTCATGGACATGTCGTTGTCCACGCGCGGTTCGTCGCGGGTGTCGACGGGAAGGCTCGCCGCGATGGTGTCGGGCTGGAATCCGCCGGCCCACAGCATTTTCGCGATCACGTAGACGAACAGGCTGTTGGCCGTCCCCGCGTGTGCGACGGCGACGCGATTCCAGTCGCGGGCCGGAATCTGTAGCACGGTCGCGAGGGTGGCCGGTCGGTCACCAGATTTCCTGCCGCCTGATACCGCCTCGCGGTCGGTGTTCGGGACCGGTCGCGCCGGGATGCCGCGGCGCAGCGCGCGAGCGGTTCCGCCCAGCACGGTCGCCCACATGCCGCGCGCGTCGGCCCAATCCGAATGCCCCGCAACGGGAGCCGCGAGCGGAATGCCCGACAGCGCGTTGTCGATGGCCAGGGTCAGTGCCCGCCCGTCGGCCAGGGCGTGCGAGCAGGTCAGCGCGACCAGGCAGCCGCCGTCGTCGAGCCGCGCCGCCGAGAGCCGCCAGCCGGGCCCGGTCTCCGGGTTCAGGTCCTCGCCCTGCCGGTCGGCCCACTCCAGGATCGCGGCGACCGGGATCGGCTCGCTGGTCATGGTGAACGGGTGGGCGGACTCGTTGGGCTGCCAGCGCGGCCGCGCCCCGGGTACCCGGGAGCGGACCACGCGCCGGCCCAGCGGCCCGGTGCGCAGATCGCGGTGCACCCGCCACAGCAGGGCCGGATGCACGGGTTCGGCGGTACGCCAGAGTCCCTGCAGGACGATCGGGGTCCCCAGACCCCGATGCGACCGCAGGAAGATCTCGTCCAGCACGCTCAGCCGATTCATCGAACGGCTAGCGTACCGATCGGTCCGGCAGGGCGCTGCCGGGCGTATACGGGGCTTCCGCGAGGCGGGCCCGCCGTGCCGAGCCGGGCTGCCGCCCCGCCGGGCGCGCGGTCGCTCCGACGGCCCCGCTTCGCGCTGCGGCTGCGCTGACTACGCGCTGTTGCCGTGCCGTCCGGCGCCCGCGGCGAAACGCTGGGCGCCGTCGAGCGCGCCGTCCATGAGGGCCTTCGTGCCGTGCCGCAGTTCGTTGGAGATCGCCGCCGGCTCCTCGAGCCCGTCCTGCTCCAGCACCGACATCCGGTCCGAGCGCAGGCAGGTCTGCGGCAGCGCCGCCAGTTCGAGCGCGAGTTCCTCGGCGGCGCGCCGGGATTCGCCGTTCGGCACCACCCGGTTCACCAGGCCGATCTGCAGCGCCTCGGGGGCCCCGACCGCGCGGCCGGTGAGGATCAGATCCATGGCGCGGCCCTCGCCGATGATGCGCGGCAGCCGCACCGTGCCACCGTCGATGAGCGGCACGCCCCAGCGACGGCAGAAGACGCCGAAAGTGCTGTCCTGCTCCGCGATTCGCAGATCGCACCACAGCGCCAGCTCGATGCCGCCCGCGACCGCGTAACCGGAGACCGCGGCGATGACCGGCTTGGACAGTTTCATGCGGGTGGGGCCCATGGGCCCGTCGCCGTCCTCGGTGACCCGGTTGGAGCGTTCGGTGCCCAGCGCCTTGAGGTCGGCGCCGGCGCAGAAGGTGCCGCCGTCGCCCCACAGCACGGCGACCGCGGCGGTGGGGTCGGCGTCGAACTCGCGGAAGGCGTCGGCCAGGGCTTTCGCGGTCGGGCCGTCCACCGCGTTGCGGGCCTGGGGGCGGTGCAGGATCACGGTGTAGACGGGGCCGTTGCGCTCCACTCGTACTGTCACGCGGCCGACGTTACGCCGTAAACCCGGGGTTGCGTCAAGAAATGAATCGGTGGTTCACTTCTTGCATGGCCTATCGGAGAACACCCGCTGTCCAGGCTCGACTGGACGCTCAGGCGGGGTCGATCGTGCGCGCGGCCATGACCGTCCTCTCCCGCGACGGCTTCGCCGGACTGTCCATGGCCGCCGTCGCCGCCGAGGCCGGGGTCGCCACCGGCACCGTCTACAAGAACTTCAGCGGCAAGTCCGAACTCGTCACCGCCGTCTTCCGCGAGGTCGTCACCCGCGAGGTCGACGCCGTCGCCGAAGCGGGCGCGGCGGGGGCGGGCCGCACCGCCTCCGACCGGGTCACCGCGGCCGTCGAGACCTTCGCGGGCCGCGCCCTCAAGAACCCCAAACTCGCCTACGTGCTGCTCGCCGAGCCCGTGGACACCGCCGTCGACGCCGAGCGCCTGCGCTTCCGCCGGGCCTTCGCCGAGACCTACGTGGCCGCCATCGCCGACGGCATCGCCCATGGCCAACTGCCACCTCAGGATCCGGCGACCTCCGCCACCGCGCTGGTCGGCGCGATCGGCGAGGTGCTGGTCGGCCCGCTCTCCCAGCAGCTCCAGAGTGAGTCGGTGCTGCCGGAACTGGTCGCCTTCGCCCTGCGCGCCCTCGGCGTCCCCGCCGAAGTTCGCGGCGTCCCCCACGAATAGGAGTCACCCGTCATGCACACCCACGACGTCTTCAACCAGGTGCCGCCCATCTCCCCGTTCGACAACTCCCGCAACCCCGCGCTGATCGAGGGCCTGCACCGGGAGGGCGCGGGCTGGGCCGAGGCCGAGGTGCGGGAACTGGGCGTGCTCGCGGGCGGGATCGAGGCCCAGGAGTGGGGGCGGGTCGCCAACGAGTGCCCGCCGGTCCTGCACACCCACGACCGCTACGGCCACCGCATCGACGAGGTGGAATTCCACCCGTACTGGCACAACCTGATGGATGTCGCGGTCACCCATGGCCTGCACGGCGCGCCGTGGCGCGACGACCGGCCGGGCGCGCACACCGCCCGCGCCGCCAAATTCTTCACCTGGGGCATCGCCGACGCCGGGCACATGTGCCCGATCTCCATGACCTACGCGGTGGTGCCCGCGCTGCGCCACAATCCGGAACTCGCCGCCAAGTATGAGCCGTTGCTCGCCTCGCGCACGTACGATTTCGGCCTGCGCGAGCCGTCCACCAAGGCCGGTCTCATCGCGGGCATGTCCATGACCGAGAAGCAGGGCGGCTCCGACGTCCGCGCCAACACCACCACCGCCACCCCGCTGCCCGACGGCAGCTACCGCATCGTCGGCCACAAGTGGTTCACCTCGCACCCCATGGGCGACCTGTTCCTCACCCTGGCCCAGGCTCCCGGCGGCCTGTCCTGCTTCCTGCTACCCCGGGTGCTGCCCGACGGCACCCGCAACGCGCTGCGCATCCAGCGGCTGAAGGACAAGCTGGGCAACAAGTCCAACGCCTCCTCCGAACTCGAGTACGAGAACGCCATCGGCTGGCTGGTCGGCGCGGAGGGCGCGGGCGTCAAGACCATCATCGAGATGGTCAATATGACCCGCCTGGACTGCGTGATCGGCTCGGCCACCGGCATGCGCGCCGGGGTTGTCTTCGCCACCCACCACGCCCGCCACCGGGAGGTATTCGGCAAGAAGCTCATCGACCAGCCCGCCATGCGAAACGTGCTGGCGGACCTGGTGATCGAATCCGACGCCGCCACCACCGTCATGATGCGCCTGGCCGGGGCCACCGACCGCGCCGACTCCGATCCGGCCGAGGCCGCGCTGCGCCGCATCGCGCTGGCGGTCACCAAGTACTGGGTGTGCAAGCGGGCCCCCGCGCACGCGGCCGAGGCGCTGGAATGCTTCGGCGGCAACGGCTACGCCGAGGAATCCGGCATGCCGCGGCTGTACCGGGAAGCCCCGCTCATGTCCATCTGGGAGGGCTCGGGCAATGTGGCGGCGCTGGACGCGTTGCGCGCCATGGGTCGTCAGCCCGAGACCGTCGAGGCGTTCTTCAACGAGGTCAACCTGGCTCGCGGCGGCAACCGTCACCTGGACGAGGCGATCGACCGCATCGGCAAGGAGCTCACCGACTTCGTCGACATCGAATACCGGGCCCGCCGCGTGGTCGAGCTGATGGCGCTGGTGCTGCAGGGTGCGCAGTTGGTGCGGCACGGCCACCCGGCCGTCGCGGACGCCTTCTGCGAGACCAGGTTCGGCGGCGACTGGGGCATCGCGTTCGGCACCCTGCCCGGGGGCGTGGACGTCGAATCGATCATCCAGCGCGGCTACGTGGACTGACCTCTCAGCCGAAGGCGAGGCCCCGCGCGACCAGGGCCTCGCGCAACACCCGAATCGCCTTCGGTCCCATGTCATCATGGGAGCGCGCACAGCTGTTGGTGCTGAAAGCGAAGCAGGACAACGGGAGTCGAGGATGAAACTCCGGGCACGCACCGGTGACGGGGATTACGGACTGCTGGTGGCCGTCGCCACTGCGTACGACATGCGTTCCGCACGCCATGTGCGGCAACTGCTGAACAGCCACGGGGTGCGCGCCACGCTGGGGCCGGCGCGCATCCACCGGTGGCGGAACCTGAAGGACCACTTCCGGATTCTGGTGTTCCCCGAGGACGCCGTGCGCGCCTACGACGTCCTCAGCCGCCTCGGCTGATCAGAGCTTGGTCAGGGTCCGGCTGTAGGACGGGATCAGCCGGATCTTGCCCGCGGTGCCGAAGTCGATGGTGACGGTGGCCAGCGCACCGAAACCCTCCGCCGCGATGACCCGGCCCAGACCGTACTTGTCGTCATTGACGCGATCGCCGACCGCCAGCACCAGGCCGGTGTTGTTGCGCTTCACCCCGGCCGCCGCCGGAGCGGGCCGGCCCTCGCCGCGACCGCGCAGACCGGGACGAGAGTCCGACCAGCCGTCGCCGCGCGTCCAATCCCGTTCCAGGCCGTCGTCCTCGCCGCGGCGGCGGAAACCGCGCGACTGCGACTGCGAGGGCGTCGGCTCCAGCCGCTGCCAATCCATCAGATGACCCGGAATCTCCTGCAGGAAGCGGGATTCCGGATTCGACACCGGCTGCCCCCAGCCCGAACGCACCACCGCGCGGGTCAGATACAGGCGCTTGCGGGCCCGGGTGATGCCGACGTAGGCGAGGCGGCGCTCCTCCTGCAACTCCGCCGGATCGCCCAGCGCGCGCATGTGCGGGAACTGGCCGTCCTCCCAGCCGGTCACGAACACCACCGGGAACTCCAGGCCCTTGGCGGTGTGCAGGGTCATCAGGGTGACCACGCCCGAGCCCTCCTCGGGAATCTGGTCCGCGTCGGCCACCAGCGAGACCCGCTCCAGGAACGCCGCCAGCGACCCCGGCTCGGGCTCGCCCTCGGCCTGCTCGGGCACCAGGCCCTCGTCCCGCGCGGCCTCCACATTGTTGCGCGCCTCGGAACTGAATTCCCGTGCGACGCTCACCAATTCGTTGAGGTTGTCCAGCCGCGCGCCGTCCTGCGGATCGTCGGAGGCCTCCAGCTCGGCCCGGTATCCGGTGCGATCCAGCACGGCCTCGACGATCGAACCCACGTCGGGGAAGTCCACGGCGGCGGTGCCGCCAGTGTGCTCGGCGGCCGCGCCGCCAGTGTGCTCAGCGACCTGCGTTCCGGCCGCCCGGATCTCCTCCAGCAGCTCCAGGAACCCCGAAATCGCCTTCTGCGACCGGGAATTGAGCAGCGCGACCTTGCCCGCGGCGGCATCCCGCAACGCCTGCGCGAAACCGATATTCCGCTGCTCGGCGTGCACGGCCACACACGCCTCCGCGCGATCACCGATCCCGCGCCGCGGGGTGTTGAGCACCCGGCGCAAGCTCACCGCGTCGTTCGGATTCTCCAGCACCCGCAGGTAGGCCACGATGTCGCGGACCTCCTTGCGCTCGTAGAAGCGGACGCCGCCGACCACCTTGTAGGGCAGGCCCATCCGGATGAAGATCTCCTCCAGGGCGCGCGAATTGTTGTTGGTGCGGTAGAAGACCGCCACATCCGCGTAGTTGGCGTCGCCCTGATCCACCAGCCGGTCGATCTCGCGGGCCACGAACGAGGCCTCGTCGTGCTCGTTGTCGGCCACGTACCCGACGATCAGATCGCCGTCGCCCTGATCGGTCCACAGCTTCTTGTCGCGGCGGCCCTCGTTGCGGGCGATGACCGCGTTGGCGGCGGTCAGGATGTGCTGGGTGGAACGGTAGTTCTGTTCCAGCAGAATGGTTTCCGCGTCCGGGAAATCGCGTTCGAATTCCTCGATATTGCGGATGGTCGCGCCGCGGAAGGCGTAGATCGACTGGTCCGCGTCACCCACCACGCACAGTTCCGACGGCGGCACCCGATGCTCGGAGCCAGTGTCCGGGTCGTCGCCCCACGCCCCGCCGCGGTGATGGCCGACCAGCTCGCGCACCAGCACATACTGGGCGTGGTTGGTGTCCTGGTACTCGTCGACCAGCACGTGCCGGAAGCGGCGGCGGTAGTACTCGGCCACCTGCGGATGCCGCTGCAGCACCGACACCGTCTCGCCGATCAGATCGTCGAAGTCGAAGGCGTTGGCCGCGCGCAGCCGCCGCTGGTACTCGCCGTAGACCCGGGCCACGATGCGCGGCAGCTCGGTCTCCTCGGTCTCGGCGTCGGACGCGGCCTGGGCGGCGTCGATGAGCTCGTTCTTGAGGTTCGAGATGGCGGTGGCCAGCAGGCGCGGCGTGTACTTCTTCGGGTCGATCTCGAAATCGCGGATGATCATGCCCAGCAGCCGCCGGGAGTCGTCGGCGTCGTAGATGGAGAAGTTGGAGTTCATCCCCGTCAGCAGCGACGCCTGGGTGCGCAGGATGCGCACGCAGGAGGAGTGGAACGTCGACACCCACATACCGGCCGCACGCGGGCCGACCAGCCCGGCGACGCGTTCACGCATCTCGGCGGCGGCCTTGTTGGTGAAGGTGATGGCCAGGATCTCGCTCGGCCGCACCCCGCGGGCGTCGAGGAGATAGGCGATACGACGGGTCAGGACCGCGGTCTTTCCAGAACCGGCCCCGGCCACGATCAGCAGCGGGGTACCGGTGTGCATCACCGCGGCGCGCTGTTGTGGATTCAACCCTTCGAGCAACGCTCCGCCACCCCGCGCTTGCTGGGGCTTCTGCTCGTCCTGTGCCACCGTCGTATTCATCGCCCATCCACGCTACCGGCGCGCACCGACAGCCGTCGGGCGGGATCGCACAGGTGTCCGATTAGTGCCGGTCCGGCGAACTTCTGGTGAACCGTGTGACAGGAGGAAACTCAGGAGATTCACAAACGTACCCGTTTTGCATGGGTACCTCTCCGTGGCAGACTCGTCCTATGACCGGCTCGACCGCGGTGCGACACACCTGCTCACCGAGGGCGCGGTGCACCTGAGCCCGATCCTGGGGAGACAATGATTTTCCAGGGGGGACAATGTATGGCCGACAGGTCAGATTCTTGGTGAAGAACCGATCGGTAACAGGATGGGTCCACCCGCCGATCCACGTTCTGGACCACGAGGAGTTGAAAGTATGAGCATCTCGACGACGGGACATTCCGAGTCTGCCACCGGCTCGGACTCCGCCCCGCTGCCCTCCGAAGCGGAGATCGAAAAGCTGCGCCTGGAGATCGACAAGCTGGACGCCGAGATCCTCGCGGCCATCAAGCGCCGCACCGAGGTCTCGCGCATCATCGGACGGACCAGAATGGCGAACGGCGGGCCCAAGCTCGTCCACTCCCGTGAGATGAAGGTACTCGAGCGATTCAGCGAGCTGGGTCAGGAGGGGCACACCCTCGCCATGCTCCTGCTGCGTCTGGGCCGCGGCCGGCTGGGTCATTAACAACTCTCGTAACTCTCAGGGGCTGCGCCCCTGAACCGCGGACCCTTCCGACTCGGGAAGGTCCGTTAACGCTGAGCGCCGCCCGGCTCGATACAACAGGCGGTGCGTCGCGAATCGCGGGCACACACAAGCCACGCTGCATGCGGAGCCACGGATGCAGCACCCCCAGGCCGCCCCGGGTGTCTCGACCCCGGGGCGGTTCTTCGTCTTCCTAGGGCAGGGCGATGTACTTGGTGTCGAGGTACTCCTCGATGCCCTCGTAGCCGCCCTCCCGGCCGAAGCCGGATTCCTTCACGCCGCCGAAGGGCGCGGCCGGGTCGGAGATGACGCCGCGGTTGACGCCGACCATGCCGGTCTCCAGGCCCTCGGCGACCCGCAGCGCCCGGTCCAGGCTGCGCGTGTAAACGTATGCGACCAGGCCGAATTCGGTGTTGTTCGCCGCCGCCAGGCCCTCGGCCTCGGTGTCGAAGCCGACGATCGGGGCGACCGGGCCGAACACCTCCTCCCGCAGGATGCGGGCCTGGGACGGGATGTCGGTGAGCACGGTGGCCGGGTAGAACCAGCCTGGCCCGCCCGGGGCCTTGCCACCCAGCTTCACCTGCGCGCCCGCCGACACCGCGTCGTCCACCAGATCGCTCACGGTGTCGAGCTGGTCCTCGTTGATCAGCGGGCCCAGGGTGGTGTCCGGGTCCACGCCATTGCCCAGCCGATATTCGGCCATGGCCGCCACCAGCTTGTCGGTGAATTCCTGGCGAACCGAATTCTGGACGTGGAAGCGGTTGGCCGCGGTGCACGCCTCACCGCCGTTGCGCAGTTTGGCCAGCACCGCGCCCTGTACGGCCGCGTCCAGGTCGGCGTCGTCGAAGACCACGAAGGGGGCATTGCCGCCCAGCTCCATGGAGGTGCGCAGCAGACCGTGCGCCGACTGCTCGACCAGCTTCTTGCCGACCGGGGTGGACCCGGTGAAGGTCAGCTTGCGCAGGCGCGGGTCGTTCAGCAGGGGAGCGGTGACCGCGCCCGACCGCGAGGTGGCGATCACCGACAGCACGCCGTCCGGCAGCCCGGCCTCGCTGCACAGCCGAGCCAGCAGCAGCATGGTCAGCGGGGTCTCGCCCGCCGGCTTCACGATCATGGTGCAACCCGCCGCCAGCGCCGGGCCGATCTTGCGAGTTCCCATGGCCAGCGGGAAGTTCCACGGCGTGATGGCCAGGCAGGGCCCGACGGGCTGCTTGTGCACCAGGATTCGACCGGTCCCGCCCGGGGCGGCCTGGTAGCGGCCGTGCACCCGGACCGCCTCCTCGGAGAACCAGCGGAAGAACTCGGCGCCGTAGCGGACCTCATTGCGGCTCTCCGGCAGGGCTTTACCCATTTCCAGGGTCATCAGCAGCGCGAACTCGTCGGCCCGCGCGGTGATCGCCTCGAAGACCTTGCGCAGGATCTCCCCGCGCTCGCGGGCCGGGGTCGCGGCCCACTCGGCCTGCACCGCGGCCGCCGCGTCGAGCGCGCGCACCGCGTCCTCGGGGGTCGCGTCGGCCACCTGGGCGATGACCTCACCCGTGGCCGGATTGTGGACGGGGAAGGTCGCGCCGCCGGTGGCGTCCACCGGCCCCCCGATCCAGAGCTGTGTGGGAATGGATGAAAGAAGCTCAGTCTCAGACACCATGTCCTCAGGGTAGGACCGCATGCAAAGCCTCGCCCCGCCCGTAGCGAAGCGGAGGGCAAATTTGGCACCGTGGTTGTAACCTGCCGAGAGTGAGCAGCGACATCACCGCGTCGGCGGTCTGGCGGAAACTGCACGATCATCACTCCTCTCTGGCCTCGCGGCACCTGCGCGAGTTCTTCGCCGAGGACCCCGAGCGCGGCCGGGAGTTGATCGTGCGGGTCGGTGACCTGCATATCGATTACTCCAAGCACCGCGTCACCCGCGAAACCCTGGATCTGCTGGTCGAATTGGCGGAGACGGCCGGGGTCGAGCGGCGTCGCGACGCCATGTTCGCGGGGGAGCGGATCAACACCTCCGAGGACCGCGCGGTCGGGCACGTCGCGCTGCGTGTCCCCGCGGGCGGCCACATCGACATGGACGGCGAGGACGTCGTCCCCGAGGTGCAGGACGTGCTCGAGCGGATGGGCGCGTTCACCGACGCCGTGCGCTCGGGGGAGTGGCGCGGCGCGACCGGCGAACGCATCACCACCGTGGTGAACATCGGCATCGGCGGCTCCGATCTGGGCCCGGCCATGGTGTACCTGGCGCTGCGGCACTACGCCGACGCCGGCATCGCCGCCCGCTTCGTCTCGAATGTCGATCCGGCGGACCTGGTTTCGAAGCTCGACGGCCTGGACCCGGCCACCACGCTGTTCATCGTCGCCTCCAAGACCTTCTCGACCCTGGAGACGCTCACCAATGCCACCGCGGCCCGCCGCTGGCTGGTGGCGGCGCTCGGCGAGGATGCGGTCGCCAAGCACTTCGTGGCGGTGTCCACGCACGCGCAGCGGGTGTCGGACTTCGGCATCGACACCGCCAACATGTTCGGGTTCTGGGACTGGGTCGGCGGCCGCTACTCGGTGGACTCGGCCATCGGACTGTCGGTGATGGCGGTCGTCGGCAAGGAGCGCTTCGCCGAATTCCTGGCCGGAATGCACACCGTGGACGAGCATTTCAGGAACGCGCCCCTGGCTGAGAACGCGCCGGTCCTGCTCGGTCTGCTCGGCGTCTGGTACTCGAACTTCTTCGGCGCCCAGTCCCGCGCGGTGCTGCCGTACTCCAACGACCTGGCCCGCTTCCCGGCCTACCTGCAGCAGCTGACCATGGAGTCCAACGGCAAATCGGTGCGCGCCGACGGCTCCCCGGTCACCACCTCCACCGGCGAGATCTTCTGGGGCGAGCCCGGCACCAACGGCCAGCACGCCTTCTACCAGCTGCTGCACCAGGGCACCCGGCTGGTGCCCGCCGACTTCATCGGATTCGCCCGTCCCACCGACGATCTGCCCACCATGGACGGCACGGGCAGCATGCACGACATCCTGATGAGCAACCTCTTCGCCCAGACCAAGGTGCTGGCCTTCGGCAAGACCGCCGAGGAGATCGCCGCCGAGGGCACCGCCCCGAACCTGGTGCCGCACAAGGTGATGCCCGGGAACCGGCCCTCCACGGCCATTCTCGCGCCCCAGCTGACCCCGTCGGTGCTCGGACAGCTCATCGCCCTGTACGAGCACCAGGTCTTCACCGAGGGCGCGATCTGGGGCATCGACAGCTTCGACCAGTGGGGTGTGGAGCTCGGCAAGCAGCAGGCGCTGGCGCTGGCGCCGTTGCTCACCGCCGCGGAAGATCCACAGCCGCAGGCGGACTCCTCCACGGACGCGCTGATCGGCTGGTACCGCGCGAACCGGCGCTGACCGGACCCAGGGCATCGACCCGGCGAGATACGAGAAAGGCGCGTCCCGCAGGACGCGCCTTTTCGCTGTTCCGGGGGCCGGTCAGTCCCTTTCGGGGCCCAGGGAGATGCCGCGGGAGGCCAGCCAGGGCAGCGGGTCGATCTTGTCGACACCGTTGAGCCAGACCTCGAAATGGCAGTGCGGGCCGGTGGAGAACCCGCGGTTGCCGACCGTGGCGATCTGATCGCCGGCCATCACGCGCTGGCCCTGCGAGACCGTCGCGGTGTCGATGTGGCCGTAGATGGTGACCGTGCCGTCGTCGTGCAGCAGGCGGACCCACATGCCGAAACCCGAAGCGGGCCCGGCCTCGAGCACGGTGCCGTCGGCGACCGCGTAGATCGGGGTGCCGATCGGGGCGGCGATGTCCACACCCTGGTGGGCGACGCCCCAGCGGATGCCGAAGCCGGAGGTGAAGGTGCCCGCGGCGGTGAACTTGGTCCACAGCGGCCGGTACTTCGAGGCCTCCTGGTTGGCCATGTCGGCGGCGAACTGCTTGCCCTTGGCCAGAATGTCGTTGAACTGGTCCAGGTTCGCGGGCGCGTTCGGGTTCAGCACCTGCGGGGAGCCCGCGGTGGTGTCGGAACCGCCGACCACGGAGGTCGCGGCGACCTCCTTGACCTGGTTGGCCGCCTGGTAGTCGACATTGCTGCTGTCGCTGGCCGAGGCTTCGATGGTGGCCTGGCCGGCCGCCACGACCGCACCGGCCGCGACCGCGACCACGGCCGCCCGGCCCTTGAGGGCGGTCGGCGGGGCGGGTAGGCGGTGCGAGCCGCCGGCGCGGCGCTTGCCGCCGGTCCGGGCCGGACGCGGCTCGTCGGCCGAATAGTCGTCGAGCGCACCGTGATCGACGCGGGCGCCGTCACCGGAGAACTGGAGCTTCTCACCGGACGCGGTCTTGAAGCTGTAGACCGGTCGGTAGTTGTCGGAGGGGGTCGGGTCCGCGGTCTGATCCCAGTTGGTCCGCGACTGCGGCGCCCAATCGGTGGGATTCGGTGCGGCCCAGCCGTTCACCGTGGTCTGGGCGTTGTAGTCCCAGTTCGGTTCGGCCTGCCAGTCGTCGGATTCGGCCTGCTGCCACTGCGGGGCCTCGTCCCACTGCTGCTGGGGGTCCCACTGCTGCTGGGGGTCCCACTGCTGCTGGGCCTCACCCCACTGCCCGCCGCCGTTCCAGTCGGCGTCGGACTGCCACTGCGCCTGCGGATCCCACTGGGCCTGCTGGTTCCACTGCTGCGCGGGCTGTTCCCACGGCTGGGCGGGCTGCTCCCACTGGGCGCCGCCGTTCCAGGCCTGGGTCGCGTCCCACTCGCCGTGGGCGACCGCGCTGTGGGTACTGACGGGAGAATCGAATGTCGTTGCGCCGCCGGAATGATCCGCGTCCTCGCGATAGCGGTGGCCGCGGCGGGGCCGGTGCTGCGAAGGGAACGAGCTGTCGCTCAAAGCCTGCCGTCCTCCTGTCCGTGACCGGGTTGTGACATCGACCGCAACGACGGTAACGAAACGATTGCGGCTCAGCAAGCGATGGGACTGCTTCGACACACTGCTGTGACATTCATCACTCGTTTATCCGGAATGTGCTCACTGTGCCTTGGGTAACCGCGTGAGGTTTGTCAACTACGCCACGTAGTAGCCAGTGTCACTCTCCGGGATTCGCTGGCTCCACCTGGCACCGGGTCAACAAGCTACCCGTCAGTAGCATTGACGAGGGGTTTTCCACTCCCGGAGACAATCCCGTGACCTGCGCCACTTAGGCTGTATGCGGCTGATTTCCGCTCCATGTGACTGATTAGAGTCCGAGCCGACCCGCCTCCGACGACGGGCCGCCAACCAAGACGTTGTCACAACAACGCAGACGAGACGGTGAGTACATGGATCTCTTCGAATATCAGGCGAAGGAACTCTTCGTGAAGCACGGAGTGCCTTCGTCGGAGGGCCGCGTCACGGACTCGGCCGAGGACGCCCGTGCGATCGCGGAAGAAATCGGCAAGCCGGTGATGATCAAGTCGCAGGTCAAAGTCGGTGGCCGCGGCAAGGCCGGTGGCGTGAAGTACGCCGCCACCCCGGACGACGCCTTCACCCACGCGACCAACATCCTGGGCCTGGACATCAAGGGCCACATCACCAAGAAGGTCCTGGTCGCCGAGGCCAAGGACATCGCGGCGGAGTACTACATCTCCTTCCTGCTGGACCGCTCCAACCGCACCTACCTGGCCATGTGCTCGGTCGAGGGCGGCATGGAGATCGAAGAGGTCGCCGCCACCAAGCCGGATCGTCTGGCCAAGGTGCCGGTCGACGCGGTCAAGGGCGTGGACCTGGCCTTCGCGCGCAGCATTGCCGAGCAGGGCCACCTGCCGGCCGACATCCTGGATGCCGCGGCGGTCACCATCCAGAAGCTGTGGGAAGTCTTCATCAAGGAAGACGCCACCCTGGTCGAGGTCAACCCGCTGGTGCGCACCCCCAACGACGAGATCCTGGCCCTCGACGGCAAGGTCACCCTGGACGAGAACGCCGAGTTCCGCCACGCCGACCACGCCGAGTTCGCGGACATCGACGCCACCGACCCGCTCGAGCTCAAGGCCAAGGAGAACGACCTCAACTACGTCAAGCTCGACGGTGAGGTCGGCATCATCGGCAACGGCGCGGGTCTGGTCATGTCGACCCTCGACGTCGTCGCGTACGCCGGTGAGAACCACGGCGGCGTGAAGCCCGCCAACTTCCTCGACATCGGTGGCGGCGCCTCGGCTGCCGTCATGGCCGCCGGCCTCGATGTCATCCTGGGTGACGCCCAGGTCAAGTCCGTGTTCGTGAACGTCTTCGGTGGCATCACCGCCTGTGACGCGGTCGCGAACGGCATCGTCGGCGCCCTCAACACCCTGGGCGACGAGGCCAACAAGCCGCTGGTCGTGCGCCTCGACGGCAACAAGGTCGAGGAGGGTCGCAAGATCCTCGCCGACTTCAACCACCCGCTGGTGACTCTCGCTCAGACCATGGACGAAGGCGCCGACAAGGCCGCCGAACTGGCCGCCGCCAAGTAAGGACACGAACCCACATGTCTATCTTCCTGAACAAGGACAACAAGGTCATCGTCCAGGGCATCACCGGCGGTGAGGGCACCAAGCACACCGCCCTGATGCTGAAGGCGGGCACCAACGTGGTCGGCGGTGTCAACGCCCGCAAGGCCGGCACCACCGTGTCGCACGTGGACAAGGACGGCAACACCGTCGAGCTCCCCGTGTTCGCTTCCGTGGCCGAGGCCATGGAGAAGACCGGCGCCGACACCTCCATCGCGTTCGTCCCCCCGGCCTTCTCGAAGGACGCCATCATCGAGGCCATCGACGCGGAGATCCCGCTGCTCGTGGTCATCACCGAGGGCATCCCGGTGCAGGACACCGCGTACGCGTGGGCCTACAACGTCGAGAAGGGTCAGAAGACCCGCATCATCGGCCCGAACTGCCCCGGCATCATCACCCCGGGTGAGTCGCTGGTCGGCATCACCCCGGCCAACATCGCCGGCAAGGGCCCGATCGGCCTGGTCTCCAAGTCGGGCACCCTGACCTACCAGATGATGTACGAGCTGCGGGACTTCGGTTTCTCCACCGCCATCGGCATCGGCGGCGACCCGGTCATCGGCACCACCCACATCGACGCCATCGAGGCGTTCGAGAAGGACCCGGAGACCAAGCTCATCGTCATGATCGGCGAGATCGGCGGCGACGCCGAGGAGCGGGCCGCGGCCTACATCCAGGCCAACGTCACCAAGCCGGTCGTCGGCTACGTCGCGGGCTTCACCGCCCCGGAGGGCAAGACCATGGGCCACGCCGGCGCCATCGTCTCCGGCTCCGCCGGTACCGCCCAGGCCAAGAAGGACGCCCTCGAGGCCGCGGGCGTGAAGGTCGGCAAGACCCCGTCCGAGACCGCCGCCCTCGCGCGCGAGATCCTGGAGAAGGCTTCCATCAGCGCTTGATGGTTCTCGTGCCCCGCTGATGCCGATGCGGGCCGCAGGCCCACCTGCTCCCCATGGCTGATACGAAGGCCGCCTGTCGAATTCGACAGGCGGCCTTCGTGATTCGCGGGAGTGTGAGCAACGCGTCGTGCGCCGGGCGTTTGGGGAGGCGCGGGGGCGGGTACTGCCGTCGGGTACTGCGCCGAATCGGGCTATTGCGGTAGAGGCACGGGTGGTGGTAGATGCTGCCACCGGCCGCTGCGTGCAGTAGCGTCGGTGGAAGTTCGTGAACGACTCGATAGGAGACGACGACATGGCTTACCCGACCGGGGGCTCGGGATACAACGCGCCCCAGCCGACGCCTTCCTCCGGTTCCGGATTCGGCGCGGGCGCTCCCGCGGCCGGTTCGGGAACCTCGCCTGTTGCGGGCAAGGGGCTGCCTTTCTTCCTGACCGTCGGCGTCGCCGCGCTCGGCGTCCTCAACTTCCTGCTGGGCTTCGCGCCCTATGTCGGCACCAAGGCCGTCGAGATCGGCAACACCCGGGTCGGCGGTGACACCACCTTCAGCCTGTTCGAGAGCGCGGGCTCCGCGGCGCTGGTGACGCTCCTGCTGATCGCCGGCCTGGTGGCCGGGCTGTCCCTGCTGCCCAAGCAGAGCGGCAACACCGGTCTGGTGGCGGCGGCCTCGCTGGGCGCGTTCCTCGGAATCCTGTTCGGCTCCTTCAACCTCGGCGACAGCATGACGCTGAAGTGGGGCGGCTGGGTGATCCTGTTCCTGTCGTTCGTGCAGGCCGTGGTCGCGGTGCTGGCGCTGCTGTTCGAGGCCGGCATCGTGAAGGCGCCGGAGCCGAAACCGGCCGCGCCGCAGGGCGGTTTCGGTCAGCAGCCGCAGCAGCCGTTCAGCCAGACCGGCCCGCAGTCCTACCAGCAGCCGTCGTACGGTCAGCAGGGCGGTTTCGGCCAGCAGCCGCAGCAGTCCTTCGGCCAGCCCGCCCAGCCCGCCTACGGTCAGCAGCCGTCGTACGGTCAGCAGGCCGGGTACGGTCAGCAGCCCGCGGGCTACGGCACCGGTTCGCAGCCGACCTACGGTCAGCAGCAGCCCGGGTACGGTCAGCAGCCGCAGCAGTCCTTCGGCCAGCAGCCGTCCTACGGCGCGCAGCAGCAGCCCGCGGGCAGCGCGGACGCGACCCAGCACTTCGGCGGTCAGCAGCAGCAGCGCCCGGCGCAGCCGTTCGGTGGCGAGCAGGCGGCCGATCCGGCCGCGGACGCCACCCGCGCCTTCCGTCCGGGCCAGGACGACAAGTAGTTTTCCGCGTCAAAGGTGCGGCCTCCGGTATCCGACCGGGGGCCGTTCTCTTTGCCCGCGCGCCGCTCGCCCGGCGCGCCTGACCCTACGGTTTCCGAGATGCTGCCACGCTGGTTGTCCATGAGTGCCCCGAGAACTGCCCTGGCTCGCCTGAGCGACCCCGACCTGCGGGCGCCGCGGCGGCCGCGGGTGCAGCGGGGTGGGGGCGACGGCGGGGGATTCGGTTCGCTCACCCCGGAATTCGCGCGGGTCCTGATGCTGGTGGCGGCGCGGGCGTCGGCCATCACGCTGCTGATCATCTTCATTCTGGTGTACGCCACGTTGTTCGCGGCCGGCGGCGGCATGGGCGGCTCGTCCGGGGCGATCGCCGCGAGCTGGCTTGCGGTGCACCAGGTTCCGCTGGTCATCGGCAAGACCGGGATCGGCCTGTGGCCGCTGCTGCCGACCTTCCTGATGCTGTGGCTGGTGGCCCGCGACAGCGCCCAGGCCGCCGACTCCGACTGCGAGATCCGCGATCTGGGTTGGGTGCTGGGCGCGGCCGTCGGCGGTCCGCTGCTGATCACCGCGGTCTGCCTGGCGGTGGCCGAGGACGCGGCGGCCCTGGTGCCGCTGCAACCGCCGGACACCCTGGCCGCGTTCGCCTGGGTCGCCTGGCTGAATCTGCTGGCCGCCATGGCCGGTATCGGTTCGCGCCGGTGGCGCGAGTTCGCGGAGCTGCTGCCGATTCCGCTGCCGGACTGGGTGGTTCCCGGCGCCCGGGCGGGTGCGCTGGCCGCGGGCCGGCTGCTGGCGGCCGCGGCCGTGCTGACCGTGGTGTCGTTCCTGGCGCACTGGTCCCGGATCGGCGACACCTATCACGCGGCCGCCGGAAGCGTCTCCGGCGCACTGGGTTTGACGCTGCTGTCGCTGGCCTACCTGCCGAATATCGCGGTCGACGGGGTGAGCCTGCTGGTCGGCGGGCAGGTGCGGATCGGCCCGGGATCGTTGAGCCTGTTCGCGATCGACGGTGCGCCGGTGCCCGCGGTGCCGGTGGCGGCCGCGGTGCCGTCGGGTCCGGTGGCGCTGTGGTGGCTGGTGCTCTTGCTGGCGCCCGCGGCGATCGGCGTGCTGTCGGGGCTGGAATGCGGTCGCACCTCCCGGGATCGGGCGACCGCGCCCTGGGCGACGCTGACCGCCGCCGGGGTCGCGGCCGTGGGCATGGCGCTGCTGGGCGCGCTGGCCGGCGGCGAGCTCGGCACCTTCGGCCGGATCGGCCCGGCCGCGCTGAGCGCGGTGCTGGTGTTCGTGTGGTTCGCGGTGGCCGGATACGTGGGCCTGCTCGGTGCGCGCTGGTTCGGCGGCCCGGCCGTGGCGCCCGCCGTCGCGGACGACGTGTACGCGGATGACGAGTACGACGACTACGAGTACGCGGACGACGAGTACGAGGACGACTACGCCGACGACGACTACGCCGAAGGCGAGTATGCCGACGACGACTACGACGACGAGTACGACGACTATGGCGACGAACTCGGGGAGGACGCCCCCGCCCCCGCCTCGGAGCCCGGTACCGGCCACCACGCCGAGAGCGGCTGGTACGACGACGAGGATCTCGACGACGCCCTGGACGCCGAACTGGTCGACGACCAGGACGACGACGGGTCCGCCGCCGGTGTGAAATCCGCCGACAACCCCGACATCGTCGACGCGGAAGTGGTAGAGGGAGACCTGCCGGACAAGTAGCCGGTGCACGGTCGTTAGGCTGTTGGTCGGCGGATAGCTTCCCGCTGTCCCTTCCCCGCCCCGATCGACAGGGAGTAGTGCGCTGACGTCCACGCCCGCCCCGATGTTGCCGCCGACCGCACCCGCGTCCGTCGTGGTGCTCGCCTCCGGCACCGGGTCCCTGCTGCGTTCCCTGTTGGAAGCGACCCGGCAGCCGGGCTACCCGGCGCGGGTGGTCGCCGTGGGCGTGGATCGCGACTGCGCCGCCCTGGAGCACGCCGAGGCGTTCGACGTCTCCTCGTTCAAGGTCGCGCTGGGCGAGTTCGCCGACCGTGCCGAATGGGATCGGGCGCTGACCGAGATCGTGGCCGCCTTCGCACCGGATCTGGTGGTGTCGGCGGGCTTCATGAAGATCCTGGGCCCGGCTTTCATGGACCGTTTCGGCGGTCGCATCATCAATACCCATCCCGCGCTGCTGCCCGCGTTCCCGGGTGCGCACGGCGTGCGGGACGCGCTCGCCTACGGCGTGCGGGTGACCGGTTCGACCGTGCACCTGGTCGATTCGGGCATCGACACCGGGCCGATCCTGGCGCAGGAGGCGGTCACCGTGCTGCCCGATGACGACGAGGCGACCCTGCACGAGCGCATCAAGGTCGTGGAGCGCCGGCTGCTGGCGGAGACCGTCGCCGCCGTCGCTACCCGAGGCATTGTCTCCGATGGACGAAAGGCAGTTATCCCAGATGAGCGAGTTCTCCGGTGAGTGAACGCAAGCCGATCAAGCGGGCCCTCGTAAGCGTCTACGACAAGACCGGGCTGATCGAACTGGCTACCGGTCTGCACCAGGCGGGCGTGGAGCTGGTCTCCACCGGTTCGACCGCCGGCAAGATCGCCGACGCCGGCATTCCGGTCACCAAAGTCGAAGACCTGACCGGTTTCCCGGAGACCCTGGACGGCCGGGTCAAGACGCTGCACCCCCGCGTGCACGCCGGCATCCTGGCCGACACCCGCAAGGAAGAGCACGTCGACCAGCTGGTCGAGCTCGGTGTCGAGGCCTTCCAGCTCGTCGTGGTGAACCTGTACCCGTTCACCCAGACCGTGGCCTCGGGCGCGAGCGTCGACGAGTGCGTGGAGCAGATCGACATCGGCGGCCCGTCCATGGTGCGCGCCGCCGCCAAGAACCACCCGTCGGTCGCGGTGGTCGTCAACACCGGTGACTACGCCGAGGTGATCGCCGCCGTGGCGCAGGGTGGTTTCACCCTCGCCGAGCGGACCGCCCTGGCGGCCAAGGCTTTCCAGCACACCGCCACCTACGACGTGGCCGTCGCCAGCTGGATGACCAGTGTCGCGGTTCCGGCCGTGGCACCGGAATCGGCTGCCGCGCAGCAGTTCCCGGAGTGGATCGGCGGCACCTGGCAGCGCGAGGACGTGCTGCGTTACGGCGAGAACCCGCATCAGGCGGCCGCGCTGTACACCAGCCAGGGCGGCCCGCGCGGGCTGGCGCAGGCGCAGCAGTTGCACGGCAAGGAGATGTCGTACAACAACTACACCGACGCGGACGCCGCCTGGCGCGCCGCCTACGACTTCGACGCTCCGGCCGTGGCGGTCATCAAGCACGCCAACCCGTGCGGCATCGCGGTCGGCGCGGATATCGCCGAGGCGCATCGCAAGGCGCACGCCACCGACCCGGTCTCCGCGTACGGCGGCGTGATCGCGGCCAACCGTGAGGTCTCGGTCGAGATGGCCGAGCAGGTCGCCGAGATCTTCACCGAGGTCGTGGTGGCCCCGTCCTATGCCGACGGCGCGGTGGAGGTGCTGGCGCGCAAGAAGAACGTGCGCGTGCTGGTGGCCGACCCGGCCCAGCGCAAGGGCGCGGAGCTGCGTCCGGTCAGCGGCGGCGCGCTGCTGCAGGACCGTGACATCCTCGACGCCGAGGGCGACAGCGCCGCCAACTGGACTCTCGCCGCGGGCGAGGCGGCCGACGAGGCCACCCTGCGTGACCTCGAATTCGCTTGGCGCGCTTGCCGTGCCGTGAAGTCCAACGCCATCCTGCTGGCCGACGACGGCGCGGCCGTGGGCGTCGGCATGGGCCAGGTCAACCGGGTCGACTCCTGCAAGCTGGCGGTGGAGCGGGCCGGGGAGCGGGCCAAGGGTTCGGTGGCCGCGTCCGACGCGTTCTTCCCGTTCTCGGACGGCCCGCAGATCCTGGTGGCGGCCGGTGTGCGCGCCATCGTGCACCCGGGCGGTTCCATCCGAGACAAGGACACCATCGACCTGTGCCGTGAGGCCGGAGTCACCTTGTACCTCACCGGATCTCGTCACTTCGCGCACTGAGCGTGAGTCGGCGGTGACGCGGTAGCGGTACCACGAGATCGGGACAGGGCCCGGATCGCCTATGCGGTCCGGGCCCTGTCGCGTATGCGGGATTACGTGGCGCTCAATACTTTCCGATCGCCGAGTGGGGACTTCAGTGGCACCTCGAGGGTGCCGAAGACGGCGATCATGGTGCACATCCTGCCGACCGCGTCGGCGCGGGTGCCCGAGCGCAGGTCCACGGTGACGGTGGACGAGGTCTCGGTGACGCTCGCGTCCACGCCGTAGCATTCGGGGGAGCCGGTCTGGAAGTTGACGGCGATCTTGTCGGGGGCGACGCGGGTCCAGCTGTCGAACGGAATGCCGTGCGGGCTCACGATGGTCGGGTCGGCGGTGAACTCGCGTCCGATCTGTCCGCTCGTGGCTTCGGTGGGCGTGGCGGCGGTGGTGGTCGCGCCGGTGCTGCTGGAGGTGGTGCCGCCGTTGCCGGAGTTCCCGCAGGCGGTGAGGCTGAGCCCGATCAGAGTGGCTGCGGCGGCAGCGATCAGGCGGCGTGCCCGTATCCCGTACATGGCTGACACCCTAATGTCCCGCCGCCGCACGACTGGTCCGGAGCGCCGTGTAAGCCCAGCCGGCGAATTTCTGGCGAAGACACGCCGAAATCTTCGCAGAACCGGCGCGTAACGATGCGGTGACGGGGGCGGAGTCGGTACTGTCGTCCCCAGATGTGCGAATGCAGTTCCGCGACATCGTCTTATCTCATGTTCCCCCCTCCCGAAAGGACGCACCGTGGGCGACTCGTTGAAGGTTGGCGAAGAACTCGGTCGTGGTCAGTCGCTGCAAGGCGGCGCGTACACCCTGACTCTGCAAGATGATGGCAACCTGGTGCTGTCCGACCCGAGTGGCAAGGTCGAATGGGCTTCCGGCACCAACGGTCAGGGCGTCGTGAAGGCGACCCTGCAGGATGACGGCAACTTCGTCCTCTACAAGGAGGACGGCGCCGCCTGGTCCACCGAGACCAATGGCAAGAGCGCGGAGCGCCTGGTCGTGCAGGCCGACCGCAATGTGGTGCTGTACGGCTCCGACGGCGGCTCGCTGTGGTCGTCGGGCACCAACACCGACAACCCGCTCCCCGCTCCGGAGCCGGTCCAGACCCAGGCCGCCGCGGTCGAGGATGTCCCCCCGCCGCCGCCCGCCGCCCAGACCTACACCGTCGAGCCGGGTGACACCCTGTGGGCCATCGCCGAGCGCTTCTACGGCGACGGCAACCGCTACCAGGAGATCGCCAACGCGTCGGGTGTCGACAACCCCGACCTGATTCAGCCCGGCCAGGTGCTGACCATCCCGTAAATCGCGGCTCCGCCACGTGAACGAGAACGAGGCCCCCGAGTGCAAAAAGCACTCGGGGGCCTCGGATTTGGGGTGGACGGGCCGTGCCGTCGCTCCCGCTCACACCTCTGCCGGGGTTTCAGGGAGTACCCCTGAGCGTCCGAGAGTTGTTCCCATTCCTGGGCTTTCGCTCCGCGGGCTATCGGCTCGTGAAGGGCAGCAAGGCCATTTCGCGGGCATTCTTCACGGCCACCGCCACCTGGCGCTGCTGCTGCGGGGTCAGTCCCGTCACGCGGCGGCTGCGGATCTTGCCGCGGTCGGAGATGAACGTGCGGAGCAGGTTCACGTCCTTGTAGTCGACGGTCTCGACGCCGGCCGCGATGAGGGGGTTCTTCTTCGGGCGGCGGGCCTGCTCGGCCCGCATCTTCTTCGACGGTGCTCGCTTCACTGCCATGTCAGCGGTTCCTCACTCACGCGGTGTCGTTGTCAACGAATGGTGGATGCTTACCAGCTCGATTTGTGCACACCGGGCAGCTCTCCTCGATGAGCCATCGCGCGAACCCGCACACGCGAGAGGCCGAACTTGCGGAGATGGCCGCGGGGGCGTCCGTCCGCGGCGTCCCGATTGCGCAATCGTACCGGACTGGCATCGCGCGGCAGCTGCTGTAAGGCGGACTGCGCGGCCGCCCGCTGGGCGTCGCTGCTGGTCGGTTTGCGGATGATCTCCTTGAGCTCCGCGCGCCGCCCGGCCCAGCGTTCCACGATCAGTTTGCGCTCTTCGTTTTTGGCGATCTTGGACTTCTTCGCCATGTCACCGGTCCTCGCGGAAGTCGACGTGCTGGCGGACGACCGGGTCGTACTTCTTCAGGACCAGCCGGTCGGGGTCGTTGCGCCGGTTCTTGCGCGTGACGTAGGTGTAGCCGGTCCCGGCCGTGGACTTCAGCTTGATGACGGGCCGGATGTCGGTCGATTTCGATGCCATCGTCTTCCTTTCAGATCTTCTCGCCGGCGGCGCGCAGGCGAGCGACGACCGCTTCGATGCCGTCGCGGTCGATGACCTTGATGCCCTTGGCCGAGACCCGCAGCGTGATGCGGCGGTCCTCGCTGGGCAGGTAGTAGGTCTTGCGCTGGATGTTGGGGTCCCAGCGCCGGTTGGTCCGCGTGTGCGAGTGCGATACGGACTTGCCGAAGCCCGGCTTGCGGCCGGTGACCTGGCAGATGGCCGACATGGGCACTCCCTTCGGGGGTAGACGATACTGACAATCGTTTTCGACAACGAACTTATTCCACGGTACATTGACTCTCCGGTAATTGAAAATCATTGTCGAAAGGGGGACCGGTGGCGTCCCAACGCAAGCCTGTGCTCGTCCTCGCGGGACTCCCCGGACGCGCGGCCGACGGTGTCGAGCAGGCCGCGCGCCTGCTGGGCGCCGAGCCCGGCACCGTCGTGGTCCGGCACGACCTGAGCGAACTGCGTGAGGGTGTGGTGCGCCGGACGGTTCGTCTCGACGGGCGCGAGACCGTCACCGTGCTGGAACTCGCGCACGGTTGCGTCTCCTGCACCCTGCGCGCCGACCTGCTGCCCTACCTGTGTCAGCTCGCCGAACGGGATTCGGTGCGGCGCATCGTGCTCGCGCTGGATCCGGCCTTCGAAGCCGAAGCGGTGTGCCAGGCCGTCAATGACGTGGTGGTGACCGGTGTGCTCGGTCGCGTCGACGGCCCGGCCGCCCGCAGCGTGCGCATCGATACCGTCCTCACCTGCGTCGACGCCCGCGATTGGCTGGCCGACGCCACCGGCGACGAGACCCTCGCCGAGCGCGGCCATGTCACCGCGGAGGACGAGCGCACCGTGGCGCAGCTGGCCGTCGGCCAGGCCGAGTTCGCCGATGCGCTGCTGGTTTTCGACTCCGGAGCCGACCTGCTCGACCGGGAGCGCACGACCGCCGTGCTGGCCCGGCTGTCCCCGCGCGCCCCGATCAGCTGGGTAGCCGACCCCGCCACCCTCGACGTCGACGATCTGACCTGGCTGCTGCGCCGGGTGCCCGACGGCGCGCGCCGCGGCGCGGCCTTCGATCCGCACGCCCCGCTGCTGGCGGGCGCACCGCCGTTGGAGCCGGATTGCGGTGTGGCGCTGCTGGAATTCGCCACCGACCGCCCCTTTCACCCCGATCGACTGCACTCGGCCATCGATGTGCTGCTGGAGGGCGTGGTGAGCGCGCGCGGCCGGGCCTGGCTGGCCACCCAGCCCGACGAGGTGGTGTGGCTGGAATCGGCGGGCGGCGGGCTGCGCGTCGGCGGCGCCGGAAAGTGGCTCGCGGTCATGACATCCCGCGAGCTGGACGAGGTGGACCCGGAACGCCGCGTGCTGGCCTCGCTGCGCTGGCACGAGCACTTCGGCGACCGCCACACCTCGCTGGTGATCCTGGTCGCCGACGCCGACGCCGACGAGATCCGGAACGCGCTGCATTGGGCGCTGGTGGACGAGGACGAACTGCGGCAGGTGCGCTTCGCCCCGGAACGGGTCGCGCTGTGGGTCGACCCGTTCGGCGATCAGCACGAGGAGCCGTGCGACACCACCCGCTCGACGCCCGCCGGCGACGGCAAGACCCGCAACAACGAAAGGTGAAGTGATGAAACAGGGAATCCACCCCGACTACCACCCGGTGGTCTTCCAGGACGTGGGCACCGGCAAGTGCTTCCTGACCCGTTCCACCGCGGTCTCCACCCGCACCATCGAGTGGTCGGATGGTAATACCTACCCGCTGCTGGTGGTGGACGTGACCGCCGATTCCCACCCGTTCTGGACCGGGAATCAGCGCGTCCTGGACACCGCGGGCCGCGTGGAGAAGTTCGAGCGCCGCTACGGCAAACGCGTTCGAGGAAACCGTGATTCGATCACCGGAGAGGAGAACGCCTGATGGCCGTTCCGAAGCGCAGGATGTCGCGCGCGAACACCCACAGCCGCCGTTCGCAGTGGAAGGCGAGCCCGCCGGATCTGGAGCCGGTCACGGTCGGGGGAGTGGTGCGTAGGGTGCCGCGGCGGCTGCTGCGAGCCGTCGAACGCGGGCTGATCGATCCCGGGAAACTCTGAGTTCGAGAAGACCGCGGGTCGTGGGGGTTCGGGGCTTGGCCCCCGAACCTCCCCACTGCTGCGGGTCCGGGTTTCCCCGGGGCCCGTCAGCCCTCCTTCGCGGCCAGGTCCACCAGGGTGGCGGCGAGACGGAAGTACTTGTTCTTGCCGAGGTCGGCGATGGTCTTCACACCGAGCGCCTCGAGCAGCTGGGCGTCGTGCTTCTCGGTGAGTCCGGCGAGCGCCGACGGCGGCGCGGCCAGGATGTCGTCGAGAGACTTGGATTCGTAGGCCTTGTCGAGAGCTTTGTCGAGTACCACGTTGACGGCCACGAGAGCCTCCTTCGTCTGGAACTGGAGCAAGAGAACGGACGAGCCCGACAATAGCGTTGAAGTTGCTGTCCCACCAGTGATCTGCTCGGGTGTTGCGGAGGCCCCGGTCACGGGTGGACTTTTCGCGAGGGTGCGAAAAAGTCTTCCTAAAGTTGTGAAGTCGTGGCCTGGTGACGGTATTCTCGTGCCTTGAGGGCGGGTTCTTCTGATTACAGGAGAACCCGCTCATCGCCACTTCAGAGGCCGTTTCGGGTTCTTCCCCCGACGGAGAGAATCCGACAATTCACCCAATCTAACTGTCGGATACGGCTTTCGGCGCGGCACTCGCCGAGGCTGATCCATTCGCGGCCTTATCGCCGGAATGTCCGTTCGGTCCGGTTCCCCAGCCCGGCAACGGCACATCCGGCAGCAACTGCTCGAGCTTTGCCAGCTGATCGGCGAACGCGGTGGCCGGACCCTCGACGAGCGAGAACGGGAAGGGCCAGTGCCCCTTGCCCGCCACCCGCGCCAGTTCCTCCTTCAACTCGGCGGTGGTGGCTTCGAGTTCGCTGATCTCGGTGCGCAGTTCGTCGATCCGCGTGAGCGCGGCCGCCAGCCCGTCCACCACCGTCCGGTTGCGGCCCTGGGCATCGGTGCCCAGCTGCGGCCAGCCGTTGAGGCCGGGTCCGCGCAGCTGGATCTGGATGTCGTGCAATGCCGCGTCCTGTTCGGGTGTCAAGTCGGGTTCCTCCGTTTCCACATCCCACTGGCCGAAATCGATTCGGTCGGTTTGATTCACATCGCATTCCACGCCGTCGACGATCACCTGCTCGCCGTTCTGGTAGATCGCGATCCGCGGATCCACCCGCCCGCCCGACCACGCCACCGTCTGCCACGCCCAGGTCGCCGTCCCGGCGTCCAGCGCCCGGCTCACCGGCCAATACCCGCCGTAGATACCGACATTCGAGCGTCCGAGGACACTCGCCGCGCCGTCCAGGTAGGCGTCGATCGGCACCTGCTGTTGCGGGGTGGCGTCGAAATCCGCGGAGAAGTAGATCGGCCGATCCGTCCGCCCGCCGCAGCGCAGCATCTGCGCCAGCGCGGCGCGCGCGTCGGTGACGCCCGCGCCGTAGCCGTCCAGCATGCGGGCGGCGGTGGTCTCCCAGTTCGCGACGATGGAAATCCCGTGTGCGCGCAGGTCATCCGCTTCGGCGGGGGTGAGCAGCTTGCCCGGCAGCGAGGGGCCGCCCTCGGACAGGTAGCGAACCACGAAGTCGTAGCCGTTGGCCGTGATGGCACTCGGCGCGGGCCGACCTGCGGCGTAGTCCAGCCCGAAACGCATGACTCCCACTGTAATTCGACGGCGGCGCCGCCGGGAGCCGAATCCGAACCATCGCGGCGATCGATCGAGAGTGGTTGACTGGGGACGCTTTGTGAGGTGCGTCACTGATGAGTGGGAACGGAGATTCGTAAATGCCTGTACGCGACGAGGCGTGGCCGCCCGGAACACCGTGCTGGGTCGACTGTCAGGTCGATGATCCGGCCAAGGCCGGCGAGTTCTACGCCGGACTGTTCGGCTGGGACATGCAAGGCGGCGGGGAGGAGTCGGGCGGCTACCTGATGGCGCTGCGGGACGGCCGCGCGGTGGCGGGCATCGGGCCCAAACCCGAGGCCGGGGTGCCCGCGGTGTGGACCACGTACTTCGCGGTGGCCGACGCCGACGCGTGCGCGCGGCAGGTGACCGCGGCGGGCGGCCGCCTGCTGGTGCCCGCCTTCGACGTGATGGAGTTCGGCCGCATGTTCGTGGCCGCCGACGCCTCCGGCGCGCCCTTCGCGGTGTGGGAGGCCCGCGCCCACGACGGCGCGGCCGTGTACAACGAGCACGGCGCCTATGTCTGGAACGACTTGCACACCGGCGATTTCGCGGCCGCGAAGTCCTTCTACGCGGCGGTCTTCGGCTTCACCTTCGCCGAATTCGACGACGAGACAACGCGATACGCCACCTTCACTCCGCTCGGCGAGACCGGCTCGGTCGGCGGCATCAACGACGACAGCGTGAACGGCGTCGCCCCCGCCCAGCCCTACTGGCTGACCTGGTTCCAGTCCGAGGACATCGATTCCGGCCTGACCCGCGCCGTGGAACTGGGCGCGACCGTGCTCATGTCCGCCACCGACGGACCGTTCGGCCGGATGGCCATCATGGCCGCGCCCCAGGGCGAGCTGTTCGGTCTGCTCGATCCCCGGGACGTGCCGCGCTAGTGCGGATCAGAGCATCGATTCCGGTCGGCGCGCACCCTGCTGCTGCGACGCCGCGGCGTGCTGCGAGGCCGCCTGCAGCGACGTGCTGTGCGCGACCGCCGGGTCGGGGACCGCCATCGGGGCGCGGGCCTCGCGCCGGTCCGGGGCGACCAGGATGGCGGTGATCGGAATCGCCAGCGACAGCGTGCCGATGATGAAGAACGGCACGAAGAAGGTGAACAGCACGTTCCCCTGCGGCGCGGGCGCGCTCGGGTCCACGTGCACCTGCAGCCCGGTCAGTCCGGCGTAATGCATGCTGGTCACGAGGACCGCGTACACCACCGCGCCGGCCAGCACCATCGGCACCGAACCGACCCACAGGCTGAACCACAGGGTGAGCGCCGAGAGCACGAAGGCGATCGCGTACACCGCGACGGTGGACACCAGGCCGCGGTCCGCGGTGCCCTGGATCCGGATGGCGCCCAGCAGCAGCTGGTGCACGTCGCCGATTCCGAAGGCCATCACGGCCGCCGCGACCAGCAGCCGCCACCACACCAGCGTCTTGCCGGTGATCAGCAGCGCCAGGAACACGGTGATCGCCGACAGCACCGAGAACAGCGTGATCGAGAGGTTGTCGTAGCGCAGCTGGGTGCCGCGCACATCGAAACCGAGCATGGAGACGAACACCGGCATGGCGACCCCGACGCCGCCGATCGACACCGCCGCCACGAAAAGCCATACGATCCGGAACTTCTGGGTCACCGACTTGGTGGACTGCCGAATGCACGCCAGCCCGCAGGCCGCCCCCGCGAACGACACGATCACCGCCAGCGCGAGCACCCAGTAGCCCATCGAGAAGTAGATCATCCAGACACCCCTGTCCTTCGTAAGCCCGAACCCGGATGGGCGAACGTCAGCCGCGCTGCGCGGTCTCGCGCTGCGCCACCATCAACCGTTCGATCGCGTATTCGGTGACCGCGGCCAGCGACCGCCGCACCTCGACCGGGTCGCGCGCGTCGATGTCCACGATCGGCACGCCCTCGCGGACACTGAGCGCTTCGCGCAGCTCGGCGACCGGGAAGCGCGGCGCGTCCGGGAAGCGGTTGACCGCGATCAGGAACGGCAGCGACTTGGCCTCGAAGAAGTCCACGGCCGCGAAGCTGTCCTCGATGCGGCGGGTGTCGACCAGCACGACCGCGCCGATGGCGCCCTTGATCAGGTCGTCCCACATGAACCAGAACCGCCGCTGTCCGGGCGTGCCGAACAGGTACAGCACCAGGTTGCCGGGCAGGATGATGCGCCCGAAATCCATGGCCACGGTGGTGGTTTCCTTGCCGGGCGTGGCGGCGAGGTCATCGACCCCGTCCGAATAGCCGGTCACCATGGCCTCGGTGCGCAGCGGCACGATCTCGGAGACCGCGCCGACGAAGGTGGTCTTGCCCGCGCCGAATCCGCCCGCCACGACGATCTTGGTCGACGCGGTGCGCGACTCCTCGCCCGGCCGCGGCGGGTACTGCAGTCCCGGGTTCGGGAACTGCCCGGTGGTATACGCCGGCCCCCCGTGCGGGCCGGCGGGGTAGCCTCCGCCGTTATAGGGCGCGGAGTCCATGCAGGGTCCTCTCCATCAGGGAGCGGCGCTCGTCGAAGGTCGCCTGATCGCTCAAAGTCGAATGCACACGCAGGGTTCCGGCGACCACCAGATCGCCGATGACGACCCGGACCATGCCCAGCGGACGGCCCAGGTGCGCCGCGATCTCGGCGACCGAGAGCCGGGCCGTGCCCAGCCGCAGGATCTCGGTGCGCACGTCGCCGGCGGGCCAGTCGAAGTGGGCGGTGTAGGACAGGGTCTCGACGACCGCTTCCAGCGGTAGCTCGACCGCCGGCTCGGTACGGCCGGAGGTCAACGCGTAGGGACGAACTCGGGTGGTCGGTGGCCGGTTACCGCCACCGCCATGAGGATTGGTCATTTGCGGCTCATCTAGGCAGTGTTCGACTCATCTAGGCAGTGCGGGCGGTGGCCGAGACGACGGAGCCGACCCGGTCGACCAGTAGGGCCATCTCGTAGCCGATGCGGCCGATGTCGTGCTGCTTGTTGGCCAGCACCGCCAGGTGCGAGCCATTGCCGACACTCATGACCAGCAGGTAGCCGCGCTGCATCTCCACGATGGACTGCATCACCTTGCCGCCCTCGAAAAGCTGTGCGGCGCCGGCGGACAGGCTGGCCAGACCGGCCGTCACCGCGGCCAGCTGCTCGCCGCGGTCGGACGGCAGGTGCGGGCTGGTGGCCTGCAGCAGACCGTCCGCGGAGACCAGCACGGCGTGCGAGACCCCGGGCACCTCCTTGGTGAAGCGGGTGACCAGCCAGTTCAGATTCTCATCCGTTGTGGTGCTCTGGGTGTCGGTCATGCATGCCCTCCGTCGTTGTACTGGGAGTCGGCCCGCCCGGAGTGGACGCCGCTGAGATGCCTGCTGAGGCTGTTGCGGATCTCTTCCGGGTCGCGGCCGGTACCGTCGTCCTCCTGGGCGACCGCGCCCGGCACCAGCTGGGCGCCGGGCCGCCGAATCGGCAGGCCGCCTTCGGTACGACTGGTTGTGGTCGGGTTGGCCGCGTCCTCGGCCGCGGCCCAGCCGACGTCCGAAGTCGACGACCAGGCGGCGCCGGTCTGCTGCCCGTCGGCCGGTTCCACCAGCCACTCGGAGACCATGCGCTGGTAGATCGGGGTCGGAGCGCCCTCGACCGGACGCAGGCCGGTCTGCGGCGCGGCCGGTCGCGATCCGGCGGGTGCGGCCTCGTTGCCGCGCGCGGCGTCATTGCCGCGAATAGCGTTGTCGGCGCCTCGAACAGCGGCGCCGCCGATGTCGCCGGCGGTCACGCTGCCGGGGACGGCGGTGGGCGGGAGCGTGGGGCGGTCGTTGTCGCCGAAGGCACTGAAACCGTTGCCGAAATAGCTGCCGGTGTCCGGGCCGTTGGGGTTCTCGACGTAGCCGCTGCCGCCGTTGCGGGTGCTGGTGATCGGCGCGGTCGGAGCGGGCGGCGGTGCGAAGGACCCGGCCGGTGTGAAGGGCTCCCGCGCCGGGGGCGTGAAGGGCTCCCGCGCCGGGGGCGTGAAGGGCTCGGGCGCCGGTGTGAAGGGCTCGGGCGCCTGCGCCACGGGCTCGGGTGCCGGAACGAGGCGCTCGGGCACCTGGGCGACCCGCTGCGGCATAGGCGTGACCTGCTGGGGCGCGACCCGCTGGGGGAGCGGGGCGACCGTTTCCGCGGCCGGGGCGATCGGCTCCGGCGCGTAACCGGCCGGTTCCTCCGTGTCCGGCACGGACCCGGCGGCCTGCTCGGAAACCGTGTTGTGCTCGGCCGATTCCGTGGACTCGGCGGCCTCGCCCCAGAAGCTCATGGGGGCGGGCCCTTGCGGGGCCGCGGGTTCGGGCCGGACAGCGCTCGCGCCGTAGGCCCGGGCGTCGTCGGGGGTGAAGGCGTCGGTGAATCCGTCGGAGAAGCGATCGGCCTGCTGCTGCGGCGGTTCCGGGAACGCGGGGACGATCGGGTGCTCACCGGTATCGGTGCCCGGCTTGCGCTGCGGCAGGCCGGAACTGGTGGTCGGGAAGCGGCCGGTGGGCGGTTCGGGCAGATTCGGCACCGGCGTCAGCCGCGGCGGGTTGACCACGGGGTTCGGTCCGGTGATCGGCCCGACGGGCGGCGGAATCTGACCCGGCGCCGCCGGAATCGGCCCGGAGGCGGCCGGAATCGGGCCCGAGACGAGGGCCGCGGCCGGGATCGGCCCGGAGGCCAGGGCCGACGGGGGCATGGGCAGCGCCGTGGCCACCGGGTACTGACCGGTCGGGTCGCCGACGCGTTCCGGCGCGGGCGAGACCAGGCTGCCCGGCAGGTGCACGCTGGCGGTGATGCCCGGCTGCTGCACCATGGCGGAGGTGCGGCGCAGGCTCACCGTGATGTGGTGCCGCTTGGCCAGGCGGCCGACGACGAAAAGACCCATGCGGCGCGCGGTCTCGACATTGACCTCGCCACCGGAGGCGAGGCGGTCGTTGATGCCCTGCAGGTCGTCGGCGTTCATGCCGAGGCCGCGGTCGGTGATCTCGATCAGGTAGCCGCCGTCCACGGCGCGCGCCACCGACACCGCGACCGGGGTGGTGGGCGGGGAGTAGCGCAGCGCGTTGTCGATCAGCTCGGCCAGCAGGTGCTCGATGTCGACCGCGGGCTCGCCGGCGACGATGCCGTCGGGCACGGTGCCGATCTCGACGCGCTGGTAGTCCTCCACCTGGGAGACCGAGGACCACAGCATGTCCGACAGCGGCACCGGCGCGAGATGGCCACGGCGCAGCGCGGTTCCGGCCAGCACCAGCAGGTTGTCGCCGTTGCGGCGCATGCGGGTGGCGAGGTGGTCGAGGCGGAACAGCGACTGCAGGCGCTCGGAGTCGTCCTCGTCGCGCTCGAGTTCCTCGATCAGCGACAGCTGCTGCTCCACGAGGGATTGGCTGCGGCGCGAGAGGGTTTCGAACATGTTGCCGATCTGCAGGCGCAGTCGCGCCTGTTCGGCGGCCAGGTGGAGGGCCTGGGAGTGGATGTCGTCGACGGCACGGGCCAGCTGCCCGATCTCCTCGGTGGTGTGCACGTCGACCGGCGAGATCTCCGGGGTCGCGCCGCCGGCACGCACCACCTCGAGCTCCTGCGGCAGGTCGATGTGGGCCACCTGCAAGGCGTCTCGCCGCAGGCGGCGGACCGGCACGACCAGCGAGCGGGCCACCACCAGCGCCAGCGCGAGACCGGCCAGCAGCATGCCGATCACGACCGAGGTGTCACGCAGCACGTTGTTGCGCGCCTCGGTGGTGAGCTCGGACAGCTTGGCGCCCATGGTGCCCGCGACGGTGGCGACCTCGGAGGCGTAGGCGTCCGCGCTGCCGCGCAGCGAGTCCTGCATGGCGGGCAGGGTGCCCGGGTCGGGCACGTTCTGCATCAGGATGCCGACGCGGGCGCCGGCGTTGTCCTTCAGCGTGTTCGCGTTCTGCGCCGATTCCGGCGCCATGCCGCGGTACACCTCGATCATGGTGATCTCGGCGCCGATGGCGGTGAGCAGCTTGGTCCGCAGCGCGGGGTTGGCCCCGGCGCCCGGCACCGCGAGCATGACGCGCTCCTGGGTGAGCAGGCGCGAGGCGGTCAGGGCGGCGCCGAACTGCAGGAAGGACTGCTGCACCCGGAGGTCGCCGACGGTGGGCGCGCCCGCGAGCGAGTTCTGCGCCCGGGTCTGCACCTCGTCGGCCTGATCGCCGATGGTCTGGGGGGAGCTGGTGCGCAGGCTGTTGCGCATGGTCTTCGCGACCGCGATGGCGGTGCCGAGTTCCTTCACGACGCCGGGGTCGGCGTTGGAGGACTTGAGCGCGGTCTCCAGTTCGGCCTGGGCCTGGTCGAACTTGGCGGTGGCGGCGTCGAGGTCGGCGTCCACGTCCTGGTTGCCGCCGACGATGGCGGCGACCGCGAGTTCATTGGTGCTGGTGAGGAATTTGACCGTGGGACGGAGCACGTCCATCTGCTCCGAGGCCGCGCTCAGTTTGGAGATGGTCTGCAATTCGCTGTTGATGCGCAGTACCGCGAAGGTCGCGGCGAGAAGCACCGGGAGCACCAGCACGATGCCGACCTTGCGGGTAACGGGCCAGTTGGACAGGCTGAATTGCCACGACCGGGGTGCTGCTTCCATCCCGCTTCCGTCGCCTCCGCTTTCACGATTGACCCCCGGGTACGTATGCGGTTGTACGGCTTTGGGGTCGAGCCCGCGCAGAACCAACTAAGGGTCTTCTTTTCCGGCCTGCAACATACCGCGTGAGCTGAGTAACGGCAATTCGGAAGACGTAGTGTATAAGCCTCCGAATGCGGGCTTGCCGCAACGGCTTTCGCGTCGAATTGGGTGACATTGCAACCACTCGGCATCGGCCGTTCGTAAAACACGCAGGTCATCTGCCTCACCCATCCGGCGTGTCGGAAGGGCCCTTCTCAGTGGACTCTCAGTCGTTGTGGGCAGACTGGTTGCCATGCGCATTCTGGTAGTCGACGACGACCGCGCGGTTCGTGAATCGCTGCGTCGCTCGCTGACCTTCAACGGGTACACCGTCGACCTCGCCGTCGACGGTCTGGACGCCTTGGAGAAGACCGCCAGTCAGCGACCCGACGCCCTGGTCCTGGACGTCATGATGCCCCGGCTGGACGGGCTCGAGGTGTGCCGCCGGCTGCGCAGCACCGGCGACGATCTGCCGATTCTGGTACTCACCGCACGGGATTCGGTGTCCGAGCGGGTCGCCGGGCTGGACGCCGGCGCCGACGACTACCTACCCAAGCCCTTCGCGCTGGAGGAACTGCTGGCCCGGCTGCGCGCCCTGCTGCGCCGCACCGCCGGCGACCCGGTCGACGCCGCCTCCGAGGCCATGTCCTTCGCCGACCTCTCGCTCGACCCCGTCACCCGCGAGGTCACCCGCGGCGAACGGCCGATCAGCCTCACCCGCACCGAGTTCTCCCTGCTGGAAATGCTGATGGCCAACCCGCGCCGGGTGCTCACCCGCAGCCGCATCCTGGAGGAAGTGTGGGGCTACGACTTCCCCACCTCCGGCAACGCGCTCGAGGTGTACATCGGCTACCTGCGCCGCAAGACCGAAGCCGACGGTGAGCCGCGGCTCATCCACACCGTGCGCGGCGTCGGCTACGTGCTGCGCGAGACTCCTCCGTAGGCAGGCGCTCGTGGGTAGAAGCGTTCCCCGGCGGACGGTGGTCGCCGGACTCGGATCGCGGACGGAGCACGACGGGCTGCGGCCGCCGATGCCGCTGACCCGTTCGGTGTCGCTGCGCTGGCGGGTGACACTGCTGGCTGCCTCGGTGGTCGCCGTCGCCGTCGCCTTCACCTCCATCGCCGCCTACGCCATGGTGGCCCGGTCGCTGTACGCCGACGTGGACTCGCAGCTGCGGGCCCGCGCCTCGGTGATGATCGACAACAACCTCGACAGCCTCGGCTTCCAGTCGCTGGTGTTCGCGGGGCTGTACTCCAGCGATGTCGGGGTGGCGCTGGTGTTCGCGGACCAGTCGCAGTACGTGCCGCCGCAGACCACGATTCCGCCGATCGGCAATCAGGAACGGCAGGTGGCCCGCGGCGAGATCGGTTTCTCGCTGCGCACCGTCGACGACCAGCGGGTGCTGGCCCGCCGCACCCACTCCGGATCCACGCTGGTGGTGTCGCAGCGGCTGCAACCCACCAAGGAAGTCCTCGACCGGCTGGCCTGGCTGTTGTTCGTGGTCGGCGGCTGCGGGGTCATCGTCGCCGCGGCGGCCGGAACCACCGTGGGCCGCACCGGGTTGCGACCCATCGCCCGGCTCACCGCCGCCACCGAACGCATCGCCCGCACCGACGACCTGACCCCCATCCCGGTCACCGGCGACGACGAACTGGCCCGGCTCACCGAGAGTTTCAACACCATGCTGCGCGCCCTCGGCGAATCCCGGGAGCGGCAGCGCCGCCTGGTGGCCGACGCCGGCCATGAGCTGAAGACGCCACTCACCTCTTTGCGCACCAATATGGAACTGCTCATCGCCTCCTCCCGGCCAGGCGCGCCCCGCATCCCCGACGAGGACATGGCCGAACTGCGCTCCGACGTGATGGCCCAGATCGAGGAGTTGTCCACGCTGGTCGGCGATCTGGTCGATCTGGCCCGCGAGGACGCCCCGGAAACCGTGTACGAGCGCATCGACCTCGGCGAGATCGCCGAACGCGCGCTGGAGCGAGTCCGGCGGCGGCGCACCGGAATCGATTTCGAGGCCCAGCTGCGGCCCTGGTTCGTCTACGGCGACGAACCCGGCCTGGAACGCGCCCTGCTCAATGTCCTCGACAACGCCGCCAAGTGGAGTCCGGAGGGCGCGCAGGTGTTCGTCACCATGCGCGAGAACGGGCGCGGACTGCTCGAGTTCGCCGTCGACGACGCCGGGCCCGGCATCCCGCCCGCCGAACGCGAGCTGGTGTTCGAGCGCTTCTACCGCACCACGGCCTCGCGCTCCATGCCCGGCTCCGGGCTCGGCCTGGCCATCGTCAAGCAGGTGGTGACCAAGCACGGTGGCACCATCAACATCGACACTTCCGACCGAGGGGGCGCGTTGATCCGTATCGTTCTGCCTGGAGAAAGCGCACCGCCCCTGCCCGCCGAGGCGGACAACTGAACCCGGAAAGCTCGGCGAAAAGCAAGCACGGTCTCAGTCCACTCTCAGTCGTTCCCGCCAGGCTTGGCGACGAGACTCGAGGAGAAAACGAGAAATGACCGAGGATTCGAACCAGCGGGGCACCGAGCCCGAAGGCCAGGCCGCCGACCACGCCGCCGCGGCCGGCGCACCCTCCGGGCCCGCCGGCGCGCAGCCCGCCTCCGGCGGCCAGGCCCCCGGTTCCGACCGCCCGGCCTCCGGCTCCGACACCACCGCGTCCGGCCTGCCGAAGCGGGACCCCGCGGGCGCTCCCGTGGCCGACTCCTTCAACGGCTTCGCGGCCGCCACCCCGGGTTCGGCTCCGGCGCCCGGCGCGTTCCCGTCCCCGGCGCAGCCCGGCCATCCCGGAGCGCCCGCGGCGGGTCCCGCGTCGAGCGCTCCCGGCGCGCCCGGTTTCGGTGCGGCGCAATCGTTCTCCGGCGGGATGCCCCAGGCTCAGGGCAGCGATCCGCGGGCCGATCAGCCCGCTGCGGGCGCGCAGCCGCCCGCTGGTTCGGCGCCGGCCTTCGGTGATCCGGGCGGGACGGCGTACGGCGTTGCGGGGCAACCGGGTTCGGGTGCGGTCGATCCGGCCACCCAGGTGCTGCCCGGTGCGGCGCACCCGGGTTTCGGCGCGCCGCAGGGTGGCCCCGCCTACGGGTCGGCTTTCGGTGGCGCACAGCCTTATTCGCAGCAGTACGGTGGTGGGAATCCGCCGACCGGGGAGATTCCGGGCGGGGGTTACGGGCAGGCGTACGCGGCGTCGGGGGCCGGGTACGCGGCCGGGCAGCAGCCCACGTCCGCTACCGGACAGCCGCCGACCGCCGGGACGGGACAGCAGGCTGCCGCCGGGGCGGGGCAATCGCCCTACGCCACGGGCCAGCAGCCCACGTACGCCACGGGCCAGCAGCCCGCGTACGTGACGGGGCAGCAGTCGGCGTATTCGACGGGGCAGCTTCCGGCGTACGCGGCGGGTCCGCATCCGACGCAGGTGATTCCGGCCGTGCCCGGTGGTCCGGGTGGGCCCGGGATGCCGGGTGAACCGGGTCTGGCGTACGGCGGCGCGCCGGGGCCGAAGCGGTCGGGCCGCACCGGTCTGGTCGCCGGCGCGGTCGTGCTGGCGCTGCTCAGCGGCGGTATCGGTGGCGCTGTGGGCGCGCTGGCCACCCACAGCAGCGATCACGGCACGGTGAGCAATGCGCTGGATCAGCCCGCGGGCAACGGCAAGGCCGCGCCCGCGCCGGAGGGTTCGGTGCAGGCGGTGGCGCAGAAGGTGCTCGCGAGCGTCGTCATGATCCGGGTCGCGGGCGCGCGGGCCGAGGGCGAGGGCTCCGGGGTGATCCTGTCCTCGGACGGGCTGATCCTCACCAATAATCACGTGGTCAGCGGCGCGGGCCAGAACGCCAAGATGGATGTGGCGTTCAATGACGGCTCGACCGCTCCGGCCACCGTGGTGGGCGCGGACCCGGTCTCCGACATCGCGGTCATCCGGGTGACCGGCAAGTCGGATCTGAAGCCGATCGAGCTGGGGCAGTCCGGCAATCTGCAGGTGGGTCAGGGCGTGGTGGCGATCGGTTCGCCGCTGGGCCTGGCGGGCACGGTGACCAGCGGTATCGTCTCCTCGCTGAACCGTCCGGTCTCCACCAGCGGCGAGCCGGGTTCGCAGGGCACGGTCATCGACGCCATCCAGACCGACGCGGCCATCAACCCGGGCAATTCCGGCGGTGCGCTGGTCGATATGAACGGCAAGCTGGTCGGCATCAATACCGCCATCGCCACCATGGGCACCGCCGAGTCGGCGGGCGCGCAGAGCGGCTCGATCGGCCTGGGCTTCGCGATCCCGGTGGACACCGCGCGCCGCGTCGCCGACGAGCTGATCAAGAACGGCAAGGCCACCTACGCCCAGATCGGCGTGACCGTGCGGGCGCAGGACGATGTGAACGGCGCGCGCGTGATGGACGTGTCGCCCGACGGCCCGGCCGCCAAGGCGGGCATCCCGAAGAACGCGATCATCACCAAGATCGACGACCAGATCGTGGACTCGGGCAATTCACTGATCGCCGGGGTGCGCTCGCACCGGCCCGGCGACAAGGTCAAGGTGACCTACACCGACGACCAGGGCAAGAACCCCAAGACTGTCGAGGTCACCCTCGGCGAAGCAGCCGCGGAGGGCGGACGATGAGCAACCGTGTCAATGGCAGGGAACCGGTACCGGCGATCCGTGTCACCTCCGACGGGGGATGGGAGCTGTTGTCGGACAAGGGCGCTACGGTGAGCACCATGGAAATCGATGCCGCTGTGGCGGGCCGTGCTCTTGTCGTGGTCGTCGACGATCGAACCGCCCATGGCGGAGTGGACTCGCTGGGTCCGCTGGTCACCGAGCTACTCACCGAGGCCGGGTTCCTGGTGGACGCCTCGGTGTCGGTGTCGGCCGATGAGGTGGAGATCCGCAATGCCCTCAATACCGCGGTGATCGGTGGTGTCGACCTGGTCATCTCGGTCGGCGGCACCGGTATGTCCCCGCGTGACGTGACGCCGGAGGCCACCGAGGAGGTGCTGGACCGGGTGCTGCCCGGGATCAGCGAGGCCCTGCGGGCGTCGGGTCTGGCCTCGGGGTCGCTGGACGCCGGCCTGTCGCGCGGTCTGGCCGGGGTGTCGGGCAGCACGCTGGTGGTGAACCTGCCGGGTTCGCGCGCCGCGGTCCGGGATGGCATGGCCACTCTGGGCCCGCTGGCGAGCAAAGTCATCGATGAATTGTCCGGTCTGTCGGAATGACCGACGCCGACACACCTGATTCACCCGAGTCGCCCCGTCCGGCCGAGCGCCGGGCGGGGTCTCGTCGTCTGACCCCCGCCGAACGCGCCCGGCTCGCGCGCGTCTTCGGCGACGAGCTGCCGTCCACGACCAAGGACGAGCGCACTCCCGAGCCGGATTCCGTTCAGTCCTCCGATGATTGGCTGCGCGCGCAGAAGCCGCCCCATCACGGTTGAGATTCGCTTACATCACGGCTGCCGGGAATTAGCCATCTCTCGAAGGTCGTGATTTGGCGCGCCGTTATCAATTTGTTGCCAAACGGTAGCTGTTGTGGCTAAAATCTCCTCCGGGTCAACAAAGCTACGGCTGTAAAGAAAATGAGCAGCGCGCTTGATAGTTGCTCTTGCCGAGTTCTGTGCCGTAGTGGCTCTCTTCAGCCCCGGTGGTCGGGGTTGTCCGCAAAAAAACTGATGAGGGAACAATGAGCGAGAACCGGACTGCCGGTTTGCGTTGGACCGCGCGTGCCGCGGGCATCGGCGCAGCCGCCTCCGTGGCTTTCGGCCTGCTGTCGACCGGCGCCGCCAACGCCGACACCTTCGTACCGTTGCCGGACGGTCAGAAGGTCGGACCGGGCGTGACCATCAACCGTCTCGGCGAGCACGCCGTCATCTCGCCGTCGCTGTCGGCGAACGGCGCGGGCCGCACCGCCTGGCTCTCGGGCAAGGTCGTCGCCGACGTCACCGAGACCCCCGCGGGCACGGTCGGCCCGAACAACGGCCCCACCAACGGCCCGGGCACCAACAACTCCTCCACGCACGGCGCCTCGCAGGTCAACACCGGTTACATCATCGGCTGCCAGGTGAACATCGCCGACAACGCCATCTCCGCCGGTGTCTCCGGTGGCGTGAGCCTGACCGGCGCGAACGCGGGCGGTTCCATCGGCGTGAACCTCGGCCCCGGCCAGGTGACCTTCCTCCAGATCAACTCCAAGGACATCCTCGACGCGGGTCGCTACTCCATCGACTACAAGGATGTGCCGGTCGACGTGCAGGGCTGCGCGGGTTACGCCCAGGCGCGCGCCTACACCGTGGTCGAGATCATCGGTGACCACTACTCGAAGACCACCCTCTACGGGCAGCCGTTCAGCCTCGGCTGACGTGTGGTCAGACAACCGATTCATCTCTCGCGCAAGCGAATTCGACCCTAGAGGGAAACCATCATGAACGTTCGCAAAACCATGGCGCGGGCCGCCGGGATCGGCGCCGTCGCCACCGCCGCCCTGGGCCTGTTCTCCACGGGTGCGGCCAACGCCGACACCTTCGTGCCGCTGCCGGGCGGTTCCATCACCGAGACCATGGACGACGGCACCGTCGTCACCATCTCCATGACCGGCGAGTCGGCCAACATCAACCCGTCGCTGGGCTCGACCCCGCTGCACCGCAACGCCTGGGTCTCGGGTAGCGCGCGCGTCGAGCTGTCGGGCACGCACGGCGATGCCGGCGGCAAGATCGTCCCCGGTTACGTGGTCGGCTGCCAGGTCAACATCTCCGGCGGCGGCGCCAACGGCGGCCCGAGCGCGGGCGCCAACTACGACGGCTCGAGCCCGTCGGCCGGTGCGAATGTCGGCGGCAACCTGACCCTGGGCCCCGGCCAGTCGCAGGCGTTCTACGTCCTGGATCAGGAAGCGCCCGACGATTTCGGCAGCGAGGCGCACTACAAGCGCAACAAGTTCTCGGGTAACTCCGGTTCGGTGACGTGGTCGGATGAGACCATCAACCTGAACGGCTGCGGCGGTTACGCGCAGGCGCGCTCGTTCATCGCGGTTCAGGTCGAGACCGACCATGTGATCACCGCCTACACGCTGTGGGGTCAGCCCTTCAGTCTCGGCTGATCAGTTTCCGCTCAGCGGAATGCCAAGGGGCCCGGTGCGATTAGCACCGGGCCCCTTTTGCTATCCACGACTTTCTCTGGATACCTGCGGGTTTGTGTCGGCGAGTGGTCGATCCTGTTCGCTCACGTCTCAGAGCTCACAGCTGTGATGTAAAGTGCCCTCCGTCGCTACGGGAAAAGAATTCGTAACGAGTAACACAGTGGCAACAATGTGGCGACAAACTCAATCGGGGATTCGCAAGAGTCCCATTTCAACCTCGGTGGTCGAGGTTGACCGCAAGAAACCTGATGAGGGGAAGTATGAGCGAGAAGCGCTCCCACGGTCTGCGTACCGCGGCCCGTTTCGCGGGCATCGGCGCGGCTGCTGCCGTGGCCATCGGCCTTTTTTCCACTGGTGCCGCTAACGCTGACACCTTCGTGCCGTTGCCGGACGGCCAGAAGGTGAACCCGGCGGGCACCGTCACCATTACCCGGACGGGCGAGCACGCCATCGTGTCGCCGTCGCTCGCTGCCAACGGTGCCGGCCGTGTGGTGTGGGTGAGCGGCGCCGCCTCCGCGGTGGTCACCGAAACCCCCGAGGGCACAGTCGGTCCGAACAACGGCCCGGTCGGTATCCCCGGCAGCAACAACTCGTCCACCCACGGCACCTCGCAGATCAACACCGGCTACATCGTCGGCTGCCAGATCTCCATCGGTGAGGACGCGATCTCGGCCGGTGTCTCCGGCAGCATCAACCTCGACAGCGCGAGCATCGGTGGTTCGATCGGCGTCAACCTCGGCCCCGGCCAGGTGGCCTTCGTCCAGATCGACTACAAGGACATCACCAAGGCGGGCACCTACTCGGTCGAGTACCGCGACGCCGAGATCCAGATCCAGGGCTGCGCGGGCTACGCCCAGGCGCGTGCGTACACGGTCGTCGAGGTCATCGGCGATCACTACTCCAAGACCACCCTCTACGGCCAGCCGTTCAGCATCGGCTAAGTGGTCTCCGCCCGCCAAATCCTTTCTCGCGCAAGCGAACCAAATCTGAGGGACAACCAGATATGAACATCCGTAAGACAATGGCGCGGGTGGCCGGTGTCGGTGCCGTCGCCACCGCGGCCCTTGGCCTGTTCTCCACCGGTGCGGCCAATGCCGACACCTTCGTGCCGCTGCCGGGCGGCGAGCTCACCCAGACCCTGTCCGACGGCACCGTGGTCACGGTGAAGCTGGTCGGCGAGTCCGCCAACATCAGCCCGTCGCTGGGTGCCACCCCGGTGCACCGCAACGCCTGGGTCTCGGCGTCGGCGCAGGTCAACATCTCCGGCGACACCACCGCGACCGGCGGCAAGATCTACCCCGGCTATGTCGTGGGTTGCCAGGTCACCATCGACGGCGGCGGCGTCAGCGGTGGTGCGGAAGGCGGTGCGAGCTGGGACAGCAGTGGCAACGCCACCCCGACCGGCGGCGTGAACTCCGGCGCCAACCTGACCCTGGGTCCGGGCCAGGCCAAGTCGTTCTACATCCTCGACCTGGAGATGCCGGACGACTTCGGCCACGAAATCCACAAGAAGCGCAACGCTTTCAGTGGCACCAGCGGTTCGGTCACCTGGTCGGACGAGACCATCGGCCTGAACGGCTGTGGCGGTTACGCCCAGGCGCGTGCCTTCGTGAGCGTCGAGGTCGAGACCGACAACGTGATCAGCTGGGTCACCCTGTGGGGCCAGCCCTTCAGCCTCGGCTGATCTACACCCCGGTGTAATCCGAACGGGCCCGGCGCTTTTCGCGCCGGGCCCGTTTTGCCTTGTGATGCAGGGGAGTTCGCGCCGCGGGTCAGAGTTCGTGCCGCCCGCCCGCGCTGCGCTCCGCGAGCAGGTCCCGGATCTCGTGCAGCAGTTCGTTGTCGGTGAGCACGTCGTCCGCCTTGGCGCCCCACCTCTTCTTGGCCTTGGTGGCCGGGACGACCAGGATGAAGTAGAGCAGGGCCGCGATGATGACGAAATCGATGGCCGCGGTGATGATCGGCCCGATCGCGATGAAGGTGGCGGGCTTGTCGGCCACCAGCTGGAAGCCCAGCCCGAGCTGATTGGTGCCGCCGAAGACCGCCAGCAGCGGTGTCACGATGCCGTCGGTGAAGGCGGTGACGACCGCGACGAAGGCCGTACCCATGACGACGGCCACGGCCAGGTCGATGACATTGCCGCGCATCAGAAAATCTTTGAAACCCTTGAGCATTGCCGAAACTCCTCTACCTGAGGGATCGAACGCAGAATGATGGGGTTGTGAGGCGATGCTAGTTCACCGATGCGCCGGTTCAGTGGAACACGACCGTGAGCGCCGTCCGCAGCGAGGCGGCGGCCACCGCGGTGGCGCGTCGGGAATCCAAGGCGACCAGCACCACCCGGTCCGTGCGCCCGCGGGTTCCGTCGGCCTGCGGCACCAGCACCACGGCGGCGTCGGCGGCCAATAGCCGTGCGGGACGGCCGGTCCCGCCGGTGTCCTCGCCCGCCACCACGTCCACCCGGTCGCCGGTGCGCAGGATCTCGGCAACGGCGTTGTCCGCCAGGCGGATCGGGACGATGCGCGCATCGGGGGAGCCCGCCGCCACGGCGGCCAGTCGCGGGCTCAGCACCCGCACCTCGGTGAGGATCTCCCCGGCCGTGAGTGCGGCGGCGAGGGTGGCCCCGCGCACCCGCGCGGCGTCGCGCACGGCTCCGGCGGGCAGGGTCGCGGTCTCCCGGTCGGCGGTGCGCAGATCGCCGTCGCCGAGCACCTGCCCGGGCGGCAGCTCCCGCGCGGCGACCAGGACGGGTGTCCGGTCCGCGGATGGATCCGGGCGTACGGCCAGGAAGGCCGCCGCCATGAGCAACGCGACCGCCCCGGCCCGCCGCAGTAGCACCGAGTCCGCCCAGGTCAGGCGGCTACGGAACTCGTGCGGGAAAGCTCGATACGATCGCGTCACGGGGGCAGCGTACGGTCGCCCCGACACCGGCACGCCCGGGCCGGACCCGGGCTGTGGATAACGAAGAGCCTGTGGAGAAAGCTGAGATCAGGCCGCGGACGTGCTGGAACCGCTGGACGACGAGGTCGAGGTACTCGACGTGGACGCGCTCGACGCGGTGGAGCTCGACCCGCCGTTGTCCGACGAAGAGGACGACGGCTTGGCCGGTTCGGACGAGGTGGAGCCGTTACGGCTGTCGGTGCGGTAGAAGCCGCTGCCCTTGAAGACGATGCCGACCGAGTTGAACAGCTTGCGGAGCTTGCCGTTGCAACGGTCACACGTGGTCAGTGCGTCATCGGAGAAGGACTGCACGATGTCGAACTTGTTGTCGCACTCGGTGCATGCATACGAGTAAGTAGGCATCGGGAAACCTCCACGCTCTTCGTCGAATTAGCACTCTACAGCTGGCAGTGCCAACGCTGCCAATCGGGTGTCAATTCCCGGCTCGATCTCCGAGGCGGCGCAGCCCGCCGAACGGGGTCAGTGCCCACCCCATTCGATGGTCGTGTGACTCCTCCGGCAAACGGTCCACGAGTTCGTCGTCGCGCACCACGGCGATCAATCGCGCGTCGCCGCGCGCGGCGTTCAGACTTCGATCGTAATAACCGGCTCCGCGTCCCAATCGGACCCCGCGCCGATCCACCGCGAGCGCCGGAATCAGAATCGTCGAAGCCGTCGAGATTCCGTCCGCGACCGGGACTCCGTCCGGTTCGCGCAGCCCGAACCGGCCGCGGCGCAGCCGGTCGGGCCCGGTGTATTCGGCCCAGGCGAGCGGCCCGGGTTCGCCGGTGACCGGGAGCAGCACCCGGGCGCCGGCGGCCCGCAGCGCGTCGAGCAGGGCCACGGAGCCGGGTTCGCCGCCCACGGGCACGTAGGCGCAGACCCAGCCGCTGTCCGCGAGCCGTCCGGCCGCGGCGGCCAGCGCCGCGGCCTCGCGCTCGCGGACCTCGGCGGGCAGGGCCTTGCGGCGCGCGAGGATCTCCGCGCGCCACGCCGTCTTGTCCCGCTCGTCCGTCACGCTTCCACCCTAGGGCGGCCGTTCTGGGCGATCCGCGCCCGCCGCGCTCAGCGGTCCGCGCGCGGCCGGGTCAGGGTGAAGGTGTCGACGGCCTTCAGCTCGCTGGTCGGCCCGGTGAGGGCGTAGTAGGTGCCCTTGATGGTGGTGTTCCCGCCGGGTGTGCCGGGGTCGACGTCGAAAGCGCAGAAGCCGTAGGGATGTTCGGCGTCCTTGAACGCCGACCAGGGCGCGTCCTCCAGCACGTACGTCGGGACCTTCTTGCCGGTGGCCGGATCCGCGTTCCCGACAGCGGTGATGACCCGGCACCTGTCGCCCGGGAAGAACAGATGGTTGGACGGCACCGAGGTGCCGCCCCCGCCGATCACCAGGTGCACGGTGCCCTTGCCGGTGTCGACGACGTCCTTGCGGGTGTCGGCGGGCTTGGGGGTGAGGGTCTCGGACCCGGTCGTCCCGCGCACGGGATGCGAACGCTCGTAATGGTGTTCGTGCCCGCACAACACCAGGTCGACCTGGTATTTGTCGAACAGCGGCAGCCATTCGGCGCGGATGCCCAGGTCCGCGCCGTTGGCCTTGTCGGCCGAGGAGATGGCGACCTGGTGCATGAACACCACCACCCAGTCGATGCCCTGGTCGGCGCGCGCCCCGGCCAGTTCGCTTTCCAGCCAGCGTTTCTGGGCTCCGCCGGAGTAGCCCTTGACGTAGCTGTTGCCGCCGTCCTGCAGGCAGACGTCGTCGTTGGCGACCGCGATCACCCGCATGCCACCGACGGTGAACGAGTACCACAGGCCCTGGGCGTGTTCCTCGCTCCCGGCGTCGGGGACGGTGAAGTAGGTCTGGAACGCCTGGTAGCCGATGGGCCCGTTGCCGAGTTCGTTCTCGTGGTTGCCGGGGGCGGGCATCCAGGGCCGGTAGCGGGCCGAGCGAGAGTTGTTGGCCCACCAGTCGTTCCAGGTGCGGATGCGGTCGGTGGACAGATTGGCGTAACAGAGGTCGCCGTTGACCAGGTTGAACAGCGGGGCCAGTGATTCCACCGCGGAGGTGATGTCGCCGGCGTACTGGGAGCCGAGGTTGTCGTTGAGGGCCTTGCCGTCGACGATCTTGCCGACGGTGGGTGTGCCCTGGTCGCCGAAGCTGGTGAACCGGAACTTGGCGCGTCCGGCGGGCGCGGTGCGGATGGTGCCCAGTTCCGGCGGCGCGCCGTCGTGCCCGGCGGCGTAGACGTAGTCGGTGTCGGGGGACAGGCCGGTGAGCCGGGCGTGGTGGGCCTGGATCTCGATGCCGGACTTGGAATCCCGGTAGGTGCGGGTCCGCGCGGAAACCGCCGTGCCGAATCCGGAGTCGGCGGTGCCGTAGCGCACGGTGGGCGCGCTGACCGATCCGAGGGTGTGCCAGGTGACCACGACCTCGCGGGCCGCGTCGGCCCCGAACTGGAGGTGCAGCCCGGAGACCCGGGGCGCGGCGGCGCGGTCGGGGGTGGTGACGAGTTCGGCGGAGCGAGGCCAGGCGGCGGTGGATCCGGAGCTCTTCAGCGCGACCGCGCCGCCCGCGCCGACGGCCAGTCCGGCCAGGCCCGCGACGGCGGAGGCGCCGAACAATCGGCGGCGGCTGACCGCCCGGGTGGTGTCAGGGGTGCTGACAGTAGGTGTGTCGGGGTTGTCCGGCGTGGAATCGGGGTTGTGGGAATCCTCACGATCGGTCATGGGTGTCAGTCAACAACCAGTGGGTACGAGGGAGGTCACAGTGCGACGAACGCCAAATGAAAAGAACGGGTCGGTCGGTGAGAACGCCCTCGGTCCGGCGTTCGGTGCGCTCCTGCCGTCCTCGCCCCTTAGGCTCTCGGGGATATCGAGGCGGCCACGAGCCACTCTCGGGCATATGACGGATGGATAGGGTGAAATTCATGACAGCTACTGGCGGCGGAACCGAGTCGTGCTTCCGCACCGCGGTGGTCCCCGCGGCCGGGCTCGGCACCAGGTTCCTGCCCGCGACCAAGACGGTTCCCAAGGAGTTGCTGCCGGTGGTCGACACCCCGGGCATCGAATTGGTCGCCGCCGAGGCCGCGGAATCCGGCGCCAATCGGCTGGTGATCGTGACCTCGCCCGGAAAAGACGGTGTGGTCGCGCATTTCGTCGAGGACCTGGTGCTGGAGAGCACCCTCGCCGAGCGCGGCAAGTTCCATCTGCTGGAGAAGGTGCGCAAGGCCCCCGCCCTGCTCGACGTCACCTCGGTGGTGCAGGAGGAGCCGCTGGGCCTGGGTCACGCGGTGGCGCAGGCGGAATCGGTGCTCGACGCCGACGAGACCGCCATCGCGGTGCTGCTGCCCGACGACCTGGTGCTGCCCGGCGGCGTGCTGGAGCTGATGGCCGACGTGCGGAACACCTACGGCGGTTCGGTGCTGTGCGCCATCGACGTGCCCAAGGAAGAGGTCAGCGCCTACGGCGTCTTCGACGTCGAGGAACTGCCCGACGGCCCGTGTGACGTGCTCAAGGTCAACGGCATGGTGGAGAAGCCCGCCGTGCACGAGGCGCCCTCCACCTTCACCGCGGCCGGGCGATACCTGTTGGACCGCGCCATCTTCGACGCGCTGCGTCGCATCACCCCCGGTGCGGGCGGCGAACTGCAGCTGACCGACGCCATCGCGCTGCTGATCGCGGAAGGCCACCCGGTTCATGTCGTAGTGCATCGTGGGTCGCGGCACGATCTGGGCAACCCTGGCGGTTATCTTCGTGCTGCGGTCGATTTCGCTCTGGAACGCGAGGAATACGGTCCCGCTCTGCGCGAGTGGCTCGAGCAGCGGCTCGGTCCGGACTGGAATCCGCAGCTGACCACGTGCGAATGAGGCGACGAGCAGGCGCGACAACGGAAGGGCGGCATGCGCTCGGTTGAGGATCAGCAGATCAAGGTGACCGCCGCGGCCGTGGCCCCACGGCCGGTCCGGGTCGCGATCAGCGAGGCACAGGGTTTGCTGTGCGCCGAGGATGTGGTCACCGAGCGCCCGCTGCCGGGCTTCGACCAGGCCGCCATCGACGGATACGCCGTGCGCAGTGTGGATGTGGCCGGCGCGGGCGCGAATATCCGTGACGAGGACGGCAATTCGGTGCTCCTGAGCCTGCCGGTGGTGGGCGAGGTGGCGGCCGGTTCCCGCCAGCCGATCCGCCTGCAGCCCCGCCAGACCGTGCGGGTGGACACCGGCGCGCCGCTGCCCACCCTCGCCGATGCCGTGCTGCCGCTGGAGAACACCGACGGCGGCCGCGCCCGGGTCAAGGTCTACGAGGCGGTCCGGTCCGGGGACTACGTGCGCCGCATCGGCGACGACGTGCAGCCCGGCGATCTGGCCGTGCGCGCCGGCACCATCATCGGCCCGGCCCAGGTGGGCCTGCTGGCCGCGGTCGGCAAGGACAAGGTGCTGGTGCATCCGCGGCCCCGGCTGTCGGTGCTGTCGGTGGGCGGCGAGCTGGTCGACATCGACCGCACGCCCGGACCCGGCCAGGTCTACGACGTGAACTCCTACGCCCTGGCCGCCGCCGCGCGCGACGCGGGCGCGGACGTGAACCGGGTCGGCATCGTGAGCGCTGATCCGAAGCGGCTGCGGGACGTGGTGGAGGGCCAGCTGGTCCGCTCCGAGGTGGTCGTGATCGCGGGTGCGGTCGGCGGCTGGGCGTCGGAGCAGGTGCGCGAGGCCCTCGAGGGGCTCGGCGAGCTGGAGATCACCCGGGTCGGCATGCATCCCGGGTCGGTGCAGGGTTTCGGCCTGCTCGGCCGCGACGAGGTGCCGACCTTCCTGCTGCCCGCGAATCCGGTTGGCGCGCTGGTGGTTTTCGAGGTCATGGTGCGGCCGTTGATCCGGATCGCGCTGGGCCGTCGTCACCCCATGCGGCGCATGGTGCGGGCGCGCACCATCCTGCCGATCGCCTCGATCCCGGGCCGCCGCGGCTATCTGCGCGCGCAGCTCATGCGCGACGAGCAGACCGGCGACTACCTGGTGCAGCCGCTGGGCGGCCCGAACGGGGCGTCCTCGCATCTGCTGGCCACCATGGCCGAGGCCAACAGCCTGATCGTGATCGACCCCGAGACCACCGAGGTGCGTACCGGTGACGAGGTCCAGGTCGCGTTCCTGGCTCAGCGTGGGTGAGGCCCGACATGATCGGTCAGGGCACGAAGGCGTCACTCCTCCACCCAGCACTTGCTCGCGTCACCACGCAGGGCACCCGAGCATGGCGAATGGATTCAGCGTGAACGTCTTCCGTTCGGCCCAGCATCCGGGCTGGCCGGCGCATCTGGGTCCGGTGCGGGTCGCGGCGGGCACGGTCACGCTGCGGCCGATCCGCCTGCGGGACGCGTCCGCGTGGGGCCGGATCCGGGTCCGGGACAAGGATTATCTGGAGAAGTGGGAGCCCACCGGCCGCGGTCCGTGGGAGGCGCGTAACCACTCCAGCAATTGGCCCGCGCTGTGGTCGGCGCTGAAGGCCGAGGCGCGGCGCGGCGCCATGATTCCGCTCGTCATCGAGGTGGACGGCCAGTTCAGCGGTCAGCTCACGGTGGGCAATATCGTGCGCGGCGCGCTGCGGTCGGCGTGGATCGGTTACTGGGTGTCGAGCGAGCTGGCCGGGCAGGGCGTGGCCACCGCGGCGCTGGCCCTGGGCCTGGACCACTGCTTCGGCGAGGTGGGCCTGCACCGGGTGGAGGCCACGGTGCGGCCGGAAAACCTTGCCAGTCAGGCGGTTCTGCGCAATGTCGGTTTCCGCGAGGAGGGCATGCTGCAGCGCTACCTCGACGTGGACGGCGCGTGGCGGGATCATCTGCTGGTCGGCATGACGGTCGAGGAGGTTTCGGGGACCGTGGTGGACAGGCTGATTCGTGCGGGGCGCGCCAGCAAAGCCTGATAACTCGCTGAGCGCGGCGTGTGAGAGTTTTCGCGACCGAATTCGTGTGACTAGTGTTGCGTGTGTGGTCGGCGCGCCTGAGGGGAATACCCACGGCGTGGAATTAACCTACGCACGTCGGTGGTGCGTCTGTTTTCCGATCAGAAGGGACAGACAACAGGGCGGGACGGAGGTGTAAGGGCCAATGCCGAATTCGATCTTGTGGATCGGGTTGGTGGTGCTCTGGGTCTTCGTGCTCTTCCCGATGCTGGCCAATCGCCATCCCCGCATCCGGCAGCACACCGACGCCGCCCTCTCGACACGAGTGTTGCATCGCGGTGGTGCCAAGCGACGCACCAGGAAAGGTCCGGCGACCGGACATGACACCGACCCGGACTACGTGCCGGTTCGCAGAAAGCTTCACCCGAATGAGGATCCGGAGGATCGGATGACCAGATCGGACGACAGCCCCGCCGAACCGGAAGCCATCACCGCCGCCGCCGCGGCCGCGACGGCAGCAACCGTAGCCGAGAAGGACGAGGTCGTCGCCGCGGTGAGCGCCGAACTGCCGGAGCCCGAGACGGATTCGACCGACCCGGAGGACACCGACGACGCGGACGAGGACGCCGCCGAATCCGAGCCCGCCGCAGCGGAATCCGAGACCTACCCCGAAACCGCCACGGATGAGACAGAATCCGAGATCGTGGATGCCGCGGCCGAGACCGACGACGCTGAGCCGGAAGCCGCCGTGGCCGAGGTGTCGGCGGCCGAGCCCCGCAAGCGGGTCTCCCGCGCCCCCGCCCTGCGTGACCCCGAGCCGGAGCCGGAGCCGGAATCCGAATCCGACGACGAGGACGAGGATTTCGTGCCGTCCCGGCGCGGACGCGGCGGATTCGACCCCGAGGCCGACGCCGCCGCCCGCGCGGCCCGCTACACCTTCCGCCAGCGCGCCGTCCTGGGCCTGGTGCTGGCCGGCCTGCTGTTCGCCGCCTCCGGCGTGGCCATCTCCTCGATCCTGTGGTGGCTCGCGGCGCTGTCCGGCACCGTGCTGGTCGCCTACCTCGCCTACCTACGCAAGCAGGTCCGCATCGAGGAGGACATCCGCCGCCGCCGCGCCGCCCGCGCGTCCCGCACGCAGACCGAGTCCGACGCCGACGCCGAGGAGGAGCGCCGCACCCGCGAACGCCCCCGCCCCGACCGCGACGAGACCCGCACCCAGCTGCGCCGTGCCGTTCTGGTCGAACCCGACGACGAGGACCCGTTCTTCGAGCACCTCGACCTCTTCGACGCCGCTGAGGCCCGCGCCACCCGCCAGCGAGCCGCCGGCGCCCGCGAACGCCGCGCGGTAGGCGAATAGCCCACAACGCACCGAGAAGGGCTCCCCGTTGAACGGGGAGCCCTTCTCGCATATCCGGGTCGTCAATAGGCGGTGCGGGCGAGGAGCCGCGCCACGGCTGTGCGGGTGAGGCCCCGAGCCATGGGTGATGCGAGTGAAGCGCTGAGCCGACTGGGGTTCGGAGTGACGCCGAGAGTTCGCACGGGGGTGAGGCCGAGAGTTCATCGGGGGCGGGGCGTGGGTGGGTCGTGATTCATTGGGCGCGCGTCGGGCATGAGCCCCCCGATGACTGCCGGTTGATACGCGACGACCGCGGCTACTGTGAGCGCCGCTCCGCGTTGTCTGGAGTTCGGGTGTGAGGCTGCGGGTTTCCGTGGGTTCGGGGGCGTAGCCCCTGAGAGGTTCGAGAGGTGTCTCTCGCGAAATTGAATAGGCTTTTGCTATTACAGCGAAAGGGCCCGGCTTTCGGCCGGGCCCTTTCGGCGGGTGCTGTCGCGAGCTAATCGACGTCCGGCATTCGGCCGGTTGCCGGAATCTGCCGCTCGATGAGTTCGGCCAGCGTCCGGAGTTTGGCCGCGAATTCGCGCGCGGCCACCGGATGCTCCCCGGACCCCTTCACCACCTTCTGGGTGAGTGCGGTGAGCCGGGATTCGACCGCGCTGAACACGTCGGAGGTGGCGGGCTGCTCCTCGGTGAGGTCCCCGCGCAGCCAGGCGCGCAGCCGCTGCACGACCGCGCCCTCGTCGTAGTCGTCGGGCAGGACGGCGACGGCTTCGCGGAGTTTGCCCGCGGTGACCTTCACGTCGGCGGCCAGCGTGGTGTACACGGTGACCGCCGCGTCCTCGCCGTAGGCCGCGGCCACCGGCAGCAGCTCGCGGATCTGGCCCTCGTTGAGGGCGGGCGCGACCGGGTGCAGGCGCGCGGCGAGCGGCCAGGCCCGGATCAGCTTGTGCGCGTAGGACCGTTGCATGTCCCAGCGCTTCTCCACGTACTCGTCGAAGGTGGCGTGGTCGGCGCGGTAGAGCCGGCCGTCGCGCACGATCTGCAGGGCGCGCCCGGCGGTCCAGAAGGCCACCCGCAGCGCGTCGATGGAGGACTCGCACACCTCGAGCTGATCGGACTCGCTGCGGCTGAGCGGTCCTTCGCCACCCGTCGTGGGCAGCGGCAGATCCAGTACGCCGGGCGTGCTCTCGGCCGCCGCCGGGGTCGCCTCGCGCGCCACCGGCTTCGGCGCCGGAGCCTTCGGTGCGGCCGGGATCCTCGGTGCTGCCGGGATCTTCGGCGCGGGTGTGACCGGTTGCGCCGCCACGGGTTCGGCCGCCACCGTCTCGGGCTTCAGGGTGGCGGCCGCGGTGGCGGCGGGCGCCGCCGCCGCTTCCGCCGGGGCCGCCGCGGGCGCGGCCGGCGCCATGAGGACGGTGGTGGCGGCCGGTGAGAGTTTCGGTGTGCGCGGCCATTTGGCGTCGCGCAGCGGGGACACCGGGGGAGTGTGCTCGGCCTCGTCGGAGAGCGGGTTGCGGCCCAGGCCGCCGCCGATGGAGGTCTTTCTCCGCTGGGGTGGCATCAGGCCGACACCTCCGCCGGCACGCACGACTCGATGTAGTCGCGCACCAGCTCGTCGCCGACGGCCCGGTATTCGCCGAGATCCTCGATCGGGTTCTCGGCGCCGTCACCGACTTCGCCGTCGGCGGCCTCTCGATACCACTTCCAGGCGCTGACGTAGGAGTCGAAGACCTCGTAGCCCGCGTCCTCGAGATTGCCGCGCTGCGTGCGGTATTCGGTGGATACGTTGACGCCGTTCTTCATGGTGACCGGAACCTTGGTCATGAGCACACGCACGCGAACGGCCTTCTCGTGTTCGGCGGCCGCTTCCTCGGCGGCGCGGTAGGTACTGGGGACGCGTTTGACTTCCGAGGGGCTGACGCTGGTGACGAGGATGAGTTCGTCGCTGACGGGGACGGCGGCCTTGAAGATGTCGGCCGATTCACCGCCGGCGTCGACGATGATCACGTCGTAGTTCGCGGAATTGTCGGTGATGCAGTCATTCACGTGCCGCGAGGGGAAGGCGAGCAATTCGAAGGGAATGTCGACCTCGGCCTTCTGTAGTCGCCGATACCAGGAGTACCCGGTCTGACTCAGCGGGTCGGCGTCGATCACCAGTACTCGAAGTTCGTGCGCGGTAGTGAAATACGAGGCGAGGAAGAAGGCGGATGTCGTCTTGCCCACGCCTCCTTTGAGATTCCCGAGCGTGATCACCAGTGGCTCGGGAAGGTTGCCTAGCGCAGGGGATTTGGTCATCGATCAACCTCCTGTTGATGGGGAGGGCAGCTTCCTCGATCAGTCTCACACGCGCGCGGGACGCGCCCGTGAAGGCTCGCTCGGGGGTGTCGAATTGGTTGGAAACCGGCTGTGTCCAATTGGACACAGCCGTCAATGGTTACCGTTTCGTAATGAATAACACGCATGTCATTCATTGCCACCTCCGACGTTCCGGCGAAATATGCATTCTCGGATCTGCTGGCAGTACCGAAGAATTTCGCGTGATGGACGGAAACCGGATAGCTCTCACGGCTTGATCGGAGGACGACCGCTCATGGAAACCAACGGTGATAGACAGAAGGTTCGATTACTTCCGCGGCTGAGCCTGCGGACCCTGGTGACAGGAGTCCTCGGAGCTGCAGCCATAGGAGCCGCCCTGTTCTTCGCGGCGGGCCAGGCGCAGGCGGCGCCGGTGACGATCCCCGGTATCGGGGCGATCGACATCCCGGACGAGATCGCCGCCCCGCTCGGCCGGGTGACCCCCGCGATCGGCATTCTGCCCCCCGCGGCCGGAACCACTTCTCCCACGCCGGAATCGGCGATCGGCGAGCCGGACGCCCCCCGGATGACGGTGGCGCCGCAGCACATCGTCATCGCCCCGGCCGACACGATGCCCGACCCGGCGCCGGTGCAGTCACTGCTCCCGGAGTCGCTGCGCCCGGCCATCGTGCCCCCGGCGATCGGCACCCCTGCCGTCGCCATTCCTGCCGTCGCCGCCCCGACCGGTGTGATCCAGGCCCCCGCGCCGGTATCGCGCACGGTATCGGTGGCCGGTCTCGGCACCTTCGCGGTGCCCGCCGCCCTGCCCCCGCTGACCGGAATCCCCGGCGTGACCGATTCCGCGGTCACCCGCACCACGGTGCCCGCGGCGATGCCGAAGACGGCGGGCGAGCGCGCGGTCGAGGCGGCCCGCACCAAACTCGGCGCGAACTACAGCATGGGCGGGAGCGGCCCGGACTCCTTCGACTGCTCCGGTTTCGTGCAGTGGTCGTATCGAGAGGCGGGCGTGGAACTGCCGCGCACGAGTTATTCACAGCTCGCTGCGGGAACCCCGGTCGGGATCGACGAATTGGAGCCGGGCGATCTGGTCTCCTACTACGGTGGTGGCCATTCGGCGATGTACCTCGGCGATGGAAAGATCATTCACGCCAGTGACTACGGTTCCGGGGTGAAGGTCTCACCGCTGTCGAATATGCCGGTGACCGGAGCGCGTCGCTTCCAGTGAACCGATCGAGATCGGCGGACGTGATTCCCCCGAATTCTTGATCAATCGACCGATAGTGCGAGGTAGGGCATGGGTGCAAGGAAAACGGTGGCACTGGCTCTCGCCACGCTCGCGGCCGCGGCCTGGTCGACTGTCGCCGAGACTCCCGCGAATGCCGCACCGGTGTGTGCGAGCGCGGGCGGGCCGACCGTCACCGTGGCGAATCTGCCGGGGACCGCGCTGGAAGGCATCACCGTCGACCCGGCCGGGCGCGCGTTCGTCACCGATCTGGTGAGCGGGCGGGTCTTCCGGATCGACGCCCCTGGCGCACCGGCGGTGCCGATCGCGCGGGTGCCCTCCGGCGGGGCGGGTGCGCTGGCCTGGCTCCCGGACGGCCGGCTGCTGGTCGGATACGGCGCGGATCCCCGTGTCCTCGTGGGTGATTCGCTGCGGCAGGCGGGCATCGTGACCGTCGACCCGGACACCGGGGCGGTGGCTCCGTTCGCGGCCGGGTTGTCGGCGGGCGACGGTATGGACGTGGCGGCGGACGGAACCGTCTACGCGACCAATGATTTCGGCTCGCTGGTGGGCCGGGTGAATCCGAACGGCGTGGTGCAGGCCGACTGGGGCAGTCTGCCCAGCGCCAATGGCGCCGTGCTGAACCGGGATGGCTCCTACCTGTACGTGTCGCGGACTTTCGCCAATCCGGGCGTGAGTCGCATACCCACCGATGCCCCGTGGGCTCCGCAGTCGTTGCTGGACCTGTCCGGTGGTGACGCCCTCGCGGCCGCGGATGGGCTGACCCTGGATTCGGCGGAGCGCCCGGTGCTGCCGTTCAATCTGTCGGGTGAGGTCGTGCGGATCGACGCTCCGGGCCGGTACTGCGTGCTCGGCGCCGGCCCGCGGCTGACCAGCGCGGTGCAATACGGCCGTGGCGCGCAAGGCTTCTCGGCGGGCCGGCTCTTCGGCGTCACATTCGGCGGTGTGGTCTACGAGGTGCCGGGCGGCTTCGATCCGGACGCCCGGACGGCGGCCCCCTGACCGGGGTGGTTCACCGGTTCACTGAGTAGTCCGACGATCATGGCGATGATGCTGTCGCGCACCTCGTCGCGTTCGATCTCGGTGGGCAGCACGTACCGCTCGTAGTCGGCGAGCAGGGCGAACATGACCGTGGTCATGGCCTGCAGCCGGTACCGGCGTTGCGCCGGAGTCAGTTCCGCCAGTGCGTGATACAGCCTGGCGACGAGAACTCGTGTTGTCTGCCAACGTTTTTCGTTGAGATTGGGTCCGGTGACCGCCGGATGGGCGCGGGCCTGCTCCAGGAACCGCGCGTAATGCGTCGAGCCCTCGGCGTAAGGCACGTCGAACATGGGCCGCACCAGAATGGCGACCAGCGCGGCGACGCTGTCCGGGGCGCCCGAGGACTCGTGCTCGGCGAGCAGTTCGGTCCGGCGGGATTCCAATGCGGGCTGATGGCGTTCGATAATGGCGGCGATGAGTCCGTCCCGGGAACCGAAGTGATAGTGGACCGCGGAGTTGTTGCGTTGTCCCGCCGCCACCGCGATATCGCGCAGGGCCACATGCGGCCCGCGTTCGGCGATGGTGCGCTCACCGGCGAGCAACATGAGCTCGCGCGCGTCAGGACTGTTCACGGTGCTATCGTGCCCCTTCGTCTCGCACCGCGTGGTCCCGGGTGGACGCGCGGGCGGATCCGTGGGCATTCGGACGGCGGTGATGATCGATGACGCCACGTGCGGCCCGGTCGCGCCGGGCGACGGTGGACCTGGCCCTGGTCGTCCCGATGAGCGGTTCGGCCGGCATCTTCGGGCCCTCCTGCGAGGCGTGCGCCGCGCTGGCCGTCGAGGACATCAATGCGATGGGCGGGATCCTGGGCCGCCCGGTCCGGCTGCATCCGGTGGACGCGGGCGCGCCGCTGCCGGTGCTGGCCGCGCGGATCGACCGGATGGTGAGCCGCGGCATGATCGACGGCGTGGTCGGCTGGCACCTGTCGAACGCGCGCAAGGCCATCACCCCGTACACCGCGGGCCGGGTGCCCTACATCTACACCACCTTCTACGAGGGCGGCGAGGACTCCGACGGCGTCTACATGGTGGGGGAGACCCCGGATCAGCAGTTGTTCCCCGCGCTGCGCTGGTTCCGTGCCGAGCTGGGGGTGCACCGCTGGTGCATCGTCGGCAACGACTATGTCTGGCCGCGTGAAACAGCAAGGGTCACTTGGGAATTCGCTGACACGAGCGATATCGACGTGGTCGGTGAGGTTTTCGTGCCGTTGGGCAGCCGGGATTTCACCGCGGCGCTGGAGCTCATCCGCAGTTCGCCCGCCGAGGGCGTGCTGCTCTTCATGGTCGGCGCGGATTGCGCGGCGTTCAATCAGGCTTTCGCGGCGGCCGGGCTGGACGAGAGCCGCCTGCGGCTGAGCATGATGATCGGCGAGGACGTGCTCTATGCGGGCGGTCCGGACAGCGCGCGCGGATTATTCACCGCCAGTGGCTATTTCGAGAGCCTGGTATCGCGGGAGGCGATGGCCTTCGGCAGCCGCTACACCTCCCGCTTCGGTCAGCTGGCGCCGGCGCTGAACAATATCGGCGAATCCTGTTACGAGGGCCTGCTGTTGTTCGCCTCGCTGGCGGAGGCGGCGCACAGCCTGGACGTGCGGCTCATCGAGCGCGGCGCGGCGCGGGTGAGCTACGGCGGCCCGCGCGGTGAGGTGCGGGTGCGCGGCGCGCACACCACGCAGCCGGTGTACCTGGCGGGCGCGGACATCATGGACTTCACGGTGCTGGCCGACCTGACCGGATTGTGAAGCGCGGGCTGTTCGACTGATGGCGAACGCTACGTTGCGTTCCCAACCGGGGTGAAGACCGAATGCCGTCACGAACAGGATAATGCAAGTGTGCCAAGGGTTTTCGATTGTCGCGATGATCATTTGCGGCGCCCACCGGGCGGTTTTCGTGTTGCAATAGGGTGATGCCGCGCCGCCTCGGCGGCATCTGATGAAGGAGCCGCTCCGTGCCAGGAGGAAGACTCAGCCCCGATGATCGCCGCCTCATCGCCGCCGGTCTGGCCCGGGGCCTCGGCTACGCCGAGATCGCCCGTCGCCTGTCCCGGCCGACCTCCACCGTGAGCCGTGAGGTGACCCGCAACGGCGGTCCGGGCCGCTACCGCGCGGAGCTGGCGCAGGCCGCCACCGCGGTGCGGTCGCGCCGCCGCACGCCGCGCCCCAAACCCGTCGAGAAGCCTTCCGGCGTCGACGAATACGGCCGCGATCCGATGCTGCTGACCGAGGTCAGCGACCGCTTCGCGCTGCTGTTCGCGCAGTTCGGGATGCCGCGCATGGCCGCCGCGGTGCTGGCCCGGCTGTACGCCGCGGACTCGGGCAGTCTCACCGCCGCCGAGCTGGCGGCCCAGTTGCGGGTGAGCCCCGCGACGGTGTCCGCCGCGGTGGGGCGGCTCGAGGAGCGGGCGCTGATCCGCCGCGACCGGGACCCGGGCACCCGCCGCGACCGCTACGTGATCGACGAGTCCGCTTGGTACCGAGCCACTCTCGCCGGGGCGCAGGTCAACGAGCGGCTGGCGGCCCAGGCCCGGCACGGCGCGGACGCGCTCGGTGTGGCCACGCCCGCCGGGCTGCGGCTGCTGGGCATGGGGGACTATCTCGAGCGGGTGGGCCTGGACATGGTCCGTTCCGCCGAACGCTGGCGGCCGCGGCTCGATCAATGAGCGACGGCGATGCCGGGAAATCTGCGATGAATGCGATCGACATACTTGCGCACCGTGGAAAGTTCGGCCGAGATCGTTTGCCGGGCTTCCGCGGTGGGCGCGGTGTGTAATCGCCGCGTCAGTTTGACTACATGCCTTTCCAATTCGTCCAGGAAGATGCGGGCCTGAGCTAACTCGGGATCCTCGCCGACATCGGGATTACCGAATCCCCTGTACTGCATATCGCCGAAGTATTCCACGCTGCCGGACGCCGCGCCGCGCAATTGGATTGCTTCCGGTAGCCTCGCCAGGCGAGCTGCCCCGGCGCCATCGGGGTGTTCGGGTCCCCGCACCACCGCCCGACAGGAATTCGAATGGCCATCAGTTACCTGGAGTCGATCGTCGTCGGCGCGCTGCAAGGGGTGAGCGAGCTGTTCCCGGTCTCCAGCCTGGGCCATAGCATCCTGCTGCCGGCCTGGGTGGGCGGGCAGTGGGCCGACGATCTGAGCATGTCCGCCAAGGATTCCCCGTACCTGGCGTTGCTGGTGGCCATGCACGTCGCCACCGCGCTGGCCCTGGTGATCTTCTTCCGGCGGGAGTGGGTGCGCATCCTGCGCGGCCTGTGGGATGTGGCGCTGACCCGCGAGATCCGCACGCCCGAAGCGCGATTGGGCGTGCTGCTGGTGGTGGCGACGATTCCGGTCGGCCTCGCCGGACTGCTGTTGGAGAAGATCGTCCGCAACTATCTCGGCACTCCCGTGCCCACCTCGATCTTCCTGGCGATCAACGGTTTCGTGCTGCTGTCCGCGGAGATCATGCGCAAGCGTGAGCCCGAGCCCGACTTCGTGCTCGCCGGCCCGACCGGCCGCCGGGACGTGTCCATGGAGGACACCATCGTGCTGCCGATGACCGACCCGGACCGCGCCTCGGACGTGCGACTGTCCCGCCTGACCATGCGCGACGCCACCCTGATCGGATCGGCCCAGATCGCCGCGCTCTTCCCGGGTATCAGCCGTTCGGGCAGCACCATCGTGGCGGGCCTGTTCAAGGACATGCGCCACGAGGACGCCGCCCGCTTCGCGTTCCTGCTGGCCACCCCGGTCATCCTGGCGGCCGGCGTGCTGAAGACGCCGGAGCTGTTCAAGCCCGAGAACCACGCCATCCTCGGTCCGGCCGTGGCGGGCAGCGTGGTCGCGGGCGTGCTGTCCTATATCTCGGTCAAGTTCCTGACCGCGTACTTCGAGACCAAGACCCTGACCCCCTTCGCCGTCTACTGCCTGATCGCGGGGCTGGGCAGCCTGGTCTGGTTCACCATTCGCTGACTCGTCTCCCCGGGTGACGAAACCAGAACGCGCCCGGCATCCGAGGGATGCCGGGCGCGTTGCTGCGCTGTCAGTTCGTGGGCGTGGTGGTGGGCGCCGCGGTGGTGGTGGTGACGACAGGTGTCGTCGCCGGAACGGTGGTGGTCACCGGGGGCGTGGTGGTGACCGGCGCGGTGGTGGTGTCCGGGGCGACCGTCGTGGTGGCCGGAGGCGTCGTGGTGGTGACGGCCGGGGCCGGGGTGGTGGTGGTCGTCGTGGTTCCGGTCGCCGGTGTGGTGGTGGCGGCCTCGCCGGACTTCGGGGCGGCGGCCAGCGCGGCCGGGGCCTTCGAGGTGGTGGTCGGGGTCGGCGTGGTGGTCAGCGTCTTCGGGTCGAGCTGGTGGGCCTGGGCCTGCTTCGCCAGTTCGGTGAGCCAGGCGGCGGCGTACTCGGCGGAGCTGACGGGCTTGCCGTTGTCCGGGTTGGAGTCGTGCCAGTAGTCGAAGTGGTGGCCGGTGCCGTTCGGGCCCAGGGTCAGGTTGTACGGGTCGTTCATGATCACCGGGATGGTGTTCTGATTGGTGGTGATCAGCCCGATGACCTCGTTGAACACCTTCTGCGGCAGGTACGCCAGCGGCGACATGTTCTCCGCGGCGATATTGTCCGCGGCCACCGGGGTCGCGTTCTGCTGGTTCGCCTGGTAGCCGGGCTGCGACACCTTGAGCAGCACGTCGAGGAAGGTCTCCTTGCTGGTCCACCAGCCCGGGTTGTGCGCGATGTCGGCGAAGGCGTCGCCCGCGATCTTGCCGAGCACGACGGCGACGTCGATGCCGGTGGTCGGGTTGAGGCCCTCGTTCTGCATCTGGTCGGCATTGATCTGGCGGCCGACATTGATGGCGAGCTGCAGCAGCGAGATGTTCTTCGGCGCCGCGCAGGTGAGGTCGCCGTCGGAGCAGAAGGACGCGATGCGGCCGTTCAGCGCGCCGAAGTCACCGGCCTGGTCGGGCAGCGCGCCCTGTCCGCCCGCGACCTGCTTGCCGGTCTGGTAGCTCTGGTTGAAGTTGTCCGGACGGCTCGGGTCCTTCGCGCCCGGGAACGGACCTTCCCCGGCGGTGCGGCCCGCGTCGGCGAGGATCACCACGCCCGCGACATTGCCGGGATCCACGATCCCGTATTTGCCGTCCGCGCCCGCGCTCTGGTGGCCGATCTGCATGGCGACTCGCCGCACCACGTCCGCGCCCTCGGAATAGCCGACGATCGCGTACTTGGTGTTCGGGCAGGCCGCGGAAATATCCCGCATGACCTGCTCGGTATTGGCGACACCGGTATTGACGGCGTCCTCGTAGCTGTTCAGGTTCGCGGGATAGGAGATGTAGACGGCCGAATACGAATTGGAGTCGACCGAGCCGCCGGGGGCGTTGACCACCGGGTCCACCCAGTGGCTCTGGTAGTCGTCGGACAGGGCGGCGGGCAGTTCGTTGCCGTTCGCGTCGACGAGCATCTTGGTGGTCCCGGACTGCGGCGAGTCGTTGCGTCCGGCCACCGAGATGGTCACCATGTCATGGCATTCGGTGACCGACGAAGTCAGCGCCGGATCGGCCTGCTTCGAATCCGGCCCCGTCAGCGCGTAGGTGGCCGCTATCGCGGCCGCCACACCCAGCACTGCGGGAGCGGCGACCGCCGATGCGATCTTATGTCGTTTCGCGAACCCGCGAATATCCATGCCCGAATCCCCATTTCACCCCGACAAGTGAACTGTCAGGCCCAGCGACTGAGCGGGCCGTCTTCACACGGAGACGTCGTAACCGGAGATCCGAGTGTTACTTATGCGAATGAGTCGTTACCGCACCCTGACCCGAACCCGCTGATCAGGCGCCGATCGGTTTGCCGAAGAATGAGGCGAAGGTCTCACCCAGCGTCTCGCCCAGGGACTGCAGCTCACCGGGGGTGCCGAGCATGGACGGCATGTCGGTGGTGGAGCAGCCCGGTTGCGCGCCAATACCGTTCAAGCGATCGAACAGCCACAGCAGCGCGGCCGGTCCGCCGGAGACCTCGCCGATGACATGCTCGCTGGCCCAGTCCCGGGTGTAGGCGACCTGTGCTCCGGGCTGCGCGCAGTAGGTGTCAACCAGCTTGTCGGCCGCGGGTAACGGCAGGATCTCGTCCCAGCGCGAGTGCCACACGAACAGCGGCATGTCCGGCAGGCTCTTGCCCAGGCGGGTGTCCTCGAGCATGGCCTGAACAGCGGGTTCGGCGAGCGGGTCGGGGGAGTTGATCATGCCGGTGATATTGAGGAACGGCAGCAGCGCGGTCTGGTACTGCACGCAGAACGGCGCTTTCACCGTGCGCAGCAGCTGGCCGAGCGGGTTGAGCTTCTGGTCCAGCAGGGCGCTGAAGTCCGGGTACTCCCGCGAGAGTCCGAGGACCGCTCCCAGCACCAGGCCCGCGGTGGCCTGATTGTTGGCCATGAGCAGTGCCGCGCCGAGGTCCGCGCCGGTGCCGCCGGAGGCCGCGCCCACGATATTCAGTTCCGGCGCATAGGTTTTGCGCATCTCGGCGGCGTGCATGGTGGGCATCGACCCGCCCGAGTAGCCGTACAGCGCGGTCGGCGCGCCCGCGCCGACGCCGAGCGGCGCGAACGAGGTGGCGGCGCGAATGCCGTCGAGGGTGATGCGTCCGGCCAGCGGCCCGGCGGCGTACGCCGAATTCGGGCCCTCGTGATCGGGGATCACCACCGCGAACCCCTTCTGCAGCGCGGCCTGCGCGAAGAGGAATTCGGCGGGGGCGACGATCTGCCCGAGGAACGGCGCGGCCGAAAGGTGTTGCAGCGCATAGGAGGGACTGCAATATCCCTGCGTGGAGTCCTCGGCGATCTGCACCGAGAGCAGCTTGCGCGGCGCGGGCGCGGTGCCGCGCGGCTTGATCAGGGTGGCGACCGCTCCGATGGCCTCGTCGCGACTGTTGTTGGAGCGGTAGGAGACCTGCCAGGCGTCCACGTTCAGCGGGATCAGCCCGAAGTTGCCGAGATTGACCTGCCGGGCCGCGATGATCTCGCCGGGCGCGGCGGCGGCGATCACGTCGGCGGGCGGGTTGTAGAAGCCGGGATCGAGTTCCGGCGGCAGTGGCAGCACCTGTGCCGGCGCGATCGAGGGCGGCGCCGGCGCGGCCGGATCGGCGTGCGCCGGTCCCACCGTGAATGCCGCCGCCACCAGCGTCGTGATGGACACCGTCCCGAAGCGTACGAGCCGCCCGGTCAGTCGTCTGGTCTTCATCGACCCACTTCCTCACCCTGAATCCCCAAGTTGTGAGACTACCTAGTCTCAATATTGCGTGGCTCACTCTGCCACACCTGTGACCGGGCTCGCAATATGCGCGAGCGGCGGAATCGGGGATTGGGCGGATTCGGCCTATCGACGCCGGTGGCGTGGTTCGACGGGCCGGGATGCGAGGTCGTGGGGCAATTTCGGCAAGGCCCTTCCCAGTGGCGGGGATCACTGCTAGTTTCACACTTACTGAACGCTCAACAAGTAAGTTTGCGAGGTCTCGATGCGCGTTGCCGTCAACCCCAGGCTCTATGACCCGCTACCGGACGATCCGGTGCTGCTCGGCTGCGAATGCGAGGCGTGCGGCCGGGTGTACTTCCCGCCGATCGGGCTCGGCTGCGAGATGTGCGGCGCAGGGGAGGGGCGGCTGCGTGCGCGGCCCCTGCGCGCGGAAGGCGTGGTGTTCGCGGTCGCGGAGGTGGCGGTCGACCCGCTCGGCGCGGCCCCGTTCACCGTCGCGGAGATCGTGCTCGACGAGGGGCCGCTGATCCGCGCGCTGACCCACCCCGACTCGCCCGCGCCGCGGATCGGCGATCGGGTCGCCGCGCGCTGGCGGGTCGTGCGGGGCGACGACGCCGAGATGGTCGAGCCCGCCTTCGCGGCGGTTCCGGCCGGGAGCGAGGTGCGGGCATGAGCACGGACCTGCGGCCGGTGTGGGTCATCGGCGTCGGCTTGCATCCCTATCGGAAGGCCGGCCGCACACCGTATCCGGAGCTCGGCGTCACCGCCGTCCGCGCGGCGCTCGCCGACGCGGGCCTGCGGTGGGATCAGGTGGACACCGCGTACACCGGAACCGCCACCACCTCGATGGCGTTGTCGCGCTTGATGTATCGGCATCTGGGTGCGACCGGCATCCCGATGGTGCAGGTCGAGAACGCCTCCGCGTCGGGGTCGAGCGCCTTCCGGCAGGCGTACCTCGATGTCGCCGCGGGCCTGCACGATGTGGCCATCGCGGTCGGCGTCGACAAGCCGCTGAACCTCACCATGCCCGCCCGCGCCGCCGGGCTGGAGGACCTGGTCGGGAATCGGCTGCTGCCGGTCTCGCACTTCGCGCTGCTGGCCTCGCGGTACATGCACGAGACGGGCGCGACGCCGGAACAGATCGCGCGGGTGGCGGTGAAGAACAGCCGCAATGCCGCGCTCAATCCGAACGCGCAGCGCCCCAGGGCCAGAACGCTCGAGGAGGTGCTGGCCCCGCCGGCCCTCAGCGGCGTGCTCACCCGCCTGCAGTGCTGTCCGATCGGGGAGGGCGCGGCCGCCGCCATCGTCGTCTCCGAACGGGCGATCACCGACCTCGGCCTCGACCGGGGTCGCGCGGTGCGGGTGCGGTCCTCGGCGCTGCGGTCGGAAACCTATTACGGCACCGAGAATTTCGACGCCGCCCTGACCGCGGAGACCACAGCCGAGGCGTTGCGGGCGGCCTGCGTGAGCATCGACGACGTGGATCTGATCGAGCTGCACGACGCCTTCACGGTGGAGGAGCTCGTCTATCTCGAGGCGATGCAGGTGTGCGAGCCCGGCCGGGCCGCGGCCGCCCTGGCCCGGGGTGATTTCGATATCGGCGGCAAGGTCGCGGTCAACACCTCCGGCGGGCTGCTGTCCATGGGACATCCGATCGGGCCGACCGGCGTCGGGCAGATCGCGGAGCTGGCTGTCCAGCTGCGCGGCGAAGCCGGGCCGCGGCAACACCCCGATGCGCGAATCGGCTTGGCGCACATGGTCGGAATCGGCGCGGTCTGCGCCGTACACGTGCTCGCACGCGAGGAGGAATGGTGAACACACCCGACATGGGATCCCCGGAGTTCTGGGCCGTCCATCGACCGGACGCACCCGCGGTGGTCAGCGGCGGCGCCGTGCTGACCTATCGGGAATGGAACGACGCGGCCGACCGGGTCGCGGAAGGCCTGGCCCGGTGCGGGCTGACCGGCGGCGATCGGATCGGCACGCGGTTCCGGCTCGCGCCGGAGTACTTCGTCGTCCAGCGTGCCCTGCAGAAGCTCGGCGTGGCCCAGGTGGCCGTGAACTGGCGGTTGACCCCGGACGAGGCGCTGTACATCCTGCGCGACAGCGGCGCGAAAGGGCTGGCCTGCAATGACATCGACGTCACCGGATGGGATCCGGACATGGTCGGCCTGCTGATCACCGTCGGCCAGACCGCGGGCGCGCCCGGGGTCCGCTACGAGGATCTGCTCGAAACACCGGACGCCCCGACTCGTTTCGGTGCGGCTCGGCCCGCTCTCGTGCTCTACACCTCCGGTACCACCGGCCACCCGCGCGGCGTCCCGCCGACCGACCCGGCCACCGTCACCGATCCCGAACGCCTGTACCGGTTCCTGACCTCGGTGGCCTCCGTCCCGCCCCTGCCCGACGCGGTGCGGGCACTGCTCACCATGCCGATCCATCACGGCGCCGGACCGGCGGTCACGGCGTCGGCGTGCGGGCGCGGCGGGACCGTGGTCACGCTGGATCCCTTCGACGCCGAGGCGGCGTTGCGGCTCATCCACGAGCATCGCATCCAGTCCTGGATCGCGGTGCCCACCATGCTGCTGCGCCTGCAGAAACTGCCCGGCGCGGTACTCGACCGCTACGACCTGTCCTCGCTGCGGCACCTCGGAACCGGGGCTGCACCGGTCCCGCAGTCGCTGAAGGAATGGGTGGTCGAGCGCTTCGGCGACGACGTGCTGTGGGAGAGCTACGGCGCCAGCGAACCCGGCATGATCAGCTACACCGCGCCGGAGCATCAGATCGCCAAGCCGGGCACCAGCGGCCTGCCGTTCGACGGGGTCGAGATCGCCATCGTCGACGCGGAGTGGAATCGGCTGCCCGCCGGGGAATCCGGGGAGATCGCGGTCAATACGCCGATCGTGTTGCGCAATTATCTCGGCGGTCCGCCGCTCGGCGAGGACGTGATCAAGGACGGCTTCTACCGCACCGGCGACGTCGGCTACCTCGACGCCGACGGCTTCCTGTTCATCACCGACCGGATCAAGGACATGATCGTCGCGGGCGGGGTCAACATCTATCCGGCCGAGATCGAGAAGGCCCTGGTCACGCACCCGCGGGTGATCGACGCCGCGGTGATCGGCATCCCCGACGAGGATTTCGGCGAGAAGCCGCTGGCCTACATCGTCGCGACGCCGGGATCCGCGCCGACCGAGGCCGAACTGCTGGCCCACCTGGAAGGACGGCTGGCCGGGTACAAACGCCCCCGCCGCTTCGACTTCGTCACCGACCTGCCCCGCAACCCGGTCGGCAAGGTTATGAAACACGAACTGCGCCAACCATATTGGGAAGGACGTGAGCGCAATGTCTGACCGACCCGATCTCATCGTGACCGACGTCGTCGACGAACGGATCCTGCTCATCCGGATCGACCGGCCCGAACGGCGCAATGCCTTCGACGGCGCGACCGCCCGCGCCCTGGAGGCGGCCATCGACCGCTACGAGGCCGACGACGCGCTGCGCTGCGCGGTCCTCACCGGCTCCGACCTGGTGTTCTCCGCCGGACAGGATCTGATCGCCGCCGCGACCGGCGATATGGGCGTCACCGAACGCCGCGGCGGCTTCGGCATCATGGCCCGGCCGCCGGTCAAACCCATCATCGCCGCGGTGGAGGGCCACGCCCTCGCGGGCGGCCTCGAACTGTGCCTGGCCTGCGATCTGATCGTCTGCTCGCGCACCGCCACCCTGGGCCTGCCGGAGGCCGCGCGATCGCTGGTGGCCATGGGCGGCGGCTGTTTCCGGCTGCCCAAGCGGATTCCGTATCACCTGGCCATGGAGCTGATCCTGACCGGAAAGCCCAGGCACGCCACGATGTTCGCCGAACTCGGACTGATCAACCGGCTCACCGAACCGGGCGGGGCGGTCGACGGCGCGCTGGAGCTGGCCCGCGACATCTGCGCCGCCGGGCCGCTGGCGGTGCGGGCGAGCAAGCAGATCGTCGTCGACTCCCAGGGCTGGACCGACGAGGAAGCCTGGGCGAAGCAGATGCCCTATCTGACCGCACTCCAAGAATCCGAGGACCTGCGAGAAGGCCTGCGCGCCTTCGCCGAGAAGCGGCCGCCGGTCTGGAAGGGACGCTGACCATGCTGACACCGAGCTTCGAGAGCGGTCTGCTGGACGGGCAGGTCGCGATCGTCACCGGTGGTTCCCGCGGAATCGGCGGCGCCACTTCGACATTGCTCGCGGCCAATGGAGCCAAGGTCGTCATCGCCGATGTGGACAAGGACAAGGCGGACGAGGCGGTGACCGCGATCAACGACGCCTACGGCGCGGGGTCGGCCGGCGCCTTCGTCGCAGACCTGGTGGCGCCGGGTGCGTGCGATGACCTCGTCGCCCACGCGATCGCCGAGTACGGCGGCCTCGACATCGTGGTCAACAATGCCGGATACGCGTGGGACGCCCGCGTGCACGCCATGACCGACGACCAGTTCCAGGCCATGCTCGACATCCACCTGATGGTGCCGTTCCGCCTGGCCCGGGCCTGCGCGCCGGTATTCCGCGCGGCCGACCGGGCCGACGCCGCCGAGGGGATCACGCGGCACCGCAAGACGGTGATGGTGTCCTCCATGGCCGGGCTGCTCGGGCTCGACGGCGCGGCCAACTACGCCTCGGCCAAGGCCGGTGTGCTCGGGCTGGCCCGCACCCTGGCCCAGGAGTGGGGGTCGATGCACGTGAACGTCAACGCGGTGGCGTTCGGGATCATCCAAACCCGTTTCGGGCAGCCGCAATCCGATCGCGAGGTCATCAACACCGGTGGCCGCGAGATCCGGGTCGGCATGCCCGCCAAGCAGGCGCGGCGGATGGGCATCACCGTGGATCCCGATGTTCCGCTCACCGATGCCGAGATCTACGCGGCGCGGCCGATGCCGTTCGTCTCGCTGGGCCGCACCGGCACCGTCGGGGAGGCGGCCGATGTCATCTTCTGGCTGTGCTCGCCGCTGTCGAACTACGTGACCGGGCAAGTGGTGCCCGTCAACGGTGGTTCACGACTGGGCTAGTTAGGGTTGCGCCATGGCGGGTCGCGCGGAGAGGTCCATGGCGGAGGCCACCGAGCAGTCGGTGGCGCGGGCGGCGAAGGGGAGCGACGCGGCCCCGCCCCCACGCCGCACCCAACGGGAACGGGCTGCTCAGGCCGGTCAGGCGCTGCTGGACGCGGCCGAGTCGCTGTTCTCCGAACGCGGTGTCGACCAGACGTCGCTCGCCGATGTCGGGCAACTCGCGGGCTACAGCCGCGGATTGGCCAACCATCACTTCGGCACCAAGGCGGCCCTGGTCGATCAACTCGCCCAGCGCATCCAGGCCCAGTTCGTCGGCGAGGCGGGTGTGGCCGAGCTCGAGGAGCCCGGATTCGATGCCGTCGCGGTGCTGTCGCGGCTGGCCGAGGACTACCTGACGGCCATGATCGGATACCCCCGGACCAGCCGCGCCTTCTTCGTGATGTGGGGCGCCGCAATGCCTTCCGAGGCGGCGCTGCGCCCGGTGTTCGCCACCGACGACGAACGCTTCCGGCACGGCGTCGAGCAGTTGCTGCGCGCCGGACAGCGCAATGGATCCGTGTCCGCCGACGTCGAACCGGCGTCCACCGCGACGGTGCTGACCGGCATGTTGCGCGGCGTGGCGGCCCAGTATCAGATCGCTCCCGACGCCGTGGATCTGCCCGCCGCCATCCGATCCTGCCAGCGATTCCTTGAGCGAGGACTTGCCACCGGATAGCTAGAGTGGGCCGGATGACAGGTAAAGAGATGACGAGGAACATCGCGACTCTTGCCGTGGCCCTCGCGGCGGTCGGTGCGCTCGGAGCGTGCAGCAGTAACGACAATTCCAGCTCCGACACCACCTCCGCCCAGCCGACCACTTCCGTCCAGCCCACCACCTCCGCGGCCGCCTCCGCCACCGTGGCCGTCCCGCCCGGTTCCCCGGCGGCCCTGCTGGCCGCGACCGCCTGGGAGACCACCTCCGCCACCGACGCCCAGGGCAACCAGGTGCCGCTGACCGACGACAACGTGAAGAACTACGTCGGCTTCGCCTACTTCAAGCCCGACGGCACCTTCACCATGTACAACCTCGACGACACCCCGAAGATGCACGGCGACTGGTCCGTCCCCGCCGATGGCAAGACCCGCACCATCGTCGCGAAAGACGATGCGGGACAGGAGCAGTTCCGCCGCGTCACCGACATCATCACCTTGAACGACAAGGAATTCACCTACCGCGTGTCCCCGGACGCCAACGACAAGACGGTGTACTTCGACATCATTCACACCCCCACCACCCACCCGGAACCGAAGTAACCGGTCGCAGCGCCCGCGTCATCCCCGGATGGCGCGGGCGTCTTCTGTTTCGGCCGTGGCCCACCTCACAGGCTGGACGCTGTCACGCGGACGCGTTCTCCGGCGTCTTGTGGTCGTCCAATTCATCACCGCACGTGAGGATCACATGATGGAACCCCGAATCGACCTGAACACCAACGCGGTCGGCGCCAAGCTCGGCAAGCGGTTCGCCGGTGTCGGCCTGGCGATCACCCAGTCGGGCCTGCCGAAATCGTTGATGGAGCTGGTGGAGTTGCGGGCCAGCCAGATCAACGGTTGCGGCTTCTGCGTCGACGGCCACACCAAGGAGCTGGCCGCCGCGGGCGAATCCGCGACCCGCGTCAACCTGGTCGCCGTCTGGCGCGAATCGACCGTTTTCACCGAGCCCGAGCAGGCCGCCCTGGCCCTCACCGAGGAGGGCACCCGCCTCGCCGACACCGGTCACGGCGTCTCCGACGAGACTTGGGCGCTGGTCCGCAAACACTACGACGAGGACCAGGCCGCGGCGCTCGTCTACGTCATCGCGCTGATCAACGCGGCCAACCGGCTGGCGGTCATCACGAAGACCAAGGGCGGCTCCTACCAGGCGGGCACCTTCGAGGCGATCGCCGCCGACTGACGGGCACGCCCCGGTCCGGCCCGTCGGTCCAGGCCGCGGGCCGATCCGAGATCGAACGGCTCGGCGCGCGCCTATGCTCGCAGCATGGCGCGTGACGCTCGGGAGACGGGTGTTTCGCTGGCGGCACTGCTGGCAGCGTTCTCGTTCGCGATGGATCTCGGCCTGGGCCAGCCGATGGCGCACGTCCTGCGGTCCTGGCGGCTCGCCACGCGACTGGGGGAGCGGGTCGGGCTGACCGAGGGGGAGCGGTCCGACCTGTACTACACCGCGGTCCTGGCCTGGGCCGGATGTGTGGCCGACGCGCCCGAGGTTTCGGCGTGGTTCGGGGACGATATCGCGTTCCGGGCCGACAGCTACGGGACCGATCTGCGGGGGCTCGGCGGAGCGCGGTTCTTCCTCTCGCACGCGGGGGCTTCCGGGCCGTTCGCGCAGCGGGTGCGGAAGACGGTGGCGATCGCGGCGAAGGGCGGGCGCGATATCGAGCGCGGGCTCATGTCGCACTGCCTCACCACGTCGACCATGGCCGACCGGCTCGGGCTGGCCCCCGCGGTCGGGGATTCGCTGCGGCAGTTCTTCGCGCGGTGGGACGGCAAGGGCGTGCCGGTCGGGGTCGGCGGGGATCGAATCGGGTTGGGGATGCGGCTGTTCCATCTCGCCGACGTGGCCGAGGTGTTGCATCGGACCGCCGGAATCGAGGCCGCCGTCGAGGTCGCCCGGGCTCGGCGGGGCACCCAGTTCGATCCGGCCGTGGTGGACGAATTCTGTGCCTCGGCGCGGGACCTGCTGGCCGACAATGATTCCGATCCGGACTACGGGGAGCTCATCGCCGCCGATCCCGCGTTGCGCCGCAATCTCACCGGCGCCGAACTGGATACGGCCCTCGAGGTGATCGCCGACTTCACCGATCTGCGCTCGCCCTATCGGGCGGGCCACTCGCGCGGCGTGGCCGATCTCGCGGCCCGGGCCGGGGCCGCCGCCGGGCTCGCCGAACCCGACGTCACGGTGCTGCGTCGCGCGGCCCTGCTCCACGACATCGGGTTGCACGGTGTTCCCGCAACGATTCTCGACAAGCCCGGCCCCTTGAGTGTCACCGAGTTGGAGCGGCTGCGCATGAACTCGTACTACACCGAACGGGTCCTCGCCCGCCCCGCCGGACTGGCCCGGATCGGCGCCATCGCCGCCATGGCCTACGAGCGACTCGACGGCTCGGGCGCGCATCGCGGCCTGACCGGCCCGTCTATTCCGGTCTCGGCGCGGCTGCTGGCCGCCGCCGACACCTATCGCGCGATGAGCGAACCGCGCGCGTACCGGGAGGCCTTGCCGCCCAAGCGGATTCTCGCCGAACTCCGCTCCGAGGTGCGCCGCGGACGGCTCGACGCGGGCGCGGTCGACGCCGTCCTCGAGGCGGCGGGACAGCCCCGTCAGCGCCGCCGCACCGGCCCGGACGGCCTCACCCCGCGGGAACTCGAGGTCCTGGCCCTCATCGCCCGCGGCGCGTCCACCCGCCAGGTCGCCCGCACCCTGGGCATCGCCCCGAAAACGGCGGGCACCCACATCGAACGCATCTACACCAAGACCGGTTCGTCGACCCGCTCGACGGTCACCCTCTACGCCGTCCAGCACGGTCTGCTCGACACTCTGACCACCGATTCGTAGGGAGAACGCCCGACGACATCCGGATTCGCCGCGCCTACCGTCGAATCATGTCGAAAGCCGTGATCAGCCTGACCACCGGGCTCGAAGACCCCGAGAAGGTCACCGTCGCGTTCCTGGTAGCCGTGGGCGCCGCCGAAACCGGGCGCGAGACCCTGATGTTCCTCACCAAGGAGGCGGTCCGGCTCGCGCTGGCCGACACCGCGGTCGGCGTCGCCTGTGACGGCTGCCCGCCCCTCCAGGAGCTGTGCAAACGCTACGAAGCGGCCGGCGGCCGCTACTTCGTGTGCCCGGTCTGCTTCAACGCGAAGCAACTCGAGGCCGGCAACCTGGTCGGCAATGCCGAGCTGCAGGGCACCATTCCGATGTGGCAGTGGATCGGCGACGACCCGGCCACCACCTTCAGCTACTGACTCCCACCGGAGGTGACCCCATGCTCGATCTGGCCTCCCGGCTCACCGGCCTCCCCGAACACCGCGGCCAGGCGCCCTGGCCCGGCCACGAATACGTCAAGGGCTGGGGCGTTTTCGGCCTCCCCTTCGACAGCGGCCATGTGCTGGCGCTCCGCGTCTTCCCCGAAAACGATTTCGGCCCTTACAAAACCGTCTGGCATCGGGACCCCGAAGGCCGCTGGTCGATCTTCGTGGACGGCGAGCGCCTGGATCACGCGTGCCCGCGTTACTACGGCCCCGCCTGCGACCACACCGGTTTCGCGTCGATCAGCGCCGAATGGACGGGCCCGACGTCCCTGCACGTCACCGTCGACAAGCCCGCCCTGGATTGGACGCTGACCGTGACGGAAACCCCGGCCCTGCGCGCCCTCAACGCCGTCGGCGGCCACCTGCCACTCGCCACCTGGCGCTCCCGCACCCTCGTCCGCTCACGCGAAATGATGGCCACGGCACTGGGATTGGGGCGACTGCAGATGGCGGGAACCATGCCCAGCGGACACACCGGCCTTCTCATGCCGGAACGCATGTACCTGGTCACCGACTCGACCGCGGTCCTCGACGGTCACGACCTCGGTCGCCCCGCCCACCTGGACGCCAACCCCCGGATCGGCGACGTCACCCTGCCCGCCCGCGGTGTGGTGGCGATCGGCCAGGCGATGTGGCAGATCCGGGACGACGCGGACTGACGCGTCAGCGCACGCTGGGCTCCACCCAGCGGCGCAGCGCGTCGATGGTGGTCTCCGGTGACGTGTTGAAGCAGAACCGAATTCCGGGCACCTCGTCGGCCAGCGTGTTGACCAGCCGCTCGAACAGCAGGGTGTGCTCGCCGGCCATCCGGACGCCCGCGCCGATCATGGCGGCCCGGAACGTCTGCCCCGCAATGCGTTCGCGCAGTGCCGCTTCCGCCGCATCGGGGTCGGCGGGCAGCTGACACGACACCAGATCGAACCCGGCCTCGCGCAAGGCGGCCTCGCCGGCCGTGATGCGCGCGGTCAGAATCTCCTCGGTCAACTGGGGGTAGTTGCTGTAATCCACAGCGCTGGGATGCAATCCGACCGACAGCACGGTCGATCCGTTCGGGTTCTGCTGGTTCACGAGGTCTTCCGAGCCGGTTGTCGTCATGGACGGTACAAGCGCGCGAAGCCGCCCGATCTTCCCGAACCGACAACCGGATCCGGACTAGCCGAGGAGGTCTCGCACCGACGGACCGCGACCGTGCAGCACGGCGGTCTCGGACCAGAGCAGCATCGCGACCGGTCCGCAGACGAAAAGGTCGGCGATCACGTGCTGGTGGGGCTGCGATGCGGACATCACGCGGCCCGCAGCGGTGTCGCGAAGGACTTGCGGAGCGAGGACGGGCCGATGAGGGGCAGCAGCGCGGCGAGGATCTTGCCCTTGAACGCCTGCGGGGTGCGGGTCAGCTCGACGTCCACCCGGCTGCCGGGCAGGTCGGGGGCGATGCGGAAGACCCAGCCGCCGCCCGCGCCGAAGAGTTTGGAATCGAGGGTGGTGATGGTGACGGTGTCGCCGGACGGGTCCCAGTCGTAGCGGGCGCGCTCCCAGGCGGCGGCGGTGCCCTCGGTGACCTCGGCCCAATTGTCGCCGCGAGCGTGGACGACGAAGTGTTCGGCGTCGATGCTGGGCCAGGCGTCGGGGCGGGTCGGGCCGAAGTCGGTCAGCACGTGCATGACCTCGGCGGGGGACAGGGTGGACATCAGGTGGAATCGAACGGTAGCCATGGAAATACCTTCGCGGTCACGGCCGGGTCGCCGAATCTGTCAGATGACGCTGTCTTGACGTAATCGACGGTGGGTAGGGTCGCGGCGGGACCCACATCTTCCGTGCGGGCCCGGAGGAGGATTCCGCACCATGCCGTTGTTCGGACGCGACACCGAACTGAAAGACCTGTCCGCCCTGGTGGACGGACCCGGCGAGCGCAGCGGCATCCTGATCGAGGGCGAGCCCGGCATCGGGAAGTCGACACTGGTCGAGCAGACCGTCGCCGTCGCCTCCGCCGCCGGTCACCGCGTGCTGCGAACCGCGGGCGTGGAAGCCGAACGCAATCTCGTCTACGCCGGGCTGCAACGGCTCCTGTATCCGCTGCGCCGCGAGTTCGGCGCCCTGCCCGCCCGGCAATTCGAGGCGCTGACAACCGCTCTGGGCATGTCGGAGAGCACCGACGAGCCGAGCATCCACCTGGTCGGGCTCGCCGCCCTGACCCTGCTCGCCGATTCGGCGGCCGAGCGCGCGGTGCTGATCGTCGCCGAGGACGTGCACTGGCTCGACCTGGCCAGCGCCGAGGTGCTGGCCTTCGTCGCGCGCCGCATCGACTCCGAACCCGTTGCGCTGCTGGCGACCCGGCGCGACGGCGCGGCCTCGCCGTTGAGCGCCGCCGGGTTGACCGTCATGCGGCTCGGACCGCTGCCCGGCGATGACGCGAACGCGCTGCTCGACGCCATCGCACCGGATCTGCCCGCTCAGCTCCGGCGTCGCGTGCTGGCCGAATCGCACGGCAACCCGCTCGCCCTGACCGAGCTACCCACGACCGCAATGGATCTCACCGAGAGCGCTTCGGCTCTGCCGTTGACCGAGCGTCTGGAACAGGCCTTCTCGGCCCGGAGCGCCGCCCTGCCCGGCCCGACCCGCTCGGTCCTGCTCGTCGCCGCCCTGAACGACGGCGACGCGGTCGCCGAAACCCTGACCGCCGCCGGGATTCTCCTGGATTCCGCCGCCACCGCCGAGGATCTCGCCCCGGCGGTCGCGGCCCGGCTGGTCGACATCGGTTCCGGCACGGTCACTTTCCGTCATCCCCTGGTGCGGTCGGCCCTGGTGGCCGCGGCGACCGGCGCGGAACGCCGCCGCGCCCACCTGGCCCTCGCCGATGTACTCGCCGAGTCGCCGGAACGTCAGGTGTGGCATCGGGCGGCGGGCACGGCCGGCGCCGATGAGGACGTCGCCGCCGCGCTCGAAGCCGCCGCCGAGCGGTCCCGGCACCGCGGCGGCGCGGTCGCCGCCATGGAACACGCCGCGGCTCTCACCGTCACCCCCGGCCGCCGCGCGGACCGCCTGCTGCGCGCCGCCGAACTGGCCGTCGACGCCGGTCGCCGCGACACCGTCGAACGGCTGATGGACGCCGCGCGCATGCTGCCCCTCACGGCCGGACAGCAGGCCACCGCGGCCTGGCTGCTCAGCGGTTTCGAGGACGGCATGCGCGAAAGCCACACGCGCATCGGTGAACTGGCCGTGCTGGCGGCCGACGTCGCCGCCGACGGCTACCCGGATCCCGCGCTGCGGATCCTGTGGGCGGCGGCGGCCCGCTGCTTCTGGTCCGAACCCGGGCCCGACACCCGGCGCGCGGTGCTCGCGGTCGCCGACACCTTCGCCATTCCCGACGGCGATCCGGCCAAGCTGGCGATCGACTCGATCGTGGCCCCGTTCGAGCGGGGCGACGAGGTCCTCGGCCACCTGCGCACGCTGGCGGCCACCTCCGGCCGCGACACCGAGGTCGACCACTTTCTCAGTAGCGCCGCCTACCAGGTCGGCGCGTTCGATCTGGCGGCCCAGTTCGCCGCGGCGTCCGCACCCGGATTCCGTTCCGCCGGACGGCTGGGGCTGCTGACCCGGGCGCTCGCGATCCAGGCGTGGAGCCTGGCCCGGCTCGGCGATATCGCCACCGCCGCGCCCATCGCGGCCGAGGCGGCGGCGTTCGCGCTGGAGACCGAGCAGCCGTTCATGCATGCGGTGATCGTGTCGGTACAGGCCGAAATCGCCGCGCTGCGTGGCGATTACACGCACGCCACCACCCTGGCGGCGGACGCCGAACGCACCGGACTGGCCGCGGGAGCCCGGCCTGTGCTCGCCACCGTGCAGCTCACCCGGGGGCTCACCGCGCTCGGGGAAGGCCGATTCGACGACGCTTTCACCGACCTGGCCCGCATCCACGATCCGCGCGATCCCTCGCATTCGCCGGCGCTGGCCGCGTACTTCCTCACCGAACTCGCCGAGGCCGCCGTCCGCGCCGGTCGAGCCGACGCCATGACGGACCTGCTGCGTGGTCTCGAAGCGGCCGCCGCGTCCACGCCGTCACCGGCCCTGCACATCGGCCTGCGCTACGCCCGAGCGGTGCTCGCCGGCGACAAGGCCGCCGAGGCGTTCGCCGCCGCCCTGGCCGCGGATCTGACCGGCTGGCCGGCCGAACGCGGTCGCTTGCACCTGGCCTACGGCGAATGGCTGCGGCGGCAGCGCCGCGTGGTCGAGTCCCGCACCCACTTGCGCACGGCCCGTGAGATCTTCGATGCGCTCGGCTTCACCGCGTGGAGCGAGCGGGCCCGCCTGGAACTGCGCAGCGCCGGTGAATCGAGCCCGAACCGCGACCCCGATGCCCGCGAGCGGCTCACCCCGCACGAACTGAGCATCGCGCAACTCGCGGCGCAGGGCCTGACCAACCGGGAGATCGGGCAGCGGCTCTACCTGTCGCACCGGACCGTCAGCACCCACCTGCACCGGATCTTCCCGAAGCTGGGCATCAGTTCGCGCGGGGATCTCGCGGCCCTGCTCCCCACCCTGGACGACACGGCCGGATGATCGGCCGGTCGCCGACGCGACCGATCGACACCGATTACGTCATCCGACGCACGCGGCGGCCCGGGTCCGCTCCCTAGCGTCGAAGGCATGAACTTCGACCGACGACGCCTCTTCGGCGCCACGCTGGCGGCGGGCCTGGCCGCGGCCACCCTCACCGCCTGCGCCACCGACTCCACCACCCCCGCGCCGGCTCCCGCGAGCGTGAACCTGCGGGCCGGATCGGGGGCGCACACCAGCCTGGGCCCGATCAAGAAGATCGACGCGGGCGTGCTGAACGTCGCCTACGCCGAATTCGGTCCCGCCACCGGGCAGCCCGTGATCCTGCTGCACGGCTGGCCCTACGACGCCTACAGCTTCGCCGATGTCGGCCCGCTGCTGGCCGACGCCGGGTACCGGGTCCTGGTGCCCTTCCTGCGCGGCTACGGCGAAACCACCTTCCGGTCCCCGCAGACCGTGCGCAACGGGCAGCAGTCGGCCATCGCGCGCGACATCGTCGACTTCATGGACGCCCTGCACATCGACAAGGCCGTGCTCGGCGGATTCGACTGGGGCGCACGCACGGTCGACGTCATCGCCGCACTGTGGCCGCAACGCGTCAAGGCCATGGTCGCGGTGAGCGGCTACCTGATCACCCAGCAGGCCGCCCAACAGCAGCCCTTGCCGCCCGAAGCGGAGCTCGGCTGGTGGTACCAGTACTACTTCGCCACCGAACGCGGCCGCGTCGGCTACGACCGCAATCGCCACGACTTCAACAAGCTCATCTGGCAACGCGCCTCTCCCGCCTGGACTTTCGACGACGCCACCTACGACCGCAGCGCCACCGCCTTCGACAATCCCGATCACGTCGACATCGTCATCTCCAACTACCGGTGGCGGCTGAGCCTGGCTCCCGGCGAACCGCAGTACGACGGCTACGAACAGCAGCTCGCCGCCGGGCCGGTCATCTCGGTGCCCGCGATCACCGTGAGCAGCGATTTCGACGGTGCGGCCAAGGACGGCAAGGGGTATCGCGGCAAGTTCACCGGCAAGTACGAGCACCGCGTCCTCGACGGGATCGGCCACAACGTCCCGCAGGAAGCGCCCCAGTCGTTCGCGCGGGCGATCATCGACGCCGACCATCTCTGACGGTGGCGGAAGGTTGTGCGGATCCGGCTCCGAGCACACGAAGGCGCCCGGAGCCGGAGGCATTCACAGGGAGCCGCGCTGCTGGATGCGGCCGCCCGGTTCGAGTTCCACCACGGTGTCGACCCCGATCCCGCGCAGGAAGGGATAATCGTGGCTGACCACCAGGATCGCGCCGCGATAGTCGGCCAGCGCCTCGGTCAGCTGCTCGACGCTGGTGATATCGAGATTGTTGGTCGGCTCGTCCAGAATCAGCAGCTGCGCCGGCGGATCGGCGAACAACAGGCGGGCCAGCGACACCCGGAAGCGTTCACCGCCCGACAGCGTCGAGACCGGACGTTCGACACTGCTGCCACGTAACAGCAAGCGGGCCAGATGATTACGGATCGCGGCCGGGGCTGCCGTGGGTGCCGCGGCGTGCACGTTGTCGAGCGCGCTGGCGTCCTCGTCGAGGTTGTCCAGACGCTGCGGCAGATACCCCACCCGATCGGTGAGCAGACTGCCCCGTTCCGGATCGCGGCTCGTGAGCAGGTTCTCGATCAGCGTCGATTTTCCGGAGCCATTGGGGCCGACCAGCGCGACGCGTTCCGGGCCCTGAATGATGACCCGCCGATCACCGTCACGCAGTTCCGCGATCCGGCGGCTGCGCGGCACATCCGGATCCGGGAGATCGAGGTGGATGTGCTCCTCACGGCGGACCCGGGTCGACGCGTCGTCCAGCAGCTGTTGCGCGGCGTGGAGTTTCGCGTCCAGTGTGGTGCGCATGGCGCCCGCCGAGCCCTGGGCCCGGCTGGCCCGGTTGCCCGCGAGAATCCGTGGAATCCCGCCGTCCCGCTGTGTCGCGCGGGCGGTGCGCTCGCGGCGGGCCAGCTTGGTCTCGGCCTCGATCCGCTGCCGCTTCTCGACCTTCACGGCCTGTTCGGCGGTGCGGGCGGCCTGGACTGCCGCGGCCTGCTCCTGTTCGACAGCCGCCTTCCAGGCGCTGAAGGGTCCGCCGAAGACCGCCAGTTCCGCACCGCGCAGCTCCGCGGTGGCGTCCATCCGCTCGAGCAGTTCGAGATCGTGACTCACCACGATCAGGGTTCCGGGCCAGGAATCCACGAATCCGGCCAGCTTGGCGCGGGTTTCGCGATCGAGGTTGTTGGTCGGTTCGTCGAGCAGGGTGATGGGGGTGCGCTGGACCCGCAGGCCGGTGATCGCGACCAGGACGGCCTCGCCACCCGAGATCTCGCCGACCCGTCTGTTCAGATCGGCTGCGCTGAAACCGATGTCGTGGAGGGCCTCGTCGGCGCGGGCTTCGATGTCCCAGTCGTCGCCGATCGTCTCGAAATGCTCGTCGCTCGTCTCGCCGGACTCGATCGCGCGCAACGCCGCGAGCTTGCCCGCGATACCGAGCAAGTGGGCGATCGTCGCCTCACGGCCGAGGGTGAGGCTCTGCGGGAGATACCCGACCGCGCCGGTGGTTTCGACCCGCCCCGCCGTCGGGGTCAGGCTTCCGGCGATCAGCCGCAACAGCGTTGATTTCCCCGCGCCGTTGCGGCCGACCACACCGGTGCGCCCGGTGCCGAGGGTGCCGCTGAGCCCGGACAGCGCGATGCTGCCGTCGGGCCATTCGAAGGACAGATTCCGCAGGGTGACGGCGGAAGGCATGGATGTGGACATGGGTTGTCGACTCTTTCCTGCTCGCGAACGAGCGGCCGGACGTGATTCGGGAACGTCTCGGAGCCGGGCGAAGGCCAGGAACGCTCGGCCGATGGGGCCGAGCGACAGGTGTGTGAGAAAGCGCCGCCTTCGACCGGGCGGCTAGATTCTGTCGACTTCCTCGATGAGCACGGGACCACCCTAGCAGCGACGTCAGACGGTGATCGTCTGGAATTCGGTGTACTGGCCCAGGCCGACCGCGCCGTATTCGCGGCCGATCCCGCTGGCCTTGAAGCCGCCGAACGGGCCGTCGAAGCCGACCGGCGCGCCATTGACGGTGACGGTCCCGGTCCGGATTCGCCGGGCCACGGACAGCGCCGCGTCGACGTCCGCCGACCACACGCCTCCGGAGAGCCCGTAGTCGGAGTCATTGGCGATGCGGACGGCGTCGTCGAGGTCGTCGTAGGCGAGGACGACCAGCACCGGGCCGAAGATCTCCTCTCGGGCGATCCGCATGGACGGGGTCACATCGGCGAAAACCGTTGGCGTGACATAGAAGCCGTCCCGCAGCCCCGGCGGCAGCTGCGGGCCGCCGCAGACCAGGCGCGCGCCCTCGGCGATGCCGAGCTCGATGTAGTCGCGGACCCGCTGTTGCTGATCGCCGCGAACCATCGGGCCGATGAAGGTCGCCGGGTCGCGTGGGTCACCGACCGGCAGGGATGCCACCAGCCCCGCCAGCGCCTCGACCACCTCCTCGTAGCGGGAGCGCGGCGCGATGATGCGCGTCTGGGCGATACAGGATTCGCCATTGTTCAGCAGCGAACCGAACTTCAAGCCGTTCAGGACCGCGGTCAGATCGGCATCGGGCAGGATCACCGCCGCCGACTTGCCGCCCAGTTCCAGGCTGACCCGTTTGAGCTGCTCGCCCGCGATGGCCGCGATCCGGCGACCGGCCCCGGTCGAGCCGGTGAACGCGATCTTGTCCACCCCGGGATGGGAGATCAGGTACTCGCTCGTTTCCCGTTCCGCGGGCAGCACACTGATCACACCGCCGGGCAGGCCGATGCGATCCACCAGCTCGGCCAGCAGGCCCATACTGAGCGAGTTCTCCGGAGAAACCTTGAGCACCACGGAGTTTCCGGTCAGCAGGGCGGGCAGGATCTTCGACGTGGCGGACGAGAAGGGGGAGTTCCACGGGATCACCGCCGCCACCACGCCGACCGGCTCGCGCCGAACCACGCTGCGCACCGGGGAATCCGGGTCCGATGGGGTGAGGGTGCGCTCCCAGTCGAAACTCTCGGCGGCGGTCAGATAGGCGTTGGCCTGCCGGGTCAGCGCGGCCTGACCCGCCCGGGTGAACCACGCCGCGGAGCCGTTCTCGGCGGTGATGAGCTCGGCGATCCGGTCGGCCTGCTCCTCGCGCAGTTCGTTGAACCCGCGCAGCACCGTGATTCGTTCGCTCGGCGGGGTGTCGCGCCATTCCCCGCTGTCGAAGGCGGTGCGCGCCGCCGCGACCGCGCGGTCCACGTCGGCGGGTTGCGCCTGTGCCGCCGCGCCGATGAGTGATCCGTCGTGCGGGGACAGGATTTCCAGCAGCGCCGGTTCGGCGGGTTCGGTCCAGGCGCCGCCGACATAGAGCCGGTCATAGGTGATCATCCGTGTGCTCCTGCGTCGAGGGCGGGGCGAAAGATGCTGGTCATGGTGGTGACGCTAGAAGCCGTCGGGTGCGGGCCGCGAGCGTCGGATGACGTACTCGCTGACGGTCACGCTCCCACTCCTCGAGCACGATGCGCGGCGCTCCCCGGTCAGGGCTTCGCGCGCTGATCCCGGTAGGTCTCCAGCAGTCGCAGCCACACTTCGCTGATGGTGGGGAACGACGGCACCGCATGCCAGAGGCGGTCCACGGTGATCTCGCCGGTGATGGCGATGGTCGCCGAATGCAGCAGCTCCGCCACGCCCGGCCCGGCGAAGGTGGCCCCGACGATCACCCGGCGCTCCGGGTCGATGAGGATGCGCGCCCGGCCGCGATACTCCGGATCGTGCTGGATCGCGCCCGCGACCCGGCCGATCTCGTAGTCGACGACATCCACCGTGCGGTCCAGCCGCGCCGCCTCCTCGGTGGTGAGGCCGACCGCGGCGATCTCCGGATCGGTGAACACCACCTGCGGCACCGCGACCAGATCGGCGGTCCCGGCGTGCGCGCCCCACGGCGAACGGTCCAGCTCCCGACCGGCCGCCCGATCCGCGATGACCTGCCCCGCGATCCGCGCCTGATACTTGCCCTGATGGGTGAGCAGCGCCCGGTGATTGACATCGCCTACGGCGTACAGCCATTCGCCGTCGACCGCGGTCACGGTGAACGCGTCATCGGTGGCGAGCCAGTCGCCGGAGCCCACACCGACTGTCTCCAAGCCGATATCGTCGGTGCGCGGCGCCCGGCCCGTCGCGAACAGCAGCTCGTCGACGACGATCCGCTCACCGCCGGACAGACCGAGGTGGATGCCGTCGTCGGGTCCACCCGCCCGTTCCGCGGTCACGATGCCCGACCCGAACCGCAGGTCGACACCCGCCGCCCGCAGTCGGTCGGCCACCAGGTCCGCGGCGAACCCCTCGACGCGGGCGAGCAGCCGCGGTTCCCGCGCGATGAGCACGACCTCGGACCCCAGAGCCCGCCACGCCGTGGCCATTTCGACGGCGACCACTCCCGCGCCCACGATGCCGAGCCGGCGCGGCGCCTCGCGGGCACTGGTGGCCTCACGACTGGTCCACGGCCGCAACGCGTCCAAGCCCGGCAGCGGCGGCAAGGCCGCCCGGGTGCCCGTGCACACCGCGACCGCGTGCCGGGCCCGCAATCGCACGGTGCCGCCGCCGGGAGTCTCGACCGTCACCTCCCGCACCCCGTCGAGCCGCCCGTGACCGCGCACCAATTCGATGCCGGCCGACTCGAGCCATTCGACCTGGCCCCGATCGTCCCAATCGGCCGCCATCCGGTCGCGATGCTTCAGGACCGCGTCGGCGTCGAGGGGACCGGTGACCGCGTTCGCGACGCCCGGGAACCGCGCGGCCTCGCCGTACAGCAACGCGGGCCGCAGCAGCGCCTTGCTGGGTTCGCAAGCCCAGTACGAACATTCGCCGCCGACCAGCTCGGATTCGACGATGACGGTGCGGAGTCCCGCGGCGGCGGTGCGGTCGGCGACATTCTCGCCGACCGGCCCCGCCCCGAGGACGATGACGTCGTAGATCTGGATGTTCTCGTCGGACATGATCTGCTTTCGGTCCGGGTCAGCGGCCGGGTGCGCGCTGAGTGATTTCCTGCAGGAACCAGCTGTTGCCGTCGGGGTCGTCGAACGCCGCGAAGGAACCGTAGCTGCGGCGCTCCGGGTGCGTGCCGGCGACGCGATCGGTGGTGCCGGCGTGATGGAAGACGCCGGTCGAGTCCCGGAACGGACCGTCGACGGCGACCCCGCGCTCGGCCAACTCCGCGACCGCCTTCTCGATATCGGTGACCACCAGGTGCAGGCCGCGCAGCGTTCCCGGCGCGGAGTCGCTGACACCCGCCCCGAAGATGATGGAGCATTCGGACCCCGGCGGCGTCACCTGAATGACGCGGTAGCCGTCGTTCACCGCGAAATCCGCGTCCAGCCGGAAGCCGAGCCGATCCACATAGAACGCCTTGGCGCGGTCGACATCCGACACGGGCAGCACGACGACTTCGAGTTTCATATCCATGATCGTGTTCTCCTGTGGTGTAAGGATTGTCGAGGTTCAGTGCGCGGCCGCGGCGGCCTGCTCGATCACGTCCGCGACCACATCCGGATGCGACACGGCCACCGAATGCGACGCCTTCACCTCGGTGACCGTCGCGTGCGCCCGCTCGGCCATGAACCGCTGCGCCTGCACCGGGATATTCAGATCCTCGGTGGTGACGATGTCCCAGCTGGGCTTGTCCTGCCACCCCGCGACGGTGGCCCGCTCCTCCAACGCCGCCTGCGCGATCGGCCGCTGCGCCGCCGCCGCGAGAGCCGCCTCGCTCTCGGGGACATCGGCCGCGAACTGGGCCCGGAACTTGTCCTGCTGAATGTAGAGATCGGTTTGCGCGACCCCGTCGACACCGGTGTACGCCACCGGATTCAGCGTGCCCGGCAGCGTCGACCCCGGGAACTTGTTGGTCAGTTCGAGCGCGTTCTCACCGACCGCGGGCAGAAAAGCGGCCACATAGACCAGCCCCTTCACCTTGTCGTTCCCCGCGGCCGCCGCACTGATGACGGACCCGCCGTAGGAATGCCCGACCAGAACGACGGGCCCATCGATCTTGCTGATCAGTCCCCGCAGCGAGGCGGCATCATTCGCCGGGCCCCGCAGCGGATTGGCCGCCGCCACCACGGGATACCGATCCTTCCGCAGCTTCTCGATCACCGCGTTCCAACTCGACCCGTCGGCGAACGCCCCGTGCTCCAGCACGATGGTCGGCCGCGGCGCATCATCCACGGGCCCGGCCTTGGTGACGGCCTCCGCACTGCACGCGACAACCAGACCGCCTCCGGCCACCCCCGCCACGACCGCCGTGGCAACCCGCGCCGCCCGCCGCCGCAGCCATCCATATCCATTGCCGACCATGAGTTTTCATCCTCCGAAGCAGTGAGATCCAACAACGTGATCCCACTGTCGCCCTCCGGCCCCCACCGCCACATCCGTCAGCTGACGCTACCGGCGACGTACACCCTCGGTGCGTCGTCGGTCGAGGTCGGCGATCTCGACGCTGAAACGACAACCGCCCGTGACCTCTGTCGAGGTCACGGGCGGTGACTGTGGACTAAGGGTGGTAGATCTCGACGTAGGCATTTGTCGCCACGGCGAAGACGCCGGGACCCATTCCGGTGCACCCTGCCGAGATGGTTTGACCGGAGGGTGTGAAGGGATAGCTGAGCACCTTGTAGGGCCCGACGGCATACAGCGGGAACGGCCCGCTGGCGTAAAGGCCGACACAGTCGAGATGGAGCACATAGTTGGTGCCGCCATCCGCCCCGCAGACCGCGGACGCGTCGAACACCCCTCGCGTCACGCTGCAGTCCTGTGGCGCGGCCTGCGCGCTACCCGACCCGGCCACCGCCCCGAAGCCCAATCCCGAAACACTCATGGCCGCAACCGTCGCGGCGATACCCAATGACTTGCCCATGAATCCCCTCGGTTCGTATCGCATGAAGAGCCAGGAGCCGACTCCCGATCGGACTACCCAACTCGAGGAACCAAACACCCGACAAACCAGGTCGGACGTTCCGAAGCGTATCGGGCAGATGCCCAGTTTCGTTTCGGCAGACACCTTCCGGATCCGCGCCTCTCCGAACATGCAACAGAGCCGCAGGTCATCAACCTGCGGCTCTGTGTTCGGTGGAGCTAAGGGGAATCGAACCCCTGACCTTCTCGATGCGAACGACAACTCGATTGGGTTTGTCCGTATTGGGTGGTCGCTGATTCTGTTGGATCCGTAGCGTGAACAGGCATTCGCGTGTTGACGGTGTTGGTCGATTCGGGCGGTACCTGCATCTGCTGCGGACGAACTGCGGACGGGAGCCGCTCGCAAGAGGACGCCAGGGGGTCGTTCAGGCCCTTGTGCCTTCCGTGCCGCCAGTGGGTGGCGAAGAATGATCTTGAAGTCAGCGTTAGTGAGTGGTCAGCAAGGCGACGCGTCGCTCAACCGCTTCCGCGTCCATGAGAAGTGCGCTGAGACGACCGCGAATGCCCCGGCGGCTCAGGGAAACCGGGGCACTTGCAGGGTCAGTTGCTACGACCGGGCCGACAGGCTGCTGAGGAGGCCGCCGATCACCGGAATGGAACTCGCGCTACCGGTTCGCCGCCGGTGGGCTGGGTGCAACTCGGCTCGGCCGGAGCGGACTGCATTATGGTGACTGCCAGTGGCCCTCCAAAGGGGGTGCCGTAGCCGCCCTGGCTGTATGGGCCATCATGAGCTGCCACTGCCCCGCCGCAGGTGGCGTCCACTGCACAGTCACGTCCTGGCCGGCTGGAGGTCCTCATGCCGCTGTCTTCATTCCTGTGCAGGCGCTTGAGCTTGAGCGGGAACTCTCACCAGAGAGCTCATGAGGTGGGGGTGATCCGCACGTTGGTGGCTTTCGGTCCCTTCCTGCCCTGCCCGATCTCGTATGTGACCCTCTGGCCAGCGACAAGTGATGGTTGACCAGGTGTTGTGATCGCCGATGCGTGCACGAAGACGTCCTGGCCCTCGTCGTCAGGCTTGATGAAACCGAATTGTTTGGCCGGGTCAAACAATTTCACTGTTCCGGTATGCGAGTGCGGCAGTGAGTCCACGTTGAGTTTTTGCTGCCACCAGCGGCGGTGCGCTTCGGTTGTCGCCTCCTGGATCACTTCCAGGTGCGGAGCCGTGATGTAGACAGCAAAGGTCGCCCCCGCGGTAAAGATGGCCATCGCATACTGCCCTGCGGCGAGCTCTGTCGTCGCCGCCAGCAGGGGCGCTTTCCCCAGCAGCGTTGACAGGCTCTGCAGCCCCGACGGCATTGACCCGAACACCGGAACTGGGATCTCTGCGATCCTGGGCCCCAAACCCGGGTAGCGGAAAGTGAATGTGTACAACAGATCCCGTGCCGACAATGTGCCCGCCGAGTCGATGTAGATCGACTTGACCTCGAATCCGGGCATCACGATGTTCAGCCAGTTGACCGCTGCACGCACCATAGGGTCGGCTTCAACGATTCGCGCGCGATAGACTGCCGGTGCAGACGTGTGCTGGTCGGACTTCAGGCCCATCTCGGCCAGCTCGTTGAATAGGTCCCCGAAGCTCGCCGCAGTGGCACTGTCCAGTTCGGCGGCGCGGCAACCGACTTCAAACCACGCTCCCGACGGACTCCCGATGAAGGCACTGGTTGCCATGCCCCATTGCTCGAAGCTGACTTCCTGTTGTTGTTGCGTTGTAATAGTCACCCCATCTCCTTTTCATCTGCAAGTGCGTTCGTTGCGGGTATTGGCCGGCACGCTGGAGCGATGCTCGATCACCGGATCGCTCAGCACGACCGATCCGATACTGGTAGTAACCCCAATCCATGGTCGGCGGTAATCCTTCACATTGCCAGGTCCTGGCTAGAACGACGCCGGCCAGTGCCATGCGGAAATGTCTGCGGGGTAGCCGGGGTCGACTGTTCCGGCGCCGGTCTCGCCGCGGGTGACGCGTATGTACCGGCCGCCTTTGAAGAAATAGCACTTCGAACCTGAATACAGGGTGGCGTCGATGCCCTCATTTCCGAAGCCGTACGCGGTCAAGCCCAATGCCGCTATGGATCCCGGGTAGCCGGGATCAAGGGTCCCGGAACCGGTGTCACCGCGCGCGACTGAGATGAATTCGTTGCCGGCAAAGAAATATGTCCTTGAGCGGTGGGTGCCGGTAGTTGTCTTGGACCACCCATTCGAGTGATGGGCGGCGTCGATGCCGTCTGTTCCGAAGCCCTCTGGCCACTGCCATGCGGAGATATCGGCGGGGTAGCCGGGGTCGACAGTTCCAGGACCGGTGTCGCCGCGGGTGACGCGGATGTACTTGCCGCCGTTGAAGAAGTAGCACTTCGAACCCGAGTACAGGGCGGCATCAATGCCATTCATATGGGAATCGAAGCCAGTCGGCCAGCCCCATGCGGAGATGTCCGCCGGGTAGCCGGCGTCGATGTTTCCGAGGCCGGTGCTGTGATTGACGCGGATGTACCGGCTGCCTTTGAAGTAATAGATCTTGGTGCCCGAGTACAGGGCGGCGTCGATGCCGTCTCTGCCGAATTCGTTCAGTGGCCAACCTCCGGCGATTTGCTGCGGGTAGCCGGGGTCGACGGTCCCGGCACCGGTGTCGCCGCGGGTGACACGGATGTATTTGCTACCAGCGAAGAAATAGGTTTTGTCGCCGCGGCGAAAGGCGGCGTCGATGCCGTCAGTTGCCCAGCGACCCGGCCAGCCCCATGAGTCGATGTGCTTCGGGTAGCCGGGGTCGACAGTTCCGGCACCGGTGTCGCCGCGGGTGACGCGGATGTACCGGCTGCCGGAGAAGAAGTAGCACTTTGGACCCGAGCGAAACGCGGCGTCGATGCCGTCATTTCCGAAGCCGGCCGGCCAGCCCCATGCAGAGATGTCCGCCGGGTAGCCGGGGTCGACAGCTCCGGCACCGGTGTCACCGCGGGTAACGCGGATGTACTGGCCGCCGTTGAAGAAATAGGTCTTGGTGCCCGAATCGAGGGCAGCGTCGATAGGCATTGCATCTTCCCTCTCGTAGTATTTGCTGGCTGAGCCTGAGATTGTTACGTCATTGGCGCCCAGGGCCCCACAGGCGCCCGATCACGTTGACCTCTTGGTCGGTCTGCCATGTCGCAGGACCGTCGGATGCCCGCGAGAAGTCACGTGATGACTGTTGCATCGTGGTCGCGAGTTGGCGCGAGTAGTGAACTACTTGAATCCAGCCAGCCAGACTAGGCGGGCGCGGCCATCGACGGCACCAGGATTCCGATGGTCTGACGATGTGTGGCGCGGCAATCAGCGGAGGCGTCCCTGTGACTGCGGATCGACCGCGGGGCTTCGATCGGTGCGTTGATTGCCGACACTGGATGCATCCGATGGAGATAGACCCACGCACTGCTTATGTGGGGATCCAGCAATACCTGCAAAGGGATGCGTCGGAACGGGTCAGTCTGCGTGCGACCCAACTATCGGACTCCAGATCTGCGGTATCTGGTGCGCCAGATACCTCACGCACGTTCAGGTCGAGCTGCTAGCGCGAGAGGTGACCGAGATGCCCACGGTTATGCGGTTTCTGGCCCGCACCGGATTGCGGTGGGGAGAGATGGCCGCGCTGAAGGTATCCGACTTCGACATGCTCCGCCGGCGGGTGAACGTCCGCGAGGCCGTCGCCGAGGTGAAGGGGAAGACAGTGTGGTCCACGACCAAGACTCATGCTCGCCGCTCGGTACCGTTCCCGAAGTTTCTCGCCGACGAACTCGACGCGCAAATGCGCGGGAAAGGTCGCAATGCCCTGGTCTTCACCTCTCCTCAGGGTGCGGTGTTGCGGGTATCGACTTACCGGAAGCGCGTCTTCCGTCCGGCGGTCTCCCGCCTGCGCAACCCCGAACGACAGGCAGCCGGCACAGGAGACAGGAGCGTGTCCGCCGTCGTCTCCCTTGGTGCCCAAGGAGACTGCGGAGCCGGTGCCGAGGAGTCACGATCGTTTCCGTAGTTCGCCCCGCACGATCTCCGGCACACCGCGGTGTCGCTGGCGATCAGCGCGGGTGCGAACGTGAAGGCCGTCCAGACCATGCTTGGCCATAAGTCTGCCGCCATGACCCTGGACGCCTACGCCGACCTGTTTCCCGACGATCTCGAATCCGTAGCCGAGGCCCTCGACGCTGCCGCTAGGTCCACACTCGTCGCCGCTGCGGACGAACTGCGGACGGGCACCGACAACCAAGATTCCGAATAGATCCGAAAACCAAAACCGCCCGCAGCCTCTGCCGAGGTTACGGGCGGTTCTTCGTGTTGTGGAGCTAAGGGGAATCGAACCTTTTCGGTACCGCCGAGAGTGACTACCGCACCCAACGGCCGACTGTCGACGACACCCTTGAAAGCTGTGCTGATCAGGTGTTACGTCAACTCTTGACGATCTTGGCGACCGAACACAGATTCGAACGGCTAAGGCGGTCATTTACTTTATTGGGACTTAGTTGGACGCTCTGTAAGACCCCGCCCGGCGTGTTGTCATGCAGACACGCCGGGCGGGGTTTCTGGGTAGTGATCACCTGGCTATCGGGCGGAGGGCGTACTGCCGACGCCGAGCCAGGCTTGGGGCTGCGACGCGTGGAGTCCACCAGTTGTCCGCGCCACGTCTTTCGCTATGTACTCCTAAAGCGGCTGCCCTGAACCGTTGTGCCACCACGGGCAGGGTGTGGGCGTTTCTCTACAGGCCGGGTGCGGGATGTTGGTGGTTCTGTAGTGGGGAAGCGGGATTGTGGCCGTATTTGTCACTAGCGGATAGGAGTTTCCTTGAGGGGTACCTGCGTGTCTACGGCTACGATTTCAGACGTGACGGAGCATATGCAGGAAACGATGAGCGGGACCGCGGGGTACTTCTGGGATCAAGTGCCCAAAGAATTGGACCTTGAAACCTCGCTGCCAGGTTATGTCCAGCTTCAAGAGGACGGATACTTCCACATTGTTGTCGTTACAAGTCATGCAAAGTCGGCAATAGATTGGGATAGCCGAGATCGGGACTATCCAAATTCAATTGTCGGTATGACAAACGTTCGTGGATCACTGTTCTTCGATTTCGCCGGAATGAGCGAGAGCAACATCATAGGAGCTACGCGGGCTTCAACGAGAACATTTAAGACTAGGTCGAGTATCGTTGGTGTTAGTCTCGATGAACTGAAGACTGATAATTTTCGGTCTCTAAGTGTTCGAATGCCCAATTTGACGAAATGGTCAGGTCTGAACCATATTAAGGAGGAGGTTACAAGAGGCGATGATCAAAGGCTGAAATCTTGGTCGGGCAGCGTAGATTCGACGGAACCTATTGTCGGCAATCTTGGTAAGGGTCTGACATTATCACTTTCGACATCATGGTCCGTAAGCGGGCCTAGTGATAACAGAATTGTCGCAGCCCCGCTCGTGATCAGCACCGAGGTTAACCGGCCAAGGAGTTGGCAAGACTTGATCGGGCCACTTGTTGCGGTGCAGGACCTGATCAATCTAGCGCATAAAGGGCACGTGGTGGCGAACGGCGGAACAGCAACGCTGGACTTAAACCCCGGCTATCGGCCGAGTGGTGCACCGGAGTTCTGGTCCGACAGACTCATGCGGCTTCCCGCGGGTAGTGCACCGCCTGTCAGCATGGACGAATTCCCCGCCTTCAATTTGTCGCACATAGGCGGGATGAAGGGGATTCGCGCATGGATCAGGCTGGACAGAGATCATCCTAGGGCCACGGGCCCACTGGTAAATACATACAGGTACGGTCGGTCTGGCGTTGAGATGAGACTTATGGAAGTTGCGCTTGGAATTGAGTATTGGACAAAAGCGAACAATAAGCTCAAATGGGCAAAGCTTGTAAAGAGTGGTGGAAAAACCGAGAAGCTTCCAAATGCGCTCGCACGTAAGGTGGGTAGACCTTTTGCTGATTTCGTCGGTGATCCCACCGTTTGGTCCGAGTTGTTTTGGGATGTCTATAACAGCCTTAAGCACGCCCCAAACTTTCAGTATGATGTAGACAATATCTATTACTTGGGAGAATCGGGGGCGCTGTTGCTTGAGGCTGCGCTGCTGAACAGGGTTGCTGGTAATAGTTTACCGGCTCGGGCGATATTTGCCAGCCATAGAAATCACAATATAGGCCGCGGGATTACGCAGCTTGTCTCATTGAGCAGTCCGAAATGACATCCGTTTTAGCCTCCTGCTGTGATTGTTTGATGACCTCCTGATTGTCGATGTGCCTATTCGGAGGAAAGCGCCGAAGGCGCGCGGCAGTCCTATGACGGCGACACACCGATTCAGACTGGGCTTGCGTCGGGAAGTCGGTGAGCGGGCGGTTTGGTTCGGCCCTCCCCACCCTGGTTCTGTGCCCGGGGTGCCTGCCCGGGAGCGGAGCGGGAGGGCCGGCGCACCGGGCGGCGTGCGCATGCGCGCCGCTCTTGATTCTGTAGAGGAAAATTCGCCAAGTTCTCGTCGGGGGTTCCCGATCTTCCTTCTTCTCCTTTCCTGCCTCCACTCTTCGGGGGTTCCGCTCACTTCTCCCGCAGCACGGGTGTCGAGATTGCGGCACACCTGGATTCGCGAGACGCATCAGGGAGCCCCCACCTCACGTCACGCCTTCCGGCAGGCACGCCCCGTGTGCAGGTGTCAGTGGTGGCAGGCAACCGAAGCGTGTGTAGGGAGTGGCCCCAGTCCGTCTCCGGTGGACTGGGGCCACTCCCCGTGTGGTCGAAACCCTCGGCGCGGTTGCGGTGGCCGAGGGTCAATTCCGAAATGCGTTGTGGAACAGCGTTATCGGGTTGTCCTGAATCGGTCGATACACCACACCTTTCGGTTCCCGAGCACTCGGAGTGGTCTAGGCGCCGTCTGCCTTGGCGGGTGGTAGGTCGCGAAGGGGTGGCATTGTCCGGCGGGCGTAGGTCTCTTCCGGGTTTACCGTGATCACATCGAGTTGCTGCACCAGCGTGCCCGGGATCTCGCTGCCCTCGAAGTGCTCGGGGCTGGGGACGATGACCGCTTCGGCGTCCAGGCGGGTTGCTTGGGCCTTCAGGCGAGCCAGTGGGGGCCGTCCGAACCTGGGGTCGTAGATCACCATGTCGGTGAAGTCGTAGCCCAGGCGTGTTGCGAGCTTGCGGATTTGGCTCTGGTCCCAGAGCTGCGCCAGCCCGGACACGTCGGTTCGGATGTATCCCAAACATGTTGGCTTGTAACGCATTACAGCCCCTCTGTCCTCATGTCCATCGAGTGCGATGTGTCCGTGTATTTCGAGATAGAACCCTGAGCAGTCGTCTGCTTCGGCCCCAGTGCTCTGGAGCTCGAGCACGCCCCCGGGGAACGGGAACAGGCGTGTACGCGAGGTGGTCACTGCTTCATCTGATTCGTCGATCACGACTGCCCCTGTCGTTGCTGGTGAGGCGCTCCGGGACCGAGACGACTGCACCGACCCCGAACGCCTGATCTGACGCTAGGTCTGCGGGTAGAGGCCACTCCAGGAGTTTTCTCGAGTTTTCTAGACAAACGAGGTTCCGGCCCGGAATCGGGTGCTGAGCGGGACGATTGGTTGGGCGTGACGACATCCGCCACGCGACCAAGCGGGAGGACTGATCATGAGCAAGCGGTTGCGGTTTCTGGGAAAGAACGGTTCACCCGGCAACACCTGTCCGTCGCTGTACGAGACCGAGGACGGTTTCGTCACGCAGGGATGGCGCACCGATAGCCCTGGCACGGTCGAAATCCCTCATGTGCTGCTGGGTTACGCCGATCCCGGAACATTCATCGGCTCGCCTCTTCAGGACACGGGTCGAGGCACGTTCCTGGTGAGTGGTGAGCCAGTTACGGACCCGGATCTGTTGGCGCAGATGGAGATCGCGCCCAACGAGACGGCCGTGGAAGTGCCGAAGATGGAGAGGACGTTCTACGGTGAAGCTGTTGCAGGGTGAGGCCCTCGATGACCTGATCCGAAGCAGCCAGCGCGAGGCGTTCCACCTGGAATTGAAGGACGACTACGAGTCTCCTGGTGGGGACGAGCCGTACCGAAATTGGTTGGCCGGAGGCCCGGCGGACGACTATGCCTGGTTTCAAGGTTGGCTGAGTCTGGTGCGGGACTTCACAGCTCGGGGCGCTGTGATGCGCCGGGTGCGGGTTGTCACGGTACCTCTCACCGACTATCAACGGTGGATGCTGGAGATCACCGCGAAGAACGTGGATGCAGGGGAACAGGTTCGATACCTGCCGAGGCAGCTGGCCGACTCGGGCCGATTGACCACCGACGACTGGTGGCTGCTGGACGATGAGACCGTGGTCTATACGACGTTCGAAGAAGATGGACGATTCGCCGGCGCTGCCGTCACCCATGATCCGCGGATTGTTGCCTACTGCCAGGAGGTCCGAGACTACGTATGGTCGGCGGCTGTGCCGTATGCCGAGTACGTAACCCTCCAGACACGGTGACCAGCGCTGTTCACGAACAACGGCAAGCTCTCGGAATACGGCTCCGAGAGCTTCGTCGTGATGCCGGTCTGACTGGCCGGGCGCTGGCCAAGACGGCGAACTGGCCCGAATCGAAGATCAGCAAGCTCGAGTACGGCAGGCAGACGCCCACAGAGGATGATCTCCGAGCTTGGTGCGAGCACACGGGCAGCGGCGACCAGTTGCCGGATTTGATTGCAACGCTGCGGAATATCGAAGCTGCCTACATGGAGTGGAGGCGGGCGCTGGGCATCGGCACGCGTCGGCACCAGCGAAGGCTGGATCGAGTCGCGCAGGCCGCGGGCCAATTGCGCTGGTATGAGCCAATACTGATTCCCGGACTACTGCAAACCCCGGGATACGTTGAGGCGGTGCTCCGCAGAATGATCAAGTTCTATGGAATCCCCAATGATCTGGACGAGGGTGTTTCGGCGCGGGTCGAGCGTCAGCAGATCCTGCACCAGGGCAATCGGAGATTCTCGTTTGTGATCGCTGAACAGGCTCTACAGACCACGGTCGGAGACGGTTCGGTGATGGTTGGGCAGTTGGAACACCTGCTCGCCGTGATGTCCCTGCCGCGCCTTGTCATTGGGATCGTGCCGGCGCGGTTCGCTCTTGACGGTCCGGCTATCAACGGCTTCGTGATGTATGACAACCGGCTGGTTTTGGTGGAGACGGTGAGCGCTGAGCTGTCGATCAACCAGCCACGCGAGATCGCGCTGTACGGCAAGCTGTTCGCCCAGCTGGCCGACCAAGCCGCCTACGGTGAGCCAGCGCGCCAGCTGATCATGAGTGAGCTCGAGAGGCGGAGCTAGCTGCGGGTGCCCATCCTAGGTCGTTTTGGGCAGGTTCCGTGTCAACGGAGCCCCGCTGTGCGTGGTGATTTCTGGTGCAGCGGTGGAGATTCGGTCGTCCACCGCATTCGGTGAACGCCGGCTATTGGAGGTCACCACCTCGTCCGTGGAGGTGTTCCTGAAAGAGCTCGGAGTGGCCAAGGTCCGTCGTCCATGCGGACGGGGCGCAACGTGTTGTCTGGGATGTTCCGGTACGCGGTGCGTAAGGATGCGCTGAGCGTCAATCCGGTTCGTGAATCCCAGCTGGCCAAGAATGTGGAGGCTAAGGGCCGGACCGGTGGTGCGCGAGATATCACGGTGGAGGAGTGCGATTCATGCTGGCCGCGGTGCGAACCTCACCGGCTCCCTGCCCTCGCAAGCTGTCTCGCGCAGAACGGAACCGCAATACGCCGGTGAAGTCGTACACGCCGCCTACGGTCCCGGACTACTGCGAGAGCACCGACCTGGCCGACTGGGTGAACCTCCTCACGGCAACTGGGCTGCGGCGCAGTCAGACTCTCGGCTTGCTCTGGTCCGACATCGATCGAAGGCTCGGACTCTTCAGATGAGCGGCAAGGTCGTTCGGGCCAAGGGAGAGGGCTGGTTCGGGTCGAGAAGGACGACGATCCGAAGAACCCGCCGGGGTGTCATCGCACTGCCAGAGTTTCGCGGTGGAGATGTTGAACCGGCGGAAGGTGGCACACTGGCGGCCCGGAGACTGGGTCGCCTCCCGATCCGAAGACGAAGGTCGTGGATCTGGTGTTCCCGTCCACCGTGTGGACCTTGCGCGACGCAGAATGTCGGCCACGAGCGGCAGCGGGTACGTGTTGCCCTCGGCATCCCGGAGGACGTGACGGCGCACAGCTTCCAGGGTGCGGTGGCCACGATTCTGGATGACGCCGGGTTGTCGGCGCGGGTGACAGCGGACGTGCTCATGCACGTTGATCCGGCCATGACCCAGCGGCACTACATGGCTCGCGGGCGGGCGCACCAGGCCGCCGCCGATGCGCTGGACCGTGCAGTCAGCGGGCAGGGCTGTTCCGCCATGGCGGCAGGGATTAGTTGGAAGATCAGGAAAAGCAAGAGGCCGGCCCTCTGCGAGGAACCGGCCTTCACCTGCGGTAACTGTGGAGCTAAGGGGAATCGAACCCCTGACCTTCTCGATGCGAACGAGACGCGCTACCAACTGCGCTATAGCCCCGCGTCGGATCTTCCGATCCGCGCTCGGAGAACATTAGCAGGTGGGGTGGGGAGTCGGCGAATCGGCTGGTTGGGAGGGGTTTCTTGGGGTGGTGATGGGGAGGTGGGCGGGTGTTCCCGGCTGGGGAAGAGCGGTGGAAGGGGCTGCGCGGGGGATGTTGCAGGGGCCGGGCGGGCGCAGTTTGGGGGGCGGGGAGGTGTTGGGTGTGGGGCTGGGCGGGTGGAGACGATTTTGGGTGGTGGTGGAGAGCTTGGCGGGGGTGTGCGGGTTTCTGGTGGCGGGCTGGGGGGACTGGGGTGATGGAATGGGTATGCGGTGGAATTCGCGGCGGGGGTGGACGTGGTTCGGGCGCAGGTGATTCCGTTGCTGCCGGGGGTGGGCGGGCTACGGTTGCTGGGTTTGTGGGATGAATTCCTGTCCGGCGAACGGAAATTCGAATCCGGGCCGGTGTTGATTCATGTTGATATGAGCATTGGTAATGTGCTCGGGGCGGGCGTCGGAGCGGAATTCGTTCGACGCGTACGGGAATGCGGCGGGGAGGCGTTGGGCGATCGGCTCGTTGTCGAACTTCGCTTCGGGGAGAAGTCCGATCGGGCGTTCGACATAGTGCACGCCATCGCTCACGATCTGCCCGAATTCCGGGAGAACGTGCGCGCGTCGTGGGCCGCACAGGTCCGAACGGTCAGGCCGGTTCGCTGTAGGAGTCGAGGACTCGCAGGAACAGGTCGATCCGGTACTCGCGGACCGCGGGGTTGTCCGGTTCCAGCAGGCATTGGGCCAGGGTGCCGTCGTGTACGGCCACCAGTGCCCGGCCCAACGCGGCCGGATCGGGCACTCGCCGGGCATTGCGCCGCATGAGCGCCACCACCACCGGGGTGAGCGCCGCCGCGATCGCCTCCTCACGCGCCACCATCACCTGCCGCAGATCGGGATTGCGGAGGGCGTGCGCGGTGAACTCCGAGGTGATCCGAAACCACTTGTCGTCCACCGGAACCGCGGTGAGGACCTGTTCCACCGCGCGCCGGGGATCGTTCGCCACCGAGCCGGGCGCGTCCAGCACCGCCGCCGCCTCGGCCAGCATCAGCGCCGACCGCTGCTCCCACATGGCGAGGAACAGCTCCTCCAGCGAGGTGAAGTTCGAGTAGAACGCGCCCCGCGTGAACCCGGCCCGCTCACACACCTGCTCGACCGAGCACCGGCCGAAACCCTCCTCGGCGAACGCCTCGAACGCCGCGTCCAGCAGCCGCTGCCGGGTCTCGGCCCGCCGCGGCCGGACGCCGTTCCCGCCACCCCGGACGGTCGCGCCGCCCTGCCCGGATTCGTCATCGGCCCTGCTCACGACCGTATCCTAGCCGGTCCGCCCACCCCGCCCGGTTCGCCGAGTGGCACACCCTGGCGGGAGTTTCGGACAAAACCCCTCCATCATGTGCCACTCGGCGGTTGGGGGAGGCCGGCGGCGTGGGCGGCGTCGCGGAGGACCTGCTGCAGCATTTCGGGGGTGAGGCGGCCGGTGAAGGTGTTTTGCTGGGATGGGTGGTAGGCGCCGAACAGGTGGATCGGGGATCGGGCGGGGGTGGCGCCGTTCAGTTCGATGTGCGCGCCGTGGCCGAAACGGGGCTTGGGTTTGGGTACCGCCCAGCCGGATTCGGATAGGGCGGGGAGCAGGGCCTGCCAACCCCAGCCGCCGAGCACCACGATCGCGCGCAAGGTCGGCGCCAGCAGCGTCAATTCGGTGGTGAGCCAGTGGCGGCAGGTGTCGCGTTCCAGGGGTGTCGGCTTGTTGTCGGGCGGCGCGCAGTGCACCGGCGCGGTCACGCGAGTTCCCAGCAAACGCAGACCGTCGTCCGCGGAGACGCTGGTCGGCTGATTGGCCAGGCCGACCGCGTGCATGGCGGCGATGAGCACGTCGCCGCTGCGGTCACCGGTGAACATGCGACCGGTGCGATTGCCGCCGTGCGCCGCGGGCGCCAGCCCCACCAGCAGCAGCCGGGCATCGGCCGGACCGAGCCCGGGAACCGGCTTGCCCCAGTAATTCTCGTCACTGAACGCGGCCCGTTTCTCGTGGGCGACCTGTTCGCGCCACGCCACCAGTCGCGGGCAGGCGCGACAGGCGGTCAGTTCCGCATCGAGCTGGGCAATTGTGCGGCACACCAGGCGACTCAATCACATTTCGGCCCGTACCGTGCGGCTGGGCGTCGGCACGGCGGACCGGGCATACTGAGCGCCGTTAGCGGAGAGTTAGCGACCCCAGGAAGGGAACCGGGCGTGCAATGAGTGATCTCGTCGAACTCGGCACCGCCGCCGACGCCGCGCAGAGCGCGGGAAACCTGATGGGAGTGTTCGCATTCGGAGTGTCGGGTGCGCTGCTCGCGGTGCGCCGCCGCTTCGACGTGGTCGGCATCGCGGCCCTGTCGGTGGCGACCGCGACCGGTGGCGGTGTGATCCGCGATCTGGTGATCGGCCGCACCCCGCCACGCGCCTTCGTCGACCTCTCCTACGCGGCGACGGCACTGCTGGCCGCGGTGCTGATCTTTTTCTGGCACCCGCCGGTCCGCCTGACTCGCACCCCGCTCAATGTCGCGGACGCGATCGGTCTCGGCATCTTCTGTGTGACCGGCACGGTCACCGCGTTCCAGCACGGCATGTCGGCGACCTCGGCCGCCGCGCTCGGTCTGGTGACCGCGGTCGGCGGCGGTGTGATCCGCGACGTGCTGGCCGGTGTCACACCGAGCGTCCTGAGTGACGGAGAGCTCTACGCGGTCCCGGCGCTGCTCGGATCCGCGGTGACCGCGACCCTGCTGCACTACGGCCAATACACCTACTGGACAGGCGCTTTGGCTGGTGCGGGCGCGGTCTCCCTGCGCCTGCTCGCGCTGTATCGGCACTGGCACGCACCCATGGCCCGCCCGCACCGCCGCCGCGAGGACGACCCCGCCGCCCGGTGAGACGAGCGCCTCTGTCGTGTCGCCCAGCACGGTTCCCGGCGATTGATAGCATGGCGAAGGCTTGGCCGACCGGCTGTGAATCACACCTCGAGAGAGTTCCTTCCCATGCAGTTCGAGATCGTCGAGCGGGACGAGACCTGGGTTGCCGGTTTACCGGTGCGCAGTCCCAAACGCGCCCTCGGTGAACTGCGCGATCACGACCTCGAGGTGGCCTGGGCCGCGGTCCTGCACCAGGACCTGGGCGGCCCCCTCGCCTCCGCCTACACCGACTACGCGGCCGAGTTGGGCACCTACAACACCCAGATCGTCGGCTACCAGTGCTCCTCCCTCGACGAGGTGACCCGCGGCCATCTGGTGGCCCGGCTCCCGCGCGGCACGTACGCCCGCTTCTCCTCGATCGGCAATTTCCCGCAGGTGATGACCGACCTGTGGACGCAGATCGCCTACGCCGAGGAGCACAACCAGATCAAGCGCATTCACACCGGTGATTTCGAGACCTACCCGCACGCGTACAAGATCGATCTGTACCTGGCGGTCGAGCCGTCATGACCTATTCGATCGTGGTCCGCCCCGGCGGCGTCTACGGCGGCCTGGTGGTTCCCCGGGTGCGCCCCAGCTTCAAGGTCTCCAACAGTGAGCTCATCGAGTTCCTGCGCGACCGCCTCCGCGACCGCGGCGCCACCCAGCGCCCCCTGGCCACGGTCTACGTCCCCGACCCCGCCGGCAACTACAACGTCCTGGTCTCCTACGAATACCCCGGCCCCGACGAAGCCCCCACCGGCGACATCCTCATCCGCGTCCCCAAGGGCGTCTACGCCCGCTTCAGCCCCAACGGCGACTACCACGACCCCGTCGAGGACGTCTGGGCCCAGGTCGACGACGCCACCGCCTCCGCCGAGATCACCCGCGCCTACCGCGAGGAGATCGAGATCTGGCACGGCCCGTCCGAACTGGAGCTGTTCATCTCCATCCTGGTCTGATAGCCGGTTGTTAACTGATTGAGAACCAACCGGTCTTGTCGAAGGTTTTCATGACTGATAGCAATGGTTTGACCTGGCGGGATTTCTTTACGACCATTCGGGTTTCGGAAGATTTGCCGGACGCCTGGACAATTTCTGCCCCCTGGCGGATACTCCCCTAGGCGCCTTCGTCCGTCGGTCGTGGATGCACGACCGTATCGGGCGAAGGCGCAGCAGTCGCGCGGGTCGTTTTTAGTGGAGTGGAACTGTATGGCAGTCGAACCGATCGAGCGCGTACCGGAGGGAAGTCCTGGTCACGGCATGCTTCGATTTCAGGAGTCGCGAACGGGATTCACGATCTTGGTCGGCCCTCCGGAGGCCGACCCGGATCTGTGGCGCCGAAACATGGACGGCGCGCTCGCGGCCTATCGGCGGTTCGGCTCCGAGGAAGCACTCGAGTACGACAAGGTGATCGACGGCGTCAGCACATCGCTGTTCCTCGTGGCGCTCGATCCCGAGGGCCGGGTGGTCGCGGGAGTGCGGGCGGAGGGCCCGCACAAGCAGGTCGACGAGATGCGTGCTGTCGCGAGCTGGGAAGGGCTGGAAGGTGACTCGGCTTTCCGGCACCTGATCGCCGAACAGATCCCGCGCGGTGTGATCGAGTGCAAGGCCGGCTGGGTGGACCGTGATTCCGAACACCGCCACGCGCTGGCCGATTGGATGTCGCGGGCCTGCGTTCATGCCGCGCTGCTACTCGGCGTCCGCTACATCGGTTCGCATTCTCCGGAGCACGCGTTGAATCTCTATCGCAGCAGCGGGGCGAATGTGGCGTGGTGGATTCCGCCGTCATCGTATCCGGATGATCGTTATCGGACCTTCGCGATCTGGTGGGATATGGATACATATGCTTCCGTGGCGACCGAATCGCAAGCGCGAATGATCGAGATCGAATTGTCCCAATTGCGGGAGAATGGTCTGTTGCCGCGCATTGACTGGGCGCCGGCCCAAGGGCTGGCGTAATCATGATCGAAAACGGCGGATCGGACGAGCATTATCGCCCGATACTGCTCGATGAATCCGATCCGGAGCAGGCCACCCGGCTTGCCGAGTTGTTGTCGGATTCGACGATCGAGGTTCGGGACTTGCGAGCCGGTCTGCGTGCCGAGTTCGCGAGTCTGGTTGCGCCGCCGGAAATATCCGATTCACCGGATTTGGAGCGGTGGGCGTATTACCCCTGGCGCCGTGCTGTCATCGCGCTGCCCGGTCCGGAACTGCTTCGCACCGTCCGGCTCGACCGGAATCGCAACAACCTGACTCGCGCGGAACAGGAGATCCTCGGCACCCAGGCCATCGGTGTGGTCGGGCAGAGCGTCGGTCACGCCGTGGCCCACGTACTCGCCATGGAAGGCACGTGCGGACTGCTGCGGCTGGCGGACTTCGACGCCGTCGAGCTCTCCAACTTGAACCGGCTCCCGGGCACCCTGTTCGACCTCGGAGCCAACAAGGCCGTGGTCGCCGCCCGCCGGCTCGCCGAGCTGGATCCCTACCTGCCCGTGGAGGTCTTCCCGACCGGGGTCGACGAGGAGAACATCGAAGCCTTTCTCGCCGGTCTGGACATCGTTGTGGAGGAATGCGATTCGTTCGACATGAAGCTCGCGGTGCGCGAGGGCGCCCGCCGCCTGAGGCTCCCGCTGGTGATGCATTCCAGCGATCGCGGGCTGCTCGATGTGGAGCGTTTCGACCTGGAACCGGAGCGGGAGCCGTTCCACGGCTTGTTGGGCGGCGTCACGGCCGCCGAACTGCGCGGACTGTCCACCCGCGACAAGACCCCGCTCATGGTCCGCGTTCTGGACGGCCGCAATCTGTCGGCCACGCTCGCGGCGAGCATGGTGGAGATCGGCGAGACTCTCAACAGTTGGCCGCAATTGGCCTCCGACGTGCAGCTCGGCGGCTCGAATGTGGCCGCGGCGGTGCGCCGGATCGGACTGGGGCAGAAGCTGAGGTCCGGGCGCACGCGCGTCGACATCGAGAAGAGTCTCGACGAGATCGTCGAGCCCGAGTTCCGGGACGAACTGGTGTGGCCGGACGGACCGGACGAGCCGGGACCGCGGTCCGGCATCGAGGCCGTGCTCGAATGCGCGCAGCGGGCGCCCTCGGGTGGCAATGTCCAGCCGTGGACGCTTCGCGCCGACACGGCCGAGGTGACCATCGCCCTCGCGCCCGAGCGCTCCTCGATGATGGATATCGGCGGTCGGGGCAGTGCGCTCGCGGTCGGAGCCGCGCTGTTCAACGCGCGTGCTGCCGCTGCCGCGCAGGGGATGCTCGGTGAGAGCGAACTGCGGACCGGCGCAGCGGGACCGCTCACCGCCGTGATGCGGTTGGGCTCGGGTGCTGACCCGGAGTTGTCCCAGCACTATCGGGGGCTGCTCGATCGGCACACCAATCGTGGCGAGGGGACCGGCGCGCCGATCCCGGTCGAGGTCTTGGACGGACTCCGGGCCGTCGCGAACCGGGCGGGCGCGACGTTGCGCATGGTCACCGACCGCCGCGGTATCGACTCCGCGGCGCGCATCCTGGCCGAATCCGAGCGGACGCGCTACCTGACCCGGGACATGCATGCCGAGATGACATCCGAGCTGCGATGGCCTGGCGACGATCTGCGAACCGGGATGGATCTGCGCACCCTGGGCCTTCGGCCGGACGGTTTGGCCAAGCTCGAGATCGCCATTCGCCCCGATGTGATGGCCCATCTGCGCTCCTGGTCGGGCGGTGCTGCCCTGGTGGAGGACACACTGACGAAGCTGCGATCCAGTTCGGCCGTCGCCGCGCTGACCTTCCCGCGCCCGGAATTGGACGGGCGATCCGAGCTCGTCGCATATGCCCAGGCTGGCGAGGCGATGCAGCGGGTATGGATTGCCGCCGAACGATCCGGACTCGCGGTTCAGCCGGTTTCGCCGGTATTCCTTTATGCCCGACGCCCCGGGGAACTACACGCGGTTTCCCCGGAGTTCGCCGATACACTAACGTCACTTCAGGGCAGCTTCCTGGAGCTGTTGGAAGTGCCTGGGCACGAAACGATGGCGCTGGTGCTGCGTCTCGGCTACGCGTCGGAACCTGCTGTTCGCAGCGGGCGACGTCCGATACCGAGTCTCGGCATGCGCGGCGAGTGAGATCGGAGACAAGGTGCCTCGGCGAACTCTCGACTCATTGGTGACCCAGGTCGCCTCGGAGTTGATGGCGGTCGATGCGTCCACGATGGCGGCCGCGAGTGAGCGTGTGCTGGCCTGGCTGGTGGAGCACTTCGATGTCGATTTCAGCTTCCTGCGTTTCACGGATGAGACCCGCGCGGCTTCGGTCCTGATCGCGGAGTGGCCGCATCGAACGATGCCCGCGGATATCGATCCCTTGCAGGTGGCCGACCTCGAGGATCCGACCGAGGCGTTGACACGGTTCGGCGAGACCGTCGAACCGATCATCATCAGGCCCATCCCCGAATTCGCCGACTATCAGCGACTGATTCACCAAGCCGCCGGAATCGAAGCCGTGTCTGCCGCCGCGGTGCCCCTGGTTTCCCGTGGCAAAGCGACCGGATTGCTCGGTTTCATCAAAGAGGGCGACCGCGAGTGGAGTACTCGCGAGCTCAATGTTCTCAAGGCGATCGCCGCCCTGTTCGCTCAGTTGCAGGCGCGCGTGGTGGCCGAGGAGCGGCTCAGATATATCGCCATGCACGACGATCTGACCGGGCTGGTGAACCGGCGCGCGCTGCTGGAGCACATGGAGGATCGGCTGCGGCCCGGTAATGCCGGGCCGGTGGCGACCTTCTTCCTCGATCTGGATCGGCTCAAGGCGCTCAACGACTTCCTGGGGCACACCGCGGGTGACAATTTCATCCGCTCGCTCTCGACCCGGTTACGCGAGAACCTGGATCCTTCCGACATGATCGCCCGTCTGGGCGGCGACGAGTTCGTGATCGTGCCCGCGAAGCCGATGGACGCGGAGTCGGCCGGGGCGGAGGCGACGCGGATTCAGCAGTTGATCGGGCGGCGGGTGACGGTGGGGGAGGAGACCGTCAGTCGCGGGGCGAGTGTGGGTGTGGCGCTGGGGATTCCGGGGGCGACCACGGTCGCCGATGTGCTGCGGCGGGCCGATCATGCCCTGTTGTCGGCGAAGTCCAGTGGCGGCAATGGGGTGGCTGTTTTCACCGATGCCATGCGGGCGCAGTTCGAGTTGCAGGACGATGTCGAGCTGAATTTGCGGAGCGCGGTGTCGGACGGGTCGCTGGTGCTGCACTATCAGCCCGAGGTGGATTTGCGGACGGGGCGGGTTGTCGCGTTGGAGGCGTTGGTGCGGTGGCAGCATCCGACGCGGGGGTTGTTGCCGCCGGGGGCGTTCGTGGGGGTGGCGGAGGCCACGAATCTGGCGGGGGAGCTGGGGCGGTGGGTGATCCGCACGGCCAGTGAGCAGTTCGCGTTGTGGCGGCGGCGGGGGCTGGCGTCGAATGTGGTGATCCGGATCAATGTGTCTCCGGTGCAGCTGGTTTCGCTGGACTTCGTGGAGACCATGGAGGGGATTCTGCGCCGGTACGGGATCGACGGGTCGTCGGTGTGCCTGGAGATCACCGAACATGTTGTGGTGCAGGATCTCGCGCGCACGCAGGTGACGTTGCGCGGGCTCAAGCGGATGGGCGTGCAGATCGCGATCGACGACTTCGGGACGGGGTATTCGTCGCTGTCGCATCTGAAGGCGCTGCCGGTGGACGCGGTGAAGATCGACCGCGGGTTCGTGCAGCGGCTGGGCGCCAGCGCGGATGATCTGGCGATCGTGAAATCGATTGTGGGGCTGGCTGGTTCGTTCGGTCTCGGCGTGGTCGGCGAGGGGGTGGAGACCACGGTGGCGGCGCGCACGCTGGTGGCGCTGGGCTGTTATCGGGCGCAGGGCTTCCTGATCGCGCGGCCGATGCCGGCCGAGGAGGTCGAGGAGCATCTGGCGGCGGGCCGGATCGCGCTGGATCTGGATCTGCCCGGTACCAGCCGGTCGGTCCTGCCGGGACCGTCCTGACCTGCCCGGAAATAATTCGAACCCCCGGGAAATCGGGGCGAAACCGGTACTCGTCCGACTCGCGAACACTATTGTTCGTGATGTAGCGTGCGGTTCTGACAGGGCTGTCGAAGTAAGGGATGGATCGGCGTGCGTGATCGTGGCCTGAGCGGCAAGAAGACTTTGATTACCGGCGCGGCGAGCGGCATCGGCCGGGCCACGGCGCTGGCGGCGGCCCGCAAGGGCGCCCGGCTGGTGCTCACCGACGTGAACGCCGAGGGGCTGGACGCCACCGTCGCATCCATCCGTTCCGGCGGCGGCGCCGTGGAAGTGGCCACCGCCCTCGACATCAGCGACTACGAGGCCGTCACCGCGTTCGCGGAGAAGGTGCACGGGCAGGTCGGCTCGCTCGACGTGGTGATGAACATCGCGGGCGTCTCCACCTGGGGCACCGTCGAGAACCTCGAGCACAAGCACTGGAAGCGCATGGTGGATGTGAACCTCATGGGTCCCATCCACGTGATCGAGAACTTCGTGCCGCCCATGGTCGAGGCCGGGCGGGGCGGGGCGCTGGTCAACGTGTCCTCCGCGGCCGGTCTGCTCGCGCTGCCCTGGCACGCCGCGTACAGCGCCAGCAAGTTCGGTCTGCGCGGTGTCTCGGAGGTGCTGCGCTTCGATCTGGCCCGCCACGACATCACTGTCCACCTGGTGGTGCCGGGCGCGGTCGACACTCCGCTGGTGCAGACCGTGGACATCGTCGGCGTCGACCGTGACGACCCGCGAATCCAGGCCTGGATCAAGCGCTTCCGCCGCCACGCCAAGTCGCCGGACGAGGTGGCCGAGACGATCCTGCGCGGCGTGGAGAAGGGCACCTACCTGATCCACACCCAGTTCGACATCCGATTCGGCTACTGGTGGGCCCGCAAGTTCGCCTGGCCGTACGAGTTCGCCATGCGTCGCGCCAACGACCTGTTCACCACCTTCCTGCCCAGGCCGGAGTCGAAGTCCGGGCGGCAGGACGAAGTGACGGGTGCGAACACGGCGGATTGACCGGCGGGTCGGGCCTGGCGGTAGGCCGGACCCGGTGCGGCGGATCGGCCGACCGGGTCAGATCTGATCGGCGGTCGGCTCGCAGACGCCCGGCTTGGTGCAGTTCTCGGCCGCGTGCGTGTCGAGCACCCGCGCTCCCGGTCCCTCGTCGCCCAGGTGGTCGTGGGCGTTGAAGATCTTGCACACGCCCAGCGACAGGCACCCGCAGCCGATGCATCCGGTGAGGTTGTCGCGCAGCCGCACCAGCTGTTCGATGCGGTCGTCGAGATCGGCGCGCCAGGTGGTGGACAGGGTCTCCCAGTCGCGACGGCTGGGGTTGCGCCCGTCGGGGAGGTTGTCGAGGGCGCGGCGGATCTCGGCGAGCGGTATGCCGACCCGCTGGGAGATGCGGATGAAGGCGACCCGGCGCAGGGTCTCGCGGGAGTAGCGGCGTTGGTTGCCGCTGGTCCGGCGGGCGCTGATCAGCCCTTCTCGTTCGTAGAAGTGCAAGGCGGACACCGATACTCCGGCTCGCTGGGCGAGCTGACCGGGGGTCAGCTCCTTCGCCTGCCACGACGCGGTCTGCATTCCTGAACATTACTCCAGGTTTCCGGCCGCGGCGACCCGGCGACCGGAGGATTCACCGGGGCGACTCGAGGTTTTCCCGGGTGCGAATTGCATGCCATCCGTGCCGCGGGCAACTACCGTCGTGTCATGGGAACAAAGGCCGCACCCACGGCGCGACCGTTTTCCGTGACCTCGGAGGTCGGCGCACTGCGCACGGTGCTGTTGCACCGCCCGGGCGACGAGCTGCGCAGGCTCACCCCGCGCAACAACGATCAGCTGTTGTTCGACGCCATTCCGTGGGTGGAGCGCGCCCAGCAGGAGCACGACATCTTCGCCGACGTGCTGCGCGGCCGCGGGGTCGAGGTGCTGCTGCTGGCCGATGTGCTCACCGAGACCATCCAGGGCAGCGGCGCCGCCCGGATCCAGGGTATTTCCGGGGCCGTGGACGCCCGCCGGCTCGGTCACGTGCTGGCCGACGAGCTGGCCTCCCACCTGCGCCGGGTGCCCGCCCCGGAGCTGGCGCAGATCCTGATGTCCGGCATGACATTCGATGAGCTGCCGTTCGGTCAGGACGCCACCTCGCTGGTGCGCCGCATGCATCACGGCCACGATTTCGTCATCGATCCGCTGCCGAACCTGCTGTTCACCCGGGACTCGTCGTTCTGGGTCGGCCCGCGCGTGGCGATCACCTCGCTGGCGCTGCCCGCGCGGGCCCGCGAAACCTCGCTCACCGACCTGATTTACGCCTTCCACCCCCGCTTCCTGGGTGTGCGCCGGGCCTACGAATCGCACACCGCCCCCATCGAGGGCGGCGACGTGCTGCTGCTGTCCCCGGGCGTGGTCGCGGTCGGGGTGGGTGAGCGCACCACCGCCGCGGGGGCGGAAGCGTTGGCGCGCAGTCTCTTCGAGGATGACCTGGCCCACACCGTGCTCGTCGTGCCGATCGCCCAGACCCGTGCGACCATGCATCTCGACACGGTCTGCACCATGGTCGACGTCGACGCCGTGGTCATGTATCCGGCGATCCAGGACGAATTGTGCGCCTTCACCATTCGTAAGGAGGAGGGTGGCGTGAGCATCTCCGGTCCCGACCCCTTCCTGCGGGTGGCGGCCGAGGCCATGGGCATCGGCAAGCTGCGGGTGGTCGACACCGGCCTGGACGGCGTCACCGCCGAACGGGAGCAGTGGGACGACGGCAACAACACCCTCGCCCTGGCCCCCGGCGTGGTGGTGGCCTACGAACGCAACGAGAACACGAACGCGCGGCTCGAAGACGCCGGAATCGAGGTGCTGCGCATCCCCGGCTCCGAGCTGGGTTCCGGCCGTGGCGGTCCGCGCTGCCTGTCCTGCCCGTTGTCGCGTGACGAGGTGTGATGAAGCCATGCTGGACATCCCGGTCGACCACCACTCGACGGTCCCGCCGTATGAGCAACTGCGCCAGGGCATCATCGCCCGGGTGCGCTCCGGTGAGCTCGCCGCGGGCACCAAGATCCCCACGGTCCGGGCGCTGGCGGCGACGCTGAAACTGGCCCCCAATACGGTGGCGCGCGCCTACCGCGAGCTGGAGCAGGACGGCATGCTCGAAACCCGCGGGCGGCTGGGCTCTTTCATCGCGTCCTCGGGCGACCCGACCCGCGACCTGGCGGGCCGCGCGGCCACCGAGTACGTGGCGGTGATCAGGCGACTAGGTCTGGACGACGATGCCGCGGAGCGCTATCTGCACGCCGCCCTCGGCGAAAACGACACGGCGCCATAGTTTCCGGCGGTCGACGCCGAGCGTCGGTCCTACCTCCAGCTGGGCAGCCACAGGTGGTCGTGCCAGTTGCCGGGTGTGATCGGCATACCGGTCAGGATCGGCCACAGCCAGATGAAATTGGCGATGACCAGCGCCAGGTACAGGCACACCAGCAGCAGCCCCAGCCCCTGTCGTTCACTGGGCGGGGTGAACATCTGCCAGCCCGGCGCGCCCGAGAGCCGCCGTCCGCTGGGCGGCGCGTGGCCGAGGATGTCGCCGAGCGCCAGCGCCACGCCCATGGCGAGGAACGGGGCCAGCGGCACCGCGTAGAAGAAGTACATCTGCCGGTCCAGGTCCAGGAACCAGGGCAGGATTCCCGCCCCGTACCCGACCAGGACGGCGGCGTAGCGCCAGTCGCGCCGCACGATGCTGCGCCACAGCGCCCACCCGAGCATGGGGAAGACCACCCACCACAGCGCGGGCGTGCCGATCGCCATGACCGCCTTGACGCAGGCGGCCTGCCCGCACCCGCTGACATTAGTGTCGGCGTAGTAGTAGAGCATCGGCCGCAGTCCCATGGGCCAGGTCCACGGCTTGGATTCCCACGGATGGTGATTGCCCGCGGAGTTGGTGAGTTCCTTGTGGAAGTTGAGGACCTCGCCGCCGTAGTACCAGAGTCCGCGCAACGCGCCGGGCACCCACGAGAAGTCCCCGCCGCGACCGACCTTCGACCCGACCGCGTACCGGTCGTAGCTGGTCTCGCTGGCGAACCAGCCCCAGAAGGACATGAGGTAGACGAACACCGGTACGACCATCAGCGCGTAGACGGTGGGCCCGAGGTCGCGCCGGGCGACGCCCTCCCACGGCTTCTTCACCCGATACCCGCGTCGCGCGGCCAGGTCGAACGCCAGTGACAGCGCCGCGAACCCGACGATCCAGTACGCGCCGGACCATTTGGTGCCGCAGGCCAGTCCGAGCATGAGGCCCGCGCCGAACCGCCACCAGCGCACGCCGAACCGCGGCCCGTATTCGGTGTCGTCGATGCGTCCCTCGGCGGCGACCAGCGCGATGCGGGCGCGGATGTCGTCGCGGTCCACCACCAGGCAGCCGAAGGCCGCGGTGACGAACAGCGCCTGGAAGATGTCGAGCATGCCGATGCGCGAGGACACGAAGGTGAGTCCGTCGCAGATCAGCAGGATGCCCGCGAACGCGCCGATCAGGGTGGATCGGGTCATCCGCCGCACGATGCGGATCACCAGCAGCACCAGCAGCGTTCCGGAGACGGCGGCCGTGAACCGCCAGCCCCACGGCCCGTATCCGAAGATGGCCTCGCCGAGCGCGATCATCTGCTTGCCGACCGGCGGGTGCACCACCAGCCCGTAGGCCGGGTTGTCCTCGACGCCGCCGTTGGTGAGCACCTGCCAGCCTTGCGGCGCGTAGTGCTTCTCGTCGAAGACCGGCGTGTGCAGGTCGGTCGGATAGTTCAGCAGCAGGAACCGGGTGATGCCCGCGATCGCGGTGAGGAACAGCGTGACCACCCAGCCCCGCGCCCAGTCCGTGGGCCCGAAATCGGGTGAGGGCGCCAGCGGAGCGGGACTCGACAGCGCCGCCGTCTCCGCCTGAACCGCTGACGGTCGCACGTCGGTTACCTGGGTCACGCCGTCGATCGTAAGCGGTCGCGCCCCTCGAGTCGCCTTCCGGTGAGCCGCCGCCACTCCGGTGGCGGCCCCCGGCCGAGGTTCGCGCGCCCGCGCCGGTAGGTTCGGCGGGTGTCTCGGAGTGGAACAGCGGAACAGATGAGCGCCGGGTCCGGTGCGCCGGGCCGGCTGGTCCTGGCGGCGACGCCGATGGGCGATATCGGTGACGCCTCGCGGCGATTGCGGGACGCGCTCGCCACCGCCGACATCGTGGCGGCCGAGGACACCCGGCGGACGCGGTCGCTGGCGAAGGCGCTCGAGCTGGAGATCTCCGGCCGGGTGGTGAGCTTCTACGACCACGTGGAGACCGCGCGCATCCCGATGCTGCTCGAGGAGATCGAGTCCGGGAAGACGGTGCTGCTGGTCACCGACGCGGGCATGCCGTCGGTGAGCGATCCCGGTTATCGGATGGTGGCGGCGTGCGTGGAGCACGGCCTGCCGATCACCTGCCTGCCCGGGCCGTCCGCGGTCACCACCGCGCTGGCCCTGTCCGGCCTGCCCGTCGAACGCTTCTGTTTCGACGGGTTCCCGCCCCGCAAGTCCGGGCAGCGCAAGGAGTGGCTGCGCACGCTGACCTCGGAAGCCCGCGCGGTGGTGTTCTTCGAGGCCCCGCACCGGCTCGCCGACTGCCTGGCCGACGCGGTCGAGGTGCTCGGCCCGACCCGCCGCGCCGCGGTCTGCCGGGAGCTCACCAAGACCTACGAGGAGGTCGTGCGCGGCACGCTGGCGGAGCTGGCCGCCTGGGCCGTCGAGGGGGCGCGCGGTGAGATCACCGTGGTTCTCGAAGGCGCGCAGCCCGTTTCGGCCGAGCCCGCCGATCTGGTCGGCCAGGTCGAAGCCCTGATCGAGTCGGGGCTGCGGTTGAAGGACGCGTGCGCGGAGGTGTCCGCCGCCACCGGGGCGTCGCGTCGCGAGCTGTACGACGCGGTGCTGGCGTCTCGTTCCGCCGAATAGCACTGTGCGGGTCGGTGTTCGGCCCGCGATTGTCTGGCCAGTGTGCCCACTGGAAGGGGTGCGCCGATGCCGCGCCCGGCCCGGCGGGCCGCTGTTACAGTCCCCGTTCATGGTGCATGAGACGGCCGCTCCGGCAAGTGAATTGGTGCTGGAACCGTTCGAGTTGAGCGACGATTTCTATCAGCGGCCGCACGACGCGTACGACCTGTTGCGGGCGCGCGGCGCGGCGCATTTCGTGCGCTTCCCGGACGGCGGGACCGGTTGGCTGGTCACCGATTACGAAGCGGCGAAGGCCGTCTTCCTGGATCCCGCCGTCAGCAAGGCTCTCAAATCGCCGGGCGCGCAGGCCGCGCTCGGTGGTGATGCCGGCGGCGCGGCCATGTTCGGCGACATGATGCTGTTCTACGACCCGCCGGAGCACACCCGGCTGCGGGCCCTGGTGAATCGCGCGTTCAGTGGTCGCGCGGTGCGCGAACTGGCCCCGCGCATCACCGAATTGGCCGACGGTCTGCTGGCCGGGCTGGCCGAGGACGCCGCGACCGAGCAGGATCTGCTGGACCGCTACGCGTTCCCGCTGCCCATGCTGGTGATCTGCGAACTGCTGGGCGTGCCCAACGAGGACCGCGACAGCTTCCGCGCCTGGTCCACGACCCTGGTCTCCAATGACGAGACCCCCGAGGCCCGTGGCGCCGCCGTCAGCCAATTCCTCGGCTATATCGACGGATTGATCCGCGCCAAGCAGGAAGCGCCCGCCGATGACCTGCTGTCCGAACTGATCTCGGCCAGTGAGGACGGCGACCGGCTCTCCCACCGCGAGCTGATCAGCATGGTGTTCCTGCTGCTGATCGCGGGTTTCGAGACCACCGTGAACCTGATCTCCAATGCCGTCGCGATCCTGTTGACCGACAACGGAGTCCGGGCCGCTCTCGCCGCGGACCCGGGCCGGATGGCGGATTTCGTGGAGGAAGCCCTGCGCTTCGAGTCCCCGGCCGGCGAGGGCACCTTCCGCTACACGACCGCCCCGGTCACCGTCGGCGGCATCGAAATCCCCGCGGGTCAGCGGGTTCTGGTGTCGATGGCCGCCGCCGACCGCGACCCGTCGCGCTTCGACGACCCGCACCGGGTGGACCTGGACCGCGCCGACAAGAATCATCTCGCCTTCGGCTACGGCGTCCACCGGTGCGTCGGCGCTCCGCTGGCGCGCATGGAGGGTGGGGTCGCGCTGACCCGCCTGCTCGCGGCCTACCCGGACCTGGTGCTCGCGACCGACACCGAATTGTCCTGGCGCAAGTCGCTGATCGTGCGGGGACTCACCGCGCTGCCGGTCCGCCTCCGTCCCTGACCCGGGGTCCACCAGTTGGCGGGCCCCATCAGTTTCACCAGCGCCGGGACCAGCAGCATGCGGACCAGGGTGGCGTCGATGATCAGCGCGATCACCATGCCCAGGCCGAGAAACCGCATGGGCGTGAGCGGCGACAGCGTGAACGCGCCGGTGATGAGCACGAGCAGCGTCGCAGCGGCGGTGATCACGCGCGCGGTCCGCACGGTTCCGACGCGCACCGAGGTCTCGGTGTCCGCGCCCGCGTCGTGCGCTTCCACCATGCGCGACAGCAGGAACACCTCGTAGTCGGTGGAGAGCCCGAACACGACCGCGATGATGAGGACCATCATCCCCGCGGACAGCGGGCCGACGCTGACGTGCAGCGCACCCGCCAGATGCCCCTGATCGAAGATCCAGGTGAGCACGCCGAAGGTGGCGGCCAGGCTGAGGAAGGCCATGAGGACGGCCTTGAGCGGCAACACGATCGAGCGGAACGCCACCGCCAGCATGAGCAGCGTGACGGCCACCATGACCGCGATCATGAGCGGGAGCCGATCGAGTACCGCCGCGATGCTGTCGACGGTGGTGGCGCTTTCGCCGCCGACCCGCAGCTCGAGTCCGTCCGGATGCAGGTCCCGCAGGTCGCGCACGATGCCCTGGGCGCGCGGTGAGCGGTCCGGGGCGGCGAGCGCGGCGTGCACGATGACAGTGTCGTCGCGGGTATCGAGGGCCAGCGCCTGCCGGACTCCGGGGACGCCGCCGATCTCCCGCAGCGCGCGGCTGACCACGGCCTGAGTCGGTGTGCCGCCGCCGGTTTCGCGGACCAGGATGGTGGCCCCGCTATTGGCGGCGGGGAAGTGCGCCGTCAGTTCCTCGACGGCGACCCGGGTTTCATTGCCCGCGGGCAGGGCGGTGTGGTCGATGTCGCCGAGCCGGACACCGGTCAGCGGCGCGGCCAGCACCAGCAGGATCGCGCCGACGGCGAGGGCGATCACGCCCGGCCGCCGCATGACCGCGGTGACGACGCCACCCCAGAACCGTTGCGCCCGAGCCTCGGAACGATCGAAGGCGTCCGCGCGCCAGCTCCACTTGCCGATCCGCGGACCGAGCAGCGCCAGGATGGCGGGCAGCGCGGTCACCGACAGCGCGGCGGCCAGCCCCACCGCCGCGATCGCCCCGATCCCGAGCGAACGCAGCACCGCCAGCGGGAACACGAACGTCCCCGCGAACGCGCACATGAGCAGTAGCGCCGAGAACAGCACCGTGCGCCCGGCCGTGCCCAGCGTGCGGGTCACCGCCGCCTCCACGCCGGTTCCGCGCGCGAGTTCCTCCCGGAACCGTCCGACGATGAAAAGCCCGTAATCGATGGCCAATCCGAGCCCCAGCAGCGACACCACGTTCATGGCGAACACGCTGACCTCGGTGAGCCTCGCGATCAGCCCGACCGCGCCCAGCGCCCCGATCACCGCCAGGGTGCCGATCGCCACCGGCAGCGCGGCGGCCACCACACCGCCGAACACCAGAACCAGCACCAACGCCGTCAAGGGGATCGAAATGGATTCGGCCAGTACCAGATCGTCCCGTGATTGCGTGCTGATCGTGTCGGCGAGCGCGCTGTACCCGGTCAGCTTGGTGTCGAGCCCGTCGACCCGCAGCGCGGCAGCGATTCTCGGATACTCGGCCACCCGCTGGTTGTCGTCGCCCGCCGAGAACACCACGGCGACCGCCTGCCGCCCGTCGGCCGACCGCAGATACTGCGATCGCGCACTGCTCCAATAGCTTTCGACGGGCCGCCGCAACAGCGCCGGGTCGATGGACGCGATGGCCGCTGTCACCCGTGGCCCGATATCCGCCAGCGACTGCCCTTCGGGCGCGGTGTACACGGCGATGACATCCGGATTCTGCGGCCCGAGCCGCTCGGTGACCCAGGCGTCCACCTCCGTGGATTCACTGCGCGGCACCACGAATCCCGCCGAACTCACCCGCTGCTGCAGTCCGGTCGCGAACACCCCGCAGGCCAGTGCGAACAACACCGCCACCACCAGCACGGTCTTCGGCCGGGCGACCACCACGCGCGCCCACGCGGCGACGAGACCGCCGACCGCCGCGTGATCACCGGATGCCGCGCCACCGCGCGATTGTCCGCCGGCCGCCCCGGATTCGGTTGTGGCCGAGTAGTCGGTCGGCTGGGCGGGCCCGCCGGTGGCGCCGGGCGAGTCGCCCTCGATCCCAGCTCCGGTGGCCTCGGTGGAATTGCCGGTGGTGGTCATGGGCACTCCGATCCTGTTGTGCGCGAGCGGGTGAGCGCGGCGGGCGGGGCACTGTGGCCAGGCCGGACTCGCTCGGCGGCGTCGCCGCTACACCCCGGTGGGCTCGGTCCCTAGTTGTGAGCGGTCGAAGGTTGCTGGGCGAGTTCGCTTTCCAGCGTCCGGACGATGCGGTCCAGTAGTGCGTCCAGGCGTTCGGGCACGCCGCGGCCGCTGCGCGCGGAGACGGTGAGCTCGGTGCGGCCGCCGCATTCGGTCATGCCGATGAGCAGTGGCATGGCGACGCTGTGCTGCGGCATCACCTTGATGGCGGTGGGTGCGAAACCGGGGACGGCGAGGGCGTCGAGGTCGTAGCGGCCCATGTGGGAGACGGTGGCGGAGGCCAGGTTCAGGCCCGTCCGCGAGCCCAGGGCGTTGAGTACGCGCAGTAGTCCGCGTCCGGCGGCCTGCGGCAGGTACTTCAGCCCGCCGTTGTCCATCTGGTTCAGTTCGCGGTTCTCCGCGAGCCCCGCGCGCTTGATCTCGTTGAGCTGCCGCCAGTCCATGCCCGGCCGCGCGTCCAGGAACAGCGGCAGCGCGAGATTCGCGGTCGACCGCAGCTCCGGGTCGTGGCGTCGGATGTCGACGGGGATCATGATCCGCGAGACGGGCCCGCCCTCATCGGCCAACATGGCCGCCACCCGCATCAGTGTGCCCGGCCCGGTCGCGTGAATGGTCCTGGTGCGCAACAGATGCCGGTGCTCGCCACGCTCCTGGCGGCCGTGTCCGGTCGCCGATCGGAAGCGCGGCAGCATGAGGGTGGGCCGCCCGGGCGCGCCGATCCGCTTCACCAGTTCGGCGTCGGCGATCGGGTCGGCCGCGCCCACCGGCTCCTCGCCGCGCAGCGCCCGCAGCACGTCGGTGGTCCACATGACCATGCCCATGCCGTCCATGACGCCGTGGAACACCCGGAAGACCAGGGCGGTGGTCGTGCCGGTGAGCAGCAGCACCTCCACCGTGGCGTCCGGGGTCGGCCCGATCGGGCTGGTCAGCACCGGATCCGCTTCCAGCGCGGGGTAGCGCAGCGTGTGCTCGACCACGCGCACGCCGGGTGCGCGTCCGCTGTCCACCCAGTGGCGGCCGTCGCGCACCAGGCGCGCGCCCGGGTTCGCGGCGGCGGCGGTGGCGACCGCGCGCCGCAGCGTCTCCGGGTCGATGCTGCCCGTGCCCTCCACCACCAGTTGCATGAGGAACGGCGGAGCCAGATCCCGCATCGGGAAGTAGATGAGTTCGGTGGGGGAGATGGGACGGCGGAACATGGGTCTACCTGCCTGGATCGTCTCGATGCGTTAGATCTGCGCGTTCAATGCCACCGCGCCGCCCTGGCTTTCGAGCCAGGTCAGGAAACCGGCCAGGCCGGTCTCGCGGTCCACGATCGGCCGGTAGCCGAGATCGCGGGCGGCGGCGGAGGTGTCGTAGGTCGCGGTGCGGGTCATCAGCGCGACCACGTACCGGGACAGCGGCGGCGACCATCGGGTGGCGACGAACGGTATGCGCCAGACGGTTTCGATGGTGGCCACGATCGCGGCGAGGACCTTCGGATTCGGCTGCCGGGTCGGCTTCGGGTAGCCGAGACCGGTGGCCACCTCGCCGAGGAAGCCCCACACGTCGGTGCGTTCGGCGTCGGCGACGAAATACGCCTTGCCGCCGGCGTTCTCGCTGCGCGCGGCCAGCACGCAGGCCTCGGCGATATTGTCCACGTGGCACAGCGAGGCGTACACCTGCCTGCCGTAGGACAGGTCCGGCAGCGACCCTTCGCCCGCCCGGCCCAGCAGCCGCACGATCGGCCCGGACCGGTCGCCCGCGCCCCAGATGGCGCGCGGCCGCAGCGCACACGTGGTGAACCCGTCCGTATTCGAGGCCAGGACCAGGCGTTCGGCCGCGGCCTTGGTCTCGGAGTAGTGGTTCAGGTAGCGGCTCGGGTACGGCACCGATTCGTCGATATCGACCTGATCGCCGCCGTCGCGGTCCATGAGCGCGCTCGGGCTGGACACGAACACGAACCGCGCAGCGCCATTGCGCTTCGCCGCCCGCAGCAGATTCTCGGTGGCCGTGACGTTCTCGGCGACGAACTGGTCGCGCGTGCCGCGATCGTCCACCCGTGCGGCGCTGTGGAAGACCACGTCCACGCCCTTGGTGGCGCGGTCCAGGGACCCCTGATCGGTGAGGTCGCCGGTGACGACCTCCACCCGATCCAGCACCTCCGACAGATCGCGCAGGTTGCTGGTCGGCCGGGCCAGAATGGCCACCTCGTAGTCGCCGTCGCGGACCAGGCGGCGCACCAGCGCCCCGCCCAGGAATCCGGAAGCGCCCGTCACCAATGCCTTCACGCCCTGTCCTTTCCGCGTGCCCGGGAGCGCTGCGTGGTCATGCGGCCTCCTGCGTCTTCCACCAGGTGATCCCGAAGATCTGTGTCATGGCCGCCGTCTTGACCGGCGAGTGCCCGCTGTCCGCGGTGGCGCGCAGGGCGGCCGGGATCTGGGCCGCGTGCACCACGACGCTCAGGAACGCGTCGATCCAGAACACCGCGCGCAGCAGCCGGTTCTCCGGGGCGCGATCCCCCGCCGCGAGCAGCACGCCCACGGCGAGATACAGCCAGCCCAGCACCGGAATCGCCCGTAGTACCAGCACCTTCATCGTCGTTCGTCCTTTCCGAGCCGCTCCGCCGCCCAGACCGTGAGCTGCTCGCGGCCGATCTTGGCATTGTGTCGGATATCGACCGGGAACTTCGGGTGGAACAGGAACGTGGAAACCGCTGCGGTGACCGTGAATTCGGCCGCCCGCGCGCGCAGCCCGGCCGTCACGGCCGCGGGATCCGCGCCCGGTTCGGTCTCGACGCACAGCACCGGCCGCTGCGCGCCCCGCTCGCCCACGCCGACCAGCGCGGTCCGGGCCACGCCGGGCACGGCGTTGAAGACCTGCTCCACCTGCACCGAGAACATGGGTCCCGCGGCGGTCTGCAGCCGCTGACTCTTGCGTCCGCAGAACCAGATCCGGCCCTCGCCGTCGATGCGGGCCAGGTCGCCGGTGCGATGCCACACCGTCTCGCCGTCCTGGATCTTGCCCGCCGCGTTCGCCGACTCCGGCCAGTAGTAGCGGGTGCTCACGTTCGGCCCGGCCACCACCAGTTCGCCGATGCCGCGGGTGGCGGCCAGCTCGGTCTCGCGGGCCTGCGCGTGCGCCCAGGTCGGGATCGGGTCGTCGGTGATGGCGACCAGCCGCGCGCGCACGCCTTCGGCGGGACGGCCCACACAGGTGCCCTCGCCGAGGCGGGCGCGATCGGCCGGACCGGCCAGCAGCTCGCGGGATTCGATGGTGGACATGGGCAGCGCCTCGGTGGAGCCGTACCCGGCGTACACCTCCGCGTCCGCGGGCAGCACCCGGCGCAGCCCGGCGATGCAGGTGTCCGGGACGGGCGCGCCGCCGGAGAAGATGCTGTGCAGCGTCGGCACCGGCGTCCGGTGGGTCTCCAGGTGCCGCAGCAGCGGGATCAGCACGGCGGGGGAGGCGAACATGGTCTTCACCCCGAACCGGTTGATCGCGTCCACCACGTGCGCGGGATCGGTGGAACCGACCTTGCTGGGCACCAATGGCGGCAGCACACACCGGGATCCGAGGAGCATGTCGAGAATGCCGACCAGCGGCAGCGTGATCAGCGAGGTGCCCGGCTCCACCCGGCCGCGGGCGGCGTGCACCTGCTCGACCATGGCGCTGAGATTGCCGTGCGTCATCTCCACCGCCTTGGCGGGGCCGGTCGAGCCGGTCGTGTAGGCGATGAGCAGCACCTCGTCGGCGGGCGCGGGCACCCGCTCACGCAGGGTGAAGGCGTCGAACGGGGCGCGGTGCTCACCGGACGGCCGCCGTGAGTCGGCGACGGAGGCGAGCAGTTCCTCCAGTCGCGCAGCCACTTTCGCGCCGACCGGACCGGCGGCGTCGCCGCGGAAACGGGTGCCGAACCGGCTCGCCGTCACCGGGGCGTCCCAGCTGCGCAGGGTCGGCCCGCCCCAGAACCAGCGCGGGCCCACGGTCAGCGTCACCCGCACATTGCGGAAGTACTTGGCGAACAGCACCCGCGCCGCGTGCGCCTGCGGGATGCCGATGAACGCCTCCGCGTTCGCCGCGCGCAGGCAGTTGAGCATCTTGCGCACACCCATGCCCGGATCGATCACGACCGGGATGGCGCCGATCTTCAACAGCCCCAGCATGATCGCGTACAGCTCCGGGCTGGGCAGCACCAGCACGATGGTGCGGGTGCCGCGGCCCACCCCGGCGGCGGCCAGGTGCAGGCCGATGGTGTCGGACCACTCGTCGAGCTCACGGTAGGTGAGGTGGCGGTAGTCCGGCAGGCCGGAGGCGGTCTTCCCCGCGGGGTAGATCACCGCCTCACGGTCCGGATCGGCGGCCACCACCGCACGGAAGCGGTCGATGGCCTGCCAATAGGTCGCGGTGGTCACGCCGCGGCCCCGACCACGGCGGGTAGGCGGTACACGACGGCGGCCGCCGACGGGCCCGCGCCCGCCGCCACGAACAGCACATCGCGGTACCCGGTCAGCGATTCCGCCTGGGCGGCAGCGTGATACGCCAGCGACAGCGACGCGGTGTGCGGGTCGCCCTGGGACAGGTCCGGGAGGAACACCGCGTCCGGGGCGATGCCCAGCTCCTCGGCCAGGCGGGCCGGGAAGTCGCCGCTCGGGGTGGCGGCGATCAGGGCGGTGGTGGTCTCCTCCACGTCACCGCCCGCGAGGGCGGCGCGGGCGGCGTCGGCGGCGACCGTGAGCAGCCGGTCCAGGTAGTCCGGCTCACGGTCCACCGTCATCAGGCCGCGGCCGCGGTCGCCCATGGTCTCGGTGTCCACGTACGACTCCAGGCCGGGGGTGCCCGCGGCGGCCCGGGTGTGCACGTGGCCGAAGCCCTCGGGCTCGCCGGTCTGCTCCAGCAGGAGCGCGGCGCCGGCGGTGGCGTAGGGGAATTCGTCGTCTGCGGCCGCGCGGGTCATCGACGGGTGGGTGTCACCGGAGACGATCAGCACGTGCTCGGCGCTGCCGGTCGCCAGCACCGCCTGGGCCACCTGCACGGCATTGAGCACGCTGGTGCCGGCGTTCATCAGGTCGAAGGAGAAGGACCGCGGGTCCTCCTTCACGTAGTCGAGGCCGATGCCCGCGGCCTTCTGGATCAACGCCGAGACGGCGGGCTCGACGGTATTGCTGTCGCGGAAGATGCCCGCGTTGATCATGACCCCGACCTGTCCGGGCTCCACCCCGGCGCTCTCCATCGCCCGGCGCGCGGCCCGGCCGCTGAGCTCCACGATGCTGAAAGTGTCGGTGTCCCGGGCGATTCCGGTGGATTTGATGCGCACACCCATGGCGGTACCTCAGACCTTCAGCGACGAGATGGTGGTGGACAGGAATCCGCCGACGACGCCCGACGCCGCGGGAATCATCAGGATCTTCGATCCGGCGGCCAGGTTCTGCTGGCTCAGCTGATCGTGCAGCACGATGAAATGGGAAGTGCTGGAAGTGTTTCCGTACTTCTCGATGACATTCAGGTCCGGCGGCATGGGGTGGCCGAATTCGCGTTCGGCGATGGCGTTCATGAACGGGATCGCGGCCGCGCCGAACTGGTGGTGGACGATGTAGTCGAAGCCCTCGTCGGCGAAGGTGAAGCCCTGCGCCTCCATGAAATTGCGCTGGGTGTCGGTCCACAGCAGGAACCGGGCCTCGTTGTGCATCTTCCGGTTGTCGGTGTACAGCGCGACGCCGTTGGACTTGTCGCTCGGCATTCCCAGACAGAGGTGGGAGAACTCCGACGCGGTGGTGAGTTCGATGTAGTGGATCACGTCGTTGTCGTCGACGGCTTCGTCCAGCACCACGCACGCGCCGGAATCGCCGACGGTGAGCGAGGCGAATTGCAGATCGTATTTGCTGGAGATTTCATTGACCGCGGTTTCCGCGATCGGTGTGATGGCCTCACCGCTGACCACGATGCCGCGTTTCACGGCGCCGCTGCGAATCATGCGGTCGAGAATGTAGACGCCACTCATCATGCCGGCGCACGCATTCGAGAGATCGAATGCGATGACATCCTCGCGGGCGCCGATGGCGCGGGCGATCGTGCCGGCGAAGGACGGCTCCATGTACATCTTGGTGCCGTGCTTGCTGCGGGTGATGGAGGTGGAGATGATGATGTCGAGATCGCCCGCGGCGTACGACGACCTGGACAGGCAGTCCTCGACCGCCTTCATGGCGAGCGCGAAGGAATCCTCGCGGCTCTCCGGGCGCGTGTCGCGGAAGCGGCGTTCCTTGACTCCCGTAATTCGTTCGAGATCGAATTCGGGAGCCTCCTTCAATCGCGCGACGAGTTCTGCTGTGGTGACCCGGTTCTCGGGCAGATAGGCGCCGATCGATTCGAATCGAGATTGCGGCACAGGGGACTCCTGAAACTGGGGAGGCTGAAAAGCGTTGGGGGGAAAGGTGATCGACTGTGATCGTCAAGCTCGGATGCGCTGAGGCTACCCGAGGGTAACCAGCTTGGGGAACTGTCGCGTTCCGTGTAACCGTCTGAGACGAAAGGTGAACAGTCACTTACTGTTACTGGCAGTGACAGAAAAGCCCTCAGCGCAGCCAGCCTCGCCGAGGTCGCGCTGAAATGGGGGTTTGACCTTCTCCGGCAATGCAAGTGAACATCCGGCTATCCTCGGTCATGCGCCTTCGGCATGGTCCGGATATGACAGGACGAGGCCCCCTGTTGTGAGTGAGTTCACGCGTCAGGCGCGTGCGGGCAGCCCCAATACCGCGTTCACGAATTCCACGAACAGCGGCGCCAATTCGGGCACCCGATGCGCCCCCTCGGCGACGATGACCCGCCGCGTGCGCTCCCCGATCGCGTCCGGGATCAGCGCGAACAGTTCGTTCGCGATCACCGGCAGGCTCGGATCGGTCACCCGTGCCTCGGCATAGAACGCGCGATACAGATCCGCGAACCGATCCACCGACAGATCCCGCAGCGCCACCGATTGCTGATCCACCTTGAACGCCTCGACCAGCATCAGCCGCGCGAAATCCGGCTCGGAGGCCACGGTTTCGCAGAATGTCACCACGATGGACTCGATCCGCTCGTGCGCCCCCGCATCGGTCGGCAACTGCCCCAGTTCATCGGCGATCCGAGTCGCGATGATGTCCGAAGCCGTCCGCACCGCCTCCACGAAACACTCTTCCTTATTGCTGAAGTGCTCGTAGAACGTACTGCGCGATACCCGGGCCCGCGCCACGATATCGCTCAATGTGACCGCGTAATACCCTTTCCCCTCAACGCATTCCACCATCGCCTCCAGCAACCGCCCCCGCTGCGAGGTGAGTACCGCCTCCCGGGCGGCCCGATGCCGCTGATCGAAGTCCGTGCGCTGCAACCCCGCGGCCGACCCACCCCAACCCCGCATCCAAACCTCCCTGACTGAACTGTCAACACTTCAGATCCCCATTATCGAGCCCCCGCCGAAGCCGCCCCACCCCGGTATTGACATCGCATGCCATCAGTCTCCTGCGGTTGTCCTCTCAACCGGGTCCCGCGTCACTGTGACCTGCACCGGACCGTAGGCTGACGGAAGATTTCCGGAAGGGTGGACGACAGGTGCTAGGAGTGTTCGACTCGATCCCCGAACAACCCTTGCTCGGGATCTACATGCGGTATCGGCGCGAGACGCTCGGCATCACCCAGGAGGAAACCGCCAAGCGCATGTTCGTCAGCCTCTCGCTGTACCGGAAGCTCGAGAGCGGGGAACGCGCGCTCACCGCCGAGCGGCTCTCGGACTGGTGCGCCGTCATGGACGCGCCGAGCTGGATGCTCGAGAAAATGGTCTCGCTGACGATGCCGAAGATCGCGACGGTGGCGCGGGGAGTGTGGCCGCCGGTGCTGCGTCGGGAAGACCTCGATCATCTCCACGCCCTGCCCTACCCGGCCTTCTACCATCGGTTCCCCGAATACGAGGTGCTGGCGGCCAATTCGGCGGCGACCGCCGTGTTTCCCTGGCTGGCCCCCGCGCCCGAGGGTTCCGAGCGCCCGGTGAACGTCATCGAACAGATGATGACCGTGCCCGAAGCGCGTGAGTCCCTGGTCAACTGGGACACCGTGGCGCACCGGCTGCTGTTCACCCTCCGAGTCCTCTCGCCCGGCGTCGTCGCCCCCGAACGGCTCGCGCAGATCATCCGGACCTGCCACGCCGATCCGGAGTTCCAGCGCATGTGGAACACCCCCATGGACGAGGACCTCTACACCGATTCGCTGATGCTGGTCCGCGATCCGGAAGCCGGCGAGATCAGGCACTTCACCATGCGCGCCTACAACGCCTATCACCCCCAGGACTGCTCCTACCAGCTGTTCGTCCTCACGCCGCGAACCCCCGGCACCGCCACCGTCGACCCCTTCGCGCTCGCATGATGGACATCGAACCCGAACCGTCGCTGCTCGCGATGTACCTGCGCTACCGGCGCGAGACCCTCGGCATCACCCAGGAGGAGATCGCGCGGCGCATGTTCGTCTCGCTCTCCCTCTACCGGAAGCTGGAGAGCGGCGAGCGGGCGCTGACCCCGGAGCGGCTCGAGGACTGGTGCGTCGCCACCGAAGCGCCGATGTGGATGCTCGAGAAGATGGTCACTCTGGCGGTTCCGAAGATCATGACGATCGCCCGCGGGGCCTGGCCGCCCGAACTGCGTCAGGAAGACCTCGACCACCTGCGGGCCCTCCAGTACCCCGCGTACTTCCACCGCTTCCCGGAATACGAGGTGCTCGCGGCCAACGAGGCTGCGACGGCGGCGTTTCCGTGGCTGGCGCCCGCGGGTGCCGGCGCGGAGCGTCCGGTGAACGTCATCGAGCAGATGCTGACCGTCCCCGAGATGCGGGAACTGCTGGTCAACTGGGACACCATCGCGCATCGGCTGGTGTTCGGACTGCGTGTCCTCTCGCCCGGCATCATCGCCCCGGAGCGGCTCGCGCAGATCATCGAAACCTGCAGCGTGAACCCGGAGTTCGAGCGGATGTGGAACACCCCCATGGAGGAGTACTGTTCAACGACTCCCTGGTGCAGGTCCGTCATCCCGAATCCGGCGAGATCATGTCCCTCACCATGCGCTCGTACAACCCGTCCCTCCCTCAGGACTGCTCCTACCAGCTGTTCATGCTCACGCCGCGCACGCCCGGCACCCCCACTGTCGACCCTTTCGCGATCGACTGACCCGCCCCGAGGAGGTGGACCGATGGTGTCCGGTGAGAGTCGGCCCGCGCCGGAGCAGCCCATGCTCGGCATGTTCATGCGCTACCGGCGCGAGCATCTGGGATTGACCCAGGACGACGTGGCGCGACGCATGTTCGTGAGCCTGTCCCTCTATCGCAAGCTCGAGAACGGTGAACGCCCCATGTCGCCGGAGCGGCTGGCGGACTGGTCCCGGGCCATGGACGCGCCCGCGTGGTTGTTGCGCAAGATGGCTTCGCTGGCGCTGCCGATGGCCTCCGCAGTGGAGGCGGGGGTGTGGCCGCCGGCGTTGCGGGCCGAGGATATCGAGCATTTGGAGGCTTTGCCGTTTCCGGCGTTCTATCACCGGACGCCCGAGTACGAGATCTTGGCGGCGAATCAGGCCGCGCGGGAGGCGTTTCCGTGGCTGCTTCCCACGCACGCGGATGCCGAGCGGCCCGCGAATGTCATCGAGCAGATGATGACCGAGCCGATCGCGCGGGAGGTGCTGATCAACTGGGAGCTGATCGTGCATCGGCTGCTGTTCATCCTGCGGGTGAACGCGCCGGGGACCGTCGCTCCGGAGCGGCTCGCGCAGATTCTGGAAACCTGCCGGGTGAATCCGGAGTTCGAGCGATTCTGGACCACCGACCTCAGTGAAGAGCAGTTCAACGATTCACTGGTTCTGGTGCGGGACCCGGAGACCGGCGGGCAGATGGCGCTGACCATGCGCTCCTACAACGCCTGGCATCCCGACAACTGCCCGTACCAGTTGTTCATGCTCACGCCCCGGGCCGACCCGGCGCCGAGCGTGAGTGCCCCAATTCGTGCGACCTCTGCGGGTTGACCCTGCCGCGACGGGGCCGGATGCTTGTTCGGCGAGATCAAACTGCTGCTGCCCGGTCCGAGCCCGTGCTTCGGATCGGGCAGTTTCGCGTTTTCTCGCGGCATTCCCGTTCCGGTGCTGGTGGAGTTCGGAGGGGAATCTCCACCCGTGGTGGATACGGGTGTGACGACTCGGTGACCGCCCGCCGAAGGGGGGCGGGCGGCACCGGATCTCGCATTACTTGGGGGTCGCGTACTTCGGGAAGACGACTTCCGGCTCGGGGAGAGCCGTGCCCGGGACCAGCGGGGTGGAGACGTCGGCGAAGGTGCGGTCGGGGGCGGCCAGCAGGTCGAGGATCTTGCCTGCCGACGCGGGGATCACCGGCTGGACCAGGATCGAGACGATGCGCAGGACTTCCATGGTCACGTAGAGGATGGTGCCTTCGCGGGCGGTGTCCTCGGGGGTGCCGGCCTTGGCCAGGGTCCAGGGGGCCTGGGCGGAGAAGTAGCGGTTGGTCTCGCCGAGGGTGAGCCACAGCTGTTCCAGGCCGAGATGGATCTGCTGCTGGTCGAATTCGGCGCGGACCTTCTCGAGCAGGCCGTTGGCGCGGTCCAGCAGGGCCTTGTCGTCCTCGGTGAACTCACCGGGGGTGGGGACCACACCGGCGAAGTCGCGGCCGACCATCTTCAGGCAGCGCTGGGCCAGGTTGCCGTACTCGTTGGCCAGGTCGGAGTTGATCCGGCCGATGATCGCCTCTTCGCTGTAGGAGCCGTCCTGGCCGTAGGAGATCTCCCGCAGCAGGAAGAAGCGGACGGCGTCCAAGCCGAAGGTGTCGACCAGCTCCATCGGGTCGACCACATTGCCGACCGACTTGGACATCTTCTCGCCCTTGTAGTTGACGAAGCCGTGCACGAAAACCCGCTTCGGCAGCGCGATTCCGGCGCTCATCAGGAACGCGGGCCAGTACACGGTGTGGAACCGCGAGATGTCCTTGCCGATGATGTGCAGATCCGCGGGCCAATACTTCTGGAACGAGCCCGAGGAGGTGTCGGGGTAGCCCGCGCCGGTGAGGTAGTTGGTGAGCGCGTCCACCCACACGTACATGACGTGATCGGGGTGCCCGGGCACCGGAACGCCCCAGTCGAAGGTGGTGCGCGAGATCGACAGATCCTTCAGACCGGCCTTCACATACGAGACGATCTCGTTGCGCCGCGTCGCGGGCGCGATGAACTCCGGCTGCGTCTCGTACAGTTCGAGCAGCTTGTCCTGGTACTTGGACAGGCGGAAGAAGTAGTTCGACTCCTCGGTCCACTCCACCGGGGTCTTGGTGTCGGTGGAGATGCGGGTGCCGTCCTCGAGGACGGTGGTCTCCTCCTCGGTGTAGAACGCCTCGTCGCGCACCGAGTACCAGCCGGCGTAGGTGTCGAGGTAGATATCGCCCGCGGCGACCATCTGCTCCCAGATCGCGACCGACGCGGCGAGGTGGTCCTCGTCGGTGGTGCGGATGAAGCGGTCGAAGGAGATGTCGAGCGCCTTGTCCATGTTCTCGAAGACGTCGGAGTTGCGCGAGGCGTACTCCTGCTCCGAGAGCCCGGCGGCCTTGGCGGCCTGCTGCACCTTCTGGCCGTGCTCGTCGGTGCCGGTCATGTAGAACACATCGAAGCCGTCCAGCCGTTTGAAGCGGGCCAGGGCATCGGAGGAGATGTACTCGTAGGCGTGCCCGATGTGCGGTGCGCCGTTCGGGTACGCGATGGCCGTGGTGACGTAAAAGGCGGGGCGATCGGATGCGCTCATGGTGTGTCTACTCTATCTGCGTGTCCTACGTCGCTCGCGTGAATATCCCCGTCCATGAGTAGCCGCCGACCTGCGCCCGAGCCGCCGGAGCCGCTGTCACCGCTGATCGACGCGCACACCCACATCGACGCCTGCGGGGCCACCGATCCGGAATCGGTTGCGGCGCTGGTGGACCGGGCCCGGGCGGTCGGCGTCCGGGAACTGGTGACGGTCGCCGACGACCTGGAGGCGGCCCGCTTCGCGGTGCGCGCCGCCCACTGGGACGACCGCGTGTACGCCGCCGTCGCGCTGCATCCGACCCGCGCCAACCACCTCGACGACGCCGCCAAGGCCGAGCTGGAGCAGTTGGCCGCCGATCCGCGCGTGGTCGCGGTCGGCGAGACCGGCCTGGACTACTACTGGCCGGGCAAACTGGAGGGCTGCGCCGATATCGAGGAGCAGGTCGAGGGCTTCCGCTGGCACATCGACCTGGCCAAACGGCTGGGCAAGCCGCTCATGATCCACAACCGCGAGGCCGATCACGACCTGCTGGCCGTGCTGATCGACGAGGGTGCGCCGGACGAGGTGATCTTCCACTGCTTCTCCTCGGACCCGAACATGGCGATGGCGTGCGTGGAACAGGGCTTCGTACTGAGTTTCTCGGGCACGGTCAGTTTCAAGAATGCGCACGAATTGCGGGAGGCCGCGAAACTGGTTCCGGACGAACTGATTCTGGTGGAAACCGACGCGCCGTACCTGACGCCGCATCCGTTCCGGGGCGCGCCGAACGAGTCCTACATGCTGCCGTACACGCTGCGCGCGCTGGCGGAGCTGCGGGAGCAGGATCCGGCGCAGCTGGCCAAGATCACCACGGCGAACGCGCGCCGCGTCTACGGGATCTGACGCCCGGTCTACAGGATCTGCGGGGCCGCGGAAACGCGGCCACCGCACCTTTTTTCGTCTTCGCGCGATTCCCGCGTTGCCATCGGCACGAGTTGAATTGGTGTGGTTTGGCTCACTAAGATCTGCCGCGATCGTGATTCACCTGCGGTTCGATACCGGGTCGTGACCCTCGTTCCCGCAGCACTACCGCGAGTGGTTGTGATTCACTGACCCCCTCGTTATCGTATTGTGACCATGCCGGGATTTCCGATGCACGCTTTGGCGAAGATCAACTCGTCGCGTTCCCCGATGTTGTACGGGGCGATCGCGGCGATGCTCGTCACGCTCATCGTCGGTGCGGGCGTCGCCATCATGAGCAAGAAACAGGTGACCTTCGTCGTCGACGGCAAGAATTTCGTCGAGTCCACCATGCGCGGCGATGTGCGCGGCGCGCTGGCGGACGCCGGCTACGGCATCTCCGGCCGCGACGACGTGTCCCCGTCGGCGGGTGCGCGCATCAGCGACGGTTCCACCATCACGCTCAACCGCGCCCGCGAGGTCTCGCTGATCGTGGACGGCACCCCGTCCAAGGCGTGGACCACCGCGCTCACCGTGGCCGAGGCCGTGGTGAAGCTGAATCTGCCCGGCGACGTCTACACCTCGCCCGCGCGCCCGACGCCGCTGCCGCTGCTGGGCGCGCAGCTGCTGATCACCAACCCGCGCACGGTCGAGCTGAGCGACAACGGTTTCGCCCCCGCCCTGGTCCGGCTGGCCGCGCCGACCGTCGGGGAACTGCTCCAGGTGCAGGGCCGCCCGCTGGTGAATCAGGATTTCGTGGTCCCGGCCGCGAACACCCCGCTCACCGAGGGCATGAAGATCACCGTCACCCGCAAGATCGTGCAGAACCGCACCGAGCGGGTGCCGCTGGATCCGCCGGAGAACACCATCGAGGATCAGTCGCTCAATATGAGCCGCACGATCGTCGAGAACGCGGGCGTACCGGGCACGCAGGACGTGACTTTCGCGGTCTCCATCGTGAACGGCCAAGAGGCGGGCAAGGATCCGATCAAGTCCACCGTGATCGTCCCCGCGCAACCCAAGACCGTGCGCCGCGGCGCCAAGCCCGGCACCGAGGTTCCGGAGGTCAAGGACGGCCGTACCTGGGACGCCCTGGCCAGCTGTGAATCCGGCGGCAACTGGGCGATCAATACGGGCAACGGCTATTTCGGCGGCATCCAGTTCGACCAGAGCACCTGGGAACGGCAGGGCGGCACCCGTTACGCGCCTCGCGCCGATATGGCCACGCGCGAGGAGCAGATCGCCATCGCCGAGGTGACCCGCGCACGCCAGGGCTGGGGTGCGTGGCCCGCGTGCACGTCGCGGCTGGGAATCAGCTAGTCAGGACCCCTCATCGGTCCGGACAGCCACATCGATCGGGTCGAACGGCTGTCCCGCGACTGCGGACAGCGGACACTCACCGGGGATGTCGGTTCCGCGAATCAGGGTGTTACCGAAGATCTCTCCCGCGGCATGGTCAGCGGAAAGTGGATTCGAGATAGGTCATCAGGTCCGCGATGTCGGCCGCGCGCCGGGCGTAGCCCAGGTACCCATCGGGCCGGATGACGAAGACCGAGCGCCGCGCCGCCCGGTAGGCGCGCGCGAATTCGCCTGCGGTGTCGCGGATCAGCGGGAGGGTCGTCGCGTCCGCCACGGCGCCGGGGGTGGCGATCAGATACACGTTCAGGTGGCAGCGGGCGGCGGCGATCGCGGTGGTGGCCAGCTCTTCCAGCGCGCGCAGGTCGGAGTCGGCGGTGGTGTCGTCCGCGTGCAACAGCAGGGTGTGGCGGGTGCCGTCCAGCAAGGGGAGCAGCCGGAGGTCGAAGGCGACGGCGGCGCGGGTGAGGCCGCGGGCGTCGGGAGCGCGGGCCCCGGCGCGCGGGGCGGGTTCGTCGGCGGGGGAGGCCGCCACGATCGGGCTGCCCGCGTAGTCGATGAGTAGCTGGGCTTCGCGGCGCAGCACGTATTCGGGGTCGGTGGAGTCCGCGCCGATGCCTTCGCGGGCGCTGCGGACGGTGCGGCCCACGACCTCCTCGCCGACCGGGCGGCGTTCGGCGTCGTAGGAGCCGAGCAGGGCGGGGGAGGCGTCGCCGCGGACGGCCAGCGCCAGTTTCCACGCCAGGTTGTGCGCGTCCTGGATGCCGGTGTTCATGCCCTGCGCGCCGGTGGGCGGATGGATGTGGGCGGCGTCGCCGGCCACGAAAACCCTGCCGTGACCGTAGGAGTCGACGATCCGGTGGCTGATCCAGAAGACCGAGGACCAGCGCAGATGCGAGACCCGCGCCGGTTCGGGGGCGAGCCGGTCGACGACCGCTTGCAGGTCGTCGATTTCGGGCGTCCACCCGGTGGTGAAGCCGTGCTCGACGCTGTCGCCGGTCTGCTCGCCCGAGTGGCCGTCGGGCAGCAGCATGGAGATGCGGTACCGGTGCAGGCCGGGCAGCGGGATGCAGACCAGCACGTCGTCGACGACGCCGTCGGTCCGGTGGCTGGCGCGAATGTTGTAGCCGCGCGGCATGTTCCAGCCGAGTTCCACATCGCCGAGCATGTACTGCTCGGCGAACGCGGCCCCTTCGAACGACAATCCCAGCGCCTTGCGGACCGTGCTGTGCGCGCCGTCGCAGCCGACGAGATACCCCGCGCGCGTGGTCGCGGCGCCGCTCCCGTTCTCCGAGGTGACCGTGACCCCGTCGGCGTCCCGTGCGAAAGCCGTTACCCGCGTACCGCGTTCGATGACGCCGCCGAGTCCGGTCAGCCGGTCCCGCAGGATCCGCTCGGTCTCGTACTGCGGCAGCCCGACGAATCCGAACGGCACGTCCGGCGGCAGCGTCAGCTCCATCCGCCCGTCCGGTTCGCCGTTGACATAGGCGAGTTGCCCGCGCAACGGTATTGCGGCGTCGAGGATTTCCCGCACGACCCCCATCTGCTCGAACACCTCCAGCGCGCGCGGCTGGATGCCGACGGCCTTCGCGTACTGCGGTGGTTCGAGCAGCGGGTCGAGGATCCGGCACGGTACGCCCCGGCGGCGCAGTTCGATGGCCGCGGTCAGGCCGACGGGTCCGGCTCCGGCGATGATTACCGCGGTGTCGTCGTCCACGGCGTCGACTCGGTAGGCGAGGCGGCGGTGGTGCTGGTACCGCTATCGCGTTGTGCCGGATCGTTTCCGGACAGGACGTTGGGGCCGTAGAAGGTCGGCAGCATGGCCTTCACCAGCACCAGGGCCGATCCGTCGCCCGAGGGCACCGCCGCCAGGTTGGTGGCGACCACGATGGTGAGCTTGGAATCCGGGTCCGACGCCATGTAACTCATGAAGCCCGGGAGCTGGCCGTCGTGCCCGAACTGGTGTTCACCGAATCGCACCAGGCCCAGGCCGTATCCCGCCAATGCCGGAAGGTCCGGGTTGATCGGCTGGATGCTGTCCATCCGCATCTTCTGGAACTCGGCGTCGAGCAGCTTGCCCTCGACGAGCGCCTTGGTGAAGGTGGTCATGTCCTCCACCGTCGAGATCGCGGCCCCGGCGGCCCAGGCCCAGGAGGGGCTCGAGGTGGTCGAGTTGTTCGGTTGCAGGGTGCCCGCCAGCGCCGCCGCCCGCTGGTCCGGGGGCAGGGCGTAGGTGTCGATGGTGGAGACCATGGTGCCGAAGGTGTAGCCCTGCGGGTGCGGATCCGGGATCGAGGAGTCGGTCACCGCCGGGAACGAGGTGTTCTTCAGCCCGAGCGGCTCGAAGATGCGCTGGCGTAGGGCATCCGCCAGGGGCATCTTCGCGACCTTCTCGATGACCAGACCGAGCAGGATGGTGTTGGTATTGCTGTATTCGAACTTCTCGCCCGGCGGGAATCGGACCGGGTGCGCGAAGGCGATGGCCAGCAGCTCCTCGGGGGTCCACACCTTCTGCGGGTCCTTGTCGACCTCGACGCTCAGGTCGCGGTCGAAGGTGTAGTTGTAGAGGCCGCTGCGCATTTCGGCGAGCTGGGCGAGGGTGATCTTGTCGCCGTTGGGCACTCCCGGCCAGTGCTTGTCGATCGGATCGTCGAGGGAGAGCTTGCCCTCCTGGGCGAGCTGCATGAGGACCGTGACGGTCATGGTCTTGGTATTGCTGCCGATCCGGAAATGGTCGTCCACTCTGATCGGGTCGTCCTCGCCGAGGGTCCCGGTCCCGAAGGCGGCCTTCCAGTTCCCTTCCTTGGGCGAGGTGATCATGACGACGGCGCCCGGAATGACGTTGTCCTTCATCAGTTTCGTGATGAGCGGGCGCAGCGTCGCGGCGTACGCCGGTTCCTTGGATCCATTCGATTCCGGGGACCCGCTGGTGGATTCCTTCGATCCACCCGAGTCCTTCGAGGACTCGCATCCCACCGCCGCTGTCAATCCCACGGTGGCGACAAGCACTCCGAAACTCCGCCGGTTTCCCATGACTCTCCGTCCGGGTCCGATGTTCGTGGCTAGGAAGTGCTTGCCAGCCTAACTCCGTACCGACTGGTCCCGATTGAAATCGGGCCCGCTACATCAGCGCGCCGCCGTCGACCCGCAGCTCGGTGCCGGTCATGTAGCGGCCGTCGTCGGAGGCGGCCATGGCGACCACGCCCGCGATGTCCTCCGGCTTGCCCAGCGCGCCGCCCTCGATCCAGCCGGGCAGCCGCGCCATGAGCGACCAGTCCGCGTCGGCGGGCAGCGCCAGACCGGAGGTGATGCCGGAGCTGATGCCGCCGGGCACGATATTGACCGCGCGCAGGCCCTTCTTCACGTATTCGAGCGCGATGGAGTGGGTCAGCGCGTTCACGCCCGCCTTGGACGCGGAGTACGCCGCCATATACGGGTTGGACCCGAACGCCGAGGTGGAGGAGAAGTTCACGATCACGCCGCGGCCGGATTCGATGAGCGCGGGCAGGGCGGACCGGATCATCAGGAAGGTGCCGGTCAGATTGACCGAGATGACCTTGTTCCAGTCCTCGAGCGGCATCTCGTGGGTGTGCGCGGCGCGCAGGATGCCCGCGGCATTGACCAGAACGTCCAGGCCGCCGAGGAATTCGAGGGCCTCGGCGGTGACCGCGCGGACCGAGTCCTGGTCCGCGATGTCGATGGTGAGGGTGCGCAGGCGTTCGCGCTGCGCGGCGGGGGCGGCGTCGACGGTGGCGGCCAGTCCGGCCTCGTTCACATCCGCGGCGACCAGCTGGGCCCCCTCGGCGAGCAGGCGCAGGGCCACGCCCTGGCCGATGCCCGATCCCGCTCCGGTGACAATGACTCGACGACCTTCGTATCTGCTCGACATGGCGAGAAATTAGAACAAGTTTCAAAGCCCGTCAATGGGGTGTGCGCCGGATACTCCTCGGCTATTTGCCAGAGTGTTCACATATTTGAACGACAGTCCAGTAGATAAACTCCTTCGCCGTATGTGTTCGGGCAATGAGGGTCGGGATCTGATGGAGGATTCATGCGTTCGGTTGGTTGGCGTACTCGTGTGTGCACGACGGCTCTCGCGGCCGCCGGCGCCCTGCTGGTGATCCCCGGCGCTCCGGCACAGGCCTATCCCGGCACCGCCTTCGCCACCACGCCCGCGTCGGACGGCTTCCGCGGCCTGTCCGACGGCACCTTCATCGACTACTGGACCACCCGCTCCAACGGCGAACCGGTGAAAGCTAGTGGCGCGCTGTTCGTTCCGCCCGGCCCCGCGCCCGAGGGCGGCTGGCCGATCATGGCCTACGACCACGGCACCTCCGGCATGGGACCGGGCTGCGGCGGTCAGACCGACACCACCCACATCACCCGGGCCACCGAGGACAAGTTCCTGCAGTACTTGGTGAACAAGGGCTTCGCCGTGGTCGCCCCCGACTACCTCGGCCTGGGCCGCTTCGACACCGGCCCGCACCCGTACCTCGAGATCAGCACCGAGGCCGGCTCGACCATCGACCTGCTGAAAGCCGCTCGCGCACTGAATCCCTCGCTGTCGCGCAGCTGGGCGGTCACCGGCTTCTCACAGGGCGGCCAGGCGGCACTGGGCACCGCGCACCTGCAGGCCGCCACCGCACCGGATCTGGACTTCCGCGGCACCATCACCGTCGACCCGGAATCGGATCTGGAGAAGATCACCCCGTTCGTCGGCCCGTGGATGCCGGAGATCCCGGGCCAGGCCGGGACCGCGGTCAACGGTTTCGTGGTCAGCATGCTGGCCGGCCTGCGCGCCACCCACCCGCAGGCGAACGTCGACAGCTTCCTCACCGAGCGCGGCCGCCAGGCGCTCGACGAGTCGCAGAGTCTGTGCTTCCTCGACATCATGAAGAAGGTCGAGGGCATGGGCATCGGCGACATGCTGTCGCGGCCGCTCAACGATCCCGCGTTCCAGACCGCCATGAACCAGTACATGACCGTGCCGGTCAACGGCTACGACGCGCCGATCCTGTTGCTGGTCAACGCGACCGACACCACCGTGCCCTCCCCGCTGCACGCCGCGCTGGCCGCGCAGTTCGCCGCCAACGGGGTCGACTTCTCCACCGTGGTCGGCACCGGCAGCCACACCCAGCTGAACCCGGCCATGTGGGATGCGATCGGCGCCTTCACCGATCGCATCCTGTCCACCCCCACCCTGCCCTGAGCCGGGGCGGTCCGGCCCGGACCGGCTACTTCGGGAACCAGTTGTAGTCGGGCGCGCAGGTGATGTCCGCGTCCGGGCGGACGCCGGTGGCCAGGTAGGTGTTCACGGCATCGTTCACGCACGGGCTCAGATCGTCGCGGAACGACGCGTGAATTCTGGTGTCCGCCAGGGTGATCAGTCGCGACTTCGGGAGTTTCGCGTGCAGCGCCAGGCCCTCGGAGTAGGCGGTGCGGGTGTCGTGGACATTGGCCAGCATCAGCACCGGGGTGTCGTTGCCGATCTCGGTGGGCTGCTCCACCGGATCCGGCCAGAAGGCGCAGGCGGTGATGTTGTTGGCGAACGCGCCGAACACCGGCTGCGACGCCCGGGTGGCCTCGACGTTCTTGTAGTACCAGGCGGGATCGCGCGGCGCGGCCTTGTCGCCGCACATGATGGCGGCCATGGCGGCGGCGTCCAGCGGCACCACCGAGAAGATCTTGGCCTGGAGGGCGTCCATGTCGATCGGGCCGCCCGCGACGCCGCTGGCCACCATGGTGAGGATCTCGGCGAGGTTCGGGTTGAACTGCGGATTGGGCAGCAGCGCAACCAGAATCATCGGGATGGTGTGCTCGTCGACGAGGAAGCCGCTGCCGTAGATCTCGTGGCCCGCGGACCGGCGGATCAGGTCCTCGACCCAGCCGCGCACCGCCTCGGGGGTGGTGCCGAAGTGGTAGAGGTCGTCGTGGCGGGCCGCCCAGGTCGCCCAGTCGTCGAGCGCCCATTCGTTGATCGCGCCCATGTCCTGGTAGAGGCCGATGTAGTAGCGGTCCGGGTCGATGGGGGAGTCGAGGACCATCCGGTCGACGCGGTCGCCGAACAGCTGGGTGTAGACCGCGCCCAGGTAGGTGCCGTAGGAGGCGCCGAAGAAGTTGATCTTCTGCTCGCCCAGCACGCTCCGGATGACATCCATGTCGCGGGCGGTGTTGCGAGTGGTGATGTGGCGGATCTTGCCGGGGTCGGTGGCCACGCAGGCGCTCGCCATGGCCGCGGCCACGGTGGCGTCGCGGGCGAAGCCGAGGACGTCGAAGCCCGCCGAGAACAGAATGGTGGGAATCGGGATCGTGCAGTTGACCTTGTCGGACCGGCCGATGCCGCGCGGGTCCATGCCGATGATGTCGTATTGGGCGCGCACGTCGTCGGACAGGTTCGTCAGGTAGTTGGCGGGCATGCGCAGGCCCTGGCCGCCCGGACCACCCGGATTGGTCAGCAGGATGCCGCGACGGCGCTCCGGATCGGTGGCCTGGACCCGGGAGATGCCCAGGGTCAGGGTGCGGCCGCCGGGATCGGCGTAGTCGAGCGGGACGACCACGCCCGCGCACTGCGCGCCCGCCTTGTCCAGGATCTTGTCATTGCATGCCTGCCAGTTCAGCGTCTGATGCGTGAACCGATCCGGCGCGACGGGCGCTTCCGCGTGCACCGGGCCCGCGGGCAGGGTGGCGGCCGCGGTCACCAGCGTCGCGCCCAGAACGAACCGTCGAATCCGCCGAGCGGGCATGCACTCTCCTCCAAGGTCGTGGTTGCCGGGTGGCGACGCTACCCGGGCGTGGGGCGAAAAGCCCTGAGTGATGGGGTTTTTGGTCCGACGCGCGCGTCCGCCACGCCGTAGCGGCGCTGCGGCGGATGACCGCGGCGCCGGCCTCGGCGAGCTCACCGACCGCATCCGCGCCGCGCCGACCGTGTCCTGACCGGGGTGTCGGCGCGAGTGATCCGCCCAGCTTGATAGGTTTTCCAGAATGTCCGAACCCGAAGTCGCCGGTCGTGGAAAAGCCGCCCTGCTGGGCCCCGCCGAAGTGCGTGAGCTCGCCGAGCGATTCGGGGTCCGCCCGACCAAGCAGTTGGGGCAGAATTTCGTCCACGATGCCAATACGATGCGCCGCATCGTCGCCACCGCCGGCGTGACACGCGGAGACACCGTGCTCGAAGTCGGGCCCGGGCTCGGATCGCTGACACTCGCCCTGCTCGACGTGGTGGATCGCGTCATCGCCGTCGAAATCGATCCGACGCTGGCCACGCATCTGCCGCAGACCGTCGGGGCGCGCGCTCCCGAACTCGCGGACCGGCTCACCGTGGTGCCCATGGACGCCATGAAGGTCACCCACGCCGACCTGCCGGCCGAGCCGACCGCGCTGGTCGCCAACCTGCCCTACAACGTCGCGGTGCCGGTGCTGCTGCACCTGCTGGCCGAATTCCCGAGCATCCGGACCACGCTGGTCATGGTGCAGCTCGAGGTCGCGGATCGGCTGGCGGCCACGCCGGGCGGGCGCATCTACGGCGTGCCCAGCGTGAAGGCGGGCTTCTACGGCAGCGTGCGGCGCGCCGGAACCGTTGGCCGCCAGATCTTCTGGCCGGTGCCGCAGGTGGAATCCGGGCTGGTCCGCATCGACCGGTTCGACGACGCGCCCTGGCCGCAGGACGACGCCTTCCGGCAGCGGGTGTTCGCCGTGGTCGACGCGGCCTTCGCGCAGCGCCGCAAGACCCTGCGCGCGGCCCTCGCGGGCTGGGCGGGCTCGGCCGCGGAGGCCGAGAACCGTCTCACCGCGGCCGGTATCGCGCCCACCGCGCGCGGTGAGACGCTCGATACCGCCGCTTTCGTTCGTCTGGCTCAACAAGGCTGACTCCCCGCAGCCGGCCGAGTCCGTGGACTCTCAGATTCCGCTGGGGAAGGTGAGGGTCTGCAGGCCCGGCCACACGTCGGCCCACGGGTGCTTGGGTTCGCGGCACACGTAGACGGTCATCAGGCGCTCCAGGCCGGGCAGGCCGTTCGGGTCGTTGATCTTGGTGACCTCGGTGGTGGAGTTGAACTGGGCCAGGAAGTCCTTGTCGCCCACGCCGTCCACCGACAGGTAGACGATGGTGCGGTAGGAGTCCGACGGCGGGCCGAAGTAGCCGAAGCCGCGGTTGGGGCTGAACACCGGCGGCAGGTTGTAGTCGCGGCCGAATTCCTCCAGCGCGCTGGCCTGCACGTAGGCGGCGGCGACCACGGCGGTGTTGTTGCGCTCGGCCTCCGGCAGTCCGGCCACCGCGTCGGCGACCGCCTTGGTGAAGGTCTCGTATCCGGCCGGGCCGGTGAGCGATTCACGCTGCCAGTACTGCGCCTGGTCGGTGATCGGCTTGTCGATGCCGGTGAAGTCGCGCGCCCACTCCCAGCTGTAGGGGACCGGGATCGAGGCCATCCACGCCGTGAACATGACCGCCGACAGCACCGCCACGGCATTGACCCACTTGCTGATCTGCTTTCGCGCCTCGACCGTGCTCAACGCGAACGCGCCCGCGCCGACCAGGGCGGGCCAGAAGCCCGCCACGTAGTAGGAGCGGCCGTTCTCCACCAGGACGATGATCAGCAGGCCCAGGCCCGCGATCAGCGCGAAACGGTAGGGGCGCAACGCCTCCAGCCGGGTGAGGCCCCACAGGCCGAAGATGCTGAGCAGGCCGCCGAGCAGGCCGCACTGGACGGCGATCTCGATGGCGCAGATCAGCGGACCGGTATTGGCGGCGTACTGCTCCTGGGCGATGATCTCGGTCATCTGCGATTCCACCCAGCCGTGCTGCACCTGCCACACGATGCCGGGGACCATCGACAGCGTCAGGATCGCGGTCCCGACGTACAGCGCCGGGCGGCGCAGCAATTCGCGCGGGCCCGCGATCAGCACGCCCAGGCCGAGCAGCGCCCACACGCCGGGCATCATCCACTTCGCCTGGAACGCCAGCGCGGCGGCCACGCCCGCGACGATCAGCAGGTAGTCCTGCCGCGTGCGCACCCAGCGGATGAGCAGCCAGATGATGGCCGCCTGCAAGGGGATGTCGAAGGTCAGCGTGATCAGCTGCATCTGGTTGAACGCCAGCGGTGACACCGCGTACGCCGTCGCGGCCAGCACCTGGTATCGCGCGCTCGCGCCCAGCTCCCGCGCGGTGGCGGCCGCGACGACCGCCGCGGCGGCCATCAGCAGCAGTGCCGGAATGCGCAGCGCCAGTACCGAACCCGGCGCGATCAGATCCATCACGTGCGCCACGAACGGCGCCAGCGGACCCTGATCCGGGTAGGCCCACGCGAGCCGACGCCCGGCCGCCAAGAAGTACAGCTCGTCGCCGAAGTAATTGATCCGAGCCGCGGGGAGGCCGAGCACGGCGGCGAACCCCAGCGAAACCGCCAGGACGCCCTTCCACGCGAACGGATGCACCCGCCGATCGGCGACCGGTTCGACGGCGACCGGCTCCGGCGCCACTTCGGTGGTTGACACTATGCCCTCCCAGGGAACACAAAAACGCCCGGCGAAACCGAAAGTCGGCAAGGCCGGGCGTCGATCACGCAGCAGAATATCCGCAAACCCCCCGTGCAGTCGCCCCGAACTTTCGGGGGCTTGCCGCCCCCTCCGCAGCAACCCGCCTCCCGGCGCCCGGGTTCGCCCCCTCCTCGCGGTGTCCCGGCAGGCCTTGTCGAACAGTTCTCAGCACCCCTCCAGCTACCCCTGTGAACGGCCGCTGAACACCGTAAACGCGGCTACCGAGCCGGTGCTCTCGCGGGTTCCCGCCACGGGTGCGCACCCGCTGATCGCGCGACAGTGACCGCGCTCATCTCGTGTGGACTTGTCTCAAATGAGACAAGTCGTCTATGCGCCATTCGGGTGCGCCTGTGGGCGGTGCGATCTCGCCGCCCGGATTCGCGAGTGTGTCTCAAAAATGTCTCACGTTGCCGTCTCGGAGCCGTCGCCGGTGGGTGTGGCGAGATACCGATAGACGGTCGCGCGGGACACGCCCAGCTCGGCGGCGATCTCGTCGACGGTGTGGTCGCCCGCATCCCGCATGCGCTGGGCGGAGGCCACCATCGTCGAGGTCATCGCGCCGGGACGGCCCCGGGCCGGACGGCGGCGCGGTGTCTCGGGCGCTCGGGCGGGGGTGGCGGTGCGCCGGGGTGGCGGCGTGTTCAGGAGTTGTTGCGCGCCCGCGAGAATCGCGGCGCGCAGCTCCGGCTCGGGATGGTCGGCGAAGATGACCACCGGGTCGCTGAGCGCGGCGTACACCTGCGTGGCCCGCACCCGCTCGGTGAAGTCGGCCTCGGGTCCGGCGATCACCTCCTGGGCGGCCAGCGCGATGTCGCGCAGCCGGGCATAGGTCGCGTTGTCGGCGGACAGCGCCTCGTCGTGCAGCTGTATCCGCAGCACCCGCGCGTGCCGCAGCCAGGTGTCGATGAGTCCTTCCACCACGGCCCACCGTCGTTCGGCCGAGTCCGGGAGCGTCTGAATCGATTCGAGCAGGGCCTCGGTCTCGGCCAGCAAGGGCTCGACCAGGGCGGCGACGATGTCGCTCTTGCTCGGGAAGTGGTAGAGCACGGCGGTTTTCGTCAGACCGACCTGCTCGGCGATCTCCCGCACCGACACCGCGTGATACCCGCGCTCGACGAACAGTGTGAGCGCGGTGCGCAGGATGCGGGCCCGTGAGTCGTCGGTCATGCCCCAGCACCTTACCCGTTGACTGACCATCGGTCAGTGGCCTACAGTCGAGACTGACCGTTGGTCAGTATTTTTGAGATAGGGGTAGTCATCATGTCGAACGAGCGAATTCTGATTTCCGGCGCCGGGATCGCGGGCCAGGCTCTGGCGTATTGGCTCGCCCGCCACGGATTCCGGCCGACGGTGGTCGAGCGGGCGGCGCGGCTGCGGACCGGCGGCCAAGGCGTGGACATTCGCGACCAGGCGATCGAGGTCGCCGAGAAGATGGGCATCATGCCGCGGGTGCGCGAGGCGGCGGCCGATGTGGTCGGCATGCGGTTCGTCCGCGCCGACGGCCGCGAGATCTCCCGCATCGACATCGAGGGCATCAAGAACGAGAACGGCAGCGCCGAGGTCGAGATCATGCGCGGCGACCTGGTGCGGATTCTGCACGACATCACCTCCGGCGCAGTCGAATACCTCTTCGACGACGCCATCACGGCGCTGGATCAGGACGACGACGGCGTGACCGTCACCTTCGCGAACGGACCCGCCCGCCGCTTCGACCTGGTGGTCGGCGCGGACGGCTTGCACTCCACGGTCCGCACACTGGCCTTCGGGCCGGAATCGGACCACGTGCGCTTCCTGGACCACTACTTCGCCTTCGGCAATGCCGACGCGAAGCTGGGCCCCGACCGGTGGGTCACCATGTTCAACACCCCCGGCCGCATGACCGGCGTCTACCGATCGGGCAACCACCCGCAGGCCAAGGCCTACTTCATGTTCCGCAGCCCCCGGCGCGACATCGACCTGCGCGATCAGCAGGCCGCCCGCGCCCTGCTGTCCGCCGAGTTCGGCGACGAGAGCGACTGGCACGTACCGGGATTGCTCGCCGGCGTCCTCGCCGACCCCGACGCCTACATCGACGCGCTCGGCCAGGTCCGTATGGAGTCGTGGTCCAGCGGCCGGGTCGTCCTCGTCGGCGACGCGGCCTACTGCGCCTCCCCGGTCTCGGGGGCGGGCGCGGAGATCGCCCTGATCGGGGCCTACCGGCTCGCCGGGGAGCTGGCGGCCGCCGCCGGTGACCACCGCATCGCCTTCGACCGGTACGAGCGGTCGCACCGTCCCCTGATCACCCGCAAACAACAGGTCGGACCCAACCTTCGGCTGATGGTGCCGAAGACCTGGCTGGGCATGGCCGTGCGCAACGCCGTCACCCGCCTGCCGCTGCTCGAGTCGATGTCCGGCATGGAGCGCATCATGTCCCCGAAGGCCACCGACCGGCTCCCCGACTACGAGTCCGTAGCCGATCCGGCCCGGTGAAGGCCCCGCTCACCGGTCCTTGTGGCACACCGCTTCCAGCATGACGCCGTCGTACCCGCGCCAGAACGTGGCGTAGTACGGCGGCGGATACTGCGGGAAGGACTGGGGCGTATGGATGATCTCGTCGCCACGACCCGAGGCCCAGTCGTGGACCCGGTCGACGTCCGCGCGGGTGGGGACCATGAACGCGAGATGCTGAAGACCCGCGCGCTCGGGGGAGTAGCCCGGCTCCGGGGCCGGGTAGAAGAACAGATAGGTGCCGACCTTGCCGCCCGCGGGCCAGTAGGCGAACTGCGTATCGTCGGCCAGCAGCTTGTCGTAGCCGATCAGCGGCATCAGCTGGTCGTAATACTGGCGTGCCGCAGCGAGATCGGTGACATTGACGCCGAGGTGTCCCAGGGGCATGGTCGGAATCTACGCGATGTTCCCCACGCGATCCCCGTGATCGGTCCGGGGACATCCACATCGGGCCGATAGATTGCCGTCGGAGGAACGTGCCGGCGGAGGGAGCGATGTCGTCGGTGTCGATGGCCGGACGCCTGTCGCCGCGATCCTGTCCCTGACTCGCCGGCCAATTCCCTTGCGGTAGTGGGCGATATCGCGTTCTGTCGGTGGGCCCTGCCATGCTGACCGGCATGACTTCGAGATTGTCGGTCGATGTGTCGAGCGAGCGCGTGTTCACCGCGGTCACCGGTTCGGGGATGCTCGCGCTGTGGGATCCGGCCGCGTTCACCCATGTCGTCGACTACGACAGCTGGGAAGCGGAGTTGCTGGATGACGAACCGATCATCGAGCACATCCGCGCCGGTCGGCTGGTGCCGCTGAACATCCTGTCCGACGGGCGATTCGGAGTGCTGGTACGGCAGGGCGCGGCAGGGGAGCTCACCGAGCGGGAGCGGCGGTACGCGCAGAACTCCTCCGAGCCGTACCTGTTCGTGTCCACGGGCGTCGCCAAGATCAGCGGCATCGAAGAGGTCGGCTCGTTCGATGAGGAAGAGTCGACGGTGGCCGACATGAAGCCGACCGACATCGACCTTCCGGCAGGCTCGTACGCCGTAACCGTCCACCTCCTGGACTGGGAAGCGGAACCCGGCGCGACGGACGACAAGGGCGACGCCACCGCCACCGCCCTGCCCGACTTCGTCGTCCTGATCGCACCCGCCGACGGGGGATCGTTCCGCACCGACATCGAAACCTTCGACGACCTCGACTGATCGGCGACCGCCGTGGACCTGTGGTTTGATGGCCGAGTGATGGTGATGACGCAGTCGTGGCGGCCGAGGTTTCGGCGGCTCTGACGTGCGTTCGTGTCGGCTGCCGGTGCGGTGGCCGACGCGTCTCGCGTCGCTCGGCTGACGCGTCGGTGGCCTCGAATCGAGAGGTCCGAATTCATGTCTCTGGAAGAAGTACGCGGCGAGATCGATGCGATCGACGCGCAGATCATCGAATTGCTCGGCGCCCGGCAGCAATTGGTGATGCGCGCCGCCACCTTCAAACGCGACGAACACGAGGTCCGCGCCCCCGACCGCCGCGCCCGGATGATGGTCCGCCTCCGCGAACTGGCGGTGCGCCACGGCGTCGAGCCGACATTGGTCGAGCGGGTCTACAACACCCTGATCGACGGATTCATCGAACTCGAGCAGCAGCGCCACCGCGCACTCACCGCCGGTGAGGTGGCCGGTTCAGCCGCGCCGCGCCCGGTAGAGGCGGCGCCCGGCGCGTAAGGCGTACGGTGCGAGGAGGCCGGCGGCGATCCCGGCCAGCGGCAGGGCCACGCCGGTCCACCGGGCCGGGAGCGGGCGGTAATGGGCGGAACCGTCCCGGATTTCGATGAATCCCAACGGCCGCATCTCCATTCCGCCGCCCGAACCCCCGCCGTCGACGACCTCGTCGGCGGCGGAACCGCGACCGGGCACGACACCGAACGCGAACCCCGCCCGGGCCACCGGCACGATCGTGACCCCGTCGCCGGTGATCGGATCCCCGAAAACCACTGACGCGCGCGCCTTCTCCCCGAGCCGATCGACCAGCTCCTCCATCAGCCGCTCGGTAGACCCGCCCGCATCCTCGAAATCCATACCGCCATTGTTCCGCCAACCGGACACGACCGCCGAGTCCGCCACCCTGACTGGTCTTTTCCTCCACAACCCTGCGGCTAATCATCGAATCGTCGCCAATTCATGAGCAATAGTGGTGGTTCAGGCCAGTTCAGCGCTGCCGCACCGGCCGTCGGACCCGACGGGATCAACGAAACCTACTCGCCTTCGAGGTGAGCGCTGCACGGCCGCGCGGGGTGATCTGCCAGCGCCCGCGCGGGTGACTGGGAACGATCAGACCACGGGATTCGAGATGGGCCAAGGCGTTGCGCGTACGCCAGGTAGTGAGAGTTGCGGCGAGCTGGACTTGGGCGGCGGTGAGAGTGCGGTCGGGGCTGAGTGCGGTGAGAACGGCCACCTCGGCGGGGGTCATGCCGCGAACCTTTGCGGCGTCCGGCGGAGATGCCTTGGGTGAGTGCGCTTTGGTCGTGGTCCTCGGCGATGACGTCCGGGATCTGCTTCGGGGCGGGGGACGTCGAGGTGGCCGCCGCCGATGACGGAGAGTCGTAGGACGGTGGGCTCCGGTGCGGGGGTGTCGTGGTGGAAGCCCCACCAGGACCAGAGGATCACGCTGCCGCAGAGGACTGCGATAGTCAGAAGTGCCCAGGTGTCCCACCGCATTACGGTCTCCTCTCGAACGCGGATCTCGGTCGCTCCCGGGTTCCCGGTGGGGTTTCGGAGTGGTTGGGGAACCGGGGATGCGTACATCGGACAGCAGAAACTGCGATCGAAGGACCGGGATTTCTGCGTGCGCAGGATTTCTGCGCGTTTCCCCAGCACGCCATCCGATTTCGGCGCACAATTGATTCGGGTTTCGGAGCCGACGCCAGGAGATGGTCATGTCGAAGCGCTCCAGCAATCTGCCTCGCCGCCAACTTGGGCGGTACTTGAGAGAACTGCGGCAGCAGTGTGGTCTGTCGATCGTGCAGGCGGCCAAGCTGGCCGAGCGAGGTACCGGCAGCCTGCAAAGGCTGGAAACCGGAGTGACCGAACGGATCCACCTGAGCGACATCGAAGAACTGTGCCGGATCTACGATGCGCCCGAATATGTGGAGCCGCTGAAAGGGCTTGCGCAGCAAGCCAATGTGAAATCGTGGTGGCACGAATACGGAGACCTGATTCCGGCCGGGTTCAACGTGTACGTCGGGTTGGAGTCGGCGGCCGAGCGGATCACGATCTACCGGCCCGACATGGTGTCCGGTTTGTTCCAGACTCCGGAGTACGCGCGCACGCTGGACCACATCTACTTTCCGTACGAGTCGCCTACGGCCATCGAACGGCGGGTGCATCTTCGAATCAGGCGACAGTCCCTGATCACCAGGAAGCGCAAGCCCGCGACCACGCGCCTGGTCATCGACGAAGTCGCGCTGCAACGAGTGGTCGGTGGCCCGAAGGTCATGGCCGCCCAACTCCGACACCTCGCGGCCATGCCGCCGAATGTGTCTGTTCGGATCCTGTCGGCCGCGGCGGGATTTCCCCTGGGCGTCTCGCCCGGCCCCTTCACGATCCTCGATTTCGCCGTGGACGATGACGGCGAGCCCGAGGAGCCAACTGTCGTCTATGTCGAGAGCTACACGGGCGCAATGTACTTCGAGCTGGATGGCACCGTCGACCAGTATCGTGCCGCGTTCGCCACCATCGAACGCGTAGCGTTGAACGAGGCCGACAGCAGAAACCTGCTGCGGCGGATGGCAAAGGAGTATTCAGCGTGAAAAATGAGCTGGCCCAAGCCGAATGGTTCAAAAGCAGCCGGAGCGCCGGGGGACAGGACTGCGTCGAGGTCGCATTCCTGAACCGGGGCGGGGTCGGGGTCCGTGATTCCAAGGACCCCGGTGGGCCCGCGTTGGTGTTCACCGGCGAGCAGTGGGATCGCTTTCTCGCCGGTGGGGTGTGGGAGCGGTAGCTACGCCGAGATGGACAGGCCCTCGAGGATGGTGGTGGGGGCGCTGCCGTCGCTGTCGTTGCGGGTGGTGATGGTGAGCTGGACCAGGTACTGGCCCTGGTCGGAGTCGACGATGATGTAGCGGTTGTAGGCCCACAGGGTGAGGTTCTGGACCTCGTAGGTGCCGGTGATGGCGGCCGAGGGGAGGCCGTCGTAGTCCGCGGTGTCGGTGTCGATGTCCTGCCACGCGGGGAGCTGGCGGGCATCGTCGAAGGCGTGGGTGAGGAGTTCGGCGGGGTCGACGGCGGGGGTGAAGGTCGCCACCAGGAGGACCGCGTTGTCGGCCCAGCCGTCGACGGGCGGCTGGGTCCAGACGCCGAAGGAGCCGGGGAACATCTGCGGCGGGACCTGCTGCCAGCCTTCGGGAACGCCGACGGTGACCTTCGGCGCGCCGGGGGCCGCGGGGTCGACCGGGGCGGCCTGGATCTGGGCGGAGGCCAGGTATTCGGCGATGGTGGTCAACGAAGCTCCTCGAGAGGGGGCGGCGGTGGACACCCGACATTCAACACGATGACAGCGAAGCGCAGGACGACGACCGCGACGGGCCGCCCGGATCGTGCGATCCGGGCGGCCTGCCGCCGTGACTCACCTGCCGCCGTGACTCACCTGCCGCCGTGACTCACCCGTCGACGCGGTGTCGGCTCACCCGCGGAAGCGGCGCAGCCGCAGGCTGTTGCTGACCACGAACACGCTGGACAGCGCCATGGCGGCGCCCGCGAGCATCGGGTTCAGCAGGCCGGCGGCGGCCAGCGGGATGGCCGCCACGTTGTAGCCGAACGCCCAGAACAGGTTGCCCTTGATGGTGCGCAATGTGGCGCGGGACAGCTTGATCGAGGTGGGCACCGCCCGCAGGTCGTCGCGGACCAGGGTGAGGTCGGCGGCCTGGATGGCGACATCGGTGCCGGTGCCCATGGCCAGGCCCAGATCGGCCTGGGCCAGGGCGGCCGCGTCATTGACGCCGTCGCCGACCATGGCGACCACCTTGCCCTCGTCCTGCAGCTTCTTCACCACGTCCAGCTTGTCGCTGGGCAGCACTTCGGCGATGACCTCCGCGATGCCGACCTGATCCGCCACGGTGCGCGCGGTCGCGGCATTGTCGCCGGTCAGCAGCACGGGGGTGAGCCCGAGCGCCTTCATCTCCGAGATCGCCTGCGCGCTGGTCGGTTTCACGGCGTCGGCGATGACCAGCACGCCGCGTGCCTGTCCGTCCCAGGCCACCACGATGGCGGTCTGCCCGGCCTGCTCGGCGCGAGTCTTGGCGTCCGCCAGGACTTCCGGCACCGTGATCGACCAGTCCGCCATCAGCTCGGTGCGCCCGATGACCACGGCCCGCTCGCCGACCAGACCCTGCACGCCCTTACCGCCGTGGCTGACGAACTGCTCCACCTTTTCGGTGTCGAGTCCACGCTCGGCGGCGCCGGCGACCACGGCCTTGGCGACCGGGTGCTCGGAGCCGTGCTCGACGGCCGCGGCCACCGACAGCAGCTCGTCGGCATCGACGCCGGCCGCCGGAATCGCTTCCGCCAGCGTCATCTTGCCGGTGGTGACGGTGCCGGTCTTGTCCAGCACCACGGTGTCGATCCGCCGGGTCGACTCCAGCACCTGCGGGCCCTTGATCAGGATGCCCAGCTGCGCGCCGCGCCCGGTGCCCACCAGCAGCGCGGTGGGCGTGGCCAAGCCGAGGGCGCACGGGCAGGCGATGATCAGCACCGCGACGGCCGCGCCGAACGCGGTCGCCACCGCCGCACCGGTGCCGAGCCAGAAGCCCAGCGCCGCCACCGCGATCGCGATGACGATCGGCACGAACACGCCCGCCACCCGGTCGGCCAGCCGCTGCACCGGCGCCTTGCCGTTCTGCGCGTCCTCGACCAGCGAAGCCATCTGCGCCAGTTGGGTATCCGCGCCGACCCGGGTGGCGCGCACGGTCAGCAGGCCGCCGGCGTTCACGGTCGCGCCCACCGCCTGATCGCCGGGGCCCGCCTCGACGGGCACCGATTCACCGGTCAGCATGCTCATGTCGAGCGCCGAATTGCCGCTCACCACAACACCGTCGGTGGCGACCTTCTCGCCGGGACGGACCAGGAACTCCTCGCCGACCCGCAGATCGCCGATGGGAATCCGGGTCTCGACGCCGCCGCGCAGCACCGACACGTCCTTCGCGCCCAGCTCCAGCAGCGCCCGCAGCGCGGACCCGGCCTTCTCCTTGGACCGCACCTCGAAATAGCGGCCCGCGAGAATGGCGGTGACCAGGGTGGCCGCCACCTCGAAGTACAGCGCCGAGGACGAATCGCCGCGCTCGATGACGAAACTGAACGGGTGCTTCATGCCGGGCATTCCGGCATTGCCCCAGAACAGGGCGTACACCGACCAGCTGAACGCCGCCAGCGTGCCCAGCGAGATCAGCGTGTCCATGGTGGCCGCGCCGTGCTTGGCGTTCACCCACGCGGCCCGGTGGAACTGGGACGCGCTCCACACCACGATGGGCGCGGTCAGGGTGAGCGAGAGCCATTGCCAGTTGGTGAACTGGAAGACCGGGAACATGCCCATGGCGACCACGGGGACCGCCAGCGCGAGCGTCACCAGCAGCTTGTGCCGCAACAGATCCGCCGCCGACGGGGCCGAATCGGTCTCGGCCGCCTCGGTTTTCACCGGTTCGGTGTGGTGCACGGCCGCGGTGTAGCCGGTGTCGACGACCTTGGCGATCAGGTCATCGGCGGTCACCGAGTCGGGGAAGCTGACCTTCGCCTTCTCGGTCGCGTAGTTGACCGACGCCGTGACGCCGTCCATCCGGTTGAGCTTCTTCTCGATCCGGGAAGCGCAGGAGGCGCAGGTCATTCCACCGATATCGAGTTCGATCGAACGCTCGGGAGCCGGGGCGCTCATGAGTGACCTCCTCCGTGTGATGCGGGCGCACCCGAAGCGGGTGCGGCGGTGGATGCGGTGCCGGTGAATTCCGCGGTGTGGACCGCGCCGCCGTGCTGGAAGTCCAGGTACAGCCGGTACTCGCCGCCGCTGGGCGCTTGCGCGTGGAAGGCGACGTCGGGGCCGGGAGCGGTCTTGCCGACCTCGCCCTCGGGGTGGACGTGCAGGTAGGCCAGGTCCGTGGCTCGCAGGGCTACCAGGTGCGCGTAGGCGCCGAGGTAGGGCTGCAGGTCGGTCACCGGCTTGCCGTCCCGGGTGACGCTGAAGGTCAGTTCGCTGCCCGCGGTGGTCAGATCACCGGCGAGGGTGACCCGGTACCCGTCCACGTCGGCGGTCTCGGAGACCGGCGGCAGCGGCTTGTCGGTCACATTGCCCGCGACCGCGACGGTGCGGCTCAGGACCAGTTCGCCGGGCCCGCCGGCGGGGGAGAAGTCGGCGAACATCCGGTAGCTGCCGGGCGCGGCCCACTTCCAGTCCAGCGACCAGGTGCCGTCGGCGGCCCGGGTGGGATGCACGTGCCGGAACTGGCTCGCGTCCGAGCGGACCACGATCAGGTGCAGGTCCTTGTCGTGGAGGTTGTCGTATCGGGTGACGGTGCCCTGCGGTCCGGTGATCCGGAAACGCAGCGCGCCTTGCTGATCGGGGGTGGCCGGGGCGCTGATCTCACCGAGGGTGTAGCCGGAGAGGCTGTCCTGCAGGCCGGTCGGCGCGGCGGTCTCGTGCTGGGAGTGGTCGGCGGCCTCGGCCGGGGCCGCGCCGGACCGGTCGCCCACCAGGGCGCCGATGCCGAGCGCGGCTCCGAACAAGACGACCAGTCCGCCACCGAAGGCGGCGAACTTCAGTCGATCGTTCACCTGGCCACCTCGTAACCCGCTTCGTCGACGGCGGCGATCACAGCGGCGTCGGCGAGCTCGGCGGCCGACTCGATGGTGACAAGACCGCTGGCGAGATCCACATCCACGCTGGTGACGCCGTCGATCTTGCCGATCTCCTTCTGGACCGAACCGACGCAGTGGCCGCAGGTCATGCCGGTGACGGTGTAGGTGCTGGTGGCCATGGTGGTCTCCTTCGCTCGCTTCTCATACGGTGAGGGGGTATCCCCGACATCGAGAAACATACCCCCCGTGGGTACCTGACGCAAGCGGTTGGTCCGAGAAATTCAGCCGGGCCAGGCCAGCATGGCCAGCGCGGCCACTCGGCGCAGCTCACCCTCGTCCGCGCCGTCCCGCGCGGCCTGCGACATGCCCTGCATGACGGCCCCGGTGTAGCGGGCCAGGGCCCGGGCGTCGGTGTCGGCGGGCAGGTGTCCGGCGGCCACGTCCTCGCGGATCCGCCGCTCGAAGGCATCGATATTGTCATTGCGCAGCGTCTGAAGCAGTTGCAGCACTTCATGATTGGTGGTGTTGGTACCCGCGTGGATGACCAGGCAGCCGGGCGGCTGTCCGGGTCGGGCGTATTCGGCCGCGGCCTCCCGCAGGGTGCGCTCCGCGGCGGTGCGGGCGGTCGGCTCCTCGGCGAAGGCGCGCGCCGCGAAGCCGCCGTAACTCGTGCCGTAGGTGGTGAGGACCTCGTCGAACAGTTTCCGCTTGTCGCCGAACGCCGCGTACAGGCTGGGCGCTCCGATGCCGAGCGCCTTGGTCAGGTCGCTGACCGAGGTGGCCTCGTAGCCGCGTTCCCAGAACAGCCGCAGCGCCTGGTCGAGGGCGGCGTCGCGGTCGAACGAGCGGGGGCGACCCCGGGTGGTTGTGGCCATGTCAGCGATTTTATAACGACCGCTACACATGTGTTATCGTCGGTTTCTGTAACGGTCACTAGAGAATGTGGCCGGCGAACGAAGGACGAGGTCATGGGCGCACTTTCCGGCAAGACGGCACTGGTCACCGGCGGCGGACGGGGAATCGGGCGCGCCATCGCGCGGCGGCTCGGCCGCGACGGCGCCCGGGTCGGCGTCCACTACAACGCCAACGCGGCCGCCGCCAAGGAGACCGTCGCGAGCATCGAGGCCGCGGGCGGCCAGGCCTTCGCGTTCGCCGCCCCCCTCGGCGTGCCCGGCGACGCCGAAGCGCTGTGGACCGCCTTCGACGCCCACGCCGACGGCCTCGACATCCTGGTCAACAACGCCGGCACCGACGGCGTCCGGGAACCCATCGGGGGCACCTCGGAAGAGGCGTTCGACCGGGTCTTCGCCGTCAATACGAAATCCCCGTTCTTCGTCACCAAGCTGGGCCTGGACCGGCTGCGCGACAGCGGGCGCATCGTCAACGTCTCCACCGGGCTCACCCGCGGCGCGGGCATGCCGGAACTGCTCGCCTACACCATGACCAAGGGCGCGATCGACGCCTTCACCTCGGTGCTGGCCAAGGAGGTCGGCGCGCGCGGCATCACCGTCAACGCGGTGGCGCCGGGCGTGGTGGACACCGACATGAACGCCGACTGGCTGCGCAACGACGCGACCATGGCGGCGGTATCGGCGAAGTCACCACTGAATCGCGTGGCCGAGCCCGCCGAGATCGCGGATATCGTCGCGTTCCTGGCCTCGGACGACAGCCGCTGGGTCACCGGCCAATGGATCGACGCCACCGGCGGTGCGCTGCTCTGAGCACCATTAGGCTTGGCGCGTGCTGTCAGTTGTGCCGAGTCCCGTGATCGTGCGTGCCCCGTCGAAGGTGAATCTGCACCTCGGGGTGGGTGACCTGCGTGAAGACGGGTACCACGACCTCACCACCGTCTTCCAAGCCCTTTCGCTCAGTGACGATCTGAAGATCGCGCCGGCCGCCGCCATGCGGGTCAAGGTGACCGGCGAGGGCGCCGACGAGGTCCCCACCGACCGCACCAACCTGGTCTGGCAGGCGGCGGTCCGGCTCGCCGATCAGGCGGGCCGGGCGCCGCTGGTGGAAATCGGGATCACCAAGGGGATTCCGGTGGCCGGTGGGATGGCGGGCGGCAGCGCGGACTGCGCCGCGGCCCTGGTCGGGTTGAACGACCTGTGGGAACTCGGCCTCAGCCGGGCTGAATTGTCCGATATCGCAGCCGAACTCGGCAGTGATGTCCCGTTCTCCCTGCACGGGGGCACCGCGCTCGGGCGGGGCCGCGGCGAGAAACTGCTCCCGGTGCTGTCCCGCAACACCTTTCACTGGGTGCTGGCCCTGGCCAAGGACGGCCTGTCCACCCCGGCCGTCTTCAAGGAACTCGACCGCCTACGCGAGGCCGGTGACCCGCCGCGCCTCGGCAGCCCCGAGGACCTGCTCCAAGCCCTGGCCTCCGGCGACGCGACCCAGCTCGCCCCGCTGCTCGGCAATGACCTCCAGGCCGCCGCGCTCTCGCTGAAGCCCGACCTGCGCCGCACCCTGCGGGCCGGTGTCACCTCGGGAGCCCTGGCGGGCATCGTCTCGGGTTCCGGCCCGACCTGCGCCTTCCTGTGCGAGAGCGAGGAGGCCGCGGTCGCCGTCGCCGCCGAGCTCGCGGGCGCGGGCGTCGCCCGCAGCGTCCGCACCGCCCACGGCCCGGTCCCGGGCGCGCGCCGCATCACCGATCCGCTGGATGCCGCCAAGCGCTGACCGAAGGACGGTCACGGCTGCTCGGTAGGCTTGCTCGGGGCAAGCAATCGACCGTCGTAGAGGATCCCGTGGCCAACCTGATCAACCTGGAAACCGTCTCCAAGAGCTTCGGCGTCAAGCCGCTGCTCGACAAGGTGTCCCTCGGGGTTCAGGAGGGGGAGCGGATCGGTGTCGTCGGCATGAACGGCGGCGGCAAGACGACGCTGCTGGAAGTGCTGACAGGTCTCGAGAAGCCCGACTCCGGACGGGTGAGCCAGGTCGGTTACCTGCGGATGGCGGTCGTCACCCAGCGTGGAGTCCTGCCCGAGGACGCGACTGTCGGTGACGTGGTCCTCGCGGGCCTGGCCGAGGATCAGCGCACCGACGGTGTCGCAGAGCACGAATGGGCGGCCAACCCCCGCATCCGTTCCGTGGTCGAGGGCATCGGCATCGCCGACCTCGGTCTGGACACCCCGGTCGCCAATCTCTCCGGTGGCGAGCGCCGCCGCACCGCGCTGGCCGCCGCCCTGGTCCGCGACCTCGACCTGCTGGTCCTCGACGAGCCCACCAACCACCTCGACGTCGAGGGCGTGCAGTGGCTGGCCGAGCACCTGATCGAACGCCGCAGCGCGCTGGTGGTCGTCACCCACGACCGCTGGTTCCTCGACACCGTCGCCACCCGCACCTGGGAGGTGCAGGGCGGCAAGGTGGAGACCTACGACGGCGGCTACAACGACTGGATCTTCGCCCGCGCCGAACGCGTGCGCCAGGCCGACGCCAGCGAGGCTCGCCGCCAGAACCTGGCCCGCAAGGAACTGGCGTGGCTGCGCCGTGGCGCGCCCGCCCGCACCTCCAAACCGCGCTACCGGATCGAGGCCGCCGAGGCCCTGATCGCCAATGTCCCCGCCCCGCGCGACACCGTGGAACTGGCCTCCTTCGCGCGAAAGCGACTGGGCCGCGTAGTGGTCGAGCTCGAGGACGCCACCCTCGCCCTCCCGGACGGCCGGGAACTGGTGAAGGACCTGACCTGGCGGCTCGCGCCCGGCGAACGGGTCGGCCTGGTCGGCGTGAACGGCTCCGGCAAGACCAGCCTGCTGCGCGCGCTCGCGGGGGAGCGGGACCTGCAGTCCGGCAAGCGGATCCAGGGCCAGACCGTCAAGATCGGCTGGCTGCGCCAGGAACTCGACGACCTGCCGCTGGACATGCGCGTCCTGGAGGCCGTGCAGGACGTGGCGCAGCGAATGATGCTGGGCGACAAGGAGATCAGCGCCGGTCAGCTGGCCGAGCGGCTCGGCTTCACCCCGGCCAAACAGCGCACCCCGGTGCGCGACCTGTCCGGCGGCGAGCGCCGCCGCCTGCAGCTCACCCGCATCCTGATGGCCGAGCCGAACGTGCTGCTGCTCGACGAGCCCACCAACGACCTCGACATCGACACCCTGCAGCAGCTCGAGGACATGCTCGACGGCTGGGCCGGAACCATGGTGGTCATCTCCCACGACCGCTACCTGATCGAGCGCATCTGCGACACCACCTGGGCGCTGTTCGGCGACGGCAAACTCACCAACCTGCCCGGCGGCATCGAGGAATACCTGCGCAAACGCGCCGCGCTGAGCGGGGGCCCGGCCACCCCGGCCCGCTCCGCCGCCCCGGCCGCCGCCGCGAATTCCACGGCCCCGGCCACGGATTCGGCCGCCTACCGCGCCGCCCGCAAGGAACTGGCCAAGCTGGAACGCGCGCTGGAGAAGCTCACCGACCGCGAGGAGAAGCTGCACGCGGCGCTCGCCGAAGCGGCCACCGAGCCGGACAAGCTGGTGAAGCTGGGCGCCGAACTGAAGCAGGTGCAGGCCGAGAAGGAGACCACCGAAGAGCGCTGGCTGGAACTGGCCGAAGACGCCTGAGCTCCGACGACAACGCCTGAGCTCCAACGACAATCGCCGTTCACCCTGGTGGTGGACGGCGATCGATTGTTCGTGAACACTGCCGGACATCCATCCGTGCGGTTCGAGAATCTATCCGTGCTGCTCGAGCATCTGCGGGTCGAGTGAGGGAACCGGCAGGCAGGTGCGGACGAAACCCGCACCGAAGGAGGTCAATTCGACGGTGCGATAGAGCACCTTGGTGCCGAAGCTCGCCCGCTTGAGTAGCCTCCGCACCTCCGGCAAGGCCTCGAGCAGCTGGTACCGGTTGGGGTTGCCCAGCGCTTCGCGGGTCACGTCGAGCAGTCCGAGCCGGTCCAGATTGGCCAGGTACTCGTCGATCCGGTTCGGGTAGCGCAGGGCCGCGTCCTCGCCCAGCAGGTTGAACACGCCCCGGTAGGAGCTGCGTCCGGTCTTCACCTCGACCGCGGGCTGCGGCCCGTCCAGGTACAGGTGCCGCACGATGCGCGCCTCGTCGGGCGCGAGTTCGCCCAGGATGCGCGAGTAGGCGGTGTGATGGTGGGTGTCGTCCTCGGCGTGGAAGTCCGCGGACCGGCGCAGCAGTTCCGCGCCGCGGGCCCGCAGCAGCGCCGTGTGCCCGGAATCGGGTGCGGCGTCGAGGTCCTCGGGCACGGGCACGCCCAGCGCCTGCCGGACCGATTGCCGCACCTGCGCGCCGGCGTCGGAGAGGATCTCGCGCGGCGGCTGCCCGGCCATGCTGCCGCGCAGCACGACCGAGGTCACCCCGAGCGCGGTGTGCAGACTCCAGAAACTGGCCTCGACCGCCGCCGACATGGCCACCCGAACCACTCCCGTGGCGGCGCGCACCGGTCCGGCCGAACCCCGCCGCTCACCCGAGTCCACCGGCACCGGCAGCGGCGCGGACTCGCGAACAGCGATGACGGTGGAGGGATCGGCGGGATCGTCCTCGCCAGAGGAGGATTCGGTCATATCCATGTGGTGGCGACTCCTGTTCCGAAGATCAGGAGGTGAGCGTAACCGGCGAAGAGCCCCAGCGCGCCGCCATGGACGAACAAAAGCCATTCATCCTGTTTGATGGCCGAACGCAGCATGTCCACGAACTCCGGCGGGGGCAGCGCCGACATTTGTTTGGCGATGTACTCCTGCACCTGCACGCCCTGCTGCACGTTGAACGCGGGGTCGGCGAAGGCGATGGGCGCGATGGTCATCGCCTCGTTGGTGAGGGTGTCCTGGAGGGTGTCGTACTCCCGGCTGCCCAGGGCGAACTTGACCACCGAGCGGGCCGGGCCGAGCGCGCGGTCGGCGGCCGGGCGCAGGGTGTCGGTGAGCATCTGCATGGTGCGATCGGCGCGCGGGCCGTTGAGCAGTTCGTCGCCGATATTGGCGACGGTCATGATCTCGCTGGCCACCAGCGCCGCGTAGCCCTCGGTGATCTCGTCCTGCCGCTTGATCAGCAGGCCCTGCCGCCACGGGCACCACCACTTGGGATAGGCGGGCTCGAAGATCAGGTTGATGCCGATCCAGTTGACCACCCAGCCGATGATCACCCCGCCGACCGGCAGCACGACCAGCGACGACCAGTGCGTCCAGTGCAGGATGCCGACCAGCACCAGACCCATGGGCGCGCCGAAGTAGAAGCCGAAGTTCTGCATGAATCGCAGTTCCTTGGCACCGAGCACCTGGAACACGGAATTCAGCATCTGCGGCCGCGCCTGGAAGTAGCGGATGGTCATGGACTTGACGTCCAGCAGCTGATCGATGTTCTTGCCGAGTTCATCGGTGAGTTCCCGGAGAATATCCGGCAACTGTTCCCGCACGCGGTTGTGGACCATCTCCCGCACACCTGTCGGCAGGTTGTACCAGAGCTGTGGATGTTCGCGTTTGAGGATCTCCTCGACAATGCCGCGAATCTGAAGATCGGCAATTTCAACAAAATGTTCAGCGAGCTTGTCCGGTTCCAGTTCGCGATAGAAATCCGCGACACTCCCGAGTTTCGCCAGTCCTTTGTCGACGGCGATGCTCGCCATCTTGTCGGCGCGCGACGGCACGATCCCCTGCCAGCCGATCCGCCCGTCGTACTGCAACAGCGGCAGCACCTGAATCCGCTTGGGCAGCAAAGGAAACACCGCGGCCAAACCGGGCAGCCGGAATCCGTGGAACCGGATCGGCTTGAACAACATGAGCACGCCGGTCCAGTTGGTGATATAGCCGATCACGCCCGTGAACAGCGGAATCGTGATCAATTCCAATAGGAGGGTCGGACGCACCCCGAAGACACTCTCTAGCACGCGACACCCTCCTGCCGACCCGCAACGCACCGCCTTAGGCGTTGACTACCCCATCGGCGGTTCGGACCTTACTGGCTATTCCGGAAGCGAGTCCAGCGGCGGAGTGTCTGGGTCGGAGATCTCGGTCACACTGCCCGGGCTCGATGTTCCTCTCTCTCGATGGGACCACGAGAATGGCGGAGACCACAGCCATATCGTCCTTTGATCGTTCGTGTTGGGGGTCATGTGCGTCGTTACTCGGCGGACGTGGACTGGGGTAACCTTCGTCTGGCTCATGGGTTCAACGTGCCCGCAGGTCCGTCGGGGGCAATAATCTGTGGACAATTGTGTTCACCTGGCGATACTCGGAGATGGACGTGGCGGAAGACAGGATCCCGGGGCAGGACGTGACCCGTCCGGGACCTCGTGCCGTGGAACGCAGTTCCGATGTGGAGCAGCGGCAGATCAGCAATGAGGCCCGTCTGATCCGCGGGGTCTTCCGGGCCGCCGGGCTCGCGGCCGGCACCGCGGTGCGGGGGACCGAGTGGGCGGTCGGCACCAGCTTCGAGATCACCAAGCAGCTGACCCAGGCCGCGCTGGACGGCGAGTCCTCGGCCGACATCGCCGAGCGCACGGGGGCGGCGCTGCGGTCGATCGCGCGCAGCGCGCTCGGTGTCACCGAGGGCTCGGTGCGCGAGATCGTCAGCTACGTACCGACTCCCATGGGCGCGCCGCAGCAGGCCATCGCCAACGGCGGCGGTCTGGTCCGCTCGGGCACCACCGAGGATCTGCGTCGCCGCGGCGACGCGCTGCTGGCCCGCTCGGCCGACGTCTACTTCACCGAGGACGTGCACCCGGCCTACGACCGCATCCTCGATCAACTCGCCCCCGACGAGGCCCGGATCCTGCGCTTCATGGCGTTGCAGGGCCCGCAGCCGTCGGTCGACGTGCGCACCAATCGGCCGCTGGGCATCGGGTCGGAGCTGGTCGCGGGGGATCTGACCTCGGTTCCGGAGCAGTCCGGCGTCCGCTACCCGGACCGCGCGCGGCACTACCTGATCAATCTGAGCCGTCTCGGTCTCACCATGACCTCGGAAGATCCGGTCGTTTTGTCGCGATACATGGTGCTGGAAGTGCAGCCCGTGGTCGAGCAGGCGCTGAAAAAGGCCGGTCGAGTCCCCAAGATCGTCCGAAAGAGCCTGCGCCTGACCGAATTCGGCGAGGACTTCTGCAACACCTGCTTCACCATCAACAACTGACTCGGTATCCGGCTGATAGCGATCCGGTACAAATCCGTGCCGATTTCCTCAGGTTTCCCGCACCTGATGGGATTGTGGAAGGTATGGATTCCGATGCCGTCGCGGCGATCAGCCGGCTGAAGTTCCGCTACCTGCGTGCGCTCGACACGAAGGCGTGGGAGGAGTTCGCCGACACCATGATTCCGGAGGCCACCGCCACCTACAGCGAGTACCTCCAGTTCGAATCGCGCGACGCCTTCCTCGCCTTCATGCGCAATACGCTGGGCCCGCACGTCATCACCGAACACCGCTGCGACCACCCGGAAATCGACGTCGACGGCGACGAGGCGACCGGCACCTGGTACCTGGCCGACACCGTGCTCATCCCCGGCCACAACATGCTCCTACGCGGCGCGGCGTTCTACACCGACAAATACGTGCGCTGCGAGGACGGGCAGTGGCGCATCGCGCACACCGGCTACGAACGCACCTACGAGGTCGTGCTCTCGCTCTCGGACCTGCCGAGTCTGCGCCTGACCTCCAGCCGTTGGGGCCTGATCGCCCGCGATCCCGCGGACACGCCCCGCGTCGAGCCCAGCTCGGACGGCTCGGGGACGATGGGCTGAACGCCCGCTCCGCCGGAAGCCGACCGGAGTCCTATTCCGTTCCGGCGACCAGCAGTTCGAGGGTCAGCTTCGGCATCTCCTTGGCGATGTACTGCAACCGCCACTTGTCGCTGAAGAGGGCCAGGATCACGCCGTCGGTCCGCGTGAAGACCTCGACGCCGCGCTGCCGGCTGAGCTCCGCGGCCGATTCGGCATCGGTGCGCCGCGCCAGCTGGAACGGCAGATGGTCGAGCTGGGTCTCGACATTGAACTCGGATTGCATTCGCGCCGTGACGACTTCGAACTGCATGGGACCAACCGCGGCCAGCACCGGCGACTGCTCACCGCGGGCGTCGTTGCGCAGCACCTGCACCACACCCTCGGAGTCGAGCTGATCCATGGCCTTGCGGAACTGCTTGTACTTGTCCGCGGTCTTGGCGCGCAGCGAGGCGAAATGCTCGGGCGCGAAGGACGGGATCGGCGGGAACTCGACCTTCTTGTCCACGAAGAGCGTGTGCCCCGGAGCCAGTGCGGTCGCGTTGACCAGGCCGACCACGTCGCCCGGGTAGGCGGTGTCGACCGTGGTGCGTTCGCGGCCGAAGACGGTCAGCGCGTACTTGGTGGCGAAGGGCCGCCCGGTCTGGGCGTGGGTCACCACCATGCCACGCTCGAACTCGCCGGAGACGATGCGCATGAACGCCAGCCGGTCGCGGTGCGCGGTGTCCATGCCCGCCTGCACCTTGAAGATGACGGCGCTGAACGGCGCGGTGGTATCGCGCGGCTCGCCCTTGATGTCGGTGCGCCCGCGCGGCGGCGGCGCGAGCTCGACCAGGGTCTCGAGCAGTTGGCGCACACCGAAATTCAGCATGGCGGAGGCGTAGATGACCGGCGAGGTGTGCCCGGCCAGGAACAGTTCCTGATCGTGGTCCTGCCCGGCCGCCGAGAGCAGTTCGCTCTCCTCGGCGGCGGTGGTCCAGGCATCGCCCTCGCGCTCGGCGGCCTGCTCGGGGCTGTAGCTCTCCTCCGGGGCGATGGTCGCGCCACCGGCGGTGCGGGTGAAGTGGATGTACTCGGTGGCCGCGCCCTCCTCACCGCGGCGCAGCAGGCCGCGGAAGTCGCCGGCGATGCCGACCGGGAGGAACAACGGGGTGGGGGTCAGGCCGATGCGGTCGACGATCTCGTCGAGCAGCTCCAGCGGCGCCTGGCCCGGGCGGTCCCACTTGTTGATGACCGTGATGACCGGGATGCCGCGGTCGCGCGCCACCTGGAAGAGCTTGAGCGTCTGCGGTTCCAGGCCCTTGGCGGCGTCGATGAGCATGACCGCGGCGTCGACCGCGGTGAGTACGCGGTAGGTGTCCTCCGAGAAGTCGGAGTGGCCGGGGGTGTCCACCAGGTTGATGACGCACTCGCCGTACTCGAACTGCAGGGCCGTGGAGCTGACGGAGATACCGCGCGCCTTCTCCATCTCCATCCAGTCGGAGACGGTGGACTTGCGGCCCGCCTTGCCGTGGATGGCGCCCGCCTCGGAGATCACCTTGGCGTGCAGGGCCAGCGCCTCGGTCAGGGTGGACTTACCCGCGTCCGGGTGGGAGATCACCGCGAAGGTGCGCCGCCGCGCCGCCTCACCGGCCAGCCGACCGGCGGTAGCTGAGGTCGCGCTGGCAGTCGGGGAACTCACGGGGGGACTCCTTATGTGCGGACGAGGCAACCGAACCAGGGTACGCGACCGGCCCCCCGCCCCGACCGGCCGGTCCGGCCCGATGTGGCCCTCGAACCGGAGGTCAGTCCGGGTCCGGGGCGAGATGCCGGGCCACGGCCCGTCCGACCAGCGCCTCGATATCGATGCCCGGCGCGATCGCCTCGATACTGCGGTTGGCGACCACCACCGCGATGCCGTGCAGCTGGGTCCACAGGCCGAGGGCCTGTTCGCCGGCCCGCTCGTCCGCGCCGGGGCCCGCGCAGTCGGCGACCAGCTGCCGCCAGCGGGCGAACAGGGGCAGTGACCAGGTGACCCGCAGGTTCCCGCCCGCGCCCTCGAGCAGGTCGTGGCGGAACATCAGGGTGAACATCTCCGGCCGCGCGGCGGCGAAGCGGATATAGGCGAGGCAGTTCCGGCGTACCCGTTCCTCGGGCGTATCCCCGCCCACCGCATCGATTTCCGCGCGCAGGTCCGCGTAGCCGCGGGCGGCGACCGCCGCCAGCAGCGCGTTGTGGGTGGGGAAGTGCCGCCGGGGCGCGCCGTGTGACACCCCCGCCTCCCGGGCGATCGCCCGCAGCCCGAGTTCGGCCGCGCCGACCTCCTCGAGCATGGCGACTCCGGCGGTGACGAGTCGTTCGCGCAGGGGCTCGGCGGTGGTCATATGTCACATTCTCCAGCATTCGTAGACAGTGTCTACTCGCATCCGGTAGAAAAGTACGGGTAGACACTGTCTACGAAGTGGTCGAAACGGCGAGAGTTGGGTGGACTCCATGTGGTACTGGCTCCTCAAGCACATCCTGGTGGGGCCGGTGCTGCGGCTGCTCGGGCGCCCGAAGATCGAAGGGCTGCACCATGTTCCGAAGGACGGGCCGCTGATCATCGCCGCCAACCATCTGGCCGTGGTTGATTCGCTCTACCTGTGCCTGGTGCTGCGCCGCCGGGTCACCTTCATCGCCAAACAGGAGTACTTCACCGAGGGCGGGTTCCGCGGTCGACTCAACCGCTTCGTCATGAACGCCACCGGTCAGGTTCCGGTGGACCGCACCGGCGGCAGCGCGGGCTCGGATTCGCTCGCCGCGGCGGTGCGGGTGCTGGAGTCGGGCGGTATCTGGGGCATTCACCCGGAGGGCACGCGTTCGCCCGACGGCCGCGTCTACCGGGGCCGCACCGGCGTGATCCGGGTGGCCATGCAGACCGGCGCCCCGGTGATCCCGGTGGTGTTGTCGGGCACCGATCGGGTGAATCCGCGCGAGGGCCGTTTCCTGCGCCCGGCCAAGGTCAGCATCTCCTTCGGCCACCCGCGCTATTTCCTGCCCGCCGACCAGCGGGCCGTGCGCCGCGCCACCGACGAGCTCATGGCCGACATCGTCAGCCGCTCGGGCCGCCCGTATGTCGATTGCTACGCAACCACTTTCAAGCAGCAAGCCGCCTGAAACGACGACGGCCGGTTATCCGGGATCCGATCGGGACCCGGATAACCGGCCGTTGTACTGGTCGTCTCAGCTCACGCGCGCGTTCGCGCTGGAGCCGGTGATGCCGAGGGACTGGAGCAGGCCGGCGGCGCTGCCCGTGTCGAGGCCGGAGTTCTCGGCCGCGGCGGAGACGGTGATGTCGACCGGGCCGACGGTGGCGGACTGACCGGCGCCGTTGAGGGTGACCGTGATGTGGTGCGTGCCCGCCGACGCCGGGGTCCAGTTGATGGCGGCCGTGGTGGCGGTGCCGGTCGCCGGGGTCGCGGTGCCGACGGAGACCGTGTTCGACCCGGTGGTGTCGAAGACGTTCGCGCTGACGGTGGGCGAGCCGGTGACGATGGTGATGGTGTAGGTCTTGCCCACCGTGTAGCCGCTACCCGCCACGGTCAGACCGTTGACGGTGGTGTCCGCGGCGGCGAACGGAGCGGCGATGGCGACGGTTGCGGAGATGGCAGCGAGGCCCGCGACGCTGAGGCCGGCCTGGCGGATGTTCTTCATAGATCTCTGTTCCTCACTCGGGAGGCACGCTGATCAGCGTGCCGATCAAACTGCCTAGCATTGGAAAGGAATCCCCGTCCCCGAAACCGGGATAATCGCCTGCTGACGGTGCGGCCCGTCAGCTGACCGAAGCGCCGATGCCGTTGGAGTTGGCGGCGGAGCCGGTGCCCAGCGACTTGATGATCGAATCGAAGCCGCCGCCGCCCGTCGAGGGAGTGGTGGTCTTCGGCGGAGTGGTGGTGGTCGGCGGCGGAGTGGTGGTGCCCGGGCCGCAGTCGTTGTTGGTGGCCGAGGCGATCGGCGCGGTGAGCGCGATGGCGGCGGAGACTGCGGCGATGCCCGCGGCGCTGAAGCCGACCCGGCGGATGTTCTTCATCAAGCGTTTTCCTAACTTGGCAGACAAGCTCCTCGGCGTGCCCTCGAATGACCCGGGACCGGGTAGGAATGGGTTCGAGGGGTGGGCCGAGTGATGCGAAATACTAGTGTGTCAAATTGCCGGATACAAGGGTGGAAATCGCTGCCGCCGAGGGGGTGCGGCAAGTGCCTTCCGGCAGCGTGTTAGAGTCTTCAGGTTGTCTCGGCGAGGGTGTGGCACCTAGCTGCCCACCGTGATCGACGCGGCTCGGCCTATTCGGCCGTCCACGTTGGTCTTCGCCGACGAGCAGACCAACCACTTTGCCAGGGCGGCCCACGTCGCCTGGCGACACGCTGACATTACAGCCGGACGAGCCGTAGGGAGTAGACAGTCATGTCCGACGCCAACCTTCTCGAAGCCACCGTACGTACCGAGTTCGGCAAGGGTGCCGCCCGCCGTACCCGCCGCGACGGCAATGTCCCCGCCGTCCTGTACGGCCACAACGAGGAGCCGCAGCACCTGGCCGTGAGCGCCCGGGCGTTCGCCGCCATCCTGCGTGAGCACGGCACCAACGCCGTCCTGAACCTGGACATCAACGGCAAGAAGCAGCTGGCGCTGACCAAGTCGGTCGTCGTCCACCCGATCCGCCGCTACATCGAGCACGCCGACCTGCTGATCGTGCGTCGTGGCGAGAAGGTCACCGCCGACGTGAACGTCGCCATCGTCGGCGATGCCGCCTCCGGCACCCTGGTCACCCAGGACGCCACCACCCTCTCCATCGAGGCCGAGGCCCTGCACATCCCCGAGTCCATCGAGGTCTCGATCGAGGGCGTCGAGGCCGGCACCCAGATCCTGGCCGGCGGCATCGAGCTGCCGAAGGGCGTCACTCTCGCCGGTGACCCGGAGGCCCTGATCGTCAACGTCATCGCCGCCCCGGCCGCCGCCGCCGAGGCCGAAGAGGTCGTCACCGAAGAGGCCGCCGCGGAGTAACTCCCTACTCCCGCAACGGTTCTCGATGACCGAGGCAACAGCCGGGCCCGCGCTCGTGGTCGGTCTGGGTAATCCTGGATCCGAGTACGAGCGCACCCGGCACAATGTCGGTTTCATGGTCGCCGACCTGCTCGCGGAGCGGGTCGGCGGTCGTTTCACCGTGCACAAGAAGTCCGGCGCGGATCTGCTCGAGGCTCGCCTGGACGGGCGGAAGGTGCTGCTGGCCAAGCCGCGTACCTACATGAACCTGTCCGGGCGGCCCGTCGCGGCGCTGGCCAAATTCTTCTCCGTGCCCGCCACCGAGGTGATCGTCGTCCACGACGAACTCGACCTCCCCTTCGGCCAGATCCGCCTCAAGCGCGGCGGCGGCGAGGGCGGGCACAACGGGCTGCGGTCGATCTCGCAGGCCCTCACCACCAAGGACTATCTGCGCGTCCGCTTCGGCATCGGCCGTCCGCCGGGCCGGCAGGATCCCGCGGATTACGTGCTGAAGCCGTTCTCCGCGCCGGAGCGCAAAGAGGTTCCGGTGATCGTCGAGCAGACCGCGGACGCGGTCGAGCTGCTGCTGCGCGTGGGTCTGGAGACCGCGCAGAACCAGCTGCACTGAGCGGTCAACTGCTGTACTGAGCGTCAACTACGTTGCGCCCCAGGGTAATTCGAGCCCCGGGGCGCTTCGCGTATCAGGACACGCTGGTGGCCGTCGCCGAGCGGCGCAGCTTGCCGGACGAGGTCTTGGGCAGCGCGCCGGGTCCCAGCACGGTCACGCTGCGGGGGCGTACCCCCACCTCGGAGAACACCGCGTGCACGATGTCGTGCTCGATGCGGTGCACCTCCACCGGATTCTGGTAATCGTTGGATTCCACCACCACCGCGAAACTCTCGCGTTTCTGGCCCGCGTCGAGCCGCACCGCCACCGCGTTGCCGGGCCGAACTCCCTTGACGCGCAAGGCCGCTCGCTCGATGTCGGTGGGATAGATATTGCGGCCGCCCATGATGATGACGTCCTTGATCCGGCCGCAGACGACGATGTAGCCCTCCTCGGTGAAGTAACCGACATCGCCGGTGTCGAGCCAGCCCTCGGCGTCCAGCGCGGGGCGGAAGCCTTCGACGGTGACATAGCCGGAAGTCACCGCGGGACCGCGCAACTCGATGACGCCGACACTGCGGGCGGGCAGCGGCTGACGCTCGGCGTCGACCACCCGCCCCTCGAGATTGTCGACCAGGTAGCCCAGGGTGGGCAGGCGGCGCACGCCGCCGTGGTGATGGTCCGAATCGCGGACCGGCACCGCCTTGCCGAGCGCCTCGAGCAGATCGGCGTCGACGACGTCGAGGATCTGGCCGAGCCCCGGATCCGGGATGGAGACGGCCAGGGTGGTCTCGGCCATGCCGTAGACCGGGGTGAGGGCCGCGGGGTTGAGGCCGAAGCGCTGTCCGGCCACGGCGAGCGCCTCCATGGTGTCGGCGTCGACGGGTTCCGCGCCGTTCCACATGTAGCGCACGCTGCTCAGGTCTAGCGAGCCCTCGTCGGCGTTGCGTAATCGCCGGGCCAGCAGCGAGTACGCGAAATTCGGTGCGGCGGTGACTGTTCCGCGATATTTGGAGATCAGCTCGGCCCACAGGATGGGCCGGGCCAGGAAGTCCAGCGGGGTCACGCACACCACTTCGGCGCCGAACTGCATGGGCACGCTGAGGAATCCGACCATCCCCATGTCGTGGAACAGCGGCAGCCAGCTGACCATCACGTCGTCGTCGAGCTGGAACTTCACCCGATCGAACATGGCGTAGGCATTGACGAAGAAATTGCCGTGCGTGATCCGCACGGCCTTCGGCGAGCCGGTCGACCCGGAGGTCAACTGCTGCAAGGCGATATCGTCCTCGCCGGTGGGCACCGGGTCGATGGGGTCGCCCGCGCGCATGGAGTCCAGGGTCACCACGGTGATACCGCGTTCGCGCAGTAGCGGTTCCGCGATCTCGAAGGGCGCGCCCAGGATGACCGCTCGCGCCTCGATCATGCCCAGCACCGTCTCGGTGTCGTGAGCCCACACCTCCAGATCGGTGCGCGGTGTGGGCTGATGCAGCATGGTGAGCGAGGCGCCACGCATCCACGCCGCCTGGCAGGCGGGCGCGATGTCGACCGGCATCCCGGCCAGCACGCCCACGGCGTCGCCGGGGCCGATGCCGGCGGCCGCCAGCCCGCCCGCCATGCGACGGGCGATGTCGTGGATCTCGGCCCATGTCTGACGCAGCGGTGCGTCGGGCTCTCCGGTCACCAGTCCGCGCTGGGAAACGCGGGCGGTGGCATACATTTCGTCGGTGAAGCGGCTCACGCAGAACACTCCTCGAATGCCGGACCAGCATTCAAATATCCCGCGTTCGAGGAGCGCTGTTAACCGTTTTCGGGTGATCCGGTCTGGTATGTGAGGGTTCTGAGGATCTACCCGAGAGCCCGGACGGCCCCGGCGAAGCGGTCCAGGTCCGCGAAGCTCACGAAGCAGTGCGGGGAGGCCCGAACCACCGAGTTCAGTTCTCGCGCCGACATATCCAGCAAGGTGGAGCTGCGGTGGCTGACCGTGACGGTGATCGACTCCGCGGCCAGCCGGTCGCGCACCCGGACCGGTTCCAGCCCGTCCAGGGTGAATGACACGATGCCCGCGTGCTGGATGCCCCGGTCGCGCACGTCGACGCCCGGAATCTCGGCCAGCGCCTTGCGCAGATACTCGGCGCGCTCGGCGATGGCGGCGTAGACGGCGGCCGGGCCGAGGTCGAGCAGGTACCGTACGGCCGCGCCCAGGCCCAGCCGGGCGGCGACCGAGTACTCCCAGAACTCGAAGCGCCCGGCGTCGGGGGAGAGCACGTAGTCGTCGGGGGCGGTCCATTCGGCGCTGTGCTGGTCGAGGCGGCCGGGTTCCAGGCTCAGCGCCAGTTCTGGACGCACGTACAGGAACCCGGTGCCACGCGGGCCGCGCAGCCATTTGCGGCCGGTGGCGGACAGGGCGTCCACATTCAGGGCCGCGACGTCGAGGGGTAGCTGACCGGCCGACTGGCAGGCGTCCAGCAGCACCAGCGCGCCGGATCGGTGCGCGATGCGGGTGGCCTCGGCGACCGGGTTCACCAGGCCGCCGTTGGTCGGAACGTGAACCAGCGATACCAGTTTCACGCGTTCGTCCATCATGGCGCTGAGCGCGTCCAGGTCGAGCTGGCCGCTGCTGTCGCTGGGGATCGCCTCGACGACCGCGCCGGTCTGCCGGGAGCGCTGCAGGGCGGCGATGGCATTGCTGCCGTACTCCGCGCCGGAGATCAGGATGCGGTCGCCGGGGGCCAGCGGGACCGAGTAGAAGAAGTCGCTCCAGGAGCGGCTGGCGCTGTCGCTGAGGGCCAGGGCGGCGGGGTCGGCGTTGATCAGTTCGCCGATCGCTGTTTTGACGGCGTACAGGTCATCGATGCGTTCGTTGGCCGCGCGGTAGCCACCGATCTCCGCTTCGCGGCGCAGGTGGGCGATGGTGGCGTCCACGACGGCCCGGGGGGGCAGCGAGGAGCCCGCGCTGTCGAGAAATACGTGATTTTCACATCCGGGGGTATCGGCCCGCAATCCAGCCATATCCAGCATGGAATCGACCATATAGGTTGCCGCGTTCTTCATTTCGTCAGATTTCTTGTCACAGTCGCTCGCTACTCTGGTTTGGGTCGTCGTTCCGATCCCCAGCGGCGACCGCATCAGACGGAGGTTGGCAATGGCTGTCACAGCGTCACCCGCCGATGTGCTGCGCAGTGGCCTGGATGTCTCGGAACCCGGCGGCGAATTCACCTCACGCGCCGCCGCTGAGGCGTATGTCGGAAAAGTCTGTTTCAAACAGGGCCCACCGCTGCTCATCGGCGCCGAACTGGAGTGGCTCACCGCGCAAGGTGAACTTTCGGCGACGAATTCGCGTCCGGACCTCACGGTCCTCGCGGACGCCCTCGGGCCGTATGCGCCGCGGTCCATCTCTCCCGATTCCCCGGCCGATCCGCTGCCGGGCGGCAGCCGGGTCACCCTCGAACCCGGCGGTCAGATCGAACTGTCCAGTGCCCCGTTCGGCACCGCCACCGAACTGTGCGAGCGCTTGCGGGCAGACACGACCAGCTTGCGGGAGCTGCTCGAATCCCGCGGTATCCGAACCATTTCCGGCGCCGCCGACGCGGTCCGGCTGCCCCTGCGCGTCCTGCGGCTGCCGCGCTACCGGGCCATGGAGGAGTCCTTCGCCGGTCTGGGCCCGTTCGGGGCGCTCATGATGTGCAATACCGCCGCCACCCAGGTCAGCGTGGACGCGGGCGCGGACCCCGCCGAGATCGCCGCCCGCTGGCGGGCGCTGTACGCCGTGGGCCCGGCCCTGCTGGCGGCCTTCGCCTGCTCACCGGGCCTGCACACCGCCCCGCCGGGGGCGTGGGCCTCGCAGCGCATGCGGGCCTGGCAGCGGCTCGATCAGCTCCGTACGCGGCCGCCCGTGCACGACTGGGCCGATCCCATCACCGGCTACGCGCGCTGGGCGCTGGACGTACCCCTGCTGTGCGTGCGCCCCGGCTCCGCTAACGGCACCTCCAGTTCCGCCGCCGGCACTTCGGGCTCCGCCAACGGCACTTCGGGCTCCGCCAACGGCACTTCCGGCTCCGCCAACGGCAGCTCTGGTTCCGCCGGAACAGAGGCCGATTGGTGCGCGCCGCCGGGAGCCACCTTCGCGGACTGGTTGTGCGGAGCGCTCGACGACGAGATCGGCCGCCGCCCGGACCGGTCGGATCTGGACTATCACCTCACCACCCTGTTCCCACCGGTCCGCGCGGCCGGTCACCTCGAGGTCCGCTATATCGACGCGCAGCCCGGGGACGGCTGGACGGTGCCGGTCCACGCCATCGGCGCGCTGCTGTCGTCGGCCGAGACCGTCAAGGAGGCAACGGCTCTGGCGGACCCCACAGCGAGCGCCTGGTCGGAGTCCGCGCGCCACGGTCTGGGCGATCCCGAGTTGCGTGCCACCGCCGTCGCGCTGCTGGAGATGGCGACCGCACATGCCGAGACCCCCGAAGCCGCAGGAGAATTGGCCGCCGCCGCACTTCGATGTCGCCGCGGTGACATTCCCACCGCGGCCGAGTTCGGAGGCGGGGCATGACATCCGAACCCGGCGGTTTCGCACCGGGCCCGCGAACCGGTCTCCGCGGACGACCATCGGCCCGGCGGCGCCGTCGCCCGGTGCGGCGGCACTCGCGATCCCACCGGGGTCGTGCCGCGGGAAGCGCGTGGTGCGCCGCGGCCGACTCCGGCTGCCACCCGGGCCATTCGGCGTCGGTCCGCACCCTCGAACGTCCGGCCGCCGCCCGCCGGGCGCATGTTGCTCGGCCCGTGGCGAAGGCCCGCCCGCCGCGCCTCATTCTCGAATCGGGAGTTCTCTCATGACTGTTCAGCATCTGCCTGGGTCGGACCACGCCGAGACCGAGGCCCTGCGCGGGCGGATCGCCGAGTCGCTCGAACGAGCGCGGCGGCGGACCATCGGGCTGACCGAGTGCCTCGACGAGGCCGAGCTGGTGGCACAGCATTCGCGATTGATGAGCCCGCTGGTGTGGGATCTCGCGCATATCGGCAACCAGGAAGAGCTGTGGCTGGTGCGCGATGTGGGCGGGCGCGAACCGGTGCGGCAGGACATCGACCACCTCTACGACGCGTTCAAGCACGCCCGCGCGGATCGGCCCGCCTTGCCGCTGCTGGATCCGGCACAGGCGCGCGACTATGTCGGCACCGTGCGCGACAAGGTGTGGGATGTGCTGGACCGCAGCCCGTTGCGCGGCCCGGACCTGGTGCGGGACGGGTTCGCGTTCGGCATGATCGCCCAGCACGAGCAGCAGCACGACGAGACCATGCTGGCCACCCACCAGCTGCGGACCGGTGCGGCGGTGCTGTCCGCGCCGCCGACTCCCGCCCCACGGGTGGCGGTCACCGGTGAAGTCGTGATTCCCGCAGGCGAATTCACCATGGGCACGGACACCGACCCCTGGGCGCTGGACAATGAACGGCCCGCGCACCCGGTCCACGTCGACGGCTTCGCCATCGACGCCGCGCCGATCACCAATGAGCAGTACCTCGCCTTCGTCGACGACGGCGGATACGAGCGACCGGAACTGTGGTCCGAGCGCGGCTGGGCGCACCGCGTGGAGGCCGGGCTGACCGCGCCGCAGTTCTGGGAGCAGGACGGCGGCGGACGCTGGTGGCGACGGGTTTTCGGTGTCATGCAGCCGCTGCGCGCGCATCAGCCGGTGGTGCACGTGTGCTGGTACGAGGCCGAGGCGTACGCCCGCTGGGCCGGCAAGCGCCTGCCCACCGAGGCGGAATGGGAGAAGGCCGCGCGCTTCGACGCGAGCGCCGGTCGTTCCCGCCGATTCCCCTGGGGCGATGGCGATCCCACCGAGGCGCTCGCGAATCTCGGTCAGCACCACTTGGAACCGGCCGCTGTCGGGGCCTACCCGGACGGCGCGTCGCCGGCCGGAGTGCATCAGCTGATCGGCGACGTGTGGGAGTGGACGTCCTCGGGTTTCGAGGCGTACCCGGGCTTCCGGGCGTTCCCCTACCGCGAATACTCCGAGGTCTTCTTCGGCGGCGACTACAAGGTGTTGCGCGGCGGCTCCTTCGGCGCGGACCAGGTCGCCTGCCGCGGCACCTTCCGCAACTGGGACCACCCCATCCGCCGTCAGATCTTCTCCGGTTTCCGGCTGGCCCGAGATCTGGGATCGGACGAGCGCTGATGTGCCGTCACCTGGCCTATCTGGGCCCGCCGACCCCGGTCGGCGCGCTGCTCACCCAGGGCCCGCACTCACTGCGCACCCAGTCCTGGGCGCCGCGTGAGATGCGCGGTGGCGGCATCATCAATGCCGACGGCTTCGGCGTCGCCTGGTGGCACCACCCCGACGCGGCGGCGCTCGACCACGGCCCCGGCGTCGTCTGGCACGGTGGCGCGACCGGCGATCCGGCGGACAACCCGCCGCCGATCGATCCGGTGGTCAGCCGCTACCGCAATCCCGTACCGATGTGGACCGATCCGGCCGTGGACGAGGTGCTGCCGCAGATCCGCTCGGCGGCGGTGCTGGCCGCGGTCCGCTCCGCGACCGTGGGCATGCCCGTGGAGCGGGCGGCCTGCGCGCCGTTCGTCCACGGCCGCTGGGCCTTCAGTCACAACGGGGCGATTCCCGACTGGCGCGCCGTGCTGACCGCCGTAGCCGCCGAATTCGGTTCGGGTTCCCTGCTCGGCGCCGAGGCGCTGACGGATTCCGGTGTGCTCTGGGTGATCCTGCGCCACCTGCTCGAGGATGACGCGGAACCGGGTGCGGTGTTGCGGCGGGTGATGGCCGCGGTGCTGAAGCGATCGCCGCGGGCGCGTTTGAACCTGCTGCTGGGGAACGGGTCCGGAGTGTGGGCGACGACGTGGCATCACTCGTTGTCGCTGCTGTCGGGCGACGGGTTCGTGGTGGCGTCGTCGGAACCGTTCGACGACGATCCACGCTGGCGGGCGATCGAGGATCGGCGGCTGGTGCGGGCGCGGATCGGCGCAGTGACGGTGGAACCACTGGATATCGAGATCGGAAGGGCTGGTTCATGACTGCGGCTACGGTGGAAATCCATCTGACGGACGAGGATTTGACGACCGCGTTGCGCGAGGACGTGCGGCGCGGGTTGACGGCGGAGCCGAAGTGGCTGCCGCCCAAGTGGTTCTACGACGCCCGCGGCAGCGAGCTGTTCGAGAAGATCACCGAACTGCCGGAGTACTACCCGACCCGCACCGAGCGGGCACTGCTGGAACGGGTCGTCGGGGAGATCGCGCGGATCGCCGGGGCCGAGGTGCTGGTCGAACTCGGCGCGGGTTCGGCGGCCAAGACCCGGCTGCTGCTGAACGCGCTCTCCGCGGCGGGGCCGTTGAAGAGCTATGTGCCCCAGGATGTCTCGGTCTCGGCGCTGCGGATGGCCGCGGACGAGGTGGCGGCGGAGTTTCCGGGCCTGGTCGTGCACGGCGTGGTCAGCGACTTCACCAAGACCCTGGACAATCTGCCCGGCGGCGGCCGGCGCATGGTCGCCTTCCTGGGCGGCACCATCGGCAATCTGGTTCCGGCCGAGCGCGCCGAATTCCTGGCGGGCATCCGGGATGTGCTCGAACCCGGCGAGCAGCTGCTGCTCGGGGCGGGCCTGGTCATCGATCCGGCGGTGCTGGTCCCCGCCTACGACGATGCCGCCGGTGTCACCGCGGAATTCAATCGCAATGTGCTGCACGTCCTCAACGCCCGCCTGGGCGCGGACTTCGTGCCGGACAAGTTCGCGCACATCGCCCTCTGGGACGCCGAGAACGAGTGGATCGAGATGCGGCTCGAGGCCACCGAGGCCATGACCGTCCGCATTCCCGAACTCGACCTCACCGTCGATTTCGCGGCGGGCGAGCAGCTGCGCACCGAGATCTCCGCGAAGTTCCGCCGCGAGGTGCTCGAAAGCGAGCTGGACACCGCCGGTTTCAGCACCGAGCACATCTGGACCGACCCGGACCGGCGGTTCGCCCTGGTGCTCGCCGAACGCCGGTAGGCGCGGCTACTTCTGCGCCGTCACGGCCGCCAGCCATTCGATGAGCGGCCGCAACTGCTCCCACGCCGCCCGGACCTCCCGGGCGGCGCGCGGGGTGGTCAGCCACTTCGGGGCGCCGAAATCCCTTCCGGCGGTGAGGGATTTGTGCCGCAGCAATTCGATGCGCGGATGGTCGATGTCGTAGCCCTTGGGCTTGGTGGCCAGCTTGTCCCCGCCGATGGCGTAGCCGTCCGCGATCAGCCGGGCGATCAGCGCCTCCAGTTCCGCGCCGCGCACCTCGTCGTCGATGGCGGCGCGCAGCGCGGTGAGCTGGGCGGCCTCGGCGGCGTACATGCCGCCGGCCACCCGCAGCCCGCCCGCGCCGATCTGCACGTACCAGCCGGAGTACTGCGCGCTGTAGACCACCGCGCCCTGATGGTTCTTGTACGGCGACTTGTCCTTGGCGAAACGCACGTCGCGGTAGGGACGGAAGATCTTGGCGGTGCCGAAGTCGGGTTCCAGCTCGGCGACCAGGGCCTTCATCGGATCCCGGACCGACTCTTCCCACACGGTCTTGTGGGCGGTCCAGAAGGCCTTGGAATTGTCGGCTTCCAGGTCCTCGTAGAAGTCGAGTCCGGCGAGCGGGAATCCCGTGAACGCGGTCATGGATCGAGTGTCCGTGATGCCCCGCGGCCGCGTGCGACCGCCCTAGTCCTCGAGCTCCTCGACGATGTCCATGGCGGCGACCTCCGCGGGGCGGTTGTCCTCGATCCCGAATTCCTCGCGCTGACGGCGGCGGGTCCACTCCTGGTCGAGTTCGTCGCCGATGCCGAGGCGGCCGTCGTCGTCGTTCTCGCGATTGCGGATGACCAGGTCGGAGGGCGGGTCGGCGATGTAGCGCTGGTACTCGCGGATCTCGTCTTCCTGGTCGTCGTCGCCGAGGTCGTAGTCGAGGTTGTCGACATCGCTGTCGTAGACCTGATCGGTGTCGAAGACCTCGTCCATCAGCCGGGCGTCGTCCTCGTCGGGCCGGTCGGCCATGCGGCACCACCTCTCCGCGCTGTCAGCGCACCAGTAGCAAACCGTACGTCCGACCCAACGCTACCGCCTGCCAGCCGAAACGAACACGCTTGTCGACCCCATTTCACGCAGAAGCGCCCCTCCCGCGAACAGGAGGGGCGCTCGGTTGGTGCTGGTCGGGGACGTGGCCCCGTCGTCTGTCAGGCGTTCCCGTTGAAAAGGCCGGTGACCGAGCCGTTCTCGAAGACCTCGCGGATCGTCTGCGCCAGCAGCGGCGCGATCGACAGCACGGTCAGGGTCGGGAACTTCTTGGCCTCGTCGATCGGCAGCGTGTTGGTGACCACGACCTCCTTGGCCCCGCAGTTGGCGAGACGCTCGGCGGCCGGGTCGGACAGGATGCCGTGGGTGGCGGCGATGACCACGTCACCCGCGCCGGCCGCCTTGAGCACCTTGACCGCGCCGGCGATGGTGCCACCGGTGTCGATCATGTCGTCGATCAGGATGCAGGTGCGGCCCTCGACCTCACCGACCACGCGGTTGGAGACGGTCTGGTTGGGGACCAGCGGGTCGCGGGTCTTGTGGATGAACGCCATCGGCGCGTCCGCCAGCGAGTTGGCCCACTTCTCGGCGACCTTCACCCGGCCGGCGTCGGGGGAGACGACCGTGATGTTGGACAGGTCGTAGTTGTTGCGGATGTGCTCGGCCAGCTGCACCTGCGCGTGCATGTGATCGACCGGGCCGTCGAAGAAGCCCTGGATCTGATCGGTGTGCAGGTCGATGGTGATGATCCGGTCCGCGCCCGCGGTCTTGAGCAGGTCGGCGACCAGGCGGGCCGAGATGGGCTCGCGGCCGCGGTGCTTCTTGTCCTGGCGGGCGTAGGGGTAGAACGGCAGCACCGAGGTGATGCGCTTGGCCGAACCGCGCTTGAGCGCGTCGATCATGATCAGGTGCTCCATGACCCACTGGTTCAGCGGGGCCGGGAAGCTCTGCAGCACGAAGGCGTCGGAGCCGCGGACCGATTCCTCGAACCGGACGAAGGTCTCGCCGTTCGCGAAATCACGAGCGGTCTGGGGGGTGACGTGAACATTGAGTTCCTTCGCCACCGCCTCGGCGAGCTCGGGATGAGCGCGTCCCGAGAACAGCATCAGATTCTTCTGGTTATCGGTAGAGAACGCGGTCACTGACGTTCGCCATCCTTTTGCTCGTTGGTTTTCTCGGTGGTTCCCGCATCCTCCGGGTTCGAAGCGAGAGCCGCTTCGGCCGCGCGGGCGGCATCGGTATCGGGGCGATTGCGCTGTACCCAACCCTCGAGATTGCGCTGTGCTCCACCCGATACCGCGAGCGCCCCCGGAGGAACGTTTCTGCGCAGTACAGTACCCGCCGCCGAGTACGCGCCGTCACCCACGGTGACCGGGGCGACGAACATGGTGTCGCTACCGGTCCGCACATGCGATCCGACCGTGGTGTGGTGCTTCTTGACGCCGTCGTAGTTCACGAACACGCTGGATGCGCCGATATTGCTGTACTCGCCGATGGTTGCGTCACCCACATAGGTGAGATGCGGGACCTTGGAGTGCGCGCCGATGGTGGCGTTCTTGGTCTCGACGAAGCCGCCGATCTTGCCCTCCTCGCCGAGCGAGGTGCCGGGCCGCAGGTAGGCGAAGGGGCCGACATTCGCGCCGGCGCCGATGCTGGACTTCTCGCCGTGGGTGCGGACCACCTTGGCGCGGTCGCCGACGGTCACGTCGGTGAGCGTGCAGTCCGGGCCGATCTCGGCGTCCTCACCGATCACGGTGTCGCCCAACAGCTGAACGCCTGGGCGGATGACGGTGTCGCGGCCGATCACCACATTGCCGTCGATCCAGGTGCTGCCCGGATCGACGATGGTGACCCCGGCGCGCATGTGCCGCTCCAGGATGTAGCGGTTCAGCGTCTTGGCCGCGCCGGCCAGCTGCACCCGGTCGTTCACGCCGGTGACCTTGGCGGAATCGACCAGCCGCGCGCCGTGCACCGGGTGCCCGGCCTCGCGGGCCAGTTTGAGCACGTCGGTCAGGTACAGCTCGTGGCGGGCGTTGGCGGTGTCGATGCGCGAGATCATGATTCGCAGCACGGCCGCGTCGAAGACGTAGACGCCGGAGTTGACCTCGGTGATCGCGGCCTGCTCCGGGGTGGCGTCGGCGTGCTCGACGATCTCCATGACCCGGCCCTCGTCATCGCGCACGATGCGGCCGTAGCCGTTCGGGTCCTCGGGCACGAAAGTCAGTACGGTGGCGGCGGATCCGTCGGAGTAGCTGCGGTGCTCGTCGAGCAGCGCGTGCAGGGTGTGGCCGTCCAGCAGCGGTACGTCGGCGTAGGTGACGAGGACATCGCCCGCGAAATCCTCGGGCAGCGAGGTGAGCGCGCACTGCACGGCGTGGCCGGTGCCGCGCTGCTCGTTCTGTACTGCCAGGGTGATCGGGCGGCCCAGTTCCGCTCCCACCTTGCCGACCGCGTCGCCGACCTGTTCGCGATCGTGGCCGATCACGGTGATGAGCGACGTCGGGTCGATCTCGTGCGCGGCATGCAACGCGTGCGCGAGCATGCTCCGGCCGGCCAGCGGGTGCAACACCTTGGGTGTCTTGGACCGCATTCGGGTTCCGGCTCCGGCTGCGAGAACGACGACGGCGGTCTCCTGTGGCATGGATCTCCCTCGGCTGCCAGTCATCGTGTGCTGAGTCAGGTTGTGCGGGGCCAACCATAGCGACCCTGCGCGCGAGCTCCGCCGCCAGGACTCGAACCTGGACAAACTGAACCAAAATCAGTTGTGCTGCCATTACACCACGGCGGATTGCAGCGTCATGCGGGTCTGATCCTCGCATGAAGTACGCCTCCACGTCGAACCGCTTACACAGTGTCGATCGTGTCTGTCGATAGGCTACCTACCGAACCGCGGTGGGCGCGGGGCGCGCGACCCCGTAAAGGTGCTCGCGGGCAGGGCGAAAGGGGCAGGTGGGCGATGACGGCTGGCGAAGGCCAACGGCCGGCGCGGGCGCGCATGACCGGCACCCAGCGCCGTCAGCAGCTCATCGAGATCGGACGGGCGCTGTTCGCCGAGCGCGGCTACGACGCCACATCGATCGAGGAGATCGCGGCGCGGGCGCAGGTCTCGAAACCGGTGGTGTACGAGCACTTCGGCGGCAAGGAGGGGCTCTACGCCGTCGTGGTCGACCGGGAGATGTCGACACTGCTCGAGATGATCACCTCCTCGCTCACCCAGAACCGTTCGCGGGTGCGGCTCGAGCAGGTGGCGCTGGCGTTGCTCACTTATATGGAGGAGCGCACCGACGGATTCCGGATCCTGATGCGGGATCAGCCGGTGTCGGCGGCCGAGGGCACCTATTCGAGTCTGCTCAACGAGGCCGTGAATCAGGTGGCCCATATTCTCGCCGGGGATTTCGAACGGCGCGGTCTGGATCCGACTCTGGCGACGCTGTACGGGCAGGCGCTGGTGGGAATGGTTGCGACGGCGGCGACCTGGTGGCTGGACGAGCGCCAGCCGTCGAAGGAAGTGGTGGCCGCGCACCTGGTGAATCTGTGCTGGAACGGACTCACGCATTTGGAGGCGGAACCGAAGCTGGCGTCGGAATGGCCGAGCGGCAAGGGGTTATAGAACCCTGCGGTCTGAATTTTGGTCTGATATGTCTGTCGTAGCGGGGCAGAACCGGACAGTTAACCAGCGAATTGCGAAGGAGGACGGGTCGAATGCTCGAATCGGCTGGCAGCACGCAGCCGGGTGGTACGGTTCACCCATCCTTCGAGTGCTGTTCGAACTGTGATGTCGGTCAACTTCGGGATGGCGGTCTACTTCAGGATGGCTGGTTTGATGACGGGCGGATCTGATGGCTAGGCAAGCGCGTGCGGAGATCACTCGCGATTCCGTGCTCGCGGGCGCTGCCGATGTCTTTCTCCGGCTGGGCTACGCGAACGCGTCCCTGTCCGAGATCATCGCGCAGTCGAATGTGACCAAGGGCGCCTTGTACTTTCACTTCGGCTCCAAGGAAGAACTGGCGCGCGCGGTCGTCGATCAGGGCAACGAGCGACTGATCAGCGCATGCCAGGGTTTCTTCGATCCGCGGGTGCCGGCGCTGGAGGCGTGCATCGGGATCACCTACGTGGTCGCCGATCTCACCATGAACGACCCCATGGTCGGCGCGATGCTCAAACTCACCCATCAGATCGGCGACTACCGCGGCGCGACCGGCGACAATATCGCCAAGACCTGGGGCGAGACGCACCGTTTGCTCGCCGAACGCGCGATCACCCAGGGCGATCTGGAGCCCGACCTCGACCCCGACACCATCGGCATGCTCCTGCAGGAGATGACCACCGGCGTCCACATCGTCGCGGTCAGCACCGAGTCGATCGATCAGATGGCGACCCGCATGGAACGCGCCTGGTACTTCCTCCTGCCCTCGATCGTGCCCCAGGAGAAGGTCGCCTACTTCCGCGAGTTCGCCGCCCGCCGCCTGCGCCGCTACGTGCAGTAACTATCTGCCCTGCCTGCCCTGCGCTCCCTCGCTCCGTCAGTCCGGACCGAGCCGGGCCGCGAACAGCGGGGTTGGTGGAGGTTGGGGGCTGCACGGCTTGTCACGGCCCCGCACTAGACTCGGTTGGTCGTTCTGAAACGCTGATCTGCGCCGAGGAGTCTCCGCATGACCACCGATCGTCCGCCTCTGTCGGGACTTGCTGCGGTGGCGGGTGCCGACGCCGCGTTGACGCAGGTCGCGAGCCTGATCGGGCGCGCGGAGGCCCGGTTGGTCGCGCCGTCGGCGGTGCGGCCGTTCGTGGCCTCGACCATCGCCGGGCAGCGGCCGCTGCTGGTGGTGACGGCCACCGGGCGCGAGGCCGATGATCTGACCGCCGAGCTGACCGAGATCCTGGGCGATACGGTCGCGCTGTTCCCGTCGTGGGAGACGCTGCCGCACGAGCGGCTCTCGCCGGGGGCCGACACCGTGGGCCGGCGGATGCAGGTATTGCGGCGGCTGGCGCATCCCGAGGATCCGGGGGTGACCGGTCCGCTGCGGGTGGTGGTGACCACGGTGCGCTCGCTCATGCAGCCGATGGCGGCGGGGCTGGGGGAGGTCGAGCCGATCGTGCTGCGACCCGGCGCCGAGTTCGACTTCGACGAATTGCTCACGCGGCTGGTGGAATTCGCCTACGAGCGGGTCGACATGGTCGGCAAGCGCGGCGAATTCGCGGTCCGCGGCGGCATTCTGGACCTTTTCCCGCCCACCGCGGATCATCCGGTGCGCGTGGAGTTCTGGGGTGACGAGGTCTCCGAACTGCGCGCCTTCTCGGTGCAGGACCAGCGTTCCATCCACGAGGTGCCGATCGATCTGGTGGTCGCGCCGCCGTGCCGCGAACTGCTGCTGACCGATGCCCTGCGCGAACGGGCCGCCCAGGTGGCCGCCGACAATCCGGCCGACGCCGCGCTGGTGGAGATGCTGGAGAAGATCGCCGAGGGCATCCCGGTGGAGGGCATGGAGGCGCTGCTGCCGGTGCTGCAGCCCGGCGAACTCCAGCTGCTCGTGGACGCGCTGCCCGCGGAAACCCATGTGCTGCTGTGCGATCCGGAGAAAGTTCGCACCCGCGCCGCCGACCTGGTGCGCACCGGGCAGGAATTCCTGGAGGCGTCGTGGACGGCGGCCTCCTTCGGCGGGGCCGCGCCGCTGGGCGCGCACGGCCTGGACCTGGCCGCCTCCGGCTATCGCGGTCTGGACGTGGTGCGCGCCGACGCCGACCGCCGCGGCCTGCCGTGGTGGACGCTGAGCCCGCTGGCCGCCGACGCCCCGGACGAGATCGTGCTGCCGGTGCTGGCGGCCGCCTCCGCGCGCGGTTCGGAGGAACTGGTCGCCACCATCTTCGCCTCGCTGCGCGCGCACGTCGCCACCGGCGGCCGCGCGGTCATCGTGGTGGCGGGACACGGTACGGCGCAACGCATTCTGGAACGCCTCGCCGACGCGGAGGTGCCCGCCGCGGCGCTGGACGCCGGCGCCGAGCCGGTCCGCGGCCTGGTCGGCGTGCTGTGTGGTTCGCTGCACGACGGCATGGTGTTCGACGACGCCAAACTGGTGGTGATCGCCGAATCCGACCTCACCGGCAACCGGGTCACCGCACCCGGCGAAGGCAAGAAGCTGCCCGCCCGCCGCCGCAACCAGGTCGATCCGCTGGCCCTGACCGCGGGCGACATGGTGGTGCACGATCAGCACGGCATCGGCCGCTTCGTGGAGATGATCGAGCGCACCATCGGCGGCGCGCGCCGCGAGTACCTGGTCATCGAATACGCGCCCGGCAAGCGCGGCCAGCCCGGCGACCGGCTGTTCGTGCCGATGGACTCCCTCGACCAGCTGTCCCGCTATGTCGGCGGCGAGATGCCGTCGCTGTCCAAGCTGGGCGGTTCGGACTGGGCCAATACCAAACGCAAGGCGCGCAAGGCGGTTCGCGAGATCGCCACCGAGCTGGTGCAGCTCTACGCCGCCCGCCAGGCCGCGCCCGGTCACGCCTTCGCCCCGGATACCCCGTGGCAGCAGGAGATGGAGGACGCGTTCGCGTTCACCGAGACCGTCGACCAGCTCTCGGCCATCGCCGAGGTGAAGTCCGATATGGAGAAGGCGGTCCCGATGGACCGCGTCATCTGTGGTGACGTCGGCTACGGCAAGACCGAGATCGCGGTGCGCGCGGCCTTCAAGGCGGTGCAGGACGGCAAGCAGGTGGCGGTGCTGGTGCCGACCACGCTGCTGGCGCAGCAGCATCTGCAGACCTTCACCGAGCGGATGGCCGGATTCCCGGTGGTGGTGAAGGGCTTGTCCCGGTTCACCGACGCCGCCGAATCGCGAGAGATCCTGGAGGGCATGACCACCAAGGATGTCGACATCGTGGTGGGCACGCATCGGCTGTTGCAGACGGGCGTGCGCTGGAAGGATCTCGGTCTGGTCATCGTCGACGAGGAGCAGCGTTTCGGCGTCGAGCACAAGGAGCACATCAAGGCGCTGCGCACGCACGTGGACGTGCTGACCATGTCCGCGACGCCGATTCCGCGCACCCTGGAAATGTCGCTGGCGGGCATCCGCGAGATGTCGACCATCCTCACCCCGCCCGAGGAACGGCATCCCGTCCTCACCTATGTCGGCGCCTACAACGACAAGCAGGTGGCCGCCGCCATCCGCCGTGAACTGCTGCGCGACGGCCAGGTGTTCTACGTGCACAACCGGGTGTCGTCGATCGACAAGGCGGCCAAGAAGATTCGCGATCTGGTGCCGGAGGCCCGGGTGGTGGTCGCGCACGGGCAGATGAACGAGGACATGCTCGAGAAGACCGTGCAGGGCTTCTGGGAGCGGGAATTCGATGTGCTGGTGTGCACCACCATCATCGAGACCGGTCTGGACATCTCCAACGCCAACACCTTGCTGGTGGAACGCGCCGACGCCCTGGGCCTTTCGCAGCTGCACCAGTTGCGCGGCCGCGTCGGCCGATCCCGGGAACGCGGGTACGCCTACTTCCTGTACCCGCCGGAGAAGCCGCTCACCGAGACCGCCTACGACCGGCTCGCCACCATCTCGCAGAACTCGGATCTGGGCGCGGGCATGGCGGTGGCCATGAAGGACCTGGAGATTCGCGGCGCGGGCAACGTGCTGGGCGCCGAACAGTCTGGCCACGTCGCGGGCGTCGGCTTCGACCTCTACGTGCGCCTGGTCGGGGAGGCGGTGGAGGCGTATCGCGCCGCCGCCGACGGCCGCCCGATCTCGGTGGACGAGGAGATCAAGGAGGTGCGTATCGACCTGCCCGTGGACGCGCACATTCCGCCGGACTACATCACCTCCGATCGCCTCCGTCTGGAGGCGTACCGCAAACTCGCCGCCGCCCAGGACGATTCGGGACTGTCGGCCGTGGTCGAGGAGCTGGTGGACCGGTACGGGCCGCTGCCGGTGGAGGTGGGCCGCCTGGTGTCGGTGGCCAAGCTGCGGTTGCTGGCCCGCGCCTACTCGATCGCCGAGATCGGCGTCACCGGGACCACGGTGAAGGTGTCGCCGCTGCAGCTGCCGGACTCCAAGCAGCTGCGGCTCAAGCGGCTCTACCCGAACGCCACCTACCGCGCGGCCACCGGCATCGTCCAGCTGCCGCTGCCGCGGGTGGAGGACAGTGTCGGCGCGGCCCGCGTCCGTGACGTCCAGGTGCTGCAGTTCGTGGCCGATCTGCTGCTCGCCCTGGACGGAAAGGCGCCCGGCGCCGTGGATGTCCGGGTTCCGGCCGAGGTGATGGCCGACCGATGACATCGGGGGAAGGTGTCGCCGCCGAGACCGCGGCCGATACCGCGCGCATGACCGAGGCGCTGGGCGAGGCTGTCGAGGTGATGGATCGGCTGTGGAATTTCGGCGGCTGGGAAGTGACGCAGACCCATGATTCGCTGCGCCCCTACCTGCTGGAGGAGACCTACGAGCTGCTCGACGCCATCCAGGACGAAGATGCCGAGACCATCAAGGAGGAGCTCGGCGATCTGCTGCTGCAGGTGCTGTTCCACTCCCGGATCGCCGAGGCCGCAGGCGAATTCACGGTCGCGGAGGTGGCGGCGGCGCTGGTCGCCAAGCTGGTGCATCGCAGCCCGCACCTGAGCGACGCGCTCGACGCCTTCACCGTTCCCGGCGCGTCGGTGGCGGAGAAGATCGCGGCGCAGGAAAAGGCTTGGGAGGAGCGGAAATCCGCCGAGAAGGCGCGGCGCTCCTGCCTCGACGGGATCGCCATGGCGCAGCCCGCGCTGGCGCTGGCGGAGAAGGTGCGCTCGCGCGGCATCAAAGCGGGTCTACCGGAGGAGCTGATTCCCGCTGCCCTGCGGGTGGTGGAGCTCGGCGGGCCCGACAGCGCCGAAGAACGCCTGCGCAAGGCCACTCTCGATTTCGCCGCCACGGTGCGCGCCGCCGAGGACGCCGCGGAAATCGATCGAGGCACGCGCGACGCGCTGACCGCCGAGGATTGGCATCGGTACTGGCCGCACGGCTGACCCGCCGAGCGGACCGGCCTGGAATCATGGTGATTCCTGGCAAATTCGGCATAGCGGTGGCCATGCCGGGCGATAACGGCGGTGTTGCGCGAGGCCGGTTTCGGCTAGCGTCACAGGGGTGCATGCTTCGGGGCGCGAATCGATCACCGAGTACTACCCGCGGAGAACGGGTGCGATCGTCGCGCTGGTCTTCTTCCTGGTGATGACCGTGCTACCGGGTTTCGTGGTGTTCAACGACGCGGAACATCCGGTCATGCGGGTGGTGGCCGGGGTGCTCATGGCGGTGTTCGGTTTCGGGGTCTACACCATGGCCGACGATCTGTTCCGCCCGCAGCCGACACTGCTGCTCAATGATCACGGCTTCACGTATCGCGGTTTCCCGCACGTGGCGTGGAGCGAGGTGGAGCGGATCCGGCTGGGCGTCGGCCGATTACGCAAGGGCGGGCGCACGGAACTCTTCGCCGAAGTGGTGCTGCGTGATCCGGAGGAGTTCCGGCACCGGGTCCGGGCGCTCGGCGATGTGATCGCCCGCCGCCAGGTCGACCGCCCGCTGTACATCGTCGCCGAGCGCCTACCCGTGCCGGTGCCCACGGTCGTGGAGGTCATGCGCGATCACTGTCCCGGCCTGGTGGTCAGAACCGTCGAGGACGCCCCCGGCGCCGCCCCCGAACCGCCCGCCGCGCCCCGCTCGGCCGATCGCGACATGGTGGAGACCGCCCTGGTCAGCGCCCTCACCGACGAGCTACCCACCGGCTGGACCCGCGCGGTGCTGTGGTTCTCCCTGGTCGGCGACGACGGCCACGCGGGACTCCAACTGGAGCTGTCCGGCGCCCCCGTCCCCGAGGTCCCCGAGTCCGGCGTCCCCTCCGAGGAGCTACAACCCTCCGAGGAGGTCCTCATGCTGCTCAACCGCCTCAAGGAAGTCTGCTACGACCAGATGACCGGCACCTGGCTCAGCGGCCAGGTCCTGCTCCGCGCCGACTCCACCAAGGCCCAATTCACCTTGTCCTTCAAGGAAATCCCCGACTGGCTCCCCATTCCCGAGCCCGACGAATGCCGCCGCGAACTCGCCACCTACCCGCGAGCCGGCGACGAGATCCCCGCCTGGCTCCGCCAGCGCATCTCCTGACCGGTCATTTCCCGCCGACCTCGGTCACCGTCGTATACGTGTTCAGCCGGTTGCTCCGGATCGGCGCGTGGTCGGGCCATCGATGAGCGGCGGCAAAGGCGTCCGAGGTCAGGAATTGCGCATATGCGTCCTCGTCGGCGAATTCGAGTATGGACAGGTAACCCCGGCCGTCGTCACGAGGACCGAGCAGCCGCGCGCCGAGCAGCCCCGGCACGCCGGCGAGCGTCCCGTGCATGCTCGCCCCGAAATTCCGCTCGAACACCGGTATATCGGCGTCGGCCACGAACAGTTCGTTGATGACGACGAACATTGCTACTCCTCGAGATTCGCTATCTCCAAAGCGCGACCGATGAATCGCGCGGTGCCGTCGAGAACCCGGTCGAAGCCGTCCCCGGCGTCGATCCGGTCGATGGCGCGTCCGAGCGCGCCGTCCACGAGTTCGGCCATCAGCTCCGGTTCGGCGTCCCCGCGCGCGGCCAGCGCCTGCCGCAACGGCTCCGACAGTTCCCGGTGTGCCCGCGAAATCTGTTCCCGCGCCACGCTATCGGTGAGTCCGTTGCCTCCGAGCACGGCGACGCGATGGGTCCCCGCGCGCGCCGCCTCCAGGCTGGCCCGCACATAGGTCGCGATCCGCGCGTCGGCCCCGTCCACCCGATCCATCGCGGCGCGAACGGCTTCCGCCCACTCGTCGAAGGAATCGGCGACGATGCGCGCGAGGATTTCCTCACCGGACCGGAAGTACTTGTACACACTGCTGCGCGCCAGCCCTGCCGCCGCGCCTACCGCTGCCGGGGTGACCGCTCCGACGCCCTTGTTCAGCAGCAGTTCCCGTGCGGCTCGGAGCAGCACCTGCTCCTGATTGGCGCGATGCTCGGCCACGGTCGGCGCGTCGATCCTGGGCACCGTGAACTCCTATCTTGGCGACGGTGTGTCTCCAAGATAGCACTCTTGGCGACATTCTGTCGCCAAGTTTGGATCAGTCCTCCGCGAGATACCGCTCGACGGTGTCGATCTTGGCTGTCATCGCGTCGGTGACGCCTGGGCGGATGTCGGCCTTGAGGACCAGGCTGCAGCGCGGGGCGACCGCGGTGATGGCGTCGGTGGCCTGTTTGACCACGGCCATGACCTCGTCCCATTCACCCTCGAGGGTGGTGAACATGGAGTTGGTTTCGTTGGGGAGGCCGCTGGCGCGCACGATGCGGACGGCCTCGGCGACGGCGCGGCCCACGTCCGCGCCGACGCCCAGGGGTGTCACCGAGAAGGCGACGATCATACGTTCACGCCGTAGTCGCGGGCGATGCCCGCCAGGCCGGAGGCGTAGCCCTGGCCGATGGCGCGGAACTTCCACTCGGGGCCGTGGCGGTAGAGCTCACCGAAGACCATGGCGGTTTCGGTGGACGCGTCCTCGCTGAGGTCGAAGCGGGCCAGTTCGGAGTTGGTGACCGCGTCGATGACGCGGATGTAGGCATTGCGGACCTGGCCGAAGGACTGGCGGCGGACGTCGGCCTCGTGGATGGAGACGGGGAAGAAGATATTGGTGATGGTCGGCGGCATGGCGGCCAGGTCGACATTGATCACCTCGTCGTCGCCGTCGCCCGCGCCGGTGAGGTTGTCGCCGGTGTGCTCGATGGTGCCTTCGGGGGAGCGCAGGTTGTTGTAGAAGATGAAGTGCGCGTCCGACAGCACCCGCTGATTGGATCCGCAGGCCATCGCGCTGGCGTCGAGGTCATAGTCGGCGCCGGTGGTGGTGCGCACATCCCAGCCCAGTGCCACCGCGACCTTGGTCAGATTCGGGGCCTGTTTGGACAGCGAGACATTTCCGCCCTTGGCCAAGCTGACAGACACACGATCTCCTTCGATCTCAGTTGCGGTCGGCCGCCATTGCTTCGAGGGTGGCGACCCGATTCTCCAGATAGCGTAGTTCGGTGTCGTCGATGACGGTGCGCTGAATTCCCGAGGCGACCGCGAAAGCCGACTGGCGGTGGTCGTCAATCACGTCGACGGTCAATTCCACCGCCACGTAATCGTCGGCGCCGGGCAGCGGATCCGCGATCACCTTGCCGGTGCCGCGGGCGCACAACGCCACATTGCCACCGCCCAGGATGAGCAGTGCCAGCTCCGGCCGTTCCCGCAGCCGGGCCAGCGAACCGCGATCGGACTTGAGGCTGAGCAGGATTCGCCGGTCGCCGGCGCGTACCGGCCAGGAGACGGGGATGGCGTGCGGGGCGGGATCGGTGGTCACCAGCACCGCGATGGTGTCCAGCGGCCACTCGGGTAGAACGTCCAGTTCGGGGTGGTCGGGTTGCGTGTCCGTCGAGGGCTCCTGACGTTCCCGGGCGTCGGCTACCATCTGTGTCCCCTCACCATCTGGGTCCGCACAGCGGGCTGGACTGTGCTGCCCGCAAGTGTATGCCGTTGCCGCACTGGACCGCTGGTCTCCGACGTGGAGCCCGAGCGCGCCAGATACGGGTGTTTCGTCCGTTACGACTGTGAAAACACCTCTGGACCTGCGGGGAAACAGATTGACGAGAAGCGATAACGGTTGCATCATTCGTTACAGTCCCTCGACCCAGCGAGGTCACGCGAGTAGCCGGCCGATGACCGCCCGGTGAAGATCGCCCGTGGAAACACACCCGAAGCACCGTCCGCTCCGTTCTTCTGACTGCACAACAGATTTCACGGCGTGTACCGGCCCGGGCGTGCCCCGGGCCGGTATGCGGCCCTGCCGGCGTGACGCCGCGAAGACGTGAGGTGAACAGCACGAAGAGAGCGGAGACGGCGATGGCGGATATGGGTGCGGGGCAGCAGCCGGAGATGGTGGAGATGGTGGGCAGCGCGACGGTCGCGAATCTGGTGGTGTCCCAACCGGTGATCGACGACCTGCGCTACCTGCGCGCCGAACTGGTCGCCGCGGACGTCCCCTACCTGCTGGTTCGCGATGCCGACCATCGGCTGGTGCTGGCCGTGGACAGTGGTCACCGAGCCGCGCTCAGACGGGTGCTGGGGGCGGCCATGGTCGCCGGATTCTCCTGCAATGAGAAGCCGCACAATGTCTTCCGGCTCGGCCGCGACCTGGATCCGGCGCATCACGTGGAACTGGAACTGTGGGAGTACCACGGCGACACCGTGGAATGCCCACGCCCGAACGCGCTGACCCGCATGGTCTTCGACGTCGCCGACGTGGAGCCCTCGACCGTGCTCCTCTATGACGCCAGCTGGCCCACCCTGGCCGGCATGTTCACCCCCAACACCGCCGACGTCGGCTTCGACATCGACATCGTGTTCTCCTGGGTGGACGGCTCCGACCCCGAATTCCGGGCCCGCCGTGCGGGAATGCTGGCGCAGGTGGTGGTCGGCGAGGGGGACGAGGCCGACGCCCGCATCCGCCAGATCGACGAACTGCGCTACGCCCTGCGCTCGGTGCACAAGAACGCTCCGTGGATCCGCCGCATCTTCATCGCCACCGATTCCCGTGTCCCCGACTGGCTCGGCGACGACCCGAAGGTCACCATCGTCCGTGCCCTGGACCATTTCTCGGATATCAGCGGTCTGCCGATCTTCAATTCGCATGCGGTGGAATGCCAGTTGCAGCACATCGACGGCTTGTCGGAGCATTTCCTCTACTCCAATGACGACATGTTCTTCGCGCGCCCGGTGCGCCCCTCCATGTTCTTCACTCCCGCGGGCATCAGCCGCTACATCGAGGCGGGCACCCGCATCGGCCCGGGCGCGAACAATGAGCGGCGCAGCGGTTTCGAGAACGCGGCCCGCGTCAACCGAGCCCTGCTGTCCCAGCGCTTCGGCCACGTGATCACCCGCCACCTCGAGCACACACCGGTTCCCTTGCGCCGCAGCGTCCTGCTGGAAATGGAGCAGGTCTTCGCCGAGGACTTCGCCCGCACCCGGGCCAGCCGCTTCCGCGCCGCCACCGACATCTCGGTCACCAATTCCCTCTACCACTACTACGCCCTGCTCACCGGCCGCGCCGTCCCCCAGGAAGCCGCGAAGATGCGCTACGTCGACACCACCAGCTACACCGGTCTGGCCCTCCTCGACGGCCTCGCCAAACGCCGCAACGTCGACTTCTTCTGCCTCAACGACGGCAGCTTCCCGGAGGTCCCCGAAGCCGAACGCGTCCGCGCCGTCTCGGAATTCCTGGAAACCTACTTCCCCGAACCGGCCCCCTGGGAAAAGCCCGACACCATCGCGGGGACCATGACGGCCTTCGAATCCGGCGCGGCCTGACCCACCGCGCGCTCCGCCCGGATTCCGGCCAATAGTGTTTGGTTGGAATCCGATTGGTGGCGGCTCCGACCATCGATGGCATGAACAAGAAATTCCTCGCCGCCGCTGTTCTCGCCGCCGCCACGACCACCGCCACCGTTCTCGGCACGGGTCCGGCCGCCGCGGACAGCGCGCATCAGATCCATTTCGCCAAGGGCACCGACAATGCCTTCGTCAGCGGCCACCTGCAGGGGTGGAGCAATGACACCTATCGGCTCGATGCCCGGGGTGGGCAGACGATGATCATCAGCGCCGCGCCGTACTGGTCGGACACCGTGGTCACCATCAAGGGCCCGACCGGGACGCTGGCCAACCAGCAGCAGTGGGCCAAGGTCACCTTGCCGGTGAACGGCTCCTACGAGCTGGTGGTGACCTCGGTCGGTCACAACACCCTCGACTACGGGCTGGGCGTCAAGATCGACTGAATTCCGCCCGTTTCCAACCCATAGTCCTGAATTCGTGGAGCGCGCCCTCGGCGCGCTCCTTAATTCTTGTGGGACGCTGACCAGGAAACGTCTTTTTCCCGTCGTCACGGACCAGGAAGCGAGCGTGCGTCATGGTCGAATATCCGCCGATGCCGCCGGCCTCGATGCCGGTGCAGCCGATGCCGGAACCCAGTGTCGATCTCGACATCTTCCCGCCCGTGCAACAGCGCCGCTGGACCGTGCTGCTCCGCCTGATCCTGGCCATCCCGCACTTGTTCGTGCTGTTCATCCTGACGCTGGGCCAGATCGTGGTGGCGATCTGCGGCTGGTTCGGCGCCTTGTTCACCGGCGCCCTGCCGCAGTGGTGCGGCGACTACCTGCGCTGGACGCTGGCCTACACGGCCCGGGTCGAGGGCTACCTGTACCTGCTGGTCGACGAGTATCCGCCGTTCACCGTCGACACCGATGTGAATTACCCGGTGCGCGTGTTGTTCCCGGCCCCCACCCGCCTGAACCGCTGGGCCGTCTTGTTCCGCTTCATCCTGGGTTTCCCCATCCAGGTGCTGGCCGCCTGGCTGTCCACCGGCTGGATGGTCATCTCCCCGATCGTCTGGCTGATCGTGCTGATCACCGGGCGCATGCCCGCGGCCCTCTTCCAAGCCACCGCGGCCGTCCTGCGCGTCCAGATCCGCACCGAGGCCTACTGGCTCATGCTCACCCCCACCTACCTCAAGCAGGTCTTCGGCGACGGCCCCCTCCCCGAACCGGAGGCCGCTCTCCCGCCCGGCTTCACCCCCGCCTCCCCGACCCGCCCGCTCCTGGTCTCCCAGGCCGGCAAGGTCCTGCTCTGGATCATCCTGGTCCTCGGCATCATCTGGGGCTTCTTCAACCCCAGCCCCGACTTCTCCACCGACGACGACGGCGGCGGCCCGACCCACCCCACCCAGATCGAATGGCCTCGTCCGACTCCCTGATCGGCTTCGGGGTTCGGCTATCGGACGCTGAGCAGCTCGCCGAAATCCGAACCCGCCTCGCCGTATCGATCGTTCGACCCCTCGACGACGGCCGCCTTCAGCACGCGCGTGTCGACGTCTTCCACCCTGCGCGGTGAGGGGTTTCCCGGCGAATTCTCGTAGTTGAAGACGATCACGTCCAGGAACACCGGGCGTCGAAGTCGGTTGCCGTCCAACAGCTTCAGCAGCGCCTCGGCCATCGCCGGGTACGGCGTGAATTCGGGGTCGCCGAGCCAATCGGTCAGCTCGGCTTCCGGCACGCTGAAATCGATGCCGTCCGCGCCCAGCCGATCCAGCATCGTGGGGACCGGTTGAATCTGTGACGACGTGATCTGTAGAAGTGCGTTGCGGCCCTCGGCCTCCAGGCCCGGCAGCTCGTCGAGCAGTCGCACCGCCTTGTCGAACCATCGCACGTCGGCCAGGCGCCGGAGCATCGGCGGCGTCCAGGGCGGATCGGGACTGGGTTTGCGGAACGGGGGCGGCGCGACGCGGTAGCGGTCGGCGATCCGCCGCAGGCAGTTGCCCAGGGCTTCGACGTCATCGGGGTGGATGCCGTCGAACCAGCCCAGGGCGCTGAAGGTGGCGCTCGCCGTGGCGCTGGCGCCGTCACCGGTAACGGTGACCGCGACCGGCGTTTCGTAGCGTTCCCCGCCCCGCGAGGTGAGTTGCAACTCGAACACCACGGGGTCGATGGTGTAGTCGATCGGGAAGCTCACGTCGCCGACGGGTACGTCGACCTTGCCGCTGGGTCCTGGCGCCGGCACGCCGCCCACCGTCCAGGAGACCGTGGCCGCCGGCGCGACGGGCTCTCCGACCCCGCCGAAACCTATTGTGCGCAGGCCGAACTGGTCGGTCGTCGCCGTCGCGAACGAGCCCTTCCGGATGGGGTCGCCGCAGGGGCTGTTCGACTGCTGGAGTTCGCCGATGACACCGACCATGTCGTCGGTGTGGTTTCCCCGCACGATGTCGACCCGGCGTCCGGTGCCGACGGTGACGGCCACGTCGACCCAGTGGTCGTCGACGTTGTCGGTACGGACGACCAGCGGGGTCATGGCGACGGTGACATCGCGGTCCACCGACACCGTCGGGATGCTGCCGCGATACCAGGCGCGTGGGCCGACATTCGGCTGATCGACGAGCGAGTGCACGACCACACCGGAGCGAGACAGGCTGGGGCCGACCGGATCCAATCCCGCGTCCCAGCCTTCCGGGATGCGGTACTCCACGTACACCCGGCCCGCGCCGCTGGGCGGCTCACCCGGCGGATGCAGGATGAGCAGGCACGTACCGGTGGAAGCCGAGACGGGCACCAGCCGGGCGGTGACCGTCGCGCCCGGCTGTGGAAAGGCCTGCTCGACGACCCGGCCGGCCAGCGCATCGGGCAGGTGCAGGTGCAGGTTCGCGCGCGACAGATGCGGTCCCATGGAGAAGGCGCCGGCATTGGGCCAGCCGGCGATGGCCGGTCCGGCGAAGGTCGGCGAGGCCGAGTAGGTCGGCCCCGCGCCCAGCCAGCGGCTGCCGAACGACGCCGAGGACATCAGGTCGTAGGGGGAGCCGTATTCGGGGCCGACGATGATCGTGGCGTCGTTGGGGTCCCAGTCCGTGCCGTTGTTGTCCAGCCCGAAGGTGTGCGGGAAGCCGAGCACGTGACCGGTCTCGTGGCACATGAACGTGTGATTGCTGAAGCCGGCCGACAGGACCGCGGTGGGCAAACCGGCAACGCCGGTGGCACCGGCGCCGAAACCGGCGGCTCCGGGATGGATCAGCACGATCAGGCCGTCCAGCCCGGCCAGCGGGTTGGGATCGGGGAACTTGGCGAGCAGCGCGTCCACGGCGGCCTTGGCCTGTGCCGCCCGGCTGGTGTCGGCGCCCAGCGTCACGTCCACCCACGGAAACATCGGTGAGTCGATGAAATCCAGGTGTCCACGGGTGGTGTTGATCCAGTACTTCAGGACCGCGTGCTCACCGGTCATGAGCATGGCGATGCATGCGGCATCGGGGATGACCGGGACGGCGGAGTTGTGCCGAGCCCGGATGATGCCGAGGCGCACGTTCTTGGTCATGGCTGATCCTCGATCCTCACTCGATGGTCGTGCACGAGGGAAGCTCTGATCATCGTCGTCGGGTAGCGGGGCAGCGCGAGTACTCGACTACTCGAATCGCGCCGCCGGTCGGTCGGACTCCGTCGGCGGTGGAGGCCCGGATCCGACGCTTTACCTTGTGCGTCGGATGCGGGCTCGGGGCTCAGAGGGCGTAAGGGTTGAAGGCGCAGACCAGGTTCGGGTGGCCGGACGGGTCGAGGGCGCGCAGCGCGATGGAGACCGCGCGCTTGGAGTACATCATCGACAGGTGGTCGGAGAGGTCTATGCCGCAGCCGTCCTGGAGGGTCACGTTGTTCACGGTCGCGCCGGGGCCCGCGGTCAGGAAGGTGGCGGTGTACGGGGTGGAGATCTCGTCGTGGTTGGTGGCGACGCTGGTGTAGTGGACGCCGGGGACGGTGTCGCCGGAGGCGTTGAGGGTCGCGTAGAAGGTGGATCCGGCGACCTGTTCGATCAGGCCCTCACCGACCAGGAGCTGGCTGAATCCCAGTGCGTTGAAACCCATATCGGTCAGATGCCTGCCCAGGGTGGCGATGCCGTCGAGGCTGGTGCCGTGGTGCGTCGCGCCGAAGGTGATGAGCTGGTCGACCTTGCTCGCGCCGCCGCCGAACTTCAGATACTGGTCGGCGACCGGGCCGCCCTGGGAGTGGCCGATGATGTCGACCTTGTGCGCGCCGGTCGACGCGAGCACCTTGTCGACGAAGGTCGCGACCTGCTTCGCCGAATCCTCCATGGGGGCAATGCCGTTGACGCCCGGCACCAGCGCGCTCAGGCCGCCCTGCTGGAGCAGGCCCTCCTGGCCGTAGTTCAGCGCGTACACGCAGAAACCGGCCTGCTTGATCTGGGGCGACAGGTAGGCGAAGCCGTCGTAGGCGTTCATCCACGACCCGTGCAACAGCACCACCGGTTCGGGGTGCGCGGCAGTGGGTTTGCAGTTCCAGTCATTGGCGCCGGAGGGGGCCATGTTCGCATTGGCGAGGGAGAAGGTGAAGGCGGCGACGGCGTCGGTCATCTGGGGACCGTTGCCGGAGGGGATGGTCGAGTGCGGGGCGCTGGATATGCCGGTGTCCGCGAGCGCCTTGCCGGCGGTCTTCACGCCGGAATTGATGGCGTCGACGAGGTTCTGGATGGTGGGGGCGGCGGTATCGGCCTGGGCCCGAACGGTATTGACGCCGGTCAGCCCGGTCAGCGCCACCGCGCTCATGATCGCCGCGGCGACGCGCGCCCGCATCCGCTTGCTCGTGGTCATCTGTAGTCCTTCCTGCAGGTGCCGGGCTTCGCTGCCCGAACCTGGATGCCGAAGGTATTGCGATGACCGTGGATGTTCGCCCTGGTTGCAGCTGGATTCGCGGTTCCTACAATCGCACCGGGGGATCGGTGTGAAAAGCGCCAACAGCGCTCGGGTTCAGACCGTCAGAGAACCGTCTCGCCGTCGGACTCGGAGGCCTCGGTCCGGCGGCGCAGGACGTGGGGGATGCGGGCCGCGGGCGGGATGACGATGCCGGCGTCGGCGAGACGGGCGGCCGCCTGTTCCGGATCGGCGGGCTTGCCGACGGTGGGGCCGTGGCCGATCGGGACCACCGAGTGGACGATGGTGTCGGGGTAGATGTGCACGTAGTTGAAGGCCTGCGCGCCGTCGCGGCCGCGCTGGCCGCCCTCGGCGGCCGCCATGTCCTGGCTGTAGCAGGTGGCCGACGCGACCGAGACGGGGATGCCCGCGAAAGTGGCGTGGCTCGAAAGGTGCAGGTGGCCGGCCAGAATGGCGCGCACGTCGGTGCCGTCGAGGACGTCGGCGAGGCGGCGCTGGTCGCGTAGCTCCACCAGGACGGCCAGGTCCTGGACGCAGGGGATCGGCGGGTGGTGCATGGCGAGGATGGTGCCGAAGGGGGCGGGTTCGGCGAGAACGTCTCGCAACCAGGTCAATTGGGCTTCGGTGATCTCACCCCAGTGATGGCCCGGGACCGTGGTGTCGAGGGCGATGACGCGCAGGCCGTCGAACATGTGGACGACGTCGAACGGTGCGGCGGAAGGGGTTTCGTCGAGCAGGTGCTCGCGCAGGGTGCCGCGCTCGTCGTGATTGCCCGCGACCCACACGACAGGCGCACCGATGCGCTCGGCCCAGGGCTCGACCAGGTCCCGCAGCTTGCGGTACGCGCCGGGCTCACCCTGGTCGGTGAGGTCGCCGGTGAAGACGATGGCGGTCGGCGCGATGCCGCTGGCCTCGGCCTGGCCGAGCAGGGTGGACAGCCGCGCCTCGGCGTCGACCGCACCGTAGAGCTCGGTGTCGGCGGCGATCAGATGGGTGTCGCTGAAGTGGAACAGGACATGATCGGCCCTGGCGTGTTCGGCGACTCGCGAGATGTGCACGGACATCCTCCCCGGCATTGGTGGTTTGCGCCCCTGACCGAATTCGTCGCCAGAATAGCGAAAGCCGTTTCTTCCAGGTTGCCCGTGTCCAGTGACGACATGCTTGCGGGAAGGTGAGATTTGGATGTCGGGCTAATGCCCGAGGCTACCGGCCAGCACTCGTGGATGTTCCTGCTCACGTGCGTGCAGCAGGGTGAAGTAGCGCCGCAGCATCAAGGCAGCGGTGGTGGCCAGCCCGGCCGTCAGCCCCCACCACACACCCGCCGCCTCCAGCCCGGCCGGGAAGGCAAGTAGCAGTGCAGTGGGCAATCCCACACCCCAGTACCCCACCAGCGAGAGCCGGAACCCGGCCTTGGTGTCCTTGAGCCCGCGCAGCAATCCCACCCCGATGTTCTGGGCGGCGTCGAAGAACTGCAGCACGATCGCGATCACCAGCAGGGTGTGCGCCAACCGCACGGTGGCGGAATCGCTGTCGGCCAGGAACGGCCTCAACACCCAGTCCGGTGCGAGTACGTACGCCAGCCCGGTGAGCGCCGCGACCAGTCCGGCGTACCGCAGCGCCAGCCACGCCACCGAGCGCGCGTGCGCGTACTCGTCGCGCGCCACCGCCCGGCTGACCAGGATCGACGCCCCGTGCGAGAGTCCGATCGCCACCTGGAACACGATGTACACGATCTGGTAGACGACATTGTGCGCCGCCAGCGCCGCCGCCCCGAGACTCCCCATGACCAGCGCCAGCACCGAGAACATGCCCGCCTCGGACCCGTAGGTGAGCGCGATCGGCGTCCCCAGCCGCAGTTCCTCCCGCACCGTCGCCGAATGCACCGGCCACATCCGAACCGGCAGCGTCGCACGCAGTTTCGGATCCCGCCGCACCATCGCCCAGAACACCCCGAAGGTGATGAGGAAGACCAGCGAGGTCGCAACGCCGACCCCGGTCAACCCGAGCGCGGGCAGCCCGGCCCACCCGTGCATGAACGCCAGCGCCAGGACCAGATTCAGCGCCACCGACCCGAGCGTCACCAGCAGCAGCGCCTGCGGCCGCTGCATCCCGACCGTGTACTGCCGCAACACCTGGAACCACAGGCACGGCACCAGTCCCGGCGCGAGCGCCACCATCATCGGCCGCGCCTGCGCCAGCACGTCGGCGTCCTGCCCCAGCCATCGCAACGCCCACCCCAGCCCGATCAGCAGTGCGCCGCCGAGCAATCCGGCCACGGTGGCGATCAGGAAACTCGACCGCACCACCTCCCGGACCAGGGCCTCGGCGCGCCGCCCCTGTTTCTCGGCGCGACTCACCACGGTCGCCACCTGATTCCCGGTCCCGGTGATCAGCCCGACGCACATGGTCCGAATCTGGTTGAACAGCACCAGCGCCAGCCCGCCCGCGGCCACCTCGCGCACCCCGAGCGTTCCCATCAGCGCGATATTGGTGGTGGACACCGCGACCTGGGCGAGCTGGGTCAAGGCGATGGGGGCGGCCAGCGAAGCCAGTTGCCGCCCATCGGATTGCCGGTGTCGTCGATCGGAATATCCGAGCGCCCCGGTCATTTCGTGGCAGCCCCGTCCTTGGGTACGGGCGCACACGCGGTGGTGGGCACGGCGGTCGAACCGGCGGCGGGCACGGGACCGGTGGTGGAGCCGGGTGCCGAATCGACGGCGGGTGCGGTGTCCGGCATCAGGATGGTGTGGGTGCCGGGCGGTTCGGGCGCGGTGCCACGGAGTTTCGCGAGCAGTTGCGCGACCATGGCGGCCTGATCCTCGAGCCGCTGCCGGTACTTGTCGAGCGCGAGGCAGACCAGCCCGGAGTCGCCGGCGGCGAGCAGTTCGCCGATTTCGTGCGCGGGCATGTCGGCCAGTTCCAGCTGGTGGATCAGGGTGGCCTCGGGGACCTTCTGGTCGGCGTAGTCGCGCAGCGGACGTCCGGTAAGGCCGCGTTCGACGGCGTAGTCGTCGGGCAACGCGTAGTGCAGGTGCCGCAGGGCCGCGCGCTCGCGCGGGTCGGGGCGGGCCGCGGGCCGGTGGGCGGCGAGCAGGGTGGTGACCGCGGCCTCGCGTTCGGTGTCGAGCAGGTCGCGGTCGGCCATCCACTCGTCGTCGAACACCGTGTCCAGGTACTTCTCGCCGTCGTCGTTGATGATCACGACAACGGTGGAGTGGCAGGGGAATTCGTCGATCCGGGTGAGCGCCGCGTACACCGAGCTGCCCGAGGACCCGCCGATCAGCAGCCCCAGGTGGGACGCCAGCGCGCGGGTGGTGGCGAAGGCGTCCACGTCGGACACCTTCACGCGGTCCCGTTCGTCGATCAGGTGCAGGTCCTGGTCCACGTGCACCCCGGGTTCGGCGCCGATCGGCGTCCCCGTGCCGGACTGCCAGTAGTCGTGCCCGGGCCCGCCGAAGGCGATGGACCCTTCCGGCTCGACACCGATCAGCCGCGGATCGCAGCCTTTCTCCCGCAGCCCTCGCGCCGTCCCGAACAGGGATCCGCCGGTCCCGACCGCCGCCACCAGCACGTCGACGTGCCCGAGGTCGGCCACCAATTCCCCGGCGAGCGCGACATATCCGACGCCATTGGCCGGATTGGCGTGCTGCGCCGGGAAGTACGCGCCGGTCTGCTCGGCCATCTCCGCCGCCCGCTCCTCCCGCGCGGAGGTGGACAGTCCGTCGTCACCCTCGTCGGCGACGAATTCGAGCGTCGCGCCCATGGCCCGCATGGCGTTCAGCTTGGCCTTGCACGCGTGATTGTCGACCACCGCGGTGAAGCGATACCCGCGTTCGCGCGCGATCACCGCCAGCCCCAAACCCGTATTGCCGGAGGTCGATTCGATGATGTGCCCGCCCGGCCCCAACTGCCCGCGCCGCTCCGCGTCCAGCACCATGGCCCGGGCCATCCGGATCTTGGCGGTCCCGGTCGGGTTCATGGTCTCGAGTTTCAGGAACAGCCGTGTCCCGGTGGCCGGGCTGACGGCCAGCTCGAACAGCGGGGTCCGGCCGATCAGCTCGGACACTCGCCTGGCGATAACCGGCATCGAGTGTTTCTCCTCGGGAAGGTCGCTGGAGCGGGGCGCGGGGCGGTGACTGAAAACGGTTCAGAACGCGTCGAGAGCGGTATCGAGGCGCCAATTGAATTGTCGTCGATCCGGCGAGCTTCGCAAGACTACCTTCGGCGGAATGGGGAGCCCGTGAAATGAGGACTCGTTGCTGTCCATCTGATAACCGGCGGTATTCGGGTAAATGAGCAGATCATCGGTGGTGGCGGGCCGGGGGAGCGGGATCCGGCGCCAGCTCAGCATGTCATCTTCGAGGCAGGACGACCCGCCGACGCAGGTCGGGGTGAGATTTCCCGGGCGTTGCGGCCACAACACCGGGTCGGGCAGATATTCACTGTTGAACCATTGTTCGGAAAGGCTGAGGCTGGTCCCGTTGGCGGTGAGAATGTCGTACGGGACGCCGTGCGCGTACCGCGTTTTGACGCCCTGGATCCCGAATACGGTGCTGCCCGCGCGGTCCAGCAGCGCCCGCCCGGGTTCGATCGCCAGCCGAATGCCGGTTTCGCGCAGCGTGTCCGCGAGGTCGTCGGATCCGAGGATGGCGGCGAGCATGGCGGGCCCGGGCACGGGGCAGTGATACGGGTAGTAGGAGCCGGCGCCGGGGGCCCGGTCACCGTGGAACCACCGCGGATTGACGCCCTTGCGGAAGGTCTCCCAGTCGTCCCCGGAGACATAGTCCACGCCGAAGCCGCCGCCGATCGAGATGGTGCTGATCGGATGGTCGAGGACGCGGGCCTTGCGGCAGCGTTCGATCAGCGCGTGGGTGAGCGCCGCGCGCGGGGCCGCCTCGTAGCCGGAGAGATGAAAACTGAAGCCGTGCAGGTGCACAACGTTCCGATCGATCTCGGTGAGAGCGAGATCCAATTCCTGCTCGGTCAGCCCGAACCGGCTGGTGGAGCCCGGGGGCAGCACGCGCAGCAGGACCCGGCTCGGTTCCGGGAACCTGCTCAGCCGGGTGAGCTCGTCCAGGTCGTCGACCGCGATCAGCGCCCGCGCCCGGGTCGCGAGTTCGAGCAGCCGATCCGACTTCGCCGGTCCGGTGACCATCAGGTCGGTCCCGGGGATACCGCCCCGGGTGGCGTCGTTCAGTTCGTCGACGCTGGCGACATCGACGCCGCATCCGGCCTCGGCGCAGGCACGGACGACGCAGTCGGCCTTGTTGGCCTTCTTCCCGTAGTAGACGGAGCCCTGCACCCCGGCCCGGGCGAATACCCGCTGGAATCCTCGGATGTTCTCCACGACCTGGTCGGGATACATGACGTGGAACGGTCCGTCGATCTGCCCGGCGATTTGCCGCAGCGCCTCCGGGTGGTCGAGTAGCCCCTGTTCCCAGGCGTGTCGGTGCGCGGGCATCGGGCTGGCGGTAATGGTGGAGATACCGGGAGGGGCGACCACGGTCTCGGCGGAGGCGGACATTTTTCCTTTCGGGCGCGCGGGGCTGCCCCCTCGGGCGCGGCGATAGCCAACATGCATGAGAGTGTCGTTCGAAACGTTAGACCCGAGCGGTTATCGATTGGATCAATGTCGCGAATAACCGTTTCGGGTGAATTTCTGAGGCGAATCCAGCCGGTCAATTCCGGCGAGTCAGTCCCAGAGCGAAACCTCGGTGCCCCGTCCCTCGGCAATGGCGCGATTGGCCAGCGCGTGCGCGACGGCGATATCGGTGAGCACCAGCCCGCTGTTGTACACGAAGATTCGTTCGTCATCGGAGATCCGGCCGACGGCGCGATGCCCCAGGATCTGGGGTAGCTCGGCGTCGACCCGGCGTAGTCGGCCGTCCGGGCCCGCCATATCGGTTCCGGTGAGCGCCATCTGCTCGGCGCTGGTGGCGATCACGCGATCGGCGTGCACCAGGGTGGAGGGGGCCAGGCCGTAGCCGACCAGTACCACGGTCGAGCCAGGCGCGAGATCCTCGGAGTCGATGGCGACCTCGGTACCCGGACCCGCGGTGGCGAGGACGACGTCCGCCTCCCGCGCCGCCGCGTTGGGGTCGTCGACGGTCTCCAGTTCCGCGTGCGGATGGTGGTGCAGCAGTTGCCGATACACGGCTTCCAGGCCTTCGGGGTGGGTGCCGTAGAGCATGAGCCGGTTCAGTTGCGGGTTCGCCGCCAGCAGGTGGGGCAGCGCGTTGCGCCCCTGGGTGCCGGTGCCGATCAGCAGCGCGCTGCGCGCACCCGGCCGGACGCATTCGCGTACCAGCAGAGCCGAGACCGCGGGTGTGCGCAGCGCGCCGACGCGGGCGCAATCCATCAGCGCGATGGGTGTTCCCGTGGAGTCGTCGTAGAGCGAGATGGTGGTGAAATACCGCTTGTTGGAGCGGTCGTGGTGCGGGTCGAACTTGTAGCTGGTTTTCATCGCCACCACCCGGCGGCGGCCGTCGCGGCCCAGCATGGCGTACGCGACCGACCAGCCGTCCGGGTGTGCCACGCTCAGCTTCCGCGGGTTGTCCGAATCGCCGCCCGCCAGTGCGAGATACGCGTCCTCGACCGCGCGTACCACCTCGGCGGGGCTGATCGGGACATCCGCCAGGTCGCTGCGGCTGAGAACCCGGAGCGGGGTGGGGCGATAGTTCACGGGTGCTGTCCTCTGGTCGTGCTGAAGGGGGCGACCACGCGCTGACCGTAGCCGTCCTTCTCGGCTTCGGCGGCGGCGCGGCGGCGTTGGGGCAGACGGATATTCACCCGCTTGAGCCAGCGGTCGGTGCCGTCGTAACGCGGCGCGAAAGGCACCCTGCCGTGGACCACGGAATCATTGTCCACCAGCAATAGCTCGCCGGGAGCCAAAGCGACCGCGCGACTTACCCGGTGCAATTCGCCGGTCAAATGCTGGTAGGCGCAACGAAATTCGTCGTCGGCCTGGTCGAGCGGGGTGTACGCGGGGTCGAAACGCAGTGTCGGCCCGTCGGCGTCGGCTCCGACAGTGGGGATCGGCGGCGCGGTCTCCTCGCCGAAGTCGGCGCCGTAGGAGACGTCGGGCAGGATCGGCAGCCGGGCGGCGCGCAGGATGTCCCATTGCGCCGCATCGAGTTCCACCTGACGGATCGAGGACACGGTGGTGGCGACCCGGTCGGGGTTGCGCAGGCAGCTCAGCATCAGCAGGTTGGCGCGCCGCGGGTGGAAGGCGTCCTCGGTGTGCGGGCTGAGCAGTGCCGTGCTGCTGGCCCCGGACTGCTCGTGCTCGTGCCCGGGAGTGGGCAGGATGTTGTTGACCAGTCGCCCGGCCTGCTGTCCCTGCCAGCCGAACGGCTCACCGGCGCACCGGGCCAGCAGCAGCAGGGCGATGTCGAGTTCGAACGAGGTGGACCGCCGCGACCGGTCTCCGGCCCAGGCCGCGGCCTCCTCCCAATTGAACGGGGTCGGGCCGAGCGCGTCCTCGTCGATCGGTAGCCGGCCGATGACCGCGACGCCCGCGGATGTGGTGGGCGGGCGCATGGCCTCGTGTACGACGTCGGGCAGCCTGCCGTATTTGGCGTCGATGTGGCGCAACAGGACCGGATGCGAGAGGGTGGCCGCAATCGCGGGGGTAGCGCCGACTGTGACGGCGATCTCAGCGGCGAGGTAGTGGATCGCGCGGGTCGCGGATTCCGGCAGGTCGCGCCGTTCGAATGGTTCGAGCTTTTCGGGGTGGAGCGGTTTACGTTCGGAGAGAACGCTTTTCACCAACGGAAGGGCCTTCCTGGCGTGGGCGGGGGCATGGTGATCTTGGCTCGACCGAAGACGGTATTGCCCCCGCGGAATTTTGGCAAGGCTTACCTAAGGGTGTGTCGTAGAAATAGCGAATAGGTATAGGATGCCCGCGCGGAGGGTAATCGAATCGGCCTCGTTCGGGCGAACCGCGTTGACGTTTCTCGCCTGCGCGCCGATCCATCTGGATGATGAACGGTGTGCGTATCCGAATGGCCGGCCTCCGAGCCCCGCTGACCCGCGCCGGCCTGGTGGGCGCGGCCGTCGCTCTCCTCGTGCTGACCGGTTGCGGGACAACCCATCTCACCCCGGTGCCCGACGACATGCCGCCCCGAGCAGGCGCACCGGTGCCCGCGATCGATCTGGATGCCCCGGGCCGCACCGCGATTCAGCTCCGCGACTGGGCGAAGGAACAGCGCGAATCGACCGGCATCCCGGTGCTCGCGCTCGAGGCGTACGGGTACGCGGCCGCGGTGCTGGCCCGCTCCAAGCCCGAATGCGGGATCGGCTGGACCACCCTGGCGGGCATCGCCAGCGTCGAGAGTCAGCACGGCACCCACGCCGGTTCCCGCATCGCCGACGACGGCACGGTGTCGCCCCCGATCCGCGGCCTGGCCCTGGACGGTTCGCCGGGCCGCGCCCGCATCCTCGATGTCGGCGCCACCGACGCGAACCCGGTCTACGCCCGCGCCATGGGCCCGTTCCAGTTCATCCCCGAGACCTGGAAGCGCTGGGGCGTGGACGCCAACGGCGACGGCAAGATCGATCCCGACAACATCGACGACGCCGCCCTCACCGCCGCCCGCTACCTCTGCGCCATGGGTGGCGACCTGACCGCCGCGCCCGGCTGGCAGCAGGCCCTGCTCACCTACAACCAATCGACCAGCTACATGAATACCGTCCGGTATCGCGCCGCCGCCTACAGCGTGGGCCGCACCGTCTGACACCTGGAGTTCGCGGCCCGTCTCGATTCCGGACTGCGGCTGGATAGACCTCCGCCTCGGAGCGGGGGGAGCGAAGCGGAGGAGGGAAAAGTCGAGGCCGCAGGGGCCGCGAACCGGCCCCGGAGCGTAGCGGAGGGGCGAATTCAACACTGCTAGGCTTTTCGGCAGCACGGCGACAGCCGTGCGACCTGCCGAGTCAGCAGCCGAAGGAGTGTCGTTTCGTGGCCATCATCGAACAGGTCGGAGCTCGCGAGATCCTGGATTCTCGTGGCAACCCCACTGTCGAGGTCGAGATCGCTCTCGACGACGGCACCCTCACCCGCGCGGCCGTGCCCTCCGGCGCGTCCACCGGTGAGCACGAGGCCGTCGAGCTGCGTGACGGTGGCGACCGCTACCAGGGCAAGGGTGTGCAGAAGGCCGTCGAGGGCGTCCTCGACGAGATCGCCCCGGCCGTGATCGGTCTCGACGCCGTCGAACAGCGCACCGTCGACCAGACCCTGCTGGATCTGGATGGCACCCCGGACAAGTCCCGCCTGGGCGCCAACGCTCTGCTGGGCGTGTCGCTGGCCGTGGCCCGCGCTGCCGCCGAGTCCTCGGGCCTGGAGCTGTTCCGCTACGTCGGTGGCCCGAATGCCCACGTGCTGCCCGTCCCGATGATGAACATCCTCAACGGTGGCGCGCACGCCGACTCCGGCGTCGACGTCCAGGAGTTCATGATCGCCCCCATCGGCGCGCCGACCTTCAAGGAGTCGCTGCGCTGGGGTGCGGAGGTCTACCACACGCTGAAGTCGGTGCTGAAGGCTCAGGGCCTGTCCACCGGCCTGGGCGACGAGGGCGGTTTCGCGCCGTCGGTCGCCAACACCCGCGCCGCCCTGGACCTGATCGTCTCCGCGATCGAGAAGGCCGGTTTCAAGCTGGGCAGCGAGATCGCGCTGGCGCTCGACGTGGCCGCCACCGAGTTCTACACCACCGGTGAGGGTTACAAGTTCGAGGGCAAGCTGCACACCGCGGCCGAGATGTCGGACTTCTACGCCGGCCTGCTCGGCGCGTACCCGATCGTCTCGATCGAGGACCCGCTGTCCGAGGACGACTGGGACGGCTGGGTCGCGCTGACCGACCAGATCGGCGACAAGGTGCAGCTGGTCGGCGACGACCTGTTCGTCACCAACCCGGACCGCCTGGAAGAGGGCATCGCCAAGGGCGCGGCCAACGCGCTGCTGGTGAAGGTCAACCAGATCGGCACCCTGACCGAGACCCTGGACGCGGTCGAGCTGGCCCACCGCAACGGCTACAAGACGATGATGAGCCACCGGTCCGGCGAGACCGAGGACACCACCATCGCCGACCTGGCCGTGGCCGTCGGCTCCGGCCAGATCAAGACCGGCGCCCCGGCTCGCTCCGAGCGGGTCGCCAAGTACAACCAGCTGCTGCGTATCGAGGACGCCCTGGGCGACTCGGCGCGCTACGCCGGTGACGCGGCCTTCCCGCGTTTCGCGTTCGAAGGCTGACATAGTCGAAGGCTGAGAAGGCAATCGATCAGCTGACTTTCGAGGTGTGAGATGACGGAGCGACGGGCGCGCGGTACCAGTCCTGCGGGACGAAGTGACCGGCGCCCGTCGCGCTCCACCCGGTCCAAGACCGCCTCGGGCGGGAAGCGGACCGAAACCGCCACCGCGGCGTCCAAGTCGGGCGCGGTCCCCAAGACCGCGAGCAAGACCCGGACGGCGGCGGTGAAGGCCACGGCCAAGCGCCGCACCGCGCCCGCCGCGAATTCCGAACGGCACGAACGCAAGATCCTGGGCCTGTCCACGGGTCGCGCGGTCCTGCTGGCCGCGGTGCTGGCGGGCCTGGCGCTCACCCTGGCGGTCCCGCTGCGCACCTACTTCACCCAGCGCACCGATGCCGCCGAACTGGCCACCCAGCACCGTCAGCTGGAAGAGGACGTCTCGGTCCTGCGTGATCGCCGTGCGCAGCAACAGGATCCGAACTACATCAAGGCCGAGGCCCGGGACCGCCTGCGCCTGGTGATGCCGGGGGACACCCCCTACATCGTGCAGATCCCCGAGATCGAGCAGCCGGCCATCCCGACCCAGCCCGCCAAACCGCGGGAGCCCGACCCCTGGTACACGCAGGTGTGGCACAGCATCTCGTCGCCGCAACCGGTCGCCGCCCCCGCACCCACCACCACTCCGGCGCCGCCCCCGCCGCCCGTACCCTCCGAGGAAGGACAACCCAGGTGACCGCAGCCGAGAACGAACCCAGCGAGCGCGATCTCGCGATCGTCGCCGAGCAACTGGGCCGGGCTCCGCGCGGCGTGCTCGCCATCGCGTACCACACCCCGGACGGCCTGCCCGCGGTCGTGAAGACCGCGCCCAAATTGCCCGACGGCACGCCCTTCCCGACCCTGTACTACCTGACCGACCCGCGGCTGACCGCGGAAGCGAGCCGGCTCGAGACCACGGGCTTGATGCGCGACATGTCCGAACGCCTCACCCGCGATCCGGAGCTGGCCGCCGCCTATCGCGCCGCGTACGACAGCTACCTGGCCGAACGCAATGCCATCGAGGACCTGGGCACCGACTTCGCCGGGGGTGGCATGCCCGACCGGGTGAAGTGCCTGCATGTCCTGATCGCGCATTCCTTGGCCAAGGGACCGGGGCTCAATACGCTCGGTGACGAGGCCGTCGCCCTGGCGGCCGACCACGGCCTGCGCGGCACCGCCATCCCCGCCGACTGGCCGAAATACGACCAGTACCGCACCGATTCGGCCACCGGCGACGCCTGACCCGGCGCGTCCGCCGGAGTCGTTCGGCACCACTCGAATTCAGAGGTCACTGATGAGCAATGCGGAATTCGCCCAGAGCTCGGCGGCTGCCGGCGACACGGCGGCCGAAGGACACGAGCGGATCGCGGCGATCGACTGCGGCACCAATTCGATTCGTCTGCTGATCGCCGACGCCACCCGGGACGAGGCGGGCGCGCCGCACCTCACCGACGTGCACCGCGAGATGCGGATCGTGCGCTTGGGGCAGGGCGTCGACGCGACCGGCGCGCTGAATCCCGAAGCGATCGAACGGACCCGGGCCGCGCTGCGCGACTACGTGGACCTGATGCTGAAGCACGGGGTGACCCGGGTGCGGATGGTCGCCACCTCCGCCACCCGCGACGCCTCCAATCGCGATGACTTCTTCGGTATGACCGGCGAGGAGCTGGGCCGGGTGGTGACCGGGGCGCAGGCCGAGGTCATCACCGGTGACGAGGAGGCGCGGCTGTCGTTCGCGGGCGCGGTCGGGGAACTGTCCAGCGCCGCCGGTCCTTTCGTGGTGGTCGACCTCGGCGGCGGGTCCACCGAGGTGGTGCTCGGCGACGCCGCCGGTGTGCAGTCGGCGTATTCGGCCGATATCGGTTGCGTGCGGATCACCGAGCGGTGCCTGCACGGCAATCCGCCCACCCGCGAGGAGGTCGCGTCCGCACGGTTCTTCGCCTCCGAGCGGCTGGCGCAGGCCTTCGGCGTGGTGCCGGTGGAACGCGCGCGCACCTGGGTGGGCGTGGCCGGGACCATGACCACGATCGCGGCGGTCGCGCTGGATCTGCCCGAATACGATTCGGAGCGAGTGCATCTCACCCGGATGCCGCTGTCGGAGCTGCGCCAGGTGTGCGATCGGCTGATCGGCATGAACCACGACGAGCGGGCCGCGCTCGGGCCCATGCACCCGGGCCGGGTGGATGTGATCGGCGGTGGCGCGGTGGTTGCTGAGGTGCTGGCCGATGAGCTGGCGCGGCGGGCCGGGATCTCCGAACTGATTGTCAGCGAGCACGATATCCTGGACGGCATCGCGCTTTCGATTGCCTGATAAGGCCATTCTTCAAGCGAATTCGAGGGCATTTATCCGATGCTGAGGTCGGGCCGACCTTCCCCTGGGAAAATGTGACGTAAGTAAACCCGCGAGGTTGCTGTCAGATTGCCCCATATGGGAGGGTCTCGGTATGTCAGGAGTAGCACACGACGCGAAACCGGCCACTGAACGGACCCTGTTCGGCCATCCCATCGGTATCGCGAATTTGTTCGGCGTCGAGTTGTGGGAACGGTTCTCGTTCTACGGGATGCTCACCATTCTCGGCTACTACCTGTACTACTCGACCACCGACGGCGGCCTGGGCATGGCCGAGTCGACCGGGCTCGGCATCGTCGGCGCGTACGGCGGTCTGGTCTACCTGTCGACGGTGCTCGGCGCGTGGGTGGCCGACCGGCTGCTCGGTTCCGAGCGGACCGTCTTCTACGGCGGCGTGGTCGTCATGGCCGGTCACATCGCACTGGCGATCCTGCCCGGACTGGCCGGCGTCGGCGTCGGTCTGGTGCTGGTCGCGCTGGGTTCGGGTGGTCTGAAGGCCAACGCGTCCTCGTTGCTGGGCACCCTCTACGACAAGGACGACCCGCGCGCGGACGGCGGCTTCACCCTCTTCTATCTGGGCATCAACCTGGGCGCCTTCGCGGGCCCGCTGATCACCGGCCTGCTGCAGGACCACATCGGCTTCCACTACGGCTTCGGTGCGGCGGCGATCGGTATGGCGATCGGCCTCACCCAGTACGTCGTCTTCCGCAAGAACCTCGGCGAGCACGGCCGCGACGTCCCGAACCCGTTGCCGCGCACCGAGATCCCCAAGGTGATCGCCGTCCTGGCCGCCTTCGCCGTGATTGTCGCGATCGCCGCGGCCACCGGGCTGGTGACCCTGTCCAACCTGCCCAATGTCACCACCGGCGTCATCACCGCCGCCTCGATCGTCTACTTCGGCATCATGCTGACCAGTGCCAAGGTCACCCCCGTGGAGCGCACCCGAGTCCGCGCCTACATGCCTCTCTTCATCGCCAACGCCGTCTTCTGGTCGCTGTTCCAGCAGATCTTCACGGTCCTGTCGGCCTACTCCGACAAGCGCATGACCTGGTCCATCCTCGGCTGGACCGCCCCCTCCAACTGGATCGGCTCCATGGAACCGGTCTGGATCATCGCCCTGTCGCCGCTGTTCGCCATCATGTGGACCCGCCTCGGCACCCGCGCCCCCAGTACCCCGCGCAAGTTCTCCCTCGGCGTCATCGGCATGGGCGCGGCCTTCCTCCTCTTCACCCTCTTCTCCGGCACCGAGGGCAAATCGGTGTCCTTCGTCATCGTCTTCTTCATCCTCGGTGCCTTCGCCGTCTCCGAGCTCATGCTCTCCCCGATCGGCCTCTCGGTCACAACGAAGCTGGCCCCCAACGCCTTCCGAGCCCAGATGATGGCCCTCTACTTCTTCTCGGTCGGCATCGGCACCTCCATGTCCGGCGTCCTCGCCAAGTACTACGACCCCTCCCACGAACTCGCCTACTTCGGCATCACCGGCCTGGTGGCCATCGCCGTCGGCATCGTCGTCTGGAGCCTGTCCCCGTGGATCAGCCGTCACATGGAAGGCGTGCACTGATCGGTCACATGCCGGGCATCGCCAGGAACTCGTAAACCTCGATGGTGCCGCCGGATTCGGTGTGCGGATGGTCCTTCAAGACGGCCTGGACGGATTCGCCGGACTCCGCCTGGAGGATCGAGAAGCCGCCGATGCCGCCGTCGGCGTTCACCGAACCGGGTCCCAGCGGGGAACCGAGGTCGACGAGCGCGTCCCCGGCTCGGGCGGCCCAGTCCATCCAGGCCTGCATTCCGGCCGCCATGTCCTCGGGGGAGCTCTGTGCCATCTGCTCCCGGGCGGACTGGTCCGATTTGTAGAGCACGAGGAATTTGGTCATCGGTGGCTCCTGAGTGTCGCCCGGCCGACTCCGGTTGACCGGGTCAATTCCCGATTGTTTGCTCATCGTATGCCGACCGTCCGATGGGTGGGCGGGAACGCGACAGCGCCCGCGGCGGTCGGCCGCGGGCGCTGTCGGTGTGCCGGGAAGGTCAGTCCTTGACCAGCTGCGGGGCGTCGTCGAGCTCGTCCAGGGTGTCCGGGATCTGCTCGCCGTGCGCCGGGGCGTCGGAGCGGTTGGGGAGCAGGACCGCCATCACGATGACGATCAGAGCCAGGCCCGCCGAGACCAGGAAGGCCAGGCGCATGCCGTCGAGGTGGGCGTTGAGCGGGTTCTCGCCGCCGTCGACCAGGTGGGTGGCCCGGGAGGTCATGACCGTGATGACCAGGGCGGTGCCGAAGGCGGCGGCCACCTGCTGGAGGGTGCCGAGCATCGAGCTGCCGTGGGAGTACAGGTGCATGGGGAGCGCGCCCAGGCCCAGGGTGAAGACCGGGGTGAAGGCGGCGGCCAGGGACACCATCAGCAGGATGTGCAGGGCGACCAGGGCGGCGTAGGGGGTGGTGAGCGAGATCTGGGTGAAGCCGACCAGGGCGGCGGTGATGCCGATCGAGCCGGGGATCACCAGGACCCGTCCGCCGAAGCGGTCGAAGATCTTGCCCACGGTGGGACCGAGCAGACCCATGGCCAGGCCGCCGGGCATGACCAGCAGACCGGTCTGCAGCGGGGTGAGTTCCCGCAGGGTCTGCAGGTACAGCGGCAGCAGGATCATCGAGCCCATCATGGCCAGGAAGGCCACGGCCATCAGGACCAGCGCCTTGGCGTAGGTGCCCGACAGCAGGACACGCAGGTCCAGCAGCGGGGTGCCGTTGCGCTGCAGCGAGATCTGACGGACCACGAAGATGGCGACCAGGGCCAGACCGCCGGCCACGAACAGGGCCGGGGTGGCGACGCTGCCGGAACCGAACTTGCTCAGGCCGTACACCAGACCGCCGAAACCGAAGCCCGCGAACACCACACTGAACCAGTCGATCGAACCGGCCTGCGGCTCACCGACATTCTCCAGGTTGCGCAGACCGAACACGGTCACCGCACCGGCGATCGGCAGGACCAGCACGAACAGCCAGCGCCAGGAACCGTAATTGAGCACCGCGCCGGAGATGACCGGTCCCATGGCCGGGGCCACCGAGATGGCGAGGGTGACATTGCCCATCACGCGGCCGCGGTCCTGCTCGGGAACCACGGTCATCAGCGTGGTCATGAGCAGCGGCATCATGACGGCGGTGCCGCCGGCCTGGATGACGCGCGCGATCAGCAGCACGGCGAACGACGGCGCGACCGCGGCGAGCGCGGTGCCGACCAGGAAGACGCCCATGGCGATGGCGTACGCGCGGCGGGTGGAGACCCGCTGCAGGAACCAGCCGGTCACCGGAATGACCGCGGCCATGGTGAGCATGAAGACGGTGGACACCCACTGCGCGGACCGCTCGGTCACGTGGAGATCGGTCATGAGCCGCGGAATCGCGTTGATCATGATGGTCTCGTTGAGGATCACCGTGAAGGTCGCGAGCACCAGCAACCGGATGACCGTTGGTGTCCGCTGCTTGGTCGAGCTCGCGGATAGGTCGGCGGGCATCGGTAAACCTCCGGGGTGATTCGTGTACGAGGGGTGGGGTGGTCCGCGGAATCGGTGATCGCCGTCCGGGTGCCACATCGATGCAGACGGGTACTGATCGCTCAACTCATCGGTCGGCGACAAGTATTCCGGCGGGGTCCGACAGAATTCATCCGATTATCGGGTGTCTCACCGCTGAGCGGGATGCTGAATATGTGCTCTCACCAGTGCTTATGACTGCCGGAAAGATCGAAAGGTGAGGCAGGTCACGATTTTCCGCAGCCGCCGGGCCGGCGGCCCCCGTTCTGGGACCGGCCATGATGGACGGTGTGAGAACGACCGTGGCCGAACAACTTCCGCCGCTGCGTGGACGTGAGCGGGAGCAACAGGCGCTCGGCGCGCTGATCGACGGCGCGCGCGAGGGCCGCAGCGGGGTCCTGGTGTTGCGCGGCGAGGCCGGGATCGGCAAGACCGCGCTGCTGGAGGATGCCGCCGCGGGTGCGGAGGGATTGCGGGTGCTGCGCGGCACTGGTCTCGAGGCCGAGGCGGAATTGCCGTTCGCCGGTCTGCAATTACTCCTCACCCCCGCGCTGGACCGGCTACCCGCCCTCCCCGAACCCCAGCGCGACGCACTGTCCGCAGCCCTCGGACTCGGTCCCGGCGGCCGTGAGCCCATGCTCACCGGCCTGGCCGTGCTGTCCCTGCTCGCCGAGTACGCGGACGGCGCCGCGGTGCTGGTCGTCGTCGACGACGCTCAATGGCTCGACCGCGCCTCGCGGGACGCGCTGTTGTTCGCGGCGCGGCGGCTCCGAGCCGAGGGCGTGGTCCTGCTGTTCGGCGTCCGTGACGGCGAGGGTTCCTTCGAGGCGGCCGGCCTGCCCGAGCTGCGACTGACCGGTCTGTCACCCGAGGCCGCGGCCACCCTCCTCGACGAGCGCGCGTTCCGCGCCGCCGAGAATTCCTCCGGTGCCGACGGGCGTTCGTCCGGCGTGGACGGGCGTTCCTCGGGCGTGGATGGGCTGCGGCTCAGTCCGGCGGTGCGGTACCGGCTGCTCGCGGAAGCGCGCGGCAATCCGCTGGCCCTGCGCGAACTGCCGTTGGCCATGACCACCGAAGCCGCCTCCGATCTCGCCGCGGGCGCGCTGCCGCTGACCGATCGCCTGCGCGTGGCTTTCCACGGCCGGATCAGCCGGCTGCCGGAAGCCACCCGGACGCTGCTCACGGTGCTCGCCACCGACGAATCCGGGGAACCTGGGATCGTCCTGCGCGCGGCGGCGAGTCTGGGCGCGGGTGTCGACGATCTCGCGCCCGCCGAGGCCGCGGATCTGCTGCGGCGCGACACCGGCGTCTCGATCACGTTCCGTCATCCCTTGATCCGCGCGGCCGTCTACCAACGTGCGCCGCTGGGACAGCGTTTGGCCGCGCACCGGGCCCTCGCCGAGGCCCTGGACGCGCCCGAGCAGTCGGATCGGCGCGCCTGGCATCTGGCGGCAGCCGCCCTCGGCCCCGATGCCGAGGTGGCGGATGCTCTGGAGCGCACCGCCATTCGAGCCCGTGAGCGCGGCGGTCATACGGCCGCGGCCGCCGCCTACGATCGGGCGGCCCGGCTCAGCGACCGGCCGGAGGATCGCACGCGCCGGCAGACGCTGGCCGCGCAGGCGGCGCTGGAATCCGGCGATCTGGAGCGGGCCGGAGACCTGGCCCGGCGGACGGCCCGCGAGGTGACTTCGGAGTCGTTGCGCGCCGGCCTCTCCCAGGTGCAGGCGCTGGCCAAGTTCTGGCAGGGCGAGTTCCCCGGCGCGCATCGGCTGTTGATCGACGCGGCCGCGAGCATCGCCGCCGACGATCCGGAGCAGGCCGCGGGAATACTGGTGCAGGCCATCCACACCGGCTGGTACCTGGGCGAGCCGGAACTGGCCGACGTGCTGAAGCGCCTGGGCGACCTGCGCCTGACGGACGAGCCGGCCGTGACACCGGTCGTGCGGTTCCTCGGCAGACTGTTCGACACCGGCCCCGGCTCGCCACTGTCCCTCACCGAAACTCTCGCCGAGATCCGTTCCCGTGGTGAGGTTTCCGACCAGGTGCTGCTGATCCTGTGTGGCGTGGCGTTGGCTCGTGGCCAGGACGGTCCCGCCTTCGACCTGGCGGTATCCCTGGCCGTCCGCCATCGCACGGCGGGTGCGGCGGGCCGCTTGCCGACCGTGCTGTTCTTCGCCGCCGAGGCCGACATCTTCACCGGCCGCCTGACCGACGCACGCACCGCCACCGTCGAAGCCCGCGATCTCGCGCGCGATACCGGCCAACAGCAGTGGGTGCGCCAACTCAGCAGTGTGCTGGCGCATCTCGACGCCTTGCGCGGTGATGAAGCCGAGTGCCGTGCGCACGCCGAACTGGGCCTGAAAGGGGACACCCCCGGATCGATCGCCCCCGGCGCGCCCTGGGCGCACTGGTCGCTGGGTCTGCTCGACCTCGGCGCCGGTCGTGCCGAGTCCGCGCTCTCCCGCTTCGAGCGTTTGACGAAAGTCCCCTTCAGCCACCACATCTGCGCCACCCGCTCGATTCCCGACCTGGTCGAGGCCGCCGTCCGGCTCGGAGCCCCGGATCGCGCCGCCGCACCCGTCGCGAAGCTGGCGGGCTGGGCGGAATCGGTGGGCCAACCCTGGGCCGAGGCCCTGGTGCTGCGCTGCCGCGCCCTGCTCGACGACGACCACGCCGAGGACCTCTACACCCGGGCCCTGGCGATCCACGATCGCGAGGCCCGTCCCATCGAATTCGCCCGCACCGCACTGCTGTACGGCGAATGGCTGCGCCGAGCCCGCCGCAAGTCCGAGGCGCGCACCCACCTGACCGAGGCCCTCGAGGTCTTCGACCGCCTGGACCTGCGCCCGTGGGCCGGGCGAGCCCGCCACGAGCTGTCGGCGGCGGGAGCCCCCGCCGCCGATGCGGCCGGGGCGGGGCCGACCGCCACCGGCCTGACCCCGCAGGAGTTGCAGATCGTCCGCCTGGCCGCCGAGGGCCTGTCCAATCGCGATATCGCCGCCCAGCTGTTCTTGAGCCACCGCACCGTCGGCTACCACCTGTACAAGGCGTACCCGAAGCTCGGGGTGACCTCCCGCGGCGAATTGAAAGGTATTGCCGCGCGGCTGCGTTGATCGCGGTGCCGTCACGCCTTGACGAATTCGAGCAGGTCGGCGTTCACCTGGTCGGCGTGGCTGCGGTACAGCCCGTGCCCGGCGGTCGGGTACTCCTTCAGCACCGCCTCGGGGTAGAGCCGCACGGCCTGGTGGCTGCTGACCTCGATCGGAATGGACTGGTCGTGCAGGCCGTGCAGCAGCAGGGTGGGCACCGCCAGCGCGGCGACATCGGCGCGGTGGTCGGTGCGGGCCACCGCCTTCTGCACCTCGAGCGCCGCGATGGGGGAGCAGCTCATGCTGCGCTGCACCTCGGCCTCGATCGCCGCCGCGGACACCCGAGTGCCCAGGTGGGTGGCGAAGTAGCCCTGCGCCCGGTCGGCCAGCCATTGGGCGCGGTCCGCGCGCAGGTCGGCCGTGGAGGCGTCGATCATCGCGGCGGGGACGCCGACCGGGTTGTCCTCGGTCTGGAGCAGGTACGGAATCGCGGGTCCCAGCAAGGCGATTCGCGCTACCCGGTCCGCGCCGTGGCGGGCGAGGTAGCGGACGGCTTCCGCGGCGCCGGTGGAGTGCGCGATCAGGATCGCGTCCCGCAGGTCCAGATGCTCGAGCAGCGCGGCGAGATCGTCGGCGCGGGTGTCGGTGTCGTAGCCGGACGACGGGCGGTCGGAACGCCCGTGGCCGCGGCGGTCGAGCAGGACACAGCGGTAGCCCTGCTCGAGGAAGAACGGCACCTGGCACTCCCACATGTCGGTGGGCAGGGCCCAGCCGGAGATGAACACCAGCGGCGTGCCGGTGCCGTAGTCCTCGTAGGCGAGCGTGGTGCCGTCGGTGGGAGTGGTGAAGAACATGGGAATCCCCTTGTCGTACCGAAGTTTCGGTGGAGGGCCGGGCGGGATCGCGCGCCGCCCGGCCGGTCGTGGGTCAGAGTCCGGCCGGGACCTGGTCGAGGAAGCCGTAGACGCGCTCGATGCGCCCGTCGGCGGCGAGAGCGGCCACGTCGAAGCCGATCACCAGCGGTTCCGCGCCGGGAGCGCCCAGGTGCCAGGTGAATCGGGCGATGTGGTGGTTGGCGTCCACGGCCCCGCCGAGGGTGAACTCGAGCCCGGCGAACTGCGCCTGCACGGCGGCGATGGTGGCGTCGAGTCCGGCGTGCCCGCGCACCGACACCAGCGGGTCGGTGTATTCGGCGTCCTCGGTGAAGAGTTCGGCGACCTGCGCCGCCCGCCGGGCGGCGTCGGTGGTGTTCCAGGCGGCCAGGTAGCGCTGCACGAGTTCGGTGATGTCACTCATTGTCGTTCTCCTCGGTTCGTGTGAACTTGATGAGGACAACGTTATGAAGATCGCGGCGACCGGGAATCTGTCGTCATTAGGTACTGACGACCGGTCTCGCTCAGCCGAGGTGTTCGATCCGCTTCTTGGTGGTGTTGACCGGCGAATTCAGCGTCAGGTCCAGCACGGTGACCGTCACGTCGGTGAGCGCCCCCGACTGGAACTTGGCCGATTCCCCGAACAGCTGGACCGGATTGACCGTGACGGTGGCCTGCTGCGGCTGCCCGGCGCACACGACCGGCGCGAGCGTGCTGCCATTGACCCCGGACCCCTGATAGGGCGTCGCCCGCACGGTCACCGACAGCGCGGCGGCCGGTCCGGTACACAAATACGAAATCGTGATCACGGCATTGCCATTGGTCTCTCGCGCGCTGTCGACGGCCAGCGCGGGAATGGCCTGCGCGTTACCGGCGGCCAGGGTGACGGCGGCGGCGAATGCGCCGAGGGCGGTGACGAGGCTGCGTGCGTGCACGGTTGTTTCCTTGCTGTTCCGGAACCGATTCACTGTTTCCTGCACCAGATTTCAGGAAGTCAGCGGCGCATCGCGGGTCAGGGTAGTGCATAACAAACCAACCATGCTGGACAATTGACAAGTTCGTGACCGTAATTCGTTCGCCCGCAGCCGGACACGAATCGGCCGCCCGCACTCCGGGTGCGGGCAGCCGAATTCGGGTGAATCAGTAGGTGTAGAAACCGCGGCCGGTCTTGCGGCCCAGGTAGCCCGCGTCGACCATGCGGCGCAGCAGCACCGGCGGCGCGTACTGCGGCTCACCGAACTCGGCGAACAGCGACTCGGCGACCGCGAGGGTGACGTCCAAGCCGACGGTGTCGCACAGGCGCAGCGGGCCCATCGGGTGGGCGCAGCCGCTGACCATGCCCTCGTCGATGTCCTCGGCGCTGGCGAAGCCGGTCTCGAACATGCGGATCGCGCTGCACAGGTACGGGATCAGCAGGGCGTTGACGATGAAGCCCGCCTGGTCCTTGGACTCGATGGTGCGCTTGCCCAGCACGTCGCGGGCGTAGCCGGTGACCTTGTCGACCACCGCGCGGTCGGTCTTGAGGGTGTCCACGATCTCGACCAGCGGCAGCACCGGCACCGGGTTGAAGAAGTGGACGCCGACCACGCGCTCCGGGTGGGCGGTGGCGTTGGCCAGCCGGATCACCGGGATGGAGGAGGTGTTGGTGGCCAGGATGGTCTCGGGGGAGACGATGCCGTCGAGCTTGGTGAAGAAGTCGGCCTTGAGCGACTCGATCTCCGGCGCGGCCTCGATCACCAGCTCCCGATCGGCGAAGTCGTCGATCGAGGTGGTCAGGGCGATGCGGGCGCGGGCCTCGTCGGAGGCGGCCTGCTCGAGCCGCCCGGACTTCACCGCGCGTGCCAGCGACTTCTCGATCCGCTCCACCGCGGCGTCCGCCGCCTGGGTGTCGCGCTCCAGGATCAGGACCGACCCGCCCGCGCGGGCCGCCACCTCGGCGATACCGGCACCCATGGTGCCGCCACCGATCACGCCAATGCGTTCCACGAAATCTCCTTGTACTCGAGTTACTCGGGCACCATCTTCCTGGACCGCCCGCACCCACTCTCAGCTGGGCGGACATTGTGAGGTACACCGCACACCCGGCGCCGGTCGTCAGAGCGGAGCGGTGATGGTGGTGAAGTACTGGACCGCCGCCAGGACCGCCACGGGCGCGGTCACCAGCACTTGGCCGGCGATGGTGCCCAGCGTCCCGATCGCGACCACACCGCCCAGGCATCCGACCACCGCGCCGGGCAGGAACGGGCCGAAGAGTCCGACAATGGTGGCCGCGGCGACCGTGGCCCCGACCGCCGCGCCCAGCACGCAACCGACCGCCGCCCCGCCGACACCGCCGACCAGGGTGCCCAGGACCGCGCCCATGCCGATGGTGCTGTTCATGCGATTCCAGGCGGCCTGCTCGCGTTGATAGGGCGTCTGGAATCCGGCGGAGTCCTCGAACGGCAGCGCGACCGGAGCGTAGACGGCGTGGGTGGGATCGAGGTCGGGGACCAGCGTCGCGGTCCGGTCGGTGATGGAGGCCGCGATCGGGAAGACGAAATCGTCCACCCGGAAGGACATTTCGGCTCCGGCGAGCACGGTGCCGCCGGGCGCGGCGATGGTGAGCACCCCGTCCTGCAGGGCGAGGACGCCGTCCTCCACGGTGATGACCGCGGCATCGCCGACCTGGGCGGCGGTGACCGCCACCGCGTCATCGGATGCGGCGGAAGCGGTCGGCTGGGTCGCGCACACGCCCGCGGCCAGCAGGGGAGCGAGGGCGATCATGGTCATTCGCATGGGATGCCCTCACGCCATCGCCGCGAGCGCCGACACCACGGCCCGGGCGACGGCGACCTGACCCACGGGGGTGAGGTGCACGCCGTCCGGCTCGTAGAGCCGATGACCCGAGTCGGGGCGGGTGACGGTGAGCGTGTCGATCACCGGTTCCGGCCGCTCGCGCAGCGACCGCGCGGTGTCCTCGTGATCGGCCGCGCGCCAGCTGATTCCGGCCTGCCGGAACGGCGGGAAGGACGCGATCAGCGACTCGTCGGCATCGGTCGGGGTGAGCCAGACCCAGCGTGCGCCGCTGAGCCGTACCCCTTCGTCGTGCAGGACGCCCATATTGCGCGCCGTCTCCTCGGCGCTGACCACGCGCGGCCCGTCGGGGCCGAGGCGCTGCGCGTCGTTCGCGCCGAGCTGGCACAGGACCCAGTCGGGGCGTTGGAACCCCAGCACCGCAATGCTTTTCAGGGTGTTCGTGGTGGTGGCGCCGGTGACCGCCAGATTGAGCAGGGTGATCGTGTCTCCCGGCCGTCGTAGTTCGAGCAGGTGGCGCAGGATCTCGAACCAGGACAGTCGATCCGCGGTGCTGCTCTCACCGAGCGCGACCACACGGGCGCCGGGTGCGAACGGGAGCCGGTCGACCTGCTCGGCGACCGCGTCCTCGGTCAGCAGATCCGCCGCCGCGGCTCGCGCCCGCGTCGTGAATTCCTCGCGCAGCGACCGATATCCGTCGGATTCGAGGCCGAACAGCGCGGCCACGTGGGCGTCGTCGATGCCGTTCAGATAGGGGAGCGACAGCTCGGGCCGCTGGAACCGCACCAGTTTGGTGATCATCGGGGTGGTCATCCGGGTTTCTCCTGGAAGTGTGAATTACGAACGGGGAAGTAGGAATCCGGCCGCGATCAGCCAGGCCATGCCGGTGAAGCGCGCGATCGGCAGCAGGAAGGCCGCTGCGGTGAGGGCCAGCGCCGCGGTGGTGCACAGGGCGATGACGGCGATCACCAGGCCGGCGCTGATCAGCCAGGGGGCGAGCAGCCGTCGCGGCATGGCGCTCATTGCGATTCCCGCGACGAGCAGGCCGGTGGCCATCACGTTGGCCGGGCCGCCGCACAGGAACGCGAGCGTGTGCAACCCGCGGACCAGAGCCGGATCGCTCACCACCTCGGGCACGGTGAGCGCCCAGCTGACGAGTCCGGAGCAGATCAGGAACACGACAGCGAGCGCGCCGCCGATCGCGGCGAGCGCGGGCCCGAAGCCGTCGGCGACCCGCCGCAGTCGGGCCGCGGCCGCCGCCGTGTAGAGGGTCAGCGGGATGGCGCTCGCGTACTGCAATACCGCGCCGGTGCGCACGGCCGAGGGGTGGTCGCGGAAGTAGGCGAGCGCGTCCCCGGCCTCCCCGAAGGGTGATGGGAATGGGCTGCCACCTGCGCGGATGGTGCTGATGGCGAGTCCGGCCACGAACAGTCCGGCGACGGCGACGCCGAGACTGCCCAGGGGTGGCTCGAGTGCCGCGGGCTTGGGGATGGCGGGGGATTCGGCAGACATGACGGAGGGTTCCGTTCTCTTACATGAATCGTTCTCTGCTGTGAACGATTGCCTGCCGTGTACGATAACGCCGTGGCCGAGGCGAAGCAAGAGGAATCCGGGCGAGCACAGCCGACCCGCCCGATGCGCGCGGTCGCCTTCCAACTCGCTCAGCTGGGCGCGCAGGCCACGCAACGGTTCTCGGAGCGAATCGCCGAAATCGGGCTCACCCCACCGGAAGTCGGCATCCTGCGGATGATCGGCGCGGAGCCGGGCCGCAGTCAGCGTTCACTCGCCGCCGAACTCGGTGTCGTCCCCAGCCGGGTGGTCGCCCTCATCGACCCCCTCGACACCAAGGGCCTCATCGAACGCCGCCGCAGCCCCGCCGACCGCCGCAACCACGAACTGCATCTCACGCCGGCGGCGGGAGAACTCCTCGCCCAGCTCGGCGCGATCGCCTTCGCGCACGAACGCGAACAGACCGCGGCACTGTCGGACGACGAATATCGGCAGCTCGCCGATCTCTTGGATCGTCTGGTCGCGGCTCGCGACCTGACCCCGGGCGTGCACCCTGGATACGCGTCCCCGACCCCGGAACCGGCGCCCGGGAACTGATCCGGCGCCGAACCGGACAACCTATCCCACCCGCGGTGCCCGGGGACACCGGCAAGTTTCTGCCAGCTCCGTGCCGGTGAAATCAGGGGCACTGTCGAGGCGCGGACCTCGGGAACCGGTCCTAGACTGCGGCTTTGGGGGACGACTGCCGGATTTCGATCGGATGGGATGCCTTCGCGATGCCTGACAGCTACAGAATTCCCGCGCTACTCGAGCGGAAAGGCCAGGTCGACGAGGTTCGGCGGCTCATCGCGGACCCTCGGGTCCGGGTACTGACGGTGACCGGGATCGCGGGGGTGGGTAAGAGCCGACTGGCCGCCGAAGCCGTTCAGGACGGAACGTCGCGGGTGGTCACGGTGGATCTGGCCGAGCCCGCGGATACGCGCGGGGTGTGGTCCGCGATCGAGGCCGAATCCGGAGCCGCGCCCTCGATTCTGTTCCTGGACAATTGTGATCGCCACGTTCGCGCGCTCGCGGACGAGCTTCCGGCTCTGTTGAACCGCTGTCCCGGCCTGACCGTCGTCACCACCAGCCGCCGGGCCTTCGGGCTCTACCAGGAATGCCTGTTCCAGGTGCATCCGCTGCCCACGGCGAGCACCCCGGACATCGAAACGCCGAGCCCGGCCGCGCGATTGCTGCTCGACAGCGTCGAAACCCGTTTCCGGGGAGCGACATCCGTGGACCTCGCGATCGTGGAGGAGATCGCGGCGGCGCTCGGCGGCGTGCCGCTCGCCCTGGAACTGGCCGCGGCCGCCATCGCCCGGTTCGGGGCCGAGCGGACGCTGCGGCGCATCGAATCCGGCCAGCCGCTGCCGCCGTCGCCGTTCGTCGACACGCCTGCCCGGCATCGCACCATCCGCGATTGCCTGGATTGGGGGACAAGCGATCTGGACCCGCTGTCCACCGACCTGCTGCTGCAGATCGCCACCTCCGACGTGCTCACCGATCTGGAGGAAGTGCTGTTGCTGCTGTGCGGTCAGCAGCGCGACGCCATCGTGGATCGGCTCGCGGACCTGGTCAACCGCAGCCTGCTCGACCACGCGGTCGCCGACAACGGGCACTACACCTACGTCATGTCCGGGTTCACGCGCACCTGTCTGCGGCAGCTGCTCTTCGCGGACCCCGAAAGCGCACTGCGGATTCGAGCCATGCGCGCGGCGGGGATGAGTCAGCTCGCCGCCCGTATCGCGCGCATGCTCGACGACCCGGCCCGTCGCCCCGCCGCGGTCCAGCTCGCCGAACGCTGGCACGGCGATCTGGTCGCGACCATCGACTACTTCACGATCCAGGGCGAGGCAGCCCGCGCGGTGCGCATGCTGCGCGAACTCGAGGACGTCTGGATCGAACGGCGCGCGTTCACCTGGGCGGAGGCGACGCTCATCCGGCTGTCGAAGACCGCGGATCCGACGGCGGCCGCGCTGGGCCGGGAACTACTGGGCCACTGGGCCTTACGCTCCGGCCGCTTCGCGGACGCGGTCGGCCTGCTGACCTCGGCCGTGGAGCCGACCGGTTCGGCAGTCTGGCGACTAGCCGTGGCCTGCTACGAAATGGGGGATACGCAGCGGGCCCGAACCTTGATCGACAGCGCCCCACCCGCCACCGCCCGTACACCCCGCGAACGCGAGGTCGGCGCACTGGTCGAAGCGCTGGTCCATGTCGACCGTCCCCACGATGGCGAAGGCGACTGGCAGGCCCTGCGCGACCGCATCGCCGCCCTGCCGCATCGCCGCGACCGCCTCGGCCTCCTCGCCGTCCTCGGCCGCACCCTCCTGCGCGCCGGCGCCCCCCAACACGCTCACGAGGTCTTCCGCCTCGCCCTGCGCACCCCCGACCCGGCCCGCAATCCCGTCGAGATGGTCGTCGCCCTCGAGGGCTGTGCTCGCGCCTATCACGCAGCGGGCGAACACTATTCCGACCACGTACCCCGGCTGTCCGCCGCGGCCCGCTGGATCCGCGACGCCTACGCCCTACCGCAACTCACCGACCACGTGGACATCCCCGATTCCACCCTCGACAGTCATGACCCCGCCATCTCCACCGTCGGCTCCGTCCTCGACATCGACGAGGCCGTCGCCTACGCCCTCTCCACCCCGCCACTCCCCACCGAACTCCCCGATTCCCCCGTCTCCCGCCTGACGAAACGCCAACTGGAAATCGCCCGCCTCGTCACCGAGGGCATGACCAACCGCATGATCGCCAGCCGCCTCGGCATCGCCGAATGGACCGTCGTCAACCACCTTCGCCAGGTCATGACCAAACTCGACTGCCCGTCCCGCCTCCACGTCGCCCTCGTGATCAAACAGCAAGCCCAGCAAACCGCCTGACCCCCGACCCCGCCCGATCAGCTGGGATGCGGCGCACCCCCGAAGTCGAACGCGATGAACAGCAGGGCCAGCGGAAGGGTGACGATCGCGAACGCCATGGTCGCGGGCACGGCGGCAGCCCGTGTGTGCCGATACCGCGACCCCATCACCCCGATGGCGATGATCGCGGCGAACGTCGCGATCCAACTGGCCCAATAGCCGACCGAGCCCACGCCGTACTCGACAGGCCCGTCCTGCGTGACGGTGGCGGGCCGGTGCGGGTCGGTGATCCCCACACTGCGCTGAAGCACGATGATCGCGCACGGGTAGAGGAAACCCATTACCGCCCCGGCAATTCCACCCGCAACGCCCCCGGCCGCTTCCAGCACGGCCCCACGCTTCCCATTCATGCGAGGAACTCTCGCCGCCCCGGCTTACCGAATCCTTAACACCCACAAGGGTTCTACGGACGGCTCACATACATCAGTACGTGTTGCTCCAGAGTGCGAACGGCCGCGGGTCGTCCGGATCGGTCCGCGTCACTCGCGGAATTCGAGGATCGGGCCGAATCCGGCTAGCTGGAACACGATGTCGACGAACAAGTCGGGAGGATGGCTCGCGGCGATCGCGGTGCACCAGGTGTCGGATGCCGGGGTGGGGGTCTGGCCCATCGTGGACCAGCCGGTGAAAGGGGTTCCGGTGTAACGGAAAGTCGCTCCTGTCTCGTGCAATTGGTACAGCTCGCCGCCGGTGGCGGCGATGGCGACCGTGGCGGGGTTGCGGTCGAGTTGTTCCCAGCCGGTGAGCGGGGTTCCGGTGTAGCGGAAGATCGCACCCGTTTCGTGTAGTTGGAAGAGCTTGTTGGCGCCGGCGGCGATGGCGACGGTCGCGGGGTTTCGGTCGAGTTGTTCCCAGCCGGTGAGCGGGGTTCCGGTGTAGCGGAAGATCGCACCCGTTTCGTGCAGTTGGTAGAGGTCGTGGCCACCAGCCGCGATGGCGACGGTGGCGGGGTTGCGGTCGAGTAATTCCCAGCCGCTGAGCGGCGTTCCCGTGTAGCGGAAGATCGCGCCGGTCTGATGTCGCTGATACAGCCGGTCGGCGGAGGCGGCGATCCCGGCCGTCATCGGGTTGGCATCGATCGCCTGCCAACCCGTGAAAGGCGCGGCATCGGGCCCGAGCACGAAAAGCGCACCCGTCTCGTGCATTTGGTACAGGTCGGTGTCATTCGCGGCGATGGCCGCGGTGAGGGGATTCCTGTCCAGCTGCTCCCAACCGGTCATCGCGGGACCGGTGAAGCGGAAGACCGCTCCGGTGTCATGCAATTGGTACAGCCTGCTCCCGACGGCGATCGCGCGGGTCGCCGGATTCTTGTCGATCGCGTTCCACTCGGACATGGTCGGTACCTGCCTGCCGGTGTGGTGGTCAATGGGAGGGCAATGCGAACCAGTCACTGCTCCAGCCGGTTTCGCCCGCACCGCTGAAGGCTATGGAGATCGGCTTGTCATCGTCGCCGACGGCGAAGAAGTCGAGGAGGAACGGCTTGCGGCTGACCGCGGCGAGCTGTTGCGTTCGGTGATCGAGCCGCACGGTCCCGGGCACCGCGCCCCAGCATGGGCCCCAGCCACCGCGGGGACTCCAGCCGTTGCCGAGTTGCCGCCCGTCGGGTGCGACAGCCGTGATGAACATGATCCCGGAAGGCTTGGACACGAGCACCGTCAGCTGCTGGACGGTGTGGTCGAGGACCAGCGTCGTATCACCGCCGAGGGTGCTGGGTAACGTCACCCAGTCCGCCCGCCAGCCGTCGGTGGCGTTCCAGAACGTGCTGATGACCCTGTCGTTGTTGTTGATGACGAACAGGTCCAGGTTTCCGGGCTTGCGGGCCACCGCGCTGATCCGCTGTGTCCGGCGGTCGATGAAGGGGCTCCCGGGCAGGGTCATCCAGT
>NZ_JBHTVV010000001.1:608414-1483859 GCF_042792755.1 Nocardia sp. NPDC056611
GTCGCCGCGCCAGCCGTCGGTGGCGGTCCAGAAGGTGGTGATGGGTCGGTCGTCGTTGCCGATGGCGAACAGGTCGAGGTTTCCGGGTTTCCGCGCTACCGCGGTGATCTGTTGTGTCCGATGGTCGATGAGGGTGTTGCCGGGCAGGGTCATCCAGTCGCCGCGCCAGCCGTCGGTGGCGGTCCAGAAGGTGGTGATGGGTCGGTCGTCGTTGCCGATGGCGAACAGGTCGAGGTTTCCGGGTTTCCGCGCCACCGCGGTGATGCGTTGCGTCGTGTGATCCAGAAAGGTGTTGCCGGGCAACGCCATCCAGTCACCCCGCCAGCCGGTCGGGTTGTCCGCTGATCCACTCGCGGCACTCCAGAACGTGGTGATCGGCCGCCCCTGATTGTCGATCGCGAACAGGTCGAGGACTCCGGGCTGACGCGCGATCGCGGTGATCTGTTGGGTTCGGTGGTCGATGAGAGTGTTGCCGGGCAGGGTCATCCACTCGCCGCGCCAGCCGTCGGTGGCGCTCCAGAAGGTCGTGACGGGTCGGTCGTCGTTCCCGATCGCGAACAGATCCAGATGCCCGGACGCCCGCGACACCACCGTGATGTGTTGTTTCGTGTGATCGAGCAGCATGGTCGCCTCTCCCATGGCAGGTGCCGTCAGATCATTTCGATGGGAAAGCTCTCGGTTCAGCGGTCAGGCCTACTTCGGACAGCATGCGAAGACGTGGGCTACCAGCCCGGCAGAGATACTACGCCCGCACCGGATATGGCCTGGGCTGATTCCGGTAACAGGTCGGTTCCGAGGCTCGGTTCACTACCGCGTGTCGGTCCAGAGCCTGACCGGCTGCACATCGTCTGGATCGGCCCACTCGGGTTGCGGCGGCATTGCCGGTGCGGCGTCCTTCTTCTCGTTTCGAAGGAACTGTTCGTACACCTTGTGTGCCTGCGTTTCCGCATCGGCGCGCGCGGCCCGGTACTGCTCGATGATGGTCCGCTCGAGCTGCTGGGTCCCCTCGGCGGCGGCGTGCGGCGCCAGCCTGATCTGGGTGATCTGCCCGTAGGCGTCCACCTCGATCGCCATGCTGCGGTCCGCGGCGCGAGCCTGGGCTCGGACCACGCCGATGGCCTCATCGATCTTCTCGGCCCGCGCGCGACGCTGGTCCACGTGCTTCGCACCCCTTCATCCGGATCGTCCATGCCGGGATGTCTCCCCCCGACTGCTCGACACTGTACCGACACCAAGCGTCCGATTGTTCGCAGTACATACCGACCGCTACTGTTAGCGATGCCATTGCCAGTGCTGGGGGATTCATGAAGCGAAAGCTGTTGGTGGGACTGTAGACATGGTTGCCTTCGATCCCGAGAAGTTGCGCGCGCTCGCCACCGATACCCGCACCCATGCCGGTGCGATCGGCAAACTGAGCCCGATCGGCGAGCACAACCGTGACGCTGCTCCCGGCGCGATGCCGTTCTCCGCCTTCGCGAACAACGTCGGGTTGGTACTGAAGGCGATGGATCGGGTGGTGGCGCTCCATCAAGGCAGGCTCGACCAGTTCGCGACTCTGACCGACAACGCGGCCGGCACAGTCGATGGGATGGAAGCGGCGAATGTGGCCGGATTCAAGGGGATCAAGTGAGCGGTGAGAAGATCACCATCTCCACGGTGCTCGGGTGGAAGCTCGATTCGGCACGCTTCGCCGGCGCGGACGCGATGAACGCCGGTATCACCGTCGAGGCCGAATCCCTCAATGCCGACAAGGCGATTCAGGGTTCCGACTCCTACTTCGGCGAGGCCGCCGGTAGTGCCGCCCGCACCATGTCGACCAAGTTGAAGAACGAGGCGGTCACCACCGGTGACGTCCTCGATGCCATCCACAAGCAGATCGACACCACGGCCGCCGCACTGCAATCGGATATCAAGAGTTTGCAGTCGGCTGTCGACGACGTCGAAGACTCGGAGTACAACCTCTTCTACGACGACGAGACCGGTGACGTGAAGTCATACGACTCGAACTGGGAGACCATCAAAAAGCATTGGGGCAACCCGGCTTCCGTCGCCTGGAAGACCGCCGAATGCCTCACCTTGGGTGCGAGTCTCAAGCAGGCGTTCTGGGATGTGCAGGCAACCGACAAGATCGGCGCGCGCGACCTGGCCACGCAACTCGAGCACGTGTCCGATGATGTCAAGCTGGTGCTGGCCGGTATTCCGGAGGACGCCGCGCTCAGGGATATTCTCCTGAAGTATCAGGTGGACACGACGAAGTCCGAGATCGTTGTCTGGCCCGACTCGACCCTGCTGAACCTGATCAGAATGTCCAAGCCCGACATGCAGCCGGTAGAGATGACGGTCGAGGAAAAGGCCGCCATGGATGAGCTCTGCAACCCGCTGTATGGGGGAAATCCGTTGAACTACATGAAGTTCAACGACATCAAGGACGAAGCGGAAGAGTTCGGGAAGAACAACAAGTACACCGAAGTGAATCCGAAATCGAAGGATGACGGTCACGGGGACGCGGCCCGGCATGCCTATTGGAACGCGCGCATGACCCAGGAGTTCGGCGCCGACTGGGCGAAGCAGTACGCCACCGCCCATGAGGGCGTCGGCGGAAACGGTCCGCAGCGAGAGGCGATGGATCTCAAGAACAATGATGTGGGCCGCCAGATCGGTCTGGCGAACATGAACGCATCGAAGGACGACCTGAAGACGGCGGTCATCGCCGCGGTCGACAAGGGCGACACCGTCGTCATCCACAGTCCCAATGGGGACCAGGCTCCCGCCCAGATCGCCTTCAGCAATACCGTTCCCTGGACAGATACGAGGAGTCCCGAGCAAGTGGATATCCCACTTCCGGGCAAGGGAAAGTGAGTGCGAGGTAAGTGAAACCAGCAACGATCGTTGTCGGCATCCTGATGGTTCCGCTGCTGGCTGGATGTGCTGCCAAACCGGCAAAGCCCGCTGCGAAAACCTGTCAATCCGAAATCCGCCTCGACCGGGAGCCGCAGCCGCTCGGCTCGAGCAAGGCGCTGACGGCGGAACTCGAAACCGCCGGGCGAGGACATCAAGCCATCAGCCTCGGCGAGGTCGCTCACGCGGCAGGTTGGTCCGACGACTGGGACACGATGATCGAGGCCGCCGAAGCCTACAACGATGACTGGATGAACAAGACCGCGCAAACCCCAGCGGGCACCTGCTGGAAGGGGCTACCGCCCCGTATCGATTCCGAATATCCGGCGCCTTTCGGATATTACGTCTTCCTCAAAGACCGGCAGGTGGTGCAGTCCGTGGTGTGGCACACCGGCGACATGCCCCTACTGCTCCGTCCCAGCGAGCGGCTGACTCACGAAACCATGCTGAACGCCAAGGGCGGAGGACTCGCAACCTACTGAGGCCCTCACCGACGCCACGCTTCATCGAAAACTGTTGTGCCCAGGAGGGCGTCGGCGGAAACGGTCCGTAGCGAGAAGATGACATGAGCGGCCAGGAGGCCGATGCCATCCGCGCAGAATCTTCACATTCGGCGCAAAGCAACTCCACCCGCGATGCTTAGGGTCACTGGTTATGGAATCCAGTAAACCTCGGCGCCGTCACCGGCTGCGTCGGCTGGGGAAAGTGCTCTTGGTCGTGTTCTTGGTGCTCGGGGTCGTGGTGGCTGCCGGGTGGGCGCTCACCCCGTCGGTTGCCGACGCCGATCAGCGGGTCCGGGATCTGGCAGCGGATCGGCATTCGGCGCTGCTGTCCGATTCGGTGCCGGCGCGGTTCGCGACAGCGCTGCTGGCCACCGAGGACAGTCGTTTCCATGGGCATCACGGCATCGACATCCTCGGTATGGTGCGCGGCGGCCTCGGTCTACTCGGTTCCCGGGAGAGCGGCGGGTCGACGCTGGACAAGCAGCTGATCAAGATGCTGTATTTCCACGGTGACCATCCCCTGGTGGGCGCCCCCGAACAGCTGCTGCTCGGCGTCAAGCTCGACACCACCTACTCCAAGTCCCAGATCCTCCGGATGTATGTCGACGTCACCTATTTCGGTCACGGCTTCTACGGCTTGCAGGACGCTTCCTGCGGTTACTTCGGGGTGCCGCCGGCCCAGTTGAGCTGGTCCCAGGCAACGCTGCTGGCTGGGCTGCCCCAGGCTCCCAGCAACTACGACCCGCTGACCAACCCGGACTTGGCAGCCATCCGTCAGCAACACGTCGTCGACCGCCTGGTCGCGACCGGCACCCTGACTCACGAGCTCGCAACCGAAATCTCCCCGGCCGCATGGCATCTCACGACCACGCCGGGTTGCCACGACTGACCACCGGGCCTTCCGGCCGGGCGGCTGACACGCTCATCATTCCGACTGCTGGGTGAACCGGGCTTCGAAGGTGAGCAGGTCCGTGGGGACCCTGGGCCGAGAGACAACTGCGCCCCGGTGCCATCGATCGTGTCGGTGACATCCGGGGCGCGGAAGGGTGAATCAGCCCAGGTCCGGGTGGCCGACCCACTCGACAATCGTCCAGCCCTTCTGCGGGTTGCCCTTGAGGACGACGCGGCCGCCGTTGCGCATCGGATCGGTGCCGAGCTTGCTCTTGTCGGCGTTGCTCGCATTCATCATGGCCCAGAACATGATGGTGCCGCCGTGCGAGAAGATCACCGGGTTGGCGCAGTTGCGGCGCTGCACCTCGAGGAGTGCCTGATCGACGCGGCCGTCGAACTCGTTGCCGTCGATGGAGCCTGGAATGCGTGCGTTCAGGTCGCCGGAGAGCCACTTGATCGGCGCCTGAAGGTACCCGGACATCGCCTGGGCCTCCGGGGTGCCCTCGTACTCGCCTGCCTCGATCTCCCGGAAACCGGGCTGAACGTTGAGGCTCAGGTTGCGCTTCGCGACGGTCGGTGCCGCGGTCTGCTCGGTACGCACCATGTTGGACGCGAAGGCGCAGTCGTAATTCTTGTCGGCCAGCTGGGTGGCCAGATTGTCTGCCTGCGTCCGGCCGCGCGCGGTCAGGTCGGGGCCGGGCACCTTGGTGTCGATCAGGCCGGAGGTGTTACCGAGGGATTCGGCATGGCGCACCAGGGTGATGACCATTTCGCCGGCGCTGCTGCCGGAGCTGCTGCCGGAGTTTCCGAAGCCGATATCGGCGGACGCGACGCCGGTGGTAGCGGTTGTGGCCGCGACCGCGGTCGCCATCACCGCAAGGGACAATCGAAGAGATCGGATTCGCATGGGTGGGAATGCCTTTCATCGTGGCGAACGCCACTTCAGGTATGCCGAAGAACCGGAATTTGGGGTGTCGCGTCTCACAGAAGCAGCTATCTACCCGAATCAAATACGGGAAATCCCATTCATCGGGATCTTTCGCGCACCGGACCGCGCGCAGGCGAAACCACCTTGCGAGCGTCATGTCGACTCACGCGACCCGCTCACCCGGCCGTTCTCGATGCCGCCGATTCGTCAGGCGACCTGGGAAGATCGTCCGTCCCGTTCGGGCGGATCATGGCTGAACCGGCGGCAGAATCCTGACCGCCGCGAGCGTTTCCCCGGGGCGGTCCTCCGGTCAGTGAGTAGATATCGGAGGCCGCCATAACCGCTTGCCCCAGAGACTGTTCCGGGGACATATAGGGCGGAGTGCCGACTGTCCGGTCGATGTGGGTGAGCCGAGGTGCGGTGCGTGCCGACGATCGCTGGTTATGCCCCGGTACAAATTGTCGAACCGACACCATCCGGCCTCGGCGTTTGCCATCGGTCTCGACGGTGTTGACGCGGTAGAAGACTCGCGACCTGCGCAGACCTGGTTGTCGGTTGGTGCCCCCGGTCGGGTTCGAACCGACACTGTGCGGATTTTAAGGTGGACCCTCTCGACGTTTGTCCGTGATGGACCGCGTTGGTGCACAACGGATGCGCGCTCTGAGCGGGGAGATCGTCTGCTGGCGTCGTTGGTGGGGTTGGGTGAATCTGGCGCTTCTGCGGACTGTCTGCGGACGCGTGGCCCCGGTCAGTATCTGCTGCTACTGTGATCATGTACGCGCGGGAACGTTCGTACGTACCTCTGTAGCTCATTGGATAGAGCGCCCTCGTGCCAAGGGGGATGTAGCGGGTTCGAGTCCCGCCAGGGCTTGGGAGAGGCGCGGTGAGGCCACGGCCCCGCGCCTCTTCTGCTGTTCTAGGACGGGGCTACGGGCATCGGCGGATCCTGACTGGGGACTGTTCTTCTCCCTGCTTCCTCATACTGGCCGCTCTCTGTGGAAGGAAGTCGGGTCAAGGGTGGGCGGATGCCCATCGGCGTGCCGACGCGACGAAGGAGCGCCCTTGATGCGGCTTCCTGGAGCGAGACAATTGGGCCGATGAGGAGGCGGGGAGTTGCCATCGCAGACTACCGTCATCCCAATGACCGGTCTGTCAGTCGCTGCCTTCGCTGTCTCGATAGTGTCGCTTGCCTGGAATGTCGGGTTGTCGATCATCCGATGGCCACGAGTTGGTGTCGCAGTACGGCAGTCAGTCTCCATCGTCGTCGGTTCGTCCGCACCGCACCAAGAGACGTACCAACTCGTTGTGATCAATCGTGGTGCCGAGGCAGTGACGATCGCGAACGTCGGACTGCGTTCAGCTGATGGAGCTTTCGCGTTCGACTACGGAGTCGAAGCAGCCACGGCTGACCCGCTTCTCCCGAAGGGGGAAACGCTCCCGACTCGAATCGAGGGCCACGGATGTCTCCTGTGGGATTTTGATGAGTCCATGCTGGCACGATTCCCGCATGGCACGCAGGTTGTCGGCTACGCACACCGGTATCGGATGTTCGCGAGATGGCCGCGCAGCAAGAGGAGTGTGGTGAAGGAGACCGTGACCGTGATTCCGGTGCACAGAAACGGTGGAGTGCCTGCTCGGGCTTCTTCATAGGCACAGTGGTCTCGTCGGCCCGGCGGATGGTCTCCGCGGCTGGGTATGCCGGCCGATTCGTAAGCGGAGGCCCGTCCAGCCCGTCGGGGTCGGTTCTCAGGCCCGCCTGCTCCTTCGATCATGTCCGTTGCATGAAGCTGCCCATTTGGGATTCGGGTGGTGCGCTGGGGGCGCCGCAACGTGCCGACCCGCCGGGGTGCGAGGAGCGCATGCGACGAGTGCCCCGTCGCGGGTCGTAGCGCGGGGCGGCGCGCCCTGCGCGCCGCCTCTTGAAACCATAGAGGCAAATTCGGCAACGGGACGCGGGTGACAAGCGCGCATGGTCAGCCGTGACGTGCCGCTAGCAGGCTGGCTCATGCGACGACGCTGAAACCGTTCGCGCGCAAGCTGATCGGAGTTGATCGCAGCACGGCAGATCCCAAGCGTGCGAAACTCTGAGCATGGCGAACAACCTCCAGCCGGGCTACTACGTCCTCGCTCCGAACGGCACGGGTCGGGACTACCTACTTGTGCGCATCGACGGTACAGAGAAGCGGTTTCGCTGCCAGGCCGGATATGCGGTCCACCAGGTCGATTCTGGCGGAATTCTCTGCCTCCCTCTGGGGCAGCGGAATCAGTGAGGGCACCAAAAAGGCTGGGAATCAACCGGATTCGATGACCGAACCGAGGATCCCAGCCTCTAAAGGTGAGGGAATTCGCTATGGAATGTAGCGGTCGCCCCCGGGCCTGTCTCCGGGCTGCCATTTGGGAATTGGGCGTATGAGCAGATCTCCAATAGCCCGGACGCGTTCGGCAATGATGTCCAGCCGCTCGGGTCTCGTCTCTCTTGTCAGCGACCGGGTGATCTGGTCATCGTGCTTCCGGTAGTGCAGCCCGACTTCTCTGATGTAGAGGCCGGGAACCGCAGCTTGCGTAGCAAGAAGAAGTCCAGCATCTTCTGCATGGGGCATCGCCATCCATCCACCCATAGCCATCACCCATTCTCGACGGATACACAGCGTCGCTGGATGCACGGGCAGGTCATAGTTGTTCGCAAGCCAGTAGTCGAAAACCCATCCCCGGGGGATGAACGGGGTGAGATTCATTGGCTCCGTTTGGGCGGGAACAAGGCTACCGTCCTGTTGCAGGTCCAGCGCACGGCTGACGGCCCATCCGCAGGCGGGGCGATCCATGAGGGCGTTGATGCTGCGTGCCAGTGCGCCAGGGGTGAGGATGTCATCAGCGTCAAGCACTGCGATCAGCTCACCTCGGGACCGAGCGAGCGCGAGGTTTCGAGCCACGGCTGGCCCACCGAAAGGGCCGGTTGCAGGCTTGACCCGAGGGTCGGCTATCGCAGCGTCAGGAAGCGGAAGAGGCTCATCTTCGCCGTCAGCTTGAACCAGCCACTCCCAGTCCCAGCCGACTGGAAGTTGTTGCGCCAGAAGGGATTCGTATGCGGCGGCAAGGAAGTCAGCCCTTGACTGATAGCAGGGCGTGATCACTGATATCAACATCAGGGCGCTTTCCGATTCGTTGCCAGGGGTTGGAAGGCTCATCTCTGCCACCTCGTGAGATGCGTAGTGAAGACCAGCTGACTCCGGTCGCCAGGAAGGATGACATCCACAACTTCCACCACACGCCCGGTCACGTCCACTACTCGTTTCCGAATATCGAAGACTGCCGTCCCCTCGCGAGCCATCCCCAGCTCGTCAGCTTCTTGAGCAGTCGGCGGGCGCGTCTCAATCTCTTCGGTAATGTGGTCAACCTCTATTCCGAGGGTGAACAGCTGATGCTGTGTACCGCCGGGCCAAGGCTCGTTGTCGACAATCAGCAAGTCGGGGTTGGCCGCAATCATGTCGTATGGCAAGTACGAGCGACTGATATTCAGTGGGGCGTCCTCGACGTGCGGCCGGGTGCGGTAGTCCCGCTGGAGGATCTTCGTACCTGCCGGCACCTCGAACGCATCAGCCAGTTCGTCATCGGCGTAAATGACCTCGTAGTGCGCAGTGAATGACAGGCCGGGCATGGACAGGCCAGAATCTTGCTCGGTCGCGCCGCTAGTGCGCCGCACCGATTCGGGTTCGCGGACCCAGTTCTTTTCCCACTGATACCGCTCGTCGGTGCGTCGAACTTTGACGCGCGGCGCTCGAACAAATGTTCCAACGCCATGCTTGGCCTCGATCAGCCCTTCTGTGCGCAGGACGGCTAGGGCTTGCCGGACCGTCGGGATGCTGACCTTGAACTGCTCAATCAGGGCGGTTTCGCCAGGAACTCGATCGCCAGGGCGTAGCTCGCCCGACTTGATCCGTTGCCGAAGTTCGCCTGCGATTAGCTCATATTTTGATGGCACAACCGCTCCTCTCTCACTCGTTGAACTCATCATCTCATGTCCTCTGTAGGTCTTGACCGCAGGGGTGGAGTTCTGCTGTCCTATATAGGAGTTGTCCTACATAGGACGGCAGGACATAAGGAGTTCAACTAATGGCTATTGGCAAGGGTTTCCGGTTCCCGATCGAGTTCAAGACGGCGTTCCCGCAGGGACTGGTGCAGATGGGCGACATCACGCCGGCCATCAAGTACAACGCGGATCGCACGGCGTTGCCGGAGCAGGATTTCGACTTCGATCCGAAGAATCCGGGTGTCGGTACGCAGCTGCACATGTGGAAGGTGACGGTCTCGGACCCGAACCAGGACAAGGCCAAGCGGGCCTCGTTCGAGATCATCTTCACCGCTGAGGTGCAGCCGGTTCCGGTGAACGAGGAGCTGGTCCCCGGTATGGGGATGCGGTTGATCGAGTTGGAGGGGCTGACCGCCGAGCCGAAGGTGATGGGGCAGGCCCCGTATCAGTACCTCGGCTACATCTTCCGCGCGACGGGCATCAAGGGTGACACGTCGGGTGCGAAGATCCCGCCCGTCGACGTTCCCGCGTCGCGGCCGGCCCGTGGCGAGAAGGCGGGTGCGTGATGTCGGCGAAGATCTCGGTCGGCAACATGGACGACCAGCTCAGCGAGGTCCGCTACGAGGCGGCCTACACCTATCGCTGCGGGCCGAACGGGCGGCGGGGCATCGAGATCCCCGCGACGGTGGCGCTGCGGTTCAACAACGGCACGCTGCGTCTGGACATCGACGACGCTCGAGCCTTGGCGGACGGTCTGACGGTCGCTTTGTCGGAACACGCTGCGACTCTGAAGGATTCGGCTTCCGGTCCGAAGGCGGTGGCGTGATGGCGTTCGTCGATTTCGGTTACGTCGCCGAGTTCACCAAGGTCGAGTACCGGCCCGGAGTGCCTCTGCACGCTCTGAAGGCCATGGGTGTCGATCCCGCCGGGGATCTGCACGGGTACCGCCCGGAGGTCTGGGTTCGGTACGGCGAGAACGCCCTGCTCGTGCGGATGTTCATGGAGGACGTGGAGTCGCTGATTCAGGGCCTGGCTGAGGCGATGGCCGAGCATGTGGCGCAGGTCCAGGCCGGCACGTCCTTCGACCCGAAGGCGGGGCTGTGATGTCGACCTCCGAACAGCGTGCCCGTGCGCGGAAAACCCGCCGGCATGACGACGGAATGCCGGAGCGGCCCGTGAAGACCCGCCGTGGTCAGCGCGATCGTTCGACCAGCCCCGATCTGCTGCTGAGCTCGTGGACCTGTGAGGGCCAGCTGGAGTTGTTCGACATGGCCGAGGAGGTGCAGCGATGAACCGCCAGGATTCGCCGTCGATGTTCGTGCGTGGGGCGTTCGGAATCGCCCTCGCCCTGGTGGCTCCGGCGCTGATCGTCCCGGCGGCTGCGGTGCTGCTGGCTTTCGGTGATCGTCCCGAGCCGGCCGGCACGGAACCCGCTGCGGTGCTGGTGTCGAACCCGACCGGGCCGGCGTGTGTGATGTTCTGTGACGAGCCGTCGCGGACCTCGGATGCGCCGATGCCGACCGCTGATCCGGCGACCTTGTGCCCGCCGTTCTGCGAATTCGAGCGGTGGTGATCGACATGGGAATGCTCGAAACACTCAAGCGTCACATGCCGTTCCGCAAGGTCTCGGGCTGGTGCTTCGAATGGGGGATGCCGACCGACGAGTCGGACACCTCGATCCTGCGGCAGGCCGAGAACTACTGGGTGCCGCGCGATGACAACCTGCGCGTGCACTACTACAACCATCCGCAGCCGCATCCCGTTTCCTGGGAGGAACTCCAGCACGGTTCGGGCACGGTGGCGGCCCGCTTCGAGACCAGCAATACCGCGACGAATGGGCACGTGGTGCTCGTCGTGGGCGGCCATCACAAGGCCAATGTGCCGTGCTCCACACTGTGGATGGATCTCGATACGGCTGAGGAACTGGTGATCCAGCTGCTGGCCGCGCTCACCGACGGCCGCCGCTCCCAGGGTGCGCTGCTGGACCCGATTCCGTTCCAGGACACCACCTTCCAGTCCTGCCAATGCAACGACTGCATTGAGCCGTGGGCCGACGGGATGACGGGGTGGTGATCGACGATGCGGACCAAGGTCACGGCCAACCTGCTCACTCTCGGGCTGGCCGTGGCCGCCATCCTCGCCGTGGGGCTGGCGGCCTTCCGTCTCTCCTTCGTCGGCCTGCGTGAACTCGCTGTAGCGGCGGGGATTCCCGCCGGGGATGCCTGGCTGTTCCCGGTGGTCATCGACATCACCACCGCTATCGCCGCCGCCCTGGCACTCGCTGCCACCGATGACGATGTGCGGCAGTGGTTTTCCCGCGTCCTGATCGTGGGCACCGTGGTGAGTATCGCCGGCAACGCCCTGCACGCCGTCTTGCGTGGTCAGTTGCTGCCGACCTGGGGTTGCGTATTGGTCGTCTCGGTCGCCCCGATAGCGGTGTTCGCCGACGTCCACGGCCTGATCCTGCTCATTGCGTCCATGACGAGCATTCCGCGACCGGCGCCCGCGGATTCATCCCCGGCTCAAGCTGTCGTGCCCGTGAGTGCTCCGCCGGCTCCGGTGTACGTCGATGAGCCGATCCCTTTGGAAGCCGCGCCGGCTGATCCGCCGATGGTGGCGGTGTCGGTGGCTGTGAGTCCTCCGCCCCGTCCCGCACCTGTGCGCCCGATGCCGGTTCAGATGCCGATCGCCCGCCCGATCGTCCCGGTATCGCGTCCGTAATTGCTTGTCCTACTTCGTCTTTCCTGTCTTCCCTGAGGGGGTTGTCATGTCTCTTCTGTCCATCGCTCAGTTCGCTCTACCTGCTTCGGTTGGTCTGGGGGTGACCGCCTTGGTTGTTCCCGGTCCCTGGCATCGCCCCGAACCCGAAGCCCCGCCGTCGGTCGCCGACATCGTGGACGAGGCTCCGGTGGTGCTGCGGCCGGCGGTGGAGGTGTTCGCCAACCCGGAGCAGACCGACCGCATGTTGACCACTCTGAGCCTGGGGCACCCCGAGCGCGGGTTCCCCGGCTTCCAGGGCTGGAACTACGAGCGCCACGGCCTGGACGTGGATCTGTGGGCGTTGGGTGGGCAGACCTTCGACGACTGGTCCAACGACCACACCCGGGCGCAGTTGGCCACCTATCTGGGGGTGGAGCAGGTGACGGTGACTTCGCCTGCTCCGAGTTGGATTCGCCTGCATGTGAGGGTGCACGACACTCTCGCCGAATCGGCAGCGTTGCCGGAGTTGGCTCACAACGACGTGGACTTGCAGGCGGTTCCGATCGGCATCCGCGAGGACGGCACCGTGTGGACCCTGAAAATCCTGTACCGGCAAATCCTCATCGCTGGGGCGTCGGACTCGGGCAAGGGTTCGGTGCTGTGGTCGATCATCGCCGGCCTGGGTCCTGCGGTGAAAGCGGGTCTGGTCGACATCCTCTTGGCAGATCCCAAGGGCGGCATGGAATTCGGGCGCGGCGAGAACCGTCTGTGGAAGCGCTTCCACTACACCGCTGAAGGCATCCTCGAAATGCTGGAAGAGGCCGTGAAGGCGATGCACGAGCGCGCGGCGCAGCTGAAGGAAGCCAAGATCCGCAAGTTCGTGCCCTCCGTGGACTGCCCGCTGATCGTGATCATCATCGACGAGTACGCGGCCATGTCGGCGTTCGCGACCCGGGAGCAGATGGAACAGGGGATGCGGCTGATCGGGCTGCTGCTGACCCAGGGTCGTGCGGTCGGGTTCTCGGTGATCGCGGCCGTGCAGGACCCGTCCAAGGACACCATGCCCAACCGGCAGTACTTCATGACCCGCATCGGCCTGCACCTCGACGAGGAAGGCCAGAACGACATGATCCACGGGCGGGGCGCGAAGAAGCGCGGCGCGTACTGCCACGAGATCCCCACCACCACACCCGGTGTCGCCTACGTCGGCGCGGACGGCTCGACGGACTTCGTGCGGGTCCGCGCCTTCTATATCAGCGACGACGATGCGGACGCGATCATCGAAACCTACGCGGTCGCACCTGAAATCACTGGTCCCACAGAGGATTACAGCGGGTTCGACCCTGACGACCTGGGCGACGAGACCCCCGTGGACGGGTTCGGCGAGACGGGAGCGGCGGCATGAGACCGCGACTGTTGGACCTGTACTGCTGCGCGGGTGGATCTGCCGTCATCTCCTGCCCGCTATCGCTCAAGGGGTAGCGGCATGAGCAACATCGTGCGAATCCGCTTGTCGGGCAACCGCGCCGACATCACCCACGTGCTGGCAGACCTGATCGCCTCACACGCGTTCCGCATCGCCGTGGACGAGCGGACCTACCTCAACCGGGACGGCGGAGTCCGTGTCTACGCCGAACTGACCATCCAGGACCAGGAGATCCGGCGATGACTCTCACCGAAACCGCTCCCCGCCACTGCGACACCCACGCCCACCACTGGAACAGCTGGCTCCCCGACGGCCACTGCGACCGCTGCGGACTGCCCCTGCGCGAAGTCGTCGCCTGGGATCGCCACGGCCAGATGCTCGGCATCATCCCCACCCGCGAGGACGACCCGAGATGAGCGACACCGAAACTCCCGACCCGACCCCGCCGGCCGAATCGGCGCCTGCCCGGCAGACGGCCGCCGAACGCCGCGCGCTGCCGAACCTGGCCGAGATCGCCGAAGCCGCCGCGGAGAAGTACGGCGTGTGCAAGCGCCCGATCCCGATGCGCGCTTTCGACCCCGACACCGGTGAGTCGAAATATGTTGGCGCAGCGTGCAAGTCAACGGTGGCGTCGGTGTGCCCCAGCTGTGCGGCCAAGGCTCGCGCCCTGCGGTACACCCAATGCCGCGAAGGCTGGCACCTGCCCGAAGAACCGGTCCGTCAGCGCAACACCCCCTCCGAGCACCAGCAGGCGTTGCTGACCGCCCGCGCGGACATGTTCGCCGGATACACCGACGCCCGCGACAAGGGCGACCAGGAAGCCGCCGACGGGTTCCGGGAGGTCATCGCCGACCTGGACCGTGAACTGCGAGCCTTGGGCCTGTCGGGCCGGATCAAGGGCATCGACGCCCAGTCCAAGCCACGTCGGACTCGTTCGACCAAGCGCCGGCAGGATGTTCCGAACCTGCCCCGCAAGAGAATCGAAAAGACCACCCTCGGGCGCAAGTACGCCGGCCATCAGCCCTCGATGTGGCTCACGGTCACCATGGATTCCTACGGGCGCTGCCACCGCGACGGCGCGATCGACAAGCACGGCAAGGCTGTGGGAGATGGTTCTCCGGTGGACCCGGAGACCTACGACTACCGGCGTGCCGCGCGGGATGCGATGTTCTTCCCCAAGCTGTTCGACCGGTTCATCCAGAATTGGCGACGCGCCGCCGGACGAGACGTGCAGTACTTCGCCGCAGTCGAACCCCAACGACGAGGAGCACCCCACGCCCACATCGCTGTGCGCGGCACCGACTCACACGCCTTGATCGGCCAAATCATCGCCGCCAGCTACCACAATCAGTGGTGGCCAGACTTTAACCACGAGCAGTACTCCGATGATCGGATGCCGATCTGGGTCCCCGAAGCCGGCGCATTCGTCGACCCCGACCACGGAACCATCCTGCCCACTTTCGATGACGCCATGGCGATGCTCGATGACGACCCCGACGCCCAACCCGCCCACGTCGTCCGCTGGGGCGTCCAGACCGACCACCAGGACATCGGCGACACCGATCCCGACGGTGAACAAGGCCCCGTCCGCCCCGGCAAAGCCAAGGGCGTCATCGGCGGTGAGGATGCCAACAAGCTCATCGGCTACCTCACCAAATACCTGACCAAGTCCATCGCCGAAGTCCTCGAACCACCCAACGAGCGCACCCGCCGGCACTACGAACGCCTGCACGCCGAAATGCAGCGGACACCGTGCTCGGAGAAGTGCGCCGTATGGGTGCGCTACGGCATCACCCCCAGAGGCGCGAACGCCAAGACCCAGCCCGGACGCTGCAAAGGCAAAGCCCACCGCCGCGCCAACCTCGGACTACGAGGACGCCGCGTACTCGTCTCCCGGTTCTGGTCGAACAAGACCCTCCCGGATCACAAGGCCGATCGCATCGAATTCGTTCGGCAAGTCCTGGCCGCTGTCGGCATCGCCAAGGCCGAACGCTCCAAGAACTGGGTGATCCGCCTGACCGAACCCGAAGACCCCGACATCCCGCCCCGCGAACACCTGATCATGGCCACCATCGCCCAGCGCTCGACATGGGAGCGTGAGTACCTCGAAGCCAAACTCGCCGTGTCCGAATCGCCAGGGCCACAACATATTTCGTTTACACAACCGGCCTTCGCATAGGAAGGGGCAGGGAACATGAGTGACAGACTGTTACGCGCCAAGCAGTTGGAGGAGCTGACGGGAATTCCGGCGGCAACCTGGCGGTGGTGGGCGCACATCGAAGCCCCCGGCAAGCCGGTGAGCTTCAAACTGGGTGCGCGCCGGCGGGTGTGGCGCGAATCCACGGTGCTGGCCTGGATCGCCGAACAGGAGGCCCACGGTGGTCACGCGGCGTAATCCCCGAACCGGGGTGGAAGATCGTTGGTTCAAGACCGAGACCCACCGTGACCCGGTGTCCGGGGCTGTCCAGCACGAACGGGTGAAGTCCAAGCAGCACGGCAAGGGCAAGCGGTGGCGTGCACGCTACGTCGATCCGAACGGGGTGGAACGGGCACGAGCCTTCGGTACGAAGATCGCGGCCCAGAAGTTCCTCGACGGCGACGTGACGACCAAGGTCGTGACGGGTACGTGGGTCGACCCCGACCGCAGCGGCGTTCTGTTCTCGGTCGTCGCCGAGAAGTGGTTCACCACCAAGAAGTTGCGCAAACCCAAGACCGTCGCCGGCTACCGGTCGCTGCTCGATACCCTGGTGCTACCGCGATGGGGATCAATTCCGTTGCGGGACATCGAATTCGAGGACGTCCAGGAATGGGTGGTGACGCTGCTCGAATCCGGGAGCTACAGGTTCGCGGGACGAGGCTTGTCGCCGTCGCGAGTCATCCAGACATACCAGGTGCTCGACCAGGTCTTGCGGTTCGCGATCAAATCCAAGCGGCTGGCAGTCAATCCCGCTGAGGAGGTGGACCTACCTACGGCGTCGCCGGCTGAGAAGCGGTACCTGACTCACACGCAGGTGCTGCGGCTGGCAATGGCCGCCGGCAGATTCCGCCCGATGGTCTTGACTCTGGCCTACACCGGGATGCGGTTCGGGGAAGCTGTCTCGCTTCGGGCCGCCGCAGTAGACCTCGATACTCGACGGATGACCGTGTCTCGTTCGGCAACCCATGTCGCAGGTGCGGGCATCGTGGAGACCGATACGAAGAATCACACGACTCGGTCGGTGCCGATCCCGGATTTCCTCGGCAAAGAGCTCCGGCCGGTGCTCGACGGGCTCGCGCCGGATGCTCGGGTGTTCCCGGGTCGCAAGGGTGACTGTCTGTCGCTGGGCGAGTTTCGGTGGGCGTTCGACCAGGCGGCGGCGTCGGTCGGAATCACCGGGGTCGTGCCGCACGGATTGCGTCACACGGCCGCGTCGCTCGCGATCAGTGCCGGGGCCAATATCAAGGTGGTGCAGCGGATGCTCGGGCACAAGACGGCGACGCTGACCCTGGACCTGTACGGCCATCTGTTTCCGGATGATCTGGACAACGTGGCGGCGGCAATGAATGCGGGCGCGCTCATTGCTGCGGACGAATTGCGGACCGAGATGGAAGACGCGGAAGCCGGCAATACTGAAACTGACGGTCTGCCTGCCGTTTCGTGAGTGCCCCCGGTCGGGTTCGAACCGACACTGTGCGGATTTTAAGTCCGCTGCCTCTGCCAATTGGGCTACGGGGGCGTCTGGGTCAGACTACCGAGCCGTACGTTCGTACGGGTAGCAGGTATTCGGGCGCGGGAGGGTTCACAAAGGCCGGGGCTAGGGGGTGGGAGCGATCATGATGGGGGTTTGGACGGACAGCAGGAGGGACTGGCTGGTGGAGCCGAAGACCTTGGAGGCGAAGCCACCTCGGCCTCGGGTGCCGACCACCAGGAGCTGGGTGCTGGAGGAGACCTCGAGAAGGGAGCGTTCGGGGGTGTCGTGGGTGGTTTCGCGGTCAATGCGGACGGAGGGGTAGCGCTCCTGCCAGCCGGCGAGGGATTCGGCGAGGACGTAGTCGTCGAGAGCGTCCATCTCGGGGTCGTCGGAGGCGCCTTCGGCGTGCAGGGCGATGACGGCCACGCCGCGCACGGAGGCCTCCTCGAGGGCGGCCCGGATGGCGGGCTCGCTGATCCGGGTGCCGTCCACACCGACCAGGATGGGGCGGGTCGGGAGATCGGGGGGTAGCGGGACGCCGTCGCGGACCACCACGAACGGGCAGTGGGCGCGGCGGGCCAGGACCGAGCTGACCGAGCCGAGCAAGGCGCGGCGCAGGGTGCCGCCGCCGCGGGCGCCGCCGACCAGCATGCGGGCCGCGTGGGTGCGCTCCAGCAGCGTCGGAACGACCGCGCCGGTGGTCAGTTCGGTGGTGACGGTGAGGCCGGGAGCGGCTTCGGAGGCCGCCTGGGCCGCGGTCTGCAGCAGCCAGGTGCCGTGCTCCTCCAGCTGGTCGTAGTCCTGGGTGGTGATCGTGGTCCCCAGGCCCAGACCCTGATCGGGGGTGATCTCCAGGACCCGCAGCAGGTGCAGCGGCGCGTGGTGCAGGGCGGCGGTGTGCGCGGCCCAGGCCACGGCGGAGCCGGCCGATTCGTCCACGGCGACGATCACGGTTTCCCCGGTCGACATTGCTACGTCCTCTCCCACCGGCGAATCACACGGTGCGGCTACGGGATAGCTGAACGATCGCCACCGACCCTACGCCGCCCCGGCCAGGGAGCGTCCGAGCGGCACCGCGACATGCCTCGCCGAAGAACCCGCGGCCGCGACGAGGGGTGTACGGGCTCGGCGCGGCCGCGGGCGCGGGTCGTGAGGCGACCCGGGGACATCCTGGTACCTCAACAGCTATTGAGGTCAAGTCGCGCTCACGGACGCTCGGCGCCGGGCGGCCACAAAACCGTGACCGGCAGCCCACGGGCCCGAGCCGTCGCCACCACATCGGCGGTGCCACCGAAACCCCGCGCCGGCAAGCCGTCCCACACCGCGAGCAGTTCATCCGCCTCGTCGAGCATGCGCAGACTCCCGACCTGATGCGCCGCCGAATTCGACTCCTCCCGATCCAGGGCGATCACCCGATCCGCCGCGGCGAGTAGCCGGTCGTACGCGGGCCGATGGAACGCGGGCAGGCTCGCACGATAACGCCGGGCCGGAACGACGGCGATCAACCGCCCACCCACATCCAGAATCGCCTGGGCGAATAGCGAATCCGGGCCGTCCGCGAGACAACTCACACCCGTCAGCCCCGGCCCGCCCCGCCGGACGCGCGCCGCGATCTCCAGCCGCAGCGCCCGATCCACCAGCGCCAGCGTGGCCGCGGGCAGGCCGCGGTGCCCGGTGATGGCGACGCTCGTCATCGATCGTCACGTCCGTACAGAGTCGCGAGGGCGTCGTCGAGCGCCCTGGCCTCGACGGTACGCGCGGGCAGGTCGGCACGGAATGCTCTGGCCAGCCTGGTGATTCGCTCACTGTGATAGGCGATCCCCACGGTCAGCGCCTGGGTCGCGAGCCCGCAGCCCGCCTCGATGTCGCCGCCGCGGGCCAGCACCCGCGCGTGTTCCACCTTGGCCAGTGCCCGCGGCTTCTCCGCGGTGAACGCGGCGTCCGCGGTCTCGAACGCGATCCGCGCCGCCCGGTGGTCGCCCAGCCGGGCCAGCGCACTGGCCTGATACCGAGCCGCCTTGGGTCCGTCGAACACGAACACCCATGGCCACCGCGGTTCCCCGCGCTGCCGATCCACCAGCCGCTCGGCCCGCCGCAACGCGCCCAGCGCCCCCGCCCGATCACCGGTCTCGGCGTAGGCGACGGCCAGCAGCGACGACATCCACGCCCCGGCGCTGTCGGGAGCATCGGACCCCAACTGCCCGGCCGCCGTCCGCAACAAGGTCAAACCCGCTCGGCCGTCACCCGTTTCGACCGCGTAGTGCCCGAGGCTCGCCGTCATGTACGAGACGAGCAGCGGATGATGCGTCCGTTCGGCATGCCGGATGGCCTCCACGTACCGCCGCCGCGCCGCCGCGTCGTCGCCGCGGTCGGCCGCCAGCCACGCTGCGAGTCCGGCGATCTCGGACAGTGCCCGGAATCCGCCGGAGGTGCGCAAGCGATCCCGCACCACACCCGCCACCAGCGTCAGGTGCGCGTCCACCGCGGGCGCCAGCCGATCCGAGGGCACCGAGGATTCCATTCGCCGGTAGTTGGCGGTCGGCCCGGCCAGGGTGTCGATGAGCTCGGATTCGGTTGGCGCGGAATTCGACAACACCGCGTTCGTGGTCGCCACGAGCGCGCTGGACAGGAATTGCTTGCGGTTCACGCCCGCGTCATCCGCCACGCGGCGCGGAGCGCTGAACCCGAGTTCGGCGTCGGTCGCCACGTTCAGGACGGCCCGCAACGCGGACCGGTAATGCTTTCTGGGCCATGTCGTTTCGCCTCGCTCCCACTTGCCGACGTGTCGCTCGTCGACGGCCCCGCGCTTGCTGGTGGCCCGGAAGACGTGATCGTTGACGGCGTTCGCCAACTCCTGTCGGGTCATCGAATGTCCCGGCGCACCGGGGGATTCCATGCGCAGTCGAGCCGCGATGAGCAGCTCGTTCCGTCCGGTCACGGCATGCGGCCTCTCTGCTGGACCTCTCCCGAGAATAGGTCTTCCACGGATTTGCCGTGCCGCCCTGACCCTGATTTGCCCCGTACTTTCCCCATCGCACGCCATCGATCAATCGGATTCGGCGGACCAACGTTGAAGTCGGCACAGTCGCCGTCAGTGAGCACACCTGAGGAATAGCCATGACATCGGAACACCACGCCATCGGATGGTTGCGGAGCGACATTTCGGGCGAACGTCGCGAATGGGATGAGGCCCGGATTCGCATCATGGCCCACCGGCTGGGGTATAACCTGCGCAAAACGGTGGCCTTCGGGCCATGGACCGACCGGCCGGTCCATCGTTTGCGGGTGCTCGTCTCGCGGCTCGCCCTGGAGGCCGTGATCGTGCCCAGTGTGGAGCATTTCGAAGGCGGTTGCGTGCCCGCGGAATTGGTGGCGGTCACCGACGTCATCACTGTGACGCCGGAGAACACGTACGCCCGCTACGCGACGGGGGAGTTGCCCGCGCGGCCCTGGGCGCGCGGGCTGCCATCTCGGTGATCCAGTTCACATAGACCCCTCTTGCAGATACCCCCCTGGGGTATTAATTTGATCTTTCGTAAGGCAGTGAAAGCACTCGAGAGGGACGAGAAGATGACCACCCAGGCCCACACCGGACACCACAACCACGCGGCTCACGGCGAGCACGCCGGACACACCGAGCACGCGGCTCACGCCGACCACAACGCACACGCCGCGCACGAAGGCCACGGCGCGCACGCCGCCCATGCCGATCACGCAGCGCACACCACGCACGCCGATCACAACGCCCACGCCGGGCACGGCGACCATGCCGCGCACGGCGGTCACGCCCACGGTGGTCACGACGCCGGAGTGCCGGGCGGCCTCCAGGTCACCCAGGACGGCTACACTCTCGATCTCGCCGAAAAAGTCGTCGCCGCAGGCGAAACCGAGTTCCGGTTCCGCATCCTCGGCCCGGACGGCGCGCCCGTCACCGAGTTCGACGCCATCCACGACAAGGAACTGCACCTGATCGTCGTGCAGCGCGAGCTCACCGGTTTCTGGCACGTGCACCCTGAACGGCAGGCCGACGGCACCTGGACGGTCCGCCTGAACCTTCCTGAGGCGGGCGCCTACCGCGCCTTCACCGATATCGCGCCGCGCGCCCTGGGCCGGACCATCACGCTCGGAGCGGATTTCGCCATCGCCGGCGACTACCGGCCGGGTGCCGCGCCCCAGCCCGACCGCACCTTCGCCGTCGACGGCTACGAGGTCACCCTGGACGGCGACCTGGTCGCGGGGGAGGGCCGCCTGCTCACCCTCACCGTGCGCAAGGACGGCGAGCCGGTCACCGACCTGCAGCCCTACCTGGCCGCCTACGGTCACCTGGTGATCCTGCGCGCCGGGGACCTCGCCTACGTCCACGTGCACCCGAACGGCGAGCCCGGTGACGGCGTCACCGCGCCCGGCCCGGACGTCACCTTCCACACCGCCGTTCCCGGCCGCGGCACCTACCGCCTGTTCCTGGACTTCAAGCACGGCGACAAGGTCCGTACGGCCGCCTTCACCCTTCCGACGGTCTGATCCTCGAGGCCCCCAGCATGCTCGAGCCACTCCGTCACTGACAAGCACGACCGGATACCTGGAAAGGGCACCCGCCACAGCGGGTGCCCTTCCGGCTTTCCTGCCCTCTTCCCCCCAGTTCAGGCCCTCACAGGGAACTCCCAGCCGTCTCGAAGCTGTGGTCAAATCCCGCGGCCTAGGCTCCGCGACGACAGAGAAATCGGGCTGGAACAGCAGAAAGCGGGTGGCATGTCGACCATCACCGGTGTTGCGGATGATGCGGCCGTACCCAAGGACGGTGACGTGTCCCCGGACAGTGGGCGGCCGCGCTGGGAACTACCGGCCACCGCCGCGCTGCTGATCGCCACGGCCGTCGTCTATCTGTGGGGACTCGGCGGAGCGGGCTGGGGCAACGGGTATTACGCCGCGGCCGTGCAATCGGGCACCCAGAGCTGGAAGGCGCTGCTGTTCGCCTCGCTGGACCCGCAGAACTCCATCACCGTCGACAAGCCGCCCGCCGCCATGTGGGTGATGGCCTTGTCCGGCAGGATCTTCGGCTTCAACGCCTGGTCCATGTTCGTGCCGCAGGCGCTGATGGGCGTCGCGTCGATCGCGCTGCTGATCGCCGCCGTACGGCGCTGGGCCGGACCCGCGGCCGCGCTCATCGCGGGCGCGGCGCTGGCCGTCACCCCGGTGGCGGCCATGATGTTCCGCTTCAACAATCCCGACGCCCTCATGGTACTGCTGCTGGTGGCCGCCGCGTACTGCACGGTGCGGTCCATCGACGCACCGGGACAACGCTTCTGGTCCAGCGGCACCGGCTGGCTGGTGGGCGCGGGCGTGCTCATGGGGTTCGGCTTCCTCGCCAAGATGATGCAGGCCTTCCTGGTCCTGCCCGGCCTGGCGCTGGTGGTGCTGGTGGCCGGTGCGGGCGGATGGCTCACGCGCATCACACGATTGGCGTCCGCGGGCGCGGCGCTGGTGCTGTCCGCGGGCTGGTACGTGGCTCTGGTCGAACTGTGGCCCGCGAGCTCGCGGCCCTTCATCGGCGGATCCACCAGCAACAGCCTGTGGGAGCTGGCCGTCGACTACAACGGTCTCGGCCGGATCCTGGGCAACCACAACGGTGGTGGCGGCGGACCTCGCACCATGCCGTCGACGCTGCCCACACCGTCCGCCGCGCCCACGCCGTCGGCGGTGCCGAATCCCTCCGCCCTGCCCACCCCGGGCGCGCACCCCGATCCGTCCCAGATGCGCGGCGGCTTCGGCGGATTCGGTTCGCAGCCCGGCATCACCCGCCTGTTCTCCGGGGAACTGGCCACCGAGTTCTCGTGGCTGCTGCCCGCCGCGCTCATCGCCTTGATCGCCGGTTTGTGGCTGACCCGCAGACAGCCGCGCACCGACCGTGTCCGGGCGGGCCTGCTGCTGTGGGGCGGCTGGCTGCTGGTCACCGGCATCGTGCTCAGCTACATGAGCCGCAGCTTCCACTCCTATTACTCGATGGAACTGGTCCCCGCGCTGGCCGCCGTCCTCGGCATCGGCGCGACCCAATTGTGGCAGCGCCGAACCCATCTCGCGGCGCGCGTCACCCTCGCGGTCATGGCTCTCGGCACGGGCATCTGGTCGTTCGTACTCCTGCACCGCACGCCCGAATGGCTGCCGTGGCTGCGCTGGACGCTCATGGCCTTGGCGGTGGTCACCGCGGCCACGCTGCTGATCGCCCCGAAGCTGCCGCGGTTCACCCTCGCCATCGGTGTGTTCGCGCTGCTGGCCGGGCTGCTCGGCCCCACCGCCTACACCCTCGAGACCGTGGCCGGCGTGCACAATGGCGGCAGCCCGATCGCGGGCCCGGCCCGGAGTCAGCGCGGTGGTCCCGGCCAGAATGCCGGTGGCCCCAGCCAATACGGCGGCGGACAGCGCGGCGGGGTCGCCGATCCGCAGATCGTCTCGCTCGTCGACGGCAGCGATGCCCGCTGGGCGGCGGCCGCGATCGGCGCGCAGGATGTCGGCGCCCTCGAATTGACCACCGGCAAGGCGCTACTCGCGATCGGCGGCTTCAGCGGCCGCGATCCGTCCCCGACGCTGGCCCAGTTCCAGCAGTACGTCGCCGACCATCAGATCGGTTACCTGCTGATCCGCCCCCGTCAGGGCAACGAGCCCGGCGGCGCCTCGAACCAGGGGCAGCCGAACAACTCCCAGCCCGGCGGCAATACCCATGCCGGTGGCGGACACCAGCCCCGCCAGGATCAGAACGGCCAGCAGCCGGGCGGTCAGCAACCCAGCGGGCAGGGCTCGGAATCCAACGGATCCACCGGCGCGGAGATCACCGCCTGGGTGAAGGCCAACTATCCCGTGACGATGGTCGGCTCAGTGGAGGTGTACAACCTCAACCCGTGACCCACTGAACGCCTTCTACTTTCGTATCGCTCGCATGCACTGGTGCAGGCACCCTCCCGAAAGCCGACCGCACCGGTGCATGCTCATGAGTACCCGGCCGATGGAACGAAATCGCGACGGGGACCGACCAGTTCGGTGAGACGAATTCGGTGGATGCGAAGGGCGGGGGCGGGCGTGCGAAGTTACAGTGACGGGCGAGAAATCGGGTCCGGCGGGAGGTCGGCGATGGATGGGGTGCGGGCGCGGGTGGGCGTGCTCGGTCCGGTGCAGCTGACCATCGACGGGGTGGCGCAGCAGCTGGGCGGGCCCAAGCAGCGGGCGGTGCTGGCCTACCTGGCCATCAACGCCAATCGGCCGGTCTCGGTGGACGCGCTGGCCAGCGCCGTCTGGGAGGACAATCCGCCGCCCGACGTGCGGGTCAGCCTGCACGCCATCGTCTCCAACCTGCGCAAGCCGCTGCGCGACGGCGGCATCGACGCCCGGACCATGCTCCAGCACATGGGCACCGGCTACCGCATCGTGGTCGAGGACAGCGCCTGCGACGTCTTCCGCTTCCGCACCCGCCGCGAGAACGGCATGCGCGCGCTGGCCGCCGGACGCTTCGCCGCCGCCACCGAGGCCCTCTCCGACGCCCTCGCGCAGTGGCGCGGCCCGGTGCTGTCGGATCTGCGCGGGCTCGGCTTCGCCGACGCCTACGCCGTCGCCCTCGACGACGAGCGGATCGGCGTCATCGAGGCCCGCGCCGAGGCCGAGATCGCGCAGGGCCGCGCCGAGGGCGTGGTCGCCGAGCTGAACCTGCTGGTCCGTGACCATCCGCTGCGGGAATCGCTGTGGGAGCAGCTGATCACCGCGCTCTACATGACCGGCCGCCAATCCGACGCGCTGGAGGCGGCCCGCCGCCTGCGCGGCATCCTCGCCGAGGAGCTCGGCATCGATCCCGGCCACCGCATCCGGGAACTGGAATCGCGCATCCTGCGCCAGGACCCGCTCAGTGTGCGCCAGGTCGCCGCCGCCTCGGCCACCCGCGCCACCACCATCGTGGACCGCAGCTGGCACGAACCGCAGGCGCTGCTGCGCGACCGGTCCGGGCACGTCCATCCGGTGGTCGGTTCCACCACCCGGATCGGTCGCCTGTCCGACAACGACATCGCGCTCGCCGACGGCCGGGTCAGCCGCCACCACGCCCTGCTCATCGACAACGGTCACACCTGGGTGATCAAGGACCTGCACTCCTCCAACGGCGTGTATGTCAATGGTGCGCGCATCGTGGACAGCGGGTTATTGTCCGACGGAGCGGTGTTGCGCATCGGCGACACGGAACTGGTGTTCGTGCTGGTCCGCACCGATGACAGCACCGGTTGAATTAACTGACCCTTCACCGGTGAGCCCCCTCACCGCCACGAATCCCCAAGGTCGGTCGGCGATCCTCGAGATAGCCGTTCCGATGCTCATTAGGGGATGCCATGGATCGGAGGCGTTTTCTGAAGCACGCCGCGCACGCTGGTGGTGCGGCCGGAGCGATGTCCATGCTCCCGCCGAGCCTGGCCCAGGCCTGGGCCGAACCCGCCCCGCCCGGCGGCTGGGACCGCATCGAGCACGTGGTGATCCTGATGCAGGAGAACCGCTCCTTCGACCACTACTTCGGGTCCATGCCCGGCGTCCGCGGGTACGCCGACCTGAACGCGCTGCAACTGTCCACCGGCCGCTCGGTCTTCCACCAGCCCGACGGCGGCCGTGTCGTCCTGCCGTACACCACCACGCTGCAGAACATCGACGGCACCGACCACGGAACCCGCACCGGCCACGACGCTTTCGCCGCCGGCCGCAACGACGGCTGGCTCCAGGCCAAGGGCGAGGGCACCATGGTCGGCTACGACCGCGACAGCCTGGGCTTCTACTACCAGCTCGCCGAGGCGTTCACACTCTGCGACGGCTACCACTGCTCGGTGAACGGGCCCACCGACCCCAACCGCATGTACCTGTTCACCGGCACCGTGGAAAACCCGCTCGCCCTGGACAATTACGCGGAGAACCTGCAGGTCTCGCTGTTCTCCGATGACCTGAAACTGCGCTGGATGCGCAGCCTGCCGGTCACCGGCATCGTGGACGCGGTCCTGGGCCTGGTGCACGGCCTGACCGGCGCGCTCCCGCCGCCGGTGGCCGCCGCGCTGGCCGGACTGGTCGGTCCGCGCACCGGCAACCTGTTCCTCTACGACGCCCTGCTCAGCCCCGACGCCGGGCGCTATGTCAACGACATCATCTTCGGCCTGCCCTGGACCACCTACGCCGAACGACTTCAGGACCGCGGCATCGGCTGGCGCGTCTACCAGGAGTGGGACAACTACACCGACAACGCGCTCGACTTCTTCCTGCCGTTCCGCGAGGCCGCGCGCACCGCGCTGAAGTACACCAACGGCGGGCGCGGCGTCGCCTTCGAGAACTTCTTCCGCTACTACTCCGACCTGGAACGGGATCCGAGCCTGGAACCCGCCTACGCCGCCGCCCTGAAACGGGGCATGGACGAACTGTCGGCCGGGCAGCGCGCGCTGGTCGAGCGCGGGCTGTTGCGTTCGCGCACAGGCACTCTGGTGGAATCGTTCCGCACCGACGTGGCCACCGGGCGACTGCCCACGGTGTCCTGGATCGTCGCGCCCTACGTCGACTGCGAACATCCGGTGATGGGCCCGCGCAATGGCCAGGCCCTGGTCCGCGGGGTGCTGGAGGCGCTCGCCGAACATCCGGACGTATGGAACAAGACCGTCTTCATCCTCAACTACGACGAGAACGACGGGTACTTCGACCACATCCCGGCCCCGGCCCCACCGCCGGGCACCCCGGGGGAGTATTTCGGCCGCCACAATGTCGGCCTCGGCGCGCGGACGCCGGCGATCGTCGTGTCGCCGTGGAGCAAGCAGGCGGTCTCCTCCGAATTGTTCGACCACACCTCGGTTCTGAGGTTCCTGGAACGCGTGACCGGCGTCGCCGAACCGAATATCAGCCCGTGGCGGCGGCAGATGTGCGGCGACCTGTCCTCACTGTTCGACTTCGGCTCCCGGCGCACCCTCATCCTGCCGAACGCCTCACCCCGCGCCGAGCAGCCGATGTCCGGTGTAGCGCAACCGCTTCCGTTCGTCCAGCGGATGCCCAGGCAGCAGAGCGGCAGCCGGCCACGGGTGCCGCTGCCGTATCGGTTGCAGGCGCGCTGTGCTCCCGGGGCCGACGGCGGGATCACGCTGACCATCGACAATGGCGGGACCGCGGCGGCGCACTGCCTGGTGTACCCGAACGCTTTCGCCACGGATTTCACGCCGACCCGCTTCGACCTCACCGGCGGCGGCTCGGTCACTCACGATCTACCGGCGGTGAACGGCCACTACGACTACACCCTCTACGGCCCGGACGGTTTCCAGCGCCGATTCGCCGGAGATCTCGGCGGACCGTGCGGCGGGCTGCGGGTCACCGCCACCGCCGCGGGCTCCGCGCGGCGCACACTGGCGTGGACATTCGAAAACCCTGGTAAGAACCCTGTTTCGGTGCGGGTGGTCTCGAACGCGTACCGCGATGACGGACCCTGGACCATCGAGATCGCCGCGGGGGCGACGGAGCGCCGGGACATGCTCTGCGAGAGCGAGGTCGACGGCGCGGGCTGGTACGACCTCTCGGTATCCGCCGCTGCCGACGCCGGATTCCTGTGCCGCGTCCGCGGATTCGTGGAGACCGGCGCTGCGGGGAAGACCGCCGACGATGCCGCGCCCTTCACCCGGCTGCTGCTGGACCGGTCCCTGTACGAGCCCGGCCGCGATCTCGTCGTGAGTTACGGCCTCGCCGAGGCGGTGGCCGGGCACCGGCTTGCCGTCTACGCCGATCCCGGCGGATTCACCACCGCCGTCCCCGCGACGCCGGTGCTGCGCGGCCTCGCCCTGGGGAACGGGGTGACCCGGGACCAGGTGGTCCTCGGCGTCACCGAGCAGGCGGGCCCGGACGCCGCAAGCGCCCCCATGGCGGGCGTGCGGCAGGTGGCCGTGATCGACCCCGGCCCGCGGCTGGGACCGCTGCCCACCGGCTCCTACCTGCTGCATCACCTCGATGACGGGGGTCGTCCGCTCGCGCATCCGGTGCGTTTCCGGGTGCTCTAGTACCGATCCGACCGCCTGGTACATCAGGAGAATTTTGCAACGGGTTCTAGACATATTGCGTGTTTTGTCTTACCGTCGGTTCATGAGTTCAATGGCGTCTCATGCGGTGCGATTCGAATTGCGGTCCGGGGAGACCTGGCGCGATCCGTATCCCATGTATTCCCAACTGCGCGACCATGATCCGGTCCACCGGGTCGTCCCCGAAGGTCGCGAATCCGACGACTTCTACGTCCTGACCCGGCACGCCGACGTGTACGCGGCCGCCCGCGAACCCGAGAACTACTCCTCGGCCTCCGGACTGACCGTCGACTACGTCGACCTGGTGGCCGCCGGCTTCGGCGCCGCCAAGCCGTTCGTGTTCATGGACCCGCCCGACCACACCGACTTCCGCCGCCGCGTCTCACCGGGATTCACTCCCCGCCAGGTGAATTCGGTGGAGCCCGCGGTGCGCGCTTTCGTCGTCGAACGCATCGAACGGCTGCGCGCGGCCGGTGGCGGCGACATCGTCAAGGAACTGTTCAAGCCGCTGCCCACCATGGTGGTGGCGCACTACCTCGGTGTGCCGGAACAGGATCGGGGCCGCTTCGACGACTGGACCGAGAACATCGTCGGCGGCGCGGTCGCCGGGGCCGGACTGGCCGCGGGCGACCAGAACGCCTTCACCGCGGTCGGGGAGATGGTCGGCTATTTCAGCGAGCTCATCGACCGCCGCCGCAAGGAACCCGGCGACGACACCATCTCGCACCTGCTGGCCTCCGGGCTGGGCGAGGACGGCGACAACGAGGGCCTGCTGGCCATGCTCGGTTTCGCCTTCACCATGATCACCGGCGGCAACGACACCACCACCGGAAACCTCGGCGGCGCGGTGCAACTGCTCACCGCCTTCCCCGACCAGCGTCGCCTGCTGGTCGAGAACCCGGCCCTGATCACCGACGCGGTCGAGGAATTCCTGCGCATGACCTCCCCGGTGCAGGGTCTGGCCCGCACCGCCACCCACGACATCGAACTGCACGGCGTCACCATTCCCGAGGGTCGGCGCGTGCTGCTGTGCTACGGGTCGGCCAACCGCGACGAACGCGAATTCGGTCCCACCGCGGCCGAACTCGACGTGCGCCGCAACCCCAAGCGGATCATGACCTTCAGTCACGGCCACCACCACTGCCTGGGCGCGGCCGCCGCGCGCATGGTCGCCCGGGTGGCGCTGGAGGAACTGCTGGCGCGCTGCCCCGACTTCACCGTCGACCTCGACGCGGTGCAGTGGGCGCACGGCAACTACGTGCGCTGGCCGATCTCGGTGCCGTTCCGCGCACAGGCCTGAGACTCCGGGCCGCCCGCAGCCTCGGACGGCCCGGTTGCACCGCCCTCGTATCGCGCGGGCAGAGTGTGAGGGAACGGGTCCGGCGGCAGCGTCGCCACCGGACCCGTGACCGGAACACGGGACACGCGAACGGGTCCGGATCGGATGGGAAGGGACACCGCATGAGCCGAGACTGGCTGGCCGACGGACGGGCCGACCTGGCCGCCGAACGCATTCTCGACGCGGCCGCGCGCCTGTTCGCCGAACGGGGCGTCGCCGCGGTCGGCATGGGCGATATCGCCAAGGCGGCCGGATGCTCCCGCGCGACCCTCTACCGCTACTTCGAGAACCGCCAGGCCGTGCGCCTGGCTTTCGTGCACCGCGCCACCCGCCGCATCGCCGCGGGGGTGTTCGAGCAGGTCGCCGCCGTCGAGGATCCGGGCGAACGGGTGGTGGCCGCCATGCTCGGCTCGATTCGCGCGGTCCGCGCCGATCCCATGCTCATCGCCTGGTTCCGGCCGGGCGAATCCGGCGCGGCCGGGCGCATCAGCCAGGACTCCGACGTCATCGAATCCATCGCCGCGGGCCTGTTCGCGCCCACCCCGCTCACCGATCCGGAACGCAGCCGCCTGGCTCGCTGGCTGACCCGGATCATCGTGTCCTTCCTCGCCGCACCCGGCCGCGACGACGCGGAGGAACGCGCCATGCTCGAGGAATTCGTGGTGCCGGTGGTCAGCCGCGCTTTCGTCTGAGCCCGTGTTCGGCTCTGGTCAGCGGCCCGTCCGGTGGCCGAGGTGATGGCCGAAGAGACGGTCCGCCAGCATGGTCGCGAGATCGTCCACCGCCTCGCGCGCTACCCGCATCGGCATGACATGGAAGACGTGCCAGAGCTGCGGATACTCGCGATGCCGCAGGGGCGCACCGACTTTCGCGGCCTGCGCGGCGAACTTCCGTGCGTCTCCGGCGAGCAGATCGTCGCTCGCCGAATGCATCACGATCGGTGCGAGACCGGTGATGTCCCGATACAGCGGGGACCGAGCGTGCCGCTCCTGCTCGGGGACACCGGGCAGGTAAGCGTCCATGAACTGGGCCATCAAGGGCGGATTCAGCAGCGGCTCCTGGCTCGGATCGCAGTGGAACGCTGAAGAATCGGCGGTCAGATCCAGCACCGGGCAGATCAGTCCCAGGATCGCGGGCTGCGGCTGATCCTCGTCGCGCAACCGCATCGCCAGATCCAGCGCCAGCCCGCCACCGGCCGAATCACCCACCACGGCAATGCGTTCAGCTGGAATGCCCTGCGCCAGGAGCGCTCGATAGGCCGCCACCGTGTCCTCGATGGGTGCGGGGTACGGGTGCTCGGGAGCCAGGCGATAGTCGAGGGAGTGGACCGTCGTGCCCACGGCCGCCGCCAGCGCGCCGGTCAGGGGTCGGACCATGCTCGAGTTGCCGATCACATAGCCGCTGCCGTGCAGATACAGCACCGCCGCGTCGGCGGGAGCCCCACGCGGCGTGAGGGTTTCGACCGGTACACCGCCGAGTCGGCCGGCCTCGACGGCGACACCGCGCGGTGCGCGGGCGAATGCGGTGCTCGAGCCGACCCGGGCGCGTACCCGGGCCCAATCCGGAGCCGGGCCGAACATCCAGTGGCCGATCAGGCGGGAAACGAAGCGCCACACTGCTTTCTCCACGATCATCACTTCCCGCTCGGAACACTGTGCTTCAGATGGTAATCCACCGGATCGGGCGTGCCGCGGATCAGTTTCTCGTAACGGCCCGGCGTCCACGGCCACAGCTCCGGCAGCCCGTCCTTGCCCAGGTACCAGCTGGTGCAGCCGGTGGTCCACACCGTGCTCGGCGCGGCGGCGCGCATGCGCGCGTTGTAACGATCGGTGGCGGCGTGGGTCGGCTCGATGGTCGCGAATTCGCCTGCGCGCCAGCGCCGCAGCCAGCTCACGATGCGCGCGGACTGCGCCTCGGCGACCGCGGTCAGCGGGTGGTTGGCGAAGGGGCTGTGCGGGCCCACCAGCATGAACAGGTTGGGGAAGTCCGGCATCATGACGCCCTCGAAGGCGCGCGGTCCGTCCGCCCACGCCTGGTCCAGGGTGCGACCGTGGGCGCCCGTGATCGCCATCGGGCGCATGAACGCGTGCGAGTCGAATCCTGTTGCCAATACCAGGATGTCGAGCTCGTGCAGGCGTCCGTCCGCGGTGACCACGCCACGCCCTTCGACGCGGTCGATGTGCTCCGTCACCAGCGTGACATCGGGACGCTGCACCGCCTTGTAGAAGCGGTCGGAGACCACCAGCCGCTTGCACATGGCCTGGTAGTCGGGCGTCAGCTTGCGGCGCAGTTCGGGATCCTCGACCGAGCGCAGATGGCGTTCCACCACCCACTGGATCAGCGTGCGCACCCACCCGGGATGCACCAGGCCCTGTGAGAACACCGCGAACGCCCCGCGATTGAACCAGTAGGGGACCACGCCCAGGGCGGGCGCCAGCTTGTACAGCCGCTTGGACGCCATCGTGTACGGACGGTTCACGGTCGGCAGGATCCACTGCGGAGTGCGCTGGAACAGTACGACTTCCGACGCCACGCCCGCCAGTGCGCCCACCAGCTGGGTGCCGGTGGACCCGGTGCCGATGACGCCCACCCGCTTCCCGCGCGGCTCGACCTCGTGCCGCCAGCGCGACGAATGCATGACCGGGCCGTCGAACTCGTCCAGCCCGGGGATGTCGGGCCGGGTCGGGTGGTGCAGGAAACCCGTTGCGCACAGCACGAAGTCGAAGCGTTCCGTCGTGCCCGCGGACGTGGTGACCTGCCAGCCGTCGTCGCCGAACACCGCGCCGGTCACCTCCGCGCCGAAGCGGGTATGGCGGTGCAGACCGTGCTCGCGCGCCACCCCGACCAAGTAGTCCTTGATCTCCGGTCCGGCCGAATACAGCTGCGTCCATTCCGGATTCATAGCGAACCTGAACTGGTAGTACCGCGACGGCACATCGCACACCAGGCCCGGATAGCTGTTGTCGCGCCAGGTCCCGCCGTAGTCGTGGGCCTTCTCGAAGAGGGTGAATTCGGGGAATCCGGCGCGCTGCAGGGCCACGGCCACGCAGATGCCGGAGATTCCGGCACCCACGATGGCGATCCGCGGTGAGTTCATGGACGGCAGCCTAGACATGTGTCTTTCGGGGCGGGAAGAGTTTGGCGGATATCGGTAGACATTCCGTCATTCGCTAGACACTGTGTAAAGCGACTGCTACCGTGTGCGCCAGGTCACAACATCTAGGCAAGGAAACACGATGCGCGCACTCCAGTGGACCGGCCCGGAAAAGGTGCAGATCAACGACATCCCGGTACCGGACATCGGACCCACCGACCTGCTGATCAAGGTCGGCGCCGCGGGCGTGTGCCATTCGGACCTGACGCTGGTCAACTTCCCCATCCAGCTGCGCGAGGACCCGCTCACCCTCGGCCACGAGGTCGCGGGCACCATCGAGGCCATCGGCTCCGACGTGAACGGCCGTGAGATCGGCGAACGCGGCCTGGTCTACCTGTTCTGGACCTGCGGCGTCTGCCGGGAATGCGTGAGCGGCAACGAGAACGTCTGCCTCGCCGCCGGCCGCGTCGCCATGCCGCCCACTCCGGGCCTGGTCCTCGACGGCGGCATGGCCGAATACATGCGGATCCCGGCCAGCGCCTTCGTACCCATCGGCGACCTCGATTTCGTGCAGGCCGCCCCCGTCGCCGACGCCGCCCTCACCGCGTACCACGCGATTCGCGGCGCCCGGGAAGCCCTGCGTCCCGGCGGCACCGTCGTCGCCATCGGCATCGGCGGGCTCGGCCACGTGGGCGTGCAGATCCTGCAGGCCATCTCGGGCGTCCGGGTGATCGCGGTCGACCAGGCCCAGGAGAAGCTGGACCTGGCCCGCGACTGCGGCGCCGACATCGGCTTCCTCTCCGGCGGCGACACCGCCAAGCAGATCCTCGACCTCACCGACGGGCGCGGCGCGGACGCCGTGTTCGACTTCGTCGGCGTCGACGCCACCGCCAAACTGGCCTGCGAGACCGTCGCCCCCAATGGCGCCTACCGCATGGTCGGAATCGGCGGCGGCGCACCGGAGATCACCGCCGGACCCGCGGGCGGCCCGGGCTGGCCCTGGGGCGCCACCGTGCGCAAGTCGCTCGGCGGCACCCGCGGCGACCTGCACGCCTGCGTGGCGCTCGCGCAAGCGGGCAAGATCCACATGGAGGTCGAGCGCTTCGACCTCAACGACGGCCCGGAAGCCCTGCGCCGCCTGGACGCCGGGCACATCCGGGGGCGCGCAGTCCTGGTGCCGTAGCCGACATCAGTCCTCGGCGGGCTCGATCTCGCCGAGGAACTTCGCGACCCGCGCCGCGATCTCGTCGGGATACTCGCCATTGATGGCGTGCGACGCGTCCGGCCACACCTCGAACTGGCCGCCGGGCACCAGCTTTCGCGCCCGGTCCGCCAGCTTGCGGGAACTGTGCACGATACTGCGGCCCGCGAAGATGCCCAGATACGGCTGGGCGAGTACCGAAAGCTGTTCCCGGGAAATCCGACTCGTCATCGGCAGGTACGCGGCGAAGTCCTTCATACCCGACGCGATCAACCGCCCCTCCGGCATGTCCTGCGGCGCGGACACGCCACCGGAAATCCAGCTCAGCAACGAATTGCGCCACTTCTCCGGCATGCCGGGCAGCACCGAGCCCAACGAGATGGCGATCATCTTCCAGGTCATCGCGCCGAACACGAACGGCGCGTCCAGGGTGATCAGGGAGGCAACCCGCTCCGGGTGGCGCACCGCCAGATTCACCGCCGACCACCCGCCGATCGACACCCCCAGCACGTGCACGGGCCGAGACTCCAGCTCGGCCAGCGCTTCCGAGAGCCAGGTCGCCTGATCCGCGTCATCGGTCAACCGCTTGGACTGCACGCTCAGACCCGGCTCACCCAGCAGGTCCAGCGTGATCACCGGCCGCACCGCCATCAACCCGGGCAGATTCGCGGCCCACAGGGGAGTCGCGGCCTGGCGTCCGGGCAACAACACCAGTGGCGTCGCGTCCCCGTCGCCGAACCGGTAGGCCCGCACGACACCGAAACTTGTCGGGACATCGATCGTCTCGCGCGCCGGCGGCAACTGCTCGAACCCGTCCCGGTACGCCTGCGCGTACCGCCGATACCCCGCCGTCTCGCGGAAGTACCCGACCCGCTTGCCCTTGAACTTCGGACCCACGTTGCTCTCGGGAAACTCGACCATGGAATCCAGGTTAATCTCCACAGTATGGGGAGGCTCTGGCCGATGCTGGCCATCACGACATGCACGCTGCTCACCGCCTGCGGGCCCGGCGACACCACCGCGGATCCGCAGGCTCCGGCCAAAACACCTCCGGCGACGACGGTGGATGCCGCGGCCCTGCCGATGTGCGGTGACATCCCCGGCGCGGGTGCGGGCGCACACGATGTGCTGCCCGATTGCCGACTGACCTCTCGCGACAGCGCGGGGCTCTCGTTCATCGTGCGGCACAAGGCGAGTGCCGACGGCTACGACCGGACGAACATCGATGTCCTGGGGAGCGGGGGAAAGTCCCTGCAGAATCTGTACGTCCGGGACACCGAGGTGCCCGCCGAGCCCTACCTGGCCGACCTCGACGCCGACGGTCGCGACGAGCTGATCGTGCCCATCTCCACCGCGATCGTGGGGAACTCGAACTACGTCATCTTCCGGCCCAAGGCCGGCAAGTCCGAATTCGTCGAGGCCGGACGCGTTTTCGGCATCGGCGTCGATCACACGGCGAGCGGCTACATCGCGGGCATGGCCAAGAACGGTCCCGCGGACAAGTACATCGAATTCCAGAAGTTCGTCGGATCGAAGCTGGTGTTCGTCGCGGAGATCATCCGGACCTACGACAAGGACGGCCACAGCACCTGCCGCGTCGACGACGAAAAGGGCGTTCCCGAGTCCGAATTCAGCGATGAGGAAGTGGTCCGGCGCTTCTGCGGTGAGCAGCTGCTGCGCCCGACCCCGGTCGGCTGACCTACTGCAATCCCGCGATGCGGCGTTGTATCCAGCGGCGGGCTTCCACGTCCCGGGCGTGCACCAGAATCTTGTGGCGGCCACCCGGGGAGAGCGCGGACAGCAGGTGGGCCAAGCGCTTCCGGGTATCCCAGCAGAGCAGGTAGCGGACCGCGCCCGCGGTGGCGCGGTCGTCGGCCAGCTCCACCGCTCGCGCGAAATCGGCCTGGTCCTCCAGGAGGAGGAACTGCGCCGGAATGCGTTCGTGCGCAGGGTATCCCGAGTACCTCCCGGTGCCTGCGGCGAACCAGGCGCACAGTCGCAGGATTCGATCGACGGGATCCGGGTACGTCATGAGGAGCAGGGCGCGGGCCTCCTCCACCTGGGGTCCGGTCAGACCGCCGCCGGTGGTGGACGTATCCAGGAAGAGCCCGGCGAAGGGGATGAGCGTTTCGGGAATCTCGGCCACCCAGCCGTATGCGACGCGGTCGCTCTCGGCCTGGCGCTGCTCGGCCGCGCGGAACTCCTGCAGCGGCACCGGGACGCCGCGCACCGCCAGCCATTCCAGCGAGCGCATCCCGTCGGCGAGCCGCGCGTCCTGCGGCCAGCCCGGCCAGCGGACCGAGTAGCCGTGATGCAGGGTCACCGAGGTGAGGGGGCGTTCGTCGGCGTCGAAGAAGTCGAGCACCACATCGCCCCAGCACATGCACACGAAGCCGGGCAGGTCGGCGACGCGCAACGCCTCCCGCAGCGCTCGCACGGCAACCGGGTCGCGCTCCTCGATCAGGGTCGGCGCGTCGCCCGGCATCTCGCGGACCCGGACTCCCCGGGCGCCGACCAGCACCCGGTCCAGCGCTTCGGGATCACCGCCCGTGGCCTGGCCCCCGACACCCATACCGAAACAGTAATCCGACCCGACGGTCCTCGGCGTGGCGCGGTGACGGCACGCGGGGAGCTTGTCGTTGTCCAGCCAGTTGCTGAACTGGTACGTACCAGCCGATGCTACGGTTTCGTGTGATGCCGATAACTCCGGCCACCAGCGACGGCACACCGGCCGGGAGCCTGCCGGTGACCGATCGGTGAGAACTACTTTGTTGCCGAGAAGCCAGATTTAGGAGAGATAGTGGCGCTATCGGACTCCCCGCGAGACACTGCCGGTCCCGCTGCCCCGCGCGGAAGCGGATTGTTCCGGACCAAGTCGGTCGAACAGTCGATCCGCGACACCGACGATCCGGACGCCAAGCTCCGCAAGGATCTGACCGCGTGGGACCTCACGGTCTTCGGCGTCGCGGTCGTGGTCGGCGCGGGCATCTTCACCCTGACCGCGCGTACCGCGGGCAACATGGCCGGGCCCGCCGTCTCGCTGGCCTTCGTGTTCGCCGCCGTGGCCTGTGGCCTGGCCGCCCTCTGCTACGCGGAATTCGCCTCGACCGTGCCGGTCGCGGGCAGCGCGTACACCTTCTCCTACGCCACCTTCGGTGAGCTCATCGCCTGGATCATCGGCTGGGACCTGATCCTGGAATTCGCGCTCGGCACCTCGGTCGTGGCCAAGGGCTGGTCGCAATACCTCGGCACGGTCCTGAACACCCAGCCCATCTGGCACATCGGATCGGTCAAGTTCGACTGGGGTGCGGTGCTGCTCATCGCCATCCTCGGCGTGCTGCTGGCCATGGGCACCAAGCTGTCCTCGCGCGTGTCGGCGGTCGCGGTCGCCATCAAGCTGGCCGTCATCGCCCTGGTGGTCGTGGTCGGCGCGACCTACTTCAAGGCCTCCAACCTGAAACCGTTCGTCCCCGAATCGGTCCCCAACGCCGACGGCGGCGCGAGCGCGGTGCACCAGACCCTGTTCCAGCTGGTCACCGGCGGCGGCAACAGCCACTTCGGCTGGTACGGCCTGCTCGCCGCGGCCTCCATCGTGTTCTTCGCCTTCATCGGCTTCGACGTGGTCGCCACCGCGGCCGAGGAGACCAAGGACCCCGCCCGCAATGTGCCGCGCGGCATCCTCGGCTCGCTGGCCATCGTGACCGTGCTGTACGTGGCCGTGTCGCTGGTGCTCACCGGCATGGTGTCCTACAAGGACCTGCAGGGCAACGACGCCACGCTCGCAACGGCTTTCGCCATCCACGGCGTCACCTGGGCCAAGAACCTCATCTCCATCGGCGCGCTGGCCGGTCTGACCACCGTCGTCATGGTGCTGTTCCTGGGCCAGACCCGCGTGCTGTTCGCCATGGCCCGCGACGGCCTGATGCCGCGCAAGCTCGCCCACACCGGCTCCAAGGGCACCCCGGTCCGGATCACCGCCATCGTCGGCGTCGTCTGCGCCGTGCTGGCCGGGTTCGTCGACTTCGGCACCCTCGAGGAAATGGTCAATATCGGCACGCTGTTCGCGTTCGTGCTGGTGTCGGTCGGCGTGGTCGTGCTGCGCCGCACCCGCCCCGACCTGCCGCGCGGGTTCCGGGTGCCGCTGGTGCCGCTCATCCCGATCCTGTCGGTACTGGCCTGTGCCTGGCTGATGTTCAACCTGTCGGTGGAGACCTGGCTGCGGTTCGTCATCTGGATGGCGATCGGCATGGTCGTGTACTTCGCCTACGGGCGCCGGCACTCGCTGCTGAACGGTCGGGAAGCCAAAACCGGTAGCTGATCGGGTGCTCAGGTTCGGTGCTGGTGGTGTGTCGTCACGGATTCACCTCCCGGAATGCGGTTCAATTGCTCTCGAATAGTGAGAGTTGTGCCACAAGTTCCGCCCATCAGCACCGCCTCAGCATCCCGAGAGGAACCGATCGTGAGCATGCTCCTCGCCGTGCATGACGCTTACACCTCGGTTGTCGCGCAGATCGGCAACCCCACCCCGGAGACGCCGCCGGTGGCGGACAAGCTGATGAAGCTGGTCCGCTACTTCACCTGGTTCACCATGCTGTCCGGCGTCACCGCCATCACCTACGGCGGCGGCCGGTTCGCCTGGGAGAAGTGGAGCGGCGGCGGGCTCGAGTCACCGAAGATGGTGGCCGGGGCCATGATCGGCGGCGCGACCGCCACCAGCGCAGGAACCATCATGAACGCCGTGATCGGCAGCTAGCGGAAAGCCGCCGAACGGGTGCGCCGGAAACCTGGCGCACCCGTTCGTGTTTCGAGAACTAGCCCTGCGCCAGCATCTTGTTCATCTGATCGATCTCCTGCTGCTGGGCGGAGACGATCGCCTGCGCCATGGCCTTGGAGTCCGCGTTCGAGCCCTGCGCCAGTTCGGTGTTCGCCATGGTGATCGCGCCCTTGTGGTGCTCGATCATCATCTGCATCCACAGCTTGTCGAACTCGGGACCGGACAAGCTCTCCAGCTTCGCCATCTGATCCTTGGTCATCATGCCGTCCATGCCCGCGTGGCCGCCCATGTCGGCGGACGGGGCGGGCTTGCCGAAACTCCGCAGCAGCGTGGTGATCTGCTGCATCTCCGGGGTCTGCGCCGCTTCCACGGCCTTGGCCAGGGTGAGCAGCTCCTGGTTCTGCGAGCGGGTCGGCACCAGCTTCGCCATCTCCACGGCCTGCGCGTGATGCGGGTACATCATCTGCAGGAAGGTCACATCGGCGTCATTGAAGTCGCTGCGGGTCGCCGCCTGTGCCGAGGTGCCGGTCTGGCCGTGATCCATGCCGGGCATGGTCCCGTGATCCACGGCCGCGGTCGTGGTGGTGGCCTTCGAGCCGTCGCTGTCATTGCTGCTACAGCCCGCCGCGACGAGCGCGGTGGCGGCGGTGGCGGCGATCAGGGCGCACTTGAGACGGGTACTGAACATGGTTGAACTCCTTGGGGTTTGGTGAGCGATCCGGATCCGGGCATGCCGAAGTCCGCGTCCGCGCGAGGTAACGCGGCGCGGCGGGCCCATCAGATCCGCAGAATCGCCAGGTCGGCCAGGGAGAGAACCGTCCACGGAGGTGGACGGGCGGGGAATCCGCGCGGGTGGCGCGGGGTCGAGACGAGCGTGTCGCGGCGGCCGGGCCCGACCCAGGCCAGCAGCGCCGGCCCGAGGCCGAGCAGCAAGACCGTCAGGACGAACAGACAGCCGTGCATGCCGGCGTGGCCATCACCGCAGTCGCCACCGCAGCCCGGTACCGACATGGACTGATCCATGTCCGTCAGCACGGTGATCGGTGCGGCTTCCGGCAGGGAAATCGGCTTGTCGTGCCAATCGGCCATCGCTGCCGGTGCGCTCATGGCGGGATCGGAGTCGTGGCTCATGCCGTCGTGGCTCATGCCGAACACGAGGGCGTGCATGGCCACCAATCCGGCCAGCAGTGCGAGCAGCCCGAAGGCCCGGATGAACCGGGTGCCGGGGGACCGTTGCTCGACCACCCGGACATTCTACGCACGCGGGTCATACCCCCTTGCGGTATCTCCGTAGGGACGCGCCGGACTCACCGCCGCGAGGATCGGCGGGCCGGCCGGTAGCCTGGCGGCCGTGTCACAGCGCGAACTGGTCATTCTCGGAACGGCCAGCCAAGTACCGACCAAACAGCGCAACCACAACGGCTACCTGCTGCGCTGGGACCGCGAGGGTCTGCTGTTCGACCCGGGGGAGGGCACCCAGCGGCAGATGAGCTTCGCGGGCGTGGCCGCCAGCGGCATCACCCGCATCTGCGTCACCCACTTCCACGGCGACCACTGCTTCGGCCTACCCGGCGTACTCGGCCGCATCAGCCTCGACGGGGCGCTGCACCCGGTGGACGTCTACTTCCCCGCCTCGGGCGAGGTCTTCTACGAGCGGCTCGTCGACTCCTCCGCCCACAACCGCCAGGTCGAACTGCACCCGCACCCGATCACCGACAACGGCGAACTACCTCCACCGGGAGCCGATTTCACCCTGCGAGCCGCGCGGCTCTCGCACCCGGTGGAGGCGTTCGGCTACCGCCTCGACGAGCCCGACAGCCTCCGCTTCATCCCCGAACGACTGCGCGAACTCGGTCTGTCAGGTCCGGTAGTCGGCGAACTACAGCGGCGCGGCGCCGTCGAGATCGGCGGCCGCACCGTCACTCTGGACGAGGTGAGCGAGGCCCGCCCGGGCCAGAGCTTCGCCTTCATCATGGACACCCGACTCTGTGACGGTGTGTACGACCTGGCCCAGGGCGTCGACATGCTCGTCATCGAGGCCACCTTCATCGACGCCGACGAGAAGCTCGCCGTCGAATACGGCCATCTCACCGCGGGCCAAGCCGCCCGGGTCGCGGCCCGCGCCGGCGTCCGCACCCTCGTCCTCACCCACTACTCGCAGCGCTACCGCACTCTCGACCAGCATCTCGCCGACGCCCGAGCCCATTTCGACGGCGAGATCGTGGTGGCCGAGGACCTCATGCGAATCCCGGTGCCGCCCCGCCGCTGAGGGTGCGAAGTTTCGCGGCGCCCCCGCCGCGGGGGCGGGCGCGGGCATGATGGTCGGCATGGACGCGCACAAGGAGCTCATCGCACTCGCCGACCGGTACTGGGACGCCATGCTGGAGTCCGCGCCCAGTGAGGCGACCCTGTTGGGGGACAGGCGATTCGATGATCGGATCGAGGACCTGTCGGCGGGGGCGGAGGAGCGGTTGCTCGGCACCTGGCGGGGGCTGCTGGCCGAGGTGGACGCGTTGGACGCGGCGGGGATGAGCGCGGAGGACCGCACCACGCGGAGTCTGCTGCGGACCGAATTGGCTTCGGCGGTCTCGCATCTGGAGTGGCGGCCGGTGGAGATGGCCTCGGATCAGATGACCGGGGTGCACTCGGCCATGTTGACCATGGCGCCGCAGGTGAACGCGCCCGCGCCGGAGAACGCGCGCGATCTGGTGCTGCGGTATCGGCAGTTCGGCACGCTGATGGAGCAGGCGGTGGAGCGGTTCCGGGCCGGGCTCGCCGCCGGGCGCACGCCCGCGCACATCACCATCGAGCGGTCGATCAACCAGCTCGACGGGTACCTCTCCGCCGATCTGGCCGACGATCCCTTCGTCACCCTCGCCGGTCCGGCGGACTGGGATGGCGAAAGTGCTTGGCGCGCCGAGCTGACCGAGGTCGCGCGCGATGTCATCCGGCCCGCGTTCGCCGCCTACCGCGAGGCGCTCGACACCGAACTCCGGCCGGTCGCCCGCCCCGACGAGCGGCCCGGCCTGTGCTGGCTCGGCGACGACGGCGCGGACATCTACCGCCGCCTGCTGCAACGGCACACCACGCTGCCCGACCTCGGCGCGGACGAGATCCACCAGCTGGGCCTGGACGAATTGGCCGGGCTGCGGGCCGAATACGAGGAGATCGGCGGGCGCGAATTCGGTCTCACCGACCAGACCGCCATCTTCGCCCGGCTGCGCGAGGACTCGGCGCTGCGCTACACCGACGCCGCGGACATCATGTCCGACGCCCGCGCCTGCCTGGCCGCCGCCGAGGCCGAGATGCCCCGCTGGTTCGGCCGCCTGCCGCGCCAATCCTGCGACATCCTGCCCGTTCCCGACTTCCTCGCCGCCGACGCGCCCGCGGCCTACTATTTCCCTCCGGCCGCCGACGGCTCCCGCCCCGGCGCGTACTACGTCAACCTGCGCGAGCCCGGCACCCGCAACCGCTACGAGACCGCGGCCGTCGCCTACCACGAGGCCATTCCGGGCCACCACCTCCAGCTCACCATCGCCAACGAGCTCGACCACCTCCCGGCCTTCCAGCGAATGTCGTTCTCCAACACCGCCTTCGTCGAAGGCTGGGCGCTCTACACCGAACGCCTCGCCGACGAAATGGGCCTCTACCCCGACGATCTCGCCCGCATCGGCATGCTGGCCGCCGACTCCTGGCGCTCCTGCCGCCTGGTGGTGGACACCGGCCTGCACGCCAAGGGCTGGACCCGTCAGCAGGCCATCGACTTCATGGTCGCCAACGCCCCCGTCGGCGTCGAGGAGATCCGCGTCGAAATCGACCGCTACATCGCCATGCCCGGCCAGGCGGTCGCCTACAAGGTCGGCCAGCTCGAGATCCGCCGCCAGCGCGCGCAGGTCGCCGAGCGCCTGGGAACCGCCTTCGACATCAAGGCTTTCCACGACAAGGTCCTCGGCGCCGGCTCGGTCAGCCTGCCGGTCCTGCGCGATCTGGCGGCCGAGCTCTGAATGGGTGAGCTTCTACGACAACGGCCAGTGCATTACGGGCACGGAATCGGCGCATGTCGGCGACAGTGAGAGGCGGCCATGGGCGGGCATCACGTTGGTCCCGGACACGGCCGGACATCACGTCCTGTCCGTCGAGTACGCCGGGCAGACGATGACGGTCGCTGTCGACATCCAACCCGCACCCGCGGGCAGCACGCCACCCGAGACGTCCCCGTGCGGACTGGCAGGCCGGCTCGGCTCGGGCCGCGCTGGATGGTCGTCGGGCAGCGCCGACTGTTCTGACCCCGCGGGAATAGTGGCCCGGGAGATGCGTTCGACTCCTTGGTGAGTCGGGTCGTGGAGAAGGGGTTGCCGGTGACGGTCGCGGATGTGAAGTCATCGGTCGGATTGCGGTCGGAGCGCGGGCCGATCCTCGCGGCGCTCATGTTGTCGACCTCCTTGGTGGCGCTGGACTCCACGGTGATCGCGACCGCGGTGCTCACCATCACCGACCAGCTCGGCGGATTCGCGCTGTTCCCTTGGCTGTTCAGCATCTATCTGCTGGCGCAGGCGGTGACCGTGCCGATCTACGGCAAGCTCGCCGACATGGTGGGGCGGAAACCGGTGATGCTGTTCGGAATCGGGGTGTTCGCGCTCGGGTCGCTGCTGTGCGGGCTCGCCACCAGCATGCTCGGGCTCATTGTCTTCCGTGCGGTGCAGGGCATCGGGGCGGGCGCGGTCAGCCCGATCGCGATGACCATCGCCGGTGACGTCTACACCGTGCAGGAGCGGGCCAAGGTGCAGGCCTACCTGGCCAGCGTGTGGGCGACCTCCTCGGTGGTGGGTCCGCTGCTGGGCGGGGTGTTCTCCGAATACGTCAGCTGGCGGTGGATCTTCCTCGTCAACCTGCCGCTCGCCGCGCTGGCCGGCTGGATGATTCAGCGCAAGTTCACCGAAAGCGCTCCGCGGCAGAGCCATCGGATCGACTACCTCGGGGCCGGGCTGCTGACCATCGGCGCGGGCGCGCTGATTCTGGCGCTGCTCGAGGGCGGGCAGGCCTGGGCCTGGGATTCGGCCGCCAGCCTGGCGCTGTTCGGCGGCGGCGCGGTGACGCTGGTGGCGTTCGCGCTGGTGGAGCGGCGGGCCGCGAATCCGATTCTGCCGCTGTGGATTTTCACCCGCCGCGTGGTGGTGGCCAGCAGCCTGGTCTCGCTGCTGGTCGGCGCGATCCTGCTGGGGCTCACCTCGTATGTGCCGACCTTCGCGCAGGGCGTGCTGGGCAGCGGCGCGATGATCGCCGGACTCACCGTGGGCGCGCTCACGCTCGGCTGGCCGCTGGCGGCGTCCCAGGCCGGGAAGGTGTACCTGCGCATAGGTTTCCGATCGACCGCTTTGATCGGCACCGTCCTCGCCACCGTGGGTGCGGCGTCACTGCTGCTGGTGGGCACGGGCTCGAGCCTGACCCAGGTGGCGATCGGCTGCTTCATCGTCGGGATGGGCATGGGCCTGGTCGCCACCCCGACCCTGATCGCGGCGCAGTCGCAGAGCGAATGGTCCGAGCGCGGCGTGGTGACGGCCACCAATATGTTCGCCCGCTCGCTGGGCAGCGCGGTCGGAGTGGCCGTGTTCGGCGCGGTGGTCAACGCGCGCCTGGGGAACGCCGATCATCCGGCCGCGGCCGATCTCGCGCCCGCGGTGCATCTGGTCTTCGTCGGCGTGGCCTTGATGGCGGCGGTCATGATCGCGGCGGCCGCGTTCATGCCTCGGGGCGACGGGATCGCGGCGGAAATCCATTCGGCGTGAACGGGAATTGCGCGTAGGTCATTCCATTTCGGAAAATGGCCACCGGCGGTGCCGAATGGAATAGTCCGGCAATGATCTAGCACACTGTAGGCGTGGTTGAGGTCGAGGACGTATTGCGCCGGTTGCGCCGGTATCCGGATGTCGAAGCGGTGAACCTGTACGCGGTCGATGCCGCTGACCGGCTCATGCTGGATGTCGCCGCCGATTCGCTGGCCGCCGTGGGCGACCGGCGGGTGGCGGTGATCGACGACGGCTACGGCGCGTTGACGCTCGGCGCGATCGCCGCGCACGACCTGCGCGGCGTGCGCGTGCATCAGGATTTGCTGACCGGAGAATTGGCGCTCGCCAACAATGCCCGAATTGTCGGACTATCCGATCGCTATTCCACCGAGGAATTAGGCCCGGACCTCCTCGCCGACGTACGCGTGGTGCTGTGGCGGCTGCCGCGGGCCCTGTCCGGTCTGGCCGAGACCGCTGACGCCATCGCGCGTTTCGCGCTGCCCGAGGTGGAGGTCTTCGCGGGCGGCCGCGACAAGTACCTGACCCCGGCCATGAACGAGGTGCTGGCCGAATCCTTCGGCTCGGTGCACGCCAGCCGCGGCCGCCAGAAGTCCCGCATCCTGCTCGCGGCCGAGCCCAAACCCGTTGGCGAACCCCGTTTTCCGGTGCGCAACCGCCTCGACGAACAGGGCCTGGAGGTGGTCGCGCACGGCGCGGCCTTCTCCGGCCCGCGCCTGGACATCGGCACCCGCTTCCTGCTCGACCACCTGCGCCGGATGAAGCCCGACGCCCGCGACGCCATCGACCTGGGTTGCGGCACCGGCATTCTCGCGGTCGCCCTGGCCAAGGCCCGCCCCGGCATCCGGGTAACAGCGACCGACCAGTCCGCCGCCGCCATCGCTTCGACCCGCGCCACCGTCGCCGCCAACGACGTCGCCGACCGGGTCACCGTGCTGCGCGACGACGCCATGTCCAGCGCCCCGGACAACAGCGCCGACCTGGTGCTGTGCAATCCGCCGTTCCACATCGGTGCGGCCGTGCACACCGGTTCGGCCATCAAGATGTTCCAGCAGACCGGCCGCGTCCTGCGCCCCGGCGGCGAACTCTGGACCGTCTACAACACGCACCTGAACTACCGCAGCGTCATGGAGCGCATGGTCGGCAGAACCGATGTGATGGGCCGCAATCGCAAGTTCACTGTGACCCGGTCGGTGTGTGGTCTGCGCGACGCCGAACAATAGGGTTCATGGGACGAATCGATCTTCGAATCTTCACCGAACCCCAGCAGGGCGCGTCCTACGACACCCTGCGCACGGTCGCCAAGGCCGCCGAGGACCTCGGCTACGACGCCTTCTTCCGCTCCGACCACTATCTGAAGATGGGCGACGCGGACGGCCTGCCCGGCCCCACCGACGCCTGGATCACCCTGGCCGGGCTGGCCCGCGAGACCAGCCGCATCCGGCTGGGCACCCTGGTCACCTCGGCGACCTTCCGGCATCCGGGCGTGCTGGCCATCGAGGTGGCCCAGGTCGACGCCATGTCCGGCGGGCGCGTCGAATTCGGTTTCGGCGCGGGCTGGTTCGAGGCCGAACACGCCGCCTACGGCATCCCGTTCCCGGCCGAGAAGTTCCCGCGCTTCGAGGAGCAGCTGGCCATCGTGACCGGCCTGTGGTCGACGCCGGTGGGGGAGACCTTCTCCTTCACGGGCCGGCACTACACGCTCAGCGATTCCCCGGCGCTGCCCAAGCCCGCGCAGGACCGCGTCCCGGTCATCATCGGCGGTATGGGCGCCAAGCGGACCCCGCGCCTGGCCGCGCGGTACGCGACCGAGTTCAATGTGCCGTTCCAGTCCGCCGAGGCCAGCGCCGACCAGTTCGATCGGGTCCGCATGGCGGCCAAGGACATCGGCCGCGATCCCGCGGACATCACCTTCTCCAATGCCCTGGTCGCCTGTGTCGGCGCGACCGATGCGGAGGTGGCGCGGCGCGCGGCCGCCATCGGGCGCGAGGTGGACGAGCTGCGGGCCAACGGCCTGGCGGGCAGCCCGGACGAGGTGGTCGACAAGCTCGGCCGCTACGCGGAGATCGCCGGGACGCGCCGGGTCTACCTGCAGGTGCTGGACCTGTCGGATCTGGACCACCTGGAGCTGATCGCCACTCGTGTGATGGGTCAACTGACCTGATCCTTCGGTAAAGCTGAGGTAAAGTCCGTTCAGTCCGATCTGTGGGGTTCGGGAACTCCGGGCCCCCATCACGCGTTGGACGAATAGCTTCACTGGCCACGACCGACGTGAGCCGCGACTCCAGAAAGGGACGCACGGAAATGCGCTCCACATCCAACCCGGTCTTCCGGAACTTGCAGCCGCAGCAGGGCGGCTATGCCGGCTTCGGCTCGGCGCCTGGAGCCGGACAGTTCCCCAGCAACCCCTACGGTCAGCAGCCGCCGCAGTACCCTGGCGGGTACCAGCAGCCCTACCAGCCGGCCGTGCCCACCACCCGTCCGATGACCATCGACGATGTCGTCCAGAAGACCGGCATCACCCTCGGCGTGGTCACCCTGACGGCGATTCTGTCCTACGCGCTCACCTCGGCCAACCACGGCCTCGCCATGCTGTTCCTGCTGGTCGGCGGTCTCGGCGGCTTCGCGCTCGCCATGATCATGACCTTCGGCCGCAAGCAGGACAACCCGGCGCTGGTGCTCAGCTACGCGGCGCTGGAAGGCCTGCTGCTGGGCTCGTTCTCGTTCCTGTTCACCAATGTCGAGATCGGCGGCGTCGGCGGCTCGGGCCTGATCGCGCAGGCGGTGCTCGGCACCTTCGGCGTGTTCTTCGGCATGCTCGTGGTCTACAAGACCGGCGCGATCCGCGTCACCCCGCGCTTCACCCGCATGATCGTCGGCGCCATGATCGGCATCCTGGTGCTCATGCTCGGCAACCTGGTCGCCGGTTTCTTCACCTCGGGCGGCTTCGGCCTGCGTGACGGCGGCCCGCTGGCCATCGTCTTCAGCCTCGTGGTCATCGCGGTCGCGGCCTTCAGCTTCCTGCTGGACTTCGACGCCGCCGACCAGCTCATCCGGGCCCAGGCTCCGGAGAAGGCGGCCTGGGGCGTGGCGTTCGGCCTGACCGTCACCCTGGTCTGGCTGTACCTCGAGATCCTGCGCCTGCTCAGCTACTTCCAGGACCGGTAGCGATAGCCGCATACAAGAGGCGAGAACAGTGGGCGGGCATCGGGAATCCGGTGCCCGCCCACTGCTGTGTAGCCAAGCCTGAGAACAGAATCAGTCGTTGGTCACCACCTCCTTCAGCACGTCGGTGGCGACGTGATCCTCGCCGCAGTGCGCGGCGAGAATGCCGACGCTCGAACAGTTCCGCAGGCGCAGCGGCAGGATCGCCTGATAGGCGGGCGACTCGTACCAGTCGATGACGGCTTGGTCGTCGGGGAATTCGATGACGATGGCGATCGCGCTCGCCGGGCCCTCGATGACCCGCTGGATGCCGCCGTGGACGATGAACTTGCCGCCGAACGGTTCCAGCGTGGAGTCGATGCGCTCCAGGTATTCCACGATCTCGGCGTTGAGGTCCACGTCCCACAGATTGGCGATGGCGTAACCGGGCATTTCGAGCTCCTCGATCGGATTGCTGTGCTGCCCTTGATGTTTCCGCCTACGCGGAACGAAGTCGATTACCTGCCAGGTAATACCGCGGGCCCGGCGCCCGGGAGAACGAAACGGGCCGCCCGACCGTGAGGTCGAGCGGCCCGCGTCAGTGCCGAGTTATCAGCTCAGGCGCTCGATGATCATCGCCATACCCTGGCCGCCACCGACACACATGGTCTCCAGACCGAACTGCTTGTCGTGGGTCTGCAGGTTGTTGATGAGGGTCGCGGTGATGCGGGCGCCGGTCATGCCGAACGGGTGGCCGAGGGCGATGGCGCCACCGGACACGTTCAGCTTGTCCTCGTCCATGTTCAGCTCGCGAGCCGAACCCAGGACCTGAACGGCGAAGGCCTCGTTGATCTCGTACAGGTCGAGGTCGTTGATGGTCATGTTCGCGTTCTTCAGGGTGTTGCGCACGGCCTCGATCGGGCCCAGGCCCATGACCTCGGGCGACAGACCGGAGACGCCGGTGGCCACGACGCGGGCCAGCGGGGTCAGGCCCAGCGCCTTGGCCTTGGTGTCGGACATGACGACCAGCGCGGCCGCACCGTCGTTCAGCGGACAGGCGTTACCGGCGGTGATGGTGCCGTTCTCGCGGAAGACCGGCTTCAGCTGCGAGATCTTCTCGTAGGAGGTGCCGGCGCGCGGGCCGTCGTCGGTGGTGACGACGGTGCCGTCGGGCAGGGTCACCGGGGTGATCTCACGCTCGAAGAAGCCGGCCTTGATGGCCTCCTCGGCGCGGTTCTGCGAACGCACGCCCCAGTGGTCCTGGTCCTCGCGGGAGATGCCGGTGAAGGTGGCGACGTTCTCGGCGGTCTCACCCATGGCGATGTAGACGTCCGGGAGCAGGCCCTCGGCGCGCGGGTCGGTCCAGGTGGCGTTGGAGGCCTTGGTCGCCTGGGTGCGGGCCTCGGCGTCGGCGAAGCGCGGGTTGTGGCTGTCCGGCCAGCCGTCCGCGGTGCCCTTCGGGAAGTTGGAGACGGTCTCGACACCGGCCGAGATGAACACGTCGCCCTCGCCCGCCTTGATGGCGTGGAACGCCATGCGGGTGGTCATCAGCGAGGAGGAGCAGTAGCGGTTGACGGTGACGCCCGGCAGGGAGTCGTAGCCGAGCTGCACGGCGACCGAGCGCGCGATGTTGAAACCGGCGTAACCGGCGGGCTGGCCGCAGCCCAGCAGCAGGTCGTTGACATCGTTGACGTCCAGGCCCGGCACCTTGTCCAGGGCGGCCTGCACCATCTGCGCGGCCAGATCGTCCGGTCGCATGCTCACCAGAGAACCCTTGCCGGCGCGGCCGATCGGCGAGCGGGCGTACGAAACGATGACGGCCTCAGCCATGAGGACTCCTTTTTTGCTGGGGTGATCCTCTTCGAATTTACGACGGGTGTGTTTCGTGTCCTACATCCGGTATGCCGGTATCCCATCCACTGGTCTGTGGGAAATCGCACTCGCGCGGCTCTCGTGCCGCACTGCCTGCGGCAGCGCGGCACGAGTCGAGAAGGGGTAGGGCACGTTCGCGTTCACGAGGGGACATCAAAAGTGCTGTGGGACGGGATGTTCGCCATGTCGGTGTAGACGGTGACGACGATGTGCCCGGGTCCGGTGTCCTGGAACAACGCGTAGTGCTCGCTGCCGTAGAAGCCCGCGAGGACGGGAACTCGATATTCGCCGGCGGCGCCGGTGTTCATGTTGCGCCAGGCGACGGTGGCGGTGGTCTCACACATCGGCGCGAAGGAGAACTCGCCCGGATCGAACCCGGCGACCGGCAGCGCCTGCACGTTCACGATCGCCCGGCCGGGCCACTGCGGGCTGGTCTCGGCCCAGGATCGGATAGTGCCGCCGCACAGCATCGCATCGTGGTACATGCTCGGGACCTGCGGAAACTCGATGGTTCCGGCGGTGGCGGGAGCGGCGGAGATGATCATGGTCGTGCTGCCGAGAACGGTCAGCAGGGAGGCGGCGGCCACGCTCGTCGGCATCCTCATGGGGCGATGGTAATTTCCGGTAAGCGTGATATCGCCGACGTGCGCGAAGGCCCGCATCTCCTTTCTGCAACGATGATGGGTATGCGCATCGCTAACCATGTCGTCGATCTGATCGGAAACACCCCGCTCGTCCGGTTGAACTCCGTGGTGGGGCCGAACTCGGGACTGGTGGCGGCGAAGGTCGAGTACCTCAACCCGGGCGGCAGCTCGAAGGACCGCATCGCCGTCAAGATGATCGACGCCGCCGAGAAGGCCGGGCTGCTGAAGCCCGGCGGCACGATCGTCGAACCGACCTCCGGCAATACCGGTGTGGGCCTGGCCCTGGTCGCGCAGCAGCGCGGCTACAAGACCGTGTTCGTCTGCCCGGACAAGGTCAGCGAGGACAAGCGCAACGTGCTGCGCGCCTACGGCGCCGAGGTCGTGGTCTGCCCGACCGCGGTCGCGCCGGAGGACCCGGACAGCTACTACAACGTCTCCGACCGCCTGGTCCGGGAGATCCCGGGCGCCTGGAAGCCGGACCAGTACTCCAACCCGGGCGGGCCGGAATCGCACTACGAGACCACCGGTCCCGAGATCTGGCGCGACACCGAGGGCAAGATCACCCACTTCGTGGCGGGCGTCGGCACCGGCGGCACCATCACCGGCACCGGCCGCTACCTCAAGGAGATCTCCGGCGGCAAGGTCAAGATCGTCGGCGCGGATCCGGAGGGCTCGGTCTACTCCGGCGGCACCGGTCGTCCGTACCTGGTCGAGGGTGTCGGTGAGGACTTCTGGCCGACCGCCTACGACCCGGCCATCCCGGACGAGATCATCGCCGTCTCCGACGCCGACTCCTTCGAGATGACCCGCCGCCTGGCCCGCGAGGAGGGCCTGCTGGTCGGCGGCTCCTGCGGCATGGCGGTCGTCGCGGCGCTCAAGGTCGCCGAGCGCGATCCGGACGCCGTGGTGGTCGTGCTGCTGCCGGACGGCGGCCGCGGCTACCTGTCGAAGATCTTCAACGACCAGTGGATGAGCTCCTACGGCTTCCTGCGCTCGCGCCTGGACGGCACCACCGGCGGCGAGGTGCACGTGGGCGACGTGCTGCGCGGCAAGTCCGGCGAACTGCCGGACCTGGTGCACACCCACCCGCAGGAGACCCTGCGCGACGCCATCGAGATCCTGCGCGAGTACGGCGTCTCGCAGATGCCGGTCGTCGGCGCGGAGCCGCCGGTGATGGCGGGCGAGGTCGCGGGCTCGGTCACCGAGCGCGATCTGCTGTCGGCCGTGTTCGAGGGCCGCGCCAAGCTCACCGACCCGGTCTCCATGCACATGAGCCCGGCCTTCCCGCTGATCGGTGCGGGCGAGCTGGTCTCGGCCGCGACCAAGCTGCTCGAGAGCACAGACGCCCTGATGGTCGTCGACGACGGCAAGCCGGTCGGCGTCATCACCCGCCACGACCTGCTGGGCTTCCTGAGCACCGACGCGCTGGTCTAGCCGACCGCGAAGTCTCACCCGCCCGCCGGAACCGTGAAAGTTCCGGCGGGCGGTTCGCTGTCCAGGGGCGCACCCCGCCCATATCGGTCGATCCACCTAGCCCCGGCGGGCCGGTTCAGCCGGGAAGCAGCCTGTGACCGCGTGTGGCCAGACGCACGTGGCCCTCGCGTCAGGTGAGTCCGCACGGGTATTCGGCGCGCGCGGCCTCGGCGGACAGGTGGGCGGCGGCCTCGCTGGGTTTGTGCGCGAGTCGGCGCGGGCGGTTCGGTTATGGCGGCCAGCACGTCGGCGGCCTCCGGCAGCCGCGCCACGGTGAACAGGTCGTGGACGCGCAAGCCGCGGTGGTGGGCGCTGCCGTCGAGCCGTTCGTGACGCCCGGCGGCGACCTCGGCCAGTTGGTGAGGTGGGGGAGCGGCGCAGGACCCGTTCGGTCCAATAGTTTTGCGGCCGAACCCTTTCCAGGCCGCTGTGGCCGAGTCGGCCGGGGTGTTCCAGATCGATCCGGAGACGGCAGCGCGGCCGAGTTCGCCTGCGGCGTCGGCGAGTTCGGCCGTGTGCGTCGAATGTCCCAGCAGAGAGCGGCCTTTCAGATCCGCCACGGTCGACAGGGGCCGGAACAGATGATCGCGGTCCCGCGGCCGGATCGCGGTGGGCAGCCCGGGTTCTGCGCTCACCACCGCGGTCAGCGGACCCGGTTGGTCCGGCCCGCTCCACATGGCGTCTTGGTCGGCGGCGAACACCACAACCAGGTCGGGATCCAGGTGCCCGCCCGGCGGCCCCGAGCAGCGCGGCGTGGAAGACCGCCCGTCGAGCGGCCTCGGCCAGGCGTAGCTGGGCGGCGTCGGCAACCAGGCAGAACCTTCTCGAACGGCCTTTCCGGTGGCCGGATCAGTGCGGGACAGGGCCGCCGGCACTTCGATGACCAGGGTGGATGCCATGTTCCGACCTCATTCGCGCGGTACTTCGTTGCGAGGTCTTTATCTGCCGTGAGAATTGTGACGTGTGTGATTTGAGCTAACTACTGTGATTTGCTGGACCGTTACCAAAGGGAGCCGAAACGCCGGTGGAACGCCGCGAAATATGCCAAATGTCGGTATATCGCGATCCGAGGGCGAAATTGTTCTGTGATCTGAAACACTTAATGGTTTTAATTGAATCACCAGGTCATCGCATGTATTGATGCAGGTCCGAGGCGTGTGCCTGGGCCGAATTCATCTGTCGTTAACCTTTGATTCAGTCTGCGTTCACTATGCGCTATCAAGCTGTGACCTTGTCGGAAACAGACCGCAAGTCTGGATGGCGCAAGGAGATGTGAACACACATGCGGAACGTGATCACCACATCGGTGCGCTGAGGCTCACGGCCGGGAGGCCGTCACCCTCGCTGCCGCCCTCTAGGTAGGGCGCCAACTCCATTGACCCGTAACGGGTTTCACAACAGCATCCACAACAGCCCGCAGTGTGCAGGTGAGCGTCGGTAGACGCCCGCGTGACCAAGCGCTGCCATTTCAGGCCCGCGAGCCCGAAACCGAACAGGAATCCAAATTCGCCATGCCCAAGAATGTTATGTCTGCTCTCAGTGACCCTGCCAAACGTAGCAAGGTAGTTGCCACCGCTCGGACGGCCGGTGCCGCCGCTCTCGCCCTCGGCGTGTTCGGCTCCATCTTCACCGCCGCCGGCGCCGCGAACGGCGATGTCGAGCCCGCTGCGCTGAAGCAGACCCTGGCCGCCGCCACCGCGCCCGCCGCGACCCTCAAGTTCGCGTCGGCCGGCGAGCACCCCGCCGCGGCTCCGGCCCCGGCCGCGGCTCCGGCCCCCATGCCGGCCCCGCTGCCCGAGGTGGCCCCGGCGCCCGCTCCCGAGCCGGCTCCGGCCCCCGCGCCGCCGGTCTACGCCGACAACCTGGACGGCTGGATCCGCCAGGCGCTGGACATCATGGCCCAGCGCGGCATCCCGGGCAGCTACGACGGCATCTTCCGCAACATCATCCGGGAGTCCAGTGGCAACCCGCAGGCGATCAACCTGTACGACTCGAACGCCGCCATGGGCATCCCGTCCAAGGGCCTGCTGCAGGTGATCGACCCGACCTTCGCCGCCTACCACGTCGACGGCACCCCGTTCGACGTCTGGGATCCGGTCGCCAACATCGTGGCCGCCTGCAACTATGCGGCGCACCGCTACGGCTCGATGGACAACGTCAACAGCGCGTACTGATCCACCGACGACATCACGATGGCCCGCCCGATGAGGGGCGGGCCATTCGTCGTATTCGGGCGGTTGTCCGATCCGATTGGGCAACACTTTCGCAAACAGCCGGATCCGGCGATCGACTCGGCGTATAACGGCCCCGTGGAGCAGTTCCGGCACCCGGCCGGAACAGATAGCGAAGGGACGGGGTCATGCACACCTCGAGTTCGGCTATCGATATCCAGATCGGGCGAGGACTCTCCGACGCGTGGAGTTCCATCGCCACCTGGCTGCCCAAATTCGTCGGGTTCCTGGTCATCCTGCTCATCGGCTGGTTCGTCGCGAAACTCGTGGCCCGGCTGGTGACCCGAATCCTGCACCGAGTCGGCTTCGATCGCCTGGTCGAACGCGGCGGTATCAGGGAGATGCTCGCCCGCGGCCGCTACGACGCCACCGGCATCATCGCCAAGCTGGCGTACTACGCGGTCCTGTTGATCACCCTGCAACTCGGCTTCGGCGTCTTCGGCCCGAATCCGGTGAGCACCATGCTGAACGCGGTCGTGGCCTGGCTGCCGCGACTGGCCGTCGGCATCATCATCGTCTGCGTCGCCGGCGCCATCGCCCGCGTCGTCCAGGACATGGTGTCGAACATGCTGAGCGGCCTGGACTACGGCCGCATGCTGGGACGCATTGCGGCCGTGTTCATCTGGGGCATCGGCATCATCGCCGCGCTCAATCAGATCGGCGTCGGCACCTCGGTCACCATGCCGATCCTCATCACCGTCCTGGCCACCGTGGGCGGCATCCTCGTCGTCGGTATCGGCGGCGGTCTGATCCGGCCCATGCAGCAGCGCTGGTCGGGCTGGCTGGACACCATCGAGGGCGAGATGCCCGAGGTGAAGGGCCACGCCCAGGCGTATCAGCGCGGCCGCGAGGACGCCGCGCGCCAGCGTCAGGCCCAGGAGGCCATGGCCGCGCAACGGGCCGCCATGGCGCAGCAGCCGACCATGGCGGGCCAGGGCATGGGCCAGATGCCTCCGGGCAAATGGGCCGAACCCGGCAGTGGCGCAATGGGATACGGACAGCAGGGGTATCAGCAGGGCGGGTATCAGCAGGGCGGGTACGGGCAGGGCGGCGGCCAGATGCCTCCGCAACAGCCTGGTCAGATGCCCCAGCAACAGTCCGGGCAGATGCCTCCGCCGCAGACCGGGCAGATGCCTCAGCAACAGTCCGGGCAGATGCCGGCGCCCGGAGCCGGGATGCCGTCACCGCACAGCGGCCAGATGCCGTCACCGCAGAGCGGCCAGACGCCATCGCAATCCGGCCGGATGCCCCAGAGCGATCAGCCGACGCCCCCGGCGCAGCGCCCCGAGCGGGGCGACCGGCACGGCGACCAGGATCGCGGCGACATGTAGCCGACGTCTTCCGGGATCAGGGAGCTCTCAGCGTGGAATCTCGTCGATTCCCCGCGCTGACGGCTCCCTGATCTCGTTCGGGGTTCAGGAGGCGCGGGCGAGGGAGCAGACGGCGGCCAGGCGGAGATGCAGCCAGTCGGCGTCCTGCCAGTCCAGGGGAGAGCGCGGGAGGGCGATCTGTTCGGCCTCCCGGAGGTCCTCGAGGATGCCGCGGGCGTACCCGGCGAGCAGCACGCTGACCGGGACCAGGTTGGAGTTCTCCACGCCCAGGTCGAGGATGTCGCGGACGGCGGCGGCGTGCTGGTCGATGACCGCGCTGACGCCGGGGAAGACCGCCGCGGCTTCCAGGGCGGGGGCTCCGTGGGTGCGCTGCAGTCGATTCAGGGTTTTACGCGCCGAGACGACGAGCAAAGCGGAGCCGGGCACAAACACCCGGCGATGCTAGCAACCCGCCCGCGGCGCGCGGATGGAGTGTGATATATCACGCATTCGTCCGGAAGTCCCGCTCAGCGGAAGGCTTTCGAGCCGGTGAGCGCCTCGCCCAGCACCAGCTGGTGCACCTCCGCGGTGCCCTCGTAGGTGAGCACGGACTCCAGGTTGTTGGCGTGCCGAAGCACCGGGTACTCGAGGGTGATGCCGTTCGCGCCCAGGATGGTCCGGCATTCCCGCGCGATTCTGATGGCCTCACGGGTGCTGTTCAGCTTGCCCGCGCTGATCTGCTCAGTGGAGATCACGTGCCGGTCCTTGAGCCGTCCGAGGTGCACGGCCAGCAGTTCGCCCTTGCCGAGTTCGAGCGCCATGTCGGCGAGCTTGGCCTGGGTGAGCTGGTAGGCGGCGAGGGGCTTGTCGAAAACCTCGCGGGTTCGTGAGTATTCGATCGCGGCGGACAGGCAGTCGCGGGCCGCGCCGAGCGCGCCGAAGATGATCCCGAACCGCGCCTCCGACAGGCAGCCCAGTGGCGCCGCCAGGCCCCGCGCCTCGGGCAGCTGGGCGTCGGCGGGCAGCCGGACGCCGTCGAGAGCGAGTTCCGCGGTGATCGAAGCCCGCAGGGACAGTTTGTGTTTCATCTCCCGGGCGCTGAATCCCGGTGTGTCCGTGGGCACCACGAAGCCGCGGATCACATCCCGCTCGCCCTCGCGCGACTGCGCCCACACGATGGCGATATCGGCCACCGACCCGTTGGTGATCCACATCTTCGAGCCGTCGAGGATCCAGTCGTCCCCGTCGCGTCGCGCCCGCGTCCGCATGCCGCCCGGATTGGATCCGAAGTCGGGTTCGGTGAGCCCGAAGCAGCCGATCACCCGCCCGGCCGCCATCTCCGGCAGCCACCGCAGCTTCTGCTCCTCGGACCCGTACTTGTGGATGGCGGTCATGGCCAGCGACCCCTGCACCGACACCATGCTGCGCACCCCGGAGTCGACGGCCTCCAACTCCAGGCAGGCCAGCCCGTACGCCGTCGCCGAGGTGCCGGCGCACCCGTACCCCTCCAGATGCATCCCCAGCAGCCCCAGCTTGCCGAGTTCCGGAGCCAGCTCCCGCGCCGGGAAGGTCCCCTCCTCGAACCATTCGGTCACCCGTGGCCGCAACCGTTCCGCCGCGAACGCGCGCACCGTCTCGCGGATGGCGCGTTCCTCGTCACTGAGCAGGGAGTCGATGGCGAACAGCTCGTCTACGGTGACCATGCGCCCACGATAGGACCGCCCGCGCGACGCCCACAACGCCGCGCCGATACCGACCCGGGGGCGGGGCGGACCGGCCGCGTCCTTAGGCTGTTCGCATGAGCGATCAGCTGGGTTTCTCCACACGGGCGGTGCACGCCGGGTTCGATCCGGACCCTCAGACCGGTGCGGTGAACGTGCCGATCTACGCGAGTTCGACCTTCGCCCAGGACGGGGTCGGCGGCATGCGCGGCGGCTACGAGTACGCGCGCACCGGCAACCCGACCCGGACCGCGCTGGAGGCCAACCTGGCCGCGCTCGAATCCGGCTCCTACGGGCGGGCTTTCGCCTCCGGTATGGCGGCCACCGACTGCGCGATCCGGGCCAACCTGCGCCCCGGCGACCACATGGTGATCCCGAACGACGCCTACGGCGGCACCTTCCGGCTCATCGACAAGGTGTTCACCCAGTGGGGCATCGAGTACTCGGTCGCGCCGATCTCGGACGTGGACGCGGTGGCCGCGGCCATGCGCCCCAACACCAAGCTGGTGTGGGTGGAGACCCCCACCAACCCGCTGCTGAACGTCGGTGACATCGCGGCGCTGGCCGAGGTCGCCCACACGGGCGGCGCGAAACTGGTCGTGGACAACACCTTCGCCTCCCCGTACCTGCAGCAGCCGCTGCTGCTGGGCGCGGACATCGTGCTGCACTCGACCACCAAGTACCTCGGCGGTCACTCCGACGTGGTCGGCGGCGCGCTCATCACCAACGACCAGGAGCTGGACACCAAGTTCGCGTTCCTGCAGAACGGCGCGGGCGCGGTCCCCGGCCCGATGGACGCCTTCCTCACCCTGCGCGGCATCAAGACCCTGGCCCTGCGCATGGACCGGCACTGCGACAACGCCGAGACCATCGCCGAGTTCCTGGCCAACCACCCCAAGATCGCCCAGGTCATCTACCCCGGCCTGCCCGAGCACCCGGGCCACACGGTGGCGCAGAAGCAGATGCGCCGCTTCGGCGGCATGATCTCGGTGCGCGTGCACGGCGGCAAGGAAGCGGCGCTGGACTTCTGCTCCAAGACCAAGATCTTCACGCTGGCCGAGTCCCTCGGCGGCGTGGAATCGCTGATCGAGCACCCGGGGGCGATGACCCACGCCTCGACCGAGGGCTCCGCCCTCGAGGTCCCCGCCGACCTGGTCCGCCTCTCGGTCGGCATCGAGGACATCAGCGACCTCCTCTCCGACATCGAGCAGGCGCTGGCCTGACTCTCGGGGGCTCTCAGGGGCTTCGCCCCCGAACTCCCACCAGCACAAAGAAGCGCCGCACCGGATTCCGGTGCGGCGCTTCTCGTGCATTTCGGCCGATACAGCGTTCGTCAGCTGTGGTACGGCTCCGCGGAGACCAGGGTCACCTTCATGGTCTTGCCGTTGGGCAGGGTGTATTCGCGGGTGTCGCCGACCTTGGCGTCGATGAGGGCGCCGCCCAACGGGGAGTTGGGGGAGTAGGTCTCGAGGTCGGCGCTGCCGAGGCCCTCTTCGCGGGTGGCGATGAGGAAGGTCTCGGTGTCGGACTCGTCGCCGTCGTAGTAGACCTTGACGACCGAGCCGGGCAGGGCGACGCCGGACTTGGTGGGCGCGACGCCGACCTTGGCGTTGTTCAGCAGTTCCTGCAGCTGGCGGATACGCGCCTCCTGCTGGCCCTGCTCTTCACGCGCCGCGTGGTAACCGCCGTTCTCCTTGAGGTCGCCCTCTTCACGGCGCTCGTTGATTTCGGCCGCGATGACGGGACGGTTGGCGATGAGCGCGCCGAGTTCGCTCGTGAGCCTCTCGTGCGACTCCGGGGTCAGCCAAGTCACGGTCTCAGTCATCTCGATCACTCCCTAGTAGTTGTCCCCGGCAAGCCGGGATTCCCTGATGCCCGCTGCTGAAACCCATCCGGAGATGGGCACACAGCAGCCCTGGACAGCCAGAGCGATCCCTGGGGAGAGTCCCGACAGCGCCGGCCGTCAATGCAGCAAACACGGCTCCGAACGCCGGAACCGTGTATCGCGTCATTTTAGCACGATTTGAAAATGCGCAGGTAGAAGCGTCAATGCGGGTCGCATACCCGACTTTTCACCCGGCGCGCAGGTAGGCCGGCACATGCTCGGTGCAGCCGTACACATTGGCCGCGCCGGCCCGGCGGGCGGTCTTGATCGTGGTGTCCATGCGGACGGTGCCGGCGTCGGAGCCGGGAACCAGGATCTCGCGGCGGCCGACCTCGTCGGTGTCGCCGTCCATGGCGCGCACGATGCAGGCGACCGCGGTGCCGGGATCCTTGCGAGTCACCTTGAAGTCGATGGTGACGGTGGAGTCGTCGACGACGGTGTAGCCGAGGCGTTCCGGTTCGATGTCCTGCGGCCCGTAGGTGCGGAAGCCCAGGTAGGCGACCACGAGTCCGCCGACGAGGACGATCGGTCCGAGGGCCCAGGGCAGCCAGCGGCGGTTCTTCCGCGGCTTTATCCCGTACCTGTCGGCCGGTCTTTCGCTCATGTCGGGGACGCTCCCGGGGGGTAGGTCGGAACAAACAACGATCGGATGGAACTATAGGGAATGGATATCCGATGCCTGTGTCCGGACTCGGCACGTGCCAGTTGACGCAGCGCGACGCTACGAGGTGAAAACGTGATCGGTGAGGTGAACGAGAAGTGAGTGGTCTTCGCCTCATGGCGGTGCACGCCCATCCCGACGACGAATCCAGCAAGGGCGCGGCCACCACCGCGCGCTATGCCGCCGAAGGCAACGAGGTGCTGGTCGTCACCCTCACCGGCGGGGAGCGCGGCGACATTCTGAACCCCGCCATGGACACCCCCGGCATCAAGGACCGCATCACCGAGGTCCGCCGCGAGGAGATGGCCGCCGCCGCCGAGGCGCTGGGCGTCCGCCAGACCTGGCTGGGTTTCGTGGATTCTGGTCTGCCGGAAGGTGATCCGCTGCCGCCGCTGCCCGAGGGCTGCTTCGCGCTGGTGCCGCTGGCGGAGGCCGCCGAGGCGCTGGTGCGGGTGGTGCGCGAGTTCCGGCCGCACGTCATCACCACCTATGACGAGATGGGCGGCTACCCGCACCCGGACCACATCATGTGCCACCAGGTGTCGGTCGCGGCCTTCGAGGCCGCCGGCGATCCGGAGCGGTTCCCCGACGCGGGTGAGCCCTGGACGCCGCTGAAGCTGTACTACGACCACGGCTTCAGCCTGGCCCGGCTCGAGGTCTTCGCCGCCGAGTACGAGCGCATCGGCGAACCGTTCCCCATGCAGGAGTGGATGGACCGGATGCGCAAGTACGCCGCCGAGCGCGGCGACATCATGGCCCGGGTGACCACCCAGGTCGAGTGCGCCAAGTACTTCCCGGCGCGGGACGACGCGCTGCGCGCCCACGCCACCCAGATCGACCCCAATGGCGCCTTCTTCGCGGTGCCGACGGAGATGCAGCAGCGGCTGTGGCCGACCGAGGAGTTCGAGCTGGCCAAGACCCGCGTCAAGACCGCGATCCCGGAGACCGACCTGTTCGCGGGCATCGACGACGCCGACACCGAGGACGCCGCCCGATGATGCTCACCCTGCTCGCCCAGACCAACAATTCGCCCACCGGCCCGGAGTTCGGCAAGGCGTCTCCGCTGGGTCTGGTGATCGTGCTGGTGTTGCTGGCGGGCACCATCCTGCTCATCCGGAACATGAACAAGCACATCAAGAATCTGCCCGCCGAGTTCTCCCCGGAGCACCCGGAGGCGGATCAGGAAGCCGACGAGGGCACCGAGCACGGGATCGCCGCGCAGGAGGACGACGACGCGTCGCCGCGCAGCGAGTCCAAGCCGGAAGCCACCAACGGCACGGCCTGATCCGACGATGTGCAGCGCCCCCGGTCGATGGACCGGGGGCGTTGTCGTTTCCCGGCGCCCGGAACAATTCCGGTCACGCTGCCGTTTCCGCTCCGGAGAGCGAAAAAGCCGGAGTGGAAAGGGAAATCGCGATGCCGAGCCCGGAGATGCACGAGTTCATCGAACAGTTCGAGCAGCGCCGGGCAGCCCGGCCCGACACCCCGCCGTCCCTGGCGGAACTCCGGGCCGGTTTCCTGCCCGCGGGCCGGAAGTACGCGGTTCCCGATGATGTTCGGGTGAGCGCGGTGTCGGCGGCGGGCGTCCCCGCGTACTGGCTGGACGCGCCGGGCACCTCGCCGGACCGGGTGCTGGTGTACGTGCACGGTGGCGGTTTCACGCTGGGCTCGCTCGACAGTCACGGCGAGCTGGCGGCGCGGCTGGGCCGGGCGGCCGGGGCGCGGGTGCTGTTCCCGGAATACCGGTTGACGCCCGAGCACCCGTATCCGGCGCCGGTCGAGGACATTCGCGCGCTGTGGCGCTGGTTGCGGGAGGACCAGGGCGTCGCCGCGAGTTCCATTGCGCTGGCGGGTGATTCGTCGGGTGGCAATCTGGTGGCGGCGCTGCTGCTGGAGTTGCGCGATGCCGGGGCGGAGCTGCCCGCGGCGGCGGTGCTGCTCTCGCCCGCGTTGGATATGAGCGGGTCCGGGGTCTCCATGACCGAGCGTGACGGGCAGGACGCGATCTTCACGCCGGGCATGCTGCGCGGGATCTTCGCGACCTATCTGGACGGCGCGGATCCGCGGATTCCTTCGGCCTCACCGCTTTTCGGGGATCTGACCGGGTTGCCTCCGTTGCTGATCCAGGCGGGGACGGCCGAACTGCTGCTCAGTGATGCCGAGGGCATCGCGGCCGCCGCGCGTGAGGCGGGGGTGGAGGTGGCGTTGACGTTGGGGGAGGGTCTCCCGCACGTCTACGTGATCATGCGGGACACCCCGGAAGCGGCCGCGGCCACCGAGGAGATCGCGGCCTTCGTGCGCAAGCGCCTGGGCTGAGCCGGTCCCGGTCCGGAGTCGCCGGGTTTTACTCCAGGGTCGGCTGGTCGTAGCGGGTGAATCCGCCCTTGCCGTCGGTGTCCACGCCGAGGAATCGCCCGGCGTGGAAGGGATTGTTGGCGAGCAGTCGGACCACCGTGTTGTCGGGGTCGAAGAGGTCGAGGACCGCGCCGTAATCGCCGCGGTCGAAGACCTCGCCGCGGGTGTAGTCGAGTTCGTCGGCGCGGGCGGCGAACGCGTGCAGGTCGTCGACGGAGTCGACTTCCAGCGCGAAGGCGTCGAAGCCGCCGAGATCCGGTTGCCCGGCGCAGTATTCGCGTTCACGCAGCGCGATGCCGAATCCGCTGGGGTGCATGAGCTGCGCGCCGCGCAGTTCGCCCTCTTCGCGTAATTCCCCGGCCAGGCGCAGGTCGAGTAGGTCGGTGTACCAGGCGACGCTGCGCGCCAGATCGCTGACCGGCAGCTTGACGTGGCGGATGCGGACGAGTCCGGCCATGGGTGGCTCCTGATTCGGTGCGCGCGGTGTCGTCGGGCGGGAACCCCGCAAGGATGCCACTTCCCGGCCGCCGTGGCGTGTAATGGCGCCGGACCGGCGGAATGATGGCCGTTACGCCGCCGGGTCAGACCGCCGGGTCGGCGGTGAGGTGGAGGTAGGCGGTGTCGAGGGGGATGTCGACGGCGAACCAGGCGGCCGGGCGGTCGTCGTCGCGCGGGCACCAGGCGGTCGCCACGCACAGGCGGGCGGCCTCGTCGGTGGCCAGGCCGGGCAGGTGCCATTCGATCCGGGCCGGATCCCGGTAGCGGACACCGTATTCGGTGTCGTGGTCGTCGGCGTGGATCTGGTGCGCCCAGCTGCCGGGCATGAGGCGCGCGTCCTCGGCCTGCAGGGCCAGCAGTTCCGAGTCCGGGCCGCCGATGCACACCATGAAGTGGTCGTTCTCGATGCTCACCGCCGCGAGGCACTCACCGGTGTCCGGGCCGCTGGTGGTCCCGGCGGGCAGATCGGTCAATTCGGCCGTGAACACTAGTCCCGGCACCGCGCTGTGCGCCTTCACCTGCCAGATCCCGGCCCACAGCGCGACCGGTGCGCCCCCGTCCCAGGCGGGCATCTCGATACTCCCGACCAACAGGTCGACGGTGGCGTCCCGATGCCGCCACCGGTGCAGATGCGACCCGTTCGGCAAGCGCCACAGCGTGTTCGGGCCGGCGGGCAGCAGCTCCGACCCGACGGTGACGCCGAACCCCACGATTCCGAGCGGGGTATCGATCACGGCGGGACGGCGGTCTACCTGAGCGAGGCGGTCGGTGGGGAGCATGAACCCATCATGCAGGGTGCGTATCGGAGCCCGCTGACCGGTTGCACCCGTTAGTTTTTCGTAAAGGAAATTTCCGGGTGCCCGGCGCGGGATTAGCGTTTGTGCTGTCGAACAGCTGCGGTTCCGGGGGGTGGGGTTGATGGCGGCGGATGTGATCGGCAAGTTCGCGCGGGTGACGGCCGCGATCACCCCAGGCCACCTCGGGGAGGTGTTGATCGAGGTGCGGGCCGGGTCCGAACGGTTCCTGGCGCGCGCCGCCGACAGCGAGTCGACGATTCCCAAGCACGCTCAGGTGCTCGTGGTCGGCAGTCTGGGTGGCCGGACCGTCGAAGTCGTTCCCGTGAAATGAAGGTGCATCGTGGACATCCTGGTCATTGGTGTGGTCGGGTTGGTGTTCGTTGTTCTGCTGGCCGGAATCGGGGTGCTGCGGCTCGCGTGGCGCGTCGCCGAACCCGATGAGGCGCTGATCATCTCGGGCTTCCGGGCCGGATCGGGGCCGGGCGGGTCGGGGGAGAGCATGGGGTTCCGGATCGTCACCGGGCGTGGGTGCCTGGTCGCTCCGGGATTGACCAAGGTGCGGCGAATCTCGCTGGAGGCGCACGAATCCCAGATCGTGGTGCCGTGCGTGAGCCGGCAGAAGATCGGTCTGCATCTCACCGGTGTGGTCATGTACAAGGTCGGCGACGACTACACCTCGATCGCCAACGCGGCGCGGCGGTTCCTGGACCGGCCCACCGACGAGCTCGAGACCAAGGTGCAGAACGTGTTCATCGGTCATCTGCGCGCCATCGCGGGCTCGATGACCGTGCAGGACATGATCAGCGATCAGGACAAGTTCTCCGAGCAGGTGCGGGACCGCTGCTCGCACGAGATGGAGTCCTTCGGCCTGGTGATCGACTCGTTCCAGATCCAGTCCATCGCCAGCGAGTCGAATTACATCGCGAACCTGGCCGTTCCGCATCAGGCGGAGGTGGAGCAGTACGCGCGCATCGCGCGCGCCAATGCCGAACGCGAGGCGATCGCGCAGGAGCAGGCCGCGCAGGCGCAGGTCGCGCTGTCGGTGCGTGACACCCAGATCAAGAAGGCCGGATATCAGGCCGAGGTGGACCGGGCCACGAAGGACGCGCAGCAGCAGGGTCCGCTGGCCGAGGCGACCGCCCGTCAGGCGGTCGTGGAGGTCGAGACCAAGGTGGCGCAGCTGGAGGCGCAGCAGAAGGAGCAGCAGCTCCAGGTGGAGATCCGCAAGCCGGCCGACGCCGAGGCGTACCGGCAGACCACTCTCGCCACCGCGGCCCGTGACGCCCGCATCAGTCAGGCCGAGGCCGACGCCCAGGAAACCCGGTTGCGCGCGGAAGCCGCTGCGGCGCAGACGAAGTTGCAGGCCCTCGCCGAAGCCGAATCGATCAAGGCGCGGGCGGCCGCGCAGGCCGAGGCGACCCGGCTCAACGGTCAGGCGGAGGCGGATGCGATCAAGGCGCGCGGTCTCGCCGAAGCCGACGCGGTGCGCGCCCGGATGGCGGCCGAGGCGGCGGGCATTCAGCAGCGCGCCGAGGCGATGAGCCAGAACCAGGAGGCGGTGATCGCCCAGCAGATCGCCGAGCACCTGCCGGAGATCGTGGCCGCCGCGGCGAAGCCGTTCGAACACGTCGGGCAGTTCACGGTGCTCAACGGAGCCCAGGGCGTGACCTCCGCATTGGCCGAGATCATCCAGCAGGCAGGGACTCTCACCTCCATGGCGCGGGAATCGCTGATGCCGGTCCTCGAGCCGGACACCACGCCCAACGGCGAGGTCACCCTCAGCGCCAACGGTCACTGATCAGCCGGGCCGGTGGTCCGCGCGGATCACCGGCCCGTCGGCCTCAGCCGTGCGCCATGGAGTCGACGAGCGGGCTCACGATCAGGCCGTACATCAGCCCCAGGAAGATCGTGTGGGTCACGCAGAAGAACGCGAAGCGGCCGCGGGCGGCGTTCGAATCGAAATGCTCACGCAGCTTGGCCCGGAGCTGTGCGGGGGAACGTACGTCCCAGCTGTCCAATCGCAGGTACCGGCCGAGATAGATGCCTATCGAGGCGGTGAGGCGGAAGTTCCAGGCCATCGGCCGGTAAACCGGTACTCGATAGATCCGCGAGCGCATGTAGATGAGTAGCAGCGCATATGTGTTGAGTCCCAGGACGCAGAGCAGAAGTAGTACGCCAGGCCTCATATCGGCAACCTATCGCTAAAGGGGCAAATAGTTGGCAATGGCCCGGTGGGAAGAATTCCCACCGGGCCGTTCGCGGTTCGTGCGCTGGTATTCCGCGATCATGCGCCAGCCGGGACCTCCGCGCCGCGCCGGGCCGGAGACCGGAAGGTCACCAGGGCGAGCGCCGCCGCGCCGACGGCGATGATCCCGGCCGTCACGAACGCGGCCGAGAAGCCATCGGTGAGCGCGCCGGCGTCACCGAGCTGGTCGGCCCCCGCGTTCGCGGCGATGGCGGTGACCGCGGCCAGGCCCAGCGCCGAGCCGATCTGGTAGCCGGTGTTCACGATGCCCGAGGCGAGGCCGCCCTCCTGCGGCGGCGCGGCCGAAATCGCCGTCTGCAGAGTGGGAATGAAGGCCAGCGACATGCCCAGCGCCGCCACCAGTGAACCGGGCAGCACGTCGATCCAGAAGTTGCCGTCGGGACGGATGAACGACAGCCACGCCAGTCCGGCGGCCAGGATGACCAGGCCCGCGACCGTCATGGTGCGAGCGCCGAAGCGCGCGAACAGTTTCGGCGAGATCGCGATCATGCCGATCATGATGAGCGCGGTCATGGGCAGCAGCGCCGCACCCGACGGGAACGCCGAATAGCCGAGGACCTGCTGCAGATACAGGTTCAGGAAGAACCACATCGGCACCCATGCCGCGCCCAGCAGCACCTGGGCGAGGTTGGCCGCGCCGAGGTCGGGTGCGCGGAAGATGCTCAGCGGCATGAGCGGTTCGCGGCGGCGAGCCTGGATCGCGATGAACGCGCCGAGCAGGGCGACGGCCGCCGCCAGCACCACCCAGGTGGAGGTGGCGGACCAGTCCCCGCGCACCACGGCGAAGACCGCCGCGCCGAGGCCGAGGGTGGCGGTCGCCGCGCCGAGCAGATCGACGGACGCGTGCGGGGCCATCGCGCCATCGGGCACCAGAGCCGGAGCGGCCAGCAGCGCTACCAGCGCGATCGGGATATTGATGTAGAAAACCCAAGGCCACGAGGCATATTGGGTGATCAGGCCGCCGAGGAACACCCCGGCCGTGCCGCCTGCCGGTGCGGCCGCTCCGTACACGGCGAACGCCTTGGTCAGTTCGCCGGGATTGCCGCCGAACAGCATCATCAGCAAGGTCAGAGCCGAGGGTGCGATGAGGGCCGCGCCCGCGCCCTGGACGCCGCGTCCGATCAGTTCGACCGCGGCGTTTCCGGCGAGCCCGGCGACCAGCGAGCCGACCGCGAGGACGCCCCATCCGGTCTGGAAGATCCGCCGTGCGCCGACGATGTCGGACAGTTTGCCGCCGAGCAGCAGCAGGCCGCCGAACACGACCACGTAGGCATTGAAGACCCAGGACAGGTTCTCCTGCGAGAACCCCAGCGCGTCCTGCATTTCCGGCAGTGCGACGCCGATGATCGAGGTGTCCATGATGACGATGAACTGGGCGAGGGCGATGAGCCCCAAGGCGATCCAGCGCCGCGACGGGGGCGGCGCGGAGGTGTGGGTGGACATAGGAATCACTCCCTGGCAGAGGTTTCGGGGCCGGGGTGGCCACGGGCAGTTCCAACCCGTCCATTGGTACCCCCATGGGGTATTAGAAAACAGCCCGGAGCACTGTGACACTTCTCATACCTATTGGGGGTATAGGTATCCGCAGGGGTTCTGTCCTGCGCGAAAACGTCCTTGGCTCCGAAACTTTCGCGAGATTCGAACGGGGACACGCCCCGGACATGGTTGACATCGACCCGGTGTCGGCTGTGAGGATTGGCCGATGATGAAACGAACGATCAATAGCTTGACCGCCGTTGCCATCCTCGGAGCGGGCGTCGCCGTCGCCGCACCGGCCGGCGCCGAACCCAACGGCAGCCCCTGTCAGCTGGGCTGGTCGAACACCGAACCGCGCTCCTGCGCGCAGAGCAGCTTCAATATGAGCCCGGTCTTCACCCTCGGCAACGGGGTGTGCGCGGGCATGTTCTCCACCGGCGGTACGGCTTTCGACGGACCGCTCTACCAGTACTCCGAAGCGCCCGGCGCCTCGCACTCGGTGATCCTGCGCATCAGCCAGGGCTTCTCACCGCTGGGTAACTGGGCCGCGCAGCTGCTGGCCTGCGATGTCAACGCCATCATCGACTGGAACAACGCCGACACCGGCCAGCAGGGCAGCGTCACCCGCTTCATCGCCGCGGGGCAGAGCAGCACCTATCCGGCCATCTTCCCGGTCGAAACAGGCGCCGGCCGGGTGCACCTGACCATCCGCACCGACCGCGCCAACATCCCGGCGAATATCGACGTCGTCGTGCCGTAGGACCCTCCGGGCTCACGAACAGGCTCCCATCCGAATATCGGATTCGGATGGGAGCCTTCGTCATCGGGGCCGTCGGGCGGCCGAATATCCGCTCAGCGAGTCGGGGCCGGGGCGGGTGCGGACAGGAACTGGCGCAGGCCCTCGGCGACGGCGGCGTCGCCCCGCACGGTCGGGTGGCCGGGCTGTCCGTACCAGTCGGGGCCCGGGGTGAAGATCCCGTTCAGCCAGGGGTCGGGGGAGCACAGGCCGTGGCCCGCGGTGACCGCGGCGGCGTCGAAGTACTCCACGCCGAGCGCGGCCGCGGCGTCGCGCGGGGCCTCGCGGAGGCTGTCGAAGACATCGGTGACCGCACCCGCGTGCGGCAAGCCGACCGGGACGCCCAGCACGCCCATGCAGATCGCGTCGCTGCCGGGGGTGTGCAGTTCCTGGTAGCCGACCAGGACGATGCGCGCGTTCGGCGCGTAGTAGCGGATGTAGGTGATGATGTCGCGCAGGTGGTCGACGTAGTCCTGACCGGTGAGCAGCGCGGGCGGATTCGCGTTGGTGGCCGCGTCGGCCGTGCTGCACCCGCGCAGCACGTCGAGCAGGCAGGGCACCAGCTCGTTCTGGGCCACGTGGTCGGAACCCCAGGCGTCGTTCAAACCGAACTGGAGCAGCACCGCCTTGGTCCGCGGCCCGAACGCACCGTTCGTGGCCGCCTGCCGCGCCTCGGTCAGCGCCGTCCAGAACCGGTCTTCACCGTGCCGCCACATGTACGCGCCGACGCAGGAGACGTCCTCGACATCCTTGGTCGCCGACAACCCCATCCGGTCCGCCAGCTGGGTCGGCCAGGAGGTGGGCAGATGCGGGCACGCCACCCCGGTGGGCTGGGGCTGCATCGTGGACCAGGTGGCATTGGCGGTGTTCGAATCGCCCATGACCACCAGCGACTTGCCTTGCGCCTGAGCCGGATCGGCGTCCGCCCCGGCGACCGGCGCGGTGAGGCCGCTCAATAACGCCGCCCCTCCGAAGACCATTGCGACGGCGGAAAGGAAGCGGCTCATGGTCCTCGGCATTTCGTACGGTCAGGGTGCTATGTCCGGTATGGGGTCGCCAGATCCTAGCGTGTCGGTCGCGGGGGTCACGGTCAAACCGAGCATCCGGAGTAGATACGCGCAGTCCTCGGCGTCGAGCGAGTGGCCCGCGACGGTGTGGGCGGCCAGGGCGTTCCGCTCCTCTTCGGCGGCCCGCTCCGCCTCCCGCGCGGCGCTGAAGCCGCTCTGCTCATGCTGGAGGGTGGTCTGTCGTGCAGGGCCCATCGGAATACATCCCGCCATTGGCGCCGGGTCACCGAATCCGACTGACCCGGGCCGACAACTACTCACCCCACCCTACGGGCTACCGCTGCTCGCCCGGTCCGCTCGCGCCGAAATGCTCGATGAGCAGCCGGGTCACCGATTCGGGCGCTTCGTCGGGGATCCAATGCGATACGTGCGGCAGCACTTCGACTCGGAACGGGCCGTCGGCGAATCGATCCGTCAGTTTGATGCCGCTGTCGAGCACCGCGGTGTCGCCGTCGCTCCACACCTGGAGCGTCGGGACGTCGACCCGGCCGCGCAGGAAGCGTGGCGAGGAGAACGGCGCGCCGCGGTACCAGTGCAGCCCGCCGCGGGCGATCGCGCGGTCGCGCAGCCGCGCGGCGTCGCGCTCGCTGACCTGCGCGGTCTGGCCTGTTCGCCGCAGCAACGTCCGGAAGAGCCCGGTACGAAGCAGTATTTCGGGAATCACCGGCAACTGGAAGAAGTACATGTACCAGGACGCCGGCCCTTGGCGGGTGGTGAGGATGGCGCGGGCGAACGCGCCCGGATGCGGTACCGACAACGCGGTCAGCGACCGCAGCCGCTCGGACCCCGAGATCGCCGCGGCCCAGGCCGCGGCTGCTCCCCAATCGTGCCCGACGACGTGCACCGGACGCCCGATCTGGTCGATCATCGACAGCACGTCCGCGGCCAGCTCGTCGAGCCGATACTGCCAGCGCCAGCGCGGGGCCGCGGTGCGGCTCGCGCCGCGCAGGTCCGGCGCGAAGGTCCGGAAGCCGGCCTGATTGAGCAGCTCCGCCACCTCATGCCAGCTGCGCGAGTCCTGCGGCCAGCCGTGCAGCAGCAGGACCGGGTCGCCGGTGATCGGCCCGGAATCGATCACCGGGAACACCAGGCCGTCACGTCGAAAAGCGGTGAATCGCCCCGCGGATCCATCGGTCGCCATTGACCTGCACCTTTCGTCGTCGCTGCGTTGCAGAACAGCGTGTCACAGCTCCAATGTTTACGCTACTGGCAGTTACATATAAATGCGGTCGCATCCCGGGGAGAGCGATGCTCGCCCCGGGATGGGAAATGCCCGCTAGTCGGGGGTGACGATGGCGAAATCGGGGTTGGGCTCGTCGAACAGGGCCGTCAGCTTGACGAAGCTCTGGGCATCGCCGTCGATGGTGATGGCGCCGGACTGCAGCGCGGCGTTCAGATCCTGACCCGCGAGCAGGACGCCGATCAGGGTGGCGCGGGTGAGGGTGAAGGTGACATCGGCGGGCGGCAGCTTATCGCCGTCGCGGCGGTCGAAGTGGATGAGGACCCCATTGCGCAGTTCGAGGCGGTGGGTGCGCTTCTCATCGGTGAAAACCCAATCGCTGATCGCCTTTTCGTGCCAGGCCTTCGGACCGTCCAGGCGCAGCGACAGGGCGTCGAAGACCTGGTCGATGGTGAGGGCCGACATCATGGACGGGGAGTTCGCCTGGGTGGGCGTGCCGACATTCCCGTTGCGCAGCTCGTAGGCGCCCATCAGGAAGAAGTTGCGCCAGGTGGCGTTCTCCGCGCCGTAGCCGAGCTGCTCGTAGGTGCCGGCCAGCAGCGTCTTCGCCGCCTCGTTGGACGGGTCGGCGAAGATGACGTAGTTGACCACCTGCGCGACCCAGCGGTAGTCGCCGTTGTCGAAGGCCACCCGCGCCTTGCGCAGCGCCTCGTCCGCGCCGCCCATGAATTCCACGTGCCGGGTGGCGGATTCGACCGGCGGGTACTCCCACAGGTGTGCCGGATTGCCGTCGAACCAGCCCATGTAGCGCTGGTAGATGGCCTTCACATTGTGGCTGACCGAGCCGTAGTAGCCGTGCGAGTGCCAGGCCCCGGCGATGGCGGGCGGCAGTTCGATGGTCTCGGCGATCTCACTGCCCACGTAGCCCTGGTTCAACCGGCGCAGGGTCTGGTCGTGCAGGTAGGCGTACAGGTCCCGTTGCTGCGCAAGGTATTCCACCAGGCGCTCGGTGCCCCAGGTCGGCCAGTGGTGGGAGGCGAACACGACGTCGGAGTCGTAGCCGAACAGGTTGATCGACTCGGTCAGGTACTGCGACCACACGTGCGGGTCGCGCACCAGCGCGCCGCGCAGGGTCAGCAGGTTGTGCAGCGTGTGGGTCGCGTTCTCCGCCATGCACAGCGCGCGGTGGTCGGGGAAGTAGAAGTTCATCTCCGACGGCGCCTCGGTGCCGGGCGTGATCTGGAAGACGATGCGCACCCCGTCGACGGTCATTTCCTGACCGGTCTCGGTGATGTCGTGGGTCGGCGCGATGAGGGTGACGGTGCCGGTCGAGGTCGTCTGCCCGAGACCCGCGCCCACCTGGCCCTTCGGGCCGCGGGGCAGGGCCGCGCCGTACATGTAGGCGGCTCGGCGGGCCATGGCGGTTCCGGCGTAGACGTTCTCGGCGACGGCGTGTTCGAGGAATCCGGCGGGCGCGATGACCGGGCAGCGGCCCTTGTCCACATCTTCCTGGGTGGTCACGCCCATCGCGCCGCCGAAGTGGTCGACGTGGGAGTGGGTGTAGATCAGCCCGGTCACCGGCTTGTCGCCGCGGTGGGCGCGGTACAGCTCGAGGCCGGCCTTCGCGGTCTCGGCGGAGATGAGCGGGTCGATCACGATCACGCCCGTCTTGCCTTCGATCAGGGTCATATTGGACAGGTCGAGGCCCCGGATCTGATAGATCCCCTCGGTCACCTCGTACAGACCCTGCCGGATGTTCAGCCCGGACTGCCGCCACAGGCTGGGGTGCACCGACGCTGGGCATGCCCCGTTCAGGAACCCGTAGGAGTCGTTGTCCCAGACCACATTTCCGTCGGCGTCCTTGACCACACCGGGTTCGAGCGCGGTGATGAACCCGCGGTCCGCGTCCTGCTGGTCGGTGGTGTCACCGAAGGGCAGCTCGGCGGCGGCCCGCTGTTGCTGATCGAGAACGTACTGACTGGGGTCGGACTGCGTGCTCACTCCATGCCTCCTGTTCCACCGGGGGTTCCGGCGATCGACATTTCTCCGCTGGGAGACCGGGTCGGTCGGACCCATAGCCAGGTGACGGCGAGCATGACCACCAGCGCCGGTTTGCCCAGCACCAGCGCCACCGTGCCCAGCAGCACCACCTTGTTCGCGAGATACAGCGGCACCATGATCAGCAGGTGCGCCGCCCAGAAGCCGAACCAGGCCAGTGACACCTTGTGGTGCAAGCGAATCCGCGCTTCGGGATCGGCCGCGTACGTGCGTTCCAGGCCGAGTTTGCGGCAGGCCCAATGGCTGAGCGGGCGGCCGCTGAGCAAGGTGATCCCGAAAGCCGCCGTGCACACCGCGCAGATGATGAGGTCCGGCAGATAGAACCCGCGTCCCTCACCGGTGATGCCCACGAACAGCGAGAACACCACGACCGCGGCCAGTGAAGCCGACACCACCTTCACCGAATCGCCCTTCATCAAGCGATACAGCGAGATCAGTCCGGCGACCCCGAGCGCGACCAGCACCCCGATCTTGGCGTTCACCACGGTGTACCCGGCGAGGAACCCGATCGCGGGGGCCGCTCCGTCGAGCAGATGTTGCGGTCCGCCCAGCGCCCGGAACTTTGCCCACATCTCGGCCGCGGTGGACCGGCTATTGGCGGGATCCCGCACGTCCACTCCCGTCACCAGTGTCATGGCTATCTCCCAGCTACTAGAGGCTTTCATGGATCGAGCCGCGGATGTGGACGGCTCGCGATATCGATTCGGCTTACATCGAGCCCCAGGACTGCAGGAGGTAGGTGGCGTTCGCCGCCAGCTGGGTGACCTCGGTGGCGAGATCCAGCGTCGCGGAGCCGAGGTTGATGATCGGGAAATTCATGGTCAGAGCCTTCCGTCGGATGCTTATTGCAGTCTGACTGTAATAAGCGCGACCGGTGGCGGGCAATGCTTCTATGACCAGGCAGATCGGCCGCCGCGATTGCGACCCGCGTCACTTTCCCGCGGGCCGAGCCCATCCACCGGGGTTAAGGCACACTGGGACCGCTGTGAATGCCCTTGCGGCCGAGACCAGGAGGACTCGCGATGCAACCCGGACTCGATGCATGGATCGCCGGTGGAATCAGCGGTCACGACATCTTCCACCGGCAGGACGGACCCGTTGACGGCCGTCCGGTGACCCTGCTGCACGGCTTCCCGACCTCGTCACACGACTGGGCCCCGATCGTGCCCCGGCTGGTCGAATCCGGTTGCCGGGTCACCACACTCGACCTGCTCGGGTTCGGGGCCAGCGCGAAACCGGCGCGGCACGATTACCGGATCACCGAGCAGGCGTCGATCGTGGAGGCGCTGTGGCAGCGGCTCGGGATCGGGTCGACCGCGCTGGTGGCGCACGATTACGGGGTATCGGTCGCGCAGGAACTGCTGCACCGCGACGCGAGCCGGATCACCGCGGCCGCCTTCCTCAACGGAGGGCTGTATCCGGATCTGCACCGGCCCACCCGGGTGCAGAAGCTGCTGCACGGTCCGCTCGGCGCCGTGGTCCAGCACCTGGCCAGCGAGCGGATGTACCGGAGGTCCCTGCGGGAAATCCTCGGTCGTCCGGTGAGTGATGAACTGCTGCACGACATGTGGCTGGCCACGACCATGGGCGAGGGCAAACGCGTCCAGCATCGACTGCTGCGCTACATCGACGAGCGCCGCGAGCACGCGGACCGCTGGCGCACGGCGCTCGAGCAGTATCCCGGCCCGATGCTGTTCGTCTGGGGTCCCGCCGACCCGGTCAGCGGAGGCCACGTCCTGCCCCGGCTGCGCGAGCGGCTGCCGCACGCGACGATCACCGTGCTCGACGAACCACCGGCCACCGGGCACTACCCGCAACTGGAGAATCCCGACGCCGTCGCGGCGGCCCTGACCGAATTCCTGAGTCCGGGAGAGACCGGGCCTTAGTTCTTCGCCACCGACGACATCGACTACACGACCTGATCCGGGGTCTCGTCGAGGATTTCGCCAGTGAGGACGGAGGCGTCCAGCATGAGCGCTTCCGTGGCGTCCACCAGCGGAACGCCTTGGGCGGCGGCGACGGCGGCCAGCATGTGCTCTGCGCGGTCCCAGCGCCAGGTGTCGAGGTAGGTGCCGTCCTCGAGCCTGGTGAGACGGGTTTCGGTGAGGCCCGGGTGGACCAGGCGGATGGCGTCGATGAGGGTTCTGCGTTGGGCCAGCAGCCGGTCCAGATCGGCGCGGGCGACTCGGAACCTGTGCAGTCTGACTACGGCCATTCGACAAGGCTCACAGTGGCGCGGGCCGGGCGGTAGTGTCCGCGGTCATCGGCCGGCCATGCATCCGGCAGGGTCGCGGCGTGCAGAATGCACGGGTCAGCAGGGGAGTGCGGCTTCGAGCCGGAATTCGCCGTCGCGCGCCGAGGTAGTGAAGGAGCCGCCCGCGTCCAGTACGCGTGCGCGCATGTTCTCCAGGCCCTGTCCCGACCCGCCGGATTTCGCCGCGGCGCGGACACCGTCGTTGTGGATGTTCAGTTCTACCTTCCGATTTCGGCTGCGGCAGGAGATGTCGACGCAGGTCGCCGTGCTGTGGCGCAGCACATTGGTGACCGCCTCCCGGACCACCGGGGCGAGTACGGTGTCGGCTCGTTCCGGCAGGTCGTCGTCGTAGCCGATGCGGACGGTCGCGATGGCGGCGCTGAGTATCGTGCGGGCCGAGTCGAATTCGTTGCGCAGGGAACGGGCGGCCTGATCGTCGGTGAGGGCGAGAGCCTCGAACCGCGCGTCGGCCGCGATGCGGATCGCCTGGTCGATCTCGGATTCCGCGCGGAGCGGGTCCCGGGTGATCAGTTCGCCGATGAGGTCGCATTTCAGGGCCAGCACCGACAGCGTCAAGCCGAGCAGGTCGTGGATGTCGCGGGCCAGCCGCAGGCGTTCGAGTTGCGCTGTCCGGGCGGCCAATTCGGATCGGGATCGGTTCAGCTGCACCGACAGCTGATGGAATTTCGACAGACCGAACAGGGACAGGGTCGCCTGCAGCGCGAGCAGCACCCAGCTGGTCCGATCATCCAGTGCGCCGGTCGGTTCGGTGAAGACCGCGCGCAGCGCGAAGAGGCCGACCGCCGCGATCGCCCAGGGCGCGCGCTCACGCAGCAGCGCGGCCACGGCGAGCAGGCTCAGCCAGGAACACCAGGCCGAGCCCAGCCACAACAGTGGCATCAGGGTGAGCAGCAGCTGGGTCCACAGCAGCGGCACGGCGAAGCGCGGCTGAATCACCTGCGCCAGCAGCAGCGCGCACAGGGTGAGGCCGCCGACCGCGTTCACCGCCTGGTACTGCGGCACCTCGAGGATCTGATTCGCGATGATCGCCAGCATGCTCGCCACCAGGGCGGCCAGTGTCAACCGCGGGGCCAATCGCGCCACCGGTGCCGGGTCTTTCGAGGGCCGGTCGTGCTCGCGCTGGTCCGAAGCCGTGCGGCGCATCATCGCGACGATCGTGCGTGTCCGGTCGGCCACGTCGTCGGCCGTGCTGACCGCCCGATCCGGCGATTTCGCCAGTTCGCGCCGCACCAGCTGTAGTCGCTCCGTCACGGCGACCAGCTGTTCGCCGAGCCCGGCGCGCAGATCCCTGGCGACGCGAAGTCGTTCCTCGGCCCGGACGACGTCCGCCAGATCCTCTCGGGTCGAGCCCAGCTGATCGACCAGGTTCGGCAATCTCAGCAGGCTGTAGACCACCAGGCCGACGGCCGCGGTCGCGACATACGCGTGCAGGTACGCCTCGCCCGACGCGGGCAATCCATGATGGACGGGGCCGGAAACCAGGGTGACGACGCAGAATCCGAACCACCGCAACCACTGTCCGGGCATGAGGAGGACGGTGGCGGCCAGCAACGAGTCGAGATCGACCGCGGTGGACCCGAAGAACACGATCGGCAGATAGGTCAGCAGGGCCTGCGCGGCCAGGACCGGCCAGGCCGGGCCGCGCCGATGCGCCACCACCAGTAAGGCCGCCTGCCCGATCGCGCAGCAGGCGATGGCGATGCCGCTGCCGCCGAGGACGACCGAGCCGGCGTACGCGACCAGGAACAGGTACCCGGTCGACCTCGAGAGCAATGACACGCGATGATTGCATACCGGTCGGCCGGTCCTGGGCAAGTCGAACAGCTCCAGCGATCCGGACGTGGTGAGGAGTTGGGTAACAGATGATCAGAGTGCTGATCGCCGAGGATATGCGGCTGCTGCGCGAAACCCTGGTGGCGTCACTGGAATTGGAGGACGACCTCGAGGTCGCCGCCGTCCTGGAGGAGGGCGGAGCCATCGTGTCGACCGTGGCCGCCGAGCGCATCGATCTCGCCATCCTCGACATCGATCTGCCCGGCAAGGACGGACTCACCGCCGCCGCCGAGATCCGCCGCGACCATCCGGACTGCAAAGTGCTGGTGCTGACTTCGCTCGCCAGCCCCGGTCATGTCAAGCGCGCCATCGACATCGGCGTCTCCGGCTTCGTGCTCAAGGACAGCTCACGCAAGGATCTGCTGAACGCGGTCCGCACGGTCGCGGCCGGCGGCAGCGTGCTGGATCCGAGCCTCGCCTTCACCGCGCTGCGCGGCCCGGCCAACCCGCTGACCGACCGCGAGGCCGATGTACTGCGCTGCCTGGCCAGCGGTGCCGACCCGAAACAGATTGCCGCGCAACTGCATCTGTCCTACGGCACGGTGCGCAACTATCTCGCCGCGGCGTCGGACAAGCTGCAGGCGCGTACCCGGGTCGACGCCGTCCGCATCGCCCAGCAGGCCGGCTGGCTCTGACGACGCCGATTGTGCACCAACGGACTGTGCGTTTTGCACGGCCCGCCGCTGTCGAATGCAGCTCGAAGCGATGACTCGCGCACTACAGGCCGCGATCCGCGAATGTGACGCTGTTCCAGTACGAAAACAAGATCGAAGCGTGCAAGGAATGGACTCATGAACATCGCGTACCACGTCGTCGGAATCGTCGCGGCCCTGTGGATCGGCTTCTCCGGCTTCTCCCTGTTCACCCGCAAGGAGTTCGTCGTCGAACCGCTCCAGCAGTACGGTGTTCCCACCTCGTGGTGGAACTGGCTGGCGCTGGCCAAATCCGCGGGCGCGCTGGGCCTGATCGTCGGGTTCTTCATCCCCGCGATCGGCATCGCGGCGGCGGTGTGCCTGATCCTCTACTTCCTGGGCGCCTCGGCCACCTCCATCCGCGCCGGCCACGCCTCCTCGGCGATCTTCCCGGTCCTCTACCTCGTCCCCGCGGCGGCCACCATGGCCCTGCAGCTCGCCCGGTGATGAAGGCGGTCATCGTCGGCGGCGGCATCGGCGGTCTCGCGACCGCCATCGCCTTCGCCCGCCACGGCTGGGACGTGGAAGTGCTGGAGCGGTCCACCCGGATCGCGGAGGTCGGGGCCGGATTGTCGCTGTGGCCCAATGCCCTTCGGGCGCTGGATGCGCTGGGACTCGGCGACCAGATCCGCAGCCGGGCCCGCGAGGAGAACTCGGCCGGAATCCGGGACAGCAAGGGCCGCTGGCTGTCCCGCACCGACGTGGACACCATCCGCGCCCGCTACGGCAGCCCGATCCTCATGCACCGCCACGACCTGCTGGACATCCTGCGCGCCGCGGTCCCGGAATCCGCCGTGCGCACCGGGATCTCGGCCACCGAAGCCCGCCCCGACGGCACCGTCGCGCACTCGGCTGGTACCTCGACCGGCGACGTGGTTGTGGGCGCGGACGGCATCCACAGCATGGTGCGCCGCACCGTCTGCGGTGCCGTCGAACCCCGCTACAGCGGATACACCGCCTGGCGCGTGGTGGTGACCCCGGCCGAGCCCATCGGCGACATGGGTGAAAGCTGGGGCAGGGGAGAACGTTTCGGATACGGCACGCTCCCCGACGGTCGCGTCTACTGCTTCGCCACCGCCAACCTGCCCGCGGGTACCGAGGGTGGCGGTCTATCCGAATTGCGTGCCAGGTTCGGTTCCTGGCACGAGCCGATCCCCATGCTGCTGGCGGCAGCCGACGACACCGCCCTCCTCGAACACGACCTCTACGACCTCCCGCCCCTGAAGGCTTTCACCGCCGGGCGCATCGCCCTGGTCGGTGACGCGGCCCACGCCATGACCCCCAACCTGGGCCAAGGTGCCTGCCAGGCACTCGAGGATGCTGTGGTGCTCGCCCGGGTCGCCGCCGAGGGCGGCGACCTCACCCCCTACGACACCCTGCGTCGCCCCCGGACCCAGATGATCGTCCAACGCTCCCGCTCCATCGGCGCGATCGGCCAGCTGTCCTCCCCGCTGGCCGTCCTGGCCCGCAACGCCATCCTGCGCCTCATCCCACCCTCCGCGCAGTTCAAATCCCTCGCCCCGATCCTCGACTGGGAGGGCTGAACCAACTCTGCCTCGGTCGGCCGCGGCCGCCGAGGACTAGTTGTTCTCGTTCGCCGGCGGTACGACTCAGGGATCAAGGATTCGCGAACCTACGCCGACATCTACCAGGAGTTCGTAGGCAAGGAAGCCGCCAATTGAGGGTCCTCCGGCGATACGCTTCGCATCCGTACGGACGTGGCCGTCAGCATCCCGTAAAGAGGTGTTCCGGTCGGGGATTCGGCGCGGATCATGGATCTTCGGAAGCGAAGTCGGCCGAGGAACGAGGTGATCGGAGTGTCGTTCGGCAGCGTGGCGGCCGTCATGGCATCGGAGACGGTTCCGACCTACTCCGGCCCCGCCGTGGCGATCGGGACCGCGATCTTGCTGTTCGCTCTTGTCGGACTGGCGACCTGGGTGTTGTTCGCCGAGCATCGCCACCGGTGAGCCCGGTGCGGCAAATGGCTGTGGGGCCGGTCTGACCAGATGAGCGGAAAAGATGGGCGATAACGAAACGGACAAGTCGATAGCTAAGAGATGGCAAACCTATGCCCCGGTGGCCTAGCGTCTGTCCTCGTCGTACTTCTGTCCCGAGCTCGTCATCATCGTTCTCGATTCGTAGGAGCAGATGAGATGCTTGCAGGAATCGCCCGCTCTGTGGTGGTCGCCGCGGTAGCCGCCCCGCTGGTCGCCCTTGCGGCCGTGGCGCCCGCGTCGGCGAGTGAAGCCACGGAATCGACCGTGGACCGCCCCGTCGCGCTGCAGAATGTGGACGCCCCCTACATCTGGGTGAACATCTGCGTCCACATCCCGACGCCGGGATCGGCCACCCTGAACTGGTGCTTCCCGTAGCCGATCGGACTGTCCCCGAACGAGATTCGACACCGCCGCGCCGTGCGGTCGTTCCGTCGTGCGGTGCGGTCGTTCACTGGAGAGGAGTAGCTATGCAGGCCGGCATCCGTGTCGCCGCGTTCGGCGTCACCGCTCTCGCGTGGATGCTGCCCGCTACCGGTCCGCTACACGCGGATCCCGGTGCGTGCACCGTCCCCGCCGACACCACGAACCAGTACCTGATCCTGTACGGGGGCTCACGTTCCGTCCCCGCCGCCGCCAACGGCGAATCCATGGCCATCGTGCGGTTCCCCAGTCAGGGCTCCCTGCAATACATGGTGGCCGGCACCGGGGTCTGGCATGACAGCACCTACACCTACACCTCACCGGAGCCCGGCGTCGCGGTCATCGACGCCACCGAGTCGGCCGCCGCGGGTCCCGTCACCTACTCGGTCACGCTGCGGTGCCGCACCAACGAATCCGGCTCCTTCTCGTACACCGGCCCGGGCGCGGACGCTCCGAGCACCGACAACGCCGCTCCCGGCGCAAGCAACGCCACCTACCGGTTCAGCCGCAGCGCGATCTGACGACTGTCGCACCGCATCACGGCATCCGGGCGCGGCTCATTCGCAACGGAACCCCGTGTCGGTGCGGTGGATGCGGGAGAAGAAATCCCACGCCGCCTGTGAGGCGTTCGGGCCACGGGCGTCGGTGAACTCGGCGGCGTCGGGATCGGCCGAACCGCCCGACCAGTAATGCGCCATACCGTGGATCGTCCACAATTGGAGTGTGGGACAGTCCGATTCGTGCTGTCGCCAGGACTCGACGGTGTAGGAAAGACCCTCGGGCCTGTCGGCGACACCCTCGGCGCTGCCGGTCGGCCGCACAGGAATCCCTTGCGGGGCTTCCTGTGCGGCGAGCACCAGATTGTCTGTCTGTCGCCACTGCTCGATGACCTCGCGCCCGCATTCGTACGGCACTGCCAGATCGGCATCGCCGTGGAATCCGATGACCGGGAGCACCCTGCGGTAGCCGCCCTCGGCGAAGAATGCCTGTGCGGCAAGCTGTTCGGTTGAGGCGGTAGGCAGGTACGGGCCCACACAGCCGAGCGCGCCATGATCGAACGCCGCCCCCGAATGCACGCCGATGGCGGCGAACAGGTCCGCGAAATACGCGCCCACCAGTGTGGTCTCGTAGGCCCCGGAGGACATGCCCAACGCGTAGACCCGATCGGGATCGACGTGGTAGCGCTCGATGGCGAGCCGGGTCATCGCCGCGATCGCGGCGGCGTCCCCGGAAGTCCGGCTTTCGGACGCGGGCGCGAGCAGCCCCGACCAGCATCGCTGTTGCAGCAGATGGAACGGGCTGCCGTCGACATAGAGGACCACGAATCCGGCGCGGCGAGCGATCGGATCCAGGAGATTGGCGCGACGCTGCTGTTCGGCGGTGGTCTTGCACCCGTGGATCATCACCACCAATGCGGGGTTCGCGGGCAAATCACCGGGCACGAAAGCCTCGTAGCCGTACGTCAGCACACCCGAGGTGTAGGTGCCGGTATCGATCCGGCCGGTGTCGTCGGGCCCGGCGTTCGATGGGGCCGCGGTGGCGATCAGCAGGCCGGTCAGGAGAATGATCACGGACAGTCGGACGGTGCCGCAACGGTCGAATACGCGCATGGTTCCCCGGCTTTCACCGATCTGGTCGCACACGGTCTCGATCGCGATTCCGCGGGCGCGGCGTCCCGAGAATTGTCCCGCAGGATCCGCGCGAACTTGCGGGGATTGCGGTAGGCGACCGGCTGGGCGGTTCAGATGAGATCGATGGCGTCGAGTACGCGGGTACCGAGCTCGGTGTCGCCGGTGATCGAGACCTCGCAGTCGCGCCACGCGGCGCGGGTCGTTCCCCACCGGGGGAATTCGTCGGCGCGAGCGGTGATTTGGGCAGCGGTGTTCTCCGTGCCGCCGCGTCGCACCCGGATGGGGCCGCCCTGGTCGGTGTCGACGCGCCAGGTGCCGCCGCCGGGGCCGGTGAAGGTCATGGCGACGGAGGCGTCCAGCCAGGCCAGGCGGTCGCGGTGCGATTGCTCCAGCAGGCTGGTCAACCAGGCCAGGATCGAGGCCACCCGCCGCTCGTCGGTCGGCGGGTGCGGGCGGTCCAACGCCGCGGCGATGTCGTGGCGCAGGTGGGTGTGCCAGTCGAAGAGGAACATCGCCGGGAAGAGGCGCGTCGGATAGCGGCCGAGCTCGCCGACGGGCAGCCGGACGCCGCTGAGACCGGGTGCGGTCAGGACGGCCAGGGCGGCCGTGCCGACTCGGGTCCAGGTCGCGAAGCCTTCGAGGACTTGCGCCGGTGAACGCCGGCGCGAGGCGGCCACGGCCCGCTCGTTGAGGCACTCCACGTCCTTGGTGGCCATGAACGCGAGCGCGGCCGGGGTGACGACGGTTCGCAGGTCGGCGGCCATATGCGCGACAACGTCTTTCACGCTCCAGCCCGCGGCCAGGCTGTCGGCGCGCCATTCGGCGTCGGTGAGATCGGCGCAGTAATCCAGCACGGTTTGTCGCTCGATGCGCAGCGCCGAGAGATGGTCAGCGGTCGCCCTCACCCTTGGATCGTATCGGGTGCGAGCATCACCATCCGGATTACCGGCGGCGCCGTCCCGGCCCGGCCGCCCCTGGCCTCCAGGGGTGGATCGCGGTCGCCTCTTGCCGGGTGTGGGAGGCTGGGGATATGAACCGATTGGGCAGTGCCACCTCGCCTTATCTGCGTCAACATGCCGGGAATCCGGTGCATTGGCGGGAGTGGGACGCGGCGGCGCTGGCCGAGGCGGCCGAGCGGGACGTGCCGATCCTGCTGTCCATCGGGTACGCCAGCTGCCACTGGTGCCATGTGATGGCGCACGAGTCGTTCGAGGACGAGGCCACCGCCGAGCTCATGAACGAGAACTTCGTGTGCATCAAGGTGGATCGGGAGGAACGGCCCGATCTGGACGCGGTGTACATGAACGCGACCGTGGCCATGACCGGGCAGGGCGGGTGGCCGATGACGTGCTTCCTGACGCCGGAGGGGGAGCCGTTCTACTGCGGGACCTACTACCCGAAGACGCCGCGGCACGCGATGCCGTCGTTCGCGCAGGTGCTGACCGCGGTGGGGGAGACGTGGCGGAATCGGCGCGACGAGGTGAACACTGCGGCGGCACAGGTGGGAGAGGCGCTGCGGCAGCAGACGGCGGGGTTGCCGGACGCCGGGGTCGGGATCAGCGCCGACCTGGTGCAGCACGCGGTCTCGGCCGTGTCGAAGGATGTGGACGCGCAGCACGGCGGGTTCGGGGGTGCGCCCAAGTTCCCGCCGTCGGCGTTGCTGGAAGGGCTGCTGCGGCATTATGAGCTGACCGGGGATCTCGGTGTGCTGCAGACTGTTTCGTTCACCTGTGAATCGATGGCCCGGGGCGGGATCTACGACCAGCTGCGGGGTGGGTTCGCGCGGTACTCGGTAGACGCGGCGTGGGTGGTGCCGCACTTCGAGAAGATGCTGTACGACAACGCCCAGTTGGTGCGGGTGTACGCGCACCTGGCCCGGCGCGGGCTCGACGCGCCCGGGAGTGAGCGCGGCGGAGAATCCTTGGCGCTACGGGTGACTCGCGAGACCGTCCAGTTCCTGATGACCGATCTGGGCACCGAGCAGGGGGCCTTCGCGTCCGCCCTGGACGCCGACACCCACCTCGAACCGGGGCAGCCCGGGGTCGAGGGAGCCACCTATGTCTGGACGCCCGCGGAACTCAACGGCGTGCTCGGGGCGCTCGACGGAGCCTGGGCCGCGGAGATCTTCGGTGTCACGACGGCGGGGACGTTCGAGCACGGCACCTCGGTGCTGACGCGCTACACCGACCCGAAGCCGGTGGACCACGAGCGGTTCGAGGCCATCCGGGCGGCCATGTCGGCGGCGCGGGAACTGCGGCCGCAACCCGAGCGGGACGACAAGGTGGTCACCGCCTGGAACGGGATGGCCATCGTCGCGCTCGCGGAAGCCGGTGCCGCACACGGGCATCCGGAGTGGATCGCGGCGGCTGTCCGGTGTGCGCGGTTCCTGCTGGACACCCACGTGACCGACGGCCGCGTCTGCCGCGCCTCGCTGGGCGGCGTGCCCGGCACGGCCGCGGGCGTGCTCGAGGACTACGCCTGGCTGGCGCTGGGACTTCTCGCACTGCACCAGACCGCCGAAGGGGACTGGCTCGCCGATGCGCGCCGCGTACTCGACGCGGCCATCACGCACTTCGCCGACGCGGACACCCCGGGCAGCTGGTTCGACACCGCCGACGACGCCGAAACCCTGCTGACCCGGCCCCGCGACCCCCTGGACGGCGCAACCCCTTCGGGCACTTCGGTTCTCGCCGAGGCCCTGCTCACGGCCTCCGCGCTCACCGACCCGGATCGGGCCGCCCGATACCGGCGGCTCGCCGACGAAACCCTCGCGCGGGGAGCGGTTCTGCTGGCCCGCGCCCCCCGCTCGGCGGGACACTGGCTGGCTGTGGCCGAGGCCGCCCTGCGCGGGCCCATACAGGTGGCGATCTCCGCGGGCCCGGATGGCGAATCCGGCTCGGCCGCAACGCTGGTGGCCGCTGCCCGCGCGGCCGCTCCGGGCGGCTCGGTCATCGTCTCCGGCGGCGTCGACTCCCAGCCCTTGCTGGCCGACCGGCCGCCGGTGCGCGACACCTCCGCCGCCTATATCTGCCGTGGCTCGGTCTGCGACCTCCCGGTCACCACGGTCGAAGACGTCCGCGCCGGTCTGCTTCCGCCGCAATCGGCCTGACGGTCCGCCGGCAGCCCTCCCGCGCCCGCACATTCCGAGTTGAGAGGTGCGGGCCCGGAGTGTCAGGCCACGCGAGATCGCATGGCCCGGACCCGGTTTCCCGCCAGTACGGCGGCTGGAACGGCGACCAGGACCGCGAGGATATGCGCGGCGCGAAAAAGCCCGATCAGCACGGATGCCGGGGTCCAGCCGGTGAACAGCGCACCCGTGGAATCAGCCTCGAGCAGCGCGCTCAGCGGCTCCGCCACCAGCGAAGCCACCCCGACGGTGCCCAGCCCCACCACGAGAATCACTCGCGCCCAGCGGCTTCCGAACAACATGCGGGCCGCGAGCCAGAACACCGTCAGATAGATCGCCGCCCGAATCCCCAACCCGACCGCGACGCCCGGCAGCCCGACCCCGGGGTCCTCGAGCACCCGCGCCGCCCGCAACAGCGTCTCCGCCACTCCGGCGACCAGGGCCACCACCACCGCCCGGTACGCGAGCACCGCCCGCTCGGGCCGCTCCCACCCCGCTGCCGACTTCCGCTCGAACGCGCCGATCTCCTCCATACACTCACTGTCGGGCCCTCGCTCTCGCTGGGAATCACCCTCGAGTACGAGCCCGAGCCGATCCGGTAGTACGACAGTGGGATCGAAGGGTCCGATGGGTGGCCTGACATAGCCAACGCGCATATTCCGTTGCCTGGAGGGACTGGGCGGTCTTACAGTCCGGGGCGTGTTGAGGTCATGTGTTTCAGCGATGTACTTCCAGGTCCCGCCGAGTTCGCACACCACGTTCGCGCGGATTGAATGATCAGCGATCGGCGGGTTTCGGGGGTTGGGGTGCGGCCGGTCGGGGGGCGTCCTGCGGGACGGTGCCGTTGCGGTGGATCGACGCGGGGGACGCGGGCACGGCGTCCGGTACATCGGTCCAGCCCGGAGTGGGTTCCTTGCGGCCGCGGAGGTGGAGAGTGTCGTGCAGGATCCACTGTGTGCGCTCGGCGTCGGAGGCGGCTTCTATGACCGCCTGAGAGGCGAGAATCCGGCGGGGAACCAGCTTCGCCTCGGTGGTCAGGCGGGCGGCCTCGTTGACTGCGTCGCCGATGACCGTGAATTCCAAACGGGTGTCGGTGCCGACGTCCCCGGCGAAGACGCAGCCGCGGGCGATGCCGATGCCGACGTCGAGTTCGCCGAGCGCGGCCACCTCGTCGCGAATCCGGCGGGCCGCCTTCAAAGCGGGGGTGGCGTTGTCGTCGAGAGCGATGGGCGCGCCGAAGATGCACAGCGCCGCATCGCCTTCGAACTTGTTGACCAGACCGTGGTTGTCCTCGGTCGCCGCCACCACGATGGTCAGCAGTCGGTTGAGCTTGGCCACGAAGTCGTGCGGGGCGAGCTCGGTGGCCAGCGCCACCGAACCGGTCACGTCCACGAACAGGGCCGTCGCCTCCCGCATGTCGCCGGTGAGGCTGGGGCTGCCCGACAGCGCCCGCTCCGCCACCTCGTCGCCCACGTGCCGCCCGAAGACGGTCCGCATGCGCTCGCGCTCACTGAGATTGGCGGCCAGCTCGTTCACCGAATGCTCGAGCCGCCCGATCTCGCTGGTGCTGTTGATGGTCACCCGCGCCTCGAGATCGCCGTGCGCGATCCGGTCGAGCGCGTCGCGCAGGGTGTGCATGGGCGTGGCCACCGCGCGCGCCAGCGCCGCCGTCGCGACCACGCCCGCGGACAGGCCGACGATGGCGAGATAGATGCCGGTCCGGATGCGGTCGTCACTGTCGGTCGACGGATCGGCGAGCACGGTGACCAGCATGAGCAGCGGCACCGCGCCCGCCACCGCGAAGGTGACCAGCACCCGCGCCAGCACGGTATTGCTCCAGTGCGCGGTCTCGTCGAGCACCTCGGCCACCACCGGAATGGTCGGCCGGATCAGCCGGTCCACGATCAGATAGGTGAGCGCCGCCGACTCGAGCCCGCCGAGGGTGAACATCGACAGCACCACGGGGAAACTGCGGTCCTCGGTGGCATGGGCGAAGATGGCGGCCGCCACGATCACGCCCGGCAGCCAGATGGCCAGCGCACGGATGGTGATCGCGAGCGGTAGCCGCAGCAGTCGCCGGGCCTCGTGTTCGGTGGGCGGCCGGTGCTGGTCCAGCCAGCCGAAGTAATGCCGCCGGTCGCGCACCGCGAGCACGATGCCCGCGAGGGCGCCGATGGCCGGATAGATGGACACCCCGATGAAGGTGGAGATCCAGTTCGAACCGAGCCGGCTCAGGAAGCCGCTCAGGAACAGTTCGGTGGTGATCACCGCCAGGCCGCCGAGGTTGCACGCCATGACGACAGCAGACAGACCCCCCGGCGCCCGCAGCGCCCACAGGATGAGTCTGCTGGTCACGTCGCAGACTCTAGGGAACTTTCGGCCGAGATTGCACCTTTGTGGGGAATTACTCGATCAGCTCAGCAGTACCAGCCAGACCGCGACATAGTGGCACAGCGCCGCGATCACCGTTGCGGCGTGGAAGAACTCGTGATGTCCGAACACCTCCGGCCACGGATCGGGCCAGCGCGCGGCGTACAGGATCCCGCCGACGCTGTAGGCGATGCCGCCCGCGAGCAGCAGAATCACCGGCGTCCAGCCGACATTGCCGATGAGCGTCCCGGCCACCGGGACTATGGCCCACCCGAGCAACAGATACAGCGGCACCCCGACCCAGCGAGGGGCGGTGGGCCACAGCATCTTCAGCGCCACCCCGGCCAGCGCGCCCGCCCAGACCATGGCCAGCAGCACATTGCCGGCGGTCCCGCGCACCCCGAGCAGCGCGAACGGCGTGTAGCTGCCGGCGATGAACAGGAAGATCATCGAGTGGTCGGCTCGCTTCATCCACATGCGGGCGCGCGCGGTCTTCCAGTTCACCCGGTGATAGGTCGCGCTGATCCCGAACACCCCGCACACGGTGATGCCGTAGACCAGCGTCGACCACGCGGCTTTCCCGGACACCGTGCTCGCCACCGACACCAGCACGACCACCGCGATGGCGGCGACGCCGACGGCCCAGGCATGGATCCAGCCGCGTAGGCGGGGCTTGATGGCCGCCAGCTCGTCGCGGACGGTTTCGACCAGACCCGCGGTGTGATCAACGGGCTGCACGATGTCGGCCATATGTTCCTCCTCGGTAACCTACGGTACCGTAGGTTGTCTTCGGTGCTACGTCCAGAATGGGTTCGGCACCCGGTCATCGGCCGGTACGAAAGTTTCTACGGCTCTTTCGACCGGCAAAATACGCGGGGAGGCGGGTGAGCGTAGGGTTGCGGCCGTGAAGTTTGTGGGTCAGGTGCGTGGACTCCCATATCGCGTATACGAGGCACGGCTGGCCAGGCAGCTGGCGGGTAAACAACATCCGCGACACGTCGCTGTGATGTGTGACGGCAACCGTCGCTGGGCCAGGGAGAACGGGTTCAGCGATATCTCGCACGGCCATCGGGTCGGTGCGCTGAAGATCGCCGAGCTGGTCGGCTGGTGCGGCGAGGCCGGCATCGAGATGGTGACCCTCTACCTGCTCTCCACCGAGAATCTGCGCCGCGATTCCGACGAGCTCGACACGCTTTTCGAGGTCATCACCGACGTCGTCGACGAACTGTCTGCGCCGGAACAGGATTGGAGCGTCCGCATCGTGGGCGCGCTCGATCAGCTGCCCGCCGAGTTCGCGCGCCGGCTCAGCGAGGCGGCCAAGAGCACCGAGGGCCGCACCGGCGTGCACGTCAACGTGGCCATCGGCTACGGCGGCCGCCAGGAGATCGCCGACGCGGTCCGCTCCCTGGTCCGCCAGGAGATGGACGCGGGCGAGACCGGCGAGGATCTGGTGCAGTCGATCACCGTCGACGCCATCGGCCAGCACCTCTACACCTCCGGCCAGCCCGACCCGGATCTGGTCATCCGCACCTCCGGTGAGCAGCGCTTGTCCGGATTCCTGTTGTGGCAGAGCGCCTATTCGGAGATCTGGTTCACCGAGGCGTACTGGCCGGAATTCCGGCGCGTGGATTTCCTGCGGGCCCTGCGGGATTACGCGGCCCGGCACCGCCGCTTCGGCGTCTGACCACCTCTGTCATCTCGTACTCCTGTGACTGTGTCACAGGAGTACGAAGCGAGAATGTTGTGGGTGATCCCGCAACAGTCGGTCAACGGTTCCATTGCAGTGCAACGGCTTCGGCGTTCGCGGGCCGGTCGCTGCCGTACCGTCTGGTGGTATGAGTGAGCTGCGTGAGGACTCGAGCGGCCTAGCGGAATCCCAGGTCGTCGCGGTGCCGTACCTGAGCTACGAGGAATTCGGGCGGAGATTCCTCGAGTACGCCGCCTCACCGGAGCGGATCGCGGGGGCGTTCGGGAAACTCACCGGGGAGGCGTTCGAATTCGGGCCGATCGGCGCGGGACCGGGCAAACTGGCCAAACTCTCGGCGACCGTGCGTCTCGGGCAGCCCCGGCTCACTCGTGACATGGACGACATCATCTCGTTCGACCTGGTGATCCCGCTCAAGGTCGACCTGCTCATCGACCTCGCGGTGGACCGCTACCCGTTCCGGGTGGACGGCACCATCCACCTGCATCTGACGGTGCGCACCGCCGAACCGCTGCGGGTGCTCATCGAGATCGCCGAACCGCAGCCCAGCAATGTGCGGATCAATGTGGCCAGCGCCACCCGCCGTGGCGAACTGCTGCGCATCATCGCCAGCGTGGATCACGAGATCCGCCGATTCGTGGCGCGCTACATCGCCACCGAGATCGACAAACCGCACATCCGGGCCGCCACCGATATCGACGTCGGCGCACGGCTGGACGCCGCCTGGACGCTCTGACTCACCGGCTGGACGCTCGACTCACCTCGCTCGCACGCGATTCAGAGTTTCCTGAGCCGCAGCCGGTTGATGGTGTGGTCGGAGTCCTTGCGCAGCACCAGGGTCGCGCGCGGCCGGGTCGGCAGGATGTTCTCCACCAGGTTCGGCCGGTTGGTGTTGTGCCAGATCTCCTTGGCCTGGTTGGTGGCTTCCTGGTCGTTGAAGTTCGCGTAGTGGTGGAAGTGCGAGTTCGGGTCCTGGAACGCGGTCTTGCGCAGCGACAGGAAGCGCTGCACGTACCACTTCTCGATGTCCTCGATGCGGGCGTCGACGTAGACCGAGAAGTCGAACAGGTCCGACACCATCAGGCGCGGACCGGTCTGCAGCACGTTGAGGCCCTCGACGATGAGGATGTCGGGCTGGCGCACACAGTGGTACTCGCCGGGCACGATGTCGTAGGCGATGTGCGAGTAGACGGGCGCGCACACCTCGGACGCGCCGGATTTCACCTCGGTGACGAAACGCAGCAGCTTGCGCCGGTCGTAGGACTCCGGGAAGCCCTTGCGGTGCATGATGCCGCGCCGGGTGAGTTCGGCTGTCGGGTACAGGAATCCGTCGGTGGTGACCAGATCCACCCGCGGATGGTGGTCCCAGCGCGCCAGCAGCGCCTGCAGCACACGCGCGGTGGTGGACTTGCCGACGGCGACCGAGCCCGCCACGCCGATGACGAACGGCACCTGACGGTCGGGGTGGGTCTCACCGAGGAAGGTGGCGGTGGCGGCGAACAGGCGCTGCCGGGCCGCGACCTGCAGGTGGATGAGTCGGGCCAGTGGGAGGTAGACCTCGGCGACCTCTTCGAGGTCGATCTGCTCCCCGAGACCGCGCAGGCCGACCAGTTCCTCTTCGGTCAGCACCAGGGGAGTCGCCTTGCGCAAGGTACGCCACTGCTTGCGGTCGAATTCGACGTAGGGGCTGGGCTCGCTCATCCGTGCCATTACTCGTGTCCTTGCATTCGACACTCGTGTCCTCGAATCTGACACTCGCCTCGCGTCGCCAACACTCCACGCATAGCCGAATTGTGCTCGGCTCCAACATCGAGGTGAACACCAGGTGTTGCTACTGGCCGGTAACTAGAGTGGGATGGGCCACATCACAGGCATCGGGCGTGTCGGGTGAGGCTGCGCGGCACGGGATCCGGGCCGCTCGAGCGCTGAGAATCACCTAGGGTCGAGCTATGGCAGCGCATCCCCTGGTGACCGAGTATCTGCGGCTGGGACTGGCCTTCGACCGGCTGGAGGAGGGATTCGTCGATGCCTACACCGGCGACCCGGCCCTGCGCCGCGAGGTCGAGAACGCGCCGAAGCCCGAACCACGCGAGCTCGCGCACCAGGCCGCGGGCCTGCGCAAGGAACTGCCCGAGGCGGGCCTGTCCGAGGAGCGCGTCGAATTCCTCGACGTCCACCTGCGGGCGCTGGAATGCTCCGGGCGCAAGTTCGCGGGGGAGGACATCTCCTTCGCCGAGGAGGTGAGCGCCTACTTCGACGTCGACATCGCCCCGGGCGACACCGAGGACTACCGCGAGGCCCACCGGCAGCTCGACGAGGTGCTGGCGGGCGACGGACCGCTGCTGGACCGCATCTCCGCGCACCGCCGCCAGGACGAGATCCCGCCCGAACGCCTGAAGGAATGCGTGGCCGCCTTCTCCGGCGCGCTGCGCGAACTGGTCCGCGACCGCTACCCGCTGCCCGACAACGAGCATGTGGAATACGAAGTGGTGGGCGACAAGCCGTGGTCGGGCTTCAACTACTACCTGGGCAACTACCAGTCCCGGGTGGCCATCAACTCCGATCTCAAGCAGCACCTGTCGCAGCTGCCCGGGCTGATCGCGCACGAGTCCTACCCGGGCCACCACACCGAGCACTGCCGCAAGGAGGCCGGACTGGTCGGCGCCGGCCAGGACGAGCAGACGCTGTTCGTGGTGAACACCCCGCAGTGCTTGATGGCGGAGGGGCTGGCCGATCTGGCCCTGAAGTCGATCGTGGGCCCGGGTTGGGGCCGCTGGGCGCAGGAGATCTACGCGGATCTCGGCCTGCGTTTCGATGGCGAACGCGCCGAGCGGATTTCGACGGCGTCGGCGAACCTGCTGAGTGTGCGCCAGGATGCGGCGCTGTTGCTGCACGACCGCAAGCGTGATTCGACCGAGGTCGCGGAGTATCTGCAGCGCTGGAGTCTGGTCACGCCGGAGCGGGCCACGCAGTCGCTGCGCTTCCTGTCCTCACCGCTGTGGCGGGCCTACATCTCCACCTATGTGGAGGGCTATCGACTGCTGGGCGGCTGGCTGGACCGGGCGGGCGATGCCGCCGAGCGGTCCGAGCGTTTCCGCCGGTTGTTGGACGAACCCCTCACGCCCGGCGCGATCCGCCGCATGTGAGGGGTACTCCCCGAAGGTCCGGAACGGGTCAGGCGCCCCAGGAGGCACAGGACGCGCCACCGGAGGACATGGTGCACAGGGTCTTCAGCAGGGTGAACAGGATGTCGGTCGGGCCACCGGTCGCGATGTTGAACAGCATGTGATGAATCCTCGAAATCTGGGTAGGGGCAAGGACACTGACCTATCTGGGTCAGCCGTGCGTCACCTTACCCAGATTTGTTGCTCCGCCATAGCCTGTATCTGTGATTCTGTCCACTCGAAGGACTGTTAACGCCGTTGGCTAGGATGGGAGGACCGCGACTGGCGCACTCGAGGTGGAAGTAACCACCGGGAAGCACCCCAAGTCCGGCACCGCGCGCCTGGGTGCCTGGCGATCCCCGAATCCCGATTCGGGGTACCCGGACGACGGAGGTGCGCCATGCGCGATTCCCTGAACCCACTGACCGACTCCGCGGCGGCGGCCAATACACTCGGCGACGTGACGACCCAGACGAGCGCCTCTGTGAACAGCCAGTCCCTCGCCGAACTCGACCCCGAGGTCGCGGCCGCGATGGGCGGCGAACTCGCTCGCCAGCGCGACACCCTCGAGATGATCGCCTCGGAGAACTTCGTGCCGCGCGCGGTCCTGCAGGCGCAGGGCAGCGTGCTCACCAACAAGTACGCCGAGGGCTACCCGGGCCGCCGCTACTACGGCGGCTGCGAGAACGTCGACATCGTCGAGGATTTGGCCCGCGCCCGCGTCAAGGAGCTCTTCGGCGCCGACTTCGCCAACGTCCAGCCGCACTCGGGCGCGCAGGCCAACGCCGCCGTCCTGTCCGCGCTGATGAACCCGGGCGAGAAGCTGCTCGGCCTGGACCTGGCCCACGGCGGCCACCTCACCCACGGCATGCGCCTGAACTTCTCGGGCAAGCTGTACGAGGTGCACGCCTACGGCGTGTCCAAGGAAGACCACCGCGTCGACATGGACGAGGTCCGCAAGATCGCCCGCGACACCCGCCCGAAGGTGATCGTCGCCGGCTGGTCGGCGTACCCGCGCCACCTGGACTTCGCCGCTTTCCGTGAGATCGCGGACGAGGTCGGTGCGTACCTGTGGGTCGACATGGCGCACTTCGCCGGTCTGGTCGCCGCCGGGCTGCACCCGTCGCCGGTCCCGCACGCCGACGTCGTGTCCTCCACCGTGCACAAGACCCTGGGCGGCCCCCGGTCCGGCCTGATCCTGGCCAAGCAGGAGTTCGCCAAGAAGCTGAACTCCTCGGTCTTCCCGGGTCAGCAGGGCGGCCCGCTCATGCACGCCATCGCCGCCAAGGCCGTGGCCTTCAAGATCGCCGGCGGCGCGGAGTTCGCGGAGCGTCAGGCCCGCACCATCTCCGGCGCCAAGATCCTCGCCGAGCGCCTGACCGCCACCGACGCCAAGGACAAGGGCATCACCGTCCTGACCGGCGGCACCGACGTGCACCTGGTGCTGGTCGACCTGCGCAACTCGCAGCTCGACGGCCAGCAGGGCGAGGACCTCCTGCACGAGATCGGAATCACCGTGAACCGCAACGCGGTTCCGTTCGACCCGCGCCCGCCGATGGTCACCTCCGGCCTGCGCATCGGCACCCCGGCCCTGGCCACCCGCGGCTTCGGCGACGAGCAGTTCACCGAGGTCGCCGAGATCATCGCCGCCGCGCTGACCGGCTCCGCCGACCTGGACTCCCTGCGTCAGCGCGTCTCCAAGCTGGCCCAGGACTTCCCGCTGTACGACGGCCTCGAGGACTGGCGTCTGCTGGGCTGACAGCTGCCGAACGGTCAAGCGCCCGCCGCGATCTCACGATCGCGGCGGGCGCTCGTCGTTTCAGAAGGTCCAGAACCTGCGCGGGCCGCCGGTGAGCTGGGGAGCGTCGGCGGAGACGGTGGCGATCAACTCCTTGGGATGCGGGTTGACCCAGTTGCGCTCCGTCGAACCGTCGCGGAACACGACCGTGGGCACGGTCTCGTTGCCGTCGGCCACCGAGCGGACGAACGCCGCCGCGTCGGGGTCCTGCCAGATGTCGACCTCACGGTGAACGATGCCGTGCCGGTTGAGGACCCGCCGCATGCGCGAACAATAGGGGCAGCCGGGACGCCGGTAGACGATCAGCTCCGCGGTGGCATCAGCGCTCATTCTCGGAGTGTAGGACCCCGGCGACGGAACGGCCTATGCTGCAAGGGGATCGGAGGCGGGGATGACGACGACCGTTTTGCTGCTGGGATTGACGTCGGCCGTGGTGGACGAGGTGCGCGAGCGCGTCGACCTCCCGGAGGTCGATCTCCACGCGGGCACCGGGCTGGCCGATCTGCGGGACACGTTGGCGCGCACCCCGATCGACCACGTGATCATGGGTGCGGGCCTGGACCTCGAGGACCGGCTGCGCATCGTGCGCGCCGTCTTCGAATCCAGTGACCGCACCACCGTCCACCTGAAGGACTTCGCCTCGGGGCCGCAGGGATTCGCGCCGTTCGTGCGTGCCGTGCTCACGGGTTTGCACGGCACGCCGCTCGGCGATTCCTGACTCGGAGGCCGGGGATTCCCGGCCTCAGGCGTGCTTGGTGAGGTAGTCCACGTACATCGGGCGCAGCACCTCGCCCAGTTTGCCCTCACCGGCGTGGAAGTAGTCGTCGAGCAGGGCCGCGGTGTTCCAGATGTCGACTTCACCCTCGCCCTGTTTGCCCGCGGCGACCTCCGCGCCGGGGATCGCCTTGAGCAGTTGCCACAGGAATTTCACGTCACCGTGGCGGGCGGCCAGCTTCACGGCGCGGTCGTGCAATTCCTTGGTGGACAGGGTCGCCAGATCCGGAGTTTCGGCCATGGTCTCGACTGTAATGGAGGCCATGACACAGCAACCGGGATACCGGGTCAAGCGCGTCTACGACGCCCCCGATGCCGCCGACGGCCGCCGCGTGCTGGTGGACCGGCTGTGGCCGCGCGGCATCAGCAAACAGCAAGCGGCCATTGACGAATGGGCCAAGGACGTGACCCCGTCGAACGAACTTCGCAAGTGGTATCACGCCGCGCCGGAGACACGCCGTGCCGAGTTCGAGCGCAAGTATCGAATCGAGCTCGACGCCGATGCGGCCCGCGAAGGTCTGGCGCACCTCCGGGCGGAGGCCGCGGCCGGTCCGTTGACCCTGGTCACGGCCACGAAAGAGCCGGAGCACAGCCATGTCCCGGTGCTTCTCGCGGAATTGGGCGAAACACCCTAACGGGACTCCCGTTAACCCGATCTTCACGAATGTGCCCGATAGACGGGCGGCCGGATCGCGAATTCGGCGGTAGCGTCGGGGGTGCGGGCCGCGTAGGTGTGGCTCGTACGGGAGGTCCTGATCGTGACTGAGCAACTCAGTACGAGGGGGCCGGCACCCGGCCCTCGGGTCGTACGACCCCAAGGCTGACCGGCCCAGCGAGAACGCTCGCGCGGTGTCGCGCGAGTGGCAAAGGAGCCCACCGTGACTGATGCACGCTCCGTCAACGCTCCCACCAGGGACGCCGGCTCTGACCAGAGCCCGCGGCCCACGACACGGGGAGTTCGCGCCTCGCAGTCGTCCGATTCCGGACCGAAAACCTTCGTAGTCGACACGTCGGTGTTGCTGTCCGACCCCTGGGCCCTGACCCGCTTCGGCGAGCACCACGTGGTGCTGCCGCTGGTGGTGATCAGTGAGCTCGAGGCCAAACGCCACCACCACGAACTCGGCTGGTTCGCTCGCGAGGCGCTGCGCATGCTCGACGATATGCGCTTGGCGCACGGTCGGCTCGATCAGCGGGTGCAGGTCGGCACCCAGGGCGGGACACTCCAGGTGGAGTTGAACCACACCGACCCCGCGGTACTGCCCGTCGGATTCCGCACCGACAGCAACGATTCCCGCATCCTGGCGTGCGCGCTCAACCTGGCCGCCGAGGGCCAGCGGGTCGCGCTGGTATCCAAGGACATACCCCTGCGGGTCAAGGCCGGCGCGGTCGGCCTGCAGGCCGAGGAGTACCACGCCCAGGATGTCGTCATCTCCGGATGGACCGGCATGGTGGAGCTCGAGGTGGCCACCGCCACCGTCGACAAGCTCTACGCCGATTCGGTCCTCGATCTCGACGAGGCGCGGGACATGCCCTGCCACACCGGGATTCGCATGGTCAGCCCGCGCGGCAGCGCCCTGGCCCGGGTCACCCCGGACAAGCGGGTGCAGCTGGTGCGCGGCGACCGGGAGGCGTTCGGACTGCACGGGCGCTCGGCCGAACAGCGGATCGCACTGGATCTGCTGCTGGACGAGAGCGTCGGCATCATCTCGCTCGGCGGGCGGGCCGGTACCGGTAAATCCGCGCTGGCGCTGACCGCCGGACTGGAGGCGGTGCTGGAGCGCCGCACGCATCGGAAGGTGGTGGTGTTCCGCCCGCTCTACGCGGTGGGCGGGCAGGAGCTCGGTTACCTACCGGGCTCGGAGGCCGACAAGATGGGGCCGTGGGCGCAGGCCGTCTTCGACACCCTGGAGGGGCTGGCCAGCCCCGAGGTGATGGAGGAGGTGCAGGCGCGCGGCATGCTGGAGGTGTTGCCGCTCACCCATATTCGCGGACGCTCGCTGCACGACTCCTTCGTGATCGTGGACGAGGCGCAGTCGCTGGAACGCAATGTGCTGCTCACCGTGCTGAGCCGGTTGGGCAGCGGATCGCGGGTGGTGCTCACCCACGATGTGGCCCAGCGCGACAACCTGCGGGTGGGCCGGCACGACGGCGTGGCCGCGGTGATCGAGAAGCTCAAGGGGCACCCGCTGTTCGCGCACGTCACCCTCACCCGCAGTGAGCGGTCGCCGATCGCGGCGCTGGTCACCGAGATGCTGGAGGAGTTCGGACCGAATTCCTGAGATTCGGTAGGTAGTTCACCCGCCCGGCCGGAGAGCCACGCGCCCCCCGGCCGGGCGGCGGCATCACCTGGGTCGACAACAAGACCACGGTCACCGAGAAGTAGCCCGGCCGATCCGGGGCGTCCCGCGCGGGCGTACCGGACCCGGGAACTGCCATAGCGAAGACGAATTACCGCGAAGATCCCCGCGGTAGCCGATCTGCCGCTAGGTTGTTCGCGTGCACAACGTTTTGGCCGATCGGGACCTGCTGGATTCACTCGCGGCGGAGGTGGAGACCAACCTCACACGGCATATCGACGCCAGCCCGGAGTGGCAGCCCCACGATTACGTGCCGTGGTCCGACGGCCGCAACTTCCAGGCCATGGGCGGAACCGATTGGGACCCGGCGCAATCCGAGCTGAGCGAGGTCGCCAAGACCGCCCTCACGGTGAGCGTGCTGATCGCCGACAACCTGCCCTCCTACCACCGTGAGCTGGGCAAGCACCTGCGCACCGGCCCGTGGTGGCGGTGGGTCGGCCGTTGGACCGCCGAGGAGAACCGGCACGAGATCCTCATCCGCAACTTCCTCATGGTCACCCGCGCCGTCGACCCCATCGCGCTGGAGCGCATGCGCATGGCGGCCATGACCGCCAGCTTCAACCGTCCCGGCATGCACCTGCTCGAGGTGCTCGCCGTGTCCGCCCTCGAAGAGGCCGCCGCCGCCGTCCGGCACCGCAACACCGCCCGCCTCGCCGGCGACGTCATGGTCGCGTCGATCGCCGACCGCCTGGCCGCCGACGACGAGCTGCAGGCCGTCTTCTTCGCCAACCTGATCTCCGCCGCCCTGGACCTGGCCCCCGACCAGACCCTGCGCGCCATCGCCGACCGCGTCGCCGACTTCCAGGTGCCGGTGATCGAACTGTCCGACGGCCGCTCCAGCGACGAGGTGCTGGCCGCGGCCGGGATCTACGACCGCGCCCGGGAGCCCGAGCTGGTGTTCGGACCGCTGCTCGAGCAGTGGAAGGTCTTCACCCGCACCGACCTCGGCGAGGACGGGGAGAAGGCGCGCGCCGAACTGGCCCACCTGCGCCCCTGAACCAGCCGACGCAGCCGGCTCGGTCGAGGCGCCTGGACGGCCGCCGCGACCGAACCGCCTGCCGCGCCCCGGAATCGCCGGGGTACCCGACCTGACGCCGCGCCTCGTGCGCGGTTTCGATGCCGACGCCCGCCGCGAGAATCGTGGCGGGCGTTGTGCTTTCACGGGTCGGCGCCGTGCCTGCGCGGTTCAGTGCGGGAGTATCGCGCGCACCACGCCGGTCGCCGTGCCGCGCAGGACGTTCTCCCACGAGAAATGGTCGTGCCAGAGCGTGATGCGGCCATTGCGGAACTCGAAGGTGCCGCACACCCAGAACGCGATCTCGATCGGGCCCACCCGCAGGTAGTCGGTGCGCTCGGTGAGCACCACCCCGTCGTCGGTCGCGGCGATGTGGTGCATATCGGCCCGGAAGCCGAAGCGCGGGTTGTTGAACAGGCCCAGCACCCAGCGCACCCGGTCGATACCGCGCACGTCGGGCAGCGAGGTGTTCTTCCAGACGATGCCCGGGTCGGCCAGTTCGAGGGCCTCGGGCACGATGTTCATCTCCAGCGCCGCGAAGAATTCGCGCACGGTGGTGACCGGATCCTGCTTCAGCTCGGGTAGCTCCGCCATCTGCCGAGCGTAAGCCGAATCCGGGCCGCGGCACAGACATTCCCGGCAACTACCGCCGTGTCGCGATGAGCGCCGCCACCCCGTCCAGGATGCGCTCGATGCCGTAGTCGAGGGCGTTGTCGCGGCCCGCCGCGGCCGCGCTCCCGGTACCGGGGACGGCCTCGGCGAGCGCCACCGCCGCGTGCGGGAAGCGGTCGGCCTGGGTGAGGAACACCGCGGTCATCTCCCGCGCCAGTTCGCCCTCGAGGTCCGCGCCCGCGGTCCCGGTCTGCAGGCCCATCCCGCGTACGTGGTTGAGCAGCAGGACGACGGTGTCGAGGCGTTCCGCGTGGGTCAGGCCGCTGCGGTCCAGCACGGCGAGAGCGGTCTCCAGCCAGGCCAGCTCGTTGGGGCCCATCACGCGGACGCCGGTGGCCAGTTCATTGAGCCACGGGTGGGCGACGGCATTGCCGAAGAAGGTCCCGGACCACTCCCGCAGGTAGGCCCGCCACGATTCGGGATCGGCGGGGTCGGTGTGGTTCTCCGGCGGCGAGCTCAGGGCGGCGTCCAGCATGAGCGCGGTGAGCTCGGTCTTGCCGGGGACGTAGCGGTACAGGGCCATCTTGGCGCAGCCGAGCCGTTCGGCGAGCCGGGCCATGGACAGGCTGGCCAGGCCTTCGGCGTCGGCGAGGTCGACGGCCTCGGCGACGATGCGCTCGAGGGTGAGCGAGGGTTTGGGCCCGCGCCGGGGGCGGTCGGGGGTGCCCCAGAGCAGTTCGCGGGTGGTGGGTGCCGGCATGGTCGCCATCCTTCCGGATTTCCGAGTTGACACCTAACTGCGTCCACCATACTCTATTAATCATCAACAGCGTCCGAGGGACGCAGTTACTGAAGGGTCACCATCATGCGCAACACCACCGTCCTCGTCTCCGGCGCCAGCGTCGCCGGTCCCGCTCTCGCCTACTGGCTGCACCGCTACGGCTTCCAGGTGACCGTCGTCGAGAAGGCCCCCGCCCTGCGCACCGGCGGACAGGCCATCGACTTCACCGGCGAGACCCACATGACCGTGCTCGAGCGGATGGGCGTGCTCGCCGACATCGAACGCCGCCAGACCGGCAAGACCGACATGGTCATGCTCGACGAGTCCGGGCAGCAGCGGGCCCTCATCTCCGGCGACTTCACCGGCGGCGACATCGAGATCCTGCGCGGCGACCTGGCCGCGATCATGTACGAGCACACCGCCGACACCTGCGAATACCTGTTCGGCGACACCGTCACCGCGCTCACCGAGACCGCCGACGGCGTGGACGTCGAATTCGCGCACGCCCCGGCCCGGCGCTTCGACCTGGTCTTCGGCTGCGACGGAATCCACTCGCGGATACGGAAACTGGCCTTCGGACCCGAATCCGAATTCCTCGCCTACCGCGGCTACTACTACGCGCTCGCGGGCGCGTCGCCGTGGGAGGACGCCGACGGATCGCGCGAGCGGGCGGTGTCCCACGGCTGGACCGCGCCCGGGCGGCTCGCCGTCGACGGCGGGGCGAAGGCCGCGCAGATGTACATGTTCGCCTCACCCGAACTCGAGTACTCCCGAGACGATTTCGACGAGCAGCGCCGGATCGTCGCCGAGAAGTTCACCGGCATGGGCGGCGAGGTGCCCGCCATGCTGGCCGACCTCCCGCACCTGGACGGGTTCTACCTGGACTCGCTGAGCAAGGTGACGATGAAGAACTTCGTCTCCGGACGCGTGGCCCTGGTCGGCGACGCCGGTTACGGCAACACCCTCGCCGGATTCGGCACCGGGCTCGCCGTCGTCGGCGCGTACGTCCTGGCCGGTGAACTGGCCGTCGCCGACGGCGACCACACCGTCGCCTTCGCCCGCTACGAGGACATCATGAAGCGCTACCTGCGCAAGGCCGACGACGCCCGCCCCGGCCCGTTCCTGGCCCCGAAAACCGCCCTGGGCCTGCGCTTCCGCAACTGGTTCCTGGGATCCTGGGCCTTCGACATGATGCTGAAGTACGCCGATTCGGCGAAGAACGACATCGAGTTGCGGGACTACCCGGCGCTGGTCTCCCACTGAGCCGGGCGCCGTGGGGTCAACGCCAGGGCCCGAACAGCCCGTTCGCGTAATCGGTCAGCGCGTTCTGCAGGAACGGCCCGAAACTCACCCGGGCCACACCCAATTCGGCGAAGTACTCCCGCCCGCCCTGGGTGGGGATGCCGATGGAATTGATCGGCAACGGCAGTTCCCCGGTGAGCCGCCGCAATACCTCGGGCTCGTGCCGGCCGACCGGATAGAGCACGTCGGCGCCGGCGGCCGCGGCGAGACGCAACCGCTCGAGCGCGCTGTCCAACCGCTCCGCCGGAGTCCCGGTATCGGGACGCAGGAACACATCGGTGCGCGCGTTCACCACCACATGCACCCCGGTCGCGTCGGCGGCCCGCCGCAACTCACCGACCAGATCCGCATGCTCCCGCGGCTCCCGCAGCCGGCCACCCTCGCTGTGCACGGTGTCCTCGATATTGAGACCAACCGCCCCGGCCTCCAGCAGACCCTCGATCAGAGTCGCCGGCTTCTGCGCGTACCCGGACTCGATATCCACCGAGACGGGAATGTCCACCGCGGCCGTGATCTCCCGAATCCGCGAGGTCACCTCGGAGAACGTCATCCCCTCCCGGTCCGCCTTCCCCAGCGAATTCGCGAGCGGATGGCTCCCGACGGTGATCGCCGAGAACCCGGCCTCCCGTACGAGAGTCGCGGACCAGGCATCCCACACGGTCGGCAGGATGACGGGATCACCGGGCTGGTGAAGAGCGAGAAAGTCGGCGGCTTGCTGCTCGAGGCTCATGATTCGATCCTGCCTGACGGTGTCAGTGGGTGAAAGGTGGACTGCGCCACCGGCACCGGTCGTACGCCGGTGCCGGGCGGTGCCGAGGTCAGTTGCCGTCGACCTTGGCCATCGAGAGCACGTTCAGGCGGCGGTCGAGTTCCTCGAGGGAGAGGTTGTCGCCGATCAGGCCGCGGTCGATGACCGTTTGGCGGATTGTCTTGTGCTCCTTCAGGGCCTGCTTGGCGACGGCGGCGGCTTCCTCGTAGCCGATGGCCGAGTTCAGTGGGGTCACGATGGACGGGGAGGATTCCGCGAGGTGCCGGAGGCGGTCCACGTCGGCTACCAGGCCGGACACGCACTTGTCGGCGAACAGGCGGGAGACGTTGGCCAGCAGGCGGATCGACTCGAGGACGTTGCGGGCCATCACGGGGATGTAGACGTTCAGCTCGAACGCGCCGTTGCCGCCGCCCCAGGCGATGGCGGCGTCGTTGCCGATGACCTGCGCCGCCACCTGCGTAACCGCTTCGGGGAGGACCGGATTCACCTTGCCGGGCATGATCGAGGAGCCGGGCTGGAGGTCCGGGAGCTGGAGTTCGGCCAGGCCGGTGAGCGGGCCCGAACCCATCCAGCGGATGTCGTTGGCGATCTTGGTGAGGCTGATCGCGACCGTGCGCAGCGCGCCGGACAGCTCCACCAGGGCGTCGCGGGCGGCCTGGGCCTCGAAGTGGTCGCGAGCCTCGGACAGGTGGTCGAGGTCGGTCGCCTTCGTCAGCTCCGCAACGACTTTCGCGCCGAAACCGGCGGGCGCGTTGAGGCCGGTGCCGACCGCGGTGCCGCCGATGGCCAGCTCACCGACGCGGGGCAGAGTGGCGAGCAGGCGTTCGACGCCCGCGCCGACCTGGCGGGTGTAGCCGCCGAACTCCTGGCCCAGGGTGACCGGGACCGCGTCCATCAGGTGCGTGCGGCCGGACTTGACCACCGACTTCCACTCCCGCGACTTGTCCTGCAAGGCCAGCCGCAGATGGTCCAGGGCGGGGATCAGCTCCTTGACCACTGCCTCGGTGGCCGCGAGATGCGTTGCGGTGGGGAAGGTGTCGTTGGAGGACTGCGACATGTTGACGTCGTCGTTGGGGTGCACGGTGACGCCGTCGCGGGCGGCGATGCTCGCGATCACCTCGTTGGCGTTCATGTTCGAACTGGTGCCGGACCCGGTCTGGAACACGTCGATCGGGAACTGGTCGTCGTGGCGGCCGTCGGCGACCTCGTTGGCGGCCGCGATGATGGCGTCGGCCTTGGCCTTGTCCAGCAAGCCCAGATCGCGGTTCACGGCGGCGCAGGCCGCCTTCAGCAGGCCGAGCGCGCGAATCTGCGCGCGCTCCAGGCCACGTCCGCTGATCGGGAAGTTCTCCACCGCGCGCTGCGTCTGCGCGCGCCACAGGGCGTCGACGGGGACACGAACCTCACCCATCGTGTCGTGCTCGATCCGGTATGAGGCATGTTCGCTGGTCACAGGCGGTTTTCCTCTCTCAAATTGCTACTGGGGAGCAGCCAGTTCCAACTTTGCTCCAGCTTTGGTTGTTCCACGCCTTCGTCGGTCGATACATGCCCGATGCCGGCGGTACCTCACGGCTGACCATTCCAAGGCTAGAGTCTCGAGCACCTCAGCATTGTCAACGGGCTCGATGGGTCGGCCCTCCGGGTCGATATAGTGCCGCTGCACGATCGTCAGCTTCGGCAACGCCGAAGTGCTTACAGACCCGCTGATTCGGTATCTGTAAGTGAGCTGTTCCGCGCAGATGGTCGCCATCAGCCGGTCCGCCGGGGGTGGCAGTGCCTGCCCAACCCTGCACTGGCGTGCCGCTTCGCTTGTGGGCTGTTGGGACAACATTTACCGCCGTGACCGCCAGCCCGAGGACAAGCTGGGAAGTGCACGTCCGGACCTCCGTTCACCGCACGCTGCCCTGGCACTTGGCGAGAACCTGATGTACCAACCGAGTGTTCTTCTGTGACTTGTTGGGGCGAATCATGACGAGGCTCAGAAGGGCCGGGTTGCGACACGACCGAACTCGTCAACCCAGATCTGAACTCGCGTGTACCTGGGTTTCATCGTCTCCAGAATCCAGATGAAGGCCCAGAATCCGCAGGTGATCAATGTGAGAATCAGGTGCAATAGGTGGCACCGCGTCACGGTAGCAAATCTCTAGCTCACGGAACCGGCAGTATTCCAGACATTCTCTACCTAATCGACTCCGCTACAGGGGCTTTCGGAACGGGGGAGCCTCGCAGGGGTGATATCGCGCCGCCACCCCGCGGAGTGCTTGCTGGGTGGCTGGGAGTGCCACGCCTGGCAGCGTGTCTGAAAACCGTGATCGGTCATCAGCCACCGCCCTTCTCGGGCGTCGTCGGTTCACGCCATGTGTGCGGTGTGAACGTCGGTTCTCGCGTCGTCCGGGCCGGTTGCACCCGTACCCATGGGATGCAGGTCAGTGCCTTCCCGTCGGCGAGCGTTGGTAACCCGGCCCCCTGCTTGGGGGTCCGGGGATCGGAGAAAGACTTGATTTCCGGTTGTCGGCCACACCGCGAGGTTGACCGCCGCATTGTGGTCGCGGTCGGCGCGAAACCCGCACTCGCAGGCGAATACCCGGTCCGACAAGGTCAGGGTGGTGTTCACTCTGGCACACGCCGAGCATCGCTTACTCGACGGGTACCAGCGGTTCGCGGTCGCCACGGTGCCGCTGCGCCACTGCTGTTTGTAGGTCAGCAGTCGGGCGAAGTCGGCCCATCCGGCGTCACTGATCGCACGCGCCAAACGGTGATTGCGCAACATACCCGCCACATTCAGGTCCTCGACGACGAGCCGGTCGTGGGTTTTGACCAACCTATTGGTGACCTGATGCAGAAAATGGCGGCGTATGTTGGCGATCCGGTGATGATGGCGTGCCAGCCGGGCGGCCACGACGGCGCGGTTGCGGGATCCTTTCTGCTTGCGGGACAAGGATTTTGCCAGTCGCCGCTCATGTCGTAGCCCGGTGGCGAGGGGTCTCGGTGTGGTGTCGATGCGGGCGACTTCGGTGCCGTGGGCGGTGGCGGCGACCAGGAACGCCGCCAATCCACGATCGACACCGACCCAGCCGGTGTCATCGGAGGCGGGGCGTGGTCGGTGGTGGAGTGCGGGGTGTAGATCGGCGGCCTCGACTGTGACGCTGAGCTGCCAACGACCCGCCCGGAACACGATAGTGGTGTAGAGGATTCTGGCACGCTGGTGCGTGAGTAGACGCCGTAGGCGGCGGGTGTCTTCCCGCACCCGCAGGGCTCCGAGACCGGGCAGGGTCACTGATCGTGGAATCCCGTTGTCCCCGAAACGGATCCCCGCGCGACCGGATTTGGAGATCTTGTTGCGCAGCCGGAACGCCGGGGTGGTTGCGCTCTTCGTCTTGAATCGGGGAAACCCGACCCTGCTGCCTTTGCGTTTGCCGGTCCGGGAGTCGGTGAACGCGCCCAAGGCGCGTCCGCAGTCGACAGCGCCTTCCTCGAATACCTGCTGACATACCTCGTTACGCCAGCCCAGCCCGATGACCTGGATCTCAGCGACCCCGGCCGGGTCGACGGTGATCACGCGCCCCGCGGCTTCGGTCTTCTTCCAGGTGTTGAAGGCGTTGATCAGACTGAAACCGGACCACGGCACGGGGTGACCAGGATCGGTTCTGCGGTGGTTGAGCGCGGTTTTCACCAATCCCAGCGAGGTGTTGTACGCGAACCGGGCCGCACCGGCGTGGCGGGCCAGCGCCTGCTGCTGCTCGACGGTGGGGTCGAGGCAGTAGCGGAAGGTGGTGTGGCGGCTCATCATCGGCGAGTTTGGCACAGGCCACCGACAGCAACCGGTGCTGAAGCCAGGCACTTCGCCTACCAGCGGGACCGAGCATTCTGATGACCGTACTGAAGGATCGGCACACCGTACCCAGGGAATAGAACTGTGGCCGGGCAATCGTCCGACTGCCCGGCCACACAACGGGTTTCGCCGATCAGGGCAGCGGCGGGGTGGCGTGCTCGTCGCCGACGAAGTCCACCGACGCGTACTCGCGCAGCTTGGTCAGGCGGTGGAAGCCGTCGATCATGCGGATGGTGCCGGACTTGGCGCGCATCACGATGGACTGGGTGTAGGCGCCGCCACCGTAGTAGCGCACGCCCTTGAGCAGGTCACCGTCGGTGACGCCGGTGGCGCTGAAGAACACGTCGTCACCGGAGACCAGGTCGGTGGTGTTCAGGATGCGGTCCAGGTCGTGGCCGGCGTCGATGGCCTTCTGGCGCTCGGCGTCGTCCTTCGGGGCCAGCTTGGCCTGCAGCGCGCCGCCCATGCAGCGCATGGCGGCCGCGGCGATGATGCCCTCGGGGGTGCCGCCGATGCCGATCAGCATGTCGACGCCGGACTCCGGGCGGGCGGTGGCGATCGCGCCGGCCACGTCACCGTCGGAGATGAGGCGGATGCGGGCGCCCGCGTCGCGCACGGCCTTCATGTGCTCGGCGTGGCGGGGGCGGTCCAGGATGCAGACCGTGAGGTCGGAGACCGAGGAGTTCTTGGCCTTGGCGACCCGGCGCAGGTTCTCCGCGATCGGCGCGCCCAGGTCGATCACATCGGCGGCGTCGGGGCCGACGGCGATCTTCTCCATGTAGAACACGGCCGACGGGTCGAACATGGCGCCGCGCTCGGCGACCGCCAGCACGGAGATGGCGCCGGGGGAGCCCTTCGACATCAGGGTGGTGCCGTCGATCGGGTCGACCGCGAAGTCCAGTTCGGCGCCGGTGCCGTCGCCGACCAGCTCGCCGTTGTACAGCATGGGCGCTTCGTCCTTCTCGCCCTCACCGATCACCACGATGCCGCGCATGGAGACGGTCGCGACCAGCTGACGCATGGCGTCCACGGCAGCGCCGTCGCCGCCTTCCTTGTCACCCCGGCCTACCCAGCGGCCCGCGGCCATGGCGCCGGCCTCGGTGACCCGGACCAACTCGAGTGCGAGGTTGCGGTCCGGTGCCTCGCGGCGGCTGGATGCGGTCATGAGAGGAGCCTCCTTGTTGTCAACTGCTGCGTAAATTGTCGCATTGCGGTTTTGGGCTCCACGCAAGTACTGACGTTTCACTTTCGCGCTGGTCGTGGACGTTTACGGGAAACGCCCGACACGAACGGGTTCGTCGACGGCACCGCGGGGATTCGTTGATGGCAGTGTGAGCCGGGTCGCATCCGGGTGCCGTGGATACTGTGTGCGTGTCGTACCAAAAGCCGCGCAGCCAGAACGACTACCGGGACCTCATCTGGTCCTTGCTCCCGCTGGTGCTGATCTGCCTGGTCATCGCGGGCATCGCGAGCCAGTGCTCCTTCACCACGAAGGGGCCGACACAGGGCCAGATTCCGGCCTTCGACGTGAAGACCGCCCTCACCGACGACGCGCGGCACCTGTCGTTCCCGATCCGGCTGCCCGTCCTCCCCGACAGCGGCCCGGACAAGTGGACCCCCAACTCCGGCAGCCACGACACCATCACCGGCACCGGCGGCGGCGACCTCAGCACGGTCGGGTTCATCAGCCCCGAGGGCACCTACATGCAGCTGACGCAGTCCAACGCCGGTGTGGACGCGCTCGCCAAGAAGTACGCGCCCGTGAAGGTCGCCACCGGCAGCGAGCAGCGCGGCGACCACAAGTGGAGCGTGTTCGCCGAACCCGGCTCCGAGCCCGCCTGGATCTCCGACTTCGGCGACGTCCGGATCCTGATCAAGGGCGCGGGCAATGGGGCGGCCTTCAACACGCTGTCGACCGCCATCGGCCAGGCCCAGCCGCTGCCGCGCAGTTGATCCCGGCGGCGCCGGGCCCGCTGTCCGGGCCCGTCCCGCGCAGTGCCGTCTACTCCGCCGAAGTGCGGTGCGCCAGGGCGTCTTCCACGCGCTTGCGCGCACCGGCGAGATGCTGTTCACAGCGGGTGGCCAGCGCCTCGCCGCGCTCCCACAGCGCCAGCGACTCGTCCAGATCCATGCCGCCCTGCTCCAGCATCTTGACCACGTTCACGAGCTCGTCGCGAGCGCGCTCGTAGCCGAGCCCGGCGATCTCGGTGCGTTCGTCGTCGGTCATCAGGAGTCCTTCCGGGTCGGGCGGGGAGCCAGGGATTGGGAGCCGAGGGCCGCGGCGGAGATCGCGCCGTCGGCCACCCGGATACGGAGCTGAGTGCCGGGCGGCGAGTCCTCGATGGCCCGGACCACCTCGCGGTCCTTGCCGTTCACCCGCTGCACCACGGCGTAACCGCGGGCCAGCGTGGCGGCCGGACCGACGGCCGCGAGTTTCTCGCGCAGGTGCCGGGTGGTGGTGGACTCGCCCGAGAGCCGATGATCCACCGCGCGCTGGGCGGCGGTGCGCAAACGCTCCACCTCGTCGTGACGCTGGTCGAGCAGGCGCAGCGGGTCGGCCAGCACCGGGCGCGAACGCAATTGGGTCAGGGCGCGCGCCTCCCGGTCCACCCAGCCGCGCAGGGCCGCGTTGGCGCGCGACCGAAGCTCCTGCAGCAGCGCGGTTTCCGCGGCCGCGTCGGGGACGATCCGCTTGGCTGCGTCGGTGGGGGTGGCGGCGCGCAGGTCCGCCACATAATCCGAGATCGGATTGTCCGGTTCGTGGCCGATGGCGCTGACGATCGGGGTCTTCGCGGAAACGATGGCGCGGCACAGGGTCTCGTCGGAGAACGGCAGCAGATCCTCCACGCTGCCGCCGCCGCGCGCCAGCACGATCACATCCACGTCGGGATTCGCGTCCAGCGCCGTGATGGCCTCCAGGATCTGCGGCACCGCGGTCGGGCCCTGCACGGCGGTATTGCGGATCTCGAAGCGCACGGCGGGCCAGCGCTGCGTCGCCACCGTCACCACATCGTGCTCGGCGGCGCTGGCGCGGCCGGTGATCAGGCCGATCCGATTGGGCAGGAACGGGATCGGACGCTTGAGCCGCGGATCGAACAGGCCCTCCGCCGCCAGCAACGCCTTCAACCGCTCGATGCGGGCCAGCAGCTCGCCGATGCCCACCGGGCGAATCTCGGTGACCCGCAACGACACCGTGCCGCGACCGGTGAAGAACGACAACTTGCCGTACACGACGACCCGGCTGCCCTCCTGCAACGGCACCGCGGAACCGCGCAGCAGCTCCGGATCGCAGGTCACCGACAGCGACATATCCGCGGCCGTGTCCCGCAGCACCAGAAACGCGGTGCGAGTCCCCGGGCGCAGATTCATCTGGGTGATCTGGCCCTCCACCCACACCGCGCCCAGCCGGTCGATCCACTGCGCCACCTTGACGGCGATGGTCCGCACCGGCATCGGGTTCTCGGCGGACGAGCTCGGCGGCTTCGCGGCGCCCGGCGTCGTTTCGGTGCTCACGCCGACGATTCTGTCAGTGCCCACCGACGCGACAGCGCCGACCGTCCGGGTCGTGTCCCGGACGGTCGGCGCCGATCGAGTGATTACTGCGCGGAGACCGTCGCGATGCGGTTGGTCAGCATGGTGACGAAGGGGGCGCGGTCGCGCGTCTGCTTCTCGTAGTCGAGGAGGGTTGCCAGATCCTCCACGGACAGCTGACGCAGTCGCGCGCGCAGCTGGGCGATGGTCATGTCCGCGTACGCGAGGCGGGTCGCCACTTCGGGCTCGGTGACGGAGGTCTCGGGCTCGGCGGCGACCTCCGGCTCCGCCGGGGCGGGCTCGGCCGGGGCGGGCTCGGCGTCGGCCACGAGTTCCAGCTTGGCCGCGGCGCTGCCGTTGTGGCCGTTGGTGGCGGCCTTGGAAGCCATTGCGGGCGCGACGGTCTCGGTGGCCTCCGGTTCGGCAGCCTCCTGCGCGGCCGATTCGGCGGGCACCGGAGCGGGTTCGGGCTCGGTGAAGAGGTCGAAACGGCTCCGGTAAGCCGATTCGGCGCCGAAGCTAGGAGTTTGCTCGTCGTCATCGTCCTCGTCGAAGGTGGCCCAGGCGGGCTGCTCCTCGGACTGGGTCAGCAAACGGTCGAAGACGGCGTCGCCTTTGAGGGCGAGGCTGGTCACGAACTGCTGGAGGTGCATGGTGGTCTGCAGCATCTGGCTGATCGCGGTGATCGGGAAGTTGATCGCGGTCGCCGGTAGCCGACGAGTTTCCTCGAGGGCGTAGACGGCGGCCCCGGCGGCGACCCGGGCCAGGAACGGAGGTCGGAACATGCCCCTAGCCTGCCCGAAACGCCGTGTGATGCAAAGGTGACAGCACACGAAAAGTGATTGTGATGCCAACCTCCGCGCGAATGCGCACCGGGCCGCACACGTATTCTGTGGGGCATGTCCTCGGGTATCCCTTTGAACGTCGGAATCGTCCGGTCCGCGGCGGGTGATGCCGGCGCGCCGCTGAGTCCTTCGCACAAGCGCGTACTGCTCGCCGAACCCCGCGGTTATTGCGCCGGTGTGGACCGGGCGGTCGAAACTGTGGAGAAGGCGCTCGAAAAGCACGGCGCCCCCCTCTATGTCCGCAAAGAAATCGTGCACAACCGGCATGTGGTGGAAACACTGCGGGACCGCGGTGTGATCTTCGTCGACGACACCGAGGAGGTGCCGGAGGGCGCGCTGGTGGTGTTCTCCGCGCACGGCGTCTCCCCGGCCGTGCACGAATCCGCCGCCGCCCGCAAGCTGCACACCATCGACGCCACCTGCCCGCTGGTCACCAAGGTGCACCAGGAGGCCAAGCGCTTCGCCCGCGACGACTTCGACATCCTGCTCATCGGCCACGAGGGCCACGAGGAGGTCGAGGGCACCGCCGGTGAGGCGCCCGAGCACGTGCAGCTGGTGGACGGCCCGGACGCCGTCGACGCCGTCACCGTGCGCGACGAGAACAAGGTGATCTGGCTCTCCCAGACCACGCTGTCGGTCGACGAGACCATGGAGACGGTCAACCGGTTGCGGCAGAAGTTCCCCAAGCTGCAGGATCCGCCCAGCGACGACATCTGCTACGCCACCTCCAACCGTCAGACCGCGGTGAAGGCGATGGCCCCCGAATGCGATCTGGTGATCGTGGTCGGCTCGCGCAACTCGTCCAATTCGGTGCGGCTGGTGGAGGTCGCGCTCAGCGCGGGCGCCCGCGCCGCGCACCTGGTGGACTACGCCCGCGAGGTGGACACCGCCTGGCTGGAGGGCATCGGCACGGTCGGCGTCACCTCGGGCGCCTCGGTTCCGGAGATCCTGGTCGAGGGCGTGCTGGAGCTGCTGGCCGAGCACGGTTTCGGTGAGGTGCTGCCGGTCACCACCGCGAACGAGACGCTGGTCTTCTCGCTGCCGCGCGAACTGCGCGCCGCGCGCGGGTAGCCCCGCGGCCGGGTTTATCCGGCTACGAAAACACATTCGCGCCTGCCACATTCGTTGTGGCGGGCGCGAATTGCTATCCGGATGATCTTATTTCGTCCCGAATTTCGTGATTGCCGGAAATCTACGGCGCTCGTCGCTCGGGTGTCGCGGTCAGCGTTCGATGCGGCCGGAATCGCGTTCGCGATAGCGCACATTCGGACGCGGATGCGGGGGCACCTCGCCCGGCTGCGGGCGGCGACGGCGGCCGCCCTCGGCCGCGGGGGCCGGATTGGCGCCGGGGCCCGCGGCCTGTTCGGGACTCTGGGCGCGCCGGCGGCGGCCGTCGCCCGCGGCGGGCTCCGGCGCGGGCTGCGCGGCCCGGCGTTCCCCGGTGCGGGTGCGGTCGGCCGGGGCGGCGCGACGCTCGCCGCCGCGGGGCGGCTCGGCGGGGACCGCGCGGCGTTCCCCGGTGCGCGGTGGCTGCTGCTCGCCGTACTGGCCGCGGCGGCGGCCTTCGGCGGGGGCGGCGGACTGGTCCGGGCGCGCCGGGCGGCGGCGGCCCTCGGCGGCGGGCGGAGTGCGATCGGCGGCGGCCGGATCGGCCTCGCGGGAGCGGCGGCGGGTCTCACCGGACTGCCGGTTCGCCCCCACCCGCGGCGGTCCGGCGGCGACCCGGCCGGTGGCGCGGCGGGACGAAGGGGCGGAATCGGTTTCGGTGGGTTCGGTCACGCCCGCGCCCGTTGTGTCGTCGCCGGGCCGGAAGCGGCGTCTGGCGGGGTCCTTGGCGTCGGCGGGCCGGGTGCGCTGGGCGCGGGCGCCGCCGGGCCGGGTGGCGCGGCCCCGGAGCGTGCGGGCCTCGCCGTCGACGCCGTCCTTGCCCTCCTTGCGGTGCATGGCGATCCGGACCCCGCCGACGATCAGCACCAGGGTGGTGGCCAGCGCCATCGTGGGGAACCGGTTCACCAGCGGGATGGCCAGATTCAGCAGGATCTCGCGGAGCTTGAAGCTGCGGGCGGAGCCCAGCAGGAGTTGGTACGACACCGGCACCGCGATGAACAGCAGTAGCGGCGGCAGCACCAGCGCGGTGAACAGTCCTCGGAAGCGGACCGCGAGCACGGCCAGCAGGCAGCCGATCACGTACAGGCTGGCGAACGTGCCGGTGAGCTCGTCGCCGCCCATCGAATCGATCAGGAACCCGACGAACGTGCACGTCACGGCGATCAGGACCGCGATCGGAGCCGAGACGCCGGGAACCGACGGCAGGATCGAACGGTGCGGCGGGGGCACCTCGGTTCGCTCGCGTTGGGTAACTGCCACGTCAAGCACACTAAGGCATGTCGGTGTTTCACGAGGCAGGCGACATCGGGCAGGTATTCCGAATCGTGTGAACCAGGAGTTAGCTACGGCGTGTGCGCCCTGGGACCGAGCGGTTGCTCAGGCCTCATCCGCCTCGTCGCCGCGGAATCGATATTCGTCTCCGGCGAAGCCGACCGCGCGGGGCCAGCTGTCGATACCGCGGACCTCCGGCGGGGCGGCGTCCGCGACACCGAGATCGTGCATCTTGCGGGCCGTCACCAGCACGCGCGACTCCATCGACGCGACCGTGTGGTTGTAGGCGTCGACCGCCTTGCCCAGCTGGGATCCCAGCCGGTCCAGGTGGCGGCCGGTGGTGCCGAGCCGGGTGTAGAGCTCGCGGCCGAGCTGCTGGATCAGGGCCATGTCCGCCGACATCGCCTCCTGCCGCCAGCCCAGCGCCACCGTGCGCAGGAGGGCCATGAGTGTGGTGGGCGTCGCCAAGACCACATTGCGACCGAAGGCGTACTCGAGCAGTCCGGAATCGGCGGTGAGCGCCGCGTCCAGGAACGGATCACCGGGCACGAACAGCACCACGAAATCGGGGGAGGGGTCGAAGGCCGCCCAGTACTCCTTGGCCGCCAGCTGATCCACGTGATTGCGCAGGTGCCGCGCGTGCAGGGCCAGATGACCGGCGCGCTCGCGCGGGTCCTCGGTTCCCGCGGCGTCGAGGAACGCGGTGCACGGCACCTTGGCGTCCACCACGATCTGACGGCCGCCGGACAGCCGCACCACCAGGTCCGGCCGCACCACCGTGTCGCCGCGGCGGGTCACCTGGGTGTCGAAATCGCAGTGCCGGGCCATCCCGGCCAGCTCCACCACCCGCTCCAGCTGGATCTCGCCCCAGCGGCCGCGCACCTGGGGCGCGCGCAGGGCGGCCACCAATTGACCGGTCTGGGTGGACAACTGGTGTGACATCCGCTGCATGCCCGCGACCTGTTCGCGCAGGCCCGAATACGCGTTGATGCGGTTGTGCTCGACCTCCCGGATATGCCGGTCCAGGCTGCCGACCGCGTCGCGCAGCGGTTCCACCAGCGCGCCGATCGCATGCGACTGCCGCCGCGCCGCGTCCTCACTGGCCGCCCCGAGCGATTGCCGCAACAACTGCTCGTTGTCCCGCATGGCCGCCAGTCTCGCCTCGGCCATCGCACCCCGCTGCCCCGCCCGCGCGGCATGCCCCAGCCAGCCCAGGGCCAGCCCCGAAACGAACACCAACAGCAGCGCGAACAGCATCGGTGCGGTCATGGCCTGTGATAGTGCCGTACGGGACCGACAATCCGGTGAAGCTCGCCCGCCTCCCCGTGTCTTCGGCGGACGGCGGAGAGCCGTCGAGTGTGCCGGATCCGTGCCGTCGGCGGGGCGCCGAGCCGACTCCGGGCGTACCCGGCGAGTTACCCGGACCGTCGCGAAATCAGTTGTCTCCTCGGCAGACGCTGAATCGCCCGGGCATACATCGGCGTGTTTCAGTCGACTCGCCAGGGTGTAGCCCAACCTGTCGGAGCGATCGCCTAGCGTTCTCCGGCATGCGGATCCTGCACACCTCCGACTGGCATATCGGGCGCACCTTTCATGGCGTCGATCTGCTGACGGATCAGGAGTGCTCGCTGGCGGCCATCGCGGAATTGGTGCGGGTCGAGGGGGTGGACGTGGTCGTGCTGCCGGGGGACGTGTACGACCGTTCCATTCCCAGCGCGGATGCGATCGCGGTGTGCAATCGGGGATTCGAGGCAATTCGGGCAGCGGGGGCGGCGATTATCGCGACCTCCGGAAATCATGACTCGCCGACTCGGCTGGGTGCGCTCGGGAGTTTCGCGGCGGCGGGCGGATTGCATTTGCGCTGCCGGATCGCGGATGTGGCGCGGCCGGTCGTGCTTTCCGACGAGTTCGGTGACATTGCCTTTTACGGCATTCCGTACTTGGAGCCGGAGATCACCCGGGCGGAATTGGGTGTACCGCAGGCGCGTTCACACGCCGAGATTCTGGACGCGGCCATGGGGCGGGTGCGCGCGGATCTGGCGGGGCGGGCCGGGGCGCGCTCGGTGGTGCTGGCGCACGCGTTCGTGGTGGGCGGTGAGGCGACGGGCTCGGAGCGTTCCATCTCCGTGGGCGGGGTGGAGACGGTGTCGTTGTCGGCGTTCGACGGCATCGACTACACCGCCCTGGGGCATCTGCACTCGCCGCAGACGCTGTCGGAGTCGGTCCGGTATTCGGGATCGCCGCTGCCGTATTCGTTCGGCGAGCGCTCGCACCGCAAGGCCGTGTGGATCGTGGATCTCGACGCCTCCGGGCTCGCGGAGGTGCGGCGCCACGACCTCCCGGTGGTGCGTGGCCTGTCCCAGCTCACCGGACCGCTGGAATCCCTCCTGGAATCGCCGGAGCACGCCGAAGCCGAAGCCCACTATGTATCGGCGACCCTCACCGACGCCGCGCGCCCCGTGGACGCCCTGCGCCGGCTGCGCGACCGCTTCCCGCACGCCGTCCATGTGGAATGGCAACGCCCGGACGGCAACCCGGAACTCCGCTACCGCGAACGCGTCCACGGCCGCCGCGACACCGAGATCGCCCAGAGCTTCCTCTCCGACGTCCGGGGCGTCCCGACCGCGGGCGAGATGACCTGGCTCGAACGCGCCCTCTCCGCCGCCACCCGCGAAAAGGACGGCCTCCGCCGGGTTTCCGCGCCGGATGAGCGCCTGGCGTCGCCAGCCGTGGCAGCTCCACCGGCGGTGGCTGCCCCCGCGGAGAGGGCGACGGTAGCGGCCGAGGCCGTCGTTGCGGAGACGCCTGCGGTGCCGACCGAGCTGGGTGCCACCCGAAGCGCCTCCGTGTCGGCGGAGCCGGATGTCGCCGAGCCGGGGGCGGCGGAAGCGGAGCGGGTGGTCAGCGCGGCCGGGTTCGACGGGTCGGTGCGTGGGGCGGACGCGGCGGAGGCCGATGCCGCGCTCGGGCTGTTCGATGTGGAGGAGTTCGGTCTCGGGACGGGTGAATCCGGCGAGGCCGCGGACGGAATGACTGCGTGAGCCCTGTGGCACGGGGCATTTCGGCGTGTCCCGCCGCTGCGGGCGCGCGATCGGTTGTCGAATGGGTCGAAGCGTTGCGGGAAGGGGTCACGGCATGCGGCTGCATCGGCTGGAGCTGACGGCGTTCGGGCCGTTCGCCGAGACGGCCGTGGTGGATTTCGACGAGCTGGGCGCGGACGGGCTGTTCCTGCTGCACGGGCAGACCGGGGCCGGGAAGACCACGGTGCTCGACGCCATCGCCTTCGCGCTGTACGGGAAGGTGCCCGGCGCGCGCGAGGAGGGCAAGCGCCTGCACTCCGATCACGCCGACGAGCAGACCCCGCCCCGGGTGCTGCTCGAGGCCACGGTCGGCGGCCGGACCCTGCGCCTGATCCGATCCCCGGAATTCCAGCGGCCCAGCAAACGCGCCAAATCCGGCTGGGTGAAGGAGAACTCGGTCGCCACCCTGGAATGGCTCGACGGCCGCGGCCAGAACCTGTCCCGCATCCCCGATATCGGTGACGAGGTGCTGCGCCTGCTCGGCATGAGCGCCGACCAGTTCTTCCAGGTCGTTCTGCTGCCCCAGGGCGATTTCGCGCGCTTCCTGCGCGCCGACAACGAGGAACGCGAGAAGCTCCTCGAAAAGCTCTTCGACACCGAACGTTTCGGCACCGCCGAACAGTGGCTCATCGATAGGCGCCGCGCGAGCACCGCCGAACTCGACACCCGCAAGCACGGCATCGATGCCCTGATCGCCCGCGTCGGAACCGCAGCCGGTCTACCCGCCACCGACTCCGCCGCCATCCTCGAATCGGTCGCCTGGTCGCAGTCCCTGCTGACCGCCGCCCACGCCACGCTGACCGCCACCTCCGCGGAACTCCAACAGCGCCAACAGGATTCGTCGAAGGTTCGCGCCGCCGCCGAGGCCGAGCGCCGCCGCCACGACCTGTTCCGCCGCCGCGCCACGGCCCGGACCCAGCTCGCCGACTTCACCGCGACCGCCACCCACCGTGCGGCCCGCCAGTCCGAGCTCGACCGAGCCCGCCGTGCCGAACCGGTCGCCGCCGCCCTCGCCGAGGCCCGCACCGCCGCCGTCGCCCTGCGCCGCCGCGCCGACGACGCCACCCGCGCCGCCGAGCAACTGGCCGACCGCCTCCTCGACCCCGCGACCGCCGAACTCCCCGGAACCACGTGGGCCGCGGCCGACCTGGCCGCCGCCGAGCTCGCGGGCACCGACCTCGCCGCCGACCTGGCCGACCTCCCCGCGCCCGGAATCCAGCCGGGAACGGACGCCGGTCGGCCTGTCGAACACGATGCGCCCGGTCGTGACGGCGAAGCCTCCTGGGGCAGCGGCAACGTGGTGGACCCGGCACGGCCGTCGGCGGCCGATACACCAGGTCAGGTCGCCGGTGACGAGCCTTCGCACCTTCGCGCGAACCACCGTGGCACGCAGATCGATACGGGTTCGGGCGGCGCCGGTGGACTGAACGACCTGCCCCGGGCCGGTTCCGGTGGCGGGCTCGAGGCGGCGGTGCAGCGGTGGAGTGCGCAGGTGGGTGCGCTGGATGAGGTGCGCGCCGATGCCGAGTCGGCGAATCGGCTGACTCGGGAATTGTCGGGGCTGCGCACCGAGCAGAAGGACCTGGCGGGTCGGGCGGCGACGTTGATCGCGCGGCTGAGCGAGTTGCCGGAAGCTGTTGCGGGGGTGGAGGTCCGGTTACGTGGGGCCGCGGATGCGGCGGCCGCGCTGGCCGGGCTGGAGGCCGAGTGTCTGCGGTTGCGGACGTCGGCGGCGGCCGCGGTCGAGCTGGAGCGGAAGCGGGGTGAGCTGGCGCGGGCGGCGACCGGGTTCGAGCAGGCGAGGACCGCGCACGCGGAGGCGTGGAAGCGGACGCAGGCGCTGCGGGAGCAGCGAATGGCCGGGATGGCCGCGGAATTGGCGGAGGCGCTGGTCGAGGGGGAGCCGTGTGCGGTGTGCGGGTCCGACGCGCACCCGAATCCGGCGCGGCCCGCGGAACACGCGGTGTCCAAGGCGGACGAGGACGCGGCGCTGGCCACCGAACGGGCCGCGGAGGCCGCCCGGGAGCGAGCGGGGCAGCTGGTCGCGGAGCTGGAGCGGGCCGTCGAAGTGCTGGTCGAGCGGGGCGGCGACGTCGACAAGGCGGACCTGGCTGCGGCGCTGGATGATTCGACGCGTCAGTTCACCGCGGCCGAGCGGGCGGCGGGGCTGGTGGACGGGCTCACCGCCGAACTGAACACGCTGCGGGCGGATCAGACCCGGCTCCAGAACGAGGCGCGCGAGTGCGAGAGCCGTATGAGTGCGACGACCGAGCGGATCGTGGCCACCGATCGTCGGCTGGCCGAACTCACCGAGCGGCTGCGCGCCGCCGCCGGAGCCGACGGCACGGTCGAGCGGCGGCGCGCCCGGCTGGCCGCCCTGGTCGAGGAGGCCGGTGTGGTCCGCGCGGCCCGCGTCGACGCCGTCACCGCCCGCGAGCAGGTGGCCGCGGCCGCCGTGCGGGTCGAAAAGCTGTCGTACGAAGCGGGTTTGGTGGAATCCGCGCCCCCGGTGATGGGGGAGTCCGGCCCGGATTACACCGTGCTGGGCGAGTACGCCCGTGCGGTCGATGCCGCCTCGCGCACGACCGCGCAGCAGTCGGAGATCGAAGACGAACTCGTGGCCGCCGATCGCGCTCGGGCCCACGCCGAGGCCGTCCTCGCCGAGCCGGAGATCCGCGCCGCCGGGGACACGGAACCGGGTGATCCGGGTGAACTGGAAAACGCTGTGGCCCAGTCGGAATCGGAGCTGAACCGGGCGGTCGCGGCCCACGCCGAAGCCGAGCGGCGGGTCAGGCAACTCGCGGACCTCTGCGCGCGATTGCAGTCCGACGTCGAACACATCGCCCCGCTGCAACGCGCTCACGACGAACTGGCCCGCCTGTCCGAGGTGGTCGCGGGCCGCGGCGAGAACAACCGCCGCATGTCCCTGCGCTCCTACGTCCTGGCCGCCCGCCTGGAGGAAGTGGCCCTGGCCGGATCGGTCCGCCTGCGCCGAATGTCCGGCGGCCGCTACGAATTCGTCCATACCGACGCCGCGGGCCCCCGCGGCCGTCGCGGTGGCCTGGGCCTCGACATCCGCGACGACTACACCGGCGCGGTCCGCCCCGCCAAAACCCTCTCCGGCGGCGAGACCTTCATGGCTTCCCTGGCCCTGGCCCTGGGCCTGGCCGACGTCGTCTCCGCCGAATCGGGTGGTCTGGTCATGGACACCCTCTTCATCGACGAGGGTTTCGGCAGCCTCGACGCCGACACCCTCGACTCGGTCATGGGCGTTCTCGACGAACTGCGCTCCGGCGGCCGTGTGGTCGGCGTGGTCAGCCACGTCGACGAAATGCGCCAGCGCATCCCCAGCCGCCTCCACGTCATCCGCGGCCGCACCGGCTCCCGCCTGGAAACCTCGGTCGGCGTCTGACCGCCTGTCCGCGCGGCCCTCTCGACGTCGGACGTCGATCATGCCGTCGGCCTGATGTCCCTGACGTGTTCGATCCCAGGCCTCGCGGTGTCGGTCAGCTGCGGGCGAAGCGGACTTCGGCTCGGGCTCGGGCCTTGGCGGCTTCGACCTCGCGGTCCTTGGGCGGGGCGTTGGTGGTCAAGCCCTCGAGGAGGCGGATGGTGGCGGCGGTGATCTCCTCGACGGCGAGGTCGAAGGCTGCCTGATTGGTTTGGGAGGGTTTATTGGTTCCGCTGATCTTGCGGACGTATTGCAGGGCGGCCGCGTGCACCTCGTCCGGGGTGGCCGGCGGCTCGAAGTTGTGCAGGGTGTGGATGTTGCGGCACATGGTTGCGAGCGTACGCCGGGGCACCGACACCCCCGGTCGGAGCGATGTCGCAGGTCGGGAGGGTGCGGGTCAGGCGGCTTCGTGGTCGAGCAGCCAGCGTTTGACGGGCAGCCCGTAGCGGAAGCCGCCGAGGCCGCCGTCGGTGCGGATGACGCGGTGGCAGGGGACGAACAGGGCCGCGGCGTTGCGGGCGCAGGCGTTGGCGGCGGCGCGGGTGGCGGCGGGGCGGCCGGAGATGACCGCGAAGTCGGTGTAGGTGACCGGCTCGCCCGCGGGAACCTTGCGCAGGATCTCCCAGGCGTGGGTGAGGAATGGCCCGGAGACCTGCCGGACGGGAATGGCGTCGATGGCGGTCAGATCACCGGCGTGATAGTCGGCGATGGCCCGCGAGACCGGCCCGAGCGAGTCGCGGGCCCGCAGTTCGGCGGGCCGGATGCTGGGGTGGATGAGCACGCGCAGCTCCTCCGCGGAGGCGGTCCAGCCGGAGGCCAGGACCACCCCGTCGGCGTCCACTACGGCCGTGAACGGCCCGGCCGCGGTGGTCGTGGTGGCGTAATCCGCTGGTGTGTGGGTGTTTTCGGAGCTCATGAGGGGTGTCCTCCGGGTGGGAGTCGGCGGCGTGCTCATTGGGCGGCGCGTCGGCCGAGTGGTTCGATTTTCGCGGAGGCCCGTGGCTCGGGATTGGCCAGGGCGTGCTTCCACAGGTGCATGGTCAGGTAGGACCGCCACGGCGACCAGCGGGCCGTCGCGGTGAGGTCCACGCCGAGCAGCGCGGCCCCACGCCGCACCACCAGGTCGGACGGCAGCAGCACGTCAGGGTCGGCGAGCAGGCGCATCGTCACGTAGTCGGCGGTCCACGGCCCGACGCCGTCGAGGGCCAGCAGGTCGCGGCGCAGTTCGGCGGCGGTGCGGCCGGAGTGCAGCACCAGGTCTCCGGAAGCGAGGGCCTTGGCCGCGCCGACGATGGCGTCGATCCGCCGTCCGGGGCCGGTGAGCACCTCGGAGCCGTGTTCGGCGATGGCCTCGGCGGTGGGGAACAGGTGCGGGATGGGCCCGTCGATGGGCTCGCCCAGGTGCTGCACCAGTCGCGCGGTGTGGGTATTAGCGGCCGCCACCGAGATCTGCTGCCCGATCATGGTGCGCAGCAACAGCTCCGGACCGTCCAGGCAGCCCGGCACCCGGATGCCGGCGGGCAACGCGATGTCGTTCGCCCGGACACCGCCGTTCGACCGCGGCACGCGACCGTTCGCCGGCGGTACGGCACTGCTCGCGCCCGCGGCGCCGTTCGAGCGCTGCGCGGTCGGATCCGCCTCCGGAACCTCGCCGGGTAGGCCCACACGTAACGGCATCCCCGCCATACCCGCCGTCAACGCCTCGTCGATACCGATCGGATCGGCGTCGAGGTCGAGGAAGTGCCGGATGCGCGCCACGGTCGGCGCGAGGTCCCGCATGTCCTGCAACGACAGCGCCGCCCGCACGTGCCCGGGCTGAATCGACAGCCGAATGGTGGTGTGACCGTGGGGCGTTCGCAGGCTGCGCGTGTACACCCCGTTCTCGTACAGCTCCAGCCCGGGCGCCGCGTGCGCGGCGAGGAACCATTCCAGCCACGACCGGTCCAGCGGTTCGCGGTAGGGCAGGCGCAGGGTGAGCAGCCCGTTGGTGGCGGGCAGGGTGTCGCCGTTGCGGCGCCGGGATTCCTCGCGCAGCGCGGTGGGGCTGACCGCGAAGACCTCGCGCACGGTGTCGTTGAACTGCCGGATGCTGGCGAATCCGGCCGCGAACGCGATGTCGGACATGGGCAGCCGGGTGGTCTGGATGAGCAGGCGCGCGGTGTGGGCGCGGTGGGCGCGCGCCAAAGCCAGTGGGCCCGCGCCGAGTTCGCCGGTGAGTACCCGGGTGAGCTGGCGTTGCGAGTAGCCCAGGGCGTTGGCGAGGGCGGGCACGCCGCCGCGTTCGATGACGCCGTCGCCGATCAGCCGCATGGCCCGGGAGGCCAGGTCGGCGCGGGTGTTCCACAGTGGCGACCCGGGGGCGGCGTCGGGCAGGCAGCGTCGGCAGGCCCGGAATCCGCCCTGCTGGGCGGCGGCCGCGGTCGGCAGGAAGGTGACGTTGGCCCGTTTGGGGGTGATGGCCGGACAGGAAGGGCGGCAATAGATTCCGGTGGTGCGTACCGCGGTCACGAAGTGTCCGTCGAACCGGGAGTCCCGGGTGGCCACGGCGCGGTAGCAACGCTCGAAGTCCAAGTCGTTCGCACTCACGCATACCACCATGTCAGCCCCAGCCCGCCCGCGCTAGCGGAAATCGGCCATGAGCGTCGGCGGAAAACCGTCACCCGGGCTCAACAGCAGCGGTTCGCCGGATTTTTGTCCGCGGCCGCGTGCCGGTCGCGCCAGTAGTCCCGTTCACTGGGAATCTCGCAGCCGGGGTGGTGCAGGCGCTGATGCTGCACGTAGCGGGCGTAGTCGTTGCCGCCGAGGATCGAGTTGAACCACCAGGCAACGGCTTTCACGGCCCGGACGAGGGCGAGCCCCGTCCGCCGCAGCGGACCTGCGGTGGACGGGGCGTCGGGGGTGGTCATCGGCGCGTCAATGTCTCGCGCCGGGTGCGACGACCTTGCCCTCGGCGATCAGGGCGTCCCATTCCTGCTGGACCTCCCGCTCCGACTTGGTGGCGATGAACCCCTTGGGGCCGAACAGCTTCGAGGGCACTTCGTCGGTCTCGGTGGTCGAACTGCCGCCCGCGCGGATGGCCTTCACGCACACCCAGACGCCGACCAGGGCCACGATCAGCACCATCACCGCGAACACGATCGACAGCGTGCCCTGGATGAAGGTGTTGCGGATGATCTTGTCCATATTGCTGATCTGCACGTTCAGCGCGTCGACATCCTTGATGCCCTTCGGCAGCTGACCGGTGTCACGGGCCGCGATGTAGGCGTTCTGCTTGTCGATCGTGTTGTAGTGCAGCGTCCAGTAGCCGATCTTCGGGTCACCGGAGAAGATCTTCTGGAACGAGGCCGTCATGGTGACGATCAGGTCCCAGACCAGCGGAACCGCCGGAATCCAGGCCCATTTCAGCAGGCCCTTCTTCACCACGATCACCAGTACCACCGTCAGCGCGATGGCCGCGAGCAGCTGGTTGGAGATGCCGAACAGCGGGTACAGCGTGTTGATGCCGCCCAGCGGGTCGGTGACGCCCATCAGCAGCACCGAACCCCACGCGGCCACCACGAGTCCGGAGCAGATGAACACGCCCGGCCACCACGACGGGTCGCGGAACTTCTTGGCGACGCCGCCCAGGTTGCCCAGCGAGTCCGAGAGCATGAACCGCGCGACACGGGTGCCCGCGTCGATGGTGGTGAGGATGAACAGCGCCTCGAACATGATGGCGAAGTGGTACCAGAACGCCTTGAGACTGTCGCCGCCGATGAACTTGTGCATGATCTCGGTCATGCCGATGGCGAGGGTGGGCGCGCCACCGGTGCGGGAGTAGACGCGGGACTCGCCCGTGCCCGCCGCCACGTCGTTCAGGTACTGCGCGTCGATCGGGTTGCCGCTCAGGCCGAGCTTGTTGACGCTGTCGGCGGCCGCCTGCGCGGAGGTCATGTTGGGGGTGTTGATCGCGAAGTACAGGTGCTGGTCCAGGATCGACGCCGCGATGATGGCCATGACCGCGACGAACGACTCCATGAGCATGCCGCCGTAGCCGATCATCCGCGCCTGCGACTGCTTCTCCAGCAGTTTGGGTGTGGTGCCCGAGGACACCAGCGAATGGAAGCCCGACAGCGCGCCGCACGCGATGGTGATGAACAGGAACGGGAACAGGCTGCCCGCGAAGGACGGTCCGTTGGAGTTGCTCGCGAACTGGGAGACCGCGGGGGCCTTCAGCACCGGCATGGTGGCGAGCACGCCGAGGGCGAGCAGGCCGATGGTGCCGATCTTCATGAAGGTCGACAGGTAGTCGCGCGGGGCGAGCAGCATCCACACCGGCAGCACCGACGCGACGAAGCCGTAGATGATCAGCATCCAGGAGATGGTGGTGCCCGACAGCGTGAACAGGTCACGGCCCCAACCGGATCCGGCGACCCAGTTGCCGGAGATGATGGCCAGCATCAGCGCCGCGAAACCGATGATCGACACCTCGCCGACCTTGCCGGGGCGCAGGTAGCGCAGGTACAAGCCCATGAACAGGGCGATCGGGATGGTCATCGCGATGGAGAACACACCCCACGGGCTGCCGCCCTCGAGGACGTGGGTGGTCTTGTTCTCGGTCGCCGCAAGGGCATTCACGACGACGATGCCGAGCACGGCGAGCAGGATCATCATGATGACGAGCACGGCGACGATGGCCGCCACGCCGCCGACCACGCCGAGTTCGTCGCGCGCCATCTGGCCCAGCGAGCGGCCGCGGCGCTTCACCGACGCCCACAGGACCAGGTAGTCCTGCACCGCACCGGCGAGCACCACGCCGACGATGATCCAGATGGTGCCGGGTAGGTAGCCCATCTGGGCGGCGAGCACCGGGCCGACCAGCGGGCCCGCGCCGGCGATGGCGGCGAAGTGGTGGCCGAACAGGACCCGCCGGTCCATCGGCATGTAGTCCTTGCCGTTCTCCATCTCCTCGGCGGGAGTGGCGACATCGTCACGCGGCTTGGTGATCTTGTATTCGATGAGCCGGGCGTAGAACTGGTACGCGAGCACGTACGTGCACAAGGCGGCGATGACGATCCACACCGCGTTCACGTTCTCGCCTCGCACGAACGCGAGGATGGCCCAGGCGATCGCGCCGACGACGGCGATGGCGAGGAAGATGCCCTTCTTCGCCGGTGTCATGGGTGTCCGGTCCACGACGCCCACCGGTGGCAGGTCGGGATCCGTCCGGAGGTACTCGATGGTCGCCATGCGCCAACTCTCCCGTGCGGTACAACGGTCACTGATTCAAATGGTCACAACGTAGCCCAACCGACATGCGTCTGAACCGGCTTTGACCAGCCGTTCACCTGCATCTCGTACCGCCGGGTTCGGTTGGCCCGGGGGACGCTGTACCGGGGTCGGCGGGGGTGTTGCGATCCGGTGCGATGCCCGCGAGTTCGCGTGTTTTCGACGTGTCGCGGGTAGCTCCCCGTATGCTGCCATGCTGGTTCGAGATCCACGTCACGGTGGTGGCATTAGTTCGTTTAGTTCACGGATATATCCTTCCGGCCGCCCCGTCGCCCGAGTCATGACCCCGCCGCGATCGTCCGCGACCCGAGGAGACGCGATGCCGCAGCACCCCCGCCCGGCCGGTGTACGGGAGATCGGCGGTGCGCGCGACGGTTTCGACCGGCGGACCCTGCTGCGCTCGGCCGCGGCCGGTGCGCTGCTCGCCGCCGGCGGCTGCGCGGGCGGGGACGACGACGCGGTCACCTTCTTCTTCCAGGCGCGGCCGGAGGAGGCGCGGGCGCGGCTGCGGATCATCGACGAATTCCAGCGGCGGCGACCCGACATCCGGATCCGCACCATCATGTCCGGGCCGGATCCGTTGCAGCAGATGCTCACCTACTGCGCGGGCGGCAAATGCCCGGACGTGCTGATGGCGTGGGAGCTGTTGTACGCGGGGCTCGCGGATCGCGGGGTGCTGGCCGACCTGCGTGAATTCCTGGATCGGGAACCGGATTACGCGGCGCGGCTGCGGGCGGACGGGTATGTCACGCTGCGTGACACGTTCGCGTGGGGCGGCGGGCAGTACGCGCTGCCCGAGCAATGGTCCGGGGTGTTCCTCTACTACAACCGGAAGCTGTTCGCCGACGCCGGGATCCAGCCGCCGGTGCGCTGGTCCGCGGCGTGGAGCTTCGACGAGTTCCTGGCCGCCGCGCGGACCCTCACCCACCGGGACGCCGACGGGCGCACTCGCCAATGGGGTTTCGTGGACGCGTGGGTGCCGTACTTCTCGGCGGCCTGCTTCGGGATGAACAACGGCACCGAATGGTTCAGCCCGCCGGTGCGGCCGGACCACACGAATCTGGGGGACCCGCGGTTCGCGGCCGGGCTCCAGTTCTACGCCGACCTCGCGGTGCGGCATCGGGTCGCGCCCAGTGTCGGCGACCGGCAGTCCGTTTCGGCGCAGGACCTGTTCCGCAGCGGGAAGGCCGCCATGCTCCTGGGCGGGCACTGGCTGTACTCGGAGTTCGCCGACCGGGACGGGCTGGACTTCGACGTGACCGTGCTGCCGGTCGGGCCGCACGGGGGACCCGGGGCGATCACCGATATCGGCAGCACCGGGCTGGCCATCGCCGCGAGCAGTCCGCGCCGGGAACAGGCGTGGGAGTTCGTGAAATTCGCGACCGGGCCGGAAGGGCAGGCCATCATCGCCGAATCGGGGCTGTTCGTGCCGGTGTTGCGGTCGGCCATGCGGTCGGCGGGATTCGCGGCGGCGCATCCGGGGGTCCGGAATCTGGAGGTCTTCACCGAGGGGCCGGAGAATTCTCGTCCACTGGCGGTGACGCCCTTGTGGGGCAAGGTGGAAGCATTGCTCGAGCGGGGCTGCAATCGCGTGTTGCGGGGTGCGGCGTCGGCGGAATCGCTGGGTGGGCAGACGTCTTCGGATATCGACCAGTTGTTGCGGGCGGCGGTATGAGACGGGGATCGGAGCTGGATCGGCGGCGGGCGCGGGCCGGGACGTTGTTCGTCGCGCCGAATGTGGCCGCGATCCTCGTGTTCATGCTGTTCCCGCTGGGGTTCTCGCTGTATCTGAGTTTTCACTCGTGGGATCTGTTCAGTCCGCCGCGGTTCGTGGGGGTGGCGAATTACCGGCGGTTGATCTCCGAGGATCCGCTGTTCTATATCGCGCTGCGGAATACGGCCGTGTTCACGGTGCTGACCCTGGTACCGACGGTGGTGATCAGCCTTGCTGTGGCCGCGCTGCTGAACCGGAAGTTGCGGGCCATCGGGGTCTTCCGCACCATCGCGTTCCTGCCGTTGGTGGCGTCGACCGTGGCGATGGCGGTGGTCTTCCGCTTCATCTTCGCCAGCGATGACGGTCTCGCCAATATCCTGCTGGGCTGGATCGGCGTGGGCCCGATCCCGTGGTTGACCGACCCGCACTGGGCCATGGTGTCCTTGAGTCTGGTCACGGTGTGGAAGTCGGTGCCCTTCGCGACGGTGATTCTGCTGGCCGCCATGCAGGGCGTCCCCGAAAACCTCTACGAGGCAGCGAAGATCGACGGTGCCCGTGGCTTCCGCCGGTTCGTCTCCATCACCCTTCCCCTGATCCGAGGCGCTCTGTCCTTCGTCCTCGTCATCACGGTCATCAACTCCGTCCAGGCCTTCGACCAGGCGTACGCCCTCACCGGCAGCAACGGCGGCCCCGAAACCGGTACCTATGTGCTGGGAATCATGCTGTTCCAGAACGCCTTCCGCTTCTACGAAGTCGGCTACGCGTCGGCCCTGGCCTGGGTGATCTTCGCGATCCTGCTGGCCTTCACCCTCATCCAGCAGTGGCTGTCCCGTCGCGCCGAGGTGGACCGATGAAACGCCGCCTGACCTCCGCCGTCCTCACCTACCTGGCCTTGATCGCCGTGGCCTGGTGCGCCCTCACCCCGATCCTCTGGTCCATCTCGGCCTCCCTGAAATCCGACGGTGAACTGACCGACGCCGCCCCGCTGCCGTCGCACCCCCAATGGTCCAACTACCGCGAAGCTTTCGCTTCCATCCCCCTTGGCCACATGCTCCTGAACACCGTCATCTACGCGGCCTGCGTGACCATCGGCCAAGTCTTCTTCTGCTCCCTGGCCGGCTATGCCTTCGCCCGCCTGGAGTTCCCCGGCCGCGAGGCCCTCTTCCTCGGCTACCTGGCCACCCTCATGGTCCCGCTGACCGTCACCGTCATCCCGCAATTCCTGCTGATGCGCGCGTTCGGCTGGATGGACACCCCCTGGTCCATGATCGTCCCCGGCCTCTTCGGCAGCGCCTTCGGCACCTACCTGATGCGCCAGTTCTTCCGAACCCTCCCAGTGGAATTGGAAGAAGCCGCCACCCTCGACGGCTGCACCCCCTGGCAAACCTATTGGCGAGTCCTCCTCCCACACACCAAACCCGCCGTCATGGTCCTCGCGGTCCTCACCTGGATCACCGTCTGGAACGACTTCCTCTGGCCCCTGATCATGATCCAACGCAACGACTACGCCACCGCCACCCTCGGCCTCGTCCGCCTCCAAGGCCAATACTCCACCAACTGGCCCCTCCTCATGGCAGCCGCCACCGTCATCCTCCTCCCCCTCCTCCTCGTCTACGCCCTCGCCCAACGCGCCTTCGTCCGAGGCATAGCCCTCTCCGGCCTCGGCGGCCGCTAGCCGATAACCCGCGTGCTCTAACGCGCCATTGTTCCTGGTCACAGCTATTGGTAACCTTGGGTATCCGACTAGGAGTTCCTGGATATCTGGAGGTTGCGACATGGCCGGCTCGAAGACTCCCATCGAGATCGATGAAGAAGCTCTGGCGATCGCTGCCGAGGTGCTGGGCACGAAGACCAAGAAAGACACGGTCAACGCCGCGCTTCGCGAAGTGGGGCAGCGGCTGGTACGCGTCCGTGCGCTTGCCCGGCTGGGCGAGATGGCTGATCGCGGCGACTTCGATGAATTCCTCGACAACAAGGCGGCCTACCGCAAGTGACTCCAGCCCTCTATCTCATCGACACGTCGGGCCTTTTTCGGATCCTGCAGGACAAGCTTCGTCAGTCATGGATGGATCAGCTGACGGCAGGAGTCATCGCGACCTGCCCCGCCGTCGAACTCGAATTCCTTTATTCGGCAAGGTCATTGGCGGACAGGCTGGAGAAGCAGCGACTGCTGCGGGACCTGTTTGGATGGGTTGCGATGCCGGACCGGGTCTACGAACGCGCGGAAGCCGTTCAACAGCTGATGACCGAGCATAGAACGCATCGGTCGGCCGGGCCCGTCGACCTGCTCATCGCCGCCACCGCGGAACATCACCGGCTCACAATCCTCTGTGACGACCATGATTTCGCCACCATCGCGCGCATCACCGGCCAGCCGGTTGTCTTTGTCGCCGACCCTCCTCGCTAGCCGAACGATATTGGATAGACGGCACCGATGCCAGGAACCTGAGCATGGAGTAACTCAGTTGGTAGAGGTCATCCAGGCTGTGTAGACGTCGCGGGTTTGATCCCGCCTCCATGCCCGCCCCACAAGTCGTCCCAGCGCTATCCGCGGTAACCGGTGCCGGGGATGCGGACCCGGTACTGCGAACATAGATAGGTTTCGGGGACCGCCTCGGTCGCCGGGACATTCCAGATGTCAGGCTCGGCCCTGACCGCCAGATACTGCTCCTTGGCCTCGCGATAACAACGCATACCCATGATCGGGCCGTTCACCGGAGAGTAATCGGCATACAGGCAGGTGTAGCAGCACACCAGCGATGTGCCCTCCGGCAACGCCGTGATCAGTTTCAGTAGCCCGGTTTCAAAAGTGTGGCAATCGGTTTCGTACGCTGTGCCGTTCAGCGCCAAGCTGAGCCGCAGCGTGTCGCGCTGTGTATCCGGCGTGAGATTCAACGTGAACCGGACGACCTCCGCTCGCCGAACCCCCGAGACCGCGACAGTGCACGGCAACTCGCCGGTGAGCCTGCATCGTGTGAGTGCGTCGAACCGATCATCGAGCGACAGCACCTCCCGCGCCCGGGGGTCCGGCGGATCCGGCTCGATGCAATCCAAATCACCCCCGCTGAGCGGTATCCCCCGAACCACCGTCGAAATCTCGTACCCTCCCGCCCACCCCGCCACCGCATACGGTTCGATCCGCCACTTGATCGCCACCCGCCCCCGCCCATCCTCGTAACTGCCAGGAAACGACCACGCCCGCATTCGATCCTCCACGAAACCAATTGTCCTGCTGTAGGTCTGGTTGCCGCTCGCTTTCGAACACGAATCCAGGCGGTCCGGTAGGGCAGGATTGGCGGATGTTCGCCACCGCGTTCCTCCAGTACTCCGGCAAGGGGCCGATGCGGCACGAGGAGACGCTGCTGGAGCAAGGGTTGGCGCGGCGCGGGATTCCGGTGCGGTACTACACGATCAAGCGGATCCATAGGCCGAAATAGCCTGAAGCAAGCCTGGCGAGTATAGTTATTTCTATACTTCTGCGGGTGGCAGACCAAGAGTGGGACATCTACGTGGTCGATGAGGTCCGTGAGTGGATCACACAGTTGGAAGAACCCGACTATCGGCGGGTGGTGCAGGCGGTCGATCTGCTAGCGGAGCTCGGTCCGGGTCTGGGACGTCCGCTGGTCGACACCGTCGTGGGTTCGTCGATTACGAATCTGAAGGAGTTGAGGTCGGGCACCGTACGAATCCTGTTCGCCTTCGATCCGTGGCGGTCGTCGATCATGCTGGTGGCGGGCGACAAATACAAGCGATGGCAGTCTTGGTATCGGGTGGCGATTCCACTGGCGGAGCAGCGGTACGAGAGCTATATGACGCAGCGGCGGAAAGAGATGGAGGGTCACGGATGAGCGGATACTCGCGGTGGAAGGACGTCCGCGGGGAGTTCGTCGAACGGGCGGGTGGCGAAGAAGCCGTTGCCGCCGGGAAAGAAGAGCTACTCGCGGAGATGATCGGCCATCGGCTTGCCGAGATTCGGCGCTCCAGAGGGATGACGCAGCAACAGCTCGCGCAGCGGATGGGCGTGACCAAGGGGCGTATCTCCCAGATCGAGCAGGGCAGCATCGCCGGCTACGAACTGCTCGCGCGCTACGCGGCCGCCCTCGGCGGCCGCCTGCACCAGTCGATTCACTTCGAGGACGGCGAGATATCGGCGATCGCCTGATACTCCGACATGGCTTCGAGCGATGGGATCCCATGCTCACTCCGATGCGAGCCGGTATCGCCTCTGAGGTTGCAGTTCGACGTGCCCGCGTGGTCCATTGAGCGGCCACCGCGGCCCCGAACGTGCCGGCCACGCCGACCCCCGCAACTGCCAGGCTGATCAGCTCGGACTCCATGCAGGAATTTTCAGGTCATTGTGGCCGGTCGCGCCCGGCTCATCAGTTCGTGGTAACTGCTGGGGGATTCCAGTTGCCGTCGATGATCTTCTGGTCGGGCCAGTAGGTTCGGAGCATCAGGTTGAAGTCGCCGGTGGTGGGGGCGGGGAGCCAGTTGGATTCTTTGGCGGGGCCCGGGGTTTCGCGTTGGATGTAGATGTCTACCGAGCCGTCGGGGTTCTTGGGGAGGAGTTCGCCGCGGAGGGCGTAGCGGTTGATGGGGTTGGGGACGAAGAAGCCCTTGCCGTCGTACATGGTGAGGGACCAGAAGCCGTGGACCGGGGGGATCTTGTCGGCGGGGAAGTGCAGGACGTAGTTGTGGTCGGCGTTGAGTTGGTTGTTCTTGTCGTCGACGTGGGCTCCCGGGTAGAGGGCGTCCTGGGGGAGGTTCGCGCCCAGGCCGGCGTAGGAGACGATGGCGCGGGCGCTGAAGTCGGTGCCGTAGTTGCCGATATCGGTGCGCGCGGTCTTCCAGCCGTTGACCGGCTTGTTCTGGATGTCGGTTTCGATCTTGCCGAGGGCCGTCGGATACGCCTGCTCCCAGCGGGTGCGGTCGGCGCTCGGCAATGTGGACAGGTCCAGTTTCTGGTTCGGGCTCCAGCCGATGTCGGAGAACTGGCGCAGCGCGTCCTTGTCGTCAGGGCGCGTTTGGGTGTGGGACAGGCTCTCGTAGTACAGGTCCCAGTACTGCTGCGGGGTCAGTTTGTGGATGTACTCGGCCACGGGCTGATTCGACGGCCACTCGGGGTGCAGGTCGGCGTTCTGCGGCGGGCTGTAGGGCTGGTTGTAGGAGCTGAGCGGGACCACGGTCATCTTGTCCTGGATGGCGGTCACGTTCGGGATGTCGTCGGGGCCGTCGATCTGGATCCGGCCGAGCATCCAGCCGCCGTCGGTCGGCAGCCGGTATTCGTGGACGCCCGCGGGGAGGTCGCCCTTCCAGTTCGGGCCGACGATGGCGAACTGGTAGCCCTTGCCCGCGTCGTCGATGGTGCGCGGTCCGGCGGAGTGGTCCACATTGGTCCACATGTCGAGAATCGGGAACAGGTGGTACCGATCGCCCATCGCGGGCACGCTGACCACCAGGGGTTCCTTGGCGACATCGAACAGCATCGACGTGTAGAGGGTGTCCACGTTCGGGCGGACGACATTCTTGAAATTCGCGTCCGGCAGGAAGTTCAACGGCGCCAGCTGATTCATCGGGGCGACGCCCTTGGCGGGATCCGGGGCCGGGACATTGGTCTGCTGCCGCCGAGTCAGCTCCATGGTGACCAGCGGGTAGGTGTAGACGTACGCGTTCACCGCGGCGTCGTCGCGATCGGCGGCGGTCGGCGACGTGGACTCCGAGGACGAGGAGTCCGACGAGCAGGCCGCCGCGGTCGCCGCTACCGCGACCGTCGCGAGTAGGGCGAGGGTCGTGCGAGCGGGACGGAACCTCAGTGTTCTGGGCAACGCATCCTCCATCGGTCGAGTGCGCAGGACCTGCACTTCTGACAAGTGCAGCTAATTTGTAGCAATGATATTGCTCGTTAATTGAAATCGATGAGATCGGCGCAGGCCAGCTGATCCAGCCGCCCGCGCGAGTGTATGCCTCCGCGAGTGTGCCCACTGGCGGGTGTTATGGCGATGGCGAACCAATGGCAATCGATCGCGGTGATCAATCCTGGTCGAGTATCGACACCAGTGCGGCCGTGATCGCGTCACGGAGGGCATCGTGCTGTGGACCGAGGAGATGTTCGGAGGCGTTGCGGGCCGCACCGTAGAGGTGAACCGGGCCGGTGCGGAGGTCGTCCTGTTCCCATCGGTAGCGGGCGTGGACATGGCCGTGGAGGTGGTGCCAACTATTGCCGAGGACTTCGTAATTGATACGCCAGAAGTCGGGATCGGCTGCACGGCACGCTGTTTCGATCGCTTCGCCGAGAATGATCAGGTCGTGCATGAAGGCCACACGGTCAGGACGGGGGAGTTCGGTGAGTTGATCGGCCTGGCCGTCATGGATCAGCAGGCAGTAGCCGGGGAGGTGTTGGGTGGAACCGATTACCGCCCAGCCGGTTCGCATGCGCGTGAGGACTGTCGGGTTCGTGCCCTGGCGAGCCGCGCCGAGCGGATTCGTACGGTAGTCGATAGGCATGCCGCTGATTTCGTCGCTCATTTCCCCTCCGAGCAAGGACGAATCGTCTGTCGAATCATTCCTCGAGAGCGAAATCGGCGCTCGCGGTTCAGGAAATCGATCGGTGTTATGGGAACGATCACGTTCGGGTTTAGACGCTGGTGGCAATGGCCGGCGACAGGGCATTCGAGGTCGCCGCGGTTTGTGGACGAATAGCGTGGGTATCGGTTTGTTACATGCGAGAGATGACGGAATCGAGCAACGCCGGGCTTCCGTTGCGGAGGTCGGTTGCCGCGAGTGCCATGGGCAATGCCACCGAGTGGTTCGACTACGGGGTGTATGCGGCCACCGCCGGATATCTCACATCCGCCTTCTTCCCGGGATCGCTGGGCACGCTCGGGACGATGCTGGGGTTCGCGGTCTCGTTCCTGCTGCGGCCGCTGGGCGGCATGGTGTGGGGACCGCTGGGCGATCGGATCGGGCGGAAAGCCGTGCTGGCGACCACGATCCTGATCATGTCGGCGGCCACCGGGGCCATCGGTCTGCTGCCGACTCACGCCGTGGCCGGGGTGTTCGCGCCGATTCTCCTGATTCTGCTGCGCGTCGTGCAGGGCTTTTCCACCGGCGGCGAATATGGCGGCGCCGCAACATATCTTGCCGAATGCGCGGAGGATCGCCGCCGCGGATTCCTGGGCAGCTTCCTCGAATTCGGCACCCTCGCGGGATTCGTCGGCGGTTCGGCGGTCGTGCTGGCCTGTCAGCTGGCCCTGGGCTCGGACGCCATGTACGCGGGCGGCTGGCGCATTCCCTTCCTGCTGGCCGTGCCGCTGGGCCTGACCGGCTGGTACCTGCGCGGCAGACTGGACGAGTCGCCGGTGTTCACCGAGCTGTCCGAGGCGGAGACCCCGCCGGGCGGGCTGCGCGCGGTGCTCACCACCTACCGGCGTGAACTACTCACCTTGATCGGCCTGGTCGTGGCGCTCAACGTAGTGAACTACACGCTGCTCACCTACCAGCCCACCTACCTGCAGCGGACCATCGGCCTGGGCGAATCCACCACCACCGCCATGATGTTGATCGGCCAGCTGGTGATGATGGTGTCGCTGCCGTTCTTCGGCCGGCTGTCGGATCGGGTCGGCCGGCGTCCGATGTGGCTGGTCTCGCTGGTGGGGCTCGCGGTCGCCGCCATACCCATGTATTGGCTGATGGGGCGCGGAACCGTCTGGGCTGTCATCGGATTCGTGGTGCTCGGACTGCTGTATGTGCCGCAGCTGTCGACGATCAGCTCCACTTTCCCGGCGATCTTCCCGACTCACGTCCGGTACGCCGGATTCGCCTTGGGCTACAACGTGTCCACCGCTCTGTTCGGCGGTACCGCGCCGCTGGTGAACGAGGCCGTCATCGAACACACCGGTTGGTCGTTGTTCCCGGCGGGCTATATGGTCGCGGCTTCTCTCATCGGACTGGTCGCCTGCGCCTTTCTCCGCGAAACCGCCGGAACCTCGCTGCACGGCACCGAGATTCCCGAAACCGAGCTCGTCCCCGCGATGGAAAGGTGACCGCGATCGCGAATTTCGCGGCGCGGCGGCTACGTGTCGGCAATCGGGCCTTGAATAATCCGGTGGATGGACATGATCCGCTGGAATCGGCGATCCGTACTGGCTTCGATCGCCTTGTTCTCGCTCGGAGCCGGGGTCGGGGCGCGGTCGGCGGTGGCGCGGGCAGCCGCGGGGACCCGGTACACGATGACCGCGTTCACCAACAGCAGTGACTCCGAGCTGTACGTCTATGAATCCCAGGACGCGACCAACTTCGAGCTGCTCGGTGCGAATGCCTATCGGCCCCCGGCCGGGCTGGTTCGAGACCCCAGTCTGCTGAGACATACCGATGGGTCGTATTACCTCACCTACACCACGGCCGGGGACGGCCATACGATCGGATTCGCGCGCAGTACCGACCGGATCAACTGGACCCATGTGTCCGACTACCCGGTGCCGGTGCCGGTTCCGAAAGCCGAAGCCGCGTGGGCGCCAAAGTGGTTCACCCACATGCCCGGCTTCGTCGGTGTACTCGTCTCCATCTCGCAGGGGCACGGGTTCACCCCCTACCTGATGATCGCGACCGACCCGGCTCGCCCGATCTGGAGCCCGCCGATTCCGCTGATCGGAATCGGACCGCAGCAGCCCGGTCACCTCGGCTTCATCGACACCACCATCGTGGCGAACGACGGGAGCTACTACGCGTTCGCCAAGAACGAATCCACCAAGTTCATCGAACTCGCGGTCGCCCCGCATCCGCTCGGGCCGTACCGGTTCATCGGCCTCGGCGACTGGGCCGGATGGGGCGCGCCCCGGGAAGGACAGTGCGTGGTCGCACTACCAAGTGGCGGCCATCGGATCTACTTCGACGCCTACACCGAAGGAAAGTACTTCTACAGTGACAGTGTCGACGGATTTCGCACCTGGACAGCACCCGTCGAGCTACCGGAACTGTCGGGAACGGTCCGTCATTTCACGGTGCTGTCCGAGCAGACGATCGCGCGGTAATCCTCACTCCGTGGCGGCCGCGTAGCGCCGGGCGAGGGTGCGCAGATGCGCGACGAGTTCCGGCGGCTCGGCGACGCGGAAGTCCATCATCAGCATGCTGAGGTAGATGGCGATCGTCTCCAGGCGGTCGGCCCCGGTCAACAGCAGGCAGGAGGAGTCGTCGAGCGGCTCCACCACGCCGACCGTCGGGTTGATTCGGGCGATGACGGTCTCGGCGGGCTCCAGCACCGTGACCCGGGCGTGGACTTGCCAACCGGTGGAGGCTATTTCACGCAGCACGAAGGCGACGAGATCCGAGTCGGGTAGCGCTCGTGCGGCGAAATGGCGTGTACCGGGCCGGATCTCGGACATCGACGCCACGGGCAGCGCCTGCCAGGCATGCGTGGCGAGACTGTAGGCGACCAGATACCAGCGGCGTTGCCAGCTGATCAGCCGGTAGGGCTCCAACTCCACACCATCGGCATGCAGGGTGGTGGCGCCGCGGATGGCGGTCGCCAGGGTGGCGAGGGTCTCGGCGGGCACGGGAGCGTCCGGCTCCCGGGAGCCGGTGACGGCCGGGCCGATATCGGTCACCGTGCGCAGGGCGGTGACCTTCCGCTGCAGCCGTTTCGGGAGGATGCGATCCAGCTTCGATTGGGCGCGTTCGAGATTGGCCTGGATATCGGTGATCCCGGTGCTGCCGTCGGCCGCCACATTCATGGCGACGGCCACCGCGACGGCCTCGTCGTCATCGAGCAGCAGCGGAGGCATGGTGGCCCCCTGTCCGAGTCGGTAACCGCCGACCGGCCCACGGGCGGCGTGCACTGGGTACCCGAGATCGCGCAGCCGAGCGATGTCCTGACGCAGCGTGCGGTCGGTGACATCCAGGCGTTCGGCCAGGTCACGGCCGGTATGGGTGCCTTCCTGAAGGAGCGTCAACAGGCGGAGCAAACGGGTTGTGGGGGAGGTCACATCGATTTCTTTCGCTCGGCTCCTTGATTAGGAAGAAATCTAGCCTAATCAGGTCATACCTTTATCTCAACGGATCGAAACGACCTGAGAGGCAAGAACAATGAACGCGAACCCGCAGACCGACAACTCGCCCGCCGCCGCCCTCGCCCCGGTCTGGCGCGACGTGCTCGCCGCCTCCCACCAGGCGCTCGCCGACGTCGTCGCCGGAGTCGGCCCGGACCAGTGGGACAACCCCACCCCCTGCTCCGACTGGACGGTCACCCAGGTGGTCCAGCACGCCGCGGGCGACCAGCTCGCCTACGCCAAGTTCCTCGGCATCGGCGACGGCCCCGCCTACAACCCCTTCGAGCCGTCCGGCAGCATCGACGGCGGCGCGGCCGAACTGGTCTCCGCCGCAATCGAACCCACCGCCACCGCCTGGGCCACCGTCACCGACGGCACCGAGACCGTCCCCACCCCGCTCCCGCACGGCGAACTCCCCACCCCGGTCGCCGCCGTCATGTGCGCCCTCGACGCCGCCGTCCACGCCTGGGACATCGCCATCGGCACCGGCCAGCCCTCACCCCTCACCGACGAGCTGGCCGCCCACCTGCTCACCGCGTCCCGCGGCCTCATCGAGCCGCTGCGCGACTACGGCGTCTTCGCCCCCGTCGTCACCGACGCCCCCGCGACCGATACCCCCGTCGTCGCCGAACTGCTCGCCTACCTCGGCCGCACCCCGCGCGCCTGAACGGCGTGGCAGCCCCGGACCTGGGGTGATCGCCCGGTCCGGGGCGACGGGTAGACTCCCACTCTCGTGAGTCTCACCCTCGGAATCGTCGGCCTGCCCAACGTCGGAAAGTCGACGCTGTTCAACGCTCTGACGCGCAATGACGTGCTGGCCGCGAACTACCCGTTCGCCACGATCGAGCCGAATGTCGGCGTGGTGCCGCTGCCGGACCCGCGGTTGGGCAAGCTGGCTGAGATCTTCTCCTCCGAGCGGCTGGTGCCCGCCGTGGTGTCGTTCGTCGACATCGCGGGCATCGTGAAGGGCGCGTCCGAGGGCGCGGGGCTGGGCAACAAGTTCCTCGCCAACATCCGTGAGGCCGACGCCATCTGCCAGGTCGTGCGCGTGTTCGCCGACGACGACGTGATCCACGTCGACGGCAAGGTCGACCCGCTGTCCGACATCGAGGTCATCGAGACCGAGCTCATCCTCGCCGACCTGCAGACCCTCGAGAAGGCCGTGGTCCGGCTCGAGAAGGAAGCCAGGGTCAAGAAGGACCGCAAGCCGGTCGCCGACGTCGCCAAGCAGGCGCAGGAGATCCTCAACGGCGGCAAGACGCTGTTCGCCGCCCGCGCGCAGATCGACACCGATCTGCTCAAGGAACTGTCGCTGCTCACCATCAAGCCGTTCCTCTACGTCTTCAACGCCGACGAGTCGATCCTCACCGACGAGGCCAAGAAGGAAGAACTGAAGGCCGCCGTCGCCCCCGCCGACGCCGTCTTCCTCGACGCCAAGGTCGAAGCCGAACTCCTCGAACTCGACGAGGAATCCGCCCTCGAACTCCTCGAGTCCATCGGCCAGACCGAACCCGGCCTGCACGCCCTGGCCCGCGCCGGCTTCCACACCCTCGGCCTCCAGACCTACCTCACGGCCGGCCCCAAGGAAGCCCGCGCCTGGACCATCCACCAGGGCGACACCGCCCCCAAGGCCGCCGGCGTCATCCACACCGACTTCGAACGCGGCTTCATCAAGGCCGAAATCGTCGCCTTCGACGACCTCGTCGCCGCCGGCTCCATGGCCGCCGCCAAGTCCGCGGGCAAGGTGCGGATGGAAGGCAAGGAGTACGTCATGGTGGACGGCGACGTCGTGGAATTCCGCTTCAACGTCTGAGCCTCGCACCATCGAAGAACGCGTAGTCGGCGGTCGAACCGCTACGTGCGCAGACTGATTGAGCCCCGCCCGGTGTTCCGGGCGGGGCTCGGCTGTGTCTGGGCTGTCGGTGGTGGCCGGTTCGGTCAGCGCGGTGTGCCGCCTTACAGCGCGCTCGCCAGCCTTGCCCGATGCGACGGCCCGGGCCCTGCCGGAGGGTTCCTGCATCGGGAGCCGATGGTGATGACGAACGCTACGCGTCGCAGTTCAGGTCACGCGGGTGGCTCGGCGGGGTGCATGACGGCGTCCCACCACGATTCGAGCCGACTCGGCTCCGGCCACACCACTGGCTCGTCGTTGTCGGAACCGCGGGTGATGACCGGGCGCTCGAATGTCACTTCCCTGCTCGAGGAACGGGTCCGTCGCGGTGTGGTTCATGGCCCTGTTTCTCGGAAGGAACGCACTGTCGTGGCGCCGGCGGCCATCCTGTTCTTCAGCGGGTTAGTCCGAGTAGTGCCGCGGTGATTCCGAAGTCGGGCCCGAAATCGTCGATGCGGCCCGTGCGGCAGCCGTCGGCTCGCATCTGGATGCGTTCGCAGAAGAGGCTGAGCATCTCGCCGCTCCCGATGGCGGTGCCGAGCAGGGCGTGGCTGCGGACGTAGCGCTGGTCTCGGTTCACGGATCGGTCGATGTTCTCGAAGAGCAGTGGCGTGATGTCGACGATGTCGGTCAGACCGGCGGCGTTTGCGCGTAGTTGGGCGGTGACGGTGGTGAGTGCGGAAAGGGTTCCCGCGAGCTGATCCTGGTATTGGCTGAATGCTCCGCTGGTGTTGCCGAGTGTCGCGTTGAGCTGATCGAGGGTGGCCTGCAGGCCTGGGGATTGCTGGGCCAGTAATGTCACGAGCTGCGTCATCTTGTTGCCGAACTCGCGGGCTGATTGGTCGTTGTCGGCCAGCATGGTGGTCAGCTCGTTGAGCTTGACGATGATGCCGGCGATCGCACCGCCGTTGTCGGCGCCGGCTTTCAGCGCCCCGGACAGAGCCGCGAGGGTATCTCGGATCCTTTCGCCCTGCCCATTGACCATCGGGTAGAGCACCCGTCCCGAGAGGGGCCCGTCGTCGGAACCGGTCTCGGGTTTGAGAGCGGCGGCGAACTCATCGATTGTCTTGATCATCGTGTCGAGCTCGACGGGAGTGCGGGTCTGCTCAACAGGCAGGTGCGCGTTGGTCGGCAGTGTCGGGCCGCCGGTGTATCGGGGTGTGAGTTCGATGTGCCGGTCGGTGATGATCGAGGGTGAGACCATTGCTGCCACTACATGTTCGGGCAGCTGAACGGAGGGATCGATGCTCATGTAGACGTCGTTGTAGGCCCCGTGTGAGACGATCTTGTCCACGGTCCCGACCTCGAGTCCGAGCACCGTGACGGGGTTTCCCTCGAAGATGCCTGCGGTGTTGCGGAAGTCTGCCGACAGGTGATTCGAGGGTCGGATCGGCCGATCGCGCGCCGAGCCCCAGTACAGCAGGGCCGCGGCAGCGACCGCAGCGACGAGGCCGATGCGGAGCAGTGGAGTTGGGGCATGCGGTATGGACATTGCGGGTGAGCCTCTCGCCGGCCACAGCGCATGGAGAACTCACCACCGGTAGGCGATGGTCGGTGAGCTGCGGCTCGCATGGTGTTCTTGGAGTGTCGAATCGATCGATGAAGCCGCTGCTGCGAGATTCAACAGCGGCTGTGTGAAACCGTCGGGGTGTGAACAGATTCGGCTACCTGATGCCGCATCCGGCAAGGCTTGTTCGCGGAACGGACGGCTCGGCGCTTCCGATCACGGTCCGTTGAACAGCCGTTCACACGGCAGGCGTGGTAGCACAGGACTGGCGTCGATGGCGTCAGGTATCAACTCGATTGTGCACCAAGGCTTTCGTGTCCAATCGAGGATCAAGTTGCGTACCGCCGCCACGGTGGCGGCGTAGTCGAAGACTATGCCAGCCAACCAGATTCGCACGTGCACATCACCTTCGGGCGATATCCAGTCCTCGGCAGTCACGGCCGATCGCCGTCCCAAGCCATAAGCGTGTCGACCTTTCCGGGCGAGGCGCCGGCCGGCTCTCGAAGCACGGCGGCCGGGCTGGTTGCGGCGGGGGATCAGGCGTCGATCGCCTGGTAGAGGGCGCGGACGTAGGCCTCGCTTCGAGGTGAACCGATGAGGCCGGCGCCCATTTTGTTCATCGCGTAGGTGATGGTCATGCGGCGGGTCAGATCCATCACGACCATCGAGCCGCCCCAGCCGCCCCAGAAGCAGATCCGTTCATCGGGGATGTACGGGACGAGTCGCTTGTGCGGCAGGCCGTACCCGATGCCGAAGCGCATCGGGACGCCCAACACCATGTCGGGTCCGTTGCTCTGTTCTTCGAAAATCAGCTCGATCGTGGCCGGGCTCAGCAGCGTGATGTCGTCGACGGTTCCGCCGCGTGGAATGACGGACATGATGCGCGCGAGTGAGCGAGCGTTGCCGTGGCCGTTATAAGCGCCCAGGTCCGCGCGCCGCCACGCTTCGGTGTTCGCGGCGTCCGCGTCCAGCGGGGGTGTGCCGAGGGTCTTGCGCAGCAGGTTGTCCTCGGGCAGCGCGGTGAGTTCGAACGGAAGCGGCGGCGGGGCCACGACATCGGAGATGCGGGGCCAATCGGCTTCGCGTGCACCGATCTGGAAATCGGCGTCCAGGGGACGGGCGATTTCCTCGGTGACGAACTGCGCGAGGGTCTTGCCTGTGACCCGGCGAACGACTTCCCCGAGCAGCTGTCCGAAGTTCTGGGCGTGGTATCCCGACGCGGTTCCTGGTTCCCACCACGGTGCCTGCGCGGCCAGGTGCGAGCTGGCCAGATCCCAGTCGTAGAGGTCGTCGAGGCCGAAGGGGGGCTCCCAGCCCGAGACACCGGAGGTATGCGAGAGCAGGTGGCGCAGTTCGATGTGTTCTTTGCCGTTGGCGGCGAATTCGGGCCAGTACGTCGCTACGGGTGCGCGCACGTCGAGCAGGCCGCGGTCCACGAGCATCAGCACTGCCAGGCTGGTGACGGTCTTGGTGCAGGACCAAACATTGGTGATGGTGTCTTTTTCCCAGGGTCTGGTTCGTTCGCTATCGCGGTAACCGCCCCACAGATCGACCACGGTCTCGCCGTCGATGTCGATAACGATCGAGGCGCCCAGTTCTTCGCCCGAGGCGATGTTCTGCTCGAATGTTGTTCGTAGCTGGTCGAATTGGGGGCTACAGTGCCCGGACGCAGTCATGAAAAGATTCCCTTCGGGGTATAGGTCGGATCACCCAGCAGCGCCGCCACCGCGAGAGCGGCCTTGGCTGCGTCGGGGTTGTCGCCGGTGATCAGGTCGGCGTAGATGAACGATTCGCCGATGCGCGCGATCAGATAGGCCAGGTCGTGCGCGGACAGTGGATGGATGAGATGACCGCGGTCCAGTTCCTGCTGGACGACGCGCTCGATGGCGTTGACGATTTCGTGCTGGACCGGGCTGTCCTTGGTGGTGAGCAGCCGCAGCGCTCGCTCGGGTTCGCGGCGCAGGAACGTCCTGAAGAACGGCGCGTCGATCAACGCTTGCCCGAACACGCGCGTCACGTCGGCGATCCGGGCCACGCCGGTGCGGTTGGTCGCCTCCACCGCGGCGCGGTGAGTCGGTTCGGCCAGCGACCACAAGATCGTCGCGAGCAGCTGGTCGCGATTGCCGACCCAGCGGAACAAGGTCGACCGGTCGACACCCAGTTCGGTGGCGAGTTTCTGCATGTCCAGCCGGTCGCCGGCGAGGAATTTGCGCCGTGCGAGGGCAACCGCCTGGTTGCCGAGAGCATTGTTGTGACCGAGACCACTCATAGATGCAACATACTCACATCTGATGCAACGAATCAAGTATTTGTTGCGCGAGGGCTCACCCCCGAGGACGTAGTCACCCGCCCGCACGGGCGTCAGTGGACGAGCGGCGATCAGGAGATCGCGCGGATCCATGTACGGATCCGGGTGCGTTACCTCGACGCAGTGGCCCGGTGTTGTTTCGAGCGCTGTCGTTCAGAGTCAAATTCTTGTCGCGTGCAGACAAGTTCTTGTTGCCGGTGCTGCCAAAACTTGGTGGTCATCACCGCTTCGGTGGCAGCCAGGAAGGCGATGGCGCCATTCCCGGGCTCGAGCCGAGCACCGGCTCACCTGCCGCACCGCGGACGATGCGGCGCGGCCGATGTACGAAGGAGACGCTGACCGATGTTGAGCACCATGCATGACGAGCCGCTCTCGCTCGCGACGCTACTGAGATACGCGGCGACAACCCACGGTGAGAGCACCGTGTCCACTTGGACCGGTTCCGGCGTGCGGACCATGACCTACCGCGAGATGGGTTCGGAGGCGGCACGCCTGGCGAATGCGCTGCGCGGCTTGGGCGTCGGGGTTGGTGACCGGGTCGGCACCTTCATGTGGAACAACAACGAGCACATGGTCGCCTACATCGGTGTGCCCGCGATGGGTGCGGTGCTGCACGCCCTCAACATTCGGTTGTTCCCCGAGCAGTTGGTGTATGTGGCCAACCATGCCGAGGATCGGGTTGTGATCGTGGACGGCTCACTGGTGCCGATGTTCGCGCAGTACCTGCCCGACTTGAAGACGGTGCGCCACGTGATCGTCGCGAACGGGGATGGTGCTGCGCTCGCAGCCCCCGAGGGTGTTCAGGTGCATTCCTACACCGACTTGCTCGCCGCCGCGGCCGGCACTTTCGACTACCCGATCCTGGACGAAAAGTGCGCCGCAGCAATGTGCTACACCTCCGGCACCACAGGGGACCCGAAGGGAGTCGTGTACTCGCACCGCTCCAACTGGCTGCACGCGATGCAGGTCTGCTCGCCGATGGGCATGGGCTGCAACGATTCCGATCTCGTGTTGGCGATCGTGCCGATGTTCCACGCCAATGCCTGGGGCCTGCCTTACGCGGCGTTGATGTCGGGCGCGAACCTGCTCATGCCCGACCGCTTCCTGCAACCGGGACCGCTGCTCGAACTCATCGCTGACCAGAAGCCGAATTTCGCGGCGGCCGTACCTACCATCTGGGGTGGCGTGCTGGCCGCACTCGCGACCGCACCCCAGGACATTTCGTATCTGCGTAGTGCGGTGGTGGGCGGATCAGCAGTGCCTCCATCGATGATGCGTTCCTTCCAGGAACAGCACGGCGTGCGGATCCTGCAGGCATGGGGAATGACCGAAACCTCACCGCTGGGCAGCGTCGCTCACCCGCCGGCCGAAGCCCGCGGTGAGAGTGAGTGGGAATTCCGCTACACCCAGGGCCGTTTCCCCGCCGGCGTGCAGGCGCGCCTGGTCGGCGACAACGGCACCGTGCTGGCACATGACGGACAAGCAGTGGGCGAGTTGCAGGTCCGCGGACCGTGGATCACCGCGTCCTACTATTCACCTGAGGGCGCGGTCGTCGACGCGGACAAATTCGATGACGGCTGGCTACGAACCGGCGACGTCGGCACGATCAGCCCCCGCGGATTCCTCACCTTGGTTGATCGCGCTAAGGACGTGATCAAGTCCGGTGGGGAGTGGATCTCTTCGGTGGACCTGGAAAACGCCGTCATGGCGCACCCGGGCGTCGCCGAAGCTGCGGTCATCGGGGTGCCGGACGACAAATGGGACGAGCGGCCATTGGTTGCGATCGTGCTCGAGGCGAACACCGACGCCACCGCCGAACAACTGCGGGAATTCCTCACCGGCAAGTTCGCCAAATGGCAGCTTCCCGAGCGATGGACGTTCCTGGCCGAGGTTCCCAAGACCAGCGTCGGCAAGTTCGACAAGAAGCGTTTGCGCGCCCAGTACGCCAATGGCGATCTGACTGTCACCACCTTGCCCTGACCTCAGGTCCTCGCCCCTGCTGACCCCGATCGAGCCGAGCTGGTCGGGGTCGAGAGTAGATCCGGCGATCACCCCGGCGAGCCGCCGGAACCTGCTCGACATCACCACAGTGAATAGCCCCTCCCCGAAACCAGTACGCGCGGAACGGAGTTCACATGTCTCAGGAACATCAGGACAGCGACGACAGCCGGTGCCAGCACGGCCACAACGTCGAAATCATCGCCCAGATCAGCCATCCCAGCCTGCGCCGGCTCACCGCGGCGGCTGAAGGGCTCTCCGATACCGCGCTCGAGCAGATCATCTCGATTGTGGACATCATCCGGGTCATCGAAGGCGTCCACATCTGCATCTGCGATATTTGACGAACGCGCGGACCATCCGCAGACAATCGTCGACAGCCGAACCAACACCGGCGACATCATCGCTCAGCGGATCAACCGGCCTGCAGAACCATCGGGGCGATGACGCCGCTCGCGTCGTCGCGGGCGGCGTCATCGCCAGACCTTCAGAGCATGCGCGCCGGACGGCGTTTACGTTTGCGGCCAGGGCTCAAGCGCTGCAGCACCGACAGATACGAGGCCGGGAACAGCCTGGCTACGACATCAGCCGTGATGGCGGAGGAAGCGATCAGCACGCGGGGTTTGCGATGCTCGACGCCGTCGAGGATCTGCTCGGCGGCCTTGTCTGCTGGATAGGTCAGGAATTTGGTGAACGTCGCCCGACCGGCCCGTATCTGATCGTCGTCGGTTGCTCCGGCGATGTGGGCGGTTTCGGCGATCCGGGTGCGGATTCCGCCGGGATGCACGGTGGTGACGCCGACGTCCTGATCGGCGAGTTCGTGTCGCAAGGCCTCGCTGAATCCGCGCAGCGCGAACTTACTTGCAACGTAGGCGCTTTGCCCTGGTGGGGCGATGAGCCCGAACAGGCTGGACACATTGACGATGTGGCTGCCCGGTGTCGCGAGCAGGGTCGGGAGCAGTAGTCGGGTCAACACAACCGGGGCGCGGAAGTTGATGTCTTGAACCCATTCGAATTCGTCGGGCGTGAGATCGGCGAAGCCTCCTCCCATTGCCACTCCAGCGTTGTTGATCAGCAAGGTGATCCCCCGATGCCGGGCCAGGATCGCCTCGACCATCACCTCCACGCCGTCGAGGTCGGAAAGGTCGACCGTGTAGGTATCCACCACGAGGTCCGGGTGGGCCTGTCCGAGCACGTCCTCGACGTCACCGAGGCGGTCGCCGTCACGGTCGACCAGCACGAGATTGGTGCCGCGTTCGGCCAGCCGGTATGCCATCTGCTCGCCCATACCGCTCGCGGCGCCGGTGACCAACGCGGTGGCCCCCTCGAATGCGTAGGGGGGTAGTGACATTGGTTCTCCTTCAACAGTCGCGTGAGGTTACTTGGCCCCCAGTCTGTTGTGGCGAACCTGCTGTTACTTGATTGGAGATGACAACTATTTAGCCCTGAGCGACAGCGCAGGGCAGTCTGGCCAACTATCCGAACCGCGATAACGCCAGTTCAGTGTGTTTGAGTGCCGCGGCGCACTTCCCGGGGCGTGGCGTCCCACCATCGTCGGCAGCATCGAGTCAGGGTGGATTGTTCGGTCAGCCCGATCATGGCGGCTATCTGGCTCATCGGCAGGTCGGTGGTAGTGAGATAGCGGCGGGCCTGCTTGCGGCGGACCTCGTCGAGAATGGCGGCGAACGAGGTGCCCTCCGCGGCCAGCCGCCGTTGCAGCGTGCGCGGATGCACCGCCAAAACCTTGGCTACGACACTGATCTCCGCCGGCGTAGTGCCCAGCGACTGCCGCACCGCATGCTGTACCTGTGCGGCGACGGTCGGCGCGGGACGGAACGGAGCCTGCTCGGCCAGGAAGGTCAACGCCGAGCGCATCAATGCCTCGTCCGCGCCAGCCAGGGGCAGGGTGGTGATACTGCGTGGCACCCGCAACATCGCCGCCGGACGAGCGATCTGCACGGGAGCTCCGAAGAACCGCTCGTACCGCTCGATCGGCGCGCGAGGTCGATAAGGCAGGTCCACCGACCGCAGCCCGTATCGGCCTCCCAGCAGGAATTCGAGGGCGCGGTGCAGGAAGCCGAGTCCCAGATCCATGCCTTGGGCCGAGACGACCCGCTCATCCGGCGAGACCCCATATCGCAGAGCCAATACCCCTCGCGCCCCGTTGGGGTCGGCCTCCGCTGCGACGCTCATTCCCCGGGCGTGCAGGAACAGGTACCGCGATGTGCATTCGAGCACCGAAGCGACGGTTGGCGCGTTCCGGATCGCCAGGGCCAGCGGACCCAGTGATCCAAGGTCTTGGCGCGTGGCCACCCGCAATCCGAAATCAGGGCAGTCCAATTCGCGCGCGGCGGACTCGAGGACCCTGGCAACAGCGAGGTCCGCGACGAGTACGTCGTCACTGTCGAGTGCGACCGGCGAAAGCCCTGCCTTCGCCGCCAGTTCGTCCGCGTCACCACCGAGCTCGGCCACCGTGGTGCGGAACCCCCGCAGCGCGGCGGAACGGATCGTGGACATGTCGCCCAGTATCAGATCTCGGTCATTCCAGAGCAAGGAGCTCGCCGGCCATCGGGCGTGCATCGGCAGGAGTTCGGTGGTCAAGGCTCGATCGGTGGCGCGTCGATGAATGTGGGTGTGTCAGATGGCCACTCACACCGAATGCCGCGGTCATGACGGAGAGGGTGTGCCAGGTGCTGGGCTCGCGGCGGGCAGCGCGCTTCCTCGCACCAATTTGAGACACTTGACTACTTGTGTATCATTTTCGGCGATGGCGGCGGGTTCCGCCTGACCGGTCGTGTCCGCAGGGGCCGTGGGGCCCTGAAATTGGAGGTCAAGGCTTGAAATTGGCACTCAACGACGACGAGCTCGTATTTCGTGACCAGCTGCGCGAGTTCTTTCGGAGTGAAATCCCGGCCGACATCCGGAAGCGGCACCGGCTCGGTGCGGAGCTCGGGAAGGCTCTGCGGATCGGGCGTTCCGCGCGGCACATCGGGCAGGAGGCCCTTCAGCTCCACGGTGGCATCGGTACGACCGCTGAATACCCGGTCGGCCACTACACGACCCGGCTCACCGCCATCGAGCATTCGCTCGGAGATTCCAGCGACCATCTGCGTCGGCTGAGCCGCTTTATCGACGACTGCCAGATGGTAGAGATCTGATGCGTATCACGGGAGCCGTGCTCGAGGAGAGCGGCCGCGAACGACCCTATGCCGCTTCGCGACCCATTACTGTCGGCGAAATCGACCTGGGCGATCCCGGTCCCACCGAAGTGCTCGTCGCCATCGAGGCGGCCGGAGTCTGCCACTCCGATCTGAGCGTGGTGAACGGCAATCGGCCGCGGCCGCTGCCCATGCTGCTCGGGCACGAGGCGGCCGGGACGGTCGTCTCCACCGGCACGAGCGTGACGGATCTGCGGCCGGGGCAGCGGGTCGTCATGTCCTTCCTGCCACGCTGCGAGAACTGCGATGCGTGCGAGCGGGACGGGCAACTGCCCTGTTCGGAAGGCTCGCGCAGCAATAACGCGGGGAAACTGCTGCACGGCATGGGGCGTCTGTCCCGCGCGGGTGATCCGGTTCGGCACCACCTGGGTGTCTCCGGCTTCGCCACACACGCCATCGTCGATCGGGCCTCGGTGGTCGCGGTCGGCTCCGACGTGCCGCCCGAGGTCGCTGCTCTGTTCGGGTGTGCCGTGCTCACCGGCGGCGGAGCCATCCTCAATGTCGCACGGCCCCAGCCCCGGGACGACGTCATGGTCGTCGGCCTCGGAGGGGTGGGCATGGCGGCCCTGCTCACCGCGAAGGCCATCGGTGTGGGACGCATCATCGCAGTGGATCGCATGGCCGACAAACTGGCCATGGCGCGCGATCTCGGTGCGACGGAGACCTATACCCCCGAACAGGTCCGGGACGCTGGAATCCGGGTTCGGTACGTCGTCGAATGCGCGGGTCATCCCGCCGCTCTCGAAACCGCCTACGCGGCAACGGCTCCCGGGGGCCTGACCATCACCGTCGGCCTGCCCGCGCCCGACACGAATATCACCCTGCCGCCGCTGAGCCTCACCGCAGAGGCTCGCACCCTGGTCGGCAGCTATCTGGGCTCGGCCGTGCCGTCCCGGGATATCCCGCGTTACGAGGACATGTGGTGCGCGGGACGGCTCCCGGTAGAGAAGCTGATCTCCGCACGCATCGAACTGACACAGATCAACGAAGCGATGGACCTGCTCGCCGACGGCGCAGCCGTCCGGCAGGTCATCGTCTTCGACCACAGCAACAATGGGATTCGATGACCATCGCGACCCCGACGTACTCACCGACCTTCCCGCCAGGGTCCGTGCGTACGTTCTCCGGCGGTGCAACCGGGTTCGGTTCCCTTATGTGAGTTGAGGTGTGAACGGGGTGTTTGACGTGCAGATATTGGACGGCGACGTCGTCGAGTCCCGAAGCGGGGTAGCGTCACCGTCGAAGAGCAAGTAGCTGCGGTCGAACCGCCACGGACGCAGACTCATTGAGCCCCTGCCCTGCGTTCTGGGCGGGGGCTCAGCTGTGTCGGCTGTCTGAGGTGGTCGGTTCGGTCAGCGCGGTATGCGGTGTGGGCTCAGGCAGTTGCGGACGTTTGGTCAGCGCTGGTCGCGGAGTTGGTCGCGTTCGGCGGTCAGGGCGGTGTTGGATTCGCGCAGGACGGTGTTGGCGTCTTCGAGGTCGAGGATGCGCGCGATGCCGGCGAGGTTGACTCCTTGCCCAGTCAGTGCGCTGATGCGTGCGACGCGGGCGAGGTCGGCGCCGCTGTAGCGGCGGGTGCCGCCACTGCTGCGGACCGGGGCGATCAGGCCGTGCTGCTCGTAGAGGCGCAGGGTCTGCACGCCCAGGCCGGACAACTCGGCGGCGACCGAGATCGCATACACCGCCAGCTCCGCGCCGGGCAGGTGGCCGAGTGGGTGTTGCTGGGGATCCATGGCACTCCTGTTCCTCGTCGCCATCAGATTACCTGCTCCAGGCCCTTGCACTCACTTAGCGAGAGTGCTAGAAATTATCTCTGTCAGATGACAGAGGTTATCTGAGTTGCCTTCAATCGAGAATGGAGTAACTGGAGGTGGCAACCATGTTGATGCGCACCGATCCCTTTGGTGATCCTTTCCGTGACCTGGATCGTTTGACCCGTGCTGTGCTCGGGACCCCGGCGCAGCCGGTAGTGATGCCGATGGATGCCTGGCGCGACGGCGACGAGTTCTTCGTGGAGTTCGACCTGCCCGGCATCGACCCCGACTCGCTGGATCTGGATGTCGAACGCAATGTGGTGACGGTGAAGGCCGCGCGCCCGGAGCTGGATCCGGGACGGTCGATGATCGCCGCGGAACGCACCCGCGGAGTGTTCTCCCGTCAGCTGTTCTTGGGTGAGAACCTCGACACCGAGCAGATCCGCGCCGACTACCGCGACGGCGTGCTGCGCCTGGTGATCCCGGTCGCCGAGCAGGCCAAGCCCCGCAAGATCGAGATCACCCACGCCGACCACGAGCGTCAGGCCATCAACGCCTGAACGGGCCTGCCTCTTGCTGAGTAGAGGGAGTGTGGTGATGACCATGTCGGCTGTCACGGGTGCGGGACTGGACCGGCTCGATGCGCGGCTGCTCGCGCTGGATCCCGACCTCGAGGACTTGTTCGCCGAGGTCGAGCAGATCCTGAACGCCACCGCGGTACCGCGAGTCCCACGACCGGGGACGATCCCTGCACCGGTGCCCCGATCGCGCCGGTCCGATCCTGCACGGACGGGCCCCGCTCGGCGGCGGGGCCGTCGGACCGGCCCGGGGCAGGGCATCGGGCGCGGTCCGCCGTACCGGATGCGCCCGCACCGACCGCGGCGGTAACCGCGGCGTGAGGCAGGAAGTGAGGTGATGCCCGTTCCGATATACAGCAAGAAGAGAGTGTTCTCGCGGGAGACGGTGGCGTACGACCCAGGCCTGCATCATCGGCACCATCCACTGTCCGAGCGTTTCGGACGGTGCGTGCACAGCCACTCGAGGTGGCAGCCGCAGGCAGGCATGTTCCCACACTTCCGCACGCACATCAGTTATTCGTTCCGTCGACGGGTGAGCCCGGTTGCCAGCGGGCTTGCGGGCTCACCCGGCCCCCTTTTCTCGACGACCGCGGCCTGTGAAGGCCTTGTGACGACCCGTTGGGAGGCAGAAGATGAGGACCGACACCGGCACCCTTTTCCCGAACGGCAGCGACGGCGACCGCGCTGAGCAGAGCCGCTACGTCTGCGACACCGACCGCGATATCGGCCTGGACACCACCGCGCTGCACCCCCTGGCCGAACGCGTGCGCGCCGCCTTCGACGCCGCCGCGATCGCCGACCGTTGCGACCAAGCCTGGATCACCCCACTGGATCTCGATGACGACTACACCCTCAGCTCGCACAGATTCCGGAACTCAGCGACCGGCTGGATCACCCGACGCGATCTCGCCGACGACTACGACTGGCTTGCATGCTGACCCCGACCTCACCCAACCCGCCACCGGCGTTCCCCGGTGGCGCAAGGGGCGCCTGACTCCCCCGACCATGATTCCGCCACCTGCGGGCTGCAGCCCCGAATATCGATTATGGCGGCACCGCGAATAGGCCGTTGACCAGCATTTCCGTTCTATCTGCGCGGACTGCAAACCCCTTAATTAGCCGGGAGCGCGGTCATCGGCTCGCGGTCTTCCGTCGCGCGAGGGGTGATCGTATGTTTGATCTGTGTCAGGTTTGCCGAAGCCACCGGAGTTCGGATCCCGGGGCGAGGACCCGCCGTTGTACTCCTCCGTGGCCCTGGTTCATCGCGATTTTTTCCTCGCGCCGGCGGTGGCGGCGGAGTCCGACGCCCGTGTGATCGTCGGCCCCACTGCTGCCTATCGGGAGGTGCTGGACCTGGTCGGTCAGGATCCCGGTCTACGCCAGCAGATCGACATGCTGCGTAGGGATTATTCGCTCGAGCTTTCACCCGTTCCGCGGCCAGCGGGGGGCGGTGCGCGCCGTCGCCTGGATTTGTGCCATCGTCCTGACTTTCGGCCTGGCCGTGATCGCCCTAGCCGCCTACGTGCTCGTCGTCTCCAGTCGCCAGGGCAGCAAACAGCGCCAAGCTCCCGGGTCCCCGCGGGAGATCCGCCGGGTACAGGTCAGCCAGTTCTGGGAGCGCGACGCGCAGATCGAACAGCTTTCCCCGGGCACCAGTTCGGTCCGGACCTCGCGCATTCGTATGGGAGTCACAGAGGAGCAATCCCGGGAGCTGACCGTGAACATGTGCCTACCACGGATCCCTTCTCTTGGTCCTGAGTTGACCCGCAAGCTCGGCAGCGCCACCAGCCTCGAGCACAGCCGGGAGGTCGAGACGACTATCCAACTGTCCAACGACCGCACGGGGTACTACCGAAGGATGGCCATCTGGCACCTGGTTGACGACGTGCGGATCGAGGCATTGACCGCCGGCTCCAGCGGGTTGGAATGGGCGCCCCGGACCGCTGTGCGCTATAGCGCTTCGGAGCGGGTGGCCACGTCCTACGTGGACATCGCGAAGGCCGATCTGTAGGTCAGCATCACATTCCGAACTTCGTTGGATCTTCGGCGGTTACCACCGGAAGCCCGACGAGGACGCTGGGGCGAGACCCTTGTCCATCCGCTCGATCGTGGCGGGAGTGCGTGGCGGATCCGGCTTAGTGCCTGGTCAGCGACGCGTACGCGATCAGATCGTTGCGGCGCGGTTCTGGTGGCATGCGAAATAATCGGGTGGTGAGCGAGTCACGGGATCCGGACAACAACGGCTATGTTCCGGAGTGGGTACAGGTCCCCGGGGTCCGGCCGATGGTCGGGAGCTTCCGGTTCTGGTTCACCACCGGCCGGTGGGAATGGTCGCCGGAGGTGTATGTGATGCACGGCTACACCCCCGGGCAGGTCGAGCCGACCACCAAGCTGGTGCTCGCGCACAACCATCCCGACGATCGCAACCACGTCGCCGAGGCGATCACCCGCTCGATCCGCCACGGTGAGCCGTTCTCGAGCCGTCACCGTTTCCTCGACACCGCTGGCGGCGAGCACGCGGCGATGAATGGGATGGCGGGGCGTCAGCGCACGACCGAGTAACGCACGCAGGCGAATTCGCCGTTGTGGGCGACTTCCGTGGCCTTCAGTTCGAGACGGCGGGGAAGCAGGGGTGCGCCCGCGCCCAGCGTGACGGGGGCGATGGAGACGATGATTTCGTCCAGCAGGCCCTGATCGGCGAATTGGCCGACCAACTCGCCGCCGCCCATCAGCCAGAGGTCTTTGCCGTCGGCGGCCGCGGCCATCTCCTTGTGTACGACCTCCACCGGCTTCGAGGTCAACCGGACGTCACGGCCGTCGTCGAAGGCCGGGAACTCGCGATGGGTGAACACCCAGGTCGGCATCTTGTAAGGCCAGGGCTCGGTGGAATTCTCATTGATCCATTGATAGGTGCTCGAGCCCATGGCGATCGCGCCCGCACCAGCCGCGAACCGGTTCAGTCCCAGCGGGCCGTCCCAGTCGACCTGCCGAGACAGCAGCCAATCCAGGTTGTGGTCGGTGGTCGCCAGGAATCCGTCCAAGCTGGTAGCGGTGTGGTAGACGGTCTTGAAGGTCACGTCATCCTCTCTGGTGTAGCCATTCGATGGGGTCGCCGTCTCCGATTTCGGTTCCGGCGATGGATAACTCGGTTCGCAGCCAATGCCGTACGAGATACCTGCGGTGGGTGGAGTAGCTGAGGATGTGGGCGATCACGCTGCCGATGACGAAGCTCTGCGGCGGCTCGCACAGCGCATCGATCAGGGTGTCGTCCCACCCGCCACGCCGGGTGAGATCGCGGATGGTATCCAGCCACCGAACCGCCACGCGCTCATGGCGTTTCACCAATTCCGGGAGGGCGTCGCCGGCGGCCGTCGGGATATCCTCGCCGTCGATCGCGGCCAGCCACACCTCCTTCGACTCGATGAGATGGGCGAGCACGGTGGCAATGGATTCCTCGGGCCCCCGGAACGACTCCACCAGCAGGCCCGGAAATCGCACCCGCCGGTACTGCGATTCATCGAGTTGCGTTGCCATACCGAGGAGTTCGCGGGTGTCGTCGACATCGTGATGGATCAGCAGGGTCGTGGGATCCCGCACGGCCTGTTCTTTCGGTGCACTCGTCACCCACAGCGACATGGGCGGGTGAAAGTGGATGCCATTGCTCGTGGGCAACCACCGTCGGCGCTCGTCCGCGGGAGTCAGGCTCGGCGGATGCCCGAACGCGGCGCTGAACGCGCGGCTGAAACCCTCCACCGAGTCGTACCCGGCCGCGAACGCGACGCTGGTGACCGACTTACCCGTCGACAGCTCCCACGCCGCTCGCTCCAGCAGCACCCGTCGCTTCAGCGCGACCGGCGGCTCGCCGGTACCACGCGAGAACTGCCGGGTGAAATGGAACGGCGAAACGAAGGCATCAGCCGCCATCGCACCGAGCGTGGTGTTGTTCTCGTCCAGCACCGCGTCGAGCAGTTCGCGTAGTCGATCTCGTCCGGTCTTGGCCACACGACGAGTCTGCCAACGTGGCCCCGAAACCCGCTTGACCGATCTTGCTCAGCCTCCGACTCCGCCTCGGCGTACGGGTTCAGGTCGGACTCACACTGCAAAATAATGCGTCCCGCCAACGACGGATCAGCAGGGCCAGTTGACCTTTCCTGCCTCTCACTGGCCGGTTCGGTCAGCGCGGTATGCGGCATGTCAGTGCGTTTTGGACATTGGAGGTGGTTGGGATGCTCGCGGGAAGATCATGGACATGGACTACGCCATCGACCTCGAATGTCCCAAGATCACGACAGCGGTGCAGTTCGGTGGGGTGCTCGACACCGCTGTCGCCCGTTTCCACGACACCGATCGGCCAACACGGAGGTAGTGGCCATACATCCAAGACTCGCTTCCTGCCACCGATCCCCTAGGCGCACTCAACTCGACATTCCAGTGCGCTCACCAGGTGCGCCCGATGCGGTGGGCAGCCTGACTCGGGTCCCGCATCCGGAGCCGATAGTGATGGCGTATCGGGTCATGTGGGTGGCTCGGTGGGGTGCATGACGGCGTCCCACCACGATTCGAGCCGACTCGGCTCCGGCCACACCACGGGCTCGTCGTCGTCGGAACCGCGGGTGATGACCGGTGCGATCGTGTGCCGTTTCCTTGCCCGGGGAGCGGGTCTGTCTCGGCGTGGTTCGGGTGGGGTTGCTGTCATGACGAGTCTCCGAATCTGTGCCCGACGCTGGGTTTCACCGGGGCGGGCTGGATTCTCAACTCGCGGCGGAGGTGTACGCCGAGGTCGGCCGCGCGAGGAATGCCACGAGGGCCCAAAGGCTATTGCCTTGGGGTCTGCGCCACCCGCAGAGGGGACCGACCTGCCTCAGGGTAGGCGTTCAAGGTCAACCTCAGGCCACGGCCGGACCCGGTTCCCCCGCGAACTGTCGCCGATTCGCCACCTTGGTACAAGGCTCGGCCGGTGGGGTGCGGGGGTACCGTGCATTCAGGGTTCAAAAAATAGCCTGGTCTCTCGCGGCTGCACCAGGGCGCTGACCGCGAACGGCGTCCAGCCACTGCGCCCCGAATCCAGGTGATGGTGATGACTCACCAGCCCAACCCTGCTCTGCTCACCACCTCGATCACGACCACCCTCGACGACATCCAGGTCTGCACCATCCGTGGCGAGATCGACATCCGGACCGCCCCCATGTTCCAGAACGCACTGTTCGACAGCATCGGCATCGGCGGATCGACCGTCATCGACATGACCGCGGTGACATTCTTCGGCGTGGCCGGCATCTGCGCCATGGTCGAGGCCCTCGAATTCGCCCACCGCCGCCAGTGCGAGCTGTGTGTCGAGGGCTCCCGCTGCGTCACCCGCATACTCGAAGTCGTCGGCCTGGCCACAGCGTTCGACATCTGCGAGTAGCCGAATCCCGGCCTGCGTCCGTCGCCTGAGCGTGGCCCCCGGCCGGGCGGGGCGGGATGGTCACGCGACAGTGCCGTCAGGGGTCAACCCTGGCGGCACTGTGCACCATGGTGCGGATCGCGGCCTTGGGAGCCGCACATGGCAGGTCAGCGAAACGGGAGGTAGTTTGTTTCACTGACCTGCGATAACAGTAGCGCCGGGCGCACCTCGCCGACCGGAATGGGTCATCAATCGGAACCTTTGGTCGCTCAGCGGATGAAGATCGCTCCTTATGGGTCGCGGGCGATTCCTCCATGCCGGGATATGCCCCCGCCCGGCCTGCGGACGGAGGCAGAACCGGGCGGGGTGTCATATCTCAACCAGCAGGCATCCGACCGTGGCCGTGGCCATTGCCGAATGACCGCAAATCATCGTAGGTGGGCGACGGTGCACCGGTCGCCCGCCGCGCCGTGGCTGAAATCCCGCCGCCGGCGCGCCATACCTATGAGTGGTTGGTCAGATCCTTGTAGTGCAGGAACTCCTCGAAGGAGATTTGCCCCTCCGCCCAGATGCGGTCTTCGTTGATGCGGCGGCCAACGACGTCCCGTACTTCCGGTTCCTGGGCCATACCCCACACGAGCGCGTCATCGAAGGTGATGAAACCGTCCTGATCCGTATCGATCTCGTCGAACTCCCGCCGGGTGGCAATGAACTGCTGCTGGTCCATATCTGTCTCCTCTGCCGGTTGGGTACCGCCGAACAGCAACGCCTTCGTTCGTCATCGATCCAGCGCACAAGGGTACGCGGAAAATTTGCTGTCACGTCCAGATTGCGGCTTCGGATTGGCTGAATCAGATCTTGGCCAGCGATTTTCTCCGTCACGCGTGTCCAGTGGAATTTGTCGATTCCGTTTGCTCATTCCGTCGCTGGGTACGTCGACACCGGATTACGCGTCAGACCGAAATGGGGAGAGAGCGGGCCCTGGGACTGCGAAGGGACGAAGGAGCACACGATGGGATTCGCCGAACAAACACAATCCCCACCGGGATCGCAATCGGAGATGCGGCCGGTGCCTGACTGCGGTGAGGACAGTTACCGCGGCTCGGGCAAGCTCACCGGGAAGATCGCCGTCATCACCGGCGCGGACAGCGGCATCGGGCGGGCGGTCGCCATTGCGTACGCCCGTGAGGGCGCCGACCTCGTGTTGTCCTACCTCAACGAACATGATGACGTTGATGCGGTACGGCAGCTGGTGGAAGACGCCGGTCGCAGAGTGCTGGTTGTGGCGGGGGATCTGTCCCGGTCCGAGCAGTGTCGCGCGTTGATCGACGCCGCCGTCGGCGAATTCGGCCGAATCGACGTGCTGGTCAGCAATGCCGCCTATCAGATGACCCACGCTGATCTTCAAGAGATCAGCGACGAGGAATTCGACTACACTTTCAAACTGAACGTCTCGGCCTTGTTCACCCTGGTCAAAGCTGCTCTGCCGCATATGAACTCGGGCGGATCCATCATCGGCAGCTCCTCGGTCAACTCCGACATGCCCTCCCCGACCCTGGCGCCCTACGCGGCGACGAAGGCCGCGATCGCGAACCTCTGCGCAAGCCTCGCACAGCTACTGGGCCCCAGAGGTATCCGCGTGAACAGCGTTGCACCGGGGCCGATTTGGACTCCGTTGATCCCGAGCACCATGCCACCGGAGAAGGTCGCCTCCTTCGGCGACAACACCCCACTTGGTCGCGCCGGAAAGCCCGCCGAGCTCGCACCAGCCTACGTTCTTCTCGCCAGCGATGACGCCAGCTACATCTCAGGCGCCCGTTTGGCCGTCACCGGCGGCCGACCCATCTTGTGAAGTCCCCTCGCGAATCCCGCATGCATCGCCACTATGCGGCTACCAGCGCGTACCCGTTGTGGACGGGCGAACCAACCAGCAAAGGAAGACACGATGAACCCAGACAACGATCCTGCAGGGACGGACGAAGAAGAAGCTCCTCGCGAAGGTCGTGACCCGGATTTCGCCGAGGAACACCAGGCGGTGACCACTGACCCTGATCCGGACACCAAAACCGAATCGCCGGATGGGTATGGCGGAATGGACCCCGAGCCCGGATTCCTCGTCTGAGGCTCTGAGCGAACTGCTGTCGAGCGCTGAAATGCGGCCTGGCCCGCGGATATTGCCGATTTGCATGAGCACTGGCACAACGCAGGGCCGCGCCGGCTTTCACCCCCACACTGAAAGGACAGGAGATCAGCCATGCCGAAGCAATGGACAGGCAAGCAAGAACGCCAGTACGAGCACATCAAGGACTCTGCCCGTGATCGCGGAGAAAGCACCAAGCGCGCTAAGGAGATCGCGGCCCGTACCGTCAACAAGAACCGTGCGCAGTCGGGGCAGAGCAAGACTTCCAGCCGAAGCTCCACCAACGACAAGTCGCCGCAACAGCGCGGAGGGCAGCGATCCGGACGTCAGGGACCGAAGGGCCCCACTCGCGACCAGCTCTACAACGAGGCAAAGAAACGCAATATCGACGGCCGCTCGAACATGAACAAAGCACAACTCGCGCATGCCCTCGGCCGCGACTGAACCAGAATCGGAACGCGGGATCGGCGGTATCAGATCGTGCCCATCTCGACTTGTCGGGCGGGCGGATTCGGGTATCCAGCCGGTATGGAACTACTAGTACTGCTTGCGATCCCCATCGCGGTGGCTGTGGTCATTCTGCGCCGCAAAGCCCGCGGCGAGCCCGCCGATCCCCCCGTGACCCCGGCCGAGCAGAACACGAACCGACGCGATGGATCCTGAACGAAACATCAGCAGATGTTGCGTCGGATTCGTTGCGCCTTCATCAGGCAGGCGGTGAGCCAGAGGCCGTCTAAGAGACCAGCCCGCGACGATATCGGCGGGTCGCCAGCGCTATCGACGATCACCGTGCCAGCGTCGGCTGTTTTCTGTCACGCCAGCACGGCCACTGCGACGATGAGGAACACGATCACCAGCACGGCAACGACCGCGATAACAGCGATCCCGGTGGGCGGGAAGTGGTTACGGGTGCGCGGCTCGGGCGCGGACAACCCTGATGTTTGCGGTGTCTCCGGCGGCGTCGACCCGGGCGCCACACCACCACCGGGCTCCAGATCAGGAATACGGGCAGGGTCAGGGTCCATCGACATGACGGCACCTCCGATTTTGGACATGATCCGCGCGCGATCCTGCTCGGCGAGGATCAGTAAAGCGGTACATCACAGGTATGCCCTGATCATGAACATGGAAACGCCGATCGAATCCGGGCGGCCGGGCCGGCCCGCGGGCCGAACGGGTGAGGCATCGGAGTCGGCGGCCTGGACGGAATCCTTCGCCGAGCAGTTGTCGCATCGCGCTCCCCGGATACCGAGTTGTGGCTGTGATACCGCGTGGGCGTGGCGCCCCCGGCCACGCGCCTGAGTGCACCTACGATGATCAGCGGTTATCGGGTCGGGCCACGTCCTGATGACCGCTGTGGAGATTGCCCGCCCCCGCCCGGCCCGTTCCGGCAGTTCCGCTGACCGGGCGGGGGTCGCGGATCGGCAGGTCCAAGTCGCCACGTATGCGGCAAAGTAGTGCGTTGCCCAGCAGTCATGCGGTTGGTCGCGCGGCTGGAGCCCGTCGGGTTGTAGTGGCCAGCAATGTCACGACCGCTTCTTGCGATTCCTGGAGACGGGCTGCGGGTATCGCTGTACTCGGATGCAGGAGACGGTCGTAGATCAGGCCGTCTATGAGGGCGGTGAGTGCCCCCGCGACGAGCTCGAGATCGGCGTGCGCACCCGAGTGTGCTGTCTTGGCCTGAAGGGCCGCGTGGACTACGCGGAGAAAGCCCGATCGCAGTTCGCTGAACAAGGCGGCGAGTGCGGGGATGCGTCGTGCCTCGAGTCCGGTTTCGCGCTGGGCGCGACCTCACGCATCGATGAGCAGTTCAACGACTTCCACGACCGCATCCATGCCACCGTGTTGACGACCCGCCTCGATGACGAGGAGTTCAACTTCGACCTGCGAGTATTCGGCCAGACCGTCGGTCACATCACCCACCGGTATCAGGAGGAGCGGGCAGGGCTGTGTTTCTACGCTGAGACGGTGATCGGCGTGAGTACCGGGCCACGACGGGTCCTCAATTTGATACGCCCCTGGGCGTACTCGACACAGACCGCCGAGAACTGGATCCGGCACAGCATCGAAGAAACCGGCCGATCCGAGCACATCGTCCCGGTGTTGTACCGGCACGCGATGGAGGAATCCGAGGCGACTGTCCAGTAATCGCCACTGACCTTGCGGGTCAGCGATGTTCGCCATCGTAGGTGAACCAGTCGAACGCGACGGTTCCGCTCGCGGCGTAGACGCCGGCGACGCGTCCGGTGAAGGCGGCTGCGGTGTCGGCTGTGAGGTAGCGCCCGTCCATGTCGGCGATTTCGGTGGTGTCGGGGCCTTGTCCGTATCCGAAGCCGACGGTGTCGCAGGACAGCGCGTGTGGGTCGAATCCGTTGGCGTGGACCGGGGTGGTGGTGATCCACAGGACGGTCGGGCCTGCCGGCACCCGCCGTTCCCATGTCTGTTCGACTTGCGCGAGGCGTACCCGTGCCCGCACGAGGTAGTCGCCGGTGTCGCGGTCGGGCTGGATTTCGATGTCGTAGTGGTGGAGTTCGTCGTAGCGGATGCTCAGGCCGCCGATGCCGTCGGCTGGGTCGATCAGTGCGGCGTAGCGGGAGCGGACATGCTGCTGGCGTCGGCCGAGGAAATGCGGGCGAGGATCGTCCATCGCCGGGCCTGGGGTGCCGGGGGTCGAGCCTTGCAGCACCAGCCACCCGGGGCGGGCGTCGAGGGAGGCCCAGTCGCGATTCGCATCGCGCACCGACACCCACTCGACGCCGAGGGGTTCGTCGAAGTCGGTGTGGGCCTTGGTACCCGGAAGGTCGGGGGTCAGTGTGATCGGGTCGATCACCGGCCACCCGTCGACCCAGTGCAGGGTCGACTGGAAGCTCTCGCGGCCCATCACTGCGAAAGCCTGGGTCAGACCGGTGGGACGGGTGCCGAGGAAGACGACTCGCCAACCGTCGTCGGTGCGGACCAGGTCCGCGTGGCCGGTGTTCTGGACCGGGTGGCTGGTGCTGCGGTGGCTGTAGATCGGGTTGGCCGGGCAGCCATGGAACGGGCCTTCGGGGTGGTCGGCGCGGGCGATGCTGATGCTGTGGCCGCGTTCGGTGCCGCCCTCGGCGATCAGCAGGTACCAGGTCCCGTCGATTTCGTAGAGGTGTGGGGCTTCGGGGAATTTCAGGCCGGTACCCGACCACAGTGAGCGCGGTTGTTCGAGAGCGCGGCCGGTGGTGGTGTCCATGCGCACTTGTTGAATTCCGTGGTGTGCGCCGGATTGTTCGCCGTCGAGGACGAGTCCGGAAAAGGTGATGTAGCAGGTGCCGTCCGCGTCCCAGGCGATGTCGTGGTCGATGCCTTCCACGCCGTGCAGCTCGATCCCGTCGCTCCACGGCCCGTCCGCGCCGTCGGCGGTGAACAGCAGCGGCCCGCGGCCGAAGGCGTCGGCGACCACGAGCCAGAATCGGTCGTCGTGGAAACGGATGGTCGGCGCCCAGACGCCGCCTGCGGTGGGCACGTCTTCGAGGGCGAGTTGGCCGGGGCGGGTGGCCACGTGCCCGATCGGGGTCCAGTGCTCGGCGTCGGTGCTGGAGAACAGGGGTACGCCCGGGAAGTACTCGAACGATGAACAGGCGAGGTAATAGGTCTGCCCGGCGCGGCAGATGCTGGGGTCGGGATGGAAACCCGGCACAGCGGGGTTGCGCATAGTCGTTCCTCTTTCGGTGTGTGATTCGGCGTAGTGGAAGTGCCGAACGAGACCGGATTCAGTGCCGCTGGAAGAGAAGACCTGTTCCCCGACCACGAGAGCATACTGACTCTTCAGTCGGCACGCTGCTGCGCAGGGTTGCCAGCTGGTCGAGGTGATCTGCTGCAGGCGTTCGGTCATCGGCAGTGCAGTGCGTTGGCCGGTGGCAGCTGGATTGCCCGCGCGTGCCGAGTTTGTTCTGCTTCAACGCGTGAGCCTCGCGCCATCGAAGAACACGTAGTCGACCGAACCGCTACGCGCGCAGACTGATTGAGCCCCGCCCGGCGATTCGGGCGGGGCTCAGTTGTGTCTTGGCGATCTGCGGTGGCCGGCGGCATGAGTATGTGTCTGGCCGATTGCGGAGGCAGGCGTCGGTGGCCGGTCCAGCGCGGGTGGGTTACTGCGCCCAGGGTGGGCTGACGCGGTCACCGCCGGGGGCCTGGGCGTAGGCGCCGACGGGGAGGATGGCCATGGCCTCGAAGGGTTCGTCGCCGGGGACGGAGACCTTGAAAACGGTGTTCGCCGGGATCACCAGGGCGTCGCCGGCGCGGAAATCGCATGTCTGGCCGTCTATCTCGACGCGGGCGGCTCCGGCGAGGGCGACGAAGATCTCCTCGCGGGACACTGCGTGCGCGTGACCGGGGTTGCCGGGGTGCATGGTGAAGCGCCAGACGCTGTTCTCTTCGGAGCCGCGGCTGGGTGCGGCCAGGCCGGTCGCGGTCATGAGCGGAGCTTCGAAGGTGGGGGCGTCGGCGGCTTTGATGAGTGGCATGATGCCTCCTAGATGTTCAACCAAGGTGTTCAACTACAGTTGAATATATGTCTTCGCGAAAGGAGCGTCAACACATGGATTTCGGCGTACTACTGGGCCAGGCTTATCAGTCGTTCGTGCAGCAGCTGCACGCCCACCTCGCCGAGCACGGTCATGTGATCCTCGGCGCTTCCTACGGGTACGTCCTGCGCGCGCTCGCCGAATCCCCCTGCACCGCAAGCCAGCTGGGCGAACAACTCGGCATCACAGCCCAGGGCGCGGCCAAGGTCGTCGACGAGATGGTCCGGCACGGATATGTGGAGCGCCGACCCGACCCGATCGACAAGCGTGCCAAACGGCTGCACCTCTCCCCGAGAGGGGACGACATGCTTCGCATCGTCCGCGAGTTCCACGCCGACTACGAGCGCCGGCTCGCCGGACGCATCGGCGCCGAACAGGTGGCCACCACCCGCGCCGTGCTCGGCGAAATCATGAGCGAAGCGCTGGATTCCGGGCGGGCCAAGACCTTCCGCCCGCTGTGACCTCGCCGGTCACGGCGGTTCATGCGCAACGGAAAGCGCGCTGACCGCTGCCGCGCCCGATACGACGTGGGTCCGCTCAGACGCCGGGAGTCAATTGCTTCCGGGCACGTTCGACGCGGCGTTCGACACCGTCCAGGTGTTTCTGCGCACGCTGCAGGGCCTCGCGAGCCGAACGCTCGGTGGCGGCCGTGAACCGGTGGCGGTGTTCGGCTTCGGTCAGCTCGCCGCGCAGGGCTTCGATGCGGTCGTCGAGATCAGCGAGATCGGCGGCCGCGGAATCGTGGTTGGATCGGGCGGAAGTCACAGCGGCGCGGGCGGATTCGACTTCGGCGAGCATCTCCTGGAGCTCGCGCCGCACCTCGGCCTGTGGATCGGGGGCGGGCCGCGCGGCCGATTTCTCAGCGCGATCCGCGGTGGGATCGGCTGTCATCGAGCGCGTTTCGAAGCTGCGAGGCACATCGCTGGGAACCGCGGTCAGCGCGGCGGGGCCGAATCCCTCGTAAGTGGCTGCGGCGGTGAGGGTTCCGGCGCGGAGCCCGTCGGCGACCGACTGATCCGCCAGGGCCCCTTGCAGGCTCGCGCCGATATCGCGCAGGACGGGTTCGGTCAGGCGCTGGCCCCGGCCCGCCGCCAGCTCGGCGGCCTTGCGGGTGACGGCGTTGACCACTTTCTGCCGCTGCGTGGTGAGGGCGCGCAGCTGTTCGGCCGACAGTCGGCGCTGGGCATCGCGCAGGGCATCGCCCACCTCCAGCAGTGCGCGGACATCATCGCTCGCCTCACGAGACAGCAGATTCAGCGCCCATGCGGCGACCGTCGGCCGCCGGAGCTTGCCGATGGCGGCGGCCAGGGCCTTGTCCCCGGCGTCGCGGGCCTGCCGCACCCGCTCGGTGCGGGCGGCCACGAACTCGGCGGGCGGGAGCCCGTAGAGTTCGGCCACGACCTGGTCGAGCGTCATGCCGCCCTAGCCTACGGGCACACCCGCCACCCGCCCGCAAGATGGCATGGTCAGCGATTGGCCTGCCCGGAAGCCCGGCCGATCAGCGGACTCGGCGGCTAGTTGTTGGCGCGTTGGATGGAGCGTCGAACCAGGCCGCGGATGCCGGGGAGCTGGATTGCGCGGAGCATCAGTTCGCCCGCCCACACATGTGTGCGTGACGGCGGGGCGAATCGGCTGATTCCCTTCCGCGCCAACGCCTGTCGCTTGTTCACCTCCGGCCGCACTGTCGTCTCCCAGGCGTCGAGGGCGGCGGGAATGTCGTCGCCGTGTGCCGCTAGCGCGGTGCCGAGCCGGTCGGCGCCGTCGAGGGCGAGGGCGGCGCCGTAACCGGCGAATACTGTTACGCACCAGGCCGCGTCGCCGAGCAGGACGACTCGGTCCTGGCTCCAGCGGTCCATCACGATCTGGCCGACCGAATCGAAGTAGGCGGTGCCGGGCTCGGCGTCGAGCTGACGGAGTGCGTCGGCGACACCGCCGCCGAGATCCCCGAACGCACGGGTGAGGGCGGGTGCGGCACCGAGGGCGAGTTCGGTGGCGGGGGTGGGGCAGCGGTAGGCGAAGAACGCCGAGGATCTGGCCGGTCCCAGGTTCATCACCGCGGCCGTACGTCCGGGGCCGATGTACGTGGTGCCGACACCATCGGGCATGTGAGCGGGAGGTGTTTCCAGCGGAAATGCGCCCACCATATGGCCCAGGTCCACGAAATACTCGGACTCGGGACCGAATACGAGCTCTCGAACCCGGGAGTGCACGCCGTCGGCGCCGACGAGGAGTTCGGTGTGGAGGTGGGTGTCGTCGCTGAGGGTGACGTCGACCTCCCCAGGGGTCTGGGTAATCGCCCGCACCGTGGTGCCGAAACGGATATCGGCGAACTCGGCGACGGCGTCGTACAGTGCCGACTCCAAATCGCCGCGGAACAAGCTCAAGGTCCGGTTCCCGACAGCGGCCTCGGTGACAGCGGCGGGAATCCTGAGCTTCTCCCGGCCGTCGGCGTGGACGAGGACCGAGGTGAAGAATCCGATATCGCGCGGGGTCAACGCCGGTAGCAGCCCGAGCCGCTCGGCAGCGGTATATCCGGGTCCGTGCAGGTTCAGCAGGTAACCGCTACTGCGGCGACTCGGCGCGTGTTCGACCACGACGACGTCCCAGCCCTGCTGACGCAATCGCAACGCGGCAGCCAAGCCGGCGATCCCTGCGCCGACGACCGTCGCCCGCCTGCCCGAAGACTCAGCTTGCCGGCGCGCAGCGCTGTCGAAGACTTCCATCGCGACTCCTCGGTTCGATGTGCTGTCGGCGAAAGCCACTCACGAACTATCGCCATGCGTCAACTAATAGTTGACTGCTAGCCAATCGTCAACCGTTGGTTGACTCCGCGTTACGTGCGGTTCCGCCAACCACGTCTGGTTCGAGCTGCACGAAGACCTGATAGGCACGCTGGGTATCGACAGGACACTCATCCCGCCCCCGTAAGTGGGCGATCCGGCCCTGCATCCGCGCATGATGGCGGTGGAGTAGCGCCACTGTCGAAGAACAAGCAGCCGCATTCGAACCGCCACGCGCACAAGCTCATTGAGTCCTTGCCTGGCGTTTTGGGTGGGGGCTCAGCTGTGTCTGGGCCGTCTGCGTGGCCGGTTCGGTGAGCGCGGCGAGTGGCGTGGGCGCGACACCGGCGGTCAGTCGAGCAAGAACTTCAGGCGATCGTCGGCTTGCCCGGCCGCGATCTCGACGATGTCGGCGGTCACGACGTCGGCCGCGACGAACGGGTCTTGCGCGACTCGCCGCTGGAGATCTTCCGCGGAGGTGTTGTGGGCCAGGACCGCTCCTCCGACACCCGGTTTGATGCTGCCGACCAGGAGGAACACCTCGTCGTCGAACCCCTGTTGGATCCACTGCTGGTGGCCGGGCAGGTGCTGCGGCGCATCGGCCTTCTTTGCGGAGAACTTCAGCAGCACTACGAACATGGTTGTCTCGCTTCTATTTTCGTGAGTTGTCGACGTGGGTGTCGAGCCAGTCGTGGAGTCGCTCGACCTCGCGGCAGATGAACCGCTCGTCGTGGAAGGCGTTGGCCAGCGTGGCCACACCCTGGCTCGCGGCCAGCAGGTGCATGGCCAGGTCGTCGGCATCATCGCCATGGCCGAGCTGGGTGAACTGCTCGCTCAGCCAATCTCGGAACAAGGTGAACAGCCCGCTGGCGGCATGGAGGGCGGTGTGGTCGAGTTTGGCCAGCTCGCTGGTCAAAGTGCCGACCGGGCAGCCGTAGGTCTGGATGTCGACACGATTGACCAGCAGGATGTCGATGAATGTGCGGATGCGGCCGGCCGGGTCGGCTGCCTCGGATTCCCAACGTTCGAGCATGGCGCGCGTGCCGGCGAGGCGAGCCACGATGACCGCGTCGAGCAGGTCGTCCTTGGCCTTGAAGTGGTGGTAGAAGTTGCCGCGCGACAGATGGACGACCTCGGCGATGGACGCGAACGAGGTCTGCTCGAAGCCCCGGTGGTAGAACAGCTCGTCTGCGGCGGTGACGATCTGTTCGCGAGTTGTCTTGCCGCTCAACGAAATACCCTGCGCGCCGTTTCTGTCAATCGTGAACTGTGCACCGTGGGCCTCCCTCGATTGGCGTTACGCCATGTCTAGGACGTGTGTCCTAGACATGAGGCTAGTACACACGACCTAATGGGTCAAGATCATGATTGCAGGCGGCCGACAACGGTGTTTCGGACATAGTTATCCGCAAGGGCGATCAAGCTCCGTCGTATTCCGCATGGCGCTCACAGATGACGACGAGTCGTGACAGTGACTACCGGCGCACCCACCCCTGGGCGACATCGGGTAGGTTCCACCATGAAACATAGTGGAGTGGAGTAGATTTCAGCTCCCAACCGTCCGAGAGGGCATCGAAGAAGGCGTCATCGCCAGTCTTGCCGCCCTTCGGCTCGCCGATGAAGATCAGCCGCTGACCTCCGTGCGCAGCGAACCTCGCAAGGGCTTGGGAGGCCATCGGGCTTCCCCATCCGGGCGGCCAGCACATCAGTAGCGTGTGATCGGCGTTCCCCGCGGTCCGGGCAAAGTATTGCTCCAAATCGCCGACACTGTGCCAGATGTCGCGTTGACCGGCAGCGCCAGGGAACGAGATGTTGTCGGTGATATCCGGCGGTTCCGAGTCATAGGCGTTTACCTTCATCCCCGCATGTTCCAGCTGCGCCGCCCAATACCCGCGTCCTGCACCGAGTTCCACTACCGGACCGGCTGCACAGAACTCCCGGACCCACGCGATCGTTTCGGGCGAGGGTATGGCGTACGCGTATGCGGCCTGGAGGATTGTCTGCGCGAACGCGAGCCGGGCGCTCCCGGACGGTTGGCCGCCATCCACGACCCATCGCCCATCTCGCTCCGAGACTGCCGACTCCACGATGTCCCAGTACGGGTTTCCGCTCGAAGACTCGCCGCCCGTCATGTAGTGCACAAACTTCAGGTCGAACGCTGCGTCGGCTTGCTGATCACCCGTGCCCGGCAGCATCGGTGCCGTCTCCAGGTACTCCGCGACCTTCGGATACTGGGAGCGCAATCGCTGCTCGTCACCGAGTAGAGCCGCGAGCTCACTCCGCCGCTCCGGGGTCAGCGTGAGATCAGCCATGCACCAATTCTGCCTCTCTGCTGATCGATCTCGGCTCGCTTCAACAGATGTCGGCCAAATCCGATGCTGCACAGCAGGATCGGATCGATCCGTGCTCGTCCGAACGAAAGTCGGGCCCTTCAGGAGCTACTTCTCGGATGGATGTCCCTCGGCCCCGATTACTCGGCGGGGTCATGGGTTTGGGCCGCCGCCCATACCGCGATCTGGGCGCGGGAGGTGAAGCCCAGTTTGGTGAGGATATGTTCGATATGGCCCTGCACGGTGCGCGGCGAGAGGACGAGGCGATCGGCGATCGCCTTGCTGGTCAGTCCTTCGGCGACGAGGTCGGCGACCTGGCGTTCGCGGGTGCTCAGGGGCTCGGGCGAATGATCGGCTGACGACGGGGCTGGAGGGCGCTCGCCGAGGGCGAAAGCGACTGCGGCGTCGAGACTCATCGAGGCGCCTTCTCGCCGCGCCGCGTCGAAGGCCCTCCCGCCGAGGATGCTGCGGCTGCGCTGCTCGCATTCGTCCTGGTAGGGGCCATGGCGGCCGAGGACGGTGGAGCTGCCGGCCAGGCGTCCCAGCGCATCGGCCGCGCCCAGGAGGACGGCCGCGCGCTGAGCATCGTGCTGCTCGGCGGCGATCCACGCCAGCGTCGCGAGACAGCCGGTGGCGACGAGCGGATCGGAGGCCTTGCGGGCCAATCGAATTCCCTTCGCGAGCGAGCTCGTGGCACGGTCGGGGTCACCGGCGCGCCATGCGGCGAATCCCATCGACCACAGTGCCCACGATCGATAGATCGTTTCGCCGGCGGATTCGGTCAGATCGAGCGCCTTGTCCAGACAGTCGAGGGCTCGGGCGGTATCGCCTTGCAGCGCATAGGCCCATCCCAGCGAGACCCGTACATCCAACTGCATGGTGCTTTCACCGCAGAGCTCGTAGGTGCGCAGCGCGTGTTCCAGATCGGCGATCGGGCCGGACAGATCACCCACGCTACTGGTGAGAGCGTAATTCGCCTGGATGTGTGCGAGCACCGCCGGGACTATCGGGTCGGTCGTCTGCTCGGCCAGGCCGGCCAGCTCCGTGACATGGCCGGCGGCGGCTGTCAGGTCACCCTGAAGCCCAGCCATCAAGGTGGCGGCGTGGAGCGCCTTGGCCCGGTCCGTCGGCCGGCCACCGGGAAGGCGGGCGAGAATCCGCTCATACCACCGGCGACCCTCGCCGATCCGGCCCCGCAACATCCAGAACATGTACAACGGAGCGGCGATCCGCAGTCCGCCCTCCTCGGCGTCGATCAGGCTGAACTCCAACGCTTTCGAAATGTTCGGTAGCTCGCGCTCGAGCCGTTCGACCCAGTCCAACTGGTGCGGCCCGATCCAGTCGACATCGGCCGCGTGCACCAGTTGCTCGCACCATTCCAGATGCTGTCGGCGCAGGAGCGGATATTCTCCGGACTCCTCGGCCTTCTGCTGACCGAATTCGCGGACTGTTTCGAGCATCTGGAACCGCACCGAACCGGCCACTTCCTTGCGGACGAGGATCGATTTGTCCACCAGACCCGACAACGTATCCAGCAAATCCGGCTCGGTCATGCCTGCCGAACACACCTGCAGCACCGCGTCGAGCTCGAACCCGCCGGTGAACACCGACAGCCGGCTCCACAGCCGCTGTTCGTCCGGTGTGCACAGGTCATGGCTCCAGTCCATGCAGTACTGCATGGTCTGTTGCCGTCTGGGTGCGCTGCGGCTGCCCCGAGTCAGGAAGGCGTAGCGGTCGTCCAGCCGGGCCAGGAGCTGTTCGATGGACATCGTCCGCAGGCGTGCCGCGGCCAGTTCTATGGCCAGCGGCAGGCCGTCCAGCCGGGCACAGATCTTGGCGGTGTAGGCCCTGTTGTCATCGCTCAGTTCGAACCTCGGCACCGCCGCGGCCGCTCGTTCCGCGAAGAGTGTCACCGCGGTGTCGCCTGGCACGGTCCGGACCGCCGGATCGGCGGCCAACTCGGGTATCTCCAGCGGCGGCAGCCGATATACCGCCTCGCCCTCGATATCCAGGGCTTCACGGCTGGTGGCCAGGATCCGCACGCCCGGGCAGGTTCGGATGAGTGCTTCGGCCAGCTGTGCGACCGGCTCGACCATGTGCTCGCAGTTGTCCAACACCAGGAGCAGATCATGGGGTGCCAGTAGCTCGATCAGCGTGTCGAGTGTCGATCCACCGCCGTGGTCGGACACACCGAAGATGGCGGCAACGACGTTCGGCAACGATTCGTTGGCACGCAGGTCGCCCAGTTCGATCAGCCAGACCCCGTTCTCGAATTTCCGCCGCAGGGTGTGAGCGACGCGCAAGGCGAGCCGTGACTTGCCTACGCCCCCGATCCCGGTCAGCGTCACCAGACGCGAGCCGGACAACAGGTTCCTGACATCGGACTGCGGGGTCCTCCGATCCACGAAGCTGGTCATCTCCAACGGGAGATTCCCCGTCCCCGCCCGCAAGCCGTCGCCGCGGAAATGCGTGACCGCGTGCGGCTTCGCCTCGGCCGACGTCGCGGCGGGTTGCGGCTCGGCGGGCAGCGCCATCCTGTCGACCGGGAGACCGTGGTCGTTTTGCAGCCGGCGCAGCTGCTCGCCCAACTCCGCCGCGGTGGGCCGGTCGAGCGGGTCACGAGCCATCGCCGCCTCGATGACCGCGCACATATCGGCGGGGATGCCCGATTCGCGCAAGTCCGGGATCGGCTGAGTGGTGATCCGCACGAATTGAGCCACCATTTGTTCGCCACTGCGGCGCTCGAACGCGGCGTGCCCCGTGAGGGCCGAGAACAGCGTGGCGCCCAGTCCGTACACATCCGAAGCCTGAGTCTGTGCCCGGCCTTCGAGAACTTCGGGTGCGGTGAACGCGGGCGAGCCGGTGATCGCGCCGGACGCCGTCTCGTATCCGCCTGCGAAGTGGGCGATCCCGAAGTCCGTCAGCGCCGGCTCGCCGTAATCGGTCAGCAGGATGTTGGCCGGTTTGACATCACGATGCAGAACACCCAGCCGATGGGCCGTCTCCAAAGCCCCCGCTGTCTTCACCCCGAGGTGGAGGACCTCGGCCAGCGGCAACGGACCGTCGCGTCGGATGCGTGCGTCGAGGGAGCCCCGGGAATGGTAGGGCATCACCAGATACGGGCGTCCGGTTCCGGTCTCCCCGATCTCGAGCATGTCGACGATATTGGGATGGCCGGTCAGCCGACCCATCGCGTGCTGCTCGCGCAGAAAGCGTTCGCGATTCTCCGGAAGTTCGCCGGTGAGAACTTTGACCGCCACCGTGCGGCTGGCGGCGATCTGACTGCACCGGTACACCGCGCCGAAACCGCCCCGGCCGATCTCCTCGGCGTCTCCGAATCCGGCCGCGTTCAAGTCCGTGATGACATCGACACGGACATCACGCTGCGTCTCGAATGGGTCGCCGTCAACCATCCGTCGCTCGCAACCGCGGCACGTCAGTCAGAATATCGCCGCCCGTCGCCTCCGGCCACGCCGCTCGTCGGGCAGCTCGGGTGAAGCAGACGCGACGCCCGGCGAAAGCATTACCGGAAAACACGTGGTCGGCTGTCGAACCGCTTCGCGCGCAGAGTGATCGAGCCCCGCCCTGTGGATCCGGGCGGGGCTCGATCGTGCCCGGCCGTCTGCCGTGGCCGGTTCGGAGGCGAGTCCTGCGCTACTTGCTGGACCCGAAGCCGCCGAGCAGCGAGCTGAGGCCCGCGAGAACGCCGTCCGCGCTGCCGGTGTTGCCCGTGCCCGGGGTCTTGGAAATGGTGATCGAGGGCCCCTTGGTGTCGAAGGTGTGGTAGCCGAGGCTCGACAGGTAGTTGAAGCCGGTCTCGAGCGCACCGGTCTGCTTCGAGCAGTCGGCGCCGACCTTGTACTGGGCGCTGAACGTGGGCGATTGGGCGCCACCGTGCTTCACGACCATCTTGAAACTGGTGGCGGTGAAATCAGCCGAGATGACCTCGTCGTCGACCATGAGGTTGTTCTCGACCGCGTGGTCACCGCTGTTGTCGGTCATCTTCGCCGATTTCGCGACATAGGTCAGGCACGACGGGCGGTAGTCCGCGACATAGTCGATCGTCTCGTCGGTGGAGCCCTTCTGCTCGAACTTGGTGCTGACGGTGATCGTCTCGCCGACCGCCGGCGTCGTGTTGCTCACCGTCCGGGTGTAGTGGCTCGTGCCGTCGTCCCAGGTGATCGTCGAAGGGGCCGCGCCGGCCGTGGCGGAACCCAGCAGCGTCCCCGCGCCGAGGGCGATGGTGGCGGCCGCACCGACAGCGATACGGGCGGTTGCGTACGTCATGGTGATGTCCTTTGTCGTTGAATGCATGGCTGCGGGATCTCGCTGATCGCTAATTGGTGCGGACTTTCAGGCCGGGGTTTGTCGCGAGAATCGAGTTGATCGGTTGCCCTACCGTCTTACTGCGGCTACCACCATGGCCGACAACCCGATAACAATGGACTATTTGACTCGAAGGCGCATGTATATCGGGTTTCCCGCTCATATCGGAAATGCTCCGACCCCACGAAAGGCGCAATTACTTAATTATAGTTGCTGTGACGTTTGTCAACAGCTCATCGGGTGGTTCCGGCCCGGGGGAGTACCGGACCGGAACCACCCAGGGCCGCGGTCAGTTCGGCTTTTGCGTACCGGCCGAGCCGCTGCTCATCAGCTTCTTCAGCTCCGCGAGGATGGCGTCCAGTCCAAAGTTGCCCAGGGAACCCATTTCTCGTCTCCTTCTATCAGGTGTTCTTTGTGAGCGAGCTGTGCTCACGCCGGAGACGTTAGTCAGGACTGGATTTCAAGAGAAATCACATTTTCGGGTCCACTCACAACCGTCGATTGTTGTTCTTTGCGAGTAAACCCACTGCTCAGGCGACAGGTTGTTTGACAATAATATTTGATGGATAGTCCGGTAAATGTTGTTTCAGTTTCTTTCCCGAGCTCTCTAACATTCATGCCGCCGAGCAGTACGACGCCGATGAGTCGGCGAGGCGAGCGAGAGGGCCGCGCGGACGAAATTGCCACGTGCACAGACTGATTGAGCCCCACCCGATGATCCGGGCGGGGCTCAGTCCTGTGGCTCTCCGTGGCCGCGGGGTCGGTCAGTGGTCGGCGACCGGGGTGTTCTGGCAGAAGGTGAGCAGCCAGCGGCCGTCTTCCTTGGTCATGCCGTACAGCGGCGAGCCCTGGGCCTGGAGTTCATCGGCGTGGTTGAAGTACTGCTGGCGGACCTTCACCGCGGCCACGTCCGGCCGGATGAAGCGGATGAAGAACGGCTCGTAGGTGGCGTAGCCGTCCTTGGTGGCGCCGGGGAGTACGGCGCGGGTGAACTCGGAGATCTCGGTGAGGCCGTTGAGGAATTTGCCGCCGCCGGTGGTCCAGATGGCATCGGGGTGGAACAGGGCGAGGAAGGCGTCGGCGTCCTCTGCGCGCTGCGCCTCGGCCACCGCGGCCACGACGGCGTGGATGGCGGTGATGTCTTCGGTCCGATCGAGTTCCGTGGTTGTCATGTCACAATCTTCGAACCCCAACCCCACTCGAGGTCAATGACCGAGATCGGTGGCTTCGGTTACAGTGTGAGGCGATGACTACCGGGACTGGCTTGCGCCGCACACGGATTGGTTACCCGGTGCTCCGCTGAGCGCCGCACGGGCTCCGCCCTCGTCGTGTTGATCACAGCACATCAACTACGACAAGAGGATTCGACGATGACTCACACGCGCGGTATGTCGGTCGACGTGCACACACCCGATGGTGTCGCCGACGCGTATCTCACCTGCCCGGACGATGGCGCCGCCCATCCGGGAGTGCTGGTGATTCAGGACGGCTTCGGACTGCGGCCCAGCCTGCGGGCGCTAGCCGATCGGATCGCCGCCCACGGCTACACCGTCCTGCTGCCCAACGCCTACTACCGGCACGGGCGGGCACCGGTGATCGAGCTGCCGGACCTCATCGACCCGGTACAGCGGCCCGAGATCTTCCAGCAGCTCTTCCCCATGATCCGCGAGCTGACACCGGACGTCCTGCGTTCGGACGTCGGCGCCTACCTCGCGTGGCTGGCGGTGTCGCCGCAGGTCACCGAGGGGAAGATCGGCGTCACCGGCTACTGCATGGGTGCGCGGCTGGCGGTCGTGTCCGCCGCCATGTTCCCGGACAGGATCGCGGCGGTGGCCGGATTCCACGGTGGCCCACTCGTCACCGACACCCCGGACAGCCCGCACCTGACGGTCGGAAACATCACCGCGGAACTGTATTTCGCCCACGCGGGCGACGATCACCACATGACCCCGGAGCACATCGCCCAGTTCGACAAGGCGCTGGACGCCGCCGGCGTCCGCCACCGCACCGAGGTCTACGAGGGCGCCCAGCACGGCTACACCCAGGCCGACACCGCGGCCTACGACTCCGAAGCCTCCGAACGGCACTACCGCGAACTGCTGGCCCTGTTCGACCGCACTCTGATCCGGTAGCGGAGGAAACCCGATCAGCTGAGCCCCCACCCGGTGTCCGGACTGGGGCTCGGCTGCTGACGGTCCGGTTCAGCGGTGGCCGCCCACGCCGCCTTCGTCGTGACCGTTGCCCATATCGCCCTCGTTGTTGTGATCGTCGGGGAAGGACGTGCAATACGGATTGTTCACATCGGGGTACGGGCAGAGCTCTGAGTCGGGGCCCGTGCCCGCGGTGCCGGGATCGTCTGGATCGGCGGCGGCGACGCCCGCGCCGAACGCACCGCGAGAATGGCCGTGGCCAGCCCCAATGCCGCGCGCTTGGATCTCATGGGATGCCTCCTGGTATCGAGTGCCCACAGCGACCGCACCCTTCGGAAGCTAGCCCAAAGTTCGCCCGATGTGCATGGATGTTGCAGCACTGTGCTTTGACGAGCCCAGGTCAGCGGCGGCGCTCGCGGCGATCTCCCGGGTCCGCAGGGCGCGCCGTTCGCGCGCCCGGCCAGCTCCGCTGGAGCGGATTCGAACGAATCCTGCACCAGTGCAACAGGATCGGCGGCCGCCGGAGCTGCCGCGTCACTCGTGAACATGCAGATCGCCATCGTCGAGACGAGCCGAGGCGGCGCAGCCATTCCCGAGATCGATCCCATTCGCTCGAATCGTTCGATGAGTTCGCGAGCGAGGACTACTTCCGAGCCCCCATCCGGGGGCCTCGGACCTCGCGGCCGGAGCGCCGCGCGCCGACCCGGTGGGTGATGATGGTGCGATGAACCCCGGTTCGCAGGAGAGCTTCCCGACCGACCTGGATACCCGTCTTCTCGCGGCCGCTATCGCCATTGCGGGGAGGGCGCGGGAACGGGGTAATCACCCATTCGGGGCGTTGCTCACCGGGCCCGATGGGACGGTGTTGCTGGAGGCCGAGAACACGGTGGTGACCGGACGGGACGCGACCGGGCACGCGGAGACGAATCTGGTGCGGGCGGCCACTGCGGCTTACGATGCCGAGTTTCTGCGTGGCTGTACGGTTTACACCAGTTGTGAGCCCTGTGTCATGTGTGCCGGGGCGATCTATTGGGCGAATATCGGGCGGGTGGTTTATGCACTCGGGGAAGACCAGCTGCTGGGGCTGACCGGGGCGAATCGGGAGAACCCGACGATGGCGCTGACGTGCCGGGCGGTATTCGCGGCGGGGCAGCGGAGGATCGCCGTGGTGGGGCCGGTCGAGCTCGCGGAGGCATGGGCCGTCCATGGCGGGTTCTGGCGCGGAACGACGGCGTAGTAATACCTTCCAGCGCATAGGTATTCGACGTTTCCGGAGGTCGCGACGGGGTCGCCGGATGGTAGCGGACGGTCGGCTCGGAATCGGCTGAATGACACCTGTGAAAATAGCGGCGCGACGCGCGGAAAAGCGCTCGAAATTTACATGCCGCCTGCGGCGCGGTGCGCTGGTGTTCCGCTATCGTTCATCCCACTATCCGATGCTGCTACTGGCGCGCCAGGGCTGGTTCGTCGATTCCGGAGTGGGTGGCCGGGGCGGCCAATGCCTGACGCGACCCCCGACCGTCTCCGAAAGATCGAGGGAACGTGCCCGTACCCGTTACTCTGACCGGCCGTCTGGTACGGCTGGAACCCCTTGCGCCGCAGCATGCGTCGGGTCTCGCGGAGGCCGCGGCGGGGAATCGCGACGACTATGCGTTCACTCCTGTCCCGCACGGTGTGGACGAGGCGCTGGAATACATCGCCCAGGCACTGGCCGGGCATGCCTCGGGCACCTCGGTGGCCTTCGCCATCGTGGCCATGGCCGGCGGCCGGATACTGGGCTCGACCCGGTTCACCCGCTTCGACTATTGGCAGGGTCCGGTGGTGTGGCCGCTGGTCCACGGCGCGCCCAGTGACGATCCGCTGCTGGCGGTGCCGGACGCCGCCGAGATCGGGAACACCTGGCTGTCCCGGGAGGCCCGTGGCGCGGGCATCAACCTGGAGTCCAAACTGCTGTTACTCCAACACGCCTTCGAGGTGTGGCGGGTGCGGCGCATCGCCATGCGCGCCGACGTCCGGAACCTGCGCTCCCGCATGGCGATCGAACGGCTCGGAGCCACCAGCGACGGGGTCCGGCGGGCGCATTCGCGCGGGCTGGACGGCGAGGTGCGCAGCACCGCGTTCTATTCGATCCTGGAGGACGAGTGGCCCCATGTCCGGGCCATCATCGAGGGCGAACTGGCGGCGCTGCCCGCGCCGGGGACGCGCAGTCGTCTGGTCGGCGCGTAGGCCGGAGAAGCGCCCGCGAACCCGATCGGACCGGCCGAAAGACCGGTCGGTCCGATCGATGGCCGGCGACTATAATTCCGGGTGTTGCACCGGTCGGGCGTCGAGGAGGGATCTGTCCGAGTCTGGTCACTCGACGAGCCGGCACCACCTCGGATGACCATGCCAGCAACCGTTCTCCCGAAGGAGCGGCGCATGCCCGACCCCATGCGCACGAAAGTCTGCCTCTCCGACAGCGTGTCCGGATCCCCGGTCCTGAGCCTGTTCCTCGTCCCCGAACCCCGCGTGCCCGGAGCCGGAGTCCTGCACCTGGTCGAGCAGACGCCGCTCGCCGCCGGACCCCGCTGGTCGCCCGACCCGATCCCGAGCCCCAACCCCCACCTCGTCGAGTGGTTGCACGCGCACGGCGTACCCAGCATCCGAACCCGATTCCTGGCCTTCACCGCCGGACAGCACGACCCGCACCGGATGCACGTGGTCCTGCACGATCACTTCATCGCCGATCCGGAGCCCCCCATCGGGCTGGACGCGGACGATCCCGACGAGCTGGCCCGGCTCGAACTGCTCCCCGAACACTGGCTCGGCCCGCGCCGCATCGACGACTTCCACAACTACGCCGTCCGGTCCGCCATGCTCGCCGTCTACCGGCATTTCGGCGTCGACCGGCGCATCCCGCTCATGTACCACGGATACGCCGAACCCGAGGACGGCTGGTTCGAGATCCCGGCCGCGGAGGCCTAGTCGAACGGGACCACGGTCAGCAGCCACCATGGCCGCTGCGGCGACCGGAACTCGAAGGTCTGCACGTACATCCGCCGCTCCTTGCGGGTCAGCGGATCGTTCATCAGCACTGTGCGCTCGTAGGGCGCGGCCGGGACGACCCCGCTGTCCCACAGGCGATCCCAGTCGGGGGAGCGGCGGGCCAGATTGACGATCTCCTCCACCCGATCCGGCCGCAGCTCGGGGGCGGCGGCCCGGAACGCCGACACCATCACCTGCGCCTCGGCTTCCCAGTCGCCCAGCCGATAGCGGGCCATGGGTTCGAGCAGGATCGCGGTCATCAGATTCGCGCCCGGGCCCGTGCCAGGGAACAATTTCTTGAAGGCGTCGTTGGCTGCGACCACGTCGTAGCCGCCGTCGTGCAGGCAGGCCGGATGCGGGAGGCTGTGTAGCACCGCGAGATCGGCGTCGGGCGGCGGAGAGGGGTCGAACACCCTAGGCAGTGTGCGGGATAGCTCTTCGGAATGACTTCGTATCGAGTTAAGCCGGATCACAAGACTGGGTACTGCCGCAGAATTTCTGCCATATTGAGAGGATCCTGTTTGGTTTTATTCGAAGTGGGTACGGGGGTCGGACACCGGCTATGGCGCTGATACGGATCGGGGTGCTGGGCCCGCTGCACATCAGCATCGATGGCCAGCGTGTGCCCCCGGGCGCGCCCATGCAGTGCGCGGTACTGGGCCGGCTGGTCGCCGCCGGCGGCCGCGTGGTGCCCACCGAACGGCTCATCGACGACCTCTGGCACGGCGACCCGCCCGCCAAAGCCGTTGCCGCGCTCCAGGTGTACATCCACAACCTGCGTCGCGTCTTCGAACCCGACCGGCCCCGCCGCGCCCACTCGCGCGTCATCGTCTCCGAATCCCACGGCTACGCGCTCAACCTCGAACCCAACCAGGTCGACTCCTGGCTCTTCGAACAACTGCTGCACGGGCACGAGGCCGCCATGCGCGATCCCGCCGGACGACCCGAACCCCTCGAACAGGTGCGGGTGCTCGACTCCGCGCTCGCCTGCTGGCACGGCGGGGCCTTCGAATCCTTCCCCGGCATGACCTGGGCGACCCAGGAGACCGCGCGGCTGCAGGCGCTCAAGATGACCGCGGCCGAACTGCGCGCCCAGGCGGCGCTCGAGATGAACCGGCCCGCCGAAGTGGTGCTGGCGCTGCGGCCTATCCTCGAGGAGCACCCCGGCCGCGAGGAGACCGCCCGGCTGCTCGCCCTCGCCCAATACCGACTGGGACAGTCGCTGGACGCGCTCGCCACGGTGCGCCGCAGCCGCGAATTCCTCACCCTCGAATTCGGCGTCGACCCCGGACCCGCGCTGCGTGACCTGGAAACCGCCATCCTCACCCACTCGGTGGACGCCGAGACCGCGCCGCCCGCCGTGGTGGTCCGGCCCGCCGAACCCGAACCCCTGCCCGCCCCGGAACCTTTGCCGGACAGCGGATATGCCGCCCAGCGCGACGCGGTGCTGGCCGCCGCCGAAGCCGCCGCCGAAGGCCACGTGCGGCTGGTCTGGCTGTCCGGCGAGGCCGGGGCCGGGAAGACCACCCTCGCCACCGCCATCACCACGCACCTGAGCGAACGCGGCTGGACCACCGTCTTCGGCCGCTGCCCCGAGGTCGACTCCGCGCCGCCCGCCTGGTCCTGGGCCGAAGTGCTCACCGGACTCGACGCCGCCGACCCCGAAACCTTCACCGCCGCCGACGCTTTCACCCTGGCCCGCCGTGTGGTCCGGTCCTGCCGGGAACGGTCCGCCGGGACACCCGTCGCCATCGTGCTCGAGGACGTGCACGGCGCGGACACCGCCACCCTGCAGGTCCTGCGGCAGGTGGTGAACTGGCTGCGCGACAGCCCGATCCTCATCATCGCCACCCTGCGCGGCACCGAGGCCGGACCGGGCGTCCGCGACACCGCCGCCGCCCTGGCCCTGTTCACCGCCGACCGCATCGAACTCGACGGACTCGACATGGCCGGGACCCGCCGCGCCGCGTCCGCCGCCGGACTCGCCGCCCTCGACGACCGCACCGTCGAACTGCTGCGCCGCCGCACCGGCGGCAACCCGCTGTTCGTGCGCGAACTCGCCAAACTCGTTGCCACCCAGGGCATCACCGACGCACTGCCGGACAGCGTGCGCGACCTGCTCGGGCGCCGGATCGCCCAGCTGCCGCCGGGCGTGGTGGACCTGCTGCGCCACCTGTCGGTCTGGGGCGACAGCGATATCGCCACGCTCGCGGGCTCCACCCGGCAGTCCCACGACACCGTCATCGACCTCGTCGCCACCGGCGAAACCGCGCGGCTGCTGCGCACCGACCGGGCCGGGCGCGTCACCTTCGACCACGCGCTCGTCCGCGAAACCGTCTACTACGACCTGCCCGCGCTGCGCCGCACCCGAATGCACTGGGCCGCTTTCGAATACCTGCGCCACGACCCCGGAGCCGAGACCCGCGACCCGTTCGGCTCGGGACATGAACCCGATGCCGGAAGTTCGTCGGCCCGTCCCCGGACCGACGGTGCGGGCTTCCCCCTCGCGGCGGACCGGGCGCTGTCCGCACTGCGCGGGGCCGACGAAGTGGTCGCCGCCCTCCTCGGAATGCCGGAGTACCCCAACGGATCTCGCATCGATCGTGCGTTGTCGGCGCTGCGCGGCGCGGACGAGGTGGCCGCGGCAACCGGCAACGTCCCAAGTCCGCGCGCGCCGAAACCCGATCCGTCGGCGCTCTCGGCGGCTTCGCTACGGATGGCGGGATTGTTCCAAGCCGGAATCAAGTACGCCGCCGGTGACACCGGCGCTTTCGCGCACGGAAGCGGTGCCAACGCGAGTGGATTGACCGGTACCGCGAGCGGAATGCCGAGCGCGACAAGTGAAATGTCTGGCCCGGCGAGTGGAATGTCCGGCGCGACAAGTGGCGTGCCCGGCAGGGTTGGTGGCGGTCCCGGCGTGGCGGACGGCGTGCGCGGCGCGGTGAGTGGTGTCCCGGGCGTGGCGAACGGCGTTCCCGGGACGGCGAGTGGCATCCCCGGCGCGGCGGGCGGGGTGACCGGAGGGCTGGGCGCGGCGTCGGCGCGCGGCACCCGGGATGCCGCGTACACGTCGGCCATGACAGCTCTGAGTACGTCGGCGATCGGTGGGTTCGCGGCCGAGTTCCCGTTCGCCGGAGCCTATTCCGACATCGAGGAGCCTCGGGTTCCTCGCGGCCGGGATATCGACGAGCTGGCGCATCACGCGGCGCTCGGGGCCGACGGTGAGACCGCGACGGTGGCGCTGCCCTATGTGCGGGCGGCGGCACGGCGGTGCGTGGAGCGGCGGATGCGGGCCGATGCCGTGCGGCGGTGGCGGTCGGTGCTGGCCTTGCACGATCTGGCGGGGCACACCGGGGAGGGTGCGGCGCAGCGGGATCGGCTGGCGGTGCTGGAGGCGCGATGCGAGCTGGTGGTGGCGCTGGCCTACGACGGGCAGCACATCGCGGCGCGGGCGGCGCGGGCGCAGGCGCTGGATCTGGCCCAATCGGTTGGTGGGACAGCGGTTCTCGCGCACGCGGTCACCTGCTGGCCGACGCCGCTGATCTGGTCGGTGCACGACTGGCACACACCGGATCCGGGGCTGCGGGGGCCGTTGCGGGCCGCGTCGGCCGATCCGGTGCAGCCGGTGCGGACGCGAATCATGTTGCAGGTCACCGCTGTCTTCGATCGCGCGGTCGAGGATCCGGCCGCCGCCTGCGTGCTGGCGGCCACCGCGATGGCGCTGGCCGAGCCGCTCGGCGATCCGGATCTGCTGTGCACGGTGCTCAACGCGCAGGCGTTCGCGGCCTTCGCGGCGGCCGGCTTCCTGCGTGCCCACGACCTGCGGCGCTACGCCACCCACCTGCTGCGCATCTCCACCGAGGCCGAGCTCACCGAATTCCGCGCGCTCGCACACTATCTGCTGTTCCGCGCCACCCTCGCCGACGCCGACCTGGTGGCCGCCGCCGAACACGCCGCCCAGGCGGGGGCCTACGCCACCGACGGGCAGCTGCGGCACCTGCTCGACGCCATCGCGCCCTTCGGCATGGTGCTGGAGTTGTTGCGCGGCAACACCGATGAGGTGCTGCGCCTGCTCGCTGCGGGCGGCCCGGGCGTCGACGACCTGGTGGCGCACTCGCTGGAGGGCGCGGCCGAACCGACCCGCGACACCAACGCGCTGCACGTCGGCATCGCCGTGTCCATCGGCTGGCTGCGCGGCGACATGTCGGAGTACCTGAACGACCTGCGCGAACGCACCGCGCTCAAACCCGAGCTGTTCGTCCACGGCTACGCGCTCGCGCTCGTGGACGCGGGCCGCCCCGAGGAGGCCCGCCGCACCCTCGCGGCCGCGCCACCCCTCGCCCCGCAGTTCTGGTCCACCTTCACCGCGGTGAAGGCCCGCCTGGCCATCGCACTCGACGAACCCGCCGAGGCGCGCGACATCTACGCGAAGCTGCTGCCGTACGCGGGCACCGTCTGCGGGCTGGAATCGGGAGCCTCGGCCATGGGGCCGATGGACTTCGTGCTCGCCGAACTGGCCGCCTACCTCGGCGATCACACGCGCGCCGCCGGACACCGGTCCGCCGGGACGGAACTCCAGGCCCGGCTGCGCACCCAGCTGGGCGAGCTCGCGCCCGCGGGCCTGGGCCTGATGCGGGCCGGGCGGCTGGGCGCGATCGGCCACGGCCGCCTCGACCCGGCCGCCGAATCGGCCGCGCGGGCGGCCGAGGGAACTTCCCAGCGGTGTGAGACGTCCTAATCCTCGAGGCCGATCATCGGCCGAAGGGGGAGGGCGATATGACGACGTGGGCGCTCGGTCGCCGGACGCTGGCAAGCGTTCTGGCGCTGGTGGTGGTCGGCGGCCTCGTGGCCGGGGGAGTGGCCGGGGTGCGCTGGTGGCAGCACGGACACCCTGGGGCGAATCCGTTCACCGGTCCGCGCGACCTGGCCGGCGGCCTGGTGCACGATTTTCCAGCCATCGATTCCACCGGGTTGACCGCCGCGCAGAACCGCGTGGTGGATGTGCTGCGGCAACAATTCGAGGAACAGGGCGGACGCGATAAATACTCCGAGGGTATTGCCGAACCGTGGTGTGCCGACTTCGTGAGCTGGGTGATGCGTGCCGCCGGGCAACCGCTGCACAATCCGAATTCCGGATCCTGGCGTATACCCGGCGTTTACACGCTGGAGGAGTACTACCGGGGTCAGCGCCGTTTCGAGGAGGCGAACGCGGGTTATCTACCGCGTGTCGGAGACGTCGTCCTGTACTCCGATTCCAGTGTGTTCCATCAGCACACGAATATTGTGATCGCGGTGGATTCGGATACGATCACCACGGTGGGTGGCAATGAAGCCGGAGAATCCGGTGGCGTCGCCATCCATGAATTCCGCCCATCCGGCACAACGGGGCTGGTCGGTTTCGGGCGATTGGGAACGCGCTGATTCCACATTCTGGAAACACGCGGGGCGGGGTGTACAACCGAGCGCATCTTCCGCCTACGATGGTTTCGGCGGCGCCCGGCAGCGTCGCCGATTGATCCCTGTCCTGCTGCCCCCTCATCGGCAGGACAGGGGTCCCCGCCCGACGAAAGAGCTGGATGACGTTGCCCGACGCACCGACCTGGATCGATTACGCCGAATTCGGCGAACGTTTCGTGGCGGCGGCGGTGACGGAATCCCGGATCGAATCCGCGGTCTCCAGCGTGGCCGGGCGGGGAATCACCATCGGGCCCTTCGGAATCGGGCCCGCCGGACTGGCCCGCTTCGTGGCCAAGGGCAGCATCGGCAAGCCCACCATCATCCGGCGCGCCCCCCACGTGCACTTCGACGTCATGCTCCCGGTCACCCTGCGGGTCGACGTCACCCTCGGCGGACAGCGGCTGCGGCTGGAGGCGGTCGTGGAGATCGACCTCACCATGCACGCGCGCACCGCCGACCCGCTGCTCATCGTCATCGACATCCCCCCGGTCACCGGCCGCGACGTGAGCTTCGTCATGCGCGCGCAAGCCATCGGCACCGCTTGGGAAGTCCTGCTCAACCCGATCGCGCAGCTGGTGCAGCGCGAGGTCGCCAACCGGATCAACACGATCCTGGCCGACCCGGACTCCCAGCGCGGCCGCACCTTCGACGTGCAGGCCATCCTGGACGGCACCCGCTCGCCCTACAAGGGCCGCCCCACCCATGCATGGATCGGCTACGACGAGTTCGGGCACCGATTCTTCGACCTGATCGTCACCGCGGACCGGGTCCGGCAGGTGGTGGAGTCGATGGCCGGAAAACCCATCGAGGTCGGGCCGCTGCGCACCGGCCCCGGCAACAAGGCCGAGGTCTGGGTGCAGGGCAGCGTGCGACTGCCCAAGGTGGCCGCCGCCGCGCCGGCCGCCCCGGCGGCACCGCCCGCGCCGCGGATCGCCGAATTGCCCAGGGCCGCCGCCGAATCCGCCGCGGCCGCGCAGGCCGCCGAAGCCGCTGCCGCCGAAGTCCACGATCCCGCGCTGGTGCGCTTCGACCTCACCATTCCGGTCAGCCTGGACATCAGCGTGGACGTGCTGAAGACCAACCGCTACCGGGCCGAGGTGAACGTGCCCGTGGCCCTCACCGCGCGCGCCGCCGAACCGTTGCTGATCGTCATCGACGCCGCCCCGCCCCGGGCTCGCGACATCGATCTGGAGATGACCGCCGAGGGCTGGCGGGCCGCCGCCCTGGGCAAGCTCGCGGGTATGCGCAAGCAGATCGCCGCGCAGGTGGCGACGGTTGTGCGGACCGAGGTGGCGGACGTATCGCGCCGGACCATCGACGTGGGCGCGCAGCTGAACAAGACCCGCGTCTGACGGCTGCCGGCGGCCACGAAAATTCATAGCTATTTGTTCGCTGTCGGCCGGTCGTTGCCTGGTTTTCCATCGATGTGACATATGGTGCCGATGTGCTCGATGAGTCTGGCGATTCCAATGTGAATATGGTGAAATGAGGGCACGTTCAGGGGCTCCCGCGCACGGATGATCTTGTTGTCATCGGGGAAGGTGCGCCGGGTACGCCGCAGGTGGACCGAATAGGTCCAGAGCCAGACTCCTCCAGCACTCGATCGGAATGTTCGACCAGTGCGCGAAGGAGCCGTGATGAGTTCTGCCCCTGTCAACCGACGGAATTTCCTCTCCGGGGCAACGGCCCTGGCCGCCGGGGTCACCGCTGGAATGGCCCTCCCACCCGCCACCGCCGCCGCCAAGGAATCCCTCGGCACCCTGCTCGATTACGCGGGCGGCGTCCCCACGGCCCAATCCATCAGCGACGACGGCCATATGGGCGTCATCCGCTACGTCTCCGACCGGCGGCCCGGCGCGGAATGGATGGAAGGCAAACCGCTGCTCGCCCGCGAGGTCGACGCCTTGCGCACCGAGGGCCTGTCGGTGGTGTCCTGCTACCAGTTCGGCAAGGGCCCGACCGCCGACTGGCGCGGCGGCTACCCGGCCGGTTTGAAGCACGCCGCACGGGGATTGGTGCTGCACAAGGCCGCGGGCGGCCCGGACAGCGCGCCGATCTACGCGTCCATCGACGACAACCCCAGCGACGAGGAGTTCGAGTCGATGATCGAGCCCTACCTGCGCGGGTGGGAAACCGTCATCGGGCGCGGGCGCACCGGCGTGTACGCCAACTCGCCGACCATCGACAACATTCGCGACGTCGGGCTGGGTTCGTTCTTCTGGCAGCACAATTGGGGCACCCCGAAGGGCTACGTCCACCCCGCCGCCACCCTGCACCAGTTCGAGATCGACCAGCGCGAGGTGGGCGGCATCTCCGTGGACGTCAACTCCGTCCTGGCCCCGCAGTACGGCCAGTGGTGGTGACCACCCGACTCTCGCAGCTCTCGTGTCCCGCTGCCGGTGGCAGCGGGACACGAAGATGAACAGGGAGTGGGCTGGGAACCCGGTGTCCGCGTAGTGGCCCGACTTCAGCTGGTCGACGAAGTCGGCAACGGTCTCTAGGTCTGGCAGTGGCAGGTGGGGTCCCGCACCAGATCGGGCTCTTCGGGGACGACCCGGAGCATCAGGTGGGGATCGTTGTGTTCCTCGTCGGAGCCGTTGGCGAAGGCCTGCCCGTTGCCGTTCCAGGAGAACAGCGAGAAGCGGGACAGGCCGGAGAAGGCGGATCCCAGGCTGCCGAAGGACGCCGAGGAGATGAGAGAGCCGAACGAGCCCACCGACCCGATCGACAGCACCGAGCCCACGCTGCCGATGGACAGGATCGAATAGGCCGAGCCGATCGACAGGATCGATCCCTCCGAGCGAATCGAGAGGATCGATCGGCGCGAATGCAGTCCCCGCAGAGGGTTGGAAACAGCGGCCATAGTTAGCGGTCTACCACAGGAATCCGCTCCTGCAAACGATTTCGCCCCCGCCGCTCCCGGGCTTTCGCTCGGGAGGGACGGGGGCGAATTCTCGGCGTGCGCCGAGACTAGACCGTGAAGAAGCCGATGGTCGGCAGGAAGGAGCAGGTGATCGGCTGCGCCTCCGGGTCGGACTGGGTGGTCAGCGAACCCGAGACGACGGCGACCACGCGACCGGCGCCGGTGTTGGCGATGGCCGACAGGGTGGCCGGGCCGTCCGGGTTGATCTTGGCGTCGTCGGTCAGGTTCATGGTGCCGGTGGCGCGGGTGTCCAGGTTCAGCCACTGCACCGTCATCGGGACGGGCTGGGGGTCGGTGGGCCGCTTGGTGCCCAGCGCGGTGAACACGAAACCGGCCTGGCCCTGCGCGGGTCCCGGCGGGGGCAGCTGCGCGGGACCGGCGACGGCCAGCGCGGTGCCCACCGAGTCGGCGGACGAGGAGATGCAGCCCTTGCCGATGGTCGGCCACAGGAACTGCGAGATGACCGGGCCGTCCTCCGGAATGTCCGGGCCGCCGCCGCCACTGCCGTCGAGGAACTTGATGACCGCGAGCAGCGTGGTCTTCACCTGCGGCGGCAGATTGCTGTTCTCCAGCAGCTGCTTGGCCTGGGCGAGGATGGTGTTCTTCGGGCCGGCATCGGCGATATCGGCGGGCCCGGCGGCCGCTCCCACGATGGCGGGGATCAGCGAGGCCAGGGCGTCGACCGGAACCCCTTCGGGGATCATCGGAATCGACACCGCGCTCAGGGCGGGCGCGGGCTTCGCCTCTGCCGCAGTCGGCACGGCGACGGTGGCGCAGGCCGCCAGGGCCAGCGCGGAGACTGTGAACCGCGTTCCTCGGGTGCGAAGCACTGGTGTAGCCGTCCTTACCTCGGGTACAACTAGCGGCGATGGAGCCCCATCGCTCCGCGCCACTCTAGGGACCGGGCTGCCGTGTTGTACAGCCAGCGTGTGATCTTGGCGAACTTGATCAGCTGACGCTATCGAACGACCGACCAGAATGTGTGTTACCAATGGGGCTGGTGATGCAAATGTTACGCAGCGCGTCCGATGCGCGGCGCATTTCGGGCTACGACTAGGCTGGCCGCGGCCGTAGACCGCCCGAGCTGAAAGACGTGCCGTGAAACGACACTTCCATATGGCCGCCGCGGCACTGGGTATTTCGGTGCTGGCCCGTCTGCTGTGGGTCCTGCTATTGCCCAATGGCATGAACTTCGTGGACCTCCACGTCTACGTCGACGGCTCGGCGAATCTCGGCAGCGGCCACCTCTACGAGTACACCGACGCCAGTAAGACGCCGGACTTCCCGCTGCCCTTCACCTATCCGCCGTTCGCGGCGCTGGTGTTCTACCCCTTGCACTTCCTGCCGTTCGGCATGGTCGCCATCGGGTGGCTGCTGGCCACGGTGGCGGCGCTGTTCGGTGTGGTGTGGTTCGCGCTGGAGATGCTCCTGGGGTCCGAGGCCATGCGCGAACAGCGTTGGCGCACAGCCGCGGTCGCGTGGACGGCGGTCGGGATGTGGCTCGAGCCGGTGCGCACGACCTTCGACTACGGCCAGGTCAATGTCTTCCTGGTGCTGCTGGCCATGCTCGCCGTGCGCAGCTCGCGGTGGTGGGTGTCGGGCACGCTGGTCGGCGTGGCGGCGGGCATCAAGCTGACCCCGGCGGTCACCGGGCTGTACTTCGCGGCCCGCAAGCGCTGGTTCACCGCGCTGTGGTCGGCGGTGGTCTTCTTCGGCACCATCGGCCTGACCTACCTGCTGACGCCGGGGGAGACCAACAAGTACTTCCGGGAGCTGCTCGGCGACGCCAAGCGGATCGGCCCGGTGGGTTCGTCGACCAATCAGTCGCTGCGCGGCGCGCTCAGCCGCCTGCTCGGCCACGACGTGGTGTCGGGCCCGGTGTGGATCGCCGCGGTGCTGGTGACCGCGGTACTCGGGTTCTTCGCCTGGCGCGCACTGCGTTCCGACGACCGGCTCGGCACGCTGATCATCGTGCAGCTGTTCGGGCTGATGGTGTCGCCGATCTCGTGGTCGCATCACTGGATCTGGCTGGTGCCGGTGATCCTGTGGCTGGTCTACGGTCCGCTGCGCGATGCCCCCGGGGCGCGGGTGCTCGCGGGGTACTGGCTCGTGGTGACCTTGATCGGCGTGCCGTGGGTGCTCGGGTTCTTCCAGGATTCGATCTGGACCATTTCGCGGCCGGGCATCCTGTCCTGGCTGGGCGCGGTGGACGTGTTCGGCGTGCTGGCGCTGTTCGCCTGGATCATCTGGGCGGGTCGCCTCGCGAGTCGTAGCCAGGCCGACGCTGAAGTGAAAGTCGCGGTGTGAAATTCGCAATAGGCGGGTCCCGGTGCCCACGTTTCTTGGGTGCGCGAGATATTCGTTACTACGGCTACGCTTATCCGCGCGCCGTCAGGCGAGATCGCCAGCCGTGAACTCCGGTCGGTGACCAATCCGACCCGAAAGTCCGTTTTGTGAATCGACGTTTCCAGCTGGCTGCCGTCGCCCTCGGCATCTCGGTGCTGGCTCGTGTGGCCTGGGCGCTATTCTGGCCCAGCAACCTGATCCTCGTGGACCTGCACGTCTATGTCGAAGGCGCCGCGAATCTCTTCGGCGGGAACCTCTACGAATGGACCGATTCCAGTCGGTCACCACAATTTCCGCTGCCGTTCACGTATCCGCCGTTCGCGGCGCTGCTGTTGTATCCGTTGCATTTCCTGCCCTTCGACGTGGTCGCCGTGGGCTGGTTGCTGGCCACCGTCGGGGCGCTGTTCGGCATCATCTGGATCGCGCTGGAGATGATCCTCGGCCCCGAGGCCATGCAGGAACAGCGCTGGCGCACGTCCGCGGTGGCGTGGACCGCGGGCGGCATGTGGCTGGAACCGGTGCGGTCCACCCTCGACTACGGCCAGGTCAACGTGTTCCTGGTGTTCATGGCGATGGCCGCGGCGCGCAGCACCCGGTGGTGGCTGGCGGGCGCGTGGGTCGGCCTGGGCGCGGGCATCAAGCTGACCCCGGCGGTGACCGGGCTGTACTTCGTGGCCCGCAAGCAGTGGCTCGCGATCGCCGCCTCGGTGGGCGCGTTCGTCGGGACCATCGGGCTGACGTACCTGCTCACGCCCAACGAGACCAAGAAGTACTTCGGCGAGCTGGTCGGCGACCCGCACCGCATCGGGCCGGTCGGTTCGGTGGTCAACCAGTCGCTGCGCGGCGCGCTCAGCCGCCTGGCCGGGCACGATATCGGCGGCGGGCTGCTGTGGAAGTCGGCGGTGCTGGCCACGGCCGTGCTGGCCTTCTTCGCTTGGCGCGCACTGCGTTCCGACGACCGGCTGGGCACCCTGCTCATCGTGCAGCTGTTCGGCATGATGGCCGCGCCCATCTCCTGGTCGCACCACTGGATCTGCCTGGTCCCGCTGGTGCTGTGGCTGCGCTTCGGCCCGCTGCGCGATGCGCCGGGCGCGGGCCTGATGCGCACGTTCTGGCTGTTCAACACGATCGTCGGCATCCCGTGGCTGCTGGGCACGGTGCAGACGAACATGTGGGAGATCTCCCGGCCCTGGTACCTGGCCTGGGCGGGAACGGCGAACGCGGCCGGGGTGCTTGTGCTGTTCGCCTGGATGATCGCGGTGAAGCGGCTCAGCCCTGCGCCCGCAGTCGATCGATCTCCCGTGCGAGAGCCATATCCAGTGGCGTGAGGCCGCCGGCGGAGTGGGTCGAGAGCGTGAAAGTGACCCGCCGCCAGCGGATATCGATGTCGGGATGGTGGTCGGCGGCCTCGGCCGCGGCCGCCACCCGGCGGACCAGCTCGATTCCGGCCAGGAACGAGTCGGCCTTGATGGTGCGGCTGATGCTGTCGCCCGTTCGGGTCCATTCGGGCAGGTCGGTGAGGGCCTTGGCGATCTCGTCGTCGGAGAGCAAGACAGGACTCATAAGTCCTGGTCTACTCCGATTTCAGGCGGCGCGTGCGGCTTTGAGGCACTTCTTGAGTTCCTTGCCGCAGCAGCCCGCGGCCTCCGCCTTCTTCATCTTCATGATGACCACAGGGCATTTCATGCACCGCGTTTTCTTGCGGCAGCATTTCTTCTTCGGCTTGAGACGCGAGACGTCCTTTGCCTTGACCTTGCCCATGTTGGTTAGCTTAACCTAACCTCTGGCCGTTGAACAGGTGACCCACGTCGCCCGGTAATGTGTAGCTCGCCGCATGCCCGGTGGAGTTCGCCATGTCTCGTCGTAGGCAGCCCCACGCATGAGACCCATCCGGGTCGGCAACAGACTTTTCACCAGGAGGAATCAAACGTGTCGTCTGTCGAGTTCCGCAACGTCGCCATCGTGGCGCACGTCGACCACGGCAAGACAACACTGGTCGACGCCATGCTCCGGCAATCCGGTGCGTTCGCCGAACGCGCCGAACTCGTCGACCGAGTGATGGACTCCGGTGACCTCGAGCGCGAGAAGGGCATCACCATTCTCGCCAAGAACACCGCTGTTCACCGGCATAATGCCGACGGATCGGTCACCGTCATCAATGTCATCGACACCCCCGGCCACGCCGACTTCGGTGGTGAGGTCGAGCGCGGTCTGTCCATGGTGGACGGCGTCGTGCTGCTCGTCGACGCGTCCGAGGGTCCGCTGCCGCAGACCCGCTTCGTGCTGCGCAAGGCCCTCGCGGCCTCGCTGCCCGTGATCCTGGTGGTCAACAAGACCGACCGCCCGGACGCCCGCATCGAAGAGGTCGTCGAGGAATCCCACGACCTGCTGCTGGACCTGGCCTCCGACCTCGACGACGAGGCCTCGGAAGCCGCCGAGCTGGCCCTCGACCTGCCGGTGCTCTACGCCTCCGGCCGCGCGGGCGTCGCCTCCACCAGCCGCCCCGAGAACGGCCAGGTGCCGGACGCGGAGAACCTCGACGAGCTGTTCGAGGTCCTCATGAAGTACGTCCCGGCTCCGAAGGGCGACCCGACCGCCACCCTGCAGGCGCACGTCACCAACCTCGACGCCTCCCCGTTCCTGGGCCGTATCGGCCTGGTGCGCATCCACAACGGCACTCTGAAGAAGGGCCAGAACGTCGCGTGGATGCACGGTGACGGCGTCAAGACCGTCAAGATCACCGAGCTGCTCAAGACCATCGGCGTCGAGCGTCAGCCCGGCGAGGAGGCCGTGGCCGGTGACATCGTCGCCATCGCGGGCATCCCGGACATCATGATCGGCGACACCCTGGCCGACCCGGAGAACGCGGTCGCGCTGCCGCGCATCACCGTCGACGAGCCGGCGATCTCGGTCACCATCGGCACCAACACCTCGCCGCTGGTCGGCCGGGTGCAGGGCCACAAGCTGACCGCCCGCATGGTGAAGACCCGCCTGGACCAGGAGCTGGTCGGCAACGTGTCGCTGCGTGTGCTCGACATCGGCCGCCCGGACGCCTGGGAGGTCCAGGGCCGTGGTGAGCTCGCGCTCGCCATCCTGGTCGAGCAGATGCGCCGCGAGGGCTTCGAGCTCACCGTCGGCAAGCCGCAGGTGGTCACCAAGGTCGTCGACGGCAAGACTCACGAGCCGTTCGAAGAGCTGACCATCGACTGCCCCGACGAGTACCTCGGCGCCGTCACCCAGCTGCTGGCCGCCCGCAAGGGCAAGATGGTCCAGATGAGCAACCACTCCGCGGGGTGGGTGCGCATGGAGTTCATCGTGCCGTCGCGCGGCCTGATCGGTTTCCGGACCGACTTCCTCACCGAGACCCGCGGCACCGGTATCGCCAACGCCGTGTTCGACGGTTACGCGCCGTGGGCCGGCGAGATCCGCGCCCGCCACACCGGTTCGCTGGTCTCCGACCGCAACGGCTCGGTCACCCCGTTCGCCATGATCCAGCTGGCCGACCGCGGTCAGTTCTTCGTGGAGCCGGGCGCCGACACCTACGAGGGCCACGTGGTCGGCATCAACCCGCGTGCCGAGGACCTCGACATCAACGTCACCCGCGAGAAGAAGCTGACCAATATGCGGTCCGCCACCGGTGACGTGCTCGAGACCCTGGCCAAGCCGCTGCAGCTGGACCTCGAGTCCGCCATGGAGTTCTGCACCGACGACGAGTGCGTCGAGGTGACCCCGGAGATCGTGCGCGTGCGCAAGGTCACCCTGAGCGCCACCGACCGCCAGCGCGAGATCTCCCGCCGCAAAGCGCGCGACCGCGCCGCGCAGTAACAGGAAACACGCCACGCCCGAGGCCGAAGGCAAGCCAGCACGCTGGCTCGCCTTCGGCCTCGGCTGCGCTGTGGTGATGTGCCGACCACGAACCGAGGGCCGCACCGGCCTGGTCAGACCTGCCTCGGTGTTCGCGGCCCGCCCCGGTCTGGACTGCGGCTCGATAGACCTCCGCCTCGGAGCGGGGAGCGAAGCCGAGGAGCGAAGACCGGGGTTACGAGGGCCGCGAACCGCCCGGAGCGAAGCGGAGGGCCGATTGGATATAGAGTGCCGAACGTGATGACGGGGGCCCGGAGGCGCGCATCGGTGCGCGCGGTGCTGTTGATGGTGGCGACCCTGCTGGCGGTCGCGACCGGCTGCACCGCGAATCCGCCGCCGCCCATCGAGTCCACGGACTCTCCCAAGACGCAGCCCGCGAAGCCGGGCAAGAATTCGGTCGTGGTCGCGGTGGATGACATCGGGATCGGGTTCAATCCGCATCTGCGGTCGCAGCAGTCGCCCGCGACGGCGGCCGTGGCGTCCATGGTGTTGCCGAGCCCGTTCAAGGCCGCGCCGACGCCGGGGGTGCCGGGCGCGACCGACTGGATGCTGAATCCGGCGCTCATGGTGTCGGCGGACGTGACCTCGCAGGAGCCGTTCACGATCAGCTACCAGATCAAGAACGAGGCATCCTGGTCCGATGGTGCGCCGATCGCGGCCGAGGACTTCAAATACCTGTGGCAGCAGATGATCACGCAGCCGGGCACGGTGGATCCGGCGGGGTACCGGCTGATCTCCGATGTCAGTTCCGCGGCGGGCGGCAAGACCGTGAATGTCACGATGACGCAGCCGTATCCGGCTTGGCGGCAGCTGTTCACGGATCTGCTGCCGCAGCATCTGGTGAAGGACAGCGGTTTCGAGCAGGGCCTGGTCGACACCATCCGGATCTCGGGCGGTCAGTTCCGGATCAAGCAGGCCGATCGCGGCCGCGAGGAGATCCTGCTGGAACGCAATGACCGGTACTGGGGTCAGCCCGCGGTGCCGGATCAGATCCTGTTGCGGCGCGGCGGAACTCCCGCGCAGGTGGCGGAGTCGCTGCGGGTGGGGGACGCGCAGATGGCGCTGGTGCACGGCGGGGTGGCGTTGCAGGCGCAGCTGGCGGCGATCCCCTCGGTGCGCACGGCCGTGATGGCGCAGTCGCGGGAGATGTCGCTGGTGCTCAACGGACGCAGTGGGGATCTCGCCGATGTGCGGGTGCGGCGCGCGGTGCTGGCGCTGCTGGATCCGGTGCTGCTGGCCACGGTCGGCGCGCAGACCGGCAGCTGGGTGGAACCGGTTCGGGCGCAGGTGCTTTCGCCGTCGGATCCCGGGTACGCGGCCACGCAGCCGCCGCGGCTGCCGGTGGAGGAGGCGTTCGCGCTGCTCGCGGAGGCAGGTTTCGCGCGGGCCGCGGAGACGCCCGCGGCGCCGTCGGCGACGTCGCCCGCGCCGCAACCGCGTCCACTGGCCAAGAACGGCAAATCCCTGACGGTGCGGATCGGCGCGGTGGACGGCGACACCACGTCGCTGGCGGTGGCCAATACCGCGGCCGACCAATTGCGCAGTGCCGGAATCGATGTCATCGTCCGCAGTGTCACCGCGGCGACGCTGTACGGCAAGGAACTGACCGACGCCGGGATCGACGCGGTGGTCGGCTGGGAGCGCACCGGCCAGGATCCGGCCACCGTGCTGGCCTCCCGGTACGGGTGCGCGCCGGTGGCCCCGCCGGGCGACAACGGCGACACCACGGTCGCGGACGGCGCGAAGAAGTCGCCGTCGAACCTGTCCGGGGTCTGTGACGCGGCCTTGCAGCCCGGTATCGACGCCGCGCTGCGCGGCCTGGATCCCGGCAAGGTGATCGCCGAGGCCGAGCCCCGCCTGTGGGAGATGTCGACCGTGCTGCCGATCGTGCAGGACACCCAGGTGGCGGCGGCGGGCCCGCGGGTGGACGGGGCCTCGCTGAGCGGCGCCATCCAGACCGGCATCTTCGCGGATGCCGCCAATTGGCGGAGGTTGCCGTGACCATCGATTCCGCGCGCCACGGCCTGCTGTTGGTGCACGCGCACCCCGACGACGAATCCATCACCACCGGCGGCACCATCGCCCACTACCGCCGCCGCGGCGTCCCGGTCACCGTGGTGACCTGCACGCTCGGTGAGGAGGGCGAGGTCATCGGCGAGGAGTACGCGCGGCTGGTGGCCGGGTCGGCCGATCAGCTGGGCGGCTACCGGATCGCCGAATTGACCAGGGCCCTGGACGCGTTGGACGCGGGCCCGCCGCATTTCCTGGGCGGCGCGGGCCGCTGGCGGGACTCCGGTATGGCCGGGTCGCCGTCGGCGCGCGATCCGCGGGCCTTCGTGAAGTCCGGGACCGCCGCCACCGACGCGCTGGTGCGGGTGCTGCTGGAGCTGCGCCCGCGGGTGGTGATCGGCTACGACCCGCGCGGCGGGTACGGGCATCCCGATCACATTCGCGCGCACGAGATCACCATGGCGGCCGTGGACGCGGCCTCGGACTGGGGCTGGACGGTCCCGAAGGTGTACTGGACGGTCACCGACGCCGCGGTGCTGGCCATGCACACCGAGGCGTTGAAGCGCCGCACCGTGGATCAGCTGCCGGGTGCGCTGCCACGGGGCTGGCGGCTGCCGCACGAGGGCGAATTGGCTTGTGTCCCGGCGGAATCGGTTACCACCGCGGTGGACGTGTCCGATGTGCTGACGGCCAAGCGGGCGGCGCTGCGGGCGCACGCCACCCAGGTGACGGTGGCGCCCTCGGGCCGGGAGTTCGCGCTCTCGAACGATGTCGCCCAGCCGGTGCTGCCGGAGGAGCATTACATTCTGGTGCGGGGTGAGCGCGGCCCACTCGGCCCCGACGGTCGGGAACATGATCTCTTCGGCGGGCTGGAATGAGAGACTGAGGCTATGTACAACTGGGACCTCCAGAACGCCATCGCGGCGTTCGTCGAGAGCCAGCGGCCCTACTTCGAGTGGCAGCACGAGCTGTACCTGTCGGTGCTGTACGGCTTCGTGGACATGCAGAGTCACCTGCTGACGCTGCTCGGTTTCCCGCCGGTGCCGTGACGGCCGCCGTCGGAGCCCGCTCGGGTGACGCGGTGGCGAGCCCGCGCCCGGGCCGCGTCGTGTTGAACGCGGTGATCGCTGGGCTGCTGCTGATCGACGCCGTGATCACGCTCGGCCTGGAGGTGCTGTTCCTGCCCCTCTACGCCGGGCAGGCGACCATTCCCGAGCCCGCCCCCGTGCTGGCTGCCGGCTCGCTCGCCTCGAGCATGACCTCGGGCGCGATCCCGGTGCCGGTGGCCGCGCTGGCGGCCGCGGTGGTGAACGTGCTGCTGGTGATGGGCATGGGCGTGGCGACCGATCGGATCGGTGTGATGGCGCTGCCGATCCTGGTGTGGGCGTTGGGCTTCCTGATCTGCGCGGGTTTCAGCCCGAGCGGTTACGCGCTGCTCATGGGTGACTGGCCCACCATGCTGCTGCTGATCTGCGGTCTGCTGCCCGCGGGCATGTACCTCTACTACCGCGCCACCGCGCGTCTGGCGTCGGCCGGAGCCTGAGTCTCCGGGGCGCTGTCACACTTCGTCGTCGCGTCTCGTCCTTCTTGCGGAATCGCGTTCGCGAGACAGACGAGGGGAAGACGATGGGATTCGACGAACTGCGCAATACCGTCCGGGGCCGGGTGCTGGAGGCCGGCGCCGCGGACTTCGATCAGGTCGCGCGGCCGTGGAGCCTGGCGGTGACGCAGCCGGTCGCGGCGGTCGCCGAGGCCGCCGACGCCGAGGACGTGGCCGCCGTGGTGACGTACGCGCGCGCCGCGGGCCGTCCGGTGGTGACCCAGCCGACCGGGCACGGCGCGGCGGGCGGCGTCGAGACCGCCGTCCTGCTGCGCACGGGCGCGCTGGATCGCCTGGAGATCGATCCGGCGGGCCGGGTGGCGCGGGTCGGCGCGGGCGTGCGGTGGGGCCGGGTGCAGGCGGCCGCCGCCGAGCACGGGCTCACCGGTCTGGCGGGCAGCAATCCGGTGGTCGGGGTGACCGGCTACACGCTGGGCGGCGGCGCGGGCTGGTTCGGCCGCAAGTACGGGTGGGCGTCGAACGCGGTGCGCGCCTTCGAGATCGTGGACGCCGACGGCCGCCCCGCCCGGGTGACCGCCGACAGCGATCCGGACCTGTTCTGGGCGCTGTCCGGCGGCGGCGGCGATTTCGCGGTGGTGACCGGGCTCGAAGTCGAGCTGTTCCCCGCGCCCGAACTGTACGGCGGCCGAGTGATGTGGCCCGCCGAGCGGATGCCCGAGGTGTGGGAGGCCTTCCGGGCGTTGACCGCGCACGCGCCGGACGAGCTGTCGGTGTGGTTCCAGCGCTTCCAGTTCCCGCGGTCGCCGGAGCTGGTGGCCCTCGATGTCGCCTACCTCGGTGACGCCGGCGCGGGCCGGGACCTGGTGTCGGCGCTGGACCGGATCGGCGGCGCGGTCTCCGATTCGCGGGCGCCCATGACGGTCGCGGAGATCGGGACCATCACCTCCGAGCCGACCGATCCCAGCCCGGCCATCGGCCGCACCGAGCTGCTGCCCGAGCTGACGGCGGAGGCGGAGAAGATCCTGCTGGGTGAATCCGTTGCGCCACTGGCCAATATCCAGGTGCGCGGCCTCGGCGGCGCGTTCGCCGGACCCGCCGCGGGCGCGCGCGGTGCGCTGTCCGACGGGTACCTGGTGTATCTGCTGGGCATCGGGCTGCCGCAGCTGCGGGACGCGGTGCACGCCAAGGTGGACACCCTGGTCGCGCAGCTGGATGGTCAGGTCACCGGGCACAAGCCCTTCACCTTCCTGTCCCCGGGCGAGTCGGCGGCCGCCGCGTTCGACCCGGCGACCCTGGACCGGCTGCGGGCCGTCAAGCGAGAGCGCGACCCGCACAACGTGATTCGCGCCAACTTCCCGGTCCAGGGCTGAGCCGGATCACCGCCGAGCCGGGACGCCCAGCTGTCCCGGCGTGACCGCCTCGATCAGCTCCCACGCCTGCTCCAGCGGCAGATCGATGACGTGATACCGCTTCTTGCCCGCCGCCGACGCCGCCACCACGGTGGCGACGCCCGCGCGGCGCTGGAAGAAGGTCTGGCGCACGGTCCAGCCGATGACGCCGGGGGCTTCCAGGCAGTCGCGGTCGCGGTCCAGGCAGCCGCTGCGGGTGATGAGCCAGGCGGGCTGGCCGTCCGCGGCGGGCAGGACGGCGTGGCCGAGACCGCGGTACCGGTCCCACGCGAGGGCTACGGCGACCGGCACGGCGACGGCGAGCGCGATCCAGACCCACAGCGGAACTTGGCCTCCCGCAAGGGAAATCACCAGGAGAGCGACGGCGGCCGCGGCGAGCGGGCCCAGCGCGCGGGTGTAGCGGCGGCGGCGCGCGGCGGGTCCGTGGGGGAGCAGCGGCACGGTGACGAGTGCGGCGGCATCGGCGGCGCCCACCACCGCCACGACGGAGATCGGCTGTGTGGCAAGCGATGTCTTGTCGGCAGTTCCGGCTCGGCCGGCGCCGAGCAGGTGGGCGAGCGTCCGGTGCACGGCGGCGCGCGGAGCCTGCGGCAGGATCTTCTGCCGCGGGCTGGTGCCGGTCATGATGGCCTCGAGCTCGGCCGCCCCGGCCAGACGCAGCAGCAGCGGCTCGTTCACCGTCGCGCCGCGCAGGCGGGCCAGGTCGAGGGTGGTCTGGCGGGTGGTGAGCAGGCCGTGCCGGATGGTGAGGGTCTTGCCGTCGTCGTGGACCTGGAGCCCGAACCAGGTCAGCAGGTAGCGGGCGCAGGCGGCCACGCTGACCACGACCACGAGCAGCACGATCAGCAGCGCGATGACGCCCACGATGACGCCCGCGCTGCGGTGGCCGACATCCTGGACGGTGCCGGACTTCAGGAAGATCTGCGCGAAGCCGTACTGGAAGGCCAGACCCACGACCGGGGCGATGATGGCGAAGCCGGTCAGCGACAGCGGGGCGTACCGCACCCACTCCGCCTGCCAGTGCGCGATCTCCACGGCATTGCCGGCCACGGCCGGTGCGGGGGCTTCGGCCGTGATCGACTGCGGAGCAGCCGATTCCGCGCCCGTCCCGGTGTGCGCCAGCAGTGCGGTCCGCAGGTCCGGCACCAGGTTGGCGTCCAGGGAGTCCAGCTTGAACTGCTCCCGTTTGTCCACGTGTTGCCCGGTGCCGATGGACAGCACGGCCAGTCCGAGCGCCCGGTGCAGCAGATCGGACTCCACGTCCACCGAGCGGACCCGGTTGCGCGGGACGGAGAGTCGCTTGCGCTGGATCAGGCCGGTGCGGAGTTCCACATTGTCGGGCGTTATGCGGTAGGTGGTGGTGAACCAGCGGGTGAGCGCGAAGGCCACGATCACGCCGACCACGGTGAGGCTCCACAGCGGGCTGTCGGCGCGGGCGCCCGCGACCAGCGTGGCGATCAGCACCGGGATGAAGCGGATGAGTTCGGTGACCGGGTGTACCAGCAGCATGCGCTTGTCGAGCCGCTGCCAGCCCGCGCTCGCTGGTTCGAGGCTCGCGGGCAGCGGTGAAAGCTGTTCTGTCGGATAGGAATCGGAGAAGTCGTCCGGCTGGCGGGGCGGCTTGCTCACGTGGCGTCCCCGCGGTGCTGGGCGGCGATCGCGGTCAGCTGGGTGACGGTGTCCCGCGCGTCGGCCAGCGCCAGCGCGCTGATGTGCACCGCCCCCGCCGAGGAGGCGGTGGTGACGGTGACGGTGGCCAGCCCGAGCAGTCGCTCGAGCGGCCCGCGATAGGTGTCGACCGTCTGCACCCGGGTGATCGGCGCGACCCGGCTCTCCTGGGTGAACCAGCCGGTCCGGGTGTAGACGGCCTCGTCGGTGATCTCCCACCGGTGCACCGCGTACCGCCACAGCGGAATCACCACGATGCTGAAAATCGCTGCCAGCAGCACGATTCCGAGCACCAGACCCTGTAGCCCGCGCCGGTGCGAATCGAACAGCGCCCAGACTCCCACCCCGAGGACCGGCACCACCCAGGACAGGGCGGCGCTCAGCGCCCACAGCAGTTTGGCGCGGGGGCTGGGCCGCCGGGCCGGGTCGGCCAGCAGGCCGCCGGGAGCGAGGGGCTGGGACATGGTGCCCATGCTTGCACGAATCGGGCCGCGGAGGCGGTTGTTGCGAGCGAGTACCGGACGCTCGGTTCGGTCGCTGCCGCCGCCGCGGCGGGACTGCTACTACTTGGGCGTGACGCGGTAGAACCCGGTCGTGGTGCCCTGGTACTGGATTCGGCCGGGGGCGATGGTGCCGACCATCTCCAGGGTGTCATTGATCGTGGTCGCACCGACGTACTGCTCGGAGTCGACCTTGCCGGTATTGGCGTCGATCACCGCGAAGCTGTAGTTGTCGGTGACGCCGGCGCTGCCGCTGCCCAGACCCGCGCTACCGCTGCCGAGGGCGGAGCTGCCGCTACCGAGCGCACTGCTGCCGCTGCCGAGCAGGGAGTGCCGGGTGAAGGTGTAGATCTTGCCGTCCGCCACGGACAGTCGCGGCACCGCCGAGGACGGCACGGTGTTGGTCCACACCACGGTGCAGCCGGAGCCGGTGACATCGATGCGGGTCATACCGCCCGAGATCGGCGCGCTGGCGGGCTGGCTGGTGCCCGCGTTGGGCGGCAGCGCCGGGTACGGGTAGCCGTAGGTGCTGGCCACGAACACGCTGTTGCCGGATCCGATGGGGGAGTTCTCGGTGCCGTCGATGGCGGGCACCGAGCAGACGGGCGTGCCGGTGGCCGTGTTGTAGACGAGCAGGTTCTCCTTGGTGGCGGCATTGTCGGTGATGGCCAGGTATTCGGTGCCGTCGCCGGGGCCGAAGAAGGTCGGGGTGGCGCCGGTGCCCCAGCTCAGCTGGCCCGGTTTGCGGGCGGGGCCGCGGTCGTAGGCCTGCCGCCAGACGATCCGCGGGTTGCCGCCGCCGTCCACGTCGAGCAGGTAGAGCGCGTGGTCGGTGGCGACGGCCATGCCCTGGGGTCCGGTGGCGATGCTGTTGGCCACGTTCTCGCCGGGCGCGAGCACGAGGGAGCGCGCGCTGCCGTCGAGGTTGACGAATCCGGCGGCCGCGCCGTCGGTGGCGAACCAGACCCGGCCCTGGTAGTCGGGGGAGACGGAGCTGACCGCGTCGCAGTCGCCGCCACCGCAGTGGCCGGTGACAGCCTGTGTCACATCGGTTTTCGAGGCGATGGACAGCGACCATTTGCCGTCGGAGCCGCGCTGGTGCCCGATGCGCAGCAGGTTGCCGGAGCCGTCGACGGTGACCATCCGGTCCTGGTTGTCCAGGTAGGCGTAGACGCCGCCGAGCAGGCTGCCCTTGGTGAGGTCGAGCTTGGCGAGGGTGTTGCCGTTGCTGGGATCCAGCAGCAGCACCTCGGGCGCGCGGTCGGTGATCTTGGTGCACAGCGCCTGCGGGAGGCCGTCCGCGCCCTGCAGGATGGTCGGGCAGGCCGCGCCCTGTTCGTGGAAGTCGGCGCGCACCCCGCCGGTGCCGACGCCCGGCAGCGGGGTGGTGTCGGAGGCTTCCGAATCGCCGTGCATGGTCGCGGTGCCGACCGGTCCCAGATAGGGATTGGCCGGTGGGAGCGGCCCGAAGGCCGATGCGGTGCTGGTGGCGATGGTGAGCAGGGCGGTGGCGCCGAGGCCGGCGACGACGGCGGCACGTCGGATTTGCGCGAGCACGAAGATCTCTCCCTTTTCTGCTGGGAAGTAGTCGCCCGCGAGGCTATTGGATCGATTCCGAGATTTGAATAGATGTACTCGAGGATGCAAGTAATTGCATCGGAATAACCTCGGCGGTCCCGCGGGTTGCCTCGTTCCATGGCACCCGAGTCGGATCAGCGGGATGGATGGCGCATGATCGTGGACGTGACGGATCTACCCACCCCGAGCCTGCCCAGCGCACAGGGGGAGCAGGTGACACCCGATGCCGAGGCCATGCGGGCCGCACTGGGACGGGCCCGGGACGGCGCGACGCTCGACCTGGGCACGGCCGCGGTGCTGCTGCGGGCGCGCGGCGCGGACCTGGTCGAGCTGTGCCAATCGGCGGCGCGGGTGCGCGACGCCGGGCTGCGGGCATCCGGGTACGCGGGCGAGACCCTGCCGATCACCTACTCGCGCAAGGTGTTCATCCCCATTACCCACCTGTGCCGCGACCGCTGCCACTACTGCACCTTCGTCACCGTGCCCGGCAAGCTGCGCGCCCAGGGCAAGGGCATGTACATGGAGCCCGAGGAGATCCTCGACGTCGCCCGGCAGGGCGCCGAACTCGGTTGCAAGGAAGCGCTTTTCACGCTCGGCGACCGCCCCGAGGACCGCTGGCCCGAGGCCCGGCAGTGGCTCGACGAACGCGGCTACGACTCCACCCTGGACTACATCCGCGCCATGGCGATCCGGGTGCTCGAGGAGACCGGACTGCTGCCGCACCTGAACCCCGGCGTGATGAGCCATGCGGAACTGGCGTGGCTCAAGCCGGTGTCGCCGTCCATGGGCATGATGCTGGAGACCACCTCCACCCGGCTGTTCACCGAACCCGGTCAGGCGCACTACGGTTCGCCCGACAAGGACCCCGCGGTGCGGTTGCGGGCGCTGACCGACGCCGGTCGCCTCTCGGTGCCGTTCACCACCGGCATTCTGGTGGGCATCGGCGAGACCATCGTCGAGCGGGCCGAGTCCATTCTCGCGATTCACCAGTTGCACAAGGCTTTCGGGCACGTGCAGGAGGTCATCGTGCAGAACTTCCTGGCCAAGCACGACACCGCCATGCGGCACAGCCCCGACGCCGGGATGGAGGAGTTCCGCGCCGCCATCGCGGTGACCCGCCTGGTGATGGGCCCGGGGATGCGCATCCAGGCCCCGCCGAACCTGGTGTCGCTCGAGGAATGCCGGGCGCTGCTGGGGGCGGGCATCGACGACTGGGGCGGGGTCTCGCCGCTGACGCCGGATCACGTGAATCCGGAACGCCCGTGGCCGAACCTGGACACGCTGGCGCGGATCACCGCAGACTGTGGCTATGTGCTGACCGAGCGGGTCACCGCCCACCCGGAATACGTGCTGGCGGGCGAGCCCTGGATCGACCCGCGCATCGCGGGGCATGTCGCCGCGCTGGTCGACCCGGTGACCGGTCTGGCCGCCGACGTGCGGCCGAAGGGCCTGCCGTGGCAGGACTGGGACGACCTCACGCGGCCCGGACGGGGTCCCGAGGTGACCGCGCGAAGTTAGGGCAGGCTGTGCAAGAGTAATGTTGGCTGGCCGGGATAGGGTTTCGCCGGGGGGAGGTATCCCCCTCAGGTGTGGACAGACTAGGAGAGCGGCAGTGCCGTACATCATCGCTGAACCGTGCGTTGACGTGAAGGACAAGGCGTGCATCGAGGAATGCCCCGTGGACTGCATCTACGAGGGCGGACGCATGCTGTACATCCAACCCGACGAGTGCGTGGACTGTGGTGCGTGTGAGCCGGTCTGCCCGGTGGAGGCCATCTTCTACGAAGACGACACCCCGGATCAGTGGGCCGGTTACGTGAACGCCAACGTCGACTTCTTCGACGACCTGGGTTCCCCGGGCGGCGCCACCAAGGTCGGCAAGGTCGACTACGACCCGCCGTTCATCGCCGCGCTGCCGCCGATGGCGAGCGAGTAGGACCGAGATTTGACCGCGCGTGGCCGGGTCAGCGCACTGCTGCCCGATTTTCCCTGGGACACCATCGCTTCGGTGAAGGCGAAGGCCGCTTCGCATCCGGACGGCATCGTCGACCTCTCGGTCGGAACCCCGGTCGATCCGGTGGATCCGCTGATCCGCGAGGCGCTTTCGTCGGTGGCGGAGGTGCCCGGGTATCCGACCACGCACGGCACGCCCGAATTGCGCGAGGCCGTCGTGGCGGCCCTGAAGCGGCGATTCGGGATCACGGGGGTGGACCCGGCGGCGGTGCTGCCGGCCATCGGCACCAAGGAGCTCATCGCCGGTCTGCCGCGGCTGCTCGGGCTGGGCGCCGAGGATCTGGTGGTCATCCCCGAGGTCGCGTACCCGACCTACGAGGTGGGCGCGCTGCTGGCCGGTACCCGGTATCTGCGCGCCGACAGCACGGTGGCGCTGGGCCCCGAGCGGCCCGCGCTGATCTTCCTGAACTCGCCGTCCAACCCGACCGGCAAGGTGCTCGGCGTCGACCATCTGCGCAAGGTGGTGCGGTTCGCCCGCGAGCGCGGCGCGATCGTGGCCTCCGACGAGTGCTACCTGGGCCTGGCCTGGGAGGGCCGCGCGGTGTCGATCCTCGATCCCGAGGTGTGCGACGGTGATCACACCGGCCTGCTGGCCATCCACTCGCTGTCCAAGACCTCGAACGTGGCCAGCTACCGCGCGGGTTTCGTGACCGGTGACCCGGAGCTGGTGGCGGAGCTGCTGGAGGTGCGCAAGCACTCCGGCATGATGCTGCCGTTCCCGATCCAGGCCGCCATGACCGCGGCCCTCGGCGATGACGCCCACGAGGTTCAGCAAAAGGACCGCTACCGTGCCCGCCGGGTGGTGCTGCGAGATGCGCTGCAGCGCGCGGGATTCCGGATCGACGATTCCGAGGCGGGTCTGTACCTGTGGTCGACGCGCGACGAGCCGTGCCGCACCACTCTGGATTGGCTGGCCGCGCGCGGCATCCTGGCCGCCCCGGGCGAGTTCTACGGACCGCGCGGGAATCAGCATGTGCGCATTGCCCTCACGGCCACCGACGAGCGCATCGCGACTGCGGCTGATCGTCTGACCAGCTGATTTTCGGTTACCCGGGCCCGCGTGATACCGTCTACGACGTCGCCAGGCCGGATGGCCGAGCGATTCGTAAGGCCCTGTGGCGCAGTTGGTTAGCGCGCCGCCCTGTCACGGCGGAGGTCGCGGGTTCGAGTCCCGTCAGGGTCGCACGTGCACACAGCCTCCCCACCGATTTCGGTGGGGAGGCTGTGTGCTGTCCGCGCGTTGTCGCGTCCCCGGTTGCCTGTGGTTAGCGAGATATGTTGTCAGCTCTCGTTTTGTGAAAACTGACACACGTTCACTCCAGAACATCTATAACAAGTTCTCATCGCAACTCGATGAGGAGTATTTCAGTGCGTGGATTGTCTTATGAAACCCCCGGCAAGAGTGTTTACGGCAGCAATGTCAGCCGACGAGGGTTCCTAGCTGCAACGGGGGTTGTTCTCGGGGCGGCCGCGCTACTAGGGAAGCTCCCAGCCGCCCGGGCCTTACCCGCCGGGTCGATCGCCGACGGCGACCAGATGCCGGTCCTGGTAATTGGAACAGGTTATGGCGGCGCGGTTGCGGCCCTGCGGCTCGCGCAGGCCGGGCAGAACGTGGTCATGGTCGAGAAGGGCATGTCCTGGAGCCAGCCCGGCTCCGACGGCAAGGTCTTCTGCAACATGCTCAAGCCCGACGGCCGCTCGTTCTGGCTGCGCACCGAGACCGACCAGCCCGTCAACCACTTCATGGGCGCGCCCTACAACAAGTCCATCTCCCGGTACACCGGCGTGCTGGATTCCGAGCAGTTCAGCGGGATTCGCATCTACCAGGGCCGCGGCGTCGGCGGCGGCTCGCTGGTCAATGGCGGTATGGCGGTGACGCCGCAGCAGAGCTGGTTCCCGACCATCCTGCCCTCGGTGGACCCGGGCGAGATGTACAGCACCTACTACCCGCGCGCCAATGCCGGGCTGAAGGTGAACAACATCGACTCGAACTGGTTCGAGAGCGCCGACTGCTACCAGTTCGCGCGCGTCGGGCGTAAGCAGGCCGAGCGGTCCGGCTTCAACTGGACCTTCGTCCCCAACGTCTACGACTTCAACTACATGAAGCAGGAGCAGGCCAACACCGCGCCGCGCTCCGCCCTCAACGCCGAGGTCATCTACGGCAACAACTACGGCAAGAACTCCCTCGACAAGACCTATCTCGCGGACGCCTCGGCCACCGGCAAGGTGACCATCGTCCCGCAGCACGTGGTCACCACCGTGTCCCCGGCCAACGGCGGCGGGTTCTCGGTCGTGATGAACCAGATCGACACCAGCGGCAACACCGTGAAGTCGAAAACGGTTACGGCGCAGAAGGTCTTCTTCGCGGCCGGTAGCGTGGGCACCAGCAAACTGCTGGTCACCCAGAAGGCCACCGGCAAGCTGCCCAACCTGCCCGACTCGGTCGGCGCGGGCTGGGGCAACAACGGCAATGTCATGGTGGCCCGGCAGAACCAGGCCTGGGACGCCACCGGCAGCCTGCAGTCCTGCATCCCCTGCCTGGGCATCGACAACCTGGCCGATACCGGTGGCCCGGCCTTCGCCGAGGTGTCGCCGTTCCCGGCCGGGATCGAGACCTTCGCCAGCCTGTACCTGGCCATCACCAAGAACCCGAACCGGGCCAAGTTCACCTACAACTCGGGCAGCGGCGGCGTCGACCTGAACTGGCAGACCGCCTGGAACCAGCCCGGCATCGACGCGGCCAAGCGGATCTTCGACAAGATCAACAAGAAGGAAGGCACCATCTACCGGACCGACCTGTTCGGTACCTACAAGACCTGGGGCGACGACTTCGCGTACCACCCGCTGGGCGGCTGCGTGCTCAATGTGGCCACCGACAACTATGGCCGCCTCTCGTCCTACCCGGGCCTCTACGTCATCGACGGCTCGCTGATCCCCGGCTTCACCACCGTCAACCCCTTCGTAACCATTACGGCATTGGCGGAACGCAACATTGAGAAGATCATCGCCGAGGACTTCCACTGATGTAAAAATTCCGCTGTAGCGGCCGCCGGGGCGTGTTCTGTCCGGCCGGGCGGGGGCGATCGCGATAGTGTTGGATATGGACGCTGTCACGGTTGTCCCCGCTCCCGTCAATGAACCGGTGCACACCTACGCCCCCGGCAGTCGCGAACGCGCGCTGCTGGCCGGGCGGCTGGCCGAACTCTCCGCCGAAGCCGTTGAAGTGCCGCTGGTGATCGGCGGCAAACATCAGCCCGGCGCGGGTGAACGCCGCGATATCGTGATGCCGCACCGGCGCCGGCACGTACTGGGGACCTACGCCAACACCACCCACGACGAAGCCCGGGCCGCCATCGCCGCGGCGACCGCGGCCGCCCCCGGCTGGCGGGCCATGCCCTTCGAGGAGCGGGCCGCCATCCTGCTCCGCGCCGCCGACCTGCTGTCCGGCCCCTGGCGTGAGACCATCGCCGCCGCCACCATGCTCGGACAGTCGAAATCGGTGCAGCAGGCCGAGATCGACGCACCGTGCGAGCTGGTCGACTTCTGGCGGTTCAATGTGGCCTTCGCGCGGGGGATCCTGCGGGAACAGCCGCAATCCTCACCGGGCGTGTGGAATCGGATGGACTACCGGCCTCTCGAAGGGTTCGTGTACGCCATCACGCCCTTCAACTTCACCGCCATCGCCGGGAACCTGCCCACCGCGCCCGCGCTCATGGGCAATACGGTCGTGTGGAAACCCTCGCAGACACAGACGCTTTCGGCCTACTACACCATGAAATTGCTGGAGGAGGCCGGACTGCCGCCGGGTGTCATCAATATGCTGACCGGTGACGGCGCGCAGTTGTCGGAGGCCGTGCTGGCCGATCCTCGGCTGGCGGGCATCCACTTCACGGGATCGACGCGCACCTTCCAATACCTGTGGCAGACGGTGGGCTCGAATATCGGCCGATACCACGGCTATCCGCGGCTGGTGGGGGAGACCGGCGGCAAGGACTTTATTCTCGCGCACCCCTCCGCCGATCCGGACGCGCTGCGCGTGGCCATGATTCGCGGCGCCTACGAATATCAGGGCCAGAAGTGCTCGGCCGCCTCGCGCGCCTACATTCCGAAGTCGGTGTGGCGGCGGATGGGCTCGGACTTCCTGGCCGAGGTGGAGTCGCTGACCTACGGGGATGTCGCCGACCTCTCGAATTTCGGTGGGGCCGTGATCGACGACCGCTCCTACGCCAAGTGCGTGGCCGCCATCGGGCGCGCCCGTGAGCAGGGCATATCGATTCCGGCGGGCGGCGGCTACGACGACAGCGAGGGCTGGTTCGTGCGGCCGACCGTGCTGCTCTGCGACGACCCGGGCGACGAATCCTTCGAGACCGAGTACTTCGGGCCGATCCTGTCGGTCTACGTCTACGACGACGGCGCGCCCGACGCCTTCGAGGAGATCATGGACGTGGTGGACGGGACCTCCCCGTACGCCCTCACCGGCGCCATCTTCGCCCGCGACCGCCAGGCTGTCGAATCCGCTACCGGCACACTGCGATTCGCGGCCGGGAACTTCTACATCAATGACAAGCCCACCGGCGCGGTGGTCGGCCAGCAGCCTTTCGGCGGCGCCCGGGCCTCGGGCACCGACGACAAGGCGGGCTCCCACCTCAACCTGCTGCGCTGGGTCGCGCCCCGCACCCTGAAGGAGACGTTCGTCCCGCCCACCGAGTACCGCTACCCCCACATGGAGGCGTGATGAACCCGCTGCGCCCGGCGATCCTGGCGGCCGCCGGGTCGTCCCGGATCAAGGACGTCATCACGAAGGTGCCGGTGACCGCCGCGGTGGTGCGGCGGTTCGTCGCGGGGGAGACGCGCGCCGACATGGTGCCGGTCGCGCGGGCGCTGCTGGAGAGCGGGCGCTCGGTCAGCGTCGATTTCCTGGGCGAGTACACGACCGACCGCGCTCAGGCGGATGCCGCTGTGGCGGAATACTTCTCGCTCATCGACGACCTGGCCGAGGCGGACCGGACGGCCGCCGGGGTGCTCACCGACATCCCGCGGGTGGAGGTTTCGCTCAAGCTGTCTGCGCTGGGTCAGTCCCTGGGGCAGGACGGTCCGGCCATCGCCGCGGAGAACCTGCACAAGCTGTGCGCCAAGGCCGTCGAACGCCACGTCTGGGTGACCGTCGACGCCGAGGACCACACCACGACCGCCGACACCCTCGAAGCGGTCCGCAATGCCCGCACCGAATTCCCGTGGCTGGCGGTAGCGTTGCAGACCTATCTGCGTCAGGCCGAGGACAATGCCCGCGACCTGGCCGCCGACGGCACCCGAATCCGCCTGTGCAAGGGCGCCTATCAGGAACCCGGCACCGTCGCCTACCAGCGCCGCGCCGAGGTGGACGCCTCCTACCTGCGCTGCCTCGAGGTGCTGCTGCGCAACGCCTGGTACCCCATGGTCGCCTCCCACGACCCGTCCATGATCTCCGCCGCCCTCGCGCTGGCCGCCGAAAATCACCGCAAACCAGGCGATTTCGAGTTCCAGATGCTCTACGGCATCCGCGACGCCGAGCAGCGCCGCCTGGTCGGCGACGGCCACGCGCTGCGGGTCTACATCCCCTACGGCACCCAGTGGTACGGCTACCTCATGCGCCGTCTCGCCGAACGCCCGGCCAATCTCGGCTTCTTCCTGCGCGCGTTGGCCGAGCGCGGCTGAGGGCTCTCCGGCTTCGCCGGGCTCAGACCAGCGGGCGGCCGAAGCGGCGGCGCAGGCGCATGTCCGCCAGGAAGAAGTTGTAGGGGAACAGTCGCAGCATCGTGGGCATGCGGGTCCAGACCGCGGAGATCACCCGCAGGAAGCCGGTGAAGACGCGCTCGTCGCGGGCGCTCCAGGTCATGGACATCTCGTCGCGCAGATGCTGGGGGAGCAGCGCGGTGACGATGAAGCGGTGCAGGCCGCCCAGGGCGAACTGCACCGGCCACGACACCATCTTCAGATCGGTGAGGTCGTTGAAGTACTTGCGGGTGGGCCCGTCGATGGACTTGGTCGCGAGGTTCTCGTCCCAGTAGGCGTAGAAGTCCTCGCGGGTGGCGGGCCACATCTCCGGGCGCATCTGCAGCGTGGTGCCCAGGCGGGCGCAGTACTGGTAGAAGGCCTCGGCCAGTGCGGGATCCATCGGGCCGCGCATGCGGTGGTACAGGTCGTCGACACCCCAGTACAGGCAGGCCGCCACCCACAGCTGGAGCTTGGGGTCGAAGGCGTTGTACTTGACGGGGCTGCCCGGCTTGGAGTGGACGCTGCGGTGCGCGCCGTTCACGGCCTCGCGGTAGGTGGTGCGGTCCAGGTCGTTGCCGAGCAGGGCGACCGAGAGGTAGGTGAGGGTGGTGCGCAGCCGCTTGACCGGGTGCAGGGTCACCTTGCCGCTGTCGACGTCGCTCTCCATGACACCGTAGGCGACCGGCTTCAGCGAGAGCTGCATGACGACGTTGGCGGCACCGCCGAGGAAGGCCGCGACGCCGTCGATGTGCTCACGGATGTCCGCGGGGGTCAACGGCTGATAGGCCGGGGGAAACTCGTCGAACTTGCGCAGCGGGGCGGTCATCGTTGACTCGACTCCTCGGTCGTCACTCCTCGCCGGATGAGGAGAGTGTGAGAAATTTCGCCACTCACCTTCTCATCGTGGGGTGCCGGTGTCAATGTGCGAAGATTAGTGCCTCACCGTTTCTTCGTGACCGGAAAGGGCTCGGACCATGGCCAAACTGGCCAAACTGCTGCCGCTCGTTCGCGGATCCGGCCCCGAGGACCGCAATCAGGCGAAGGTCCTCGACGCCGCCCTGCTGGCTTTCCTGGACTTCGGCATCAAACGCACCAGCATGGTCGAGGTCGCCCGGCGCGGCGGACTCTCGCTGGCCACCCTCTACCGGCGCTTCGCCGGGAAGAACGATCTCATCCAGGCCGTCGGGCTGCGGCAGGCCCGCCAGTTCATCGACGACGTGGACGCGGCGGTGCAGGGTCCGATCGAGGCCGACGCCAGCGCCGAGGAGCAGATCGTCGCGCTGTTCGTGGCCTTCACCGAGGGCCTGCGCAACAACCAGCTGCTGGACCGGCTACTCAAGACCGAACCCGAGATCGTGCTGCCGTATCTGACCGTGCAGGGCGCGCCGGTGATCGAACTGGGCCGTGACTACCTGGCCGAGTTCACCGCCCGGCTCCAGGCGGAAGGCAAACTGCCGCAGTACGATCCGCTGCCGCTGGCGGAGATGACCGCCCGGGCCGCGCTCTCGCTGGCCCTCACGCCGCAGACCGTCATCCCGCTCGGCGATCCGGAGGCGCTGCGCAAATTCGCTCGCGAGCACGTGATTCCTGGCTTCCGAATCCTCTGACCGGCAACGGGTTTCACACCAGTTTCAGGCCCAGCCGGCGGCGCAGCCGCATATCGGTGAGGTAGACGTTGAGCGGGAAGGCGCGCAGCGAGGTCGGCACCACCGATTCGACCGCGCCCGCGGTCCGCAGCATGGCGGCCAGTACGCGGTCCTGGCGCGGCGTCCAGGTCATGCCCATCTCGTCCCGGAGGTGTTGCGGCAGCAGACCGGTCACGAAGAAGCGGTGCACGCCCGCGAAGGGCGGGCGCAGCGGGTGGGGCAGCATTTTCAGGTCGATGAGATCGTCGAAGTACGCCTTGATCTTCGGGTCGATGCGTGTCCGGGCGAGGTTCTCGGCCCAGTACCGGTCGAAGGCGGCGCGGTCGGCGGGCCACATCTCCGGGCGCACCTGCAAGGTGGTGCCCAGCCGGGCGGCGTGGTGATAGAAGGCGTCGGCGTCGTAGTCGTCCATCGGGCCGTGCATGCGCTCGTAGAGGTCACGCGCGCCCCAGTACAGGCAGGCCGCCACCCAGAGTTGGAGTCTCGGATCGAAGGCGTTGTACTTCACGGTGCTGTCCGGGCGGGATCGGACGTACTTGTGCACGGCGTCCACGGCCTCGCGGTAGGCGGCGCGGTCCTCGTCGGTCCCCAGCAGCGCGACGGCCAGGTAGGTCAGGGTGGTGCGCAGCCGCTTGAACGGGTGGATCATGACGTTCCCGGACTCCACCGGGCTCTCCACCACGCCGTAGCCGACCGGGGGATTGGAGAGCTGCATGATCACGTTCGCGGCCGCGCCGAAGAAGCCGGCCGCGCCGTCGAGGTAGCGGCGGACATCGATCTCCGGTGCGGGCGCGGCGGATTCGCCGGGGTGGGGCAGCGGCCTGGTCATCGTTGACCACATCCTCGATGTGAGAAGGTTGTACAGAAACTGTCTTACCCACTCGGGTGGTCTGTCAACCGGCGCGACGGCTTCGCAAGCGAACCGTTGCGCGTCGCGGCAGCAGGTCGGCGGACCGCGGCCTCGGGTAGCGTGAGCCCGTGTCGCCGCTGTTGCTGAGTTCGCTGAATCCGGCCGCCATCGCCGCCGGAGCCGATATCCCCGATGCCGTCACCATCGACGGCGAGACCCTGTCGCGCAGTGATCTGCTCGGCGCGGCCACCTCGGTCGCCGAACGCGTCGCCCAGGCCCGCCGGGTCGCGGTGCTGGCCGAGCCGACCGTCACCACCGTGCTCGCGGTGATCGGCTGCCTGATCGCCGGGGTCACCGTGGTCCCGGTGCCGCCGGACGCGGGCAGCGCGGAACTGGCCCACATTCTGCGCGACTCGGAGGCCCAGGCCTGGCTGGGCACGGCCCCCGAAGGCTCCGAGCTGCCGGTGATCCCGGTCCGCAAGCACGCCCGGTCCTGGCACCGGTACGCCGAACCCGCCGGGACCGCAACGGCTTTCGTGCTCTACACCTCCGGCACCACGGGCCCGCCCAAGGGCGTGATGCTGAGCCGCGCCGCCATCGCCGCCGGGCTGGACGCCCTGATCCAGGCGTGGGGCTGGACCTCGAACGACGTTCTGGTGCACGGCCTCCCGCTGTTCCACGTGCACGGCCTGATCCTCGGCCTGCTCGGCCCGCTGCGGGCGGGCAGCCCGCTGGTCCACACCGGCAAGCCCACCCCGCGCGCCTACGCCGACGCGCGCGGCACCATGTACTTCGGCGTCCCCACCGTGTGGTCGCGGATCGTCGAGGAGCCCGACACCGCACGGGAATTGGCGAAAGCGCGCATCCTGATCTCGGGCAGTGCCCCGCTGCCCGTGCCGGTGTTCGAGCGGCTGGCCGACCTCACCGGGCATGCCCCGATCGAGCGCTACGGCATGAGCGAAACCATGATCACCCTGTCCACCCGGCCCGACGGCGAACGCCGCCCCGGCTGGGTGGGCACCCCGGTCGCCGGGGTGGAGACCCGGCTGCGTGACGAGTCCGGCGCGCCGGTGCCGCACGACGGGGAAAGCGTTGGCGGACTCCAGGTTCGGGGACCCATGCTGTTCGACGGCTACCTGGGCAAGCCGGAGGTGACCGCCGAGAACTTCACCGCCGACGGCTGGTTCAAGACCGGTGATGTGGCCGTCATCGACGCCGCGGGCTTCCACCGCATCGTGGGCCGGGAATCGGTCGACCTGATCAAATCCGGCGGCTACCGGATCGGCGCGGGTGAGATCGAGACCTGCCTGCTGGGGCATCCCGCGGTGGCCGAGGCCGCCGTCATCGGCGTCCCGGACGAGGACCTCGGCCAGCGCATCGTCGCGTACGTGGTGCCGCGGGACGGCGCGGGTGAAGCCCTCGCCGACGAGCTCATCGCCCATGTGGCGGGGGAACTCTCGGTGCACAAGCGCCCCCGCGAGGTGCGTCTGGTGGACGCGCTGCCGCGCAATGCCATGGGCAAGGTGCAGAAGAAGCTCCTGTCTTGACCTGAAGCGCGGTCGAGGTTCTAGCGTGATCGCCATGACCGCATCCCTGTCGCCCGCCCAGATCGACTACCTGAACAGTCAGCGGCTCGGACGGCTCGCCACCGTCCGGCCCGACGGCTCCCCGCAGAACAATCCGGTCGGCTACCGCTACAACGCGGCGCTCGGCACCATCGACATCGGCGGCCACCACATGGGCGCCAGTCAGAAGTTCCGGAATCTGTCGAAGGAGGAACGGATCGCCTTCGTCGTCGACGACGTGCCGTCCGTCGACCCGTGGACCGTGCGCTGCCTCGAAATCCGCGGCACCGCACAGGCTCTGCGTGATGTCGAACCGTTCTACCCCGGCCTGTCCCCGGAGATCATCCGCATCACCCCGGAGCGCGTCATCGCCTTCGGGATCGACTGACACCGAGGTTCTGCTGCCGAGGGTTTCGGGGTCTGGCCGCGGCTCGGGGCCGCCCCTAGCGTCCTGGAGGTTGTTTCTCGTCATCCAGGAAGGCCGAACGATGCCCACCGCACTGCGCACCACCATGGCCGCCACCGCCGTCCTCGCCGGACTGCTGGCCCCCGCCGCCGCGGCGACCGCCGCGCCACTGCCGCTCACCCCGATGCCGCAACCCGCCGAGCCCGTCGCCGGGCCCACCGGCACCGGATCGGTGAACACCGGGCCCACCGGCACCGGATCGTTCGATCCGTCGGCGGCCGGTTCCTCGAACCTGATCAAGGCTCTCCAGACCGGCTCGGGCCAGTGCAACAACACCAGCCCGATCCCGCCGCTCGACGGACAGCCCGCTCCGTGGTGCGCCCTGTACAAATGAGCGCGGCCCGCGGCTGAGCCCGAAAATGACGAAAACCCCTGCGGCCCGAGCCGACAGGGGTTTTCGTTTGTTACATCTCAGTCGTTGGCGTGCAGGGCCGCGTTCAGTTCGATGCCGGTGCCCTTGCGCGGGCGAACCTCGACCGCGCCGGTCAGCGAGTTGCGGATGAACAGCAGGTTCGACTTGCCGGACAGCTCACCGGCCTTCACGATCTGGCCGTCGGGCAGCCCCACCTTGGTGCCCGCGGTGACGTAGAGGCCCGCCTCCACCACGCAGTCGTCGCCGAGCGAGATGCCCAGGCCCGAGTTGGCGCCCAGCAGGCAGCGCTCGCCCAGCGAGATGACCTGCTTGCCGCCGCCGGACAGGGTGCCCATGATGGACGCGCCGCCGCCGACGTCGGAGCCGTCGCCGACCACCACACCGGCCGAGATCCGGCCCTCCACCATGGAATTGCCGAGCGTGCCGGCATTGAAGTTGACGAAGCCCTCGTGCATGACGGTGGTGCCCGAGGCCAGGTGCGCGCCCAGGCGCACGCGGTCGGCGTCGGCGATGCGGACACCCGAGGGCAGCACGTAGTCCACCAGGCGCGGGAACTTGTCGACGCCGTACACGGTGACCTGGCCGCGGGCCCGCAGCTTCAGGCGGGTCAGCTCGAACTCCTCGGTCGAGCACGGACCGTGGTTGGTCCACACCACGTTCGCGAGCAGCCCGAAGATGCCGTCGAGGTTCGCGCCGTGCGGGCGGACCAGGCGGTGCGAGAGCAGGTGCAGACGCAGGTAGGCGTCGTGGGTGTCGATCGGCGCGGCGGCCAGGTCGGCGATCACGGTGCGGACCACCACGGTCTCGACCCGCCGGTCCTCGTCGACACCTGCCGAGGCGGCGAACTTGGCGTACTCGGGATCGGAGGCGTCCAGCCGCACCGTGCCCACCTCGTCGGCGGAGAATTCACCGAGCGTCGGGTACGGGTACCAGGTGTCGAGAACCGTCCCGTTGACGGTGATGGTGGCGATGCCGACTGCTGCTGCTCCCTGAGTACTCACGTCCCCACACGTTACCGGGCTGCGAATTCATACCGAATGCGGTGCCGATTTGTGCCAACGCAGCCACCGTGCGAAGAACTGCGGTTATTCCTCCTTTAGGGTGGATCGAGTGACCATCGATCTGAGAGCCGACCCGATTTCACTCACCGCCGCGCTCGTGGATATTCCGAGCGTCTCTCGGAACGAGAAGGTCATCGCCGACATCGTCGAGAAGGCCCTGCGCGAGCAGACCACCGGATACGAGATCCTGCGCCACGGCAATACCGTGCTGGCGCGGACCAATCGGGGCCTGCCCAGCCGGGTGATCCTGGCGGGGCACCTGGACACCGTGCCGATCGCCGACAATGTGCCCGGCCATTTCGAGACCACCGCCGACGGCGAACGGCAGCTGTGGGGTTGCGGCACCGTCGATATGAAGTCCGGCGACGCGGTCTTCCTGCACCTGGCCGCCACCGTCGCCGACCCGGTGCACGACCTGACCCTCATCTTCTACGACTGCGAGGAGATCGCGGCCGAGTACAACGGGCTGGGCCGCATCGAACGCGAACTGCCCGAATGGCTCGAGGGCGACCTCGCGATTCTCGGTGAGCCGTCCGGCGGCTGGATCGAAGCGGGCTGCCAGGGCACCCTGCGGGTGCGGCTCACCACCGCCGGCGTGCGCGCGCACACCGCGCGAGCCTGGCTGGGAGACAACGCCATTCACCGGCTCGCCCCGATCCTGGAACGGCTGGCGGAATATCGGGCCCGCGAGGTCGAGATCGACGGCTGCACCTATCGCGAGGGCCTGTCCGCTGTCCGGGTCGAGGGCGGTGTGGCGGGCAATGTGGTGCCCGACGTCGCCACCGTGGACGTGAACTTCCGCTTCGCTCCCGACCGCACCCTGGACCAGGCCACCGAGCACGTGCGCGAGGTGTTCGCCGGACTGGAACTGGATTTCGAGCGCACCGACGGCGCGCCCGGCGCCCTGCCCGGCCTGTCGAATCCGGCCGCCAAGGACCTCATCGAGATCGTGCACACGCACGGCTCCGGCGGGGTGCGCGCCAAGTACGGCTGGACCGATGTCTCGCGGTTCGCCGCCCGCGGCATGCCCGCGGTGAATTTCGGTCCCGGCGACCCGAACCTGGCGCACAAGCGCGACGAGCATCTGCCCGTCGAACAGATCACCCAGGTGGCCTCGATGCTGCGCAGCTACCTCACCGGCGAGAAAGGCCGATGAACTGTTCAGCACCACGCTGAACGAGCGACCGACAGCGGTCATTCGCTCGCTGTACGGTTGCCTCTATGTCTGCTGACGGCGAAAACGAGGGTGCGGGTTTGTCGAAGACACCACGGTTCCGGGGCCCGATCATGTTGCGGCGGGACCGCAAGAAGGGGATCGGGACCACCGACCAGCATCTGCTCGACGAGCGTGGCCCGGCCGACTGGGTGCACACCGACCCGTGGCGCGTCCTGCGCATCCAGGCCGAATTCGTCGAGGGCTTCGGCGCTTTGGCGGAGGTGCCGCGCGCCGTGGCCGTCTTCGGCTCCGCCCGCACGCCCGCCGACTCGGCCGAGTACCAGGCCGGGGTCGCGATCGGAAGCGCTTTGGCCCATGCCGGTTTCGCGGTCATCACCGGCGGCGGGCCGGGCGCGATGGAGGCGGTCAACCGGGGCGCGTCGGAGGCGGGCGGCTATTCGATCGGCCTCGGCATCGAGCTGCCGTTCGAACAGCACCTCAACGAGTGGGTCGACCTCGGCATCAACTTCCGGTACTTCTTCGCGCGCAAGACCATGTTCGTGAAGTACTCCCAGGCGTTCGTGTGCATGCCCGGCGGCTTCGGCACCCTCGACGAGCTGTTCGAGGCGCTGACCCTGGTGCAGACCCACAAGATCACTCGCTTCCCGATCGTCCTGTTCGGCACCAAATATTGGGCGGGACTGGTGGATTGGATCCACGACTCGCTGCTCGGCTCGGGCAAGATCGCCGCCGGCGACCTGGGGCTGCTGCACGTCACCGACAGCGTCGACGAGGTGGTGGAGATCGTCACCCTGGCCGCGCGGGCGCGCCAGGAGATGAACGAAGTGGGGGTGGAGGAGCAATGGTGAGCGATGCCTACGCGGTCTGCGTGTACTGCTCGGCCAGCGTCGACGATCCGGTGGCGCTGGACCTGGCCACCCGGGTCGGCGCCGAGATCGGCCGTCGCGGTTGGCAATTGGTGTCCGGCGGCGGCAACGTCTCCATGATGGGCGCGGTCGCGCAGGCGGCGCGGGCCGCCGGGGCGCACACCGTCGGCGTCATCCCCAAGCACCTGGTGCACAAGGAGGTCGCCGACACCGACGCCGACGAGCTGATCGTCACCGACACCATGCGCGAGCGCAAACAGGTCATGGACGAGCGCGCCGACGCCTTCCTCACCCTGCCCGGCGGCATCGGCACGCTCGAGGAGCTCTTCGAAACCTGGACCGGCGCCTACCTGGGCGTGCACGCCAAACCGGTGGTGGTGCTCGACCCGCAGGACCACTACCGCGGCCTGTTCGACTGGATCGGTGAGCTGCGGGTGCGCGGCTACGCCGGGCTGGAGGCCATCGACCGGGTGCTGGTGACCAAGAGCTTCGACACCGCCTTCGCCGGGCTGCGGCTCACCCGCTGACCGGAACTCCTCGGTTTCACTCGACAAGATCGGACGAATCGGTCAGGGTAGGCACACGAGAGCGGGGCGTACGCACGACCCGGTGAGGAGCACAACGAAGTGAGTACCGACGCCCGATCGACGGTGAGCCTGCTCGACCTGGTTCGCGCCCTGCCCGGCATGGCATTGCAAGCACCCGGCATGATCCGCAATGTCGGGCGCCTGGCGGTGAAAGCCGGCGACAAGGCGTCGATCGGGCTGTTCTTCCAGCGCGGCGCGGCCAAGCACCCGGACCGGGCCTTCCTGAGATTCGAAGGGCGCGAATACACCTGGGGCGAGGCCAACGCGCTGGTCAATCGGTACGCGAAGGTGCTCGCGGCGCACGGCGTCACGCGCGGCGACGTGGTCGGCATCCTCATGGTGAACCGGCCCGAGGCGCTGTTCACCGTGCTCGCCACCGTGAAACTCGGCGCCACCGCGGGCCTGCTCAACCACAACCAGCGAGATGTGGTGCTGCGGCACAGCTTCGGGCTGCTGAACTCGGTGCTCGACGTCATCGGCGAGGAGTGCGCCGACGCGCTGGAGACCCTCGGCGAGACGCGGCCCGCCCTGCTGTGGACCGAACAGCTGGAGGCCGAGGCCGCCACCGCCGACCCCTCGAATCCCGCTGTCACCGAACAGATCACGGCCAAGGAACGCGCCTACCTGATCTTCACCTCCGGCACCACCGGCCTGCCCAAGGCCAGCGTCATGACCCACATGCGCTGGACCAAGTCCATGGCCGGGATCGGCGGGCTCGGAGTGCGATTGGACGGCAGGGACACGCTCTACAGCTGCCTGCCGCTCTATCACAACAACGCCCTCACGGTGGCCCTGTCCTCGGTGATCGCGGGCGGCGCCACCTTCGCGCTGGGCCGCAAGTTCTCGGCCACCCGCTTCTGGGACGAGGCCATCGCCAACCGGGCCACCGCCTTCGTCTACATCGGCGAACTGTGCCGCTACCTGCTCAACCAGCCGGCCAAGCCCACCGACCGGCAGCACACGATCCGGTTGTGCGTCGGCAACGGCCTGCGCCCCGAACTGTGGGACGAGTTCCAGCAGCGGTTCGGCATCGCGCGGATCGTCGAGTTCTACGGCGCCAGTGAGGGAAACGTCGCCTTCATCAACGCCTTCTCCGTCGCCCGCACCGCCGGGTTCACCCCGCTGCCCTTCGCCATCGTGGAATACGACGACGCCACCGGCAAGGCGCTGCGCCACCCCGACGGCCGGCTGCGCCGGGTGCCCGCGGGCGGGGTCGGGCTGCTGCTGGCCAAGGTCACCGACCGCTCGCCGTTCGACGGCTACACCGATGCCTCCGCCACCGAATCCAAGCTGGTGCGTGACGGTTTCGCGGACGGCGACTGCTGGTTCGACACCGGCGACCTGGTCCGCGACCAGCGCTTCGGTCACATCGCCTTCGTGGACCGGCTCGGCGACACCTTCCGCTGGAAGGGTGAGAACGTGGCCACCACCGAGGTCGAGGGCGCGTTCGACGGCATCGACGAGGTCACCCAGGCGGTCGTCTACGGCGTCGACATCCCCGGCACGGACGGCAAGGCGGGCATGGCCGCGGTGACCCTGCACGAGGGCGCGCACTTCGACGGCAAGGTGGCCGCCAAGGCCCTCTACGACCGCCTGCCCGGCTACGCCGTGCCGCTGTTCATCCGGGTGGTGCCCGAACTGGAACAGACGTCCACGTTCAAGAACCGGAAGGTCGAACTGCGCAAGCAGGGCTTTGCCCCGGACGTCGAGAGCACGCTCTACGTCCTTGCGGGCCGCACTGACGGCTATGTTCCGGCCTATCCCGAGTACGTGGCGGACGTCGCTGCGGGCAACGTTCCGCGCGGTTGATTCTTGGACTCGCTGGGTGTTCGCGGTCCGTCTCGTTCCTGGACTGAGCGGAGGGAGGGAAGAACGAGACCTCCGGGGCCGCGAACCGCCCCGGAGCGAAGCGGAGGGGCAGATTGGACACAGTACAGTCGAGGGCATGTGTGCGCCGTTGCCGACATTGTGCGGGAAGCCGGTGGCGACGGATCGGGCGCTTGTCATGGCGATCGTGAACCGGACGCCGGACTCCTTCTATGACAAGGGCGCGACGTTCACCGACGAGGCCGCCCTGCGAGCCGTGGACACCGCGGTCGCCGGCGGCGCGGATCTGGTCGACATCGGCGGGGTGAAGGCCGGGCCCGGGTCGGAGGTGGACGCCGCGGAGGAGTCGCGCCGGGTGGTGCCGTTCGTGGCGGCTATCCGCGAGCGTTATCCCGAGCTACTCATCAGCGTCGACACCTGGCGCGCCGATGTGGCGCGGGCCGCGGTCGCCGCGGGCGCGGACCTGATCAACGACACCTGGGCGGGCGCGGACCCGGAACTGGTCGGCGTGGCCGCCGAACTGGGTGTGGGAATCGTCTGCTCACATACCGGGGGCGCGATTCCGCGGACCCGTCCGCACCGGGTGCGGTACGCCGATGTGGTGACCGAGGTCACCGAGACGGTGGTGGCCGCGGCCGAAAATGCTGCGGCGGCCGGGGTGGCCAAGGACTCGATTCTGATCGACCCGACCCATGATTTCGGGAAAAATACCTACCACGGGCTCGAATTGTTGCGGGCGATAGACGTTCTTGTGAAAACCGGATGGCCCGTCTTGATGGCGCTGAGCAATAAGGATTTCATCGGAGAGACTCTTGGTGTCGAGCTATCCGAACGATTGGAGGGCACATTGGCAGCGACTGCTTGGTCGGCCGCCGCGGGTGCCCGGGTCTTTCGAGTGCACGAGGTGGCCCAGACCCGCCGGGTCGTGGACATGATCGCCGCCATCCAGGGTCACCGCCCACCCGCCCGTACTTTGCGAGGTCTCGCATGAAAACAGACTGGGTGAACACCAACACCTTCGACCGTCCCGACTGGTCGGTCCCCGAACTTGTCGCGGCCAAGGGTGACCGCACCGTCTCGGTGGTCCTGCCCGCCCTCAACGAGGAAGCCACCGTGGCCGCCGTGGTGGCCAGCATCCGGCCCCTGCTCGGCACGCTGGTGGACGAACTCGTCGTCCTGGACTCCGGGTCCACCGACGCCACCGCCGTCCGCGCACAGGCCGCCGGGGCCCGTGTGGTCACCCGTGAGCAGGCCGTCCCCGAACTCGACCCGGTTCCCGGCAAGGGCGAATGCCTGTGGCGGTCGCTGGCCGTCACCAGCGGCGACCTCATCGCGTTCGTCGACTCCGACCTCATCGATCCCGACCCGAACTTCGTGCCCAAGCTGCTGGGCCCGCTGCTCACGGTCGACGGCATGCACCTGGTCAAGGCGTACTACCGCCGCCCGCTGCGCACCGGCGAATCCGTCGACCACCACGGCGGCGGCCGCGTCACCGAACTGGTGGCCCGTCCGCTGCTGGCCGCGCTGCGCCCCGAACTCTCGAATGTGCTGCAGCCCTTGGGCGGCGAGTACGCGGGCACCCGTGAACTGCTCACCGCGGTGCCCTTCGCCCCCGGCTACGGCGTGGAGATCGGCCTGCTGCTCGACACCTACGACCTGCTCGGCCTCTCGGCCATCGGACAGGTGAATCTCGGTGTCCGCCAGCACCGCAACCGCCCGCTGGCCGACCTGGGCGTCATGAGCCGCCAGATCCTGGGCACCGTCCTGGGTCGCAGCGGGATCCAGGACTCGGGCGCCGCGCTGACCCAATTCCCCATGGTGGCAGGCGAATTCATCGCGAACATGACCGACGTCTCGCTCGCCGACCGCCCGCCCATGAACACCCTGCGCTCCGAGGAGGCCGCGGCCTGACCCGCCGCGGCAGCCCGAAGCACGAACCCGCCCGGAGCGAAGCGGAGGGCAATCAGGCTCTGTCGTGGCGATAGATCGGCGTGAGCAGATCCGCTTCGATCGGCTCGCCCGTCGAGCGGTCGTAACGGACGCCGACCACCGCCGAGAACGGGTGGGTGGCCGCCCGCTCGTGCAGGGTCGCGAGCCGGGTGGCCAGCAGCCGGATCGCCCCCAGGGAGGCGGGCGGGTGCAGGCCGTCGATGACCAGCACGCTGCCCTTGCCGTCCGGTCGGGGGAGGCGGGCCAGGTAGGCGATGTCGTAGGGCTCGGTGCCGCCCGGGCGGTAGACCCGCCGCGCGGCCCGGTCCTCGATGCCCCGCCGCACCCGGCCGGCCCGCGCCACCGTGCGGCGCAGCCGGGGATCGGCGGCCACCAGATAGCGCAGACTGGGTGACAATTCGGGCCCGCCGAGCACGATCAGACCGTCCCGGTCCAGATCGAGCGGGCGACCGGGGAGGAACCGCTGGACATTCGCGGTGAAGCCGAGCTCGCGCAGCAGTTCCACCAGCCGGTGCGGCGCGGCCGCGTCGGGCGCGCCGACCAGGGCCATGGAGCGGGTGGTGCTGCGCACGTCCGGCGTGAGGATGGTGAGCGGACCGTGACCGAAGAACAGGCCCTCGGGCACCGGGCCCTGCGTGCTCACCTGATGGATGCGGGCGCGGGAAAGACCCGCGGCCGCACCGATTCTGGCGAACGTCCAGCCTTCGGCATGTAGTTCGCGGATGACTGCGCGGCGGATGCGCGTCAGCTCATTGATCTGCTGCTGCGCGGCTGCCACGCCTTCGGTGGCGGCTTTCAGGCGTTCGACCTTGTCCTCGATCGCGAATACCCGGGCCACCTCGTCGGCCGACATGTGCGCAGTCTAGATAGCTGGACAGCATCATGTGTCAAGTCCGGTAGACAGAATTGATCTCAGGTGGCGTCGGGATCCACCGGCGGACGTTCGTTGCGCTCCAGTGGTTTTTGTTCCGCCGGCATGGAAATAGGGCCGTATCCGCTATTGCTGGAACCGTTTCCGCTGTTCGCGGAGCTGCCCGGCTTGTCGAATTTGGTCAGGTCGGTGAAGCTGTTCAGGATCGAGTCGTCCCCGTCCAGCAGGTGTTTGGTCACCATGGACCGTGGATTCATACCCCGCAGTTCGTTCAACTGCTCCAATGGTTTACGGATCTCGTCGAATTCCGGGCCGAGCTCATTGCGCAATTGCTGGGAAGCGCCGGTCGCGTAATCGCGGGCCTGTTTCAAGGCGTGCGCGGTCCAGCGAACGGCGCCCGGCAGTCGCTCCGGACCCAGAATCACGAGGGCGGCGACAAGCAGGATGAGCATCTCGCCCCAGCCGATATTGCTGAACACGAGTACAGGCTACCTACCCGTTCTTCTTATCCGTTTCCAGCGTCACCGGAACATCGACCTCACGGCCGTCGCGAATGAGTTTCACGTTCACGGTCTGGCCGATCTCGTGCGACTGCACCGCCACGGTGAGCTCCTCCGGCCCCGACACGTCACGGTCGCCGACCTTCACGATGACGTCGCCCTCGACGATGCCCGCCTTGGCGGCCGGACCGCCGGCCTGCACGTCGGCCACCGCCGCGCCGCTCATCACGTCATTGGCGACCAGCTTGGTCTTGGCGCTCACGCCCAGCATGGGGTGGAACACCTCGCCGTTGTGGATCAGCGCCTGCGAGATGCGCTTGACCTGATCGACCGGGATCGAGAAGCCCAGGCCCACCGAACCGCCGCTCTCGGACTTGATGGCCGAGTTGATGCCGATCAGCCGGCCCTGCATGTCCACCAGCGCGCCACCGGAGTTGCCGTGGTTGATCGCGGCGTCGGTCTGCACGGCGTCCAGGGTGGCATCGGTGTCGGTGCCCTCGCCGCCCACCTTCACCGGCCGGTGCAGCGCCGACACGATGCCGGAGGTAACCGTCTTCTCCAGGCCCAGCGGGGAGCCCAGCGCCAGCACCTCGTCGCCGACCTGCACGTCGCCGGAACTGCCGAGCTGGATCACCGACAGGTTCTTCACGTCGACCTTGAGCACCGCCAGATCCGTCTTGGTGTCGCGCCCGACGATGCGGGTCGGCACCCGCTGGCCGTCGGAGAACACCACGTCCAGCTTGGCCTTGCCCGACTTGTCATTGGCGGCCAGCGAGATCACGTGATTGTTGGTGACGATGTAGCCCTCGCCGTCGATCACCACGCCCGAACCGGTGGAACCGGTGTCGCCCAGCCAGGCCCGGACCGTCACCACCGCCGGCATCACCGCGTTGACCACCTTGGTGATCTGGTTGTGCGATTCGGGGGCCGCGGGCGCGGACTGCAACGACACCTTGCGAGAGGTCAGCGCCGACGCCGACGAACCCGTGAAGGCCCCGACGACCCCACCGATCAGGCCGATCACCGCGGCGATGGCCGCCAGCAGCGACAGCGCCCGCCACGACACCCGGCCACCGAACAGCACCTCACGCGCACCCAGCTTGGGTCCGGGGGTGAGCGGCGGCGCCGGGGGCTGCGGCACCGCCGGACTGCCCAGGCGCGCGGCCGAATTCGGATCCCGCCACGGATCGGCGGGCGCGCTCGGCGCGGCACTCTCGCCCTTGGCTTCGGGATCACGCTGCAACAGCTCGGACGAACCCTCCGGACGTCCGAACGCCTCGGCCAGCACCGCGTCCGGCGGCCGGTTCTGAATCTCGGAGCCCCCCGGCGCCGCGGCGGCCGCCGCACCCGCGGTGCGGGCCGCGAACGAGCCGTTCTGGCCGTTCGGGCGGCGGAAAGCGCGCGCGGTGTGATTGTCCACGTGCGGCCGGTACACCGGCCGCGGCCCCAGCACCGGTGCGTCCGACGGCCGCAGGTTCCCCCGATCGGCCGCCGAATCGGAGGTCGCCTCCCGTTCGGGCTCGGGCCCGGTGTTCTTCGATTCGGTGGTCACGCTATGGACTCTACTTGCGCCACCATGAGGTCCACCGTCTGCTGTCGAACGAATCTTGGCGCAGCCCGAAGGAACTCATGCCGCGCGCCAGCGGACCCCGATCCCGATCGGCCGGATCCGGCGCGGGGTGATTGGCGCACTCCTGCAACAGCGCCCGCGGAATCCGGCTCAGCGTGTCGTGCAGGCTCAGCGGCGCGGAGATCTGATCGGAGGACTGCCGCAGCGCGATCCGCGCCTGCTGCTGGGCGTCCACCTCGGCCGCGCACTCGCGGCACACGGAAAGGTGGTGGGCGGCACGCAGATACGCGTTCATCCGTAGTTCGCCGTCCACGTAGGCGGCGATGGCCTCACTGGCCAGATGCTCGGTGGGGGCGAAACGCGGGGGACGACGGTGCGGTCGGTCCTCGCCGTTCATACGCTGCACACCCTTCCGGACGATTCGAGGTCTTCGGGCGAGCGCTGCCCGCGGGTCACCCGATCTGCTCGGCGGCGATGCGCCGCTCCACCCCATTATGCTCGAGTTGCTCGCGCAGTGCCTGACGTCCTCGGTGGATGCGGCTGCGCACGGTGCCCAGCTTGACCCCCAGCGTCGCGCCGATCTCCTCGTACGACAGGCCCTCGATGTCACAGAGCACCACGGCGGCACGGAATTCCGGGGCCAGCGAGTCCAGCGCGGACTGCAGATCCGGATCCAGGTTGGCGTCGTGGTAGGCCTGCTCCGGATCGGGACCCTCGGACGGGACGCGGTCGTAGTCCTCGGGCAGCGCCTCCATGCGGATGCGGTTGCGGCGGCGGACCATGTCCAGGAACAGGTTGGTGGTGATGCGGTGCAGCCAGCCTTCGAAGGTGCCGGGCTGATAGTTCTGCAAGGAACGGAAGACCCGGATGAAGGTTTCCTGGGTCAGATCCTCGGCGTCCTGCGGATCACCGGTGAGGCGGTAGGCCAGGCGGTACACGCGGTCGGCGTGCTCACGGACCAGTTCGTCCCAGGTGGGCATGACATTGCGGTCGCCGGTGGCGTCGAAGGCGGCGGTCCCGGTGAGGGCGGCCTCGTCGTCGGCGGGGGACAGCAGCAACGCACCGTCCAGCGGGGTGTCGCTGTCGTGCGGCTGGATCTGCGGGTGCAGGGTGTTGGCGTGTTCACGCGCCGCGTCGACCATGTGGATGGGGTTACCTCCTACTCGGGACCGTGAACCTCGGTTACCGGTGTCAACCCATCCGTTCGATCGGCTGTTCCCGTTCCCCGAGACCGCGGTCGCTGGCCTGGCGTGAGCATTACTCTGGTCGGTCGTGATGTGGCAGCTGTATGCAGAGGCTGAGGGACACCTGAGAAAAATCGCCACACCGGCCGGTCACCGCCACGCCTTACCGGTGTATCGCCATTAGCCTCTACTGGGTGAGCCTGACTCCCGCGGCACAGAACCTGCAGCGCAACCTCGAATACGTCGAGGAATCCGTCGCCGAGGACGACATCCTCGTCGGCGCGCGCGAACGCGCGCTCGAACTCGGCGCCGCCCCGGTCGCGCCGGCCGTCGGCGCGCTGCTCAGCATGTACGCCCAGTTGCTCGGGGCGCGGGCCGTGGTCGAAGTCGGCACCGGGGCGGGGGTGAGCGGGCTGTGGCTGCTCGACGGCATGCGCGAGGACGGCACGCTGACCACCATCGACTCCGAGCCCGAGCATCAGCGCGCGGCCCGTGAGGCGTTCCGGTCGGCCGAGATCGCGCCCGCGCGCACCCGGCTCATCAACGGCCGCGCCCTCGACGTGCTGCCGCGACTCGCCGATGGGGCCTACGACCTGGTCTTCATCGACGCCGCGCCGCTCGAGCACCCGCAGTACGTGGCGCAGGCGGTGCGATTGCTCCGCGAGGGCGGGGCGATCCTGCTGCACAACGCGCTGCTCGGCGGGCGCGTGCCGGATCCGAACCAGCGCGACCCGCAGACCACGGCCGTGCGTGCCGCCACCCGGGCGATCGCCGAGGATCCGGATCTGACCAGCGTGCTGATCCCGGTGGGGGACGGCCTGCTCTGCGCCTCGCGCGGCTGAGATCTCTGCGCCTCGCGCGGCTGAGATCTCTGCGCCTCGTGCGGCCGAGGATCCGGCGCGCGGGGCGAGAACCCCACGCCCGGTGATGATTTCGACGTCGCCGAGGTGTTCCGCCCGGCGATAGTCCACGCGGCGATCATTGCTCTCGGGCGTTTTTCCGCGCGCGGAAAATCCCCGACGCGCACGCCAGATTTCTCTGATGACCAATCGGACCGAATGTGTCCCGCGCCCCTCTTGCGCTCGCGTTGAACGACTGTTTAATCTGTTGAACGTGCGTTCAATCGACGATCTGACCACCCGGGCGCGGATTCGCGACGCCGCGATCACCGTGTTCGGGGAACAAGGGTTCGGGGTCGGCGTGCGTGCCATCGCCACCGCCGCCGGAGTGTCCCCCGGGCTGGTCATCCACTATTTCGGGTCCAAGGACGGACTCCGGGAGGCGTGCGATGACCAGGTCCGCGCGACCGTCAAGGCCGCCAAGCTGGAGTCGGTCCAGGACCCCTCACCCACCGCGACGATGCGGCAGCTCGCCGAGATCGAGGAATTCGCGCCGCTGATGGCCTACCTGATGCGCAGTCTCCAGGCGGGTGGGCCACTGTTGCGGAACTTCTTCGAGCACATGGTCGAGGACACCGAGCTGTACCTGCGGGCCGGGATCGCGTCCGGCACCGTGCGGGCCATGTCCGACATCGCGGCCATGGCGCGCTACATCGCCACCCAGAACGGCGGCGGCATGATGATGTTCCTGCAGCTGTACGCGGCCGAGCACGAGGGGCCCGTGGACTACCGGAAGGCGTTGCGCGAGTACGCCGATCACATGATGCTGCCCGCGCTCGAGCTCTACAGCTCCGGCCTGCTGGCCGACCGCACGATGCTGGACGCCTACCTCCAACAGCAAGCCGAATAGACCCTCGGCTCCCCACAATCGTTTTCCTGCAAGGAGATTCGATGACCACTCCCGCCAGCCCGGCGATCGAAGTCCGGGACCTGCACAAGAACTTCGGGCAGGTGCGCGCGCTGGACGGCCTCGACCTGGAGGTCGCGCACGGCGAGGTGCACGGCTTCCTCGGGCCGAACGGGGCCGGGAAGTCCACCACCATCCGCGTCCTGCTCGGCATCCTGTCCCGCACCTCGGGCGAGGCCCGGGTACTGGGCCGCGACCCGTGGACCGACGCCGTCGCTCTGCATCGTGACATCGCCTACGTGCCCGGCGATGTCACGCTGTGGCCCTCGCTGTCCGGCGGCGAGACCATCGACCTGCTGGCCCGCATGCGCGGCGGCATCGACCAGGCCCGGCGCGCCGAAATGATCGAGCGCTACGAGCTGGACCCGACCAAGAAGGCGCGCACCTACTCCAAGGGCAATCGGCAGAAGGTGGCGCTGGTGTCGGCGTTCTCGTCGAACGCGCGGCTGCTGCTGCTCGACGAACCCACCTCGGGCCTGGACCCGTTGATGGAGCAGATATTCGGCGAATGCGTGGCCGAGGCGGTGGCGCGCGGTACCACCGTGCTGCTGTCGAGTCACATCCTGTCCGAGGTCGAGAAGCTGTGCCAGCGGGTCACCATCATCCGGTCCGGCAAGACCGTGGAGACCGGCACGCTCGCGCAGATGCGGCACCTGTCGCGCACCTCCATCACCGCCGAGATGATCGGCAGCCCAGGCGATCTCAGCCGGGTGCCCGGTGTCGAGGACATCAGTGTGGAGGGCAGCACCCTGCACTGCCAGGTCGACAGCGAACACCTCGGCGAACTCATCCGGGTGCTGGGCGACGCGGGGGTGCGCAGCCTGGTCAGCCAGCCGCCGACCCTGGAAGAACTGTTCCTGCGCCACTATTCGCTCGACGGCGGCGCGCCCGCCGGCGAGCGCGAGAAGGTGTCGAAATGACCGCCGTCACCGCCACCGCACCTCGCATCGCCGAATCACCGCTGCGCGCAGCCGATTTCACCGGAACCGGCCAGTTGCTGCGGTTGTACCTGCGGCGCGACCGGATCGTGCTGTCGCTGTGGGTGCTGCTGCTGTCGCTGCCGCTGGGCAGCGTCTACATCAAGAGCGTCGAGAAGGTGTACAGCACGCCGGAGGATCTGGCGCACCTCGCGACCAGCATCCTCGCCAGCCCCGCCCAGCTCGCCATGTACGGGCCCGTCTACAACCCCACCGACCTGGGGGCCGTGGGCATCTGGAAAGCGGGGATGTTCCACACGCTCATCGGGATCGCCACCATCCTCACCGTCATCCGGCACACCCGCGCCGACGAGGAGACCGGCCGCACCGAACTGCTGGCAGCCACCCGGGTGGGCCGCTTCGCGGGCCTCACCGCGGTGCTGATCATGACCTACGGTGCGGCACTGGCCACGGGACTGCTCGGATTCGTCAGTCTCGCGGGCACTTCGGTCCCGAAGGCCGGGTCGCTGGCGTTCGGGCTGGCGCTGGCCGCGTCCGGCATCGTGTTCGCCTCGGTCGCGACGGTCACCGCGCAACTGTCGGTGAGCGCGCGGGTGGCGCGCGGGCTCGCCTTCGCGGTGCTGGGCGTCACCTACACGCTGCGGGCCATCGGCGACGCGCGCGCCGGAGACGGGCCGACCAGTCCGCTCACCTGGCTCTCGCCGCAGGGCTGGTCACTGCAGGTGCGGCCGTACGCGGGCGACCACTTCGCCATCCTGCTGCTGCACCTGGCCGCCACCGTGGTGCTGACCGTCGCCGCGTATTACCTGCTGGCACACCGGGATATCGGCGCCGGCCTGATCGCCGAGCGCCCCGGCGCGGCCGGCGCCGGGGCCGCCCTGAGCGGTCCCTTCGGACTCGCGTGGCGGTTGCAGCGCGGCACCCTGCTGGCCTGGACCGTCGGGCTCGGGCTGTACGGGCTGCTGATCGGCAGCGTGATCCACGGCATCGGCGACGAGCTCGGCACCAGCCAGACCATCAAGGACCTGATCACCCGCATGGGCGGCTCGGACTCGCTGGAGAAGGCGATGGTGAACTACGCGTTCACCATGGTCGCGGTCGGCGCGGCCGCGTACGCGGTGTCGGCCACGCTGCGGCTGCACGCCGAGGAGAGCACCGCGCACGCCGAGACCCTGCTCACCGGCGCGGTGTCGAGAACCCACTGGGTGGCATCGCATCTGGCGTACGGGCTGCTCGGTCCGCTGCTGGCCCTGATGGCGTCGGCCGGGCTCGCCGGGCTGGTCTACGGCCGTGCCGCCGGGGACGTCGGCGGCAAGCTGGGGCAGACCCTGGCCGCCGCTCTGGTGCAGGTGCCCGCGGTGTGGACCTTCGCGGCCATCACCGTGGCCCTGTTCGGGCTGCTGCCGCGCTGGAGTTCCGTCGCCTGGGGTGTGCTGACCGCCGCCATCGCCGCGTTCCTGCTCGGCTCGCTGTCCGGTGCGCCGCAATGGCTGCGCGACCTGAACCCCTTCGAGCACGCGCCCAAGGTGCCGGGCGCGGCGTTCACCGCCACCCCGATCGTGGTGCTGCTGCTGGTCGACGTGGCCTTGATCACGGTGGGGCTCATCGCATTCCGCCGCCGGGACCTGCGCTCGGCCTGACGGCGACCGCCCCGCGAACGGCCGCCCCGGACATCCGGGGCGGCCGTTCGCGTGCCCGGCACACGGGCGGCCCGGCAGCGAATCATCAGCTGCCGGTGCGGGTATGGCGGGAGGGCACCGGTGGCGGTGCAGGGGCAGTGTCCAGGGGTGGATTCGGGCCGGGCCTGGGGTGTACCCCAGTAGGGGATCGATTTATCGCTAGGAGGTGGGGGAGATGTTCGAGGGACTGGCCCTCGGGGTGCACCTGCCGACGGGATGGCTGTGGCCGGCACTGGTCGTCTTCGGCGGCATCCTGGGCGCGGCGCTACTGGTGCTCATGCTGGTGAGCGGCGCCCGATTCGACGACCGCGAATCCCGCTACGTGCCGACCACGACGGGCTCGTGTCAGCCGTTCTGCGGCACCGGCACACCCGCGCCCGGGTTCCCGATGCGACCCGGAATCACGAACTGATCGGTCGCCGCGAGGTTTCCGGACGGCACTTCAGGTTTCCGGGCGGCCCACCAGGTTTCCGGATAGCGCGGTCGGATACTCCACGAGAATAGTTCGACGAGTGGGGGTTCCCATGGGTCAGCGGGTACCGGCCGTGGTCGGGTTGTACTTCCGCGACGGCGGGCAGTGGCGGCGCATCGCGGAATTCCGGCTCGCCGCGGACGGCCGCGCCACCTTCCGAGCGGTGGATCCGATCGAGGGCCTGGTCGCGCGGGTCTGGTACCACCAGGGCGTCGACATCCTCGGCGAGCAGCGCACCGTGCTGCCCGGCGACGGCGCGGAGTTCCTGCGAGCACTGCTGCAGCCGTTCGGTTTTCGCGACTACCGGTTCCGGGACGACAGCACCCCGCGCGGCGGGCTCACCCGGGCCCGGCACACCGTCTCCCGCAGCGCGGCCACGCCATGCCCAGCCGAAGGTGAAACCGACTGCGCGGTAGCGGAATCGGAATGTCACCGCTGCGCCGAGCCGGAACCCGCCACCGGCGACCGCGCCCATCGGCCCGCCGCCTGGCGACTGCTGGACGCGGATCGCATCCGCTTCCGAGACGCGGCGCCCTGAGCGCCGCACCAGAATTCGCTACAAGCTGTTGGCCAGCAGCGCGTACTGCGCGACCGCCTTCTTCTTCGCCTCGGCGTCATTGGCCCCGTCCGCCACGCCCACGTACTGCTTGTAGCGGACATAGCAGCGGCTGGGCTTCTTGTCCGAGGATCGGTGCACGCACTGGGAATCCGGCACCTTGTCGTCCACGGCGGTCGTGGTCGTCTCCTGCAGATTCCGGATCATTCCGGCCATCAGGTCCGCGCCCGCCTGCGCGTCGCGCACCCGGATCACGAAACTGCCGTCCGCGACCGACATCTCGCTCGCGCCGGTATCGGCCACCAGCTTGGTCCAGAACCCCAGATCATCCGACGGCAGCACCAGCCAGTTGGCCGGGAACACCGCGAACTTGTCCGGATCCACCGTGCGGTGGTCGCGGTCCATCACCAGGGTGCGGGCCAGCAGGCGATCCGGATCCACCGGCAGCTGGGCGATCTGATCGTTCGGGGTGGCCGCGAACGCGTCCAGCACCGGGACCTCCGCGTCCAGGGTCTTCTTGGACCAGGACAGCAGGCCCTGCAGATCGGCGGTGGGGCGCAGGATGAACAGCGAGATCACGAAATCCTTGTGCGCCATCGCGACTCCGATGGTGGGCACGCCCGGCCGCCAGTGCGCGTACGCGTCCGGATAGTCGGGCAGGGTGAGCTTCTGATTGACGTTCAACGCCACCGAGAAGTCGGCGTCCTCCAGCTCGCGGGCCGCCAGCTTCGCGGCATCCGCGGTCGGGAAGCGCAGCACGCGGGTGGTGATGGTGGTGCCGTTCGGGTCCGGATTGTCGTTGACGTCCTCACGATCGGAGCCGCTGGCCGCGAAACCGGCCACGAAGCCGCGATTCACCAGCACGTTCTTCACCGCGGACGCCAGGTGACTGACATTGAGCACATCGTCGACGCTGGCCAGCACCGCACCGCCGCGGCCGATGTTCAATGCCGGATCGATCTTCACCGCGGGAGCCACCGCGGCGGTCATGCGGATGCCCTCGAGCGTCGCGCCCTTGCCGCCGTTGTTGCGGTCGTAGGTGTAGCGATTCACCGGATAGGTCCCGGTGTCGAGGGTGCGGACATCCAGTTCGCCGGGGACGGCGGTGCCCGAACGGCCGCAGCCGGAGGCCAATGCGGCGATCAAGGCGAGACAGGTGAGTGCGGTGACGACCCGCGCCGGACGGCCCATGATGATCCCTCCCGCGCGGCCCTGCGTCGGCAGCGCTCCCTATCGAAAGATTTTCGGGCCAACGACCGCCGACTGTCCACTCCTATACCGTGTCGCGATCAGACCCAGGTGCCCTTGCCCACGGTCACGACGCCGCCGTTGCTGACCGCGAAGCGTTCCCGATCGCGTTCCCGATCGACGCCGATGATCTCGCCCTCGGTCACCACCACGTTCTTGTCCAGGATGGCGTGCCGCACCACCGCGCCCCGGCCGATCCGGGTTCCCGGCATGAGCACGCTGCCCTCCACCGTCGCGCCGTCCTCCACCAGCACGTTGGAGAACAGAACCGAATTGCGGACGGTCGCCGCCGACAGGATGCTGCCGGCGCCCACGATCGACTCCTGGGCCAGCCCGCCACGGCCGAACTTGGCGGGCGGGAGGTTCTCGGCCGCACCGCGAATCGGCCAGTGCTTGTTGTACAGGTCGAACACCGGGTCCACCGACACCAGATCCATGTGGGCGTCGTAGAAGGCGTCGATGGTGCCGACGTCACGCCAGTAGCCGCGGCTGCGGTCGGTCGCGCCGGGCACCACATTGGTGGAGAAGTCGTAGACCGCGGCCGCGCCGCCGCGCACCAGGGACGGGATGATGTCGCCGCCCATGTCGTGGTCGGAGTCGTTGTCGTCGGCATCGGCGCGGATCGCGTCCACCAGCACCTTCGTGGTGAAGACGTAATTGCCCATGGAGGCGAAGGTGACGTTCGGGTCGTCGGGGGTGCCCGGCGGGTGCACCGGCTTCTCCAGAAAGCCGATGATGCGGCCGGATTCGTCGGAATCGATGCAGCCGAAGGCACTGGCCGAGCTGCGCGGCACCCGGATGCCCGCCACCGTCACGCCCGCCCCGGACTCGATGTGCGCCTGCACCATCTGCTCGGGATCCATCCGGTACACGTGGTCCGCGCCGAACACCACGATGTACTCGGGGTCCTCGTCGTAGATCAGGTTCAGCGACTGCATGATCGCGTCCGCCGAGCCGGTGTACCAGCGCGGCCCCAGCCGCTGCTGCGCCGGCACCGGGGTGATGTACTCCCCGCCGAACCCCGACAATCGCCAGGTCTGCGAGATGTGCCGGTCCAGGGAATGCGACTTGTACTGCGTCAGAACACAAATCCGCAGGTAACCGGCGTTCACCAGATTCGACAGCACGAAGTCGATGAGCCGGTACGCGCCGCCGAACGGCACCGCGGGCTTGGCGCGGTCCTTGGTGAGCGGAAAGAGTCGCTTGCCCTCGCCACCGGCGAGCACGATCCCGAGTACGTGCGGCTGGCTCCTCACACCACTGAAACTACCGGGTGCACCCGAACGTGGAATGTCCAGCATGTGCCGTGTTCATCGCGATCTTGCTGGCCACGTCGATTGGATGGTTCCACAGCGAGCGTTTACGTTGGACCCGTGCACACGTCGCGATGAACACCCGGGGATGAGAGACACCGAGCCTTAGAGGGCCGCGGACAGCCGGAGCGGAGCGGAGGCCATGGACAGAGCACCTCGTGGACTGCGAGTGGCCATGATGACCCGTGAATACCCGCCCGAGGTGTACGGCGGGGCGGGGGTGCACGTCACCGAACTGGTGCCCAGGCTGCGGGAACTGTGCGACGTGACCGTGCACTGCATGGGGGTCGCGCGCACGGATGCGGTGGTGCACCAACCGGATCCGATGCTCTTCGCCGCCAACTCCGCCGTCCAGATGATGTCGGCGCAGTTGCGGATGGCCGACGCCGCGAGCTTCGCCGACGTGGTGCACTCGCACACCTGGTACACCGGGCTGGCCGGGCATCTGGCCGCGCAGCTGTACGGGATTCCGCACGTGCTGACCGCGCATTCGCTGGAACCGCGGCGGCCGTGGAAGGCCGAACAGCTCGGCGGCGGCTACCGGCTTTCGTCGTGGTCCGAGCACAATGCCGTGACCTACGCCGACGCCGTGATCGCGGTCAGCGCGGGCATGCGGGCCGACGTCCTCGACGCCTATCCCGACATCGACCCCGGGAAGGTCCACGTGGTGCACAACGGCATCGACGCCCGGGTCTGGCATCCGGGCGGGCCCGCGCTCGGCTCCCGTGACGTGCTCACCGAACTCGGCGTGTCACAGGACCGGCCGATCGCCGCCTTCGTCGGGCGCATCACCCGGCAGAAGGGCGTGCCGCATCTGCTGGCCGCCGCCCGGCACCTGGACCCCGACATCCAGCTCGTCCTGCTGGCCGGCGCCGCCGACACCCCAGCCATGGAGGCGGAGGTGGCGACCGCGGTCCGCGCGCTGCGCGACGACCGCGACGGGGTGTTCTGGATCAAGGAGATGCTGCCGACCGAACTGGTCCGGCAGGTGCTCGCCGCCGCAACGGTTTTCGTGTGCCCGTCGGTGTACGAGCCGCTGGGCATCGTGAACCTGGAGGCCATGGCCTGCGGGACCGCCGTGGTCGCCTCCGACGTCGGCGGCATTCCGGAGGTGGTGGCCGAAGGGGAGACCGGGCGGCTGGTCCACTACGACGAGCACGCGCCCCACGACTACGAACGCGGCCTGGCCCGGGCCGTCAACCTGGTGGCCGCCGACCCCGTCACCGCCGCCGCCATGGGGACGGCCGGGCGGGTCCGGGCCATCGACCACTTCGACTGGACGCAGATCGCGGCCCGCACCGCGCGGATCTACGACCAGGTTCGCAAGGGCTGAATCAGAGCGGGTAGCGCATGAACACGTCGGCGCGGCCGTAGGGGCTGGGCGGCAACTCCGACGGCGGGACGTGGACGAAACCCATCGACTCGTAGAGGTGCACGGCGCTCGCCAGGCGGGCATTGCTGGCCAGGAAGAACTGCTTCGCACCCAGCTCGCGGGCCCGGTCGATGGCCTCCCGCAACACCACGCGGCCGATGCCCCGGCCCCGGAAGCGCGGCGACACAGCCATTTTCGACAGTTCGAAGACTCCCGGATGCTCCTGGACCAGGGCCACGCAGCCGACGGCCGCACCGTCCAGCCGGGCGATGAGCACCTCGCCGCCGTTCGCGACGATGGCTTCGGCATTGTCGAGGGTGGCCAGGTCGGCGGCCTCGACCGTGAAGAAGGCCTCGATCCACTCCAGATTCAGGTCCCGGAAGGCGCGCGCGTCCTCGGGTCCGGCCATCGGTGCGACCACGATCGAATCGAGCTCGGGGGCTTCGGCGTCCATCTGCTGCGTCACCCCGAAAGCATGTCGGACTTCGAACCATAACGTCCAATACTTGATAGCTGCGATCGATATCATCAGCTTATGAACACTGGGGTGGAGTTGCGGCACCTGCGGTATTTCCAGGCCGTCGCCGAGGAACTGCACTTCGGGCGCGCCGCGGCCCGCCTGCACATCGCCCAGCCCGCCCTCACCCAGCAGATCCAGCGCCTGGAAACCCTGCTCGGCACCCGGCTCTTCGACCGCACCTCCCGCACCGTCGCCCTCACCCCGGCCGGGATCGTGCTGCGCGACCGCGCCGCCGCCCTGCTCGGCCACGCCGACCGCGACCTCGCCGAGGTGATCCGCATCGGCCAGGGCGGCCAGGGCACCCTGCACCTCGGCTTCGTCCCCTCGGTCCTGCCCCTCGAACCCCTGCGCGGCGTCCGCGAATTCCGTGAACGCTTCCCCGTCGTCCACGTCGACCTGACCGAAGGCTTCACCAGCCACCTGATGGCCCGCCTCGCCTCCGGCACCCTGGACATGGCCATCGTCCGCGACCCCGACGACCAGCCCGGCACGGTCACCACCCCGCTCATCACCGAACCGTTCGTAGCGGTCCTGCCCGCCGACCACCCCGCCGCCGCCCGCCCCACCCTGACCGGCGCCGAACTCGCCGACCACCCCGTGGTCTTCTTCCCCCGCGCGGCAGGCGAACTCGCCTACGAGAAGAACCTCACCCCGCTCCTGGAATACGGCCGCCGGCCCCGCATAGTCCAGGAAGCCACCAACTGGACGATCATCCTCTACCTGGTTGCCGCGGGCCTCGGCATCACCATCGCCCCGCGCAGCGCCACCTTCACCGCCCCCGACTCGGTCCGCATCATCCCTCTGACCGGAACCGAAGCCGCCACCACCATCTACACCGCGACCCGCGTGGGCGACGACCGGCCGCTGGTCCACAATCTGCTCGCCCTGCTCCCGAACCGCCCGGCCGCGCCGCGCGAACAGCCTTGAGCGCCACACTCTTCCGGGACCGGGTCGGCCCGGCTCAGCGTGGCCGGTACGCCGAGACCGTCACGGAAGCGGTCACCGCCACCGGATCGGGCAGTGCCGCAACAGCTTCGGCCCGGCCCTCGTCCCCGTGGAACGCCGACGGTCCCATCGCCACCACTCGCGCCACATCCTCGTGCGTGAGCGACATCGTGTATTCGACAGCCTCGCGCCCCACCAGCTCGAAACGCTCCCCGAGGGATTCGGCGAGCCGATCCTCCTTGGCCGCGTCCACGCTCACCATCCCCAGCGGCTCGATCAGCTCCCGCAGATGCCTCGAGGTCGGAGTCACCACCACGAACCGCCCGCCCTCGGCCAGCACCCGAGCGACCTCGTCCGCGTTCCGTGGCGCGAACACCGACACGACCGCGCTCATCACCCCGTCGGGCACGGGCAGCCCACGCCACGCGTCCGCCAGCACCGACCCCGCCCGCACATGCGCCCGAGCCGCCCGACGGGCAGCTGCCTTCGACACATCCAGGGCGATGCCGCGGGCTCCGGGCAGCGCGTCCAGTACCGCGGCCACGTAGTAGCCGGTGCCCGCGCCTATCTCGAGGACCGCGAGACCGCGATCGGCCGCTTCGGTCCGAACGGGCGTCGGCGATTCCGCCGCGGGGTCCGGCCCCGCCCAGGATCGGCTGCCGACCGGACTCTCCGGCGTGCCGGGGGCCTCGGCGCGCCCGCCGCCCGTCGCGGCCGTCTCGCCGGACAGGAGCGTGGCGGCCAGTCGTGCGGCGGAGGCCGTGGCGACCGACATTCCGGGCGTGGCGATACCGGCGCGGGCTCGATGATGGCGGGATGCCGAGTCGGTGCCGGAATTGCGGAGGGCGGTGGGGGTCGCCGCGCCGTCCTCGCGCAGTGGGGCCGGTCGGGCGTCGGTGGCAGCGGCAGCCGGGGGCGAGTCCGCTCCGAATAGTGAGGTGTCGGCAGCGCGGCCGGGCAGGGGCGTCGCGATCGCGGCGGCCAGGGCGGCGGCGATCGGGGCGAAGTGGCCGGCGGATTGGAAGGCGGCGCGGGCGTCGAGCATGGCCGGGGTGTCGCCGGTCATCTTGGTGGACGCGCCGGTGAGGAGGCTGACGTAGCCCTGTTTGGCCAGGTCGTAGCTGTGGCCGAGCCGGCAGCGCAGGGTTCGGGTCGGCGAGTCGTCGGCAGCCGGGTCGACGCCGGCCGTCAGGGGGTGGCCGCACTGTGGGCAGGCCAGCAGGTCGGCGCAGGCCAGAAGCCGATCCGCGGGGGAGGGCTGGTCCGTGCCGACTATGGGGTGCTGTGTGTTGTCGTTCACCGCGATACCGGTAAGCCGGGGGCTCCGGGGAGGAGCCCCCGGGTTGGGCTCACCGGCAGCGATCAGCTGGTGACCTTGACGAGTTCGTCACCGAGCGCCGCGGCTTCATCCGGCGTGAGCTCGACGACCAGACGCCCGCCACCCTCGAGTGGAACCCGCATCACGATTCCACGCCCTTCCTTGGTTGCCTCGAGGGGACCGTCCCCGGTGCGGGGCTTCATGGCCGCCATCCTCTGCTCCCTCCAGATCTGCGCGGTCTGCTGCGCACTTTCATGGAACTCCAGTTGTCACCAACCAGGCAGCCCGCCGGTATGTGGCGGGCTACACCTTGCCCATTCTTCCCTATCGCGGATCGGGGCGGGTACCTGAGTTCCAAAAACCGACCGACGTGGCGTTCAGCGTGTCCCCACATTCACCCAGCAATCGGCGATGTGATCGTCTACCATCCCTGTCGCTTGCATGAGTGCGTACGCCGTGGTGGGTCCCACGAATTTGAACCCGCGCCGCTTGAGTTCTTTTGCGAGAGCGGTGGATTCGGGCGTGACAGCGGGCACATCGGACATTTTCCGAGGCCGCTTCCGTGGGGCCGGGGCAAAGCTCCAGAGCAGCGTGTCGAGACTCTCGTCGAGATCCCGGGCAACCCGCGCATTGTGGACGCTGGCCTCGATTTTGGCTCGATTGCGAACAATGCCCGGATCGGTCAGCAGGCGTTCCACATCGGCCTCTCCGAAGCCCGCCACCCGCTCGATGGAGAAGCCCGCGAATGCCGCCCGGAACGCGGGCCGCTTGCGCAGAATCGTGATCCACGCCAGCCCCGATTGGAAGGCCTCCAGGCACACCCGTTCGAACAGCGCGTCATCGCCGTGCAGCGGGCGACCCCACTCCTGATCGTGGTATTCCCGGTACAGCTGCGAACCCTCCGACCAGCCGCACCGAATTCGTCCGTCGGATTCCACGGGCACGGTCATCGAGTGGCCTCGGGGCCCGGCTCGGCGGGATCGGCCGTCAGCACTTCGGGAACTTCCCGTTCGCCCTCCGGGCGTGGCGTCTCCTCGGGCGCGTCCGCCGGGGCCGTCGCCCGCGCCAGCTCACCCTCGAGTTCGTCGATGCGGGCGGCGAGCCGGGTCAACGCCCAGTCGACCTCACCGGCCTTGTACCCCCGGAACACCTGCTGGAAGCGCAGCGCCCGCACATCGGTCCCGCTGATGCCCGCCACGGGCAGCACGGTGACCGTGGTGCCCTCCGGCAGCGGCCCGAGCTCCTCGGACCGCCCGAAGATCGCACTGGCCACCAGGAACAGCAGGGCGGCGACCAGTCCGACGATCAGCACGTACAGCAGCATGGTGAGCATGCCCCGAGCTTAGGGGTCACCGTCGCGGGCGGCTGCCCACACCCCGGCGGAATTCGGCCGTCGAATTCCGCACGGCCCCTTCGCTACAGGTGGCGGGTGGTGTCGATGGACAGCGACATGCCCGCCAGGCCGCGGCGGCGGACCGAGAGCTTCTCGGCGATGTCCAGCAGCGCCTTGCCCGAGGGGCTCTCGGGCGCGCGCAGCACGATCGGGGTGCCCTCGTCGCCGGCCTCACGCAGCTGCTGCTCGATCGGGATCTGGCCCAGCAGCGGCACATTCGCGCCGATGGTGCGGGTCAGGTTGTCGGCCACGGTCTGACCGCCGCCCGAGCCGTACAGCTCCATGCGCGAGCCGTCCGGCAGATCCAGCCAGGACATGTTCTCGATGACGCCCGCGATGCGCTGCCGGGTCTGCAGGGCGATGCTGCCCGCGCGCTCGGCGACCTCGGCGGCGGCCAGCTGCGGGGTGGTGACGACCAGGATCTCGGCATTGGGGATCAGCTGGGCCAGCGAGATGGCCACGTCGCCGGTGCCCGGCGGCAGGTCCAGCAGCAGGATGTCGAGGTCGCCCCAGAAGACGTCGGCCAGGAACTGCTGCAGCGCGCGGTGCAGCATCGGGCCGCGCCACACCACGGGCGTGTTGCCCTGGGTGAACATGGAGATCGAGATGACCTTCACGTCGTGCGCGATGGGCGGCATGATCATCCGCTCGACCTGGGTGGGCCGCTGCTCGGTGCCCAGCATGCGCGGCACGCTGTGGCCGTAGATGTCGGCGTCGAGCACACCCACCGAGAGGCCCTTCGCGGCCATGGCGGCGGCGAGATTCACGGTGACCGAGGACTTTCCGACGCCACCCTTGCCGGAGGCGACCGCGTACACGCGGGTGAGCGATCCGGGCTGGGCGAACGGGATGACCGGCTCGGCGGCGTCACCGCGCAGCTTGCGGCGCAGCTCGGTGCGCTGCTCGTCGTTCATCACGTCCAGGTCGACGCTGACGGCGCCGACTCCGGGCACGTCGTTGACGGCCTTCGTGACCCGTTCCTGGATGGCGGATTTCATCGGGCACGCCGAGGTGGTCAGGTAGATCACGACCTTGACCGCGCCATCCGCGCCGACGTCGACGCTCTTCACCATGCCCAGCTCGGTGATCGGTTTCCGGATCTCCGGGTCGTTCACCTTCGCGAGCGCGCCCCGCACATCCGATTCCGTAACCACTGGCATGGGCCCAAGTCTAGGAGCGCCGGTTTCGCGCCCCGATGCGGGGCACACTCATGTCAGATGCGGGGCGGGTGTCAGATGCGGGGGAGGGCGGCGGCCGAGGGAGCCATGCCGGAGCCGTACGCGGTCTCCCACGCCATCACGTTGGCGACGTAGGCCATCGAGTTGTTGTAGCGCAGGATGGCCCGCGTCTGCTGGCCCGGGTCACGCATGTCGAGGCCGCCCGAGCACAGGTACTTGCCCGCGGTGAGCGTGGCGTCGTAGATGTTCTGCGGATCGGCGATGCCGTCCCCGTTGCCGTCGGCCGCGTACTTGCGCCAGGTCTCGGGCAGGAACTGCATGGGCCCGACGGCGCGGCGGTAGCTGCCGGACAGGCCGTCCAGGTCACCGCCGTCGGAGGTCTGGATGACGTTGTTGCCGTAGAGGCTTCCGTCGAGCACCGGGCCGTAGATGGGCTGCAGCGGATTGCCGTCCTCGTCGACCTTGCCGCCGAAGCCGTGCGTGGATTCCACCCGGCCGATGCCGGCCAGCAGGTTCCACGGCATGTTGCAGGTCGGGTTCTCCACGGCCAGCACGTGTTCGGCGTTCTGGTAGGCGTCGTGGGCGATGCCGGGCATCCCGAGCGGTCCGGCGGCGCGGGCGGCGGGCACCCGGCCCTCGGGCAGCGCGACGGACTTGATCTCCGGCGGGCCCACGGGCGCAACCTGTTTGGCCTCGTGCAGGAGGGGTTCGGGGGCAGGGGCGGCGGGCGGGGCCGCCTCCGGTGCGGGTAGCTGGTCTTCGTCGCCGCCGAACTGGTGCTGGAAGGTTGCCGCGAGCTTGTCGGTGATGTGGCCATCACCCGCTCCGGTAACTGTGGCGAGCCCTGCGGGCACGAGCCCGGTCAATGCGATGACCGATCCACGACGAACTCTGGGGACCGGGGGTTTACGGTGACGACCCACTGTGTGGTGACCCTCCATTGCCATCGGTTGATACCGGGGAGATGCAACACAGGTCACATTACCTCATCCGAGACCTTCTTGTTACATCTTCGTGATCAACTTTCAGGTTTTGAAGGAATGCCTAGTCAAACGCGAGTTCCGGAGCGACGCGCCGAAACTCGCGAATCACACCTTCGTTACGGAACCGGCGCGGGGGCCGGAGCCGGGAGCGGGATCGTGATGCCGAACGGCAGCGTGATGCCGGGCGCCGGAGTGGTCGGATCGACGGCCTCCGGGGCGGCGTCCGCGGGCGGCTGCGGCTGCGCCTCCGGCGTCTTGGACGGCGTCACCGTTTGCTGGTCCTGCGGTTGCTGGACACCCTGCTGCGGCTGATCCTGCGGCTTGTTCTCGGCCTGCTGCACCGGCGCGGTGCAGGTGGTGATGATGGGCTGATCCTTGGGCAACGGCTTGCCGTCGGGGCCCAGCTTCTGGTCGGCGGGCTGCGCGTCGGCGGGCTTGGCCGGATCCTCGGCGGCCGGGTCGGTGGCCGCGTCGGCGGGCTTCTGATCCGGCGCCGGCGCCGGAACCGCCACCTGCTCACAGGGATTGGCGGGCACGGCCGGGGTGGCCGGGCAGAAGATGCCGCAGGGGATCGGCGGCAGGCCCGCGATGGTGATCATCACCTGGGTCGCGCCGGGCGTGGTGGTCACGACCGTCTGCTGGGTGCCCTCCGGCGCGGGTCCGGCCGGAATTGTGGTGGAGGCCACCGTGATGTCCGGGCCGTTGACCGGAACGTAGTTGTTGGGCACCAGATCCGGCGAGATGCTCACCTGCTGCGGCGCGCCGCCGGTCCGGTAGGCGTTGGCCCAGCTGAGCACATTGGCCGCGTAGGAGATCGAATTGTTGTAGCGCAGCACCGCCCGCAGCTGCTGCTGCGAGTCGGCCAGATCCAGGCCGCCCGAGCACAGGTACTTCCCGGCCGCCAGCGCGGCGTCGAAGACGTTGTTGGGATCGGGCGTGCCGCTGCCCTTTCCGTTGGCGGCGTACAGCGACCAGGTGCTGGGCAGGAACTGCATGGGCCCGACGGCGCGCACGTACTTGCCGTCGGCGGCCTTGATGATCTCGTTGCCGGGCAGTGTCCCGTCCAGCGCCGGACCGTAGATCGGGGTCACCGTGGTGCCCGCGGCGTCGGTGCGGCCGTTGTTGGCGTGGTTGGACTCGATGCGGCCGATACCGGCCAGCAGGTACCACGGCAGATGGCAGTTGGGGTCCGAAGACTGCAGCGCCAGTTCGGCATTGCGGTAGGCGGCCAGCACGATCTCCGGGATGCCGAGCAGGCCGCCGCCGCCGGGCAGGGCGATGTCGCGCAGCGGGACGGTGCCGCCGAAGAGCGGCATGCCGTCCGCGGGCGGGGTCATTGCGCTGAGTTTGCGGGGCGCCTCCGGAGCCGCCGGCACCAGTCCGACCAGCCGATCCGACGGCGTGTCCACAGGCGTGTTCAGACTCGCGTTGGTCGCGGCGGAGGCCGCGAGCAAGGCGTCGGGCGCGGCCTGCGGGGCGACGGGGTGGACCGTCGTGTTGGTGGCGGAACCGGCGGTGACCAGGCCCGCTATCAACAGCGCAGACGCTGTCACCGGAGCAGAAATTCTCTTCGCCACCACACAATCCCCTCAGTCGTGCGGCCGGAGCCCCGTGGTGACACGTGTGCTGCGGCAGTGTCTGGGTCGGTCGCTCGGAACAACGTGATCCAGGTTACCCATGAGTCAGCTTGTTCGGTACAACTTCTGTGGTCAGTCGCCATCTTTCTGTGCCGAAATCGCGACCTCGTTGGCCTTTCGCTCGGTACCCTTCTTTGCTTTCCGCGACTGGACGATCTCCCCGTCGGCGGCCAGTTTCTCCAATCTGACCAGGGTTTCCTTGATATCGTCCAGTTCCCTGCGCACGTAGTCGCGCGTGGCGACCTCACCCACGGCGAGTCGCAGGGCGGCCAGCTCCCTTGCCAGGAACTCGGTGTCGGCCTTCGTCTGGGCCGCTCGGGTCCGATCCTCCTCGAGCGAGACGCGGTCGCGGTTGTCCTGCCGGTTCTGCGCCAGCAGGATCAGCGGCGCGGCGTAGGCGGCCTGGGTGGAGAACGCGAGGTTCAACAGGATGAACGGGTACGGGTCCCACTGCAGCCGCAGCGCGAACACGTTGAGCAGGATCCACACCACCACGATGACGGTCTGGATCACCAGATAGCGGCCGGTGCCCAGGAATCGGGCGATCCGCTCGCTGGTGACCGCGAGTGCCTCGGCGTCCCAGTCCAAGCCGCGGAAGCGATTCTCGAGGGGCGTCTCCAGGCGTTGGCGCGCACTGGATTTGTCGAGCCGTTCGCTCATGAGCGGCCTCCCGTCCCTTCGATCACAGGCATCCCGTGCACGTCGTGATTGTCCTCGTCCTGCTCACGCCAGTCCTCGGGGAGCAGGTGGTCGAGCACGTCGTCGACGCTGACGGCGCCCAAGAGATGATTCTCCGCGTCCACCACCGGTCCGCACACCAGGTTGTAGGTGGCGAAATATCGGGTGACCGCGGTGAGCGGGGCATCGGGGCGCAGCTGCACCAGATCGGTGTCCACGATGCCGCCGACCAGGTTGGCCGGCGGTTCCCGCAGTAGTTGCTGGAAGTGCACGCAGCCCAGGTACCGGCCGGTCGGGGTGGCGGTGGGCGGGCGCACCACGAAGGCCATGGACGCCAGCGCCGGGGTGAGCTCGGGATCTCGGATCCGGGCCAGCGCCTCGGCGACGGTGGTGGAGGCGGTCAGCACCACCGCGTCCGGGGTCATCAGACCGCCCGCGGTGTAGGGCGCGTGCTCGAGCAGGCGGCGGACCGGTTCGGAATCCTCCGGATCCATCAGCGCCAGCAGCGATTCCGCCTCGCCCGCGGGCAGTTCGCCCAGCAGGTCGGCCGCGTCGTCGGGGTCCATGGCCTCGAGCAGGTCGGCGGCGCGTTCCACGCCGAGCTGCTCGAGCAGTTCCACCTGGTCGTTCTCGGGCAGCTCCTGGACCACGTCGGCGAGGCGTTCGTCGTCGAAGGCCGCGGACACCTCGATGCGGCGCTTGAGCGGCAGTTCCCGCAGCATGTGCGCGACGTCGGCGGCCCGCATGCCCTCGAACTGTCCCAGCAGCTGGGTGACGTCCTGACCGGGCATGTTCAGTTCGGTCTGGGTGAGCCCGCGCACCTGCGCCCAGTCGACCACGTGCACCGCGCCGCGGCGGCCGAAACCCACACCGAGGCGGCGGCGTTCGCGGACCGCGACCCGCGACACCACCCAGTCGCGGGTGCGGCCCTTGTCGATGCCGAGGTCGACCACCACCACGTCCACGCCCGCCAGATGTTCGAGTTCGGGGTCGGCGACGCGCACGGTGGAGTCGAGAATCTGTGCGATGGCCAGCAGTTCGCCCGGCCGCTGCTCGAAGCGGCGCACACTGATGGTTCCGGTGGTGAGGGTGATCGCGCCGGGTTCGATGGCCTGCACCCGCAGCATGGGCACGAAAATCCGCTTCCGGGTGGGCAGTTCGACGAGAACGCCCAGTACCCGGGGCTGCTGCCGGTCGTATCGGATGGAGATCACGATGTCGCGGACGCGGCCGATAGACTCGCCGTCCGGTCCCAGTACCACCAAGCCCGCCAACCGGGCGGCGAAAACCTTCGTCGCTGCCATGTTTGATAAGGCTAGTGGGTCCAGCGCGTCCGAAACGCCGCGCCACGAGAAGGAGTGACCCATGACATCGCGCCGATCGGTGCTGGCCGTACCCGGCAGTAACCCGCGCATGATCGAGAAGGCCAAGGGGCTGGGCGCCGACGAGGTGTTCCTGGATCTCGAGGACGCGGTCGCACCGGCGGCGAAGGCGGCCGCGCGGGCGAATATCGTGGCGGCCCTCAATTCCGGCGGCTGGGGTTCCCAGATCCGCGTGGTCCGGGTCAACGACTGGACCACCGCGTACACCTACGCCGATGTCATCACGGTGGTGGAGGGCGCGGGCTCCGAGCTCGACGCCATCCTGTTGCCCAAGGTCACCGACGCCGGCCAGGTGCGGGCGCTGGACCTGTTGCTGACCCAGCTGGAGAAGGCCAACGGCCTGCCGGTCGGGCGGATCGGCATCGAACCGCAGATCGAGAACGCCCTGGGCCTGCGCAATATCGACGCCATCGCCACCGCGAGCCCGCGGGTCCAGACCCTGGTGTTCGGCCCGGCCGACTTCATGGCCTCGATCAATATGCGCACCCTCGTGGTGGGTGAGCAGCCCGAGGGCTACGAGCCCGGCGACGCCTATCACCACATCTATATGACGATCCTGCTCGCGGCCCGCGCCCACGGCCTGCAGGCCATCGACGGCCCCTACCTGGCGGTTCGCGATATCGACGGCTTCCGCCGCAACGCCGCCCGCACGGCGGCACTGGGATTCGACGGCAAGTGGGTGCTGCACCCGGACCAGATCACCGCGTGCAACGAGATCTTCAGCCCGCGCCAGGCCGATTACGACCGGGCCGAGGAGATCCTCGCCGCGTACGCCTTCCACACCTCCGCCGAGGGCGGCGCGCGTGGCGCGGTGATGCTCGGGGACGAGATGATCGACGAGGCCAGCGCCAAGATGGCTCAGGTGATCGCTGACAAAGGTCGGGCCGCCGGCATGGCGCGAACTGCGCGAGCTCTGTGAATCCGGCCCGGCGATCGGGCAGGTGTCGGCCGGAAATAGCATGATGGAGTCATGACGAATCCCATGGGGAATGCGAGCCGGGGCCGGCAGCCCGCCCTGCCGACGCCGCCATCGGGCTGGCCGATCGGCTCCTACCCAACCTACGCGGAGGCGCAGCGGTCGGTCGACTATCTGGCCGACAACCAGTTCCCGGTGGAGGGCGTGACCATCGTCGGTGTCGACCTCATGCAGGTCGAGCGCGTGCTGTACCGGCTGACCTGGGGCAAAGTCATTGGCGGCGGCATGGTTTCGGGCGCCTGGCTGGGCCTGTTCCTAGGCTTGCTGCTGAGCATGTTCACCACCGGCGGCACCCTGGGCCCGCTGGTGGTCGGCCTGGTCGGCGGCATCATCTTCGGTCTCATCTCCGCGTCCATCCCGTACGCGGCGACCCGGGGCCAGCGCGACTTCGCCTCCACCATGCAGTTGGTGGCGGGCCGTTACGACGTGCTGTGCGATCCGAAGACCGCCGAGCAGGCGCGCGACATGCTCGCCAGACTGGCCATCTGAATCGATGGAGGTATTGGACAAGGTCCGGGCCGCGGTGCTCGGTCACTTCGGGGTGGAGTCCGCGGACGCGGCGTCGGTGACGTTCCTGGGTCTGGAGCCCATCGACATCCTGCGCATCCCGGACGGCGAGTTCGTGCACTACTCGACGTTGGGCGGCTCCCGGCATCCGATGACCGATCCGGCGGCGGCGCTGGCCGATCCGGTCCGGGGCCCGCGCGCGGAGCTGGTGCTGACCCTGCGCGGCGGCGCGGGGGCGGGTTCGGGGCTGACCCGGACCCTCGGCGTGCTGGTGGCCGCGCCCGCGGTCGAAGGCGTTGTGCTGCAGGCGGACGCGCTGCTGGACCTGGGCGAGCCGATCTGGGCCAACGCGCCGTTCACGGCAGTCCTGCTGGGCGACAGCGAGATCCCGGAGGTGGTGCTGCCCGATCCCGCGGACCCGGTGCGCTTCCTGACGGTCGCGCCGATCACGGCGACCGAGGCGGCGTGGGTGCGCATCCGCGGCGCGGCGGCGCTGCGCGACGCGTGGGCCGAGGCGGGCATCGACGTCCGCGACCCGGCCCGTCCGGCGGCGACCCTCTAGCGCGCCGCGGGGTTGCTCAAAGCCATTTGTTCCGACGGAAATTCACGTAGAGCATCGTGCACAGCAGCACCATGACACCGATCACGATGGGATAGCCGTAGTGCCATCGGAGCTCCGGTAGGAAATCGAAATTCATGCCGTAGATCCCCGCGATGGCGGTCGGCACCGCGGCCATGGCCGCCCACGCCGAGATCTTGCGCATGTCCGTGTTCTGCTGGACGCTCACCTTGGCCAGCGCGGCATTGATGAGGGCGCTGAGGGATTCGTTGAAGTCGAGGATCTGCTCGGTGACCGCGGTGTGGTGGTCGGTGACGTCGCGCAGGTAGCGCCGAATCTCCTTGGGCAGGGGCAGGGTGGTGTCGTGGGTGAGCACCTGCAGGGGTAGCTGTAGGGGCTTCACGGCTCGGCGTAGTTCCACCACTTCGCGTTTGAGCTGGTAGATCGCCTCGATCTGGAGTTTGTTGGCGGGGGTGAAGACCTCTTCCTCCATGGCGTCGACGTCTTCCTCGATATCGGCGGTGACGGTGACATAGGTGTCGACGACGTGGTCGGCTACCGCGTGCAGCACCGCGCCCGGGCCGAGCGCGAGTTGCGCGGGGTCGGCTTCCAGGTCTTTCCGCAGTCCGGCCAGCCCGCCGTGCTCGCCGTGGCGCACGGTGATGACGAAGTCGGGTCCGGTGAAGACCATGATCTCGCCGGTATCGACGATCTCGGCGACGGTTTTGAGCTCGTGCTCGAGGTACTGCACGGTGCGCATGACCAGGAACAGGATGTCGTCGTAGCGTTCGAGTTTCGGACGCTGGTGGGCGTGCACCGCGTCCTCGGCAGCCAGCGAGTGCAGGCCGAAGGTCTCGGCGACGTCGGTCATCAGCTCCTTGCCGGGCTCGAGCAGACCCAGCCAGACGAAGCCCGCCTTGCGTTCGCGCACTTCGGCGAGGGCGTTCTTGTAGGTGCACCGGTCCCACAGCCGCTGTCCGTCCACGTAGACGGCGCAGTCGACGATCGCGCCGTGCGGTGCGGCCGGTGTGGCGGGCACCGGTTCGCCGGGCCGCCCGGGCCAGTGGAACGAGGGCAGCGGCGGTAAGGAGGACACATCAACGATGCTAATCGTCCCGGGTCGGGGTGATCGTGTGCGCCGCAGGCAAGATAGGTGGGGTGCGCATCGATCTCCACACCCATTCCAACGCGTCCGACGGCACGGACACCCCGGCCGAACTGATCGCGAAGGCTGCCGCCGCCGGTCTCGACGTGGTGGCCCTCACCGACCATGACACCACCTCCGGCTGGGCCGAGGCCGTCGGCGCCCTGCCGCCGGGTTTGACGCTGGTCCGGGGCATGGAGATGTCGTGTGTGGGGCTCGGCGAGGACGGTTACCCGGTGCCGGTGCACCTGCTGGCCTACCTGTTCGATCCGACCGACGAGTCCTTCGCGCAGGAGCGGGAGCGGCTGCGCGCCGAGCGGGTGGTGCGGTTGCGCGCCATGGCCGAGCAGATGGCCGCGGACGGCCTGCCCATCGATCCGGAGGAAGTGATGGCCTCGGTGGGCCCGTCGGCGGGCCGGCCGCATCTGGCCCGGGCGCTGGTGGCCGCGGGCGTGGTGCAGACGGTGGACGCCGCGTTCCAGGATCTGCTGGCCCCGCACGGCCGGTACTACGTCGAGAAGGCCGACACGCCGCTGCGGCGCGCGGTCGAGATGGTGGCGTCGGCGGGCGGGGTGTCGGTGGTGGCGCATCCGCGCGCCCGCAAGCGGGGGCGGCTGCTGGCGCTGGACCACATTCGCGAGCTGACCGAGTTCGGGTTGGGCGGTCTGGAGATCGACCACATCGATCACAGCGAGGCCGACCGTGCGGTGCTGCGCGGGCTGGCCGCGGAGCTGGGGCTGCTGACCACCGGATCCTCCGACTACCACGGCGCCAACAAGACCATTCGGCTCGGTGAATTCACCACCGACCCAACACAATTCGAGGAAATTGTGGGCAAAGCCAGTGGGGTTCCGGTGATCACCGCGTGAAGGTGTTCCGGGGTCTGAGCGGGATCGTCGCCGGGGGTACGGTGGTGCTGGCGGTCACGGTCGCCGGGGCCGCGAGCATCGGTGCTCGCCGCGGTTTTCCGGGCCCCGGAGCGGAGTCGGTGACATGGCATGTGGCCGCCGCGCTCGCGGTTGTCGCCGCCCAGATTTATGCGGATAGACGTCAAGGTTTTGCCGCTTTTTTCGGATGCTTGGTAGTTTTCGGGATAGCGGGATATCTGCTGTGGGCGCAGTGGTGGAATTGAAATACGCATAACGGTTGCGGCGAGTTGAACTGTCGTCGAACATTTGTCGTTATGACCGAATTCGACGCCGATGTGCTGGTGCTGGGAGGTGGCCCGGCCGGATGCTGGGCCGCCCTTGCCGCGGCCGCCGCGGGCGCGCGGGTATTGGTCGTCGACAAGGCCCGCTGTGGATCCAGCGGGCCGACGGCACGGGGCGGGGTCACCCTGTGGAACATCCCGTCGGGCGCGGCCCGCGAGGAGGCGGTGCGGCAGAACTTCGCGCACGGCGGCGGGCTGGGCGAACCGGACTGGATGTACCGGGTGCTGGAGGAGACGCATCGGCGGGTCGGCCAGCTGGTGCACGGCGGCTTCCGTTTTCAGGGCGAACACGCGGAGCGACCGGCGCGGGTCTACCTCGACGGCGCGAAGTATCTGGGCAGGCTGCGGCGCAGCATGGTGATCGCGGGGGTCCGCATCCTCGACCACCATCCGGCCTTGCAGCTGATCACCGACAAGGACGGCGTGGTGTCCGGCGCGGCGGGCGTGGCGCTGCACGGCGAGTCGCCCACCTGGATCGTCCGCGCCCGCGCGGTGGTGCTGGCGACCGGCGGCTGCGCGTTCCTCTCCGGCGGCGCCGGCACCGATGTGGATACCGGGGACGGCCTGCTCATGGGTGCGGAGGCCGGGGCCGAACTGTCGGGCATGGAGTTCTCCAACGCGTATTCGCTGGCTCCGGTGGCTGATTCCCGGCCGCTCGGGGGTCGCCCGGTGTCGGCGGTGTTCGCCTCGGACCAGGTCATGCATTTCGCGACCCTGTACGACGAATCGCGGTCGGTGCTGTGGGGTCAGGGATGCGGTTCCCGGGCACAGGCTTTCGCGGCCATCGCTGATGGCCGGCGGGTGTATGCCGCGCTGGACGAGCTGCCCGAGGGGGTTCGCGCGGAGCTGCTGCGGCTGGGCCCGAGCCCGACCGGTCAGGTGCCGATGGGCGCGGTGCTGGAGGGCACGGTGCGCGGTACGGGTGGATTGCGCCTGGTGGGACCGGATTGCGCCACCACCGTGCCGGGCCTCTACGGCGCGGGGGATGTCACCACCCGGGAGCCGATCACCGGCGCGGTCAGCGGTTTCGGTGGCCAGAACGGCGCGTGGTCCATCTCGTCGGGGGTGTGGGCGGGTGCCGGTGCGGCCGGTTTCGCGGCGTCCCGGCGCAAGCTGGGCAAGGCGCGGCCGGTGCCGGGTGTGGGCCTGGGGGACAAGTCCCGCCTGGATCCGCGCGCGGTGGTGGGACTGGTCCAGGAGCACACTCTGCCCCTGCGGCGCAGCTACTGGCGTAGTGACGGCAGTCTGCGCGACAGTATCGGCGAACTGGACGGCCTGTGGCCGGGGGCGGAGTTGGCGCTGGGCGGAAAAGGTCCCGATCGGTTGTGGGCCCGGCAGGCCGCGGCGCTGCTCGCGGTGGCGCGCTGGACGAAATATTCGGCGCTGGCCCGGACCGAGACCCGGGGAATGCATCGGCGTACCGACCACCCCGGCGCGGGAAGTGACTGGCGGGTACGGTTGCTCTCCGGCGGTCTCGAATCCGTGTGGGTCCGACCGCAACCCGTGGTAGCCGAGGCGGCGCCGGCGTGAACCGGGCGGTAGGTTACTGATCAGTCGAACAGTCCCGTTGACAACCTCACAACCGTCCCCGCGACCGGGTTGTGACAGTTCTCCGAGTTCGGGTTCCCACCAGCGAGTTTCCGTTCACCTGCGCGTGACGCGGCTGACTTACTCTTCAACGATGGTGAGGCGACGCGACGGACCCGGGGTCGATTTGGCACCCCGTCGCAGCGACTGGCAGAATGGGCCGATCCCGGCCGCAGCCACCGCCCGGCCCGGGACACTCGGTGATCACGAACTCCGACTCGCGGGTTCACCCGGGATCACCCCGACTGTCTCGTCCGGACACACCCCTCCGGTTCTCGCTCGACGATCTGTGCCGCCGTCGACCATTCCGTCACGGCGAAAAGATATATATGAGCACCGAAACCATAAAAACAGCTATTACCGAACGGTAACCGTCAAACGGTTGAGTCCGAACCGATCAGGAGTGAAAGCGTGTCACCCGTGACTGAAGCAGTGAATGCCACCGAGGCCCCCGCGTCCAATGGCGCGAACCTGTCCGACATCACCACGGAAGAAATTTTCGCCGGGCATCTTGGCGGCAAGCTTTCGGTCGAACTCACCGCACCGCTGGAGACCCAGCGGGATCTGTCCATCGCCTACACCCCGGGCGTCGCGAAGGTCTGCCTCGGCATCGCCGAGGACGAGTCCCTCGCCAAGACCTACACCTGGGCCGAGCGCCTGGTCGTGGTCGTCTCCGACGGCACCGCCGTGCTGGGTCTGGGCGACATCGGCCCGCGCGCCTCGCTGCCGGTGATGGAGGGCAAGGCGGCGCTGTTCAAGAAGTTCGCCGGGCTGGACTCGATCCCGCTCGTGCTGGACACCAAGGACCCCGACGAGATCGTCGAGACCCTGATCCGCCTGCGCCCCAGCTTCGGCGCGGTCAACCTGGAGGACATCTCCGCCCCGCGCTGCTTCGAGATCGAGAAGCGCGTCGTCGAGGCGCTGGACTGCCCGGTCATGCACGACGACCAGCACGGCACCGCCATCGTGGTGCTGGCCGGCCTCAAGGGCGCGGCCGCGGTGCAGGGCCGTGACATGTCCGGCATGAAGGTCGTGGTCTCGGGTGCGGGCGCCGCGGGCGTCGCGTGCACCGACATCCTGCTGGCCGCCGGCGTCTCCGACATCGTCGTGCTCGACTCCAAGGGCATCGTGAGCAAGGATCGCGGCGACCTGAACGAGTACAAGACCGCGCTGGCCGAGCGCACCAACCCGCGCAATGTGACCGGCGGTCCGGCCGAGGCGCTCGCGGGTGCGGACGTGTTCCTGGGTCTGTCGGCGGGCACCATCGCCGAGGAGCTCATCGCGTCCATGGCGCCGGAGTCCATCGTGTTCGCCATGTCGAACCCGAACCCGGAGATCCACCCCGACGTCGCCGCCAAGTACGCGTCCATCGTGGCCACCGGCCGCAGCGACTTCCCGAACCAGCTCAACAATGTGCTGGCCTTCCCGGGTGTCTTCAAGGGCGCGCTGGATGCCGGCGCCCGCCGCATCACCGAGGGCATGAAGGTGGCCGCGGCCGAGGCGATCTTCAATGTGGTCGCCGGTGAGCTGTCCGTGGACAAGATCATCCCGAGCCCGCTGGACCCGCGCGTGGCCCCGGCGGTCGCCGAGGCCGTGGGCAATGCCGCCCGCGCCGAGGGCGTCGCGTAGTCGCACGCTGAACCGAGCCGGAAGGGGCGCTTCGTCATCGACGAAGCGCCCCTTCCGCGTTCGCGGGCGCGGGATTCGGTCGTCCCCCACACGGGGGAGGAGGGGTCCGGACGGTACCGTGCGGCCATGGATGTGACCAGGTCACTGGCCCGGCAGTCGCTGCTGGTGGCCGCGGTGGCGGCCGTGCTGGACGGCGCGCAGATGGTGATGTGCGGCGGGTTCGGCCTGGCCCCGGTGACGGCCACCGTGCTGACCGTGGCCACGGTGGCCGCGGATCTGGCACTGGCGGCTCCGGCGGCGACGGCGGCCGCGGTGGCGGTGGCGCAGGTGGTGGTGAAGGTGTCGGTGGCGGTGTTCGCGCACCATTACGGGCTCACCGCCAGGGTTTTCGATGTCGGGTTCCTGGTGGCCGGGTATCAGGCCGGCGCGTGGCTGAGCGGGGTGGTGTCGGTGCTGACCGTCACGCTGCTGGCGGGCGGCGCGTTGACGGTGAACATGATGGCGGCGCTGGCGGGCACGAACAATCCTGTGCGGCTGGTGATCTCGGCGCTCGGGGCGGGGGTGGTGCCGTGGCTGGTGGGCCGGTACACGGCGGCGCGCGGGGCCTATATCGCGGAATTGGAGCAGCGGGAGCGGCTGCGACGGCAGGAGCAGCGGGCGGCGCTGGATCGGGCGCTGGCCGATGAGCGGGAGGCGATCGCGCGGGATCTGCACGATGTCATCTCGCATCATGTGAGCGCGATCGGAATTCACGCGGGCGTGGCGCGAATGGCTTTGTCGCGCAGTGATTCCGAGTCGGCGGCCCGGTCGGTCCGTGCGGTGGAGTCCAGTAGCCGGGCGGCGATGGTGGATCTGCGGCGGCAGCTGGATCTGCTGCACGGCCGCGAGGACGACGGTGAGCGGCAGCCCGGGCTCGCCGATATCGACGATCTGGTGCACCGGGTGCGGGATGCCGGATTGATTGTGCGCGTGACCGTCTCGGGGGAGCCGCCGGTGCTGCCGGAGTCGCTCGACGTCATGCTCTATCGGGTCGTGCAGGAGATGCTGACCAATGCGCTGCGTCATGGCGGTGAGCGGGCCGAGCTCGAAATCGTCTACCGGCCGGGCTCGGTGGAGATTCGCGAGACCAATCCGATCACGGCCAGAGCGCCGGGTGCGGATGTGCATCGCGGTCTGGACGGCATCCGCCGTCGTGCCGAGCTGTTCGACGGGACCGTGGTCCACGGTGCCGATTCCTCCGGAACCCGTTGGGATATCCGGGTTTCCGTCCCGATCGGAGTCGCATGAGCATCACCGTCCTGATCGCCGACGATCACGCGGTCTTCCGTTCCGGCTTGCGCGCGGTGGTGGACGCTCACCCCGATCTGGAGTGCGTGGCCGAGGTGGGTGACGGCCGCGCGGCCATCGAGGCGGCCGCCCGCACGCATCCCGATGTGGCGATTCTCGATGTCCGCATGCCCAAGCTGGACGGTTTGGCCGCGACCGAGGCGATCGTCGCCGCGGGCGGCACCCGGGTGCTGCTGCTCACCACCTACGACAGTGAGGCCAATCTGCACCGGGCCTTGTCGGCGGGCGCGAGCGGCTTTCTCTTGAAAAGTCTTCCCCCGGAAGAGCTCGTGGCCGCGATCCGGGTCGCGGTGCGTGGGGACGCGGTCATCGATCCGTCCATGACGCGCAGGCTCGCAACACGTTTCGCGCTCGGTATCGCGCCGCCGGTGGAGCCGCCCGAGCTGGCGCAGTTGACCGCCCGGGAACGGGAGGTGCTGTTGTTGCTGGCCGATGCGCGCAGTAACGGCGAGATCGCGGCCGCGCTGGGTGTCGGCGAGGAGACGATCAAGACGCACGTGTCCCGGGTACTCGCCAAACTCGGTGTGCGCGGCCGCATTCAGGCGGTGGTGTTCGCGCACCAGCACGGACTCGGCCGGTAGCCGGCCGAGTCCGTGGCGGCGATCAGAATCCGAAGGATCCGGTGCTGGGCTTGGTGCCCGGGCCCGGGTCGACCGGCACGTCGGCCACGGTGACCACCTTGGTGGTGGACGAGGCGGCGACGCCGGTACGGCCGGAGAAGTTCGCGCCGATGGTGTACGAGCCCGCCGCGCCCGGGGTCCACACGATGGTGGCCTTGCCGTTCGCGTTGACCGGGATATCGCCGAGGACCTGGTCGCCCGCCTTGAACTGGACGGTGCCGCCCGCGGCGGCCGGGGACACGGTGGCCTCCAGGGTGACCGGGGTGTTGATCTTGGCGCCGCTGACGTCGGTGAGCACGGTGGTCGACACTGCGTCGCTGGACACGGTGATGGCCGGGCCCTTGTCGGTGTAGTTGCCCGAGCCGAGGGAGCCGCTGTAGCTCATGGAGGTCGACAGCGGGGTGTCGCGGGCGCAGTTGACGCCCACGGTGTACTGCACCTCGAAGGTCTGCGACTTCGGCGAGATGTTCGGGTACACCGGGTATTTGACGATGCTGAACGAGGCGCTGACGGCGTCCGGCGTGGTATCGATGGAGACCTGGTCGCCGCCCATCTTCGCCGAGCCCGCGACGGGGGTCAGGCAGGTCGGGTGCGCGTCCTTGATCGAGTAGATGTACTCCACCGGGATGCCGGTCCGCTCGAACTTCGTCGACACGGTCACGACCTCACCGGCGATCGGGTTGGTGTTGGACACCGTCCGGGTGAACTTGCTGTTCCCGTCGTTCCAGGTCACCGTCCCGGACGCGGCCGAGGCCATGCCGGGCATCGCCGCGACCGCGAGCCCGGCCGCCACCGCAAACGCGGCAACCGATCCGGCCGCCCGCTGCATACTTCTGTCCACCATCGTTTCTCCCACGCACCGGGCGCCCTCGATATCGTCATCGAGGCAGGATTCACCCGAGTTGGCGGAATTAGATCACGCCGTTTACTTCCACGGACCCAATTCCGAAATGAACCCATGTCAGATAGGTCCTTGATCATCCGCTTTTCTGGTCGACTGACCATCTGTGGCGTGAGGCAGATCGTGGCCGCGTGGGTTGGCGGCGCGTCTCGGTTGATCCGGGGTGGTGTAGAGGGTGACGGCGTGGTCTGTGCAGCGCTCGATGAAAGCGGTGTCGAGGGGGTGGTCGCCGACGAGAAGGCGGAAATACAGAGGGGCGGAGAGGGTTTCGATGACGTCCCCGGGGCTGGTGTCGGGGGGGAGGTCGCCGCGCCGGATGGCCCGTTGGATGATCGAGGAGCTCTGTTCGAAGCGGGTGGTCCAGAAGTGGCGGCGAGCGGCCGCGACTTCCGGGTCCGGGGAGAGGGCGACCGTGGTGCCGAGGAGTCGGGCTATGCCGGGGCGGGAGATCAGGTCGGCGATCTGCTGGGCCAGTTGGCGGAGGTCTTCCCGGAGGGCGCCGGTGTCGGGGATGGGGTTGGCTTCGGCGGCCAGTTCGGTGACGGCGTCGGCGATGAGGGCGGTGCGGGTGCCCCAGCGGCGGTAGATGGTTGTCTCGGCGACGCCGGCACGGGCGGCCACCTCGGTGATGGTCAGGCCCTCGGTGCCGTGGTCGGCTATCTGGTCGAGGGTGGCGGCGAGGATGGCCTGGCGGACTCGGGCGGATCGGCCTCCGGTCCTGCGGCGGGGGCTTGATTCCGGGTTCTCGCGGTCTCCGGGCTGATCCATGCCCTGTTCATAACAGTTTCGGAGATTGAAAGCTAACAATCCTGGCTTTAGCATTCCCATTGAACCGGGCTTAATGCTAGGTTCACTTGCGTTAAGGATTGGGGACGAGAGGACACGATATGGCCGAGCCCATCGAGATTCGTGCGGACCTGGGGGGACGGCGGATCACCCGAGATCAGGTGCGGGCGTGGGAATCGCGGCGTGCCGGTGCCGTTCTGAGAAAGCTCGCCTCCCGGCTCGGGGAGCGTGCTGTCGCCGAACTGCTGCCGGATCGCACGATCGCGGAGTTGCTCGCCGCGCCCCTCGCTGTGCAGCGAGTCACGCTGACGGACTTGAAGATTCGACTCGGGCATGCCGGGATCTACGCACTGCTCGAGCGGGATCTGGTCCGGTCGGAGCGGATGGCCCGCGTGGGGTTGGCGATGAGCCGGGGGCGGACGAAGCACTCCGCGATTCGCCTGGAGGTCCCGGGCTACTCCGCGGAACGGTTCGCCACGTGGTTCGAGAATCTGGTCGCCGACAACCGTGAGGCCGAGATGGTCGACGCCTGCCCGGATCACTATCTGCTCCGCGGGCTGCCCGACGGACGGCAGGAAGTCGTCGAGACCACCGGCGGATCGCCGATGCCGACCCGGTTCCTGGTCGACTACACCACGACCGATGCCCTGACCGTTCCGGTCGACCCGCGATATCCGATTCAGATCGCGGGGCAAGCGGTTCTGGATGACGGCCTGGTCATCGGCGGCGTCCGCCATCAGTTCCGCGATCAGGACGGCGCTGTGAACGCGCTTCTCACCGTGCAGTTTCCGGCGAGCCTGCCCGGGAGGTTCATCCGGCAGCATCGGTGGCATCTGGCCGCGGAGTTCAGCAACTGGCTGATCGCGGCCGCACCCGTGGCCGCGACGGTCTAGAGTCCCGAAACGCGTGTGGGGCCCGGTCGTTTCGACCGGGCCCCACACGCGATGACCGGCTACTTGTGCTGCTTGCCGCAAGCCTTGTGGTAGTCGATGACGGCCTGGCGCGCCGCCTTCAGATCCTGCGCCTGCTGCGGGTTGGCCTCGCGCCAGGCCTTCAGCTCCGCTCGCCGCTGATCCTTGGGCAGCGCCTTGACCTTGGCGATCTCGGCGGCGACATCGGGATGCGCGGCCAGGTAGGCGGCGACCTTGGGGGCGGAGTCGGCGCGCGCGGCGGCCGCGGCGGCGGGGCCGCAGACGGGGGTGTCGGCGGAGGCGGTGCCGGGGATCGCGAGGGCGATGGCGGCGGCTCCGGCGGCTCCGGCGAGGGCCACGGCGAGGGTGCGTTTCATGCTCACTCCAGGGTGTGTGGTGGGTTCGCCGTCGAATCTGCCCGCCGAACCTGAAGCGTCCCTGAAGCCGGCGGGCTTCTTCAGGTGATCTTCAGGCGGGGAGGGTGAGGCGGAAGACCGCGCCCTGCGCGCCGCGGGGTTCGGGGGCGATGCAGGCCAGGTCGCCGCCGTGGGCGCGGGCGAGACCGCGGGCGATGGCCAGGCCGAGACCGGACCCGTCGGGGCGGGTGTCGCGGGCGGAATCGAGGCGGACGAGGCGGTCGAAGATGCGTTCGCGGGCTTCGGCGGGGATGCCGGGCCCGGTGTCGGAGATCGTCACTTCGACTGTGCTGGAGGAGGATCGGTCCAGCGCGGCGCGCACATCGATGGAGACCGAGCCGTGGTCCCGCATGGCTTGGCAGGCGTTGGTCAGCAGATTGGTGAGGATCTGCGTGACGCGCTCGGGATCGGCGGACACGGTGACGGGATCGCCGATGAGGTGGAATTCGGTGTCCGGATGCAGCATTCGCATGCTGTCGAGCTGGGCGGCGGCGAGCGCGCGCAGATCGACGGGTGCGCGCCGGAGCTGGAGCCCGGCGTCGATGCGCGCCAGGTCGAGCAGATCATCGACCAACCGCCCCGCGCGATGCGTCTCGCGGACCAAGAGGAGCAGCATCCGCTGTCGATCCTCGGGATCGGTGTCGGTGGGCTGTTGCAGGACCGCTTCGGCGAGGGAGCGCACTCCCGTGATGGGTGTGCGCAATTCGTGGGCGGCGTCCCCGACGAACGCGCGAATCTGCTGTTCGGAGGCGCGGGCCCGGGCCTCGGCGGCCGCGGTGTCGCGCAACGCCCCTTCCAGCGCGTCCAGCATTTCGTCGAACGCGGCCGCGGTGCGCCCCAATTCGGTGTCGGTGCGGGACGGTTCGAGCCGTCGTCCGAGGTGGCCGTGCGCGATATCGCGGGCCAGCCGCGTCATGGCGTCGAGCGGTTCGAGCGCGTGGCGTATCCCGAACCACAGCGCGAGCGAGATGATCGCGATGGCGGACGTGGTCGCCGCGGTCAGCAGCAGTCCCAGCCGTGATTGCACCCGGGCCAGCAGCGGGGTGTCGATCTGCAAGGTGAGTCGGCTGCCGTCGATCTCACCGGACCCACTCAAGCGAATGAGGCGTGTCTTGGTGGTGCTGTCCTCGGCGATCCGGTGGTCGAGGCTGCCGAAGGTGCGGCCGTCGGTGAGCACGAGCCGCACCCGCACGGATCGGGTGTCGACGTGGGCGACGAGATCTTCCGGTGTCACCCCGTTCTGCGCGAGCTCGCGGGCCAGCTGCGCCCGGTCGGTGAGCACCGTGTTCTCGCTGCGGTTGACGACCAGCCCGAACAACGCGTGCACGGTGAGCGCGACCAGCACCAGTACGATGCCGGAAACCAGTGCGGCGGTGAGGGTTACCCGCCCACGCAGCGAGACCGTCCTCACTTCGGCGCCCGCAGGGTGTACCCGAGCCCGCGCACCGTGTGCACGACCCGCTCCCCGTGTTCCTCGAGCTTGCGCCGTAGCGCGCTGACGTGCACTTCGACCAGATTCGGGTCGTAGTCGTCGTATCCCCACACGGCCGTGAGGATCTGGGTCTTGGTCACCACCCGGTCCCGCTGCGCCGCCAGGTATGCCAGCAGTTTGAACTCGGTGGCGGTGAGCGTGAGTTCCTGTCCGCCCCGGCGCGCGGTGCCGGTGTCCACGGTCACCTCGAGGTCGCCGATCACGGTGCGGCGCTGGAGTTTCCCCATTCGCCGCAGCAGCGCGTCCACGCGGGCCACGAGTTCGGTGAGGTCGAACGGTTTCACCAGGTAGTCGTCGGATCCGGCGCGTAGTCCCCGGACCCGGTCCTCGACGCCGTCGCGGGCGGTGAGCATGACCACGCCCGCCGCGGAGCGCGCCCGCACCGATTCCAAGAGTGCGAACCCGTCCCGCCCGGGCAGGCCGACGTCGAGCACCACCACGTCGGGCCGGTAGCGGGTGAGGTCTTGTTCCAGCAGCGCGCCGTCGCCTCGCGCGAGCACGTCGTGCCCGGCGGCGGTGAGCCCGGCTCCCACGGCGGCGCGAATGGCCTCGGCGTCTTCGATGACAAGAATGCGTCCCGGTTGCACCCGGCAATTCTCCGGTCACTGCCTGTGAATCCGCTGCGAACCGGGACGCTTCCCGTGGATTTAGTGCGGCACCGCCACGGCACTGATGAACGCGGCGAGCTGCTTGTCGCTGACGTTCTTGGCGAGGTCGGATTCGCAGATCATGCCCGCGAGCTTGTTGCCCTTGCGCATGTCGAGGACGGGCATGCGTTTGATCTGGTTCTGCTCCATGACGTCGAGGACGGTTCCGAGGTCGGTGTCGACGTCCACCGACCACACCCGGCCCTGGGCCAGGTCTCCGGCGCGGACCTTGCCCGGATCGTGTCCCATGGCGATGCAGTTGACCACGATGTCGCGGTCGGTGAGCATGCCGATCATCTGGTCGCCGTCACAGATCGGCAGGGCGCCGACGTCCATGTTGCGCATCATCTGGGCGGCGCGATCGAGCGTCTCATCAGCGGGGATGCATTCCGCGTTCCGGTGCATGATGTCGCGAGCCTTCACTGCGAACCTCCTGTCTCGGATGAGTGTGCCAGGAGACATCGTGACCCCGATCACACCGGAAGGTCAATGCGCCTGTTTCGGATCCGGGCGGTGAGCTGGCCGAATCGTCCGGTCCCGGGCGCGCTCAGCCACACCACGAACGCCAGCAGACCGTCCAGGACGAGCGCCAGCGCGGCCACCAGGATCGCGCCGACCAACACCTTGTCGTAGCGGTAGAGGCTGATGCCGTCGAAGATGTACCGGCCCAGCCCGCCCAGGTTCACGTAGGCGGCGATGGTCGCGGTCGCCACCACCTGCAGGGTGGCCGCGCGCAGGCCGCTGAGCAGCACCGGCAGCGCGTTGGGGAGTTCGACGCGCAGCAGCACCCGCGGCTCGCTCATGCCCATGGCACGGGAGGCGTCGACCACGATGGGGTCCACGTTGGCGATGCCCGCGTACGCGCCCGCCAGCAGCGGCGGAATGCCGACGGTGAGCAGCGCCAGCAGCGGCGGGGTGAGCCCCAGCCCCATCAGCAGCACCACGAAGGTGAGCACGCCCAGGGTCGGCAGGGCGCGCATGGAGTTCGCGAATCCGACGATGAGCGCCGACCCGCGCCGGGTGTGCCCGATCAGCAGTCCGATCGGCACCGCGATCACGGCCGAGAGTCCCACGGCCAGCAGGCTGTACCAGAGGTGTTCGAGCAGCCGCCGCCCGATCCCGGCGGGACCCGACCAGTTCGCGCCGTCGGTGAGGAAGTTCCAGGCGTCCACGAAAAGGTTCACCGCGCAGCCCCTTTCAGCCACGGCGTCGCCACCTTGCCCAGCAGGTACAGCGCCCGGTCCACGATCAAGGCCAGCACCAGTACGACGATGATGCCCGCCACGATCTCGTCCGGATAGTCACGCTGATATCCCTGCGTGAACAGCTTGCCGAGCCCGCCCACCCCGATCAGCGCGCCGACGGTCACCATCGAGATATTGGTGACGGCCACGACTCGCAGGTTGGCGAGGAAGACGGGCAGCGCGAGCGGGAAGTCGACGGTGAGCACCCGCCGCCAGCGCGGGTAGCCGATGGCGTCGGCGGCGTCGAGGGTGGCGTCGGGCACCGAGTCCAGCGCCGCCGGCACCGCCGTCACCAACAGCGCGACCGAGTAGATGGTCAGGGCGATAACGACATTCAGCGGATCGATGACCCCGATCCCGAGCAGTGGCGGCAGGATCACGAACAATGCCAGCGACGGAATCGTGTAGGCGATCCCGGCCGTGGTGGTGGTGATCCGCCGCAGCCAGCGCGCCCGATGCGCGAGCGCGCCCGCCGGGATCGCGATCACCAGTCCGAGCGCCAGCGGCAGCAGCGCCAGCCACAGGTGGGTGCGGGCGTATCCGGCGATCTCGCCGACATTGTCCAGCAGGTACTTCACGTGGTCTCCTCGAAGAAGACCCGATTGCGTTCGGCGTCCTCGGCGGTGCGCTGCCGGTGCAGCTGTTCGAGCACGTCGCGGGCGTAGATGGCGCCGCGCACGCCGCCGGAATCGTCCACCGCGACACCGATTTCCGCGGGCGAGGAGATGGTGGCGTCGAGTGCCTGCCGCAGGTCGCCGCCGGGCGGGAACAGGGAGCCGCCCGAGGCCATGCTGTCGGCGAGCGCGTGCCCGGCGCGGACGCCTTCCACGCCGGTGGTGTCGATCCAGCCCAGGGGTTTCTTGGCCTCGTCGATGACGAGCCGCCATTCGCCCTTGTCCAACCGGAGGCCGGGCACCTGTTCGGGGGAGACGGTGGAGAGGTCGCGCAGGGGTACGGCGTCGGCGGCCCGGAAGGACAGTTCGCGGTAGCCGCGGTCGCGGCCCACGAATCCGGCGACGAAATCGGTGGCGGGCCGGGCGAGTACGGTCTGCGGGACGTCGTGTTGTTGCAGGTGCCCGCCGGGCCCGAAGACGGCGATGTGATCGCCGAGTTTGATGGCCTCGTCGATGTCGTGGGTGACGAAGACGATGGTCTTGTGCAGTTCGGCTTGCAGCCGCAGCATCTCGTTCTGCAGTTCGGTGCGCACGACGGGGTCGACGGCGCTGAACGGCTCGTCCATGAGCAGGATGGGCGGGTCGGCGGCCAGCGCCCGGGCGACGCCGACGCGCTGCTGCTGGCCGCCGGAGAGTTGCGCCGGATAGCGTTGCGCCAGAGCGTGATCCAGTCCGACGCGATCCATCACCTCCAGCGCCGCCCGCCGGGCCGCGCGGCGGGACTGCCCGCGCAGCACCGGCACGGTGGCCACATTGTCGACGACGGTGCGGTGCGGCAGCAGGCCCGCGCTCTGGATCACGTACCCGATGCCGAGTCGCAGTTCGACGGGGTCGACGCGGGAGATGTCCTGTCCGCCTACGGTGATGGCGCCGCGGCTGGGGCTGATCATCCGGTTGATCATGCGCATGGAGGTGGTCTTGCCGCAGCCGGAAGGTCCCACGAACACGGTGAACGACCCGGATTCGATGCGCAGGCTCAGGTCGTGGACGGCGGTGGTGCCGTCCGGGTAGGTCTTGCTGACGCCGGTGAATTCGATGTCGGACACCGTGTTCCGCCTCTCCTTATGCGATCGGCTGGTCGAGCCCCTGCGCGGCGGCCCACTGGCGGGCGGCGGCGGCCGGTTCGGTCTTGCTGCTGCCGGAGACGGCGGTATTGAGCGAGATGAGTTCGGCGGTGGTGAGTTTCGCGGACGTCGCGTCGAGCACCTTGGTCAGCTTGTCGCTCTTCTTGGCGGTGTTGTAGAGCGGCACCACGTTCTGCGGCGGGAAGTTGTGCTTGGGGTCGGTCAGCACCACCAGGTTGTTGGCGGCGATGGCGGGGGAGGTGGTGAAGATGTCGGCGGCGGTGACCTGGCCGTCGGTCAGCGCCTTCACGGTGGCGGGGCCGCCGCCGTCGGCGATCGGCACGAAGTTGCCGGCGGAGATGTCGAGTCCGTAGTTCTTCTTCAGGCCGGGTAGCCCGCCCGGCCGTTCGGAGAATTCCGCCGGCGCGGCCAGTTTCACCTCGGCCGAGTGTGCGGCCAGGTCGGCGATGCTGGTCAGATTCCATTTCTCGGCGGTCGCCTTGGTGACGACGACGGCGTCGGAGTCCTCGCCGGGTGCGGGCGTGCCGATGGCGAGCTGATCGCCGAGCGCCTTGGCGAGTGCGATGTTCACTTCGTCGGGCGTGGTGGCGGTGCTCGATTTGTCCAGGTATTGCAGCAGATTCCCGGTGTAGTCGGGGATCAGGTCGATGGCGCACTGCTTCAACGCGGGCACGTACGCTTCACGGCTGCCGATATTGAGTTTGGTGTCGACGCTGAACCCGTTGGCCCGCAACGCTTCCGCGTAGACGTCGGCCACGGTCTCGGATTCGGGGAAGTTGGCGGACCCGACGGTCACCTTGTTCGTGTCGCCGCCGCAGCCGCCGCCCCCACCGAGCGGATTGGACTTGTTGTCGCCACAGGCGGACAGTGCCATGGCGGCGGCCAGCGCGACCGACGCGGCCAGGATTCGGAGTACGGTCCGGGAGATGCGCTTGCCATCGGCGCGCGTGGTGATGAGCGATTGCACTGTCGTCCTTCCGAGCGGGATGCCTGCGGCGGGCGGGGTGTCACCACCCCTGGAACAGACCTAACTGTCCATATTGCCCGTCTCATCCCGCGAACGGTGCCTACCTACGGTCGGTTTCGCGCTTCCGGCGGAAAAGGCACGCCCGATGTCCGGCCCGGTTTCACCGCCGCGAGGGTCGGCGCGGCAGACTGTTGCGCGTGTCCGGCACTGACTCCCATCCCTCGCAGGCGCTCGGCCGCCGCGCCGCCCGCCGTCGCCCGTCGCGCCGCGCGCGCACGTCCGGGACCGGATCCAACCGATTGGTTTGCGCCGTGCGAACACTGGGCCGGGGCGCGCTCGTCACCGCGATCGCGGTGGCCGCGGTGGCCTGCGGCAGCAAGGACACCGGTCCGGTTGTGACGGTGGGAGCAGGGGATTCGCCCCAGTCCCGGATCATCGCCGAACTCTACGCGGGCGCACTGGCCCGCACCGGCCTGCACACCCGCGTCGCGGAGCGGGTGGGTTCCCGCGGCGATCTGCTCGCCGCCCTCGACTCCGGCGACCTCGCCCTGTTCGGCGACATCACCGGCGACATCCTCACCGCCCTCGACTCGACCGCCACCGTCACCAAGCCGGACGCGGTGAATGCGGCCCTCGCCAAAGCCCTTCCGCAGGGTGTCGCCACCTCCGACCCCGCCGACGGCACCGACCTGCGCCCCGCCATCGTCGCCTCCGCCGCCCACCCCACGACTCTCCCGACCTCCCTGAAGGACCTGGCCCCCCGCTGCGACAGCTTGATCCTCGGCATCGACACCGGCGCCCCCCTGGACGCGCAACGCACCCCCCTCGACCCCGAAGTTGATGTCCTGACCCCCCTGCAGTCGGTCTACCACTGCACCATCACCCGATGGGTCGCCTTCACCACCCCCACCGACCTCCGAAAAGCCCTCTCCGAAGGCGAAATCGACCTAGCAGTCCTCCCCGGCCCCTCATCCTTCCTCCCCGGCGACGGCGCCGACCTAACGCCCCTCTCCGACCCCGACTACGCCTTCCGTGCCGCCATGGTCGCGCCCATCCTCCGCAAGTCCGCCCTCACCGACCCGCAGCTCCGCAAACTCAACTACGTGGCAGGCGAACTCACCACCACCGAGCTCGCCGACATGATCCACCAGATCCGCGACCAGAACGCCATCCCCTCCGCCGTGGCCCGAACCTGGCTCGACGCCCACGCCCTCTGATCCGGGTCCACCACCGTCGCGCTGTGCCACAAACCCTTTCGGTCGCTTACCGTGGAGGGTTCGGGGGCAGCTTCCAACGGCGGTACGGAACTGGATACGACGGTGAACTCACCTGACGACGATCATCTGGGCAATTGGCCCTGGCCCACAGGTACTTTCATGGAGCGGCTGTGCCCGCGATCCCGCAGGTCGCTGCTCCGGCTCGGGACGCGGACGTACGGGCCGCCGGGCACGGTTCTCATGCGGCAGGGCGATCCCGGCAGCATGGTGTATCTGCTGCGCTCGCGCGACCGCTCGTTGTCGGCGTGCGTGAAGATCACCACGGCCGACGGCAGGCTGCTCGCGATCCGGGTCAGCGGTGACGTGATCGGTGAACTCGGTGCGCTGGTGCCGGATTCGCTGCGCTCCAACACCGCGACCGTGTGCACGCCCACCATCGTGCACCGCATCCCGGGCACGGCGTTCATGACCTTCCTGGAAACCCATCACGACGGTTCCCTGGTGCTGTGCCGTTCCCTGGCCGACCGGCTGGCCTGGTCGGATCAGCGCCGCCTGGATTTCGGCGACCATCAGGTGCGGGTGCGGCTGGCGCGCCTGCTCGTCGAGTTCGTCGAGTCGTACGGGCGGCGGGTGGCGGCCGGGTGGGAGCTCACCGTGCGGCTGTCCTACGAGGAGCTGGGCAATCTGGTCGGGGCGCGGGTGGACGCGGTGGGCAAGGCGATGAAGGAACTGGGCGCGGACGGTTCCGTGTGCCTGATGAAGCGGCACGTCATGGTTCGTGATCTCGAAAACCTGCGGCGGGCAGCCGAGTTGACGGATGTTTTCGTGAAAGACGCCCGGGTGACCTGATTTTTCAGGCGTGCTCGTATCCGGCGCGTGCGACTCTCGGGAAGAAGTCTCCCCACCAGCCGGTTCGGGGCACGACCCACGGGAGGTGTGACCGATGTCGGCACCCGCATCACCGTCCGGAGGTATCGCGGTCGACGAGCTGTATCGCCGATTGCTGGTGGTCCACAGCCAACTGGCGGCCGAGCTCATGCTCGCGGCGGCGGCGCTCACTGCTGAAGGGCGGCGGCCAGATCTGCGTTGAGGGCGAGGGCGGGCAGGGAGGTTACGAGCATGTCCACGAGGGCTTCTCGGGGGATGGGTTCCTCGCGAAGCCAGGTGAGGGTGGTTTCCTCGACGAAGGCGATCCAGCCTCGGACCGCCAGGGCGAGCCGGGGGCGGTCGGGGTCGTCGGCGGGGATGGGGGCCTCGGTGAGGATGCGGTCGACGAGGGCCATGCGGGTGGCGTTGACGAGGGCCACGAGTTCCGGGCTGGCGCTGGCGGGGCCGCGGAGCAACGCCAGATACGAGGTGCGGTTCTCGGTGACGTAGGCGATGTAGCGCTCGATCGCGTCCTGCAGCATGTCGAACAGCGACAGGGTGGGGTCGGGGGTGGTGCGTTCGAGGAGTTCGGCATTGGCGTGGTTGACGATCGCCAGGTGGAAGTCGTGCTTGGTGGGGAAGTAGTGGAAGAGCAGGCCGCGGGAGATGCCGGCCTGGGCGGCGATCTCGCCGATGGAGATGTCTTCGAGGGCGCGTTCGCGCAGCATGCGGGCGCCGAGGGTGATCAGTTGCTCGCGGCGTTCGCCGGGGCTGAGGCGCACGCGTTTGGCCCGGCTGTCCGGTCTGCTGCTCACGACGCGCTCCTTGGTCACTTGTCCGACAGTACTGACTGGGGTCGACAGTTACTGAACACGAGTCAATAATATTGACCAGCGCTCAATAACAGTATTGACTCCCACTCAATAAGACCATATTCTCGGGTACATGAGTCGCAAGGTTACAGACAAAGCTGTCGGCAACCGGCCCGCCCGGCACTCCCACGTGATCATCGTCGGCAGCGGGTTCTCGGGCCTGGGCCTGGCCATCCGGCTGAGCAAGCAGGGACGCACCGATTATCTCGTGCTGGAGCGCGGCAACGATGTCGGCGGCACCTGGCGCGACAACACTTACCCGGGCGCGGCCTGCGACGTCCCCTCGCAGCTGTACTCGTACTCCTTCGCCACCAACCCGGAGTGGTCGCGCTCGTTCTCCAAGCAGCCGGAGATCCAGCGCTACATCCAGGGCGTCGCCGACAAGTACGGCGTGCGCGACAAGCACATCTTCGACTGCGAGATGACCGGCGCCCAGTGGAACGCCGCCGAGGCGCGCTGGGAGATCCAGACCAGCCAGGGCCCGTTCACCGCGGACATCCTGGTGTCCGCCGTCGGCGCGCTGTGCGAGCCCAACCTGCCGGACATCAAGGGCATCAACGACTTCCAGGGCGAGATCTTCCACTCCGCCCGCTGGAACCACGACTCCGACCTGGCCGGCAAGCGTGTCGCCGTCATCGGCACCGGCGCCTCCGCCATCCAGATCGTCCCGAACATCGCGGCCGAGGTCGCGCACCTGGACGTCTACCAGCGCACCGCCCCCTGGCTGCTGCCCCGCGTCGACCGCGAGTACCTGGCCCCGGAGAAGTTCGCGCTCAAGCGCATTCCCGCGCTGCGCAGCCTCTACCGCGCCGGCATCTACGCCGCCCGCGAGACCCAGGTGGTCGGCCTGGCCAAGTTCCCGCCCGCCATGCTCGCCCTCGAGACCGTGGCCCGCGCCAAGCTGTTCGCCGAGGTCCGCGATCCGGAACTGCGCAAGAAGGTCACCCCGAACTTCCGTATCGGCTGCAAGCGCATGCTGATCTCCAACGAGTACTACCCGGCCCTGAGCCGCGAGAACGTGGATGTCGTCACCGACGGCATCAAGGAGATCCGCCCGAACGCCATCGTCACCAAGGACGGCGTCGAGCGCGAGGTGGACGCGATCATCGTGGCCACCGGCTTCCATGTCACCGACTCGCCGGTCTACGACACGGTTTCCGGCCGCGACGGCCGTACCCTGTCCGAGGTGTTCGACGCCATCGGCCAGCAGGGCTACAAGGGTTCGGCGATCAACAACTACCCCAACATGTTCTTCATGCTCGGCCCGAACGTCGGGCTGGGCCACACCTCGATGGTGTTCATGCTGGAGTCGCAGATCAACTACATCTCCGACGCCATCGCCCAGTTCGACAACCTGCGCCTGCGCACTGTCGAGGTCCGCAAGGACGTGCAAGACGAGTACAACGCGGGTCTGCAGCGCAAGCTGGAGGGCGCGGTGTGGAGCACCGGCGGCTGCGCCTCCTGGTACCTGGACAAGCACGGCAACAACACCACGCTGTGGCCGGACTTCACCTTCCGGTTCCGTAGTCTGCTCGAGCACTTCGACGTCGCGGCCTACGAGACCACCGGCCAGCCTGTCGCACAGGCCGTTTAGTCACACCCCCCACTCCTGACGAACCGAAAGCGGTAACCGTGAGCAACGATGCTTACTTCAAGGACAAGGTCTGCGTGATCACCGGTGCGGGTTCCGGCATCGGCCGCGCGCTGGCGGAGAACCTGGCCAAGCGGGGCGCGCACCTGGCGCTGTCCGACATCGACGCCGAGGGCCTCGCCGAAACCGTGCGGCGCTGTGAGAAGTTCGGCGTCAAGATCAAGTCCGATCGCCTGAACGTGGCCGAGCGCGAGGCCGTGCTGCTCTACGCCGACGAGGTGAAGAAGCACTTCGGCAAGGTCAACCAGATCTACAACAACGCCGGCATCGCCCACCACGGCAATGTCACCGACACCGCGTTCAAGGACATCGAACGCATCATGGATGTCGACTTCTGGGGCGTCGTCAACGGCACCAAGGCGTTCCTGCCGTACCTCATCGAATCCGGTGACGGCCACGTGGTGAACGTGTCCAGCCTCTTCGGCCTGATCGCGGTCCCCGGCCAGAGCGCCTACAACTCGGCCAAGTTCGCGGTTCGCGGCTTCACCGAGGCGCTGCGCCAGGAAATGCTGATGAGCGGCACCCCGGTCAAGGTCACCTGCGTGCACCCCGGCGGCATCAAGACCGCCGTCGCCCGCAACGCCACCGTCTCCGAGGGCCTGGACCAGAAGAATCTGGCCAGCCTCTTCGACAGCAAGCTCGCCCTGCACACCCCGGAGATGGCCGCGCAGACCATCACCGAGGCGGTCCGCAAGGGCTACGGCCGCGTGCTGATCGGCTGGGAGGCCAAGGCTCTCGACCTGTTCGTGCGCACCACGGCTTCGTACTACCAGCGGATCTCCGCGGTCGTGCAGAAGCGGTTCCTGCCGTAATACAGCGATTCTGAAGGACATTCGGTCATGCCCGATGTGACACTGCCGTTGCCCGTCGTCCGAGCCGTGCTGAACCCGGTCTTCCGGGTCATGCTCCATCACCGGCTCCCGTTCGGTGTCCAGCGGGCACTGATGGATTGGGGTTCGGTGGCGCAGCGCGCGCCGCGCGGCACCCATGTCGAGCACATCCGCCTCGGCGGCCGCCCGACCGAGCGCGTCTCGGTCGGGCCGGTCTCCGACAGCGCCACCGTGCTGTATCTGCACGGCGGCGGCTACACCGTCGGTTCGCCGCTCACGCACCGCTCGCTGGCGGCCTACCTGTCCCGCGAAACCGGTTGCGCCGTGCAGGTTCCCGACTACCGGCTGGCCCCCGAGCACCCGTTCCCGGCGGCGCTCGAGGACGCCGAGGCCGCGTTCCTGGAACTGGTGGCGGCCGGTTACCGGCCGGAACGCATTGCGGTGGCCGGCGATTCGGCCGGTGGCGGGCTGTCACTGGCGCTGGCCGAGCGACTGCGCGACCGGCACGGCCTGACCCCGGCCGCCCTGGGCCTGATCGCGCCGTGGACCGACCCGAACGAGGTCCCCACCCGCAACCGCGATCTGGTCATCAACAAGCCGTGGTCGCGGGCCTGCGCGGCGGCCTACCTGGGTGGCGGCGACGGCAAGGACGCCGGGTACGCGCCGCTGCTGGGCGAACTGCGCGGACTGCCGCCCACCTATGTCCAGGCCGACAAGGCCGAGCTGCTGCACGACCAGTGCACGCGGCTGGTGGCGCAGCTGCGCGCGGCGGGTGTGCCGACCGAGTTCACCGAGACCGAAGGTCTCTGGCATGTCGCCCAGTTGCAGGCGGCTCTGGTGGCGCCGGCCGCCGCGGTCACCGTCGAACTCGGGCAATTCCTGCGCCAGGCGCTTCGACCGGCGCAAACTCGGTCAATAGGATAGAGACGAATCACAGCGCGAGACCGTCCGGGAACAGGTTCGGGCGGTCCGCGGAGAGTTACCTGTGAGCGTGGCGTAAATTACCCGCCAGTAAACCTCTGTGGAAGGGCAGCGATGCGAGAGTTCGAAGTCCCGGCTACCTACACCATTCCGGAGAACGCCAACATGTCGGACGGCGCGTTCCGGCATGCTGAGAAGACCCCCGAGCTGGTGGTCTTCAACACCCCGAATGGCAAGGGCGGCTGGAACGACGTCACGGCGGCGACGTTCGCGAAGACCGTGACCGACGTGGCCAAGGGACTGGTGGCCTCCGGTATCGAGCTCGGCGACCGCGTCGCCGTCATGGCTCAGACCAGCTACGAGTGGGTCGTGCTGGACTTCGCCATCTGGGCGGCCGGCGGCTGCACCGTCGCGATCTACGACTCCTCCTCCGCCGAGCAGGCGCGCTGGATCCTCGAGGACTCCGCCACCAAGCTCACCGTCGTCCAGAACGACAAGCACCGCGCCACCATCGCCGAGATCGAGGCCGGGCTCGACAGCCTGCGCGAGGTCCTGCAGATCGACAAGGGCGCGATCGCCGAGCTGACCGCCCGCGGCAAGGATCTCGACGACGCCGTGGTGCACGAGCGCCGCGCCCAGGTGAAGGCCGCGTCCCCGGCCACCCTGATCTACACCTCCGGCACCACCGGCCGGCCCAAGGGCGTCATGCTCTCGCATGCCAACCTCTACGCCGAGTCGGCCGCCGATCGCTCCTCCATGAGCGAGTTCCTGCAGCCCGGCCGCAAGTCGCTGCTGTTCCTGCCGCTGGCCCACGTCTTCGCGCGCGCGGTCGCGCTGGCCGCCTTCGACGCCGGCGTCACCGTGGCCCACACCGCCGACTGGTCCACCCTGGTCGAGCAGTTCGGCCAGTACAAGCCGAACTTCATCCTCTCGGTGCCGCGCGTGTTCGAGAAGGTGTTCAACGGCGCCAAGCAGAAGGCGCACGACGGCGGCAAGGGCAAGATCTTCGATTACGCCACCGAGATCGCCATCCAGTACAGCCAGTCGCTCGAGACCGGCGGCCCCGGCATCGTGCTCAAGCTGCAGCACGCGGTGCTCGACAAGCTGGTGTTCAGCAAGCTGCGCGAGGCCATGGGCGGCCAGTGCTCCTCCGCCGTCTCCGGCGGCGGCCCGCTGGGCGCGCGCCTGGGCCACTACTTCCGCGGCGCCGGCGTCACCATCTACGAGGGCTACGGCCTGACCGAGTCCACCGCGGCCGTCAGCGTCAACACCCCCCGGCACATCAAGGTCGGCTCGGTCGGCCGCCCGCTGCCCGGCCACGGCGCCAAGGTCGCTGAGGACGGCGAACTGCTGATCCGCGGCCCGGTCGTGTTCGGCGGCTACTGGAACAACCCGGAGGCCAGCGCCGACGCGTTCGACGCCGACGGCTGGTTCAAGACCGGCGACCTGGGCGCCATCGACGAGCAGGGCTTCATCGCGATCACCGGTCGCAAGAAGGAAATCCTGGTCACCGCGGGCGGCAAGAACGTCTCCCCGGCCATGCTCGAGGACTCGCTGCGGCAGAACGCGCTGATCAGCCAGGTCATGGTGGTCGGCGACGGGCAGCCCTTCATCGCCGCGCTGGTCACCCTCGACCCCGAGGCGCTGCCGGCGTGGAAGACGCGCAACGGGATTCCCGCCGACACCCCGATCGAGCACCTCATCGAGAACCCGGCCCTGGTCGGCGAGATCAATGACGCGGTCGCGGCCACCAACAAGCTGGTCTCGCACGCCGAGGCGATCAAGAAGGTCCGCATCCTGCCGGTCGACTGGACCCAGGAGGGTGGCGAGCTGACCCCGAAGCTGTCGCTCAAGCGGGCCGTCGTCATGAAGCAGTACGCGGCCGACGTGGACGCGATCTACAACTCCTGATCGGAGTCGACTCCTGAGCCGAGTCGAACGAGGCGCTGCCGGTGGAATTTCCACCGGCAGCGCCTTTTCCGTTCAGCCGTTCAGCCGGTCGAGGAAGTCCGCGATCAGCGGGGCGATCTCGGCCACATGCGTTTCCAGCGCGAAGTGGCCGGTGTCGAACAGGTGCAGTTCGGCGTCGGGAACGTCCGCGAGATACGCGTGCGCGCCCGGTGCGGGGAAGAACATGTCGTTCGCACCCCAGGTGATGAGGGTCGGGGGAGTGTATTTGCGCAGCCACGCTTGCCATTCGGGGTAGCGGGCCACATTCGACTTGTAGTCGTAGGCCAGGGCCAGCTGAGCCTCCTTGCGGCCGGGGAGGTCCAGATAGTGCTGGTCCAGGGTCCAGGCGTCGGGGTTCAGCAGGCTCGGATCGGGAACGCCGCCCTCGTACTGGCCGCGGGTGCCCTCGAGGGTGAGCAGGCCGAGGATGACGTCCTCGTCACCCGCGTGATCGGGCCGCAGCGCGACGAAACCCTGTGCGGCCTCGGACAGTCCGGCCTCGTAGGCATTGCCGTTCTGGACCACGAGCCCGGCGATCCACTCCGGATGGCGGGCGGCCACGCGCAGGCCGATCGGCGCGCCGAAGTCGAAGATGTACATGGCGAACCGGGTCAGGCCGAGCGCCCGCACGAATCCCTCGGTGATATCGGCCAACCGGTCGAAGGTGTAGTCGAAATCGGCCGGCGCCACGGTGTTTCCGAAACCCGGATAGTCCGGCGCGATCAGCCGGTAGCGGTGGCCGAGCGTGTCCATGAGCCGCCGGAACTGGTGCGAGGCGGTGGGAAAACCGTGCAGTAGCAGCAGGACCGGGGCATCGGCGCGGGCGGGGACCGATTCGCGGTAGAACACGTCGACGCCGTCCACCTCGAGGTGACGGTGCTGGACCCGGGGCAGTTCGCTCATAGCTAGGTCAACCGGGGGACGCACCGAATATTTCTCGCATTCACCGAAATTTCCCGGCCGCGACCGATGATTTCCGGGCGGCCCCCGCGTCCTACCTGTCGGGTGCCGCCGCACCCGCCACACCGACCGAGGAGGAACCCATGCCCGCACTGAACCCGTACCTGGTCTTCAACGGCAACGCCGAGGAGGCGATCACCTTCTACCAGTCCGTCTTCGGCGGCGAGGCCACCATCGTCCGCTTCGGTGACATGGGTGGCGATACCCCCGGCGACCTGCCCCCGGAGATCGCCAACCGGGTCGCCAACGCGCAGCTGCCGCTGAGCGCCACCAATATCCTCATGGTGTCCGACACCCCGCCCGGCAATGACATCGACAACTCCAACCCCGGCTTCGCCGTCCAGGTCGAGGTGGAGTCCGCGGCCGAGGCCGAGCGCCTGTTCAACGAGTTCGCCCCCGGCGGCACCGTCACCATGCCGCTCGGCAAGGTCGAGTGGGCCGACGCGTTCGCCATGGTCACCGACAAGTTCTCGGTGCCGTGGATGATCAACTACACCGGTTCCGCCACCATGTGACGACGTCACCGGATCGTCATTTCTGGCGCGGGTTCGCGCGGCGGTTCCCGCAGTAGGGTCGGTTTCGTGGCCGATCGCGAAGTACGAATCGCCGGCGGCATCGTCGCGGGCCTGGTCACGCTGGGCGTGGCCGAAGTGGTGTCGGTGCTGATCAGTCCGGACAGCACCCCCTTGCAGGCCGTCGGGGCGTGGGTCGTCGACCATACGCCGGACGGGTTCCGGGAATGGGTGATCGGGCTGGTCGGCACCAACGACAAACTGCTGTTGTTCGTGTCGATGGGCGTGGCGGCCGTCGTGCTGGCGGCCGTCGCTGGACTCGCCGAGCGGGTCCGGCGGCCCTGGGGATCGATCCTGTTCGGGGTCTTCGGACTGCTCGCGATGTCGGCCGCGGTGGGACGTCCCGCTGCCGCCTGGACCTGGGCGATACCCGCGCTGCTCGGCACCGTGGCCGGAATTCTCGTGCTGCGCAGCCTGATTCGCCGGCTCGAGGAGTCCGCCGAACGCGCCGACGCGACACCGGCCACCGCGGAGTCCGCCGCGGAACAGACCACGCAACGGCGGCAGGTGATGCGCTGGCTCGCCATCACCGGAGCCGTCGCGGTCGCCGGTGGCATGGCCGGACGGCTCATCGGGCTGCGGTCGCGGGACGTCTCCGCCGAGCGGGCCGACGTCGAATTGCCCACGCCGACCAGCGTCGAGCCGCCCGTCGACCCGGGTGCGGACCTGAAACTGCCGGGCCTCACGCCCTACCTCACCTCGAACTCCAGCTTCTACCGCATCGACACGGCGCTGACCGTGCCGCAGGTCAGCAAGGACGACTGGTCCCTGCGCATCCACGGCATGGTCGATCGCGAGATCCGGCTCGGCTACGCCGATCTCGCCGCCCGCACCCCCATCGAACGGCTGGTCACCCTGGCCTGCGTCTCCAACCCGGTCGGCGGCGAACTGATCGGCAATGCCCGCTGGCTCGGCTACCGGCTCGACGAACTGATCGCCCAGGCCGGGCCGCACCCCGACGCCGACATGGTGCTCTCCCGCAGCGTCGACGGCTTCACCGCGGGCAGCCCCCTCGCCGTGCTCACCGACGGCCGCGACGCCATGCTGGCGGTCGGCATGAACGGTGAACCGCTGCCCACCGCGCACGGCTATCCCGCGCGGCTGGTGGTGCCGGGCCTGTACGGGTACGTGTCGGCCACCAAGTGGGTGACCGAACTCGAGATCACCAGATTCGATCGCGCGGAAGCGTTCTGGACCAAACGCGGCTGGTCGGCGTACGGCCCCATCAAGACCGAATGCCGCATCGACACCCCGCGCGGCCGCACCCTCGCGCCCGGCAAGGTCACCATCGCGGGGGTGGCGTGGGCGCAGCATCGCGGCATCCGCGGCGTGGAAGTCCGTATCGACCAAGGGGACTGGCAGCCCGCGCGCCTGGCGACCGCCCCGTCCATCGACACCTGGGTGCAGTGGGCCTTCGACTGGGACGCGCCCGCGGGCAGCGGCGTGCACACCGTCTGGGCGCGCGCCACCGACGGCACGGGGGAGACCCAGACCGAGCGGCGACAGGACGTCGTGCCCGACGGCGCGACCGGATATCCGTCGTTGACCGTGCGAATCGGCTGAAAAAGACTGTTCCGCCCCAAGAATCGGCGCCGCGTCACGCACGCCGCCGATCCAGTGCGCGAAACACCTCGTGCCCGACCATCGTCCGCGCGGCTCGCCGGTCCGGCGCGGGCGAACGTTCCGAACAACCGTTTCGGCGGCCCGCGCGGATTAAGATCATCGCGGCAGTCGTGGCTCGGTCCGGCCGCTCGGGGGCATCCGCTCGCCCGGGGGCACAACTCGTTCGGGGAATGAGGGGAGCGCGCATGTTCGGCGTACTCGAATGGGCGCGGGCGGAAAACCTGCAGCCCGAACCGATCACGCTCGACATCTGGAAGCAGCTGCCCCCCGACTTCTGCCGGCTCGTCGAGGTGGTCAACGGTGACGTGGTGCGCGCCGAAACGCCCGCCCTGCCCCACCGCAACGCCACCCGCCGGCTGGCCGCCATGCTGGCGTCCGGGGCCGAGCACCACATGAGCCGATACAACGACGGCTCGCTCTACGTCGGCGTCGACCAGGACGTGCTGCTGTGGGAATCGCCGCGCCTCACCATCCGCCGTCCCGACATCATCCTGTTCTCCTGTGCGCCCGCCGATGTCGGCCCGCTGCGGGCCGAGCGGGTGAAGATCGCCGTCGAGGTGGTGTCCCCGGCGACCGAACGCGTCGACACCGCGGACAAGATGGCCGAGTACGCACTGGCCGGAATCCCTTGGTACTGGCTGGTCTACATGGATCGCGATCGAGTGCGCGCCATCCAGACCCACGTCCTGGTACTGGGCCACTACCGGCCGCTGCGGCGGCTGACCGCCCACATCGGCGAGACCCTGACGGACATGCCGATCGACATCCGCATCGACTGGACCCGCCTCGTCGGCCTGCTGCTCTGACCGCGACCCGCAGGGGACGGAAACAGTGCTGCCCGCCGGAAGTCCTGGCGGGCAGCACCTTTGGATTCGAGCCGATCGACCAGCGGCCGATCAGGCCCTGCGATAGGTCAGTGCGCTCCGATGTTCGCCTTCGCCATATCGTCCTGCTTCCCGTCGCCCTGCTTGCCGAAGCCGATGAACATCGCCGAGGCCACCACACCGATCAGCAGGATCGCCGCGGGCAGGTACATGGACTGGCTCAGCGCGGTGCTGAGCTTCTCCAGGATCGGATCCCGCACCTGTGCGGGCAGATCGCTCAGGCTCTTACCGCCCGAGCCCTCGCCGATCGGACCGCTCTGCAGGCCCTGTGCCGAGATCCGCGCCGACAGCAGCGCGCTGATCGCCGCCGAACCGAGCACCGAACCCACCTGGCGGGTGGTGTTGTAGACGCCCGCGCCCGCACCGGCCAGCTGCACCGGCAGGTTGTGGGTGGCGGTGGAGGCCAGCGGCGCCCAGATGCAGGCGTTGGCGATACCGGCGAAGCCGCCGACGATCATGAACAGCGGCAGCGAGCCGTCCGGCTTCATCAACGCGGCGAAACCGAACAGGGTGGCCGCGAACATCGCGAAACCGATGGTCGGGATGACCCGCGGCGCGACCTTGTCCGACATCTTGCCGATGATCGGCGCGAACACACCGGTCAGAATGGCCATCGGCGCGAAGATCAGCGCCGAGCGGGTCGGCGACAGCTCGTGCACCTGCTGCAGGTAGAAGTAGGCGGGCACGAACACACTGGTCACCGCCGCGCCCATGGCCGCGATACCCACATTGGACAGCGCGAAGTTGCGGTCCTTGAACAGGCTCAGCGGCACCAGCGGCTCACCGGTATTGCGCGCCTGGTTGACCACGAACAGCGCCAGCACCACCACACCGGCGGCGATCATGGCCCAGATCTCGGCGTCCCAGTCGTGGGTGTTGCCCTCCTGGATGCCGAACACCAGCAGGAACATGCCGACGCCCGACAGCGCCACACCGACCAGATCGAACTTGTGCTCGTGCGTGGGCAGCGACGGGACCAGCCAGAACGCCAGCGCGAAGGCGATGATGCCGATCGGCACGTTCACGTAGAAGATCCACTGCCAGCCCTGCCAGTCCACCAGCACGCCGCCCAGGATCGGGCCGACCAGGGTGGCCAGACCGGCCACACCGCCCCACAGGCCCATGGCCGCGCCGCGCTTGTCCGGCGGGAAGGTGCGGGTGATGACGGCCATGGTCTGCGGCGTCATCAGCGCCGCGCCCAGGCCCTGCACGGCGCGGGCCGCGATCAGCATGTTGATGCTGGTCGACTCGGCGCACCAGAGCGAGGCGAGGGTGAACACGACCAGGCCGCCGAGATAGATGTTCTTGGGGCCGAAGCGATCCCCGAGCCGGCCGGTGACCAGCAGTGGCACCGCGTAGGCCAGCAGGTAGGCGGAGGTGACCCAGATGACCTGGGAGACATCGGCGTTCAGGTCCTTCATGATTGCCGGATTGGCCACCGCGACGATGGTCATGTCCAGCAGGATCATGAAGAACCCGACGACCAGCGCGTAGAGCGCGAGCCACGGGTTGCGTTGAGTGGACATGGATTCGGGTTCCTATCCCTGGGAGTGGGTTCTGGTGTCGACGCGCTCGCCGGACTCGGAGTCGAAGGTCTCCCATTCGAGTTCGCCGCTGCGGAGCTCGTCCATGAGTCCGCGCAGCCAGGTGACTTCGGCGGTGCTGTGCGCGCGTATGTAGTCGACCCGCATCCAGTAACGGCGCGGGACATCGGAGGCGGCGGCCAGGTCGCGGAGCATGGTCAGCTCGGCGACCCGCGCCTCGATCGAGGCGACGCGTTCGCGGAGGGCATCGATGACCTCGTCCACGGGCAAATTGTGCGCTTCGGCCAATCCGGTCACGAACGCCGGGTACTCGTGAACCGGTTCCCGCAGCAGGTCCCGGACTCGTTCACGCAGCGCCGTGTGCCCGGCCGTGCGAATGCGATAGGTGGTCCGTTCCGGCCGGTTGCCGGCCCGATCGGTGCTCTCCGCCGCGATCAGTTCCTGATCGGTCAGCCGCGCCACCGTGTGATACAGCGACCCCGGCTTGATCTTGGTGAACTGGTCCTCGTGGCGGCTCAATAACAGCTGATACATCTCGTACGGGTGCATCGGACGTTCCTCCAGCAGTGCGAGAACCAGCAGCGCCATCGGCGTGAGCGCTGGAGCCGACTGCTTCTTGATCACCACGACCTCCGTTTCGAGTGACGCCATCACCGTCACCACCATCCTCCGGACCAAATATTCCACGTGGAATATACGACGCCGAACACCGCGCCCACAACCCCTCCCGGGCGACCGGCTCCGCCGGTATTTGTGACCCCTGTCACGTGTCTGTGAAATCGCTTGTTGCAGGCCATTTCTCGGCGAGCAGCAACTGAAACCGACCGGTAACATCAACCTTTCGTCAGGGAAGTAGCAGAAAGAGGTACCCGCCATGTCGGACCAGGAATCGACCACCCAGGACACCGCCGCCGCGGACGGCCTCGCCGCGATGATGGCGGCCTGGGACATCAAGGGCACGGCCGATTCCACTGCGGAGCAGCCGGATTCGGCGGGCGAGTAACTCGTCGCCGGCACCGGACACCGCACAGCCCGCCGAGTCATTCTCGGCGGGCTGTCCCGTTCCCGGTCGTCTGCGCCATGATGGACACATGGGGTGGACGATTACCGAGGACCTGCCGGCATATGAGCGGGCGGCGGACGAATTCCTGCGGTCGGATCCGATCCGGAACACCGTGCTGCTCACGGTGCTGGATCGACTGCGACGGCAGGGGCCGACGATCTACGGGGACGCCGCACCCCATTTCGGATGGTGGACCACTGCCGGAGGCGAGGTCGCAGCCGCGTTCTTCCGGACACCGCCCTTCGGAATCGTGGTGTCCCCGTTGCCATCCGAGGCGATCGTTCCACTCGTGCGTGACTACTCGGCGATCGATCCGGCGCTGTCCGCGGTGTCCGGCCCCTCCGACTCCGCCCGTCCCGTCGCGGAAGCCTGGGCGCGGTCGCACGGCAAGTCGGTCACCCTGAGCCGCGCCGATCGCCTCTACCGGCTGGGCGATCTGATCCCGCCCGATCCGATGCCGGACGGCATCGGACGCCTCGCGACCGACCGTGACCGGGAACTGGCGATCGAATTTCTGCTCGAATTCACCCGGGATATCGGCGACCCGCCCCCGGCGCACTTGGACCGCCTGGTCGATGAACGCCTCACGCGAGGCGGCCTCTCACTGTGGGAAGTGGACGGCACCCCGGTATCGATGGCCGGAACCGGCACAGCCGTAACCGGAACCATCCGCATCGCCCCGGTCTTCACCCCGAAACCCCTGCGCGGCAAGGGCTTCGCAGCCGCCGCCACGACCTACGCCTGCCGCCACGCCCTCGCCTCCGGCGCGAAAGACGTCATGCTCTTCGCCGATCAGGCGAACCGCACCAGCACGGCCCTCTATCAGCGACTCGGCTTCCGGCCACTCGGCGACTACGACATCTACCGCCTCGACTGAGAAACGGCGCGGGGCCGGATCTCGGTGAGAGATCCGGCCCCGCACTGGGATTCGGTGACTAGGCGGTCGGGGAGAACGCCTCGTCGATGATTTCCTGCTGCTCCACGGCGTGCACCTTGGACGAACCCGAGGACGGGGCCGACATGGCGCGGCGGGAGATGCGGCGCAGCTTGCCGAAGCGGGCCGGGAGGATCTCCGGGAGGTTGAGGCCGAAGAAGGGCCAGGCGCCCTGGTTGGCCGGTTCCTCCTGGACCCACGCCAGATCGGAGGCGTTGGGGTACTGCTCCAGGGCCTCGTTGAGGCGGAACTTCGGAATCGGGTACAGCTGCTCGACGCGGACGATGGCCACGTCGTCGCGGTTGTGCTTGTTCTTCTCGGCCACCAGCTCGTAGTAGATCTTGCCGGAGGTGAGCAGCACGCGCTTGACCTTGGCGCGGTCGCCGTTGCCCGACTCGTAGGTGGGCTCCTCGAGCACGGTGCGGAACTTGTTGTCGGTGAAGTCCTCGACCTCGGAGACGACAGCCTTGTTGCGCAGCATGGACTTCGGGGTGAACACCACCAGCGGGCGGCGGATGCCGTCCAGGGCGTGGCGGCGCAGCAGGTGGAAGTAGTTCGACGGGGTGGAGGGAACCGCCACCGTCATCGAACCCTCGGCGCACAGCTGCAGGAAGCGCTCGATCCGACCCGAGGTGTGGTCCGGACCCTGGCCCTCGTGACCGTGCGGCAGCAGCAGCACGACCTCGGAGAGCTGACCCCACTTGGCCTCACCGGAGGAGATGAACTCGTCGATGATGGACTGCGCGCCGTTGACGAAGTCACCGAACTGCGCCTCCCACAGGACGAGCGCGTCCGGGTTGCCCAGCGAGTAGCCGTACTCGAAGCCGACCGCCGCGTACTCCGACAGCGCCGAGTCGTGCACCGCGAACCAGCCCGGGTTGGCCGAGCCGATGTTGTGCAGCGGGGTGTACTCGTCGCCGCTCTTGCGGTCGATGATGACCGAGTGGCGCTGCGAGAAGGTGCCGCGGCGCGAGTCCTGACCGGTCAGGCGGACGGCCTTGCCCTCGTCGATGAGCGTGCCGAAGGCCAGCAACTCGGCCATGGCCCAGTCGACCTTGCCCTCGTAGGCCATCTCGCGGCGCTTCTCCAGCACCGGCTTGACGCGCGGGTGCACGGTGAAGCCGTCGGGCACGTTCAGGAACGCGTCGCCGATGCGCTGCAGCACCGTCTTGTCCACGGAGGTCACGAGATTCGGCGGCAGCTGCTGCTCTTCCTCGATCGACTCGGACGCCTCCGGCGGGAACTTCTCCAGCTCGCGCACCTCGTTGAAGATCCGCTCCAGCTGACCCTGGTAGTCACGCAGGGCGTCTTCGGCTTCCTTCATGGAGATGTCGCCACGGCCGATCAGCGACTCGGTGTACGCCTTGCGGACCGAACGCTTGGTGTCGATCACGTCGTACATGCCCGGCTGGGTCATCGACGGGTCGTCGCCCTCGTTGTGGCCGCGGCGGCGGTAGCAGATCAGGTCGATCACGACGTCGCGCTGGAACTTCTGCCGGTAGTCGACGGCCAGCTTGGCCACCCACACACAGGCTTCCGGGTCGTCGCCGTTCACGTGGAAGATCGGGGCGCCGATGAACTTCGCGATGTCGGTGGAGTATTCGGTGGAACGCGAGTACTCCGGCGCGGTGGTGAAGCCGATCTGGTTGTTCACCACGATGTGCACGGTGCCACCGGTGCGGTAGCCGCGCAGACCCGACAGGTTCAGCGTCTCGGCCACGACACCCTGGCCGGCGAAGGCCGCGTCACCGTGCAGCATCAGCGGCACGACCGAGAACGACCGCGCCTCTTCGCCCTTGGTGACGATGTCTTCCTTGGTGAGCAGGTCCTGCTTGGCGCGGACCAGACCTTCCAGCACCGGGTCGACGGCCTCGAGGTGCGAGGGGTTCGCGGTCAGCGACACCTCGATCTCGTTGTCGCCGAACATCTGCAGGTAGGTGCCGCGCGCACCGAGGTGGTACTTCACGTCACCGGAGCCGTGGGTGGCGGCCGGGTTCATGTTGCCCTCGAACTCGGTGAAGATCTTCGAGTAGGGCTTGCCCACGATGTTGGCCAGCACGTTCAGGCGGCCACGGTGCGGCATACCGATGACGACCTCGTCGAGGGCGTACTCGGCGCACTGGTCGATGACGGCGTCCATCATCGGGATGACCGACTCGGCGCCTTCCAGCGAGAAGCGCTTCTGGCCGACGTATTTGGTCTGCAGGAAGGTCTCGAACGCCTCGGCCGCGTTGAGCCGGGACATGATGTACTTCTGCTCCGCGACGGTCGGCTTCGCGTGCTTCTGCTCGACCCGCTCCTGAATCCACTTGAGCTGCTCGGGATCCAGAATGTGGGTGTACTCCACACCCACGTGGCGGGCGTAGGCGTCGCGCAGGATGGACAGCACGTCGCGCAGCTTCATGCGCTCCTGGCCGTGGAAGCCCGCGACATTGAACTCGCGGTCCAGGTCCCACAGGGTCAGGCCGTGCTGGGTGACATCCAGGTCGGGGTGCGAGCGGAACTTGTCCTTCACCAGCCGCAGCGGGTCGGTGTCGGCCATCAGGTGGCCGCGGCTGCGGTAGGCGTTGATCATCTCCTGGACACGGGTCGACTTGTCGATGCCGCGTTCCTGAATGTCCTTGCGCCAGCGGACCGGCTCGTAGGGGACACCCATGCCGTGGAAGATCTCGTCGTAGAACTCGTCGGAGATCAGCAGGTTGTGGACGGTCCGCAGGAAGTCGCCGGACTCCGCGCCCTGGATGATGCGGTGGTCGTAGGTCGAGGTCAGGGTCATCAGCTTGCCGATGCCCATCTCCGCGAGCTGCTGGTCGCTCATGCCCTGGAACTCGGCCGGGTACTCCATGGCGCCCGCGCCGATGATCGCGCCCTGGCCCAGCATCAGACGCGGCACCGAGTGGTTGGTGCCGATGGTGCCCGGGTTGGTGAGCGAGATGGTGACGCCGGCGAAGTCGTCGTTGGTCAGCTTGCCGATGCGCGCCCGGCGGACGACGTCCTCGTACGCGGTGTGGAACTGCGCGAAGGTCATCTCCTCGGTGTTCTTGATGGCCGCGACCGCGAGCGCGCGGGACCCGTCCTTGCCCGGAAGGTCGATGGCCAGACCGAGATTGGTGTGCGCCGGAGTGACCGCGTTCGGCTTCCCGTCGATCTCGGCGTAGTGCCGGTTCATGTTCGGGAAGGACTTGATGCCCTGCACGATGGCGTAGCCCAGCAGGTGGGTGAAGGAGATCTTGCCACCGCGGGTGCGGGCCAGGTGGTTGTTGATGACCAGCCGGTTGTCGATCATCAGCTTCGCCGGGATGGCACGCACCGAGGTAGCGGTGGGGATGGCCAGCGAGGCCGACATGTTCTTCACGGTCGCGGCGGCCGCGCCGCGCAGCACCTTGGTCTCGTCCTCGGCGGACGGCTTGGGGCCGCCGGAGGTCGGGGCCGCGTTCGAGCTCGGGGCCGGGGTGGTCTGCGGGGTGCGCACCTGCGCGGGGGCCGGAGCCGGGGCGGGCGCGGCGGGTGCGGCGACGGGGGGAGCGGCGGGCGCGGCGGCGGCGGGGGCCGGAGCGACGGCGGCGGCCGCCTGGCTGTTGTTACCAATCTCGGCAGTGTTCTCCGGCGTGTAGTCCGCCAGGAACTCGTGCCAGCTCTCATCGACGGACGAGGGGTCTTGCTTGTACTTCTGGTACATCTCGTCGACAAGCCACTGGTTCTGTCCGAACTGGTCTGTTGAGCTGCTCACAGCAGGTGTTCGCCTCATTTCGTTCTTCGCGCTGCGACGTTTGTGACGTGCCCGGCACGGGTAATCGGCGGATGCGCGCCGATGCGCCCCCACTGAGGATATGCCCACCCCCGTTCGCCGTCGGTCGTGGCTACCACCGAGCGGACGCATTCTCTCGTGACGACTCGTCCTCGCTCGAGAATATTCCTTCCGTCGCCCGCGCCGCAGCCCACAAGCGGGAGTACGCGCCGCGGGCCGCGAGGAGTTCGTCGTGTGACCCGATTTCGCTGATCCGGCCGTGCTCGACGACCGCGATCCGATCGGCCTGCGCGGCTGTCGCGAGCCGGTGCGCCACGATGATCGAGGTCCGCCCCCGCGTCACCGATTCGCTCGCGACCAGCACCGATGCCTCGGCGGCCGGATCCAGGACGGCGGTGGCCTCGTCGAGCAGGAGCAGGTCGGGCCGGACCAGTTCGGCGCGGGCCAGGGCGATGAGCTGGCGTTGCCCGGCCGAGAGCCCGCGCCCGCGTTCCCCGACCGGCTGTGACATGCCCCGGGGCAGCGCGGCGACGGTGTCCAGCGCACCGACCGCGGCGGCCGCCGCCTCGATTTCAACGCGACTCGCAAAAGGTTTGCCAAATGCAATGTTGCTGGCAATGTCGCCGGTGAAGAGGTGAGCTTCCTGTGGGACCACGCCGAGCCGGGAACGGAAGTCGGCGAGGCGATAGTCGCGAATATCCACGCCGTCCACCCGAATTGCGCCGTGAGTGTCCGGATCACGGGCTTTGTCATGCGTTTTCGCTATGGAGATTGCCGTCGCGGCGTCGGTAACTTCGTGATTCGCGTCACCGGACACAGGTTCTCGTGGCATGTCGTAGAGCCGGGCCAGCAACTTCACGATGGTCGACTTGCCCGCGCCGGTCTCGCCCACCAGCGCGAGGCTGCCGCCCGCCGGAATGCCGAGGCTGACGCCCTCCAGGGCGGGCCGCACCGCGCCCGGGTACTGGAAGCGCACGTCGTCGAACACCACCTCGCCACGCAGCTGCCCGTCGATCGGGGCCGCGTCCGCGGGATCGGGGGCGATCGAGGACGGGGTGCGCAGCAGTTCCCCGATGCGCCGCAACCCGACCCGCGCCTGCTGATACCCGTCGAAGAGCTGCGACAACTGCATGATCGGCCCGAACAGCAGCTGCAGGTACAGCACGAACGCGACCAGGGTGCCCGCGGTGGTGGTCCCGTGCGCGACCGCCCAGGCTCCGGTGAACACGACGGCGGCCAGCGCCAGGTCCGCCCACATGCCGACGAAGGCGAAGAAAGTGGCGATGGCCCGCTGCGCCTGCATCCGGCTGACCCGGTAGTTGTCCGAGTATCCGGCGAAGCGCCGCTCGGAGATCGCCTCGTGCCGGTTGGCCTGCACCACCCGCAGTCCCGCGACGTTCTCGGCGAAGTCGGCGTTCACGGTCGCCGAATGCTCCCGGGAGGCGCTGTAGGCGGCATCGGAGACCTTGCGGAACTTCCAGCTGGCCACCAGCAGCGCGGGCACCGTCACGAACACCACCAGGGCCAGGCCCGGGTCGATGATGGTGAGCGCCACCGCGATTCCGCCGACGGTCAGCAGCGCGACCAGCGCGTCCGGCAGGCCGGTCTGCATGAACGTCGACAGCGCGTCGATGTCGGTGGTCATCCGGGTCATGATGCGGCCGGACAGTTCCCGCTCGTAGAAGTCCAGGCCGAGCCGCTGCAGATGCGCGTAACTGCGCACCCGCAACCCGAACAGCACCCGCTCCCCGGCCCGGTTGCTCCACAGCAGCGCGGTCGCCGCGACCAGCCACCCGGCCACGACCAGGACGACGCCGATGACGGTGGCCCGTACCAGCGCGGCGCCGTCGTGCCGCCCGACGCCCGCGTCCACCGCGTACCGCACCACCGACGGGAAACCCACGCCGACAAGCGCGTTCAGTGCCAGCAGGAGCATGGTTCCCGCGACCAGCCATTTCACCAGTCCCAGCGCGTGACTCAGCCGGAATCCGGGGTCGGGCTCCCGCAACGAGTCCGCGTCCAGCCCGGGCTCTTCCAGCGCGGGCGGCAGCTTGCTGAGCACCCGCCGCACTTCCTCGGGCGTATCCCGATCCGGTTGCGCGCCCGCCGCGGTCTGCCCGAGTTCGAGGTCGGAGTCCGCGGCCGCCGGATCGAGCGGCGCGAATTCCGGTGCGGGCAGCCGGATCACACGGTCGGCGTGGGACAGCGTCGATTCGCGGTGGGCCAGGATCAGCGTGGTCCGGCCGGAATCGGTGGGCAGGGACGCGAAGATCGCGGCCTCGGTGACCGCGTCGACCGCCGAGGTGGCGTCGTCGAGGATCAGGACGCGCGGGTCGGCCAGCAGGGCGCGGGCCAGGGCGATGCGCTGGCGCTGGCCGCCGGACAGGGTCAGGCCGCGTTCGCCGACCACGGTGTCGTAGCCGTCGGCGAGGCCATTGATGAAGTCGTCGGCCGCGGCCTGTTTCGCGGCCGCGCGGATCTCGGCCTCGGTCGCCTCCGGTCGGCCCAGGGCGATATTGGCGGCGATGGTGTCCGAGAGCAGGAACGCCTCGTCGAACACGACGCCCACGGCTTCGCGCAGTTCGGCCGCGCGCAGATCGGCGACGTCGGCGCGGGAATCGGTGCCGTACAGGCTGATCCGGCCGGAGTCGGGGGAGTAGAAGCGCGGCAGCAGCAGGCTCAGCGTGGACTTGCCCGAGCCCGCCGGGCCGATGATCGCCACCGTCTCCCCGGGCGCGATGTCGAGGCTGACATCGCGCAGCACCGGCCGGTCCGGATCGAAACCGAAAGTGACGTCCTCGATTCGGATGCCGAGCGGCCCGTCGGGCACCGGCGCCGGATGCTCGGGGTCGACGCGGTCGGGCGCGCTGTCGATGACCTGGTGCACGCGTTCGGCCGCGGCCCGCGTCAACTGCGCCATCACCAGCACGTACGACACGATCCGGGTGGAGTTGGTCATGGTGGCCACGTAGGCGACGAAGGCCAGGAAGGTGCCGAGCCCGATGCTGCCGTGGAAGGCCAGCAGCCCGCCCGCCGCGATCACCGCGACCAGCCCGGCCTGCGGAATCGAGCCCAGTGTCGGGCTGAAGCGGGCGTCGATGCGGGCCGCGCGCATGCGTTCGGCGTACAGCTCGCGGCCGTGGCCCTCCAGCAGGTCGACCATGCGGGCCTCCTGCCCGAAGCCCTTGACCACGCGCACGCCGGTGACGGTCTCCTCGACGTGCTGGGCCAGATCGGCGGCGCGCTGCTGCGCGGACCAGGTGGCGGCGTACAGGCGCGGCCGCACCCGGTAGACCACGAAGGCCAGCACCGGCACCACCAGCAGCGCGGCCAGCGCCAGCGGCGGCGAGAGCCACAGCATGACGCCCGCCGCGAGCACGAATTGCAGCGCCGCCACCGAGGACCAGGGCGCCATCGACAGCAGCCCCTGCACCAGGGTGAGGTCGCTGATCGAGCGGGAGATGACCTGGCCGGTGCGCAGCTCGTCCTGCCCGGGCCCGTCCAGGCGTTGCAGCGCGGCCAGCAGATCCACCCGCAGTTCGTGCTGGACGTCGAGGGCGAGCCGCCCGGCCAGCATGCGGCGGCCGAAGGAGGCGAGGAACCGCCCGAGCGCGAGCGCGCCCAGCGCGACCGCCATCCCCCCGATGATGCCGGTATTGCCCGCGGTCGCCCCGTCGAGGGCGCGCTTGGCCAGCAGCGGCCCGGTCACCTCCACGACCGCGCCGAGCATGATCGCCACCGCCAGGCCCGCCAGCATCCACGGATGCCCGACGCACCTGTCCCACAGCCGCCGCAACCAGCCGCGGCCCGTCCCGTCGCCGGCCCCGGTCACCATCGCCTCGCCCACATCACTCGAACTCATCGCCGAGAACAACGATCTCCCCACCCCCTGTTTGTTCCCCATCCCGTTCCCCGCCCCTTACCAGTGTGGCCGGGACGCCGCCTTGGGTCTCTCGTCCCGGCGTGTTCCGCTGAACTTCGCACCGTTCACGGAATGTGTTGTTCCGTGACCTGCGGGATTGCTCCGGCAGGGTTGGCCCGCAACCGCAGTCTCGGGTCTTCCCGTGGCGATACCATCGCCCGGCGAGCCGGGTCTCACACGGTTTCCAGCGGGCATGTTTACCGTCCCGACGCAACTCGCCGTGGACACCAACGCCGCCAAGTTACGGGCAGCGTTCACATCACGATCCAATACGAGACCGCAATGATCGCAACGGAATACGCGCTCCCCCAAAGCCAGCTTGGCTTTCACTGCTTTGCAGGAAGAACACGTTTTAGAGCTGGGATACCAGCGGTCGGCGGTGATCAACCGTCCGCCGCACCAGTCGGTTTTGTATTCGAGTTGGTGGCGCAGTGTGGAGAACCCGGCCGACCAGATCGCCTTGCTCAGGCACCGATTGCGCAGCATGCCCGCGATGTTCAAGTCCTCCACCACGATCGTCCCGTACTCGTGGGTCAGGCGGGTGGTGAGCTTGTGGAGCCCGTCGCGGCGCATCGCGGTCACCCGATGCTCGAGGCGGTTGGCTTTGGCGTTGGCCTTCTCCCACCGCCGCGACGGCTCGCCACCGTGCTTGCGGTCGGGGCCGCGGCGGCGGGACCGTGCTCGCGCAAGTCGGCGGCGCAGGGCCTGGGTCTTCTGGTAATGCTTAGGGTTGGCAACAATCTCGCCCGTGGACAGGACGGCGAGAGCCTTCACCCCTGTATCCACCCCGACCACGGCGTCGGGCCGTGCGGGTTTCGGATCATTGCGGCGGACCGCGACGGTGAACGATACCCACCACCGGCCACCCCGCCAGGACAAGGTCATGTTCGCGAGTCTGGCGGTCCCGTTCCGCAGCCGCCGCGCGAGCTTGCGCGTCGATTCACCGGTCCGAACGATTCCGATACGGGGAATCTTGACCTGCCGCGACCCGTCGCCGAGTCCGTAACTGCCGGTGGTGACGGTGAACGATTGGTGGGAGTGCTTCTTCCGGGCCGGGACACCCATGCGTGCCCCGGTACGGGTGCCGCGTTTCGACGCCCCGTAGTTGGAGAACGCCTTGGCGACCCGCGCGATACCGGACGAGTACGCCTCTTTGCTGTTCTCCGCCCACCACGGTGCGACCGTGCCCTTCTCCGCGTTCCACGCTTTGCGGAGGCTGTAAGCGGATTGATCGATCCATGGGGTGAGCTCGTCGTCGGGGATGCCGTAGGAGGCTTCGGCTGCGCGCTGCGCCCAGTTGGCGAGGACTTTGCGGCGACCCCAGTTGTAGGCGAACCGTGTTGCCCCGCAGTGGGAACGTAACGCTTGTGCCTGGTCGTGGGTCGGCTCCAACGCGAACCGGTACGCCTGCAACTGTCTCGTCCCCTCCTCGGGACGATCGTTCGACGACGACGGCTCGCTCACCTGTTCGACAGTAGGGAAACCGGGCCAGACACGACAGTATTGAAACCGAAGACACGCCAACCGAATTGTTGCATCCACACCGAAGCCCGACCACCCAACAATTGACCACCTTGCGTCCGGTCTCGTCGAAACGGAGTTCCCGCCATGCCGATTCAGCGCCTCAATCACGCTGTCCTGTTCGTCTCCGACGTGGAACGCTCGGTCGCGTTCTACAGCGAGGTGCTCGGCTTCCGCCGGCTGCCCGGCGGCTTCCCGGGCGGGGCGTTCCTGCAGGCCGAGGGGTCGGCCAATGACCACGACCTGGGCCTGTTCCAGTCCCCGGACCCGTCGATCCCGCACCGCACCGGCCGGGTCGGGCTCTACCACCTGGCCTGGGAGGTGAACACGCTCAGCGAGTTGCAGCGGGTGCGCGACGCCCTGATCGCGGCGGGCGCGCTCACGGGGGCGTCCGACCACGCCTCCACCAAGGCCCTCTACGCCGCCGATCCGGACGGCATCGAATTCGAGGTCTGCTGGCTGGTTCCCGACGCCGCGGTGGAGGCCGAACTGGCGGGTATGACCGCGCCGAGCCTGCCGCTGGACCTGCCGGGGCTCATCGCCGAGTACGGCGCGGACACCCCGGGCGGCCCGCGCACCGATCACGCGGTCTGGCAGCGGGTGTTCGCCGACCGGGACTGAGCGTCAGATGTCGCGGCGGGTGTAGAACCACCAGCCCGCCGCGCCCGCCGCCGCGCTCCACAGCACCAGCATCGCCATGGCCGCCGGCGTGGGCGCGATAAGCGCGTTCTTGGCGTACCGTCCGCCGCTGATCGCCCCGACCGTCGAGGACACCGGCAGGATGGCCGCCAGCCCGCCGAACCCGATGGCGCGCGCGGTGATCCAGATCAGCGGTTCCAGCACCGCCCAGCCCAGCACCGCCATCAGCGCCTGGGTGGGCGAGCGCAGCACGAAGCCCACCGCGGTCCCGATCACCGTCCAACACACCGCCGCCAGCGCCACCCCGATCAGCACGCCGAAGAAGCCGCCGTCCATGGGCACCCGCGAGCCGCCCGCCAGTCGCATGGCGGCTCCGCCGAGCACTTCCATGGCGACCACGGTGGCGAGCGAGAACGCCCCCGCCACCGCGAGTTTCGCGCTCAGGAGCAGGGTTCGGTCGGGGGTGAACAGCGAGCCCATCGCCACGCCCCCGGTCGCGAACTCCGAGCCCGCGCCGACCGCCCCGAAGGCGGCGGCCGCGGCCACGGTCAGCACCACGACCCACGCGGTCAGCACGGACGCCCAGCCGGACCCGGAGCTGAACCCCTGCGCGTTCTCGCCCCCGGGCTGGAATCCGGTCCCCAGCGCCACGAACGCCGCCACACCCGCCGCGACGACCCCGCCGCCGATCACCCAGTTCAGCCGCACCGAAGTCACCTTCCGCACTTCGGAATTCGCGGCCCGGGCCACCACCGGCGGCACAGTGAACTTCATCGAGCGTCCTTTCGTGAAGCGTCCCCGGCCTGGGCGGCTCCGCATATCCGTGCGGCACGGGACGCTGCTCCGGAATCGAGCGTCTCGGCGGCGGTGCCGCGGACCGGTCGTTCGCGGGCCGGGCCACCGGTTGCCGGCGCCGCCGACCGATAGCGAATGTCGATGTGGCACACCGATGTCACCGATACGCCCCAGGGGCGGCCGGGCCGGGGTAGGCGGGGGCGGTGGGTCCGGTGTGGGTGAGGGCGGCCAGCACCTGATCGGGGTGGATGTGTTCGGGCGTGACCTCGGTGAGCTGGACCCGGGCGGCGGAGGCGGCCGATTCCAGTTGTGACAGTGAGGCTTCCGCGATGGCGAGGCGACCGTCCGGCCGCATGACCGAGTCGGTGAAGCCCTGCGCGGCCAGCGAGGTGGCCAGCGCGATCGGGCTGGAGGCCTTGACGAGCAGCCGGTCCGGGTGGCTGCGGCGCAGCCGGGCGGGACTGCCTTGGTAGGCGACGCGGCCGCGGTCCATGACGATGAGCTCGTCGGCGATGGGCAGCACGGTGCTCAGGGTGCGCGAGGTGAGCAGCACGGTGCCGCCGCGGCGGGCGTGGCCGCGCAGATGGTCATTGAGCCAGGCGGTCTCGCCGACGTCGAGCCCGGTGGCCGGATCGTCGAGCACCAGCAGCGGGGGATCGCCGAGCAGGGCGACGGCCAGCGCCAGCCGGGTCCGCATGCCCTCGGTGAGGGTGCCGATCCGTTCGTCGGCGGCGTCGAGGAGCCGGACCAGCCGCAGCAGTTCCTCGGCCCGCTCGTCGGAGACGCCCGCGGCCGCGGCGTACACGCGCAGCTGGGCGAACACCCGCCGCGCCGGGTCCAGCCCGCGCGGGGTGAGCATCGCGCCGACCGCCCGCCGCCCGGCCCGCGCACCGGAACCGGGCCCGCCCACACCGGCGGTGCCGGAGGTGGGGGTGAGCAGTCCGAGCAGCATGCGCAGCACCGTGGACTTGCCCGCGCCGTGCGGTCCCACCAGCGCGGCCACCGTCCCGGCGGGCACCACGAAACTGACGTCGTCGACGGCGGTGATGCTGTCGAAGGTCTTGGTCAGCCCGCCGGCGGCGAAGGCGAGGGGCCGGGCGCTCACTGCTGCTTGTTCCAGGCCGGCGCGTTCAGGGCGGTCAGCGGGTCGGCGTCGACGATCATGGGCTGCGGCCAGCTCAGCGGCGGCGCGCCGAAGGCGTTGCGGGCATTGTCGACGGTGCGGCGGCCCAGCGCCCGGTTGCCGAATCCGCCGATGGCCGCGCCGATTCCGGCGGGGATCACCTTGCCGACCATGAGCGCCCCGCGCTTGGCGATGAACTGCACCATGAACCGCTTGAGCAGCGAATCGTTCATGGAGCTCAGGCCGGGGATCTTGGCGGCCATCAGGCCACCCCAGTTCTTCGCCGACACGCCGACGCTCTTCTGCACGATCTCCATGCCGCTCTCCCCGAGCACCACGGCCAGCACCAGGGCGCGGCGGCGTTCCTTGTCCTCGGGCGCGATGCCGTGCACGGCGGCCACGGCCAGGGTGAACACCGCGGACGCCTCCAGGAAGAACGCGGTCTCCGCGCTCATGGCGGCCACCGACGCGACGGTTCCGACGCCGGGCACGGCCGCCGTCGCTCCGACCGCGGTGCCGGAGGCCGTGACGGTGTTCAGATACAGCTTCTCGAACCGCGCGATGATCTGCCCGGGTGTCTCGTCCGGATGATCGGCCCGCAGCTTCGCGACGTATTTCGCGACCGCCGGGGCCTGCACCTGGGACCCGTTGTCGAGCAGCGAAACGACCGCCTTTTCGAATCCGCCCTTGAACATCGGCAACCCCTTACTTCCGTGCGGTCCTCTCCGACCGAAACTCTATGGCACCTCGACAACGATTCGCGAGATAGACCGGTTCCGGATGGGAGCATCGCGCGCCGCGCCGGATCGGCCTAGGGTGGATCGCGTGGCAGGCGTGTCCGAAGGCGCCTCGGGTGTGTCCGACCCGCGGCTGAGCGCGTACGTCCTCGGCTACGAGGGCTACCTGTTGCACGGCTTCACCCCGGGCACCCACGTCGGCATGCCGGGCTCGGCGCTGACGGTGATCATCACCATCGGCGAATCCATCCACGTCCCCGTCTCCAGTCATCCCGAGCAGCCGGGCGGGCACTGGGACATGCTGGCCAGCGGGCTCACGGTACGTCCGGCGGTGATCGCGCACAACGGCTTCCAGCACGGCGTACAGCTGAATCTGACCCCGCTGGGCTGCCGGGCGGTGCTGGGGATGCCCGCCGCGGCGCTCGGTTCGTGGATCGTGGATCTGGCCGACCTGCTCGGGCCGCGCGCGACGGAGCTGCGGGAGCGGCTGGCGGAGCCGGTGTCGTGGCCGGAACGGTTCGCCGTCATCGACGAGATCCTGCTGCGGCATATCGCCCCCGTGCGCTGGGACGACGAGCTGACCCACGCCTGGGCGCTGCTGTCCGGGCCGGACCCGGCTGTGCGGGTGGCCGAGGTCGCCGACGAGATCGGCTGGAGTCGAAGGCATCTCGGCAACCGTTTCGGCGCGGAGTTCGGCATCACCCCCAAGGACGCGGTCCGGGTGGCCCGTTTCGAACGCTCACACCAACTGCTGCGCGAGCCGGTCGCACCGCCGCTGGCGACGGTGGCGGCGGCCGCCGGGTACTACGACCAGGCGCACATGGCCCGCGAGTGGCGGGAGCTGGCGGGCATGCCGCCGTCGGTGTGGCGGGAACACGAGGAGTTCCCATTCGTCCAAGACCAACCGGTGGCCGAGGTCGGAGGCTGGTGCCATGAGTGAAACCACCAATTCCGTGCGGACCGCCATCGTCGTCTGGCCGACCCTGGTCTACCGCGACGCCGCGGCCGCGATCACGTTCCTGGAGGCCGCCTTCGGCTTCGAGACCACCGCCCGCTACGACTCGGGCGACACCGTCGACCACGCCGAACTGGCCTGGCCGGGCGGCGGCGCGATCATGCTCGGCGGGGTGCGCGAGGGCATGGCGCTGGCATGCCAGCCGCCCGGCGTCGGCTCGGTGTACATCGCCCTCGACGAGATCGACGCGCTGTACGAGCGGGCGCGGGCGGCGGGCGCGACCATCACCCGCGAACTGCGCGACGAAACCGATTACGAATCACGGGGTTTCACCTGCCGCGACCCCGAAGGCGTCTATTGGAGCTTCGGCACCTATCGGGGCGCGGCGGGGGAGTGAGCGGTCAGACCGCGCCGTGACCGGCGGGCACCCGCTCGGCCTCCACCGGCGGAGGCGGCGGGGTGCCGTCGCCGAACGGCTTGCCGCCCAGGGCTTCCCGGCCGTGCGGGGTCAGCCAGTCGCCGAGTTCGGGGCCCTGGGGCACGACCCGCGTCGGATTGATGTCGGTGTGCACGATGTAGTAGTGCTGCTTGATCTGCACGAAGTCGATGGTGTCGCCGAAACCGGGGGTCTGGAACAGGTCGCGGGCGTACGCCCACAGCACCGGCATCTCGGTGAGCTTCTGCCGGTTGGTCTTGAAGTGGCCGTGGTAGACCGGGTCGAAACGGGCCAGGGTGGTGAACAGCCGCACATCGGCCTCGGTGATGGTGTCGCCCATCAGGTACCGCTGGGCCGCGAGGCGTTCGCTCAGCCAGTCGAGCGCGGTGAACAGCCGGTCGTAGGCGGCGTCGTAGGCCTGCTGGTCGCCGGCGAACCCGCACCGGTACACGCCGTTGTTGACCTCGGTGTAGACGCGGCGCATGACCGGATCCATTTCCGCGCGTAGATCTTCCGGGTACAGGTCGGGCGCGCCGGGCCGGTGGTACTCGGTCCACTCGGTCGAGAAGTCGAGGGTCATCTGCGCGTAGTCGTTGGTGACCACCGCGCCGGTGCGCTGGTCCACGACGGCGGGCACGGTGATGCCGCGCGGGTAGTCGGGGAATCGCTCGAAGTACGCGTCGCGCAGGAAGTGGATGCCGAGCACCGGATCCACCTCGCCCGGATCCAGGTCGAATGTCCAGCTGCGCTTGTCGTGGGTCGGCCCGCACAAGCCCAGGGACAGCACCGATTCCAGCCCCAGCAGCCGCCGCACGATCAGCGTGCGATTGGCCCACGGGCATGCCCGCGCCGCGACCAGCCGGTACCGGCCCGGCTCGACCGGATACCCGTCCCGCCCGTCCGCGGTGATCCGCGTTTCGATGTAATTCGTGTCCCGCTTGAATTCGCCGGGCTCGACATAGGTCCCCGGCTCGCTGTTCGAGGTAGTCACTGTGTCTATTTTGCCCTCCGCTCCGCTACGGGCGGGTTCGGGTGATCTCCTCGCAGGTAGTCGTACCGATGTCGCGCCGCCTCTTTTGCGAAGGTAAGCGTCCGCATACATTCAGGGCATGACTGACTCGAAGCCCACCCGCCTGGAGCGCATCGTCACCGACGGCGGCGCGGACGCGGCGATCCTCACCATCGACCATCCGCCGCTGAACCTCTTCGACATGGCGCTGATGGACACCCTCGCCTCGGATCTCGAGGAGCTGTCGGCGAATCCGCCCCGCGCGCTGCTGATCCGCGCCGACGGCAAGCTGGTGTCGGGCGGGGTGGACGTGCACGTCTTCGACGGGCTGTCGGGGGAGGAGGGCGCGCAGCTGTGGCAGGCCCTGTTCGCGCGCATCATCCACCCGCTCGAGGCGCTGCCGTGCCCGGTCGTCTTCGCCGCCCACTCGCTGACCCTGACCGCGGCCTTCGAGATGTCGCTGGCCTGCGACATCATCCTGGCCGCTCCCAAGGCCAAGTTCGGTCTGGTGGAGACCGTGGTGGGCCTGACCCCGTCCATGGGCGGCCCGCAGCGGCTGGCCGAGCGGGCCGGTTCGGGCCGGGCTCGCGAGTTCGTCATGACCGGTGACCTCTACGACGCCGCCACCATGGCCGACTGGGGTGTGGTCAATGCCGTGCACGAGGACGTGGACGCCGCCGCCCGGGCGCTGCTGGCCCGCCTCGCCGAGGGGCCGACACGCGCGCACGCGGCCACCAAGACGATCATCGAGGCCTGGCGGTCCGGCGGTGTCGCCCACGCCGATTCGGTGACCCCGGAGGTGTCCGGGCAACTTTTCGGCACCGCGGACCTGAAGGGCGCGGTGCGCAGCTTCCTGGAGGTCGGCCCCGGAAAGGCCACGTACACGGGCACATAGACCCAGACCGGTCGAACCGGCTGCGCGCGCCCGGGCGTGTCTAATGACGCCCGGGCGTGTCAAGCCGTCTACCTGCGATGGTGTCGGAGTGAGGGCGACACGAGACCGCTCGATGCGCATTCCGGACGCCCGGTCGTGAACGACATCCGAAATCCGACGTTTCCGCAGGCTCGATTGGGGGAACCAGGGTTTGGCAGGACGCCGATCTGTTTCCGTGGGGTCAAAGCCTGACATCCGTTTGCCGACAATCCGCCCACTTCTGTGATCTGCATCATATAGTCACTCATGCCTGGCAGGGCTTCGAGGCACTCGGAGGGACGATGTCGCAGTTACTCGTGGAATTCCCGCACACGCGAAACGGCTGGTGTGACAACCCGCTTGCGCGCGCCGCCGACGGCATCCTGCGCTACGGAAACCTCACCCCCGCACTGACCGAGCTACTCGATATCCAGGTCCACAATTTCGCCGCCCGCGAGGCCGTCGTCGAGATCGGCGGCCCCCGGCTCACCTACCGCGAGCTCTGGTACTCGGCCTCCCGCATCGCGGGCGGGCTGCAGGAGCACGGCATCGGCTACGGCGACCGGGTCGCGGTCCGCATGCCGGTCGGCGCCCGCTGGGTCCAGGCCTTCCTGGGCGCGCTCCTCTCCGGCGCGGTCCCGGTGCTGGTCCACGACGGCCTCCCGGACGTGGTGGCGGACCGCGTGATTCGAGACGCCTGCGCCGACTTCGTGCTGGACGGCGGCGGTACCGCGGCCGGTTTCGCCGCGGCCCTGCCCGACGGCGCGGCCTTCATCGACGACGGCGCGTCCCTGGGCGAGCTGGCGCTGCTCTCCTACACCAGCCCGGGCCCCGACACCGCCCCGCGCGGGGTGGAGCTGACCAACGAGAACCTGCTCTCCGCAATCCGTTCCGTGGTCGGCGCGCTGGATCTGCCCACCGACGGCCTGCGCAACCTGGTGCTGCTGCCGCTCGCGCACGCCAGCGGGTGCGTGGATCAACTGCTGCCGACGTTCGCGGTCGGCGGCACGGTGGTGCTCACCCCGGACCGGTCCCTGGTGCCGCGGGCGCTGGTGGCCGAACGCATCGACATGGTCGCCGCGACCCCCAGCATCTTCGCCGGACTGTTGCCCGGCCTGGCGGGGCTTCGGGTGGAGCAGGTGCGTCAGGTGTGCAGCGCCGGGCACCGCGCCGAACTGGCCGCGGCCTCCGCCGCATCCGGTTCGGTCGCCGACACCCTGCGCGAGGTCTTCCCGGCCGCGCGGCAGTGGTCGGTGTGGGGCGCGACCGAGACCTCCGGCATCGGCCTGGCTCGCGACGACACCGCCCTGGACCTCGACGGCCACGACAGTGCCCGCGACACCCTCGGATTCGCCTTCGGGGGAACAGAACTCGCGTTGTGGGGCCCGCACGCGGATGCCGGGTGCGGAGAATTGCTGTGCCGCGGTCCGAATGTGAGCCCGCGGTACTGGAACGATCCGAAGACCACCGAATCGCGCTTCACCGGGCCCTGGTTCCACACCGGGAACCAGGTCAGCATCACCGCCGACGGCTTGGTCCGCCGCGTCGGCTGACGCGCGGACCCGCCGGGACGCGGGCGCTCAGCCGAGCAGGCGGGTGTGCAGGGCGTCGCGGATCTCGATGGTGATGCCGATTTCGGTGAGGTAGCCGTCGAGGCCGCCGTAGAGGGCGTGCATCGAGGTGGTGGCGCACTCCAGGTATTCGGTGCGGACGCCGAGCAGGTCGTCGGAGACCTCCTTGTCGGACTCCGCGCTCATGAACGAGCGCAGCACCGGCACCGCGTCATTGCTGAGCAGGTAGTCGGCGAATACGTCGTCCTCGGTGACCCCGACCGCGCGCAGCAGCGTGGCCACCGCCCAGCCGGTGCGGTCCTTGCCGGCGGCGCAGTGCACCAGCGCGGTGCCGGCGAGTGTGGAGTCGGCCAGCGACTTGATCGCGAGGTGGGCCTCGGGCAGGGCCGGGAACTGGCGGTAGACCTCGAGCATGTGGGCCTGGGCGGTCGCCTTGTCGCGCGCCTCGTGCGGCGGGGTCTGGCCCATGCGGGAGTCGAAGGGTGTGACCCGCAGTCGCACGCCGTCCGGGATGACGTCGTGCCCGATGTACTCGATCTCGGCGTGTCCGCGCAGGTCGTGGATATCGGTGACGCCCAGCGTGCGCAGGGTGTCGACACCGGCGTCGTCGATGCGGCTTAGCTGGGCGGACCGCAGCAGGACGCCTTCCTTGACGGTGGATCCGCCCACGGTCCGTGCTCCACCCAGGTCACGGAAGTTGAAGGTGCCGGAGATCAGGAATTGGTCGTAGCGCGCAGAGGTCACGAGCTCAGGCTATCGGTGAGTGGGACTCGTGGTCGGCGATCGATCGGTGAGCGGGACTCGTTCGCGGCGAATCCGGTGCCCGAAAATGCGCTGTCGGGTGTGGGGTCGCGCACACCCGCTATGTGTGTCGCGCATACCGCCATAAAATACCGATTGGTCCAAACAACGGCTTTACCTGGCGATCGTTCAATTTGATCATTCCCAATCGATCGCGGGCCCGTTTCAATCAGGTAACAAAACAATCCTGAGGTACGTAATCGGCCATCAAAGCTGGTTGCAAGGCAAGTAAACGACGTAACATCGGTACCCGTTGAACGGGTACGCCGGGGTACAGGCCGGTGATCGATGCTGATCTGAAACCCGTTGAGCGAGCCGCGCAGGCAGAGGTGCGCGAGTCTTTTCGCTAAAGGGAGTCGTCGTTGAGCGCAAGTGGAGAAATCACCCAGGTCGGACTTCGTCCGGCCATGACCGAGGCCATCGAGGCCGCGGCCGGGTCGCTCGATTTCAGCGGTAATCGTGCGCTTCGAGTTCTGTTGCACGCGGGCGTCAGCACGCTGTGGCCGATCCTGAAATCCTCACCCGACCGGCAGCTGCGGGCCTACGAGTCGACCCTGTCGGTGCTGCGGCGGCGCTGGGAGAACCAGACCGGCTGCGTACCGGATCCGATCGCCACCGCCATGTTCCGCGAACTGGACGCCGATGTGACCGAGTTCCTGGATCTGTGCGCCCGCCGTTCGGGTACCCAGTGGCTGGAACCGGTCGACGCCATCGCCGCCTACCTGCTGGCCGTCATCCAGGGCATGGTGTTGCGCTGGCTGGCGGACTGCGATGACGAGATCTCGCTGGTCGTGCTGGACGACCTGGTCTCGTACCTGTCCACCAAGGCCGTCGACCTCTGAGGATTCGCCCGAACTTTGTGCTGGACGAGTGACCAGGTTCGTGGTCGAATGATCTGGTGACCGATTCGTCGCCGATCAGCGGGCTGCACGCGGCCACCGCCGACCTGGAACCACCGCTGGCCGCGGTCGACCTGACCGCCCTACGCGCCAATGCCGCCGATCTGGTGCGCCGCGCCCGCGGCGTGCCGATCCGGGTGGCCAGCAAATCCGTGCGTTGCCGCGCGGTGCTCGAGGAAGTGCTGGGCGACAAGCTCACCGCGTCCGGCGGCTTCGCCGGGATCATGGGTTACTCACTGCGCGAAGCGATCTGGCTGGTCCGCGAGGGCGCGCGCGACGTGCTGCTCGGCTATCCGACCGTCGACCGGCACGCGCTGGCCGAACTCGCCGCCGATCCGCTGCTGCTCGACTCCATCACCCTCATGGTCGACGACACCGACCAGCTCGACTTCATCCGCGCCGCCGTCGGTGAGAAGGCCGCTCCCCGTGTGTGTCTCGACGTCGACGCCTCCCTGCGCATCGGCCCGCTGCACCTGGGCGTGCGCCGCTCCCCGATCCGCACCCCCGACCAGGCCGCGAAGCTGGCGACCGAAACCCGTTCCCGCGGTTTCCGGCTCGTCGGCGTGATGACCTACGAGGCCCAGATCGCGGGCCTGCCCGACACCAATCCGGCTGTGCGCCTCGTGAAGTGGGCCTCCGCCGCGGAGATCGGCAAGCGCCGCCGCCAGGTGCTGGACGCGGTGCGGTCGGTGGCCGGTGAACTGGAGCTGGTCAACAGCGGCGGCACCGGCTCCATCGAGGTCTCCATCAGCGACCCGGACGTCACCGAGGTGACCGCGGGCTCGGGCCTGTACCTGCCGACCCTGTTCGACGGCTACCGCAATCTCGCTCCGCGTCCGTCCATGTACTTCGCGGCTCCCGTACTGCGCCGTCCCGCGCCCGGGATCGCCACCGTGTTCTCGGGCGGCTACATCGCCTCGGGTCCCACGGGCGCGTCCCGGGTGCCGAAACCGGTGTGGCCCTTGGGCTTGAAGCTGATCGGCACCGAGGGCGCGGGTGAGGTGCAGACCCCGCTGACCGGCGCCGACGGGCTGCGGATCGGCGATCGCGTGTGGTTCCGGCATGCCAAGGCGGGCGAACTGTGCGAGCGGTTCAACGAGGTTCAGCTCGTCGACGCCGACGGCAGCCGCACCACCGTGCCGACCTATCGCGGCGAAGGCCACAACTTCGGCTGACCCCGAGTGCACCGAGTTCCGGCAGTCGGGGGAACTCGGTGGCGCGGTGTCAGACCCGGTCGAGTTGCAGGACCGCGGCCAGGTCCGAGAGCTCGGCCGTGGTGGCCGGGAGGAATTCGGTCAGCAGCGGCGAGCGCACGATGATCGCCGACCACATGGCCCGCGAGATGGCGCTGGTCAGCCAGTGCCGCGACAGCAGCGCCCCGATGCCGTGCGGGGCGTCCTCGGGCGCGGAGGTGGTCATGGAGACCAGCACCACCGCCGCCTCGCGGCCCTGGAAGTGATCGGGTGTGCCGACCAGCACGTCCTCGATCTTGGCCCGCGACAACAGGGTTCGGATGCGCGCCACCTGCGCGTGATACGGGGCCACCACCAGGATGTCGTGCGGGTGCAGGCGGCGGGTGACCGCCCCGGTGTGCCAGGGCAGGCCGAGTAGCGTCCGCACCTGGCGCACGATCTCGCGCGCCTCCTCGGCGGATTCGGTGCCGTTGCCGTGATGCTCCACCGCGACCGTGCGCACGCCCGGCGGAATGCCGTCGAGTTCCCGTGCCAGGGTGACGGTTTCGTTCGAGCGCAGCCGATTGTCGTAGCGCAGTCGCGACACCGGCCCGCACATGCGCGGATGCATGCGCCAGGTGCGGTCCAGGAAGTAGCCGTAGGCGGCGGGCAGGGTGCGGTGCGCGCCGAGCAGCCGGCCCAGCACGGATTCGGCGATGGGTTCGGGGTGGGTGCCGTGCGTCGTGGGCGGCGCGGGGTCGCCGACCAGCAGCAGGTTGCGCGCGCACACCGCCACCGCGGCCGCCTCGGCCAGCGGGAACTTCCCGGCGTCCACGATGACCAGCAGGTCCAGGCTGTCGCGCGCGATGCGTTCGGGATCGGTGAAGTCGCCCGAGAGCCCGCCCACCACACAGCCGTTCACGGCATTGTCGAGGAAGCGCGGATAGCGGGACGCCTCGATGGGCAGCCATTCCGGGGCCACCGCGCGGCTGTCGGCCTTGGCCACCAGCTCCGGGAGCACGCCCACCTCGACGACGGCGTCCAGCAGGTGCTCGACCGCCCGGTGCGTGCGCGCCACCACCCCGACCCGCCACTTGTAGCGGGTGACGAGGCGTTCCACGGCGCGCGCGGTGGTGACGGTCTTGCCGGTGCCGGGCGGACCCTGCACGGCCGCATACGAATTGTCGAGGTCCAGCACGGCCGCGGTGACGGCGGCGGCGTGGTCGCCGAACACCTCGGGCAGCGCCGCGCCGGTGCGCAGCCGCGGCGGGCGGCGGGTGAGGATGTCGAAGACGGCCGTCTCGGGCACGTGGGGGAGCGTCACCAGCAGTTGATGTGCGGTGTCCTCCAAGGCTTCCGCGAGACGCGCGTCGGGGCCGGGCGGGCAGGGCGCGATGGCGGTGGGCAGCTCGTCGTAGGGCGCGCAGCCCTCGGGCAGGAACTCGACGACGCGCACCACGTCTTCGAAGCCCGCGTCCAGGGAGCAGCCGAGCACGGTGGCGTGCGCGGTGGCGCGCAGCCCCGGGGTGACGGTCATCCCGGGCGCGGCGTGGTCGTAGAGGGTGAGCACGGGGGTGCCGGGCGGCGGCGCGTTGCCGGTGCCCAGGCGTCCGGTCAGGGTCAGGTACCGGCGCAGGGGCCGCTGTCCGGTGCCGTGCCAGTCGGTGTCGACCGAACCGGAGTCGGCGACGAGTACGCCTGCGGTGTCGGCCCATTCGTCCACCGGGTGGTCGAGGCGGTCGTCGTGGGCCCAGCGCAGCGGACGGCGTTCGCGCCGGTGATAGCCGAGCGCGGCCGCGGTCAGTCCGGCGGCCTCCTGGGCCGGGCCGCGTCGAGCGCCCGAGCTCTCGGCGAATTCCCGCAGCGCGGCCTCGACGTCGTCGGGCCCGGTCTCGGCGTAGTCGTAGGCCCAGCGCCGGCTCGGCCGCACCTGGTGTTCGGCGGCCAGCTCCAGCAGCCAATCCCGCAGGCGCAGCACCGCTTCGGCGCCGTGCCCGCTCTCCTCCTGGTTGGGCGGCAGCTGGTGCAGGTCGTAGGACCGCTCGCCGACCACCAGCGCGGCCCGCACCACGGGGTACAGATCGACCAGCGCGGGCAGCAGCTCCGCCACCGCGTCCTCGGCCTCGGAGTCGCGCTCACCGACGGCATCGAGCACCTCGCGCAGATCACCGCGGTAGTGGTGGATCCGCAGCTCCGGGAACTCGCGCTGCCGCTCCATCAGGAACTCCAGCAGCTCGTCCGCGTCGTCCCGCCGCCGGGTGAGCGACACCCCGCCGTCCCGCTCGCCGCCTCGAATCACGAAGGTGCGCTCGGTTTTCGGCAGCGCGGGCGCGGGCACGAAGCCCAGGTCGATGGTGCTCACGCCGGGCATCGGCCCGGGCTCGGCGGTGGCCACGCGATCTCCGACGGTCCCGGGAGCCGTCGCGCCGGGTGTTCTGGGGCCGAAACTCAGTGCCACCGGAGGGATGTCGGCGTTGCCGAGCCGGGCCGCGGTGTGTTCCGCCTCGCGCGGGTGTTCGGCGGTGTCGGTTTGTGCGTCGCGTGGGCCGTCGGCGCGGTGGCGGGCGTTGGTGGGATCGGCGTCGCCGATCGCCGCGCCGAAACCCACGTGGACGATCAAATCACCTGCGGTGCGGCACATTCCGGCTCGGGGGCGGGCGGTTCCGCAGGTGTTGACCATGGGGATCGCGGCGCCGTCGGGTCCCGGGGGCGCGGTGACGCTGACGAACAGTTCGCCCGGGGCGGGGGCAGCCAGCGCGGCGAGAGCGGCCGGCTCGACGAGGCCGTGCACGGGGCGGCCGGTGCGTTCGCGCAGGATCTGGACCTCGGCCTGGCGCCGCAGGGTGGTGAGGGTGGCGGCGGGGATGCCGGTGACCGTGGAGTCGGCGACCGCGAGCCGGTCCACGGTGGTGATGCCGGCGTCGCGCAGGTGGGCGCGGGTGGCCGGGCGCATGCCCGCGACCAGCAGCAGGTCACGGCGGGCCTCGAGTTCGGCGGTGCAGGTGGGGCAGTGGCCGCAGGCCAGGAAGCGTCGATCGCCCCACTGCACGGGAAGTAGTTCGCCGAGTTTGGATTCCACGATGAGGTTCAGCCGCGCGCGCCGGGCCTGGTAGACCACCGCCATGTCGGCGAGCCGGTGGGTGACACGGACCCCGTCCTCCCACACCAGTGCGTGGGAGGCGGACCGGAAGCCGTTGTGCCGTAGGGCTTCCGCCGCCGCGGCCAGGCCGAGCAGGGTGGCGACCCCGCCGCGGCGTCCGGCGACACCGGTCACGATGTAGTCGTGGCCCTCGGGTGCGTGGTCGCGGACCAGGAATTCGCAGCGGGCCGCGAAGTCGCCGTCGAACAGCACGGCCCCCGCGACCGCCTCGGCCGCGCCGCGCAGTGCCGCCGCGGTCTGCTCGTGCGCGGCCCGCAGTCCGGCCAGCGCCTCGTCCTGCGTGTGCTCGGGTGTCGCGGCCGCGGTGTCGCGGCGTAGCGCGCGGGGATGGTCGTCGGGTAGGCCCGCGAACGGGTCGGCGTCCGGGGGCGTGAGGGCGGCCACGCCGAGGGTGGCCGCGGCGGCCCGGGACAGGCGGATGCGGGTGACGGCGTCGCCGTGGCGGTCGCGGAGGTCGGCGAGGCGGTGTTCGACGGCCGGGTCCGGGGTGCGCGTGAGCGCGCCGCGCGACGGGAACTCGACCGGGGTCACCAGTCCCAGTTCGGCGTCGAGCGCGCGCAGCAGCGCGAACTCACAACGCGCCGCCGCCACCAGGTCTCCGGTGCTGCACACGACACGATCACCGAACAGCATCAATCGCGGCCCTCCTGTGCCATTGCTCCGCCCGCCCGGCCGGGATCGTCACGTGCCGAGTCGGCCATAGCGTAATGACTGCGGGCGGTGTGATGTGCCGCCAGGTGGGGCCCGCGCACCGGGTCGTCCCGGTCGCGAGCCGCCCACGTCAGCGCGCGTTTGCGGGCGGTGTTGGGAGACAACGCGACTCGTGCGGGGCGCGGTGGCCGGAGTCGGCTCAACGCCCGGTCGGACGCCAGAAATCGCCCCGCCATTCCGGCGTGTCGCCCGGCGGGCGAGACCGGGTCGCCCGTCCGGTCCGGCCGGAGGGACCGGCCCGGACCGGAAACCCGGGCCGATCGTTCGGTCCCTCCATTAATTACTGACCAGTTGCCTGTTCGGAGCTTCCCCACAGCCGCCTCCGGTCTGTCACAATCTGCCGATGCGTTACCTCGCGGGCGCTCGCGGCCGCCTTCACTACCGACGATGGCAGCTCGACCATGCCCAGGCCGTCCTGGCTCTGCTGCCCGGGATCGGCCAGCACAGCGCGCACTACCATCGGTTTGCCCGGGCGCTCGCCGCGCACGGAATCGAACTCTGGGCCCTGGACACCTCGGGCCACGGTCTCAGCGAAGGAGACCCGGAGCGGCCCGGCAATATTCACGAACTGGCCGCCGACGCGCGCATGTTCCTGGATCAAGTGCACGAGCACTCCGACTCCACGCCCTTCCTGATGGGTCACTCGCTCGGCGCGGCCACCGCGCTGGCGGTGCTGCGGGACGCCGAACCGCGAGACTTCTCCGGTCTGGTGCTGTCCGGTACGCCGCAGGCGGTGCTGGAGGGCCGGTCGCCGAAATCCGCCCGCGGCAGCGCGGTCGCGAATCGTGGCCGGGCCCAAGCCGTTTCCGGCGGAAGTTCGGCCGAGGCCCGCTCCGCGGCGGCGGCGGCGACGGCCAGCGAATCGGACTGGCCGGGCCCCCGGCTACCCGAGGGCCTGCCGGTGCTGATCGTGCACGGCGCGGACGATCGGCGCGCGCCGATCGACCCGGTCCGGGCCTGGTCCGAACAGGTCGGGGCGCGCTTCCTCACCTATCCCGACACCGGCCACGATCTGCTGCACGAGCCCGCGCACGCGGCGGTCACCGCCGAGGTGGTCGATTTCGTGCACGCCCGCTCGCTGGTCTGACGGCGGTCACCGTTCCGGATCGCGGGCGGTGGCGGGCCGCAACAGCCGCACCACCTCCGCATCGGTGAGCTGGTGGAAGTCGCGATACGCGCCGCCCACGCCGCCGAGATAGCGCGGCACCATCGGGCACACCACCTCATCGGCGACGGCCCGGATCCGCTGCAGCGCTTCGGCCGAGGACACCGGCACGGCGACGACCACCCGCCGGGGCTCGTGCCGGCGCGCGATCTCGCATCCGGCGGCCACGGTCGCGCCGGTGGCCATGCCGTCGTCGACGATCACCACGGTCCGGTCGGTCATGTCGATCGGCGGCCCCTCGCGCAGCACCCGCCGCCGCCGTTCCAGCTCGGCGCGTTCGACGTGCTCGATGTCGATCAGCTGCTCCGGGGACACCCCGGTGTGCCGCATGACGTCGTGATTGAGGACCCGCACCCCGTCCTCGCCGATGGCCCCCATGGCCAGCTCCGGCTGCCACGGCACTCCGAGCTTGCGGACCAGCAGCACATCCAGATCGCCGCCGATCGCCTCGCGGACCGCCACCGCGACCGGAACCCCGCCGCGAGGCAGTCCCAGCACCAACGGATCCGCCGCGCGCAGGTGCCCGAGCACCTCACCCAGCGCGCGCCCGGCGGCCCCGCGATCCGGATAGATCATCGGTATTCAGTCTAGTTGCGTGAGCCTCGGCTCACCGGGGGTCAGTCGCCCCAGATGGTGTACCGGCGCAGCGCCAGGCTGGGGTTGGTGGCCCGGACCTCGCCCAGGTGCGCCAGGTCGACGCGGGCGGTGGCGATGCCCGGCTGATCGCCGAGTTCGGCCAGCACCGCGCCGGTGGGGGCGACGATCATGGAGGCGCCGGAGCCGCGCGGCGCGGCCTGGTCGGCGGCGGCCACGTACATGGTGTTCTCGATGGCCCGGGCCCGCAGCAGGGTGGTCCACTGATCGACCTTGCCGGGGCCGGGAATCCACTGCGCGGGCAGCAGCAGGGTATGCGCGCCGGCGGCGGCCAGGCGGCGAATGCCCTCGGGGAATCGCAGATCGAAGCAGGTCTGCATGCCGAACACGACGCCGTCGACGGTGAAGGTCTGGGACTGGTCGAGCGGGCCGGGGATGAGCAGGTCGGATTCGCGGGAGCCGAAAGCGTCGTAGAGATGAACTTTTCGGTACACCGCGGCGAACTCGGCGTCCGGGGAGGCGGCGACGAGCGTGTTGTAGATGTGCCCGGCGGGCTGGTCCGGGCCCCCGGCCTCGACCACGCCGGCGACCACGTGCACGCCGAATTCGGCTGCCACGCCGCGCAATCCGGTGACGAACTCTCCGGTGAGCGGCTCCGCGGCGGCCAGCACCCGCTCGTCGAGGCGCTTGGTGGCGAACATCGAGTACTCGGGGGCCACCACCACCTTCGCTCCGAGTTCGCTGGCCGCTTTGACCTCGGCGCGCAGGGCGGTGAGATTGGCCACGGTGTCGGTGTGCGGATCGAACTGCACCACCGCCACGTCCACCGACCCCGCGGGCGCGGCGCCGGCCTGCTGCCGGGCCGCGGCGCCGGACTCGGGGACGGCCGCCGCCACGGCTCCCGAGCTGGCCGCATCGGGCGAGGCCAGGGTCCCGGCGGCATAGCTGTGGACAGGAGCGGCTTCGGTATTTCCGAGTCCGGAAACCGGACTCGAGGGCGTCGGGAGGGCGGGCGCGGGCGGGTTGTCCGGTTGCACGACTCCCAGGGTATTCACCCGATGGTCAAGCCCGCAGCTAGCAGGCAGTAAAATCCATGGCAATGAGCACCTCACCGGCCGACAGCGTTCCCACTGACGACGAGAGGGACGTTTCCGGCCCGTCCTTCGCCGATCTCGGGCTCGATGACCGCATTCTGCGGGCCATCGCCGATGTCGGCTACGAATCGCCGTCGCCGATCCAGGCGGCGACGATTCCGCCGCTGTTGGACGGCCATGACGTGGTGGGTCTCGCCCAGACCGGTACCGGTAAGACGGCGGCGTTCGCCATCCCGGTGCTGCAGGGCATGCACGGGGCGGGCAAGGCGCCGAAGGCGCTGGTGCTGGCCCCTACTCGTGAGCTGGCGATCCAGGTAGCGGAGGCGTTCGGCCGGTACGCCACCCATATGCCCGGAACGCATGTGCTGCCGATCTACGGTGGTCAGAACTACGCGGTGCAGCTGTCGGGGCTGCGGCGCGGCGCCCAGGTGGTGGTCGGCACCCCGGGTCGCGTCATCGATCACCTCGAGCGCGGCACGCTCGACCTGTCGGAGCTGCAGTACCTGGTGCTCGACGAGGCCGACGAGATGCTCAAGATGGGCTTCCAGGAGGACGTCGAACGCATCCTGCGCGACACGCCCGCGGAGAAGCAGGTCGCCCTGTTCTCGGCCACCATGCCGACGGTGATCCGCAAGATCTCCAAGCAGTACCTGAAGGATCCGGTCGAGATCACGGTCAAGACCAAGACCTCCACCAACACCAACATCACCCAGCGCTGGGTGCAGGTGTCGCATCAGCGCAAGCTGGACGCGCTGACCCGCATCCTCGAGGTGGAGCCCTTCGAGGCGATCATCATGTTCGTGCGCACCAAGCAGGCCACCGAGGAGCTGGCCGAGAAGTTGCGCGCGCGTGGGTATTCCGCCGCGGCCATCAACGGTGACATCGCGCAGGCGCAGCGTGAGCGCACGATCGGCCAGCTCAAGTCGGGTGTGCTCGACATCCTGGTCGCCACCGACGTCGCCGCGCGCGGTCTGGACGTGGAACGCATCTCGCACGTCGTCAACTACGACATCCCGCACGACACCGAGTCCTACGTGCACCGCATCGGCCGCACCGGCCGCGCCGGCCGCACCGGGACCGCCCTGCTGTTCGTGGCCCCGCGTGAGCGCCGGTTGCTCGATGCCATCGAGCGCGCCACCCGCCAGCAGGTCACCGAGATGCAGCTGCCCAGCGTCGAGGACGTGAACGCGCAACGCGTCACCAAGTTCCACGACGCCATCACCGACAACCTGGCCTCGGACAACCTGCCGCTGTTCCGCAAGCTCATCGAGGAATACGAGCGCGAGCACAACATTCCGCTGGTGGACATCGCGGCGGCGCTGGCGGTCGGCGGCCACGACGGCGACAGCTTCTTCATGGAGCCCGACCCGGAGCCCGCCCCGCGCGAGCGCCGCGAACGCGCCCCGCGTTCCTTCGACGATCGCGAGCGCGGCCCGCGCGAACGGCGTGAGCCCGGCGTCCCGTCGCGGCACCGTCAGACCGGCGCGGAACTGGTCACCTACCGGATCTCGGTCGGCAAGCGCCACAAGGTCGCCCCCGGCGCGATCGTCGGCGCCATCGCCAACGAGGGCGGCCTGCGCCGCAGCGACTTCGGGCACATCAGCATCCGCCCGGACCACTCGCTGGTGGAGCTGCCCGCCGACCTGTCCAAGGAAACGCTGAACGCGTTGAGCCGCACCCGGATCAGCGGTCAGCTCATCGAGCTCACCCTGGACGGCGGCCCGCCCGGACAGCGCTCCATGAGCCGCGCCCCGCGCCGCGAGGGCAAGCGCCCGGACCAGCATCGGCGCAAGCCGCGCTTCTGACACAGCGCTCCGAAACGACGACGCCCGCATCCGGAATGGATGCGGGCGTTGTGTTTTCGGTGGTGGCGCGGTCTAGGCCGGAGCGCTGCCGGAGCCGGAATTGTCGGCCGGGGTCTGGGCGGGAGTGGTCGGCGCGGCCGGGGTGACGGAGGGGGTCGCACCGGAGGCGTCCGGGGCCGCCGGGGTGGCGGCGGGCGGGGTGGCCTGGACCGCGGGGGCGTCCGGGACGGTCGAGAGGCCGACGGTCGGGAGGACCACGCAGCGGGCGTTGGGGTAGTCGATGGTGCCCCAGAGCGAGGCGATGATGGTGCCCGGCCCGGTCTCGACGGTCTTGGACAGCGTCGGGAGGCTGTACTCGGTGTGGTCGTCGAGGGGGACGATGCCGCTGCGGCCGTTGTTCACGTTCAGCCAGGCGACGGTCAGGCCGGAGGACAGGGGGAAGCCGTTCTGCTGGGCCATGACCTGGAAGCTGACATTGCCCGCGGGCAGCGACACCGTGGTGGCCGGGCCCGCGACGCCGGTGACGGCGGTGGCCGAGGTGAGGCTGAACGGCATGTTGAAGCCGCAGCCCAGGGTGGGGGCCAGGTACGAGAATGGTGTGAACTGAACGTTTTCCAGCTTCGCGGCGGCGACCAGCTGGGCGGCCTTGGCGATGTCGGCGACCGCGGTCTTGCCCGCTACGTCGTCGCCGACGGCGTGGGCGAGCTGTTCGACGCCGGTCTCGGCGGGAGTGCGGGGCTGATCGGCAGTGGCCGTGGTGGTGCTGAGGGCCGCGGCGGTGGTCATCGCGGCGATCGCCGCCGTGCGCCGGAAAAGCGTGCTGCCGTTCACTCTGGCTGCTCCTGCGTTGCGGGTGTGGGGTTCTCGGGCAACCTACCAGTTCAGGTCGGTCCCGGTGCCGCCGAGCCGCCCCGTCGGTGTGATCCGGGTGACAAATGGATCGTTACCGGGGGGTAGGTTTGATGGCGACATCACAGCGACGCTCGGGAGAAGCAATGAAGCTGGCCCTTTCACCCGATGAGGTGACATTCCGGGACGAACTGCGCGAGTTCTACCGGACCAAGATCCCGGCGGAGATCCGTGACCGCGTCAAGTACGGTCTCGAGCTCTCTCGCGATGACATCGTCACCACCCACCGCCTCCTCAACGAGAACCACCTGGCCGTGCCCAAGTGGCCGGTGCAATGGGGTGGCCGCGACTTCTCGCCCATGCAGCTGCACATCTGGGAAGACGAGATGCAGCTGGCGTCGGTGCCGGAGCCGCTCACCTTCAACGCCCAGATGATCGGCCCGGTCATCGCCCAGTTCGGCTCCGAGGAGCTCAAGCAGCGCTTCCTGCCGCCGACCGCCAACCTCGACATCTGGTGGTGCCAGGGCTTTTCCGAGCCCGACGCGGGTTCGGACCTGGCCTCGTTGCGCACCACGGCGGTCCGCGACGGCGACTCCTACATCGTCAACGGCCAGAAGATCTGGACCACCCTGGCCCAGTACGCCGACTGGATCTTCTGCCTGGTCCGCACCGACCCGAACGCCAAGAAGCAGGCGGGCATCTCGATGCTGCTCTTCGATGTGAAGACCCCGGGCGTCACCATCCGCCCGATCAAGCTGATCGACGGCCACCACGAGGTCAACGAGGTCTTCTTCGAGAACGTCCGGGTCCCGGCCGACCAGCTGGTCGGCGAGGAGAACATGGGCTGGACCTACGCCAAGTTCCTGCTCGGCAACGAGCGCACCGGCATCACCGGCGTGGGCCGCACCAAGGTCAAGCTGGGTGTCGCGAAAGAGCATGCGGCGCAGATCCGTTCGGGCAACGGCACGCTGCTCGAGGATCCGGTCTTCGCCGCGCGGGTGGCCGAGATCGAGAACGAGCTGCTGGCGCTGGAGCTCACCCTGATGCGGGTGATCTCGAATTCCAGTGACGGCAAGCCGAATCCGGCCTCCTCGGTGCTGAAGCTGCGCGGTTCGGAGTTGCAGCAGGCCGCCACCGAACTGCTGCTCGAGATCGCCGGTCCGGACGCGCTGCCGGTGAACGCCGCCGACATCGCCTCGCCGGGCTGGGCGCAGCGCAGCGGCCCCGGGTACCTCAACTACCGCAAGACCACCATCTACGGAGGCTCCAGCGAGGTGCAGCGCACCATCATCGCCTCCACCATCCTCGGATTGTGAGCCGCCGCCATGGATTTCGAACTCACCGATGAACAGGTCATGCTGCGCGATACGGTCCGGGACCTGCTGGGCCGCGCCTACGACCCGGAGACGCGCCTGAAGGTCATCGACACCGAGCTCGGCTGGAACCGCGACGTGTGGCGGCAGCTTGCCGAATTGGGCGTCCTCGGACTGCCTTTCGACGAGGAGGACGGCGGCGTGGGCGCGGGCCCGGTCGAGACCATGGTCGTCATGGAGGAGATCGGCCGCCGCAACGCGCCCGAACCCTACCTCGACGCCGTGCTGGTCCCCGGCGGGCTGATCGCCCGCGCGGGCAGCGCCGACCAGCGGCAGCGCGTGCTGCCCGCGCTCGCGGGCGGGGAGACCCTGCTGGCCTTCGCGCACGACGAGCCCGGCGCCCGTTGGCCCGCGACCGATCTGGCCACCACCGCGGTGTCGGACGGGGACGCCTACCGGATCACCGGCGTCAAGAACCCGGTGCCGCACGGTGACTGCGCCGACCAGCTGGTGGTCAGCGCCGCCCTGCCCGGCGGGGGAGTCGGACTGTTCCTGCTCGCCGCCGACGCCGACGGCGTCACCCGCACCCCGTTCCGCACCTTCGACGGGCGGCGTGGCGCGCAGCTCGAATTCGCCTCCGCGGCAGCCGAACTCCTCGGCGAGGGCGGCGACGCCCAGCCGGTGATCGACGAGGTCACGGTGGCGGCGCAGGCGAGCCTGTGCGCGGAATCGCTGGGCGCGATGGAAGAGTCGATGCGGCTCACCACCGATTACCTGAAGACGCGCAAGCAGTTCGGGGTCACGCTGTCGAAGTTCCAGACGCTGACCCAGCGGGCCGCGAACATGTACGTCTCGCTGGAGCTGGCCCGCTCCATGAGCCTGTACGCGACCGCGGCGGTGGCCGACGGTTCCGCGGACCGGGTCGCGGCGTCGCGGGCCCGGCTGCAGGTCGGCCGCTCGGCCCGGCACATCGGGCAGGAGTCGATCCAGATGCACGGCGGCATCGGCATCACCACCGAGTACCCGGTGAGCCACTATGTCGCCCGGCTCACCGCCATCGCCCGCACCCTGGGCGGCGACCTGGAGCACCTGCGGGTGCTCAGCGATCGGGTCGGCGAGTACAGCCTCGTGGAGTTCTGACCCGGAGCCCCCGAACGCACCCCGCTCGAGCCATGAGCGGGGTGCGTTCGTGTGTCGGTCCGGGGTGCGAAGCTGAAATTCCGGTGTCGGCATACGGATTGGCGGGCGTAGGGTCGGAGCATGGGAGGAGACGCCGTACGGCTGGACGGGAACACCCTGGTGTTGCCCGGTGAGGTGGGGGTGCGGTTCATCCGCACGCTGAGACTGCCCGAGCAGGGGACGCATCCGCTGCCGCCCGGGCTCGGTGAGTTCCCGGTGCGGCGGGTGGCGGACTACGCCGCCTCGGTGCCGCCGGAATGGGCCGAACGTGGTGGCGTCATGCTGCCCATGTATCTGCGCGAGGCCATGTGGCTGTCGTTCTCCGCGAAGGAGCCCGCGGCGCTGCAGATCGGCGTGGGCAAGGTGTGCGCGGTGTCGGGGAAGCCGTGGAGCGCCCGGCTCGATCGCGATCCGCAGAACTACGTGGTGCTGCCCCGGCAGCCGTGGCTGGACGGCATCAATTCCGGCAAGGGCACCATCCGGCAATTCGTCGCGGTGCCACTCGGATTGGGCGCGACCGTGGAGGGCCAGGTCACCGGGGAGGAGACCTGGGGCGGGATTCAACTCCAGAACTTCGCGCTCAACGATCTCGAACTGGCGCGCTGGCGCAAGGCCGAGGAGGAACGCCGCGAGCGGGCGTCCCGGCGGCGTTACCGCAAGTCGGGTTCCGCCTTCCTGGCCGGAGCTCCCGGCGCTCTGCCGCCCCCGGCCGCGGCTCCGGCCTACGGCGCGCCGCCGGCCCCGGGTGGTCATCCGGCCGGGGCGCCGCGCGCCACCGCCATGGGACTGGGCGTCGGCGGCACCATGCGGCAGCAGATCTACAAAGACGAACGCCCCCTGGCGGATTGGTCCACCGAACGCTCGGGTCGCGTCTTCGTGCACCTGGTGACCCCGCCCGACTGGCGGCGCATCACCGGCGAGGCCGCGCCGCCGTCGCCGGTCGACCGCGCCGCGTACACCGCCGCCGGCCTACCCTGGTTCGACTACTTCGATTCGGACGCAACCGATCTCGCGCCCGCCGATCCGCTCGCGAATGTGGTCCCGGTCGGTGACTGGCTGGGTGACGACCATGAACCGTGGCAGCCGCCGGCGCCCGGTCAGGTACATCAGCTGGGCGACAAGCAGGGCAAGCCCGTCGAGGACGGCGACTGGTAGAGGCCGGTCGTCCGAGGCGTGCCGAACGTCGAAGGCGCGCTGGTCGTCCGAGGTGTTCGACTAGTTGTCGGAGGTGTCCGAAGCCGCGTGGTCCGTGGGCGAGGCGCTCGGGGGCTGCGTGGTCTCCGGGCGGGTGGTGACCGGCGCCTCGGTGGTGGTGCGCGGGGATTCCGTTGTGGTCCGGCTGGATTCGGTCGTCGCCGGCCGGGTGGTGGTGGTCGGGCGGGCCGGGGTCGAGCGGGTATTGCTCGGGTCGGCCGGATCCTCCGGGGTGCCGGTGACGGTGGAGATGGGAGCGCGCCGCGACGGCTGGTCGGCGGCCACCCGCCAGGTCGGGGACGGCGGGATGACGATCGCCGGGGTGGCGGAGGCGCCGCTCTTGGCCGAAGTCACCGGGGCCGCTTGCAGATCGGCGTTGAGCGGCGGCGGCGCGACATAGGTGTCGGTGTGGCCGAGACCGCACGCGCCGAGCAGGATGAGCCCCGCCGAGACCGTGCCGACCGCGGCCGCGGCGTACACCACGGGCTTGGGCAGGCGACGCCACGGGGTGACCGCGTGGTCGTCCGCGCGGGCGTTGCTGCCGTCCATGAGTGGCACTCCTGATTCGTATCGAGTGGGCTCACCCTAACGGAGGCGATGGGCATCGGCCAGGCGGGTGGTCGGTTCGATCGGAGGACCCGTTCGACGCATTTCCGGGGCCTCGAAAATATCTCAAACAGCGGTGATTCAAATATCGAATTAGTAAACTCGGCGCGTTTTGCATACGCGTCGCATGGACTTTCCGTTGCCGGGCCGTAATGTGTGTCCAAAGTTACACAAGAGACGCTCGAAATTAGCCGAGGGGCGCGCCGAAGATTCGCGAACCTGCCGGGCGTCACCGAGGAGTGGATGATGGGTGCATTCTCGATATCCCCGCTGCGCGCATCGGCGCGCTCCGGAGAGCCTGCGGCCCCTCCGACGCCGCGGGTGCCGGCGCTCCTGGCCCGCACCGCCGCCTGGCTGTTCTTTCTGGGCGGCCTCACCGGTGCGATTCTCGGTATTGCCGGACTGCGGGTGGAGATCACCGTCGCGGGTTTGATCCTGGCCTGTACCGCGGGCCTGATTCTGCTCAAGATTCGCGCCGACGCGCACGATAGCTAATTTCTAGCGAATCAATTCCGGTTGGTAATTGTCCACTCGAATGCCGTGGCTTCCGAGTTCGCGCCTTCGATGGTCCGGGATCGATTCGGTTCGCCGAGTTCTTTCAGCAAATCCTCGGAAATGCACACCAAGTCCGACAATACGGACGGTGTGAACCATTCCGGCCGGGTCGCGAACAACAGATCCTCGCTCGAGGTGTTCCCGGAGGCGCCCGGCGCGAACGGGCAGCCGCCCAGCCCGCCCAGCGAACCGTCCACGACGCCCGCGCCCGCGGCCAGCGCCGCCAGCGAATTGGCCACCCCCATACCCCAGGTGTCGTGCCCGTGGAAGACGATGCGGTGCTGCGGAGTTCCCCAGCGCCCGGTCGCGGCCACCGAAGCCACCAGTGCGCCAACCTGACCCGGATGCGCTTGCCCGAGGGTATCGGCGATCACGATGTCCGCGGCGCCCTCCGCGCGCGGATCGGCCGCGATGGCCAGCACCCGCGCGGGATCCACCGGCCCGTCGAACGGACAGGTGAAAGCCGTTGCCAGGCAGAGCTGGATGCGCCCGCCCGCCTCGTGCGCGTACCGCACCGCCTCCGGCATGGCGGCCAGGCTGTCCTCGGTGGTGCGGCCGATATTGGCCTTGTTGTGCGCGTCCGACACCGAGAAGCAGTACTGGAAGTTGCGCACCCCGGCCTCGGCGGCCTTGGCGACGTGCCGCGGCGTGGCCACCCACACCCAGCAGCGATCCAGCTCCTCGGGTGTCAGCCGCTCGACCAGTTCGAGGGTATTGGCCATGGGCGGCACCAGATCCGGGCGCGCCATGGAACCGATCTCCAGCTCCGGCACGCCCGCGGCCAGCAGCTGCCGGGCGATCTGGACCTTGCGCTCGGTGGGCAGCACCTTCCCGGTGAGCTGCAGTCCGTCGCGCAGCGTGACATCGCGCAGGGTCATGACTTCGCCTCCAGGGCATCGATCTCGGCGTCGGTCAGGCCGAGCAGCTCGGACAGCACCTCGCGGGTGTGCTCGCCGAGGTCCGGGCCGACATTGCGGATGGGCAGCGATTGCCCGCCGATCACGGGGACGATGCCGGGGAAACCGACTTCCTTGGGTTCCGGCTCGCCCACGTCCACCGGGAAGGGCTGGATCATATTGCGCGCCTTGTACTGCTCGTCGGCGACGATGTCGGCGGCGGTGTAGATGGGCCCGCACGGGATGGCGGCCGCCTCGAGCACCTTCAGCGCTTCCTCGCGGGTGCGCAGCCGCGTCCATTCGGCGATCGAGGCGTCGAGCCGATCGCGGTTGCGCCAGCGTCCCGCGTTGTCCTGCAACTCCGGGTCGGCGGCCAGGTCGGGACGATCGATGACCTGCATGTAGCGCTGGAAGATGGCATCGCCGTTGCCGCCGATGATGATGCTGTAGCCGTCGCTGGTCGGATAGGCGTTGCTCGGCGCGATGCCCTCCATCCGCCCGCCGACCCGCTCGCGATTGATGCCGTAGGCCAGATAGTCGGGCACCAGCGATTCCATCACCGAGAGGATGGACTCGTTCAACGCCACGTCGATGACGCGCTGCTCCAACGGAACCCGCTGCACTCGTTCCCGCTGGAACAAGGCCATGACGGTGCCGAAGGCGGCGTAGATGCCCGCGATGGAATCGCCGATGGACACGCCGACCCGCACCGGAGGCCGATCCGGATCGCCCACGAGTTCCCGCAGCCCGCCGACCGCTTCGGCCACCGCCGCGAAGCCCGGCCGCTGCGACAGCGGCCCGGTCTGCCCGTAGGCGGAGATCCGCGTGATCACCAGATCCGGATTCGCCGCGTTCAGCACCTCGGGCCCGAGACCCCACTTCTCGAGCATCCCCGGCCGGAAGTTCTCCAGCAGCACATCGCACTGTTTGATCAGGTCGAGCACGATCCCGCGCCCCGCCTCGGTCCGCAGATCCAGCGTGATCGACTTCTTGTTCCGGTTGACCGTCCGGTACAGCATCGACGTATCGCCGCCGTACAGCCGCCAATTCCGCAGCTCGTCACCGGTTTCCGGCCGCTCGACCTTGATCACCTCGGCCCCGAAGTCCCCGAGTATCCGCCCGGCCGTAGGCGCAGCGACGTAATTTCCCAACTCCAGAACCCGAACCCCGTCGAGCGGCCGAATCTCCGTGTTCAATGTGCCCTCCGCTTCGCTACGGGCGGGTTCGCGGCCCTGGAGGTCTCGTTCTTCCCTCCCTGCGCTCCTCCGCTTCGCTCCCCCGCTCCGCTCAGTCCAGAACGAGACGGGCCGCGAACCATTATGGTGCAGCGCACGGTGCGCGAGGGCTACGGGTTCCTCCGATGCGTGCGGGTCGGAGGACAACCGGGTGAACGACGAAAGGCCGGTGCGACGACGAGAGGTTGGTGTCGTCGCACCGGCCTGGCCATGTGGCCGCGAGGTGTACGTGTGGCGCGCGGCCACATGGCATCGAGTCGTGTCGGTCCGCGACAACGGGCAACAGCGGGTGAGTGGCAGCACCCGGTGTGGCCCGATCGCGGTGCTCCGCGCCGGGTTTCAGGCGGCGCGGGGCGTGACCTCCTCGATGATCGAGTAGTGCTCGGCATTGCCGGTGATGATGGTGCTGGGGTCGCCGTGCACGTCGACCGGCACGTCGCCCGCGAGGGTGATGCGGGTGAGGCGGCGGGGCTGGCCGTCGTAGTCGTCGATGGCGTAGTGCTGGGTGGCGCGGTTGTCCCAGATCGCGACATCGCCCAGCTGCCAGTTCCAGCGGGTGGTGTTCTCCAGGCGGGTGACGCGGTTCTGGAGGAGCTGGAACAGGGCCTGGGATTCGGCGGCGGAGAAGCCGACGAAGTTCTTCACGAAGTGGCCGAGCAGCAGGGCACGTTCGCCGGTCACCGGGTGCACGCGCACCACCGGGTGCTCGGTCTCGTAGTAGCTGGACTCGAATTCCTCGCGGTAGGCCTTGATATTGGCGGTCACCTCCGCGTTCTCGCCGCGCGCCACCTCGGTCCGGTCGGCGGCGTAGTCGTAGGCGTTGGTGTGGCGGGCCCGCAGGTTCTCCACGAACACCTTGAGCGGCGCGGGCAGCGAGTCGTAGGCGGCCACGGTGGAGGCCCAGGTGGTGGAGCCGCCGTAGGACGGCAGGTGCACCGCGCGCAGGATGGACGCCTTCGGCACCCGGTCCACGAAGGTCACATCGGTGTGCCAGCTGTTGGCGCGGCCGTACTCGGAGTCGATGGGCAGGGTCTTGACGCCCTTGGAGGTGACGGTCGGGTGCGGGGTGGTGGGCGCGCCCAGCAGCTGCGCGAACTCGTACTGCCCGTCCTCGGTCAGGTGCTCCTGGCCGCGGAAGAAGATCACCTTGTGCTTGTGCAGCGCGTCCTGAATGGCCTGCACGGTCACCGAATCCAGGTCGCCGCTGAGCCGGACGCCGTCGATGCGCGCGCCGATCCTGCTGCCCAGCTGCACGACCGTGGGGGTGGAAGTTGCGTAATCGACGGACATGCCATGCCTTTCGCCCGGTGGAGTCCGGCCCGGATTCGAGCCATGATCAGGACACCATCGGGTGCGCCGCCGAAACAGGTTCAGGATCAGCGGGATCGAAAGGACGGCGGCGGCCGCCGCGGGCGCTCAGCCCAGGTGTTCGCGCAGATACTTCAGATCGTCGGCCACGCCGTCGGCGGGGGTTTCCAGAATCACCGGCGCGCCCGCGGTGCGGCACACCTCCGCCAGCAACTGCGGATCGATGGTGCCGTCGGCGAAATTGGCGTGCCGGTCCGCGCCCGAGTCGAAGGCGTCGCGTGAGGAGTTCAGGTGCACCAGGTCGATGCGCCCGGTGATGGCTTTGATCCGCTCCACGATCCCGACCAGTTCCTCACCGCCCGCCCAGGCGTGGCAGGTGTCCAGGCAGAACCCGGCCCCGTACTCGCCGACCGTGTCCCACAGCCGCCCGATATCGTCGAAATACCGTGCCATGGCGTGATTCCCGCCGGCGGTGTTCTCGATCAGGATCGGCACCGCGAACCCGCCCTTGTCGGCCTGGCGTTCGAACAGTTTGCGCCAGTTGACGAATCCCTCCGCCATCTCCTCGTCGGAGCGGACGTGCCCGCCGTGCACCACCAGGCCGAACGCTCCCAGGTCGGCCGCGGCCTTGGCCTGCTGCGCCACCGCGTTGCGCGAGGGCATGCGCAGCCGGTTGTTCAGGCTGGCCACATTGATCTGATACGACGAGTGCACCACCACGTCGATGTCGCTGGCCTTGATCTGCTCGGTCAGCGGGTGGGGTTTGGGCTTGTCCCAGCTCTGCGGATCCACCACGAACATCTGGATGACATCGGCCCCGAGCTGCTCGCCGAAGCCGATCGGGTCGCTGTCCGTCCGGACGTGAGCTCCAATGCGCATACGCCCAGCGTATCCCCGACCCCCGACAGCTCAGGGCGGGTCCGGCCGGGACGACAAGCAAACGTTGAGTGTTGCGTTAGCGGGTCGTGCGTAGATAGTTCGGTAGGAATTCCGAAGCCCGGCCGATCAGAGGAGGTGAATACCGTTGCAGGCGAACGCTGCAGGTTCGCGCGGCGCGCCCGGCCCGGCGCGAGGCGCGGGTCGGATCGGCTACAGTTTCGGTGTTTTCCGGATCGGCCCGTTAACGATCACGCCGATCGTCTGTGGTACTCCGCACGCTGGTGGGTCCCGGCGCGTGGAGTGGGAAGTGGGAGATCGTCATGCTGTCCGAAGGTGACGTTTTTGCTGAGTATGTCATCGAGCGGCAGCTCGGCCGGGGTGGCATGGGTTCGGTGTACCTGGCCAAACACCCGCGGCTGCCCCGTCTGACGGCGCTCAAGCTGCTGAATCGGGAGATGGTCTTCGACAAGGAGGTCCGGGCCCGCTTCGAACGCGAGGCCGACCTGGTCGCCCAGCTGGACCACCACAACATCGTCACCGTCTACGACCGCGGGCTCGAGGACGGCCAGCTGTGGATCTCCATGCAGTACATCGACGGCATCGACGCCGCCAGCGTGAATCCGCAGACCCTGCCGCCCGAGCGGGCCGTGCAGATCGTCGCCGAGATGGCCGACGCCCTGGACTACGCGCACCGCAACGAGGTGCTGCACCGGGACGTGAAGCCGGCCAATATCCTGCTGGCCCGCTCCACCGGCGGTAAGGGCGAGCGGGTGTACCTGACCGACTTCGGCATCGCCCGCCTGCGCGATGACAGCGGTCATCTCACCCAGACCGGCACGTTCACCGCGACCCTCGCCTACGCCTCGCCGGAACAGCTGACCGGATCCGCGCTGGACGGCCGCTCCGACCAGTACTCGCTGGCGTGCACGTTGTTCTGGCTGTTCACCGGGTCGGGGCCGTTCTCGGCCACCAACCCGGCCGCGGTCATCCAGGGGCACCTGCAGAATCCGCCGCCGCCGCTGAGCAGCGCACGGGCCGGACTGCCGCCGAGCATGGACCTGGTGATCGCGAAGGCCATGGCCAAGCGGCCCGAGGACCGCTTCGCCAGTTGCAGCGACTTCGCGGCGGCCGCGCGCAGCGCGCTCGCGAATCCGAGCGCGCCCGCCATCCCGCTGGTCAACCGGACCGCGCCGCCCATGCCGGTCATGCCCTACACCGGGGGACCGGCCCCGGTCGCGCCGCTGACCGGTGGCGGCATGCAGACCGGGATGCCCATGTACACCGGTGGCGCGATGCCGACCGGCGGGCCGATGCAGACCGGTGGGCCGATGCAGACCGGTGGGCCCTTGCCGACCGGCAATCCGCTGACCGGCGGCGCGCACCAGGCGGGGATGCCGGTCACCGGTGGCCCCATGCAGACCGCGCGCCCGCAGACCACGCCGCCGACCCCGGCCGTGCCGTATCCGGCTCCGACACAGGTCAATCCGGTCAATCCGGTCCCGCCCAAGCCGGTGACCGGCAGCTACACCGGCCACGGCACCAACCAGTACACGCAGCCCCCGGCCTACGGCTACGCGGGCCCTGGCCAGCAGCAGCGGCCGCCGATCGCGCCGCTCGCCGGGCCGATGCCGCCCAAGAAGTCCAATGCCGGGCTCATCATCGGCATCGTGGCCGCGGCCGTGGTGCTGCTGATCGTCCTGGTCGTGGTGCTGGCCGCGATAGGCAGCAAGGCGGGCGACGACAAGATGGGGTCGCCGACCATCTCGGCCACCACGTCGCCGGGGGCCGCGCCCAAGAGCGACAAGTCGATCGACTGGTCGACGGCGGCCAAGGAGTTCCCGAAGCTGTTGCCCGCCACCAAGACCGGCGGCAAGGGCATCAACGGCGCGACCTGCTGGGTGGCCGACTCCCCGGTCTCCTCCGACGCCACCGACGGCACCCCCGACTTCGGCGACTGGAAGGTGCAGTGGCGCTGCTACGGCGGCAGCGACAACAAGGACCCCTTCTACCGCATCTTCGCCTACTCCTCGTCGGCCGCCGCGCAGTCGGTGGTGAAGGGCCTGACCGCCGACACCACCACCCAGGACACCAACGGCGGCAAGACCTACACCAACTACCAGATGACCGACGACAGCCACCCGCGCATGGTGACCGCCTTCACCGACCCCGGCCGCACCCAGTACCTGATGTACACCGACGGCCTGGTCGGCAGCATCGACGACGTCGTCACGTGGTGGAAGAGCGCCCCCATCAACTGAGCTGACCTGGGCGGATGACAGCCCCCGCGCGGGGCACGTAGGGTCGCGGACCGAAGCAGAGTCGGTCGGAAGGGTTCTTGTGCTGCGCAGCGGGGAGTTGTTCGCCGGGTACGAGATCGAACGTGAGCTCGGGCGTGGCGGCATGGGGGCGGTCTATCTGGCCCGGCATCCGCGCCTGCCTCGGCTGATCGCGCTCAAGCTGCTGGGCCGGGAGCTGTTCGGCGATGCCGAGATCCGGGGCCGGTTCGAGCGGGAGGGCGATCTGATCGCCCGGCTCGACCACCCGAACATCGTGCCGATCTACGACCGGGGCATCGACGACGCGCAGCCGTGGATCGCGATGCGCTATGTCGACGGGCCCGACGCGTCCCAGTTGGAGGCGGCGAATCTGCCGCCGCGCGAGGCGATCCGGATCATCGCCGAGACCGCCCGGGCGCTGGACTTCGCGCACAAGCGGGGAGTGCTGCACCGGGATGTCAAGCCCGCCAACATTCTGCTGGAGCGGGCCGACGGCGAGGAGCGGGTCTTCCTCGCCGACTTCGGTATCGCGCGCCTGCGCGACGACGCGAGCAAGCTCACCCAGACCGGCTCGTTCACCGCGACGCTGACCTACGCCTCGCCCGAACAGCTCTCGGGTCAGCCGCTCGATCCGCGGTCGGACCAGTATTCGCTGGCCTGCACCCTGTTCCGGCTGCTGACCGGGAACGTGCCGTTCGACGCCGAACATCCGGTCGGCATCATCCACGGTCACCTGAACCAGGCGCCGCCGCCGGTGAGCGCGCTGCGGCCCGGGCTGCCCGCGGCCCTGGACGCCGTCCTGGCCCGGGCCCTCGCGAAACACCCTGAGGGACGGTTCGATTCATGCGGCGAGTTCGCCGTCGCGGCGCAGGACGCGCTGGAGAATCCGGCGGGTGCGACGCAGTTCCTCGCGCCCGCGCCGCTCGGGCACAGCGGGCCGCCGGGACAATCCGGCCCGGCCCCCACGGCGGTGCTGAACGCCCCGGCGGGCGTCGATCCGAATTCCGTTCCGGGAGCGCGCCGGACGATGCGGTACACCGCGATGGCTCCGGTGACCACGCCCCCGCGTCCGCTGCCGCCGACCCCACCCGCGCCGCGCAGGAAGCGCTCCAGGCTGCGCGGTTGCCTGATCGGAGCGGCCGCGATCGTGGTGCTGCCCCTGGTGGGCATCGCGGGCTGCCTGGCCGTACTCGACCGGGCCGCGACCTCGAACACCCCCGTGACCACCACCGCCGCGCCCGCCCCGAGCACCGAGGAGGCGCCCGCGCCGGCCGAGACCACCGAGCCCGCCGGGATCCCCGAGCACTCGGGCACGGACGCCCAGCTGATCAGCCAGCGGTTCCCGCAGATGCTGCCGCCGGCCGACCCGGCCGCCGATACCAACTCCGGCATCGGCTACCAGGGCGCGGCCTGCACCACCTATCCGCGGTCCGCGCCGCCGCCCGAGACCGGTTCCGGCGATCCGGACCTGGGCGAGTGGGTGGTGGCGTGGAACTGCGCGGGCGGTGTCGGCCACCCGGCCTACCGGTTCGTCATGTACCGCTCGGCCGCCGACGCCGAGGCGGCGCTCGCCGCGCTGCCGGGCTACACCCGTTCCGACGTCAAGGTCCACGGCACCGTGTACACGAACTACCGGATCAACGACAGCGCGTTGCTGCGCCCGCGCCTGGTGACCGAATTCCACGCTCAGGACGGCAAGAAGGACGCAAAAAAGGACGGCAAGCACGCCGGGGACGGTCAGCACGTCTTCCTCATGTACAGCACCGGTTTCCTCGCCACCGATGACCAGTTGCTGGACTGGTGGCGGGCCGCCCCCATCAATTGAGGCCCCGACCCGGTCGTTTGTGTGGACTTGGTGAGGACACGGCCATCAGGGACATCCCGGATGGCATCCGCCCGCGAAGCTAGACACACTGGACTGCATGACTTCGAACGTCTCGGAATCCGTCACTCTCGACACAGGCACCGACACGGTCGCGGCTCGCGCGACCGACCTGGTGAAGGTCTACGGCTCCGGCGATACACAGGTCCGCGCGCTCGCCGGGGTCACGGCCGAGTTCGCGAAGGGGGAGTTCACCGCGATCATGGGCCCTTCGGGCTCCGGGAAGTCGACGCTCATGCACTGCCTGGCGGGGCTCGACGCGGCCACCACGGGCACCGTCCACATCGGTGACACCGATCTGACCCGGCTCTCGGACAAGCAGATGACGAACCTGCGCCGCGACCGGATCGGCTTCGTATTCCAGGCGTTCAACCTGGTCCCCACCCTGACCGCGCTGGAGAACATCACGCTGCCGCTCGACATCGCGGGCCGCAAGCCCGACGAGGAGTGGCTCGCGACGGTGACGAAGCGGCTCGGCCTGAACGACCGCCTGACGCACCGGCCCGCCGAGCTGTCCGGCGGCCAGCAGCAGCGCGTGGCCTGTGCTCGCGCGCTGGCCGGGAAGCCGGACATCATCTTCGGTGACGAGCCGACCGGCAACCTGGACTCGCACTCCTCCGGGGAGGTGCTGTCCATCCTGCGCGCCGCGGTCGACGAGTTCGGGCAGACCGTGGTGATCGTGACCCACGATCCGCGCGCGGCCTCGCACGCCGACCGGGTGGTGTTCCTCGCCGACGGCCAGATCGTGGACGAGCTGCGCGAGCCCACCGCGGATTCCATTCTGGACAAGATGAAGTCGCTGGAGACGACGGCCGGGGAGGACGAGCTCTGATGGCCGGCTCCCCGATGCGCAAGGTCGCCTTGCGCAATCTCGCCGCGCACAAGGTGCGGCTGGTGCTGACCCTGCTGTCGGTGGTGCTCGGCACCGCCTTCATCTCGGGGTCGTTCATCTTCACCGACACCCTGCAGAGCACCTTCGACGGCATCTTCGCCAATCAGGCCAAGGGCGTGGACGTGCGGGTGCAGCCCAAGGGGCAGCAGTCGCTCGGCGTGCCGGACGATGTGGTGACCCGGATTTCCCAGATGGACGGGGTGCGGACCGTCGCGCCGAGCGTCAACGGGCCCGTGGTCCTGTTGAAGGACGGGCACGCCGTACAGACCGGTGGCGCACCGGCTTTCGGGCAGTCGTATCTGCCGCCGGACAAGTCGGTGGCCGAGCCGGAGAAGTACGTCGACGGCGTTCCGCCCACCAAGCCGGGTGAGATCTCCATCAATAACGGCGGCGCGGATCGGGCCGGTTTGAAGGTCGGCGATCGCACCCAGGTGCTGGTGCCGTCCAAGGGCAATGTCGATGTGACCGTGTCCGGCATCTACGAGATCGACGGCTCCTCCGATACCGGTGGCTTCGTGCAGTTGTTGTTCGAGGACACGCAGGCGCGTCAGCTGTTCACCGACGGCAAGCACGTGGCGTGGGTGGACGTCGCGGCGCGGCCCGGCGTGCAGGCCGACGATCTGCGCGACGAGATCAAGGCGGCGCTGCCCGAATACAAGGTGCAGAACGCCGACGAGGTGCGGGAGGACTTCAAGGCGCAGCTGGGCAACGCGCTGAAGTTCATCAACTACTTCCTGCTGGCGTTCGGGTCCATCGCGCTGCTGGTGGGCACGTTCATCATCTACAACACCTTCTCCATGCTGGTGGCGCAGCGGCTGCGGGAGCTGGCGCTGCTGCGGGCGGTCGGCGCGAGCCGGCAGCAGATCGCGCGGTCGGTGGTGGGGGAGTCGCTGATCGTCGGATTGATCGGCAGCGCACTGGGTCTGGCCGCGGGCGTCGGGCTGGCGTTCGGATTGTCCGGACTGCTCAACGCGTTCAAGCTGGGTCTGCCCACCGGCACCATGTCGCTGGAGACGCGGACCGTGGTGGTGGCGATCGTGGTCGGCACCGTCGTGACCGTGCTCAGCGCGTACGCCCCGGCGCGGCGGGCGGCCAAGGTGCCGCCGGTGGAGGCCATGCGGTCGGAGTCCAATTCGTCCGGAGAGTCGTTGCGGCTGCGGACCATTGTCGGCGCGGTGCTGGCGGTGGCCGGTGTGGTGCTGGTGGTGCTCGGCGCACGCGGTACCGGCGGGACAGCCGCCTCGGTGGTCGGGATCGGCGCGGCCGCACTGATTCTCGCGGTGCTGTTCGCCTCGCCCGCGCTGTCGCGGCCGGTGGTGTCGGCGCTCGGGGTGCTGACCCGGCCGTTCGGCCCGGTCGGACGGATGGCGCGCAACAACGCGATTCGCAATCCGCGGCGCACCGCGGCGACCGCGTTCGCGTTGACGCTGGGCCTGATGCTGGTGTCCGCCATCGGCATGCTGGGGTCCTCGGCCAAGGCCAGCATCAGCGAACTGGTCGACCACGGCGTGAAGGCCGATTACATGCTGGCGGGCCCGCCCGGCGGCCTGATCGGCGTCCCCCTCGCCGCCACCGCCACCGTCGCCCAGGTGCCGCAGGTCAAGGATGTGGTGGCCTTCCACGGGGTCGCGCTGAAGGTCGACGGCAAGCAGGTGCTGGGCACCGCGCCCGAGGGCCAGATGACCAAGGTGCTCGACTACACCATGCGGGAAGGCACCGACCAGCTCGGCGCCGACGACATCATGGTCTCGGAAACCTATGCGGCCGACCACGGTTGGCGGGTCGGCGACACCGTCGACATCACCAGCCTGGACTACCGCAAGTTCCCGGTCACCGTGGCGGGCGTCTACAAGGACACCCAGCTGCTGCAGAACCTGGTCACCTCCATGTCCCTGTACGAACGGACCGTGCCGGTCAGCTACCAGAGCAGCTTCCTGGTCCTGGTCGCCGCCCAACCCGGCGCGGATCTGCCGGCCATGCGCACCAACCTGGAGAAGGCCACCGAGCAGTACGTGATCGTCCAGGTCCAGGACCGCGAGGACTTCAAGGGCGCGCAGGGCAAGCAGATCGACACCCTGCTGGCCATCCTCTACGGCCTGCTGGCCCTGGCGGTGGTGATCGCCATCCTCGGCATCGTCAACACCCTGGCCCTGTCGGTCGTGGAACGCCGCCGCGAGATCGGCATGCTCCGCGCGGTCGGCATGCAACGCCCGCAGGTGCGTCGCAGCATCTACCTGGAATCCATGCTGATCGCCATCTTCGGCGCGGTGGTCGGCGTCATCCTCGGCATCGGCCTGGGCATCGGATTCCTCAGCACCCTGAAGGATCTCGGCATCGCGACCATCGCCGTCCCCTGGAGTCAGATCATCCTGATGCTCCTGGCCTCCGGTTTCGTCGGTGTGCTGGCCGCTCTGTGGCCCGCCATCCGAGCCGCCCGCACGCCCCCGCTGGCCGCTATCGCCGACCTGTAATCGGCTCCGAGCCCCCAGGACGTCATCCCGTCGGTTCCCCCGCCCATGAAAGCGGGGGCCTTCGGAAATGGCAACGTTTCACTAACGTGACTGGCCTGGGGACGAGAGCCCGGGGTAGGGAGAAAGGGCCGACGCGGAATCCGCGTCGGCCCTTTGCTTTGCGGTCAGGTGATCGGCGATCAGGTGATCGGGAGACCCACCGCGGCGGCGGCGATTCCGATGGCGGCGGCGGTCAGCAGGGTGGTGACCACGCCACGACGGGCGACCAGGAGGAAGACGGCGGCCGCGGCCAGGACGGCGAACTGCCAGGCATGCTGAAGGGCCAAGGCGAGGGGGATGGCGGAGCCGAGGATGGCGCCGATGACGGCCGGGCCGGCGCCCGCGAGAAAAGCCAGGACTCGGGGGTTTTCACGGAGCTGGTCGAAACGAGGGCCGCCGAAGATGACGAACAGGAATGACGGGGTGAAGGCCACGAGGGCGGCGAGCAGGCCGCCAGGGATGCCCGCGGCGGCGTAGCCGACCACCGCGACCGTCTGCACGACCGGACCCGGGGTGATCTGGCCCAGGGCAACGGCATTGAGGAATTGGGCGTCGGTCATCCAGTGATAGTGGGTGACCGCGTCGGACTGCATGAGCGGGATGATGACGAAACCGCCGCCGTAGGACAGGGCGCCGACCTTGAAGGCGACCCAGCTCACGGCCGCCAGACCGCCGAGGGTGGGCACGGCGAACGCCAAGGGCAGCGGTGCCGCCGGCGAGGTCGATCGGCCCGGAATACCGGTACGGACAACAACTTCCAGGAGACCCGCGGCGACGAGGACGAGCACCAGCCACGGACCGATCAAGGCCGCGGCGAGCGCGCCCACCACCAGGTAAGCGATCCAGCGCAGGCGGGACGCCCGCTCCGTTCCGGCGCGCTGCCAGCTGGCGGGCACCAATCCGACGCCGGCGTGGACGGCCACCGCCGCCACGGCCGCACCCGCACCGGCCGCCGCGCCGAGCGCCCAGCGCGGCACGCCCCCGGCGAGGAAGAACGCCGCCAACGCCAGAATGACCACGAGACCGGGCACGATGAAGCACACCCCGCCCACCAGCGCCCCGGCCGTTCCCCGCAGTCGCCACGCCGAGAAGATGGCCAGCTGGGTGGACGCCGGGCCCGGTAGCAGATTCGTCGCCGCGATCGCGTCCTCGAACTCGCTGGGCGCGATCCACTTCCGCTCCTCGACGCACAGCCGCCGCAGCAGCGCTATGTGCGTGGGCGGTCCGCCGAATCCGATGCACCCGATCCGCCCCCACTCACGGGCGATCGTGCTGAGGCGAACCTCGGCCGCCCGATCGCCCCGCCCGGCTCCGACATCCACGCCCGCAGCCCTCGCTCCATCGTCCTGACCAGCACCGAAACCGCAGTACAGGCAGACGATAACAGCGTTCGGTTACGGGCACAGGGCGTGGTCGATCAGGGTGGCGGCCGCGGATTCCTGCGCCAGGATGTGCTCCGGGGTGTCGCCGAGGGCCTCCGACATGGAGACCACGGCGCTGCGGGCGCCGTCGCCGGTGACGCCATTGAGGGTGATGTAGCCGCCGTCGCCGCCCTCATGGGACCAGTAGGCGCCGCCGCAGCTCAACGGGCGTTCGGCGAGACCGAGGCCGTATCGGCCACCCGGCCACATGGTTTCGAGGTCTCCGCTCACCGGCACGGTCCGCTTCATCTCCGCCAGCCGGTCGGCCGGGAGCAGGCGGCCGCCGAGCAGGGCTCGGAAGAAGGTGTTCTCGTCCTCGGTGGTGGTGACCCAGGAGAGGTTCTCCGGTTCCAGCGCGATCTGGTCGGTGACGTCGACTTCGGAACCGGGGCCGAAGAACTGGTAGGCGCGGGCGTGCGGCTGCGGGAGCGTGGGCGAGTCGCCGAGCCACCGGGTTCCGTGCAGGCCGAGTGGTGTGACGATGCGGTTCTCGATCTCGGTGTGAGCGGGTCGGCCGGTGGCGCGCTGGATGATCTCGGCGAGCAGGATGTAGCCGGTATTGGAGTACTGCCAGTTCGAGCCGGGCGCGAAGTCGGGCGCGTGGGTCATCGCCCGGGCGATCAGCTGGGCGGGGGTGTAGGTGTCGTAGCGCTGCCGGTAGTACTCGCCGGGTGTGGCGTACCCCGGCAGGTCGTCGTGAATACCGCTGGTGTGCTGCAACAGCTGGCGGAGGGTGATCCGGGTGCCGTCGTTCCCGTTGCCCCGCACCATATCCGGCAGCCACCGTTCGACGGTGTCATCGAGGGTGAGCGAGCCCTCGCCCGCCAGTTGCAGGACCACGGTGGCGACGAGTGTCTTGGCGGTGCTGGCCATCCGGAAGTACCCGTCGGACGGGACCGGGTCGCTGGTCGCCAGGTCGGCCGTCCCGCTGGTGGCGACCGAGTCCGTGCCGTCGGGCTCGATGACGCGGGCCTGCACGCCGCTGATGCCGAGAGCGTGGATCGCCTCGGCGTCCTGGCGCAACCTCTGAGCGACGGAGGACTCCGCGGGCTGGGTGCAACCGACGGCCGCCCCGGCGATCAGTAGAGCTCCGAGGGCGGCGGCACAGCGTTTGATCATGATTGAACGCTAGGTCCGCGTGCAGCCCCGGGTAATCCGGCGGATCCCTGGAATCCGGGTGGGGGAGATCCCCCAGGTCTCACAGGGTGGTGCGGAAGGCCTGGTCGCCGAGGACGCTCTCGGGCGTGCGATGGTCGGTGAAGGCCGAGTACACGATGGTGTCGGGCTGCAGCGGGGCGTCGGCCTTGGACTTGCTGCCCTTGACAATCACCGCGATCACGATGATGACGATGACCAGCACCGTGACGATAGCGGCGATCAACCAGGCGGTGCTGTTCGAATTGCGTTGCCGAGGAGCGTAATTCGGTTGCTGGGCATGGTGGGCGTAGGTCTGCGGCGGCTGGTACGACGGACCCTGCTGACTCGTGAAATGTTGCGGCGCGGGCTGGTTCGGGTACGCGGGCGTCGAGGTCTGCTGGTTGTGGATCGGGTGGTGCGGGTACGACGGGGCCTGTTGGTTCGGGTACGACGGGCCCGACGTCGGCGGCGACGGGTACGCGGGGCCCTGATTGGTGTAGGCGGGGCCGGGGCCGACCAGCGGGCGCGGGGTCGACGGGGTGGGCGTCGGCGGGCGCTGGATCACCGGCTGCGGGCGGGCCGGGGTCGGCGGGCGCGGGGCCACGATCGGCTGGGGGTGCGCGGGCGTCGGCGGCCGCGGCGGGGCGGCCGGAGCCGAGAGGGCTCGTTCGGCGGCCGTGGCGAATTCGACGCACGAGCGGTAGCGGTCGGCGGGGCGCTTGGCCAGGGCCTTGGCCAGGACGGCGTCGATGGCCCGGGGCAGGGCCTGGCGCAGCGGGCTGGCCTGGGGCGGCGGCTGCTGCAGGTGGCCGCGGATGACGGCGGCCGGGCTGGTGCCCTCGAACGGGACCGCGCCGGTGAGCAGCTGGAACAGGGTGCAGGCCAGCGAATACTGGTCGGAGCGGCCGTCGAGGGACGCGCCGGTCAGCTGCTCGGGGGAGGCGTAGGCGAGAGTGGCGGTGACGGTGCCGGTCTGGGTCAGATGCCCGGTGTCGTCACGCAGGCGGGCGATACCGAAGTCGGTCAGGTAGACCCGCTCGCTGGAGCCGGTCTTGGAGGACGAGCGGGCCAGCAGGATATTGGCCGGCTTCACGTCCCGGTGCAGGACATTGAGGCCGTGCGCGTAGTCGAGGGCCTTGGCGGTCTCGGTGATGATCTGGACCGCCCGCAGCGGCGGCAGCGTGCCGGGGCTGATGGAGGAGGCGTTCACGCCGTCGATGAACTGCATCGAGATCCACAGCTGCTCGCCCTCGTCGCCGCGGTCGTAGACGGTGACGATATTCGGGTGGTCCAGCCGGGCGACGAGATCCGCCTCGCGGATGAAGCGGGCGCGAATCTCGTCGTCGGAGAACATCTCCTGATTGAGCAGCTTGAGGGCGGTCATCCGGGGCAGCCGCGGGTGCTTGGCCAGATACACCGAGCCCATGCCGCCACGGCCGAGCTCGCGTTCGATGACGTAACCGGCGAACACATCACCAGAGCGCAAACCAAGCACCCGCTTCCCGAAACCAAATCTGCCACGAGCCTGAATCCGCCAGGCAGCCTATCAAGTGCCCGACACCGATCGATTGTCGCTGACCAGCCCTCAACCCGCGTTGAGATGCGCCCAAGCTTGCACGTCACCGCGGTCCAAGGCCACCGCGAGCAGGTCCGGGAACTTGTCCGGGGTGCACGCGAAAGCGGGCACACCCAGGGCGGTCAGCGCCGCCGCGTTGTCGCGGTCGTAGGCCGGGGCGCCCTCGTCCGACAGCGCCAGCAACACCACCACCTGCACCCCCGATTCCTTCATGGCGCGAATGCGCCGCAGCATCTCCGCCCGGACTCCGCCCTCATAGAGATCGGAGATCAGCACGAACAGCGAATCGGCCGGGCGGGTGATGAGCGACTGCGAGTACGCGATGGCCCGATTGATATCGGTGCCGCCGCCCAGCTGGGTGCCGAACAACACCTCCACCGGATCCGACAGCTTCTCGGTGAGATCCACGACGGCGGTGTCGAACACCACCAGCGAGGTGCGCAGCGACCGCATGGACGCCAGCACCGCGCCGAACACCGACGCGTACACCACACTCGACGCCATCGACCCGGACTGGTCGATGGCCAGCACCACGTCCCGCTTCACCGCCTGCGCCTTGCGGCCGTACCCGACCAGCCGCTCGGGCACCACGGTTCGGTGATCGGGCAGATAGTTCGCCAGGTTCTTGCGAATCGTTCGGTCCCAGTCGATGTCCCGCAGTTTGGGGCGCGACACCCGGGCCGCCCGGTTCAGCGCGCCGCCCACGGCGGCCACGGTCTGCGCCGCGATCCGCCGCTCGATCTCCTTGACCACCTTCTCCACCACCACGCGCGCGGTGGCCTTGGTGGTCTCCGGCATCACCCGGTTCAGGCTCAGCAGCGTTCCGACCAGGTGCACATCCGGTTCGACCGCTTCCAGAAGCTCGGGCTCCAGCAGCAATTCGGTGAGGTTGAGCCGATCCACCGCGTCCCGTTGCATCACCTCCACCACGGTCGAGGGGAAGTAGCGGCGAATATCGCCCAGCCACCGCGACACCTGCGGCGCGGACCCGCCGAGCCCGCCCGAGCGCCGTCCGCTCCCGCCCTGCCCGGAGTCGTAGAGCGACCCCAGCGCGCGGTCCATCGCCTGATCGTCGGGGTTGCTCAGGCCGCCGCAGCCGAGCCCGGCCTCCCCGGCGCTGCCGAGCACCAGCCGCCACCGCCGCAGCTGCGCTTCGTCGATCTCGTTCATGCCATCCCCCACGATAAGTATGAGTGGTAACTGGTTGTGCCCCAAGCGGAGTCATGCTCCGAGCCGGGCCGGCTCAGGCGCCCGGCCTGCGGCCGAAGGCTCCGCAGCCGGCTCCGGCCACCGCCGCGCGGGCTCATCAGGCCACTCCGAGGATCTCGGCCGCCGCCCGCATGGCCAGCGTTCCACGGGTCGCGTCGTACTCGGTCCCGGCGGTGGCCGCAGTCATCGGCGCGCCGTGACGGACGGCCTGGCCGATGGCCTGCCGCTCCCCGGCCTCGAACGCGCCGAAGGTCCGGCGCAGCAGGGGCAGGGTGGCCACGAACTGGTCCTCGTCGAGTCCACCCAGCCAGCTGTCGATGAGCGACAACAGGTTTCGGTCGTGCACCAGCAGCAGGCCGCGGCCGCCGAGGAAGCCGTCGATCCAGGCCGCCTTGTCCGGCGCGGTGCGGCCGACCGACAGCGCCGCGGATAGTCGGCGGCCGGACTCCTCGTCGCCGATGCGCTCGGCGTCGCAGAGCAGCCGCACGGCGCGGCCGACGATGCCGCCATGGACGTCGTCGCGATCGGCCAGCGTCTCGAGGGTGGACAGCCAAGTCCCCGAGGCCCATTCGTCGTCGCGGTTCGACAGCGCCAGGTGCACCGCGTCGATCCGGCTGCGCAGCGCGGCGGCCGCGTCGGCGTCGAGTCCGGTCACCGCGCCCGGCAGACCGGCGCAACTACGGACCAGCAGGCTGTCCGCCACCCGGGTCAGCGCCGCGCCGTCGGTGCCGCGCACATCGCCGTAGCGGGCGATGCGCAGCAGGCCGGGCAGCGCCGACATCAGGTGGGTGACATCGTGATCCAGGGCCGCAACGGTTTCCAGCCGGGCGATCAGTCCGTCGGTGGCCCCGCCGAGATCGGCCAGCAGGGCCTCCTCCAACGCGGACGCCACCTTCCCGACCGTGGCGTCCGGATCCCGGGCGGCGTCGAGGATCTTCGCCTCGGCGGCCGACCGCAGGGTGGTGCCCCAGCGCGACGCCTCCACGATCGCGATCGCCAGTTCCGGCCGCCAGCGCAGGGTCCAGGTCTCGCGGAAGGTGCCCGCGTTGCGGACCTGGCTGTCGGTCAGCCGCCCCCACTCGATGCCCAGCAGCCGGAGCCGGTGCAGCAGACGCGATCTCGCGAGCCCGCCGTCGGTGCGCAGATCCAGGTCGACGGTGCGCTCCAGGGCCTGCTGCTTGAGCCGCAGCGTCTTGATCTGGGCCCGCAGGTCCGCCTCCAGCGGCACCGTCGGCGTGCCCTCGGGCACCGTCCCGAGCGCCTCGCCCACCACCAGTTCGGTGCTGACCAGCCGCAACAGGGTCTCGTCGCCGTCGCACAGCACCGACCGGGTGGCCTCGGTGACCTCCGACAGTCCGGCCAGCGGCCGCTCCCGCAGGGTCGCGAGAGTCTCGGCCAGCCGGATGGATTCGATGATGTGCGCGCTCGACACCGGCAGATCGTGGGCGCGCAGGGTGCCCGCCACCTTGGTGAGCCAGCGGGCGATCGGCTGGTCGGTCTCGGTGAACAGGTGGTGGTACCAGCCCGGGGAGGTGATGCCCGCGCCGTAGCCGGACGAGCTCGCCAGCCGCGAATGCGTCCACGGCACCCAGGTCAGCGTGGCCTTGCCCTTGGGCATGCCCTTGAGCAGCCGGGCATCGGCCGCGGCCGGGCCCAGCTTGCCCTCCAGCGCGGGCGCGTGCCACGCGCCGCACACCACGGCCAGCCGTTTCGCCCCGTCCTTCAAGGCTTTTCGCATGATCTGGCGCATGTGCGCCTCGCGACGCAGGGTGTGCGCGTCCACCGTGATCCGCGCCGTGGCAGCCGAGAACGGCTCCTCCTCCGCTGTCCCGGACCCCTCCGCTGTCCCGGACCCCTCGGCTGTCCCGGACCCCTCGGCTGTCCCGGACCCCTCGGCCGGGCCGGCGGAATCGGATTCCTCCGAGACCTCCGCACGATCCTCCGCGTGCTCACGCAGGGCGGCCATGGCCTCGTTGACCGCCGGGAAGATATCGGCGTCCGAGGCGGATTCGACGATGGCGTCCCACCAGCGTTCGGCGTCGTCGTAGCCGGCGGCCGAGGCCAGGATGCCGAGCGGGTCGGTCCGATCGCCCGGCTCGTCCTCGACCGCCAGGCAGATCGAGGCCGGCAGGTCGCAGAAGCCCGCGGTCACACCGTTCTCCGCCGCGTACCGCAGCGCCACCCACTCCGGGGAGAAGGTCGCGAACGGCCAGAACGCGGCCTTGGCGGGACTGTCGGGCTGATAGGCGAGCAGGGCCACCGGCGGTGACATGCCCTCGGCCGCAATGTAACCGACCAGCGGATCGGCGTCCGAAGGGCCCTCGATGAGGATGGCGTCGGGACGGAACCGCGCCAGCGCCAGCGCCAGCGAGCGCGCCGACCCGGGGCCGTGATGGCGGATGCCGAACACCCGCGTCTCGGCCGGGCCCGCGGCCTCGGTGAAAGCCACGGTCTCGCTCGGCAGGGCGGTCTCGGCGGCGTCAGCGGTGTCGGCCGGGATCGTGGCGGCCGTCATTCGTGCACCTCGCGGCAGGCGCGGTAGAAGTCCGCCCAGTCCGCGCGCTGCCGCACAACGGCTTCCAGATACTCGGTCCACACCACCTGGTCGGCCACCGGATCCTTGATGACCGCGCCCAGCACCGCGCCCGCGATATCGGCGGGCCGCAGCACACCGTCGCCGAAGTGCGCCGCCAGCGCGATGCCATTGGTGATCACCGAGATCGCCTCGGCCGTGGACAGCGTGCCGGTTGGCGACTTGAGCTTGGTGCGGCCGTCCTCGGTCATGCCCGAGCGCAGTTCCCGGAACACCCGCACCACGCGGCGGATCTCCTCGGCGGCGGCGGGCACGGCGGGCAGTTCCAGTGCGACACCGAGCTGTTCGACGCGGCGGGTCACGATGGAGACCTCCTCGTCCTCCCCGGCCGGCAGCGGCAGCACCACGGTGTTGAACCGGCGGCGCAGCGCGGAGGACAGCTCGTTGACGCCGCGGTCGCGGTCATTGGCGGTGGCGATCACATTGAAGCCCTTGGCCGCCTGTACCTCCGTGCCCAGTTCCGGCACCGGCAGCGTCTTCTCCGACAGCACCGTGATCAGCGCGTCCTGCACATCCGACGGGATGCGGGTGAGCTCCTCGAGCCGGGCGATGGACCCGGCGCGCATGGCGGTCATGATCGGCGAGGGCACCAGCGCCGCCTCGCTCGGACCCTCGGCCAGCAGCCGGGCATAGTTCCAGCCGTAGCGGATGGCCTCCTCGGCGGTACCGGAGGTGCCCTGCACCAGCAGCGTCGAATGTCCGGCGATGGCGGCCGAGAGATGTTCCGACACCCACGTTTTCGCGGTGCCGGGGACGCCGATCAGCAGCAGCGCGCGGTCGGTGGCCAGGGTGGCGACCGCGACCTCCATGATCCGGCGCGGGCCCACGTACTTGGGCGTGATCACGGTGCCGTCGGACAGCGTGCCACCCAGCAGATAGGTGACCACCGCCCACGGCGACAGGTTCCAGGAGGGCGGACGCGGGCGGTCGTCGGCCGCGGCCAGGGCCTTCAGCTCGTCGGCGAAGGCCTGTTCGGCGTGCGGGCGCAGCAGGGCGTCCGGTTCCTGAGCGATGGTGACTTCCTGAGCAATGGTCACTGCAACTCCTCGAGCATCGTCTTGCGTTCAATGAGGTCATGGGCGAGCTGGTCGAAAGCCTGCTCCCAGTACGGATCCGCGCAGCGGCGGGCCAGACCGGACACCAGTCCGGCCAGCTCCACCGGGAAGTGGGCGGACGCCGCGCGGAACAGCGTCCGATACGAGCCGGGCACCAGGCTGGGCGCACCCGGCCGGTCGGCGCACAGCTGAGCGCGCTCGGTGAGCAGCCGCAGCACGTGCTCGGCCATCGGGCCGGGCCACTGCCGGGGCATGGCGCGCAACAGGGATTCGATCTCGGCGAGCCAGCTGGAATCCAGGCCGCGCAGGTACCGCACCTGATCGGCCTCGGGCTGGAGCGCGAACAGCGCGCGCAACTTGTCGGAATCGGCGTCGCGGGCGGCCGGACCGGAGATCGCCCCGAACAGGGCCCGCGCCCACGCCGGATCGCCCTGTGCCAGTGCGGCATCGGTCCAGCCCGCGAACATGGGTCCGCGTACACCGTCGGCCATGGACACCCGGACCGCCTCCTCGGGGGAGCCGAGCAGCCGTTCCCAGTGCCGCAGCGGCGTGGCCGCCACCACCCGGTGCAGCCATTCGGTGGCCAGATCGGGTGCACCGTCGGCGCGGTAGGTGGTGTAGCCGAAGGAATCCCCGACCCCGTCGCGGCGGGCCGCGTCGTCGAGCACGCCGGGGCCGGTGGTGACCAGTAGCGGCGTGACCGGGCGCGCGCCGAAACTCAGCCAGGCCGATGCCCGCTGCGACATCCGTCGCGCGAACGCCGAATCCGGCAGCCGCCCCAGCAGATCCGCGGCCAGCCGCCGCACCTCCGCGCGCCGATCGTCGAGCGCGGTCTCGAGCAGCGGCTCGTCGGCCGGCGAGAGCCCGTCGGCGAGCACCGCCAGCAGATCGGCCTTACCGGGCCCGGACTCGGTGCCCCACGATCCGGCCAGCGCCGCGCTCGCGGCCGCCGGATCGCGCTGCCGCAACTGCGCCAGCCAGCTGCGCCGTTCCGTCGCCCGGCCGTGCGACCACACGCTCTCGTCCTCGGCGGCCGCCCGCACCAGCGACTTCCAGCCCGGATGCTGCCCGGCCAGCCACCGTCCCCGCGCCCCGGCCAGCCGCAACAGCGGCTCCCGATGCGGGGCGAGCGCTTTGGCGCGATCGAGCAGGACGCTCACCAAGCCGTCCGGCGCGCGGAAATCCCGCGGCGCGGCCAGCGCGAACCACTCCTCGAGGAACGACGAATTGTCCGACAGCATGTCGACCAACCGCGCCCCCGCGGCGGCGGGCAGCAGCGGCCGCTCGTCATCGGACGCGGCGGCCCCATGCTCACCGGAACCGGCGGTGACGCCGCCGCGCGCGAAACAATCCTGCAGCGCAATGGATTCCAGCAGAACAACCGCCGGATCCCCGCTCAGCGCGGTCGCGGCCGAGGTGACGGGCGAGGCCAATCCCGACAGGTCCGCCTGCCGTCGTGCCGTGCCCACCAACGCCGCCGACACCAGCTCGGCGCTACCGGCGTCCTCTATCCCGCCGCGGACGGGGTTCGGAGTCCCCAGCGCCACACCGACATCCACCATCACACCGTCGGCGAGCGCTGCGACGGGAACCAGCCCGTCGACGGTCCATTCGGCGAGCAGGGTGACCGCGTGTCCACCCGACAGCCCGAGCAGCCGCCACGGCTCGCCCTCGGTCGTCGACACCGGCAGTGCGTCGCCCCCGGATTCCACTATGTCCCAACCCTTTTCGCTCCGAACCGGAACGACATCGGCCAGCAGCACCGGCCACGACCGCAGGAACGGATCGGCTCCCAGCGCCCGCGACTGTTCATCGAGAGCGGCGGCGATACCGCCCGGCCGCAAGTCCGACCTCGTGGCGTCCCCGTTCGCCCCTGCGCTGGATACGTTCGACACGGCTTTGGCCTGGTTCGACACCGGCTCGGCGTGATTCGACGTGGCCTCGGGCGGGTTCGGCACCGGCTCGGCGTGGTTCGACGTCGCCTCGGCCTGGTTCGACGTGGCCTCGGTCAGGTGGCTGCCCATGTCGGGGGCGTGTGGGTCGGATCCGTCGCGGGCAGCTGCCGCCATCGGCGCGGCACAATCGCCGCGGTTGTTCTCGCCGGTGAATCCCGGCAGCGGGATCGTGGTGAAGGGTTCGGGAATGTCCTCGTGGCGATCGCCCCAGATGGCGCGCAGGGGCGCGGCGGCGGGATAGAAGTGCAGGTTCGCGTCCACTTGGAAGCCCGGGGCCGGGGTGTCGTTGGGGAAGGCGGGACTGCCGTAGTGGTGGTCCAGGATCAGGGCCCAGCGGCCCGAGGCCCGTCCGCGCAGCCAGACCCGGCGGGTGTAGAGGCCGTCCTCGGTGGTGGTGCGGACGCCCAGGACCTGCCAGCGGTCGCGGACCGCGGGTTCGACGCGGACCGAGTCGGCCGGGGTCTGGTAGCCGATATGGGTGCGCACGCTGGCGCGCAGGCCGGGGGAGAGCTCGTCGAGGCGGGTGTGCGCGGTCGCCAGCAGGTGCAGCCGGGCGTATTCGCGCAACAGTAGCCGGGGCCAGTCGGAATGGCTTGTGGCGAGCGGCAATTGGCGCAAGGTGGCGGCCACGCCGGGGGCCTGCGCGTCGACCATGCGCGCCGCCACGGTCTCGAAGGCGCGCATCGAACGGTCGGACTGGGCCAGACCGGTGCGGACCTGGTCGGTGAGCCAGGTGTCCAGGTCGGCCAGGCCCGCGGTGACCCGGGCGCGGCGCTGATCGGCGGTGGCCCCGGAGCTCGCCGCGGGCGTGGCCTCGGGCGCGGCCTTCTTGGCGGCGCGGGCGGCCCGGCCGCCCAGCCAGTCGGCCGCGAAATCGCCCACGGCGTCCGCGGTGGGTACCTCGCCCGCGCTCCACGACAGCAGCAGCGACAGGGCGTGCTTGCACGGGAACTTGCGGCTCGGGCACGTGCATTTGTACGCGGGTCCGGCCAGGTCGACGATGGTTTGGTACGGGCGGCTGCCGCTGCCCTTGCACAGCCCCCACAGCGCCGTGTCGTGAATCCCGGTGCCGCTCCACTTGCCGCGCAATTTGCGGGCGGCGGTCAGCGACGCGGCGTCCGGTGCGAGCGAGCCGATGTGGTCGGCGGTCCAAGCGGTGGTCATCCATCCCCCTTCCTCGGTTGACATAGTTCTATCCGAGGGCACCGACAGATCCGGGCGTCACGCCGTGGCCGGGCCGGCTGCGGAAGTCGTTCCGCCGCCACCGATTCGGACGATGCGGGCGGTGCGTACCGAGGGCCGCCGACGGGTGCGGGCGGCGCTGTCGGTGGGGCGGGATAGGGTCGCGGACATGCCTCGCGTAGCGATCGAATACTGCACACAGTGCCGCTGGCTGCTCCGCGCGAGCTGGATGGCCCAGGAGTTGCTGACCACCTTCGCCACCGACCTGTCGGAGGTCGCCCTGGTTCCGGGCGAGGGTGGCGTCTTCCGCATCACCGTCGACGGCGAGCAGATCTGGGAACGCAAGGCCGACGGCGGTTTTCCCGATATCGCGCTGCTGAAACAACGCGTCCGCGACCGCGTGGCCCCGGATCGCGCACTGGGCCACACGGACAAGAAGACGGACGAGAACGCCGGACCGGCGAGCTAGCAGCAGCCTCCGCCGCCGCAGCAGCCCCCGCCGGCCGGCGGGGCCGGCATGGACACCGGGGCGGCGCCGCCACGGCTCACGGTTCCGAAGGTGGTCAGCAGCTTGACGGTGTCGTCGTGGCCGTCGGGGCAGGTCGCGGGGGCGGACGCCTCGGCCATCGGACGGGTCAGCTCGAAGGTGTCGCCGCAGCTGCGGCATCGATACGCATAGCTCGGCACCCGGCCAGCGTAGACCACACCGCCGAGCTCGTGCGGCGCGCTGACGATGATCGCCCGGCGACCCGCGAACCACCAGTACCCTCGATTTACGGAGTACGAGGAGGTGTCGTGTGAACACTCGGATCTTCGACGAGCGGACCGAACGCGATGAGGCGCCGGTGGCACGGACGGTGTCCGGCGCCGTGTCCGGCGCCGTCATCGGGTCGGCCGCGGTCTGGCGGGGCATTCCCTACGCCGACAGCACGGCCGGTCCCCACCGCTTCCGCCTGCCGCAACCCGCGCGACCCTGGACCGGCGTCCGCGAATGCGTGCGCTACGGCGACGTCGCCCCGCAGACCCCGGGCTTCGTGCCCGTCGACGCCAACCTGCGCATGGGCGAGAACTGCCTGTGGCTCAATGTCTGGGCCCCGGCCGCCGCCGTCGACGAACCCCGCCCGGTCATGGTGTGGCTGCACGGCGGCGCCTACTGCCTGGGGACCGCCGCCCAGGCCATCTACGACGGCCGCCGCCTCGCCGAGGCCGGTCAGGTGATCGTGGTCGGCGTGAACTACCGGGTCGGGGCCCTGGGCTTCCTGGACCTGTCCTCGCTGGGCGAGGAGTTCGTCCCGAACCTGGGACTGCACGACCAGATCGCGGCCCTGGCCTGGGTGCGCGACAATATCGCGGCCTTCGGCGGGGACCCGGGCAATGTCACCATCTTCGGCGAATCCTCCGGCGCGGGCTGCGTCACCGCGCTGCTCACCTCGCCGCTGTCGGCGGGCCTGTTCCATCGCGCCATCGCCCAATCACCGCCCGCCACAGCGGTTTTCGGTCCGGAGCGGGCCGCCGTGGTGGCCAAGCGCTATCTGGAGCTGCTGGAGCTGCCGCCCGATCGCGCTATCGAACTGCTCACCATGCCGCTCGAACGCATGGTGACCGCGGCGGGAACCCTCTTCGACGAGGTGCCCGCGCGGGAACCGGGCCGCCTGGCCGCCGCGCCGGTGGTGGACGGCGATGTGCTGCCCGGCTACCCGAGCGAGCGCTTCCAGCAGGGGCGGTCGCATCGGGTGCCGCTGCTCATCGGCACCAACAAGGACGAATCCTCGCTGTTCCGGCTGCTGCGCTCGCCGATCATGCCGGTCACCCCGGACGCGGTGAACTCCATGCTGCGTTCGGTCGCCGCCGAGCATCCGGGCCTGTCACCCGAACGCGTCGCCGAGTTCGCGGCCGCCTACGCCGCGGGCACGTCGCGCGGCGCGATGATCATGTCGACCGACGCCGCGTTCCGGATGCCCGCGCAGTGGGTGGCCGACGCGCACTCCACGCACTCGCCGACCTGGATGTACCGGTTCGACCACGCCACCCCCATGCTCAAGGCGGCCCGGGTCGGAGCGGGCCACGCCACCGAATTGCCGTATGTGTTCGGCAATTTCGGTTCCTTCGACTACGACCCGACCTTCTGGCTCGGCGGACGCAAAGCGGCGCAGGAGGTTTCGGGCCGGGTGATGCGCCGCTGGCTGGCCTTCGCCGAATACGGCGTGCCCGCCGCCATCGACGGATCCAAGCACTGGCCGCCCTACCACGCCGCCACCCGGACCACGCTCGTCATCGACGGCGTGGACCGGGTCGTCGACGATCCCGACCGCGACCGCAACTCCGTGTGGGGCGACGACGTCGTCGGCTTCTACTGAGCCGCAACCGATCCCGCCCCACCGCGGCGGGCTACACGGTGGCGGTGGCCCGGCGGCCCAGGTGCGCGGGCAGGTGCGCGTACCCGTGCAGCGTGTAGAGCGGGCGGCGTTCGGGCGCGCCCGCCAGCGCCAGATCCGGGAACGCGTCGAACAGCGCGCGCAGCGCGTGCACGCCCTCCATCCGGGCCAGGCTCGCGCCCAGACAGGTGTGGATGCCGCTGGAGAAGGTCAGGTGCTCGCGGGCGTTCGCGCGGGTGATGTCGAACCGATTGGGGTCGGTGAACTTCTGGGGATCGCGGTTCGCGCCCGCCAGCGACATCACCAGGACGCTGCCCGCCGCCAGCCGCTGATCGCCGACCTCGGCGTCGGCCAGGGCGATGCGCGCGGTCATGGTGACCGGCGGGTCGAAGCGCAGGATCTCGTCGATCGCCTGCGGCCACAGATCCGGATCCGCGCGCAGCATGGCCAGCTGCTCCGGGTGCGACAGCAGCTGGACCACGCCGTTGCCGATCAGGTTCACGGTGGTCTCGAACCCTGCGCCCATGAGCAGGCTCGCGGTCGCCTTCAGCTCGCGCTCGTTCAGCTCCCCGGCCGTCACCAGACTGGACAGGATGTCCTCGCCCGGGGTGGCCCGCAGCTTCGCCAGATGCCCGTTCAGGTACTCGTCCATCACGCTCATGGCCGCGTACGCGTCGCGCCAGGCCCGCCACGAGATGCCGATGTCCAGCAGCGGGCTGGCGGCGTCACCCCAGCTCAGGAACTCGTCGCGGGACGCCTGCGGGAAACCCAGCATCTCGGTGATGATGGCGATCGGCACCTGCTGGGCGAAGGCCGCGATCAGGTCGGCCGAGCCCTCCGGCGGCAGCTCGTCGAGCAGTTCGGCGGTCACCGACTCCACCCGATCACGCAGCCGGCCGATGGCGCGCGGGGTGAACGCCGCCGACACCGACTTGCGGATGCGGGTGTGATCGGGCGGATCGATCATCAGCATGGACGGCGGCTCCACCGGATTCGGCGGCGTCTGCGCCCGCTTCAGGCGATCGCGCAGCCAGGCGGGCATGTCCACGCCGTCCGGGCCGAACGCGCCGAAGCGGTTATCGCGCAGGATGGCGCGGATCAGCTCGTAGTCGGCCGTCGCCCAGGTGTACGGGTTGTGCACCAGGCGGCCGCGGGCACGGATGTCCTCGATCAGGGGATACGGATCGTGGAGCGCGTCCGACGTGGTGATCAGTTTCGCGAACGGAACATCGTGGCGGGCCTGCCAACGCAGACCCCAGCGCGGGGCACCGTGCTCGACCATCCATCGGGCCCAGTATCGGGGACTCATCATCGCGGGACTCCCTCGTCATCGGATGATTCCACGGTACGTAAACGCTTGCCGTGGATAAACATCCCGAGGAGGGAAAGTGTGCTCCTACCGGGGTAGGAGCACCTCCCAGGGGCAAGCCCCTGGAACCCCACGTCGACCGACGACGCCAGCCGCTGGAACCCCATCGCCCGGCGGCGGATCGTCAGCGGCGCTGGGCGGTGACGCGCTCGGTGGCGACGCGGCGCTCCTGGGCGGCGGGGTCGGGGTTGGTGACCTGGACGAGTGAGGCACCGGCGGCCAGTACCGCGACGAAGCCGTCGATCAGTTCGGCGGGGGTGTCCCAGGACGTGGTGGACAGGACCCGGTCCTCGGCGGTGAAGCCCTGGCGGGCAGCCGATTTGCGGGCTTCGTCGAGGACGGCGGAGACCGAGGTGCCGTCCAGGGCACAGCCGATGCCGTGCGGGCGGAACTGGTCGCCGTGGACGCGGACCGAGGTGGCGTAGTCGGTGATGCCGATCGGCAGATCGCGCACCGGCATGCCCATCGGGTCCAGCGAGAGCGCGGCCACCTCGGCGATACCGTCGGCCTCGTCGATGCGGTCGGCGGTCACCAGCGCCAGTTCGGCGTCCGGATCGGCGTGCAGCACCACCTCGACGCCCGCCCACCAGCAGCCCAGCAGCACCGCGGCGGTCTGCCAGTGCGCCGGCAGCAGGACCGCCACCCGGGCGCCGGAGGTGAGCCCGAATTCGTCGCGAATCATATTGGCGGTCTTGGCCGCCCAGTTGGCCAGCGTGAGCGCGGACAGTTCGATGCGCGCGCCGGTGGCGTCGTCGTAATAGGTGATGCGCGGCCCGGCGGGGTCGCGGGCGAGGATGGGGTCGAGTACCGCTTCGGTGAGGGTCTCGTTCAGTTCACGCATTTCGGTCCGTTCGTGCCGGCGTCGATAGGTGGGGCTGGGGGCACGGGCGTCGCGGTCGCGGTTCCGGAGAAATCGAACGTGACGCTGCCCTTCGCCGAACCCGGACCAGAGTAGTCACCCGCCAGCACCACCCGGACCGAGCCCTCGGGCAGTCCCGGCTCCGCCATCACCGGCAGCCCGCCCAGCGCCTGCGCCACCGCGCGCGCCTTGGGGTCGCCGCCCGAGGCGGCCAGCACCCGGCTGCTCTGCACCGGCCCGCCGATCCAGTTGTCCACCGTGCCGGTGCGGAAACCCTTGGCGGCCAGCGCCTGTGCGGCCTGCGCGGCCAGGCCGCCGGCGCCGGAGGCGTTGTAGACGTCGGCGATGACAGTGGACGGCTCGATGCCGCCGTCGCCCTTGGTGTCCTCGTCGTCGTCGCCGACCGCGGCGGTCACGTACTTGTGCACGGCTGTCGGATCCACCCGGACCACGGATTCGCCGTTGTCGGTCCAGCCGTTGAGGTCCTTGACCGGAATGGTCTCGAACTTCACCTCGCCGCCCGCCAGGTCCTGCAGCTGGTGCAGGAAGCTGAGCACGTCCCAGTCGTCGTCGAGCACCACGGTGCGGCCGACCGCGTCGCTGAGCTCCTTCAACCGGCCGGGGCTGGCGAGCACCTTGGCGCTGAGCACCTGGTGCACCAGCTGCGCCATGTACACCTGCTGGCGCACGATCCGGTCGATATCGCCGCGCGGCAGGTCGTGGCGCTGGCGCACGAAACTCAAAGCCTCTGCGCCGTCGAGCTTCTGCTTGCCGGACGGGAAGTCCGCGCCCGAGAGCGGTTCGTCCACCACGTTGTTCAGGCACACGTCGACCCCGCCGACCGCGTCGGTGAGCAGCACGAAGCCCAGCAGCCCGACCTCGGCGTAGTGGTCGACGGTGATGCCGGTGAGCCCGGCCACCGACTTGACCAGCGCCTGCCGTCCGGCCTGGGTGGAGCGCTTGTCCGCCTCGGCGGGGGAGACGCCCTGATCGATCAGCTTCTGCTGCAGGGTCGACTTGGTGATGCCGTACGCGGAGTTGATCTTTCCCTTGCCCAGGCCCGGGATGTCCACGTAGGAGTCGCGCGGGATGGAGACGGCGACGGCGGACCGCCCGTTGTTGGGCACCCGGATCAGGATGATGGTGTCGGTATTGAGTCCGCCCTCGCCGTCGTCGCCGGCGTGCAGCATGGCCAATTCGTCCTGGGTGAGCGGATTTCCGTGCGCGTCGGTGCGTGAGTCGATGCCGACCATCAGGATGTCGGTCGCGCCGTCGGACTTGCCGCCGCCCAGTCCCAGATTGCCGATCCGCTCGATGCCCGACACCAGCTGGTCCACGCTGTGCCAGCCGAGTCCGGTCACCGTCAGGGCCAGCACCGCGGCCAGCGCCGCCAGTGCCCGGCCCGGCCCGCCCCGCTGCCGCGGGCGCATCGCTGATGGGCGGGACCCTTTCGGCACGGATGCCCAGGCACTCTCCGGCAACCGACTGTCCTTTCCAAACTCGGCCCACTGGACCCCGGCAAGCGAGGTCGAATCGAATGGGAGACCCCCACCCTGCAGGCTAGTGGCGGTAACCGTTCAGTTGCCGTAGCCCGGACTCCGTGAGTCGCGCGATGTCGCCCGATTACCCCGGTCTGTCCGAATGAATCCACAGGTCGCGACGGGTTCGCGAGGTGGCGGACGTGGCGTGCCACACTGACAGCCGTGATTGCCGACGACGTGAGCCCGACCACCGGACAGCCGCGCCACGAGACCGCCCGGCTGCTGGTGACCGGAGCGCGCGGCCAGCTCGGCCGGGCCCTGACCACCCTCGCCCCCGGGGCGCGCGGCCTGGCCCACGCCGATCTCGACATCACCGCCGCCGACGCCGTGCGTGAACTGGTGAAACCCGGTGACGTACTGATCAACTGCGCGGCCTACACCGCCGTCGATCAGGCCGAGTCCGAGCCCGAGGCCGCCTTCGCGGTGAACGCCACCGGGCCGGGCGTGCTGGCCCGGGTGTGCGCCGAACGCGGCGCCCGGCTCATTCACGTCTCCACCGATTACGTGTTTCCCGGCACGGCCTCCCACCCGTACGAACCGGACGATCCGACCGGACCGGCCACGGTCTACGGGCGGACGAAACTCGCTGGCGAGCAAGCGGTTCTGGAGTATTCGCCGGACGCGCGCATCGTGCGGACCGCCTGGGTCTACACCGGCGACACCGGTGATTTCGTGGCGACCATGCGGCGGCTGGAGGGCGAGCGCGACACCATCACGGTGGTGGACGACCAGATCGGCTCGCCCACCTACGCCCTCGATCTCGCGGCGGGTCTGCTGGAACTCGCGGGGACGCTGGGGGCGGGTGTCAATCCCGGGGTACCCCGAATCCTGCACGCCACCAATGCCGGACAAGCCAGTTGGTTCGATCTGGCGCGCGCGGTCTTCGCGGGCCTCGGCGCGGACCCCGAACGCGTACGGCCCTGCGGCACCGAGAATTTCCCGAGACCCGCTCCGCGCCCGGCGTATTCGGTCCTTTCGGGCAATTCGTGGGCCGCGGGCGGCCTGTCGCCGCTGCGGGACTGGAAGTCGGCACTGAACGACGCACTGGCCGCCGTCTCCGACTATCCTGGGCCCCCGTGAGCCCCTCGGATTCTGTCGGACAGCCCCCCGCCGCGGCGAAAAAACCGCAGCTGGCAGTCGTCACGGTGACCTACTCGCCCGGCGAGCACCTGGAACACTTCATCAGCACCCTGGCCATCGCGACCGGTGAGAAGCCGCAGGTCATCCTGGCCGACAACGGCTCGGTCGACGGTTCCCCGGAACTGGCCGCCGAGGCCAACGCCCACGTGCGCCTGCTACGCACCGGCGGCAATATCGGCTACGGCGGCGCGATCAACCGCGCGGTGGCCGAGATCGACCCGGACATCGAGTTCATCGTCATCGCCAACCCGGACGTGCGCTGGAGCACTGACGCCATCGACGAGCTGCTGGCCGCCGCCCGCCGCTGGCCGCGCGCCGGTGCGCTGGGCCCCAAGGTGCTCGAGCCGGACGGCAGCACCTACCCGTCCGCGCGCTCGGTGCCGGGCATCGCCGACGGCGCCGGCCACGCCATCCTGGGCAGCATCTGGCCCAAGAACCCGTGGACGCTGCGCTACCGCCAGGACAACGAGGCCATCTCGGAGCGTTCGGTGGGCTGGCTGTCGGGTTCCTGCCTGCTGGTGCGTCGCGCGGCCTTCGATTCCATCGACGGTTTCGACTCCCGTTACTTCATGTACATGGAGGATGTCGACTTCGGCGACCGGATGGGCCGGGCGGGCTGGCACAATGTCTTCGTGCCGTCCGCCGAGGTCACGCACGCCAAGGGGCATGCCGCGGGTCGTCACCCGGAGACCATGCTGCCCGCCCATCACGCCAGCGCGTACCGTTTCCAGGCCGACCGGCATCCGCACTGGTGGCAAGCCCCACTTCGGGTGGCACTGAAAGCTGGACTTGCGGTGCGCTGCAAACTTGCGGTTCGATCCGCACTGCGCGAACGAGATCGAAACGGCTCTGTTTAACATTTGGGGCGGTTAGGATCTGCGGTCGCGTATCACTGACCACCTGACACAGGGGAGAAGATGGCGAACAGCGGTAACACCGCCGGGTCCACGGACGCGGTGATCCTGGTCGGAGGCCAGGGCACCCGCCTGCGTCCGCTGACCTTGTCCGCTCCCAAGCCGATGCTGCCCACGGCCGGACTGCCGTTCCTGCAGCACCTGCTCGCGCGCATCGCCGACGCCGGCATCACTCATGTGGTGCTCGGCACCTCCTACAAGGCGGAGGTGTTCGAAGAGCACTTCGGCGACGGCTCCGACCTCGGCCTCGAGCTCGAATACGTCACCGAGAGCGAGGCCCTGGGCACCGGCGGCGGCATTCGCAACGTGCTGCCCAAGCTGCGCGCCGACACCGTGCTGGTGTTCAACGGCGACGTGCTCGGCGGCACCGACCTGGGCGGGGTGCTCGAGACCCACCACACCTCCGGCGCGGACGTCACCCTGCACCTGGTGCGGGTCAGCGACCCCCGCGCCTTCGGCTGCGTCCCCACCGACGAGAACGGCCGTGTCACCGCGTTCCTGGAGAAGACCCAGGATCCGCCGACCGACCAGATCAACGCGGGCTGCTACGTCTTCCGCCGCGAGTACATCGAGAAGATCCCCGCGGGCCGTCCGGTCTCGGTCGAACGCGAGACCTTCCCGTCCCTGCTCGCCGAGGGCGCGCACATCCAGGGCCACGTCGACGTCTCCTACTGGCGTGACATGGGCACCCCCGAAGACTTCGTGCGCGGCTCGGCCGACCTGGTCCGCGGCATCGCCCCGTCCCCGGCGCTGCCGGGTCAGCGCGGCGAATCCCTGGTCCACCCCGGTGCGGGCGTCGCGCCCGGCGCGCTGCTGATCGGCGGCACGGTCGTCGGCCGCGGGGCCGAGGTCGGCGCGGGCGCTCGCCTGGACGGCGCGATCCTGTTCGACGGGGCGCGGGTGGAAGCCGGTGCCACTGTGGAACGTTCGATCATCGGCTTCGGCGCCCGGATCGGTCCGCGCGCCCTGGTCCGCGACGCCGTCATCGGCGACGGCGCGAATGTCGGCGCGCGTTGTGAACTGCTGCGTGGCGCGCGCATCTGGCCGGGGGTCGACATCCCGGACGGCGGCATCCGCTTCTCCACCGACGTCTGATCTGTCACAACGACATCGGCCGCTCCCATGGAAGGGGGCGGCCGATGTCGGGTGTGTGGCGGAGGTTTCCGCGGGCGCGGTCAGCGCTCCCACTTGCCGGGGTTGAGGTGGAACTGCGCCAGCGCGGTGGCGTGCCCGTGACCCATCTCGTGCTCGGTCTTCAGCCAGTTCACCAGGTCCTTCTGTCCGGTGATGCCGGTCTCGGCGAGCAGGGTGAACCAGTCGTCCACGGAGCGGCCGTATGTGGCCTCGATGGACGGGAAGTACGAAGCCGGTCCGTGGGGCTTGGTGGTCGCCATGTCAGTCTCCTCTGCGCTGGGTGTCATGGGTGTGGACGGTGCGGCCCAGTGGAATTCATCGTGCCGTGGCGAGGGTCACAGGTGGCGAGAAGGCTCGCGGGGTCGGGCGCGTGACCGACTTTTGCGTCGGTAGATTGTCTAGCGGTGCTAGAGTTCGGTTATGAGCGCCATCCAGACCCGCAAGGAACGCGAACGCATCGAACGGCGGCAGCGCATCATCGACACCGCGCGGGAGATCGCCGAGACCGAGGGCTGGGACGCCGTCACCGTGCGCAAACTCGCGGATCGCATCGAATACAGCCAGCCCGTGCTGTACAGCCACTTCGCCGGGAAGGACGCCATCGTCTCCGCGGTCGCCGAGGCGGGGATGGCCGAATTCGCCGGAGTGGTCCGCGAACTCCGCGAGTCCGCGGACACCCCCGAGCAGGCCCTGCGCGCGGTGGTCCAGGGCTACCTCGACTTCGCCCGCGACAGCGCCGCCCTCTACGACGCCATCTTCCTGCTGCGCACCGACCTGAAATTCGGTCCGGACGCGCCGCAGGCCCTCAAGGACGCCTTCGTCGAACTGCTGCTCACCTTCGCTCCCTTCGCACCGCCGCACGACCCCGAGACCTTCACCGAGGTCGCCTGGAGCACCATGCACGGGCTGGCCACGCTGGATCGGGGTGGCCGCCTGCGGCCCGACTTTCGGCAGCAGCGCCTGGAAATCCTGGTCGCCCAATGGGTTCGCGGTGACCGACCCCACTGATCACCCACGGACCTCCCACCCGGGCATACGCTGAAAGCATGGCTGACGCGGTGGTGGTCGGATCCGGTCCCAACGGGCTCGCGGCGGCGGTGATCCTGGCCCGCGCGGGGCTCGACGTCGAGGTGTACGAGGCCGCCGACGGGATCGGGGGCGGGTGCCGCACCGGCGAGGTCACGCTGCCGGGCTTCCACCACGACCTGTGCGCGGGCGCGCATCCGATGGCGGTGGCGTCCCCGTTCTTCCGGGCCTTCGACCTGAAGGCGCACGGCGTCGAACTACTCACCCCGCAGGTGTCCTACGCGCATCCGCTCGACGGCGGCCGCGCCGGGCTGGCCTGGCTCGACCTCGACCACACCGCCGACGGCCTGGGCCGGGACGGCGGAGCGTGGCGGCGGCTGTTCGGTCCGCTGGTGCGCAAGTGGGAGGACCTGGTCGCCCTGCTCATGTCGGATCTGCGGCATCCGCCGATCGACCCGTCCGGCATGCTGCGCCTGGACCCCGGGATCGAACTGCGCGTCCTGCGCCGGATGGTCGAGCAGGCGACGCCGTTGTGGAACATGCGTTTTCGCGAGGATGTGGCGCCCGCGCTGCTCACCGGTGTGTCGGCGCACGCCATCCGGCCGCCGCGCGGATTCCCGGGCGCCGGCGTGGCCATGCTGCTGGGCACGCTCGCCCATGTGCGCGGCTGGCCGGTGCCGCGCGGCGGCAGCCAGGCCATCATCGACGCCCTCGCCGAGGATCTGCGCGTCCACGGCGGGCGCGTCATCACCGGCCACCGCGTCGACTCCCTCGACGAATTCGACGAGGTCCGAGCGGTATTGCTGGATGTCGCGCCGGCCGAGTTGCAACGCATCGCGACCCTGCCCGCACGATACGACTTCGCGCTCAACAGGTTCCGCTACGGCGGCGCGGCCTGCAAGGTGGATTTCGCGCTCTCGGGTCCGGTGCCGTGGCAGGCGCCGGGGTGTGATCGGGCCGGAACTCTGCACCTGGTCGGCACCCGCGCCGAGGCCGTGGCCGCCGAAAAGGCCGTCGCCGCAGGGCGGCACGCGGAGCGGCCCTATGTGCTGGCCATCCAGCCCGGCGTCGTCGACGACACCCGCGCGCCCGCGGGCAAGCACACCCTCTACACCTACGCGCACGTGCCCAACGGCTCGGCCGAGGACCTCACCGAGACCATCACCGCCCAGGTCGAACGCTTCGCCCCCGGCTTCCGCGACCTGATCCTGGCGACCCATGTGCGCACCGCGGTCACCATGCCCGCGCACAATCCGAACTACATCGGCGGCGACATCTCCGCGGGGGCGATGACCCTGCGCCAGACCGTCTTCCGGCCCGCCCCGCGCTGGAACCCGTACGCCACCCCGCTGCCCGGCGTCTACCTGTGCTCCTCGGCCACGCCGCCGGGGCCGGGCGTGCACGGCATGAACGGCTACCATGCCGCCCGCCATGCCCTGCGCAAGGAGTTCGGCATCCCGACCGATCCGCTCGAACTGCTTACCGGCCGCTGGCGCATCTGATTGCTACGCTGCGGCCATGGCCGGTTACTCGGGCACGCCGCTCCCGCGCAAGCTCGGCATCAAGCCCGGGAGCCGGGTGCTGCTGGCCGGGGCGCCGGCGGGATTCGAGCTGGGGGAGTTGCCCGGCGGGGTGCTGTTGCACCGCCGCGCCGGGATCGGGCCCTATGACGTGATCCTCGGCTTCTGCCCCGACCGCGCCGCCCTGACCCGCCGGTTCTCCGGCTGGCGGGAGCGTCTCGCGATCGACGGCGGCCTGTGGCTGGCCTGGCCCAAGAAGTCGAGCGGCGTCCCCACCGATCTCGGTGAGAACGCCGCTCGCGCTTACGGTCTGGGCCAGGGCCTGGTGGACAACAAGGTCGCCGCCATCGACGGCACCTGGTCGGGTTTGCGGTTCGTGGTCCGCCTCGCCGATCGCTGACTACTGCTGGACCGGCTGGGCGCGATAGAGATCCGGCTCCAGGTAGATGACCCGGGCGGCCGGCACCTCGGCGCGCACCCGCGCCTCGGCCTCGTCGATGGCCGCGGCGATCTCGGCGATCTCCAGACCGGGCACGATGGCGACCTTGGCGGCCACCAGCATTTCCTCCGGCCCCAGGTACTGGGTGCGCAGGTGGATGACCCTGTCGATGCAGCGGTCGTCGACCAGGGCGGCGCGGATGGCCGCGTCCTCCTCGGGGGTCGCGCCCTCGCCGATGAGCAGGCTCTGCATCTCGACGATCAGGATGACGGCGATGACGCCGAGCAGGATGCCGATCGACAGGGTGCCGACGCCGTCCCAGATCGGGTCGCCGGTGATCATGGTCAGGCTGATCGCGGCGAACGCGAGGACCAGGCCGATGAGCGCGCCCGAGTCCTCCAGCAGCACCACCGGCAGTTCCGGATTGCGCGAGTTGCGGATGAACCGCCACCAGCTGGCATTGCCCTTGAGCGGCTTGGACTCCCGCATGGCGGTGATGAAGCTGAACCCCTCGAGCCCGATGGCCAGGCCTAGGATGACGATCGCGACGATCGGGTTGGACAGTTCCTCGGGATGCTCGATCTTGTGGATGCCCTCGTAGATGGCGTACACCGAGCCGAGCGCGAAGATGACCAGCGCGACCACGAACGAATAGAAGTAGCGGTTGCGGCCGTAGCCGAACGGGTGCAGCTCGTCGGCCTCCTGTTCGGCCCGGCGTTGTCCGAGCAGCAGCAGGCCCTGGTTGGAGGTGTCGGCCACCGAGTGCACGGCCTCGGCGAGCATGGACGCGGAGCCGGTGATGGCCGCGCCGACGAATTTGGCCGCCGCGATGCCCGCATTCGCGCTGAGCGCCGCCAGGATGGCCTTCTTACCGCCGCCCGCAGACAATGAACCGCCCCTTCCGATGTCCGTTTTGTCGAGAAAACGTGTGTGACCGGGAGGAGCCTACAGTCCGCTCGTCACTCCTCGCCCACCGCGGCGCAGAACAGCTGCGCGGGACCGTCCACCGCCTGAGCCCGGATTCCGCCGTCCGCCGCCGAGATCCACGCCGCCCGACCGCACTCCACGATCAGGTCGTGATTGCCCTGGAAGAGCCGCGCCCGGCCATGGGTGACCAGCGCGATCACCGGACCGGAACCCACCACCGTCACCGGCTCGGCCTCCGGCTCCAACTCGAAGCGGCTGAGCGCGAACTCCGGCGCGGGCGTGTGATAGCGGAAGACGCTGTCCGAGACCTGCTCCGCGCGCACCACCGGCAGGTCGAGCGGCTCGAAGTCGAGCACCCGCAGCAGCTCGGGCACGTCCACGTGCTTGGGGGTGAGCCCACCGCGCAGCACATTGTCGGAGTTGGCCATGATCTCCACGCCCACCCCGCGCAGGTACGCGTGCAGGTTCCCGGCATCGAGGAACAGGCCCTCGCCGGGCTCCAGGGTGATGCGGTTGAGCAGCAGCGCCGCCAGCACCCCGGCATCGCCGGGATAGGCCTCGGCCAGCTCGAGCGCGGTGCGCACCTCGGCGACGAATTCCTTACCGCCGCTGCCCGCCTCGGACAGGTAGCGCACGCAGCCGTCGAGCACCTTGGGCAGCAGCGTGCTCAGGCTCGCCTGCGGCAGCGCGATCCAGGTGGTGAACAGGGTGCGCAGGCCCGCGGAGTCGGGCTGGGCGGCAAGCAGATCGGCGTACTGGCTCAGCTCGGGGACGTCGAGGGCGGCGAGCAGCCGCACGGTCTGGCGCGGATCGCGGAACCCGGCCAGCGCCTCGAAGCGGCCCAGCGCCACCACCAGTTCCGGCTTGTGGTTCTCGTCGCGGTAGTTGCGCATGGCCGAGTCGATGGAAACCCCGGCGTGGTTCTCCCGCGCGAACCCGGCCCGGGCCTGTTCGACGCTGGGATGCGCCTGCAGCGAGAGCGGCTCCTCGGCGGCCAGGATCTTCAGCAGGAACGGCAGCCGTCCGCCGAATTCGCCTGCCACCGGCCCGAGTTCGTGTTGCGGGTCGGCGCTGACCAGCTCCAGCAGGGATTCGCTGTGACCGTTGATCTGTACGCGGGCCGGATCGGCGGGATGCGCCCCGAACCAGAGTTCGGCTTCCGGATGCGCGGAGGGAACCGGCCGTCCGCACAGCTGTGCGAGCGCGGTGCGTGAACCCCAGGCGTAGGAACGCAGCGCACCAACGAGTTCGTGCACTAGTAATTGCCCCCGTCGTAGCGTCCCGGTCCGGTGGCCGGGCGGGAACCGAGTAGTCGGAGATAGGCGGCCGCCATCTCCAGCCGAAGTGCGAGTACCGCAAGCTTTTCCACCTCGCCGCTCGCGGCGGCGGGCACGGGCTGCCCGGGTGCGTCGGCCGGCGGGGCGGCGGCCGCCTCCGTGTCCACGGTGATCAGGTCGGTGTCGACGAGCCCGGCGTCCGAGCCGAACACGGCCAGCCGGCGACGCACGGCGACCTCGTCCGGGTCGGCGCTCACCACGAAGATCCGCACCTGCTCCACCGGCGCGGGGCCGTCGAGCTCCTCGTCGTGGAACAGCGGATCGAAGCCGGGCGCGGCCACGCCTGCGGCCTGCACCAGGCGGCCGTGCGCGGCAATGGCTTCCGAGAGCGAGACGGCCGCGGTGACCTGTCCGGCCGCGGCCAGCAGCACCTCCGACCCGTGTCCGGCGAGCTCGGCGGCCGCGGCGGAATCACCGGCCAGCACGACGCGCTTGCGCTGCATCATGCGGGTGGCCAGGGTCTTGGCCGGATTGTGGAAGGCCTCGTGCTGCGGGCCGTCGCGCAGCGCCTCCTCGTCGAGCAGGTCTGCGAGAGTGTTCAATTCGGGCACGAGCGGTCCGACCCGATGCGGGTCGATGGTGCTCAGCACGGCCAGGCCCGCGGCCAGATAGCGCAGCATCAGATTGTGGTCGAGCACCCGCACTCGCGGCGCGAGAATGGTGGCGCGCCCGGCGGCCGCGGCTCGGATGGGGCCCTCGTCCGGTGCGGCGACGACCACTTCGGCACCCCGTCGGAGTGCTCGGTCCACCGCCTCGGACAGGCGCGGATCACCCGCGTCGTCACCGGCCACCAGCACCACGTCCAGCGGCCCGACCCACGGCGGGACCGAGGTCGCCGGCACCAGCGGCAGGCTGGTGTGGTCGCCCAGGGCCGCGATCAGCAGCGCGGCCGCGCGGGCGGCGCGTCCACTCCCGGAGATCAGGACCAGACTGCGCGGGCGCAGATCGGTCAGCCGGGCGAGCGCATCCTCGGAAAGCGCGGCGGCGGTTGCCCTTACCTGCGCTCCCCCCGAAGCGGCGGAGCGCAGCACACCCCCGGCGTCGGCCGCCTCCAGCGAGGCGACGTCATCGAGGTCGATTACCGGTGTCCCAGCGATCATCGGGCGTTGCCACCTCCCCTCATCGGGTCACCAGGCGCTGGTGAATCCAAGCTCTGTGATTCCACTATTCCAGTCAGGCGCGCACGATGCTCAGGATCTCGGTTACGAGTGCGTCTACATCGTCCTGCGATCGCGCCTCGACGTTGAGCCGCAGCAGCGGTTCGGTATTGGAGGCGCGCAGGTTGAACCAGGCGCCGTCGGCCAGCTGCACGGTCACGCCGTCCAGTCGATCGACCGAGGTGGCGCGGCCGCCGAAGGCCTCGACCACGGCGGTGGTCCGCTCGTGCGCGTCGGCGACCGTCGAGTTGATCTCGCCGGAGGCCGCGTATGTCGCGTAGGCCGAGGCCAATTCCGACATCGTGCGGTCCTTCTCGCCCAGCGCAGCCAGCACGTGCAGCGCGGCCAGCATGCCGGAGTCGGCGCCCCAGAAGTCGCGGAAGTAGTAGTGCGCGGAGTGTTCGCCGCCGAAGATCGCGCCGGTGGCCGCCATCTGCTGCTTGATGAAGGAGTGGCCGACGCGGGTGCGCACCGGGGTGCCGCCCAGCTCGGTGACCAGCTCCGGCACCGCCTTCGAGGTGATCAGGTTGTGGATGACGGTGGCGCCGGGCTCCTTGGTCAGCTCGCGCTCGGCGACCAGGCCGGTGACCGCGGACGGGGAGACCGGGTCGCCCTTCTCGTCCACCACGAAGCAGCGGTCGGCGTCGCCGTCGAAGGCCAGGCCCAGGTCCGCGCCGGTCTTGCGGACGTAGTCCTGCAGGTCGACCAGGTTCTTCGGATCCAGCGGGTTGGCTTCGTGATTGGGGAAGGAGCCGTCCAGTTCGAAGAACAGCGGCTCGATGGTGAACTGCGGCAGCGTGCCCAGCACGGCGGGCACGGTGTAGCCGCCCATGCCGTTGCCCGCGTCCACCGCGATGCGCAGCGGGCGCGAACCGCTCAGGTCCACCAGCTTGTGCAGGAAGTCGGCGTAGGCGGTGAGCAGGTCCTCGCGGGACTCGGCGCCGCGCGGGCCGCCGAAGGCCGGGACGCCGGCGATGACTTCCTCGGTGATCGTGGCCAGGCCGGTGTCCTGACCGACCGGCAGCGCCTTGGCGCGGCACAGCTTGATGCCGTTGTACTTGGCCGGGTTGTGGCTGGCGGTGAACATGGCGCCCGGGCAGTCCAGATGGCCGGAGGCGAAGTACAGCTGGTCGGTGGAGGCGAGGCCGATGTGCACCACGTCCAGGCCCTGGGCGAGCACGCCCTCGGCGAAGGCCGCGGCCAGTTCGGGGGAGGAGTCGCGCATGTCGTGACCGATCACAATGCGCTGCGCGCCCTCGGTGCGCATCAGCCGGGCGAAGGAGCCCGCGACATCGCGGACGAAGTCCGCGTCGATCTGCTCGCCGACCACGCCGCGAACGTCGTATGCCTTGATGACTGCTTGAACGGACTCGGCGGACCGGGCGACTGTCATGGGGAACACCCTAGTAGCAGACCCTTGCCGAGGCAGACTTCGCCTGCCCCTACTTGTCGGGTCAAGTGATTCGGTGAGCTGAGGGCGACTCGTCGGGTATGGCCCGGCGTCGCGCTCGATCAGCTGGGCGGGTCGGGTAGGACGCGTAGGTGCCCGCGGCGGCCGGTGCGGCCCGTGCGGGTGGGGCGCTGCGGGGCCGGGGCGTAGTCGGCGTAGCCGCGCGGGTCGGGATCCGTTGTGCGGCGGCGCAATCCGGCTTCGCGGACGGCTTCGGCCAGGGCGGTCAGATCGTCGTCGTCGGGGGTGGAGCTGGAAAACCCGCCCTCGTGACGGACCAACTCCCATCCCTTCGGCGCGGTGATCCGGGAGGCATGTGTTTCACACAAGTCCCAGGAATGTGGTTCCGCGACCGTGACCAGGGGACCCACGACCGCCATCGAGTCGGAGTACACATAGGTCAGCGTCGCGACGGCCGGGTTCTTGCAGCCTGGACGGCAGCAACGACGCATGGGGATCACGCCAAGCAGGGTAACCCCCCTGGCGGCCCTCTGGACACAGACACGCTCAATGAAGCCCGTCTCACTAGCGTCAATCGGGCCCACAGGGAGGGTTCGCGGCGCGTCTCGTTCCGGACCGAATGGGAAGAACGAGACCTCCAGCGCCGCGAACCAGCCGGAGCGGAGCGGAGGCAGCAGAAAGAGCTAGATTCAAGGTATGACCCGTTCACGTAAGAGGCGGCCGCCCACCGCGCGGTCGGTCATCCGCCGCGGGCGGGGTGTGCGCGGGCCGATGCTGCCTCCGACGGTTCCGGCCCGGCGCACCCGCGGCCAGGAGTTCGACCGGCTGGTGCTGGAGGCGTTCGCGCCTCTGGAGAGCCGTTGGCACGAGCAGTTGACCAAGCTCGACATCGCGGTGGATGACGTGCCGAAAATCCGTCCGCTGCACCCGGATTCGGTCACCTGGCCGGACGAGGTGGTGGCCGACGGGCCCGTGCCGCTGTCACGTCTGATCCCCGCGGGGGTGGACCGCTACGGCATGGCCACCCGCGCGCGCGTCGTGTTGTTCCGCAAGCCCTTGGAGTTGCGGGCCGGTGACCCGGACGACCTGGTCGACCTGCTGCGCGAGGTCCTCGTGCAGCAGATCGCGACCTACCTCGGGGTGGAGCCCGACATCATCGATCCCGAACCCGAGTAGTAGGCCCCGATCCCGAACCCGAGTGGTAAGCCCCCGAACTACGTTTCGCAACAACTGGTTTCGTCAGTTCGGGGTAACTCTTCGGGCACGTCCGACGTTGTATCGGCTCCCAACCGCCGGCACGGGTTGCCGGCGGTCGACGGCTCTCAGCCGTCCGCTGAAGGCGCGGAGAGGCGGGTCGGTGGAGAGGCGGGTCAGATGATGCCGCGCTTGAGGCGGCGGCGCTCACGCTCGGAGAGGCCGCCCCAGATGCCGAAGCGCTCGTCGTTGGCGAGGGCGTATTCCAGGCACTCGTCGCGGACCTCGCAGCCCAGGCAGATGCGCTTGGCCTCGCGGGTGGAGCCGCCCTTCTCGGGGAAGAACGCCTCCGGATCGGTCTGGGCGCACAGCGCCCGTTCCTGCCATTGTTCGGCTTCGGTCATCATGCGACCGCCGCGCGCGAAAGTGTCGTACATATCCTCGGCACCGGTGACGATCAGGCTCAGCCGCGGTGGTTCGGGCTGGTAGGCAGCTCGCGCCCACTGTCCGCCCCCCGGCCGCGTCGTCATCGGTTCACCCCCCTCGTATCCGTTCCGATCGTCGGCGCAGAAGTCAGGTGCTGCGCCAGTCGTGGAATCGGTTTGCGATACACCGCCCGGAATGCCCGACGGGGCCAGCTCATCGGCCATCGCTCCGCCTCCTCACTGTGTGTTAGCGCAGAATGATTAATCCGTCGGAGCCGATCCCACCGACGGCCCAACACCGCGGCGTAGTCCCGCGGCCATCCCCGAGCTTGCGCCACTCCGGTGCGAACAGTTGTTCGAAAACCCGTCCGCGCCTTGCACTCTCACGCGGACCCGGAATGACATGCCTGTGATTAGACACGCCGGGAGCGGCGATGGTCAAGCTGCCGAAGCGATTCCGTTACCATCTGTGACCCCTTCTGGCGGCGTTCCCGCAGATCAGACAGCAAATTCACAGCAAATGAGCTGCGAGCCGCTTTCGGCCCGTCACCGCATAGGCTGTGCGGATGTGACTCGAGAACAAGCGGACACCGCGCCCGGCACCGGCCTGCGGATCGCGGTCCTGGTCGGCGGAGTCGGCGGCGCCCGGTTCCTGATGGGCGTGCGCGAGCTGCTGCCCGGAGCCGACACCACGGCCATCGTCAATGTCGGCGACGACGTCTGGATGCACGGGCTGCGCATCTGCCCTGACCTGGACACCTGCATGTACACCCTGGGTGGCGGCATCGATCCGGAACGCGGCTGGGGACACGCGAACGAGACCTGGAACGCCAAGGAGGAGCTGGCGAAATACCACGCCCAGCCCGATTGGTTCGGCCTCGGTGACCGCGATATCGCCACCCATCTCATCCGCTCGGAAATGCTGCGTCAGGGCTACCCGCTCTCCGCGGTGACCGAGGCGCTCTGCAATCGGTGGCAGCCCGGGGTGACGCTGCTCCCGGCAACCGACGACCGCTGCGAAACCCACGTCGTCATCGGCGACCCGGAGAACCCTGGCGAACGCCGCGCGATCCATTTCCAGGAGTGGTGGGTCCGGTACCGGGCGAACGTAGAGACCCATGGATTCGTGACTATTGGGGCAGAAGCTGCGAAACCGGCACCGGGTGTGACAGAAATCATAGAGTCCGCCGATGTGATCCTGCTCGCTCCGTCGAACCCCGTCGTGAGCGTCGGAGCCATCCTCTCGGTTCCCGGCATCCGGGGCGCAATCCGCACCTCGGGCGCGAAGGTGATCGGCCTGTCCCCGGTGATCGGTGGAAAAGCCTTGCGCGGCATGGCCGATGAATGCCTGTCGGTGATCGGCGTGGAGACCTCCGCGGAGGCGGTCGGGAACTACTACGGCGCGCGCTCGGGCACCGGCATCCTCGACGGCTGGCTCGTCCACACCGGCGACACCGCCGACATCCCCGGCGTCGAAGTCCGCAGCGTCCCCCTGCTCATGACCGACCCGGCCACCACCGCCGAGATGGTTCGCGAAGCCCTCGACATCGCGGGAGTCACACCGTGACAACGGATTCCATCCAGACCCCGGGCGACCACGCGTCCGGCGGCGAACTGCGCATCCTGCCGATTCCGGGCCTGCCCGAATTCCGGCCCGGCGACGACGTCGCCGAAGCCATTGCGGCACAGGCGCCTTGGCTGCGGGACGGCGACGTGCTGGTGGTCACCAGCAAGATCGTCGCCAAGGCCGAGGGCCGCGTGGTCACCGTGCCCACCGACCCCGAGGAGCGCGACGCCGCCCGCCGCCGGCTGGTGCTCGAGGAGTCGGTGCGGGTGCTCGCCCGCAAGAACCGCACCCTCATCACCGAGAACAAACTCGGCATCGTGCAGGCCGCCGCCGGCATCGACGGCTCCAATGTGGAGCAGGACGAACTCGTGCTGCTGCCCGAGGATCCCGACGCCAGCGCCAAGGCCCTGCGCGCGGGCCTGGCCGAACGGCTCGGCGTGCAGGTGGCCGTGGTCATCACCGACACCATGGGCCGGGCCTGGCGCAACGGCCAGATCGACGCCGCCATCGGCTCGGCCGGGCTGCGGGTGCTGCACGACTACAACGGCGCGGTCGACGGGCAGGGCAACGAACTGCACGTCACCCTGGTCGCGATCGCCGACGAACTGGCCGCCGCCGCGGACCTGGTGAAGGGCAAGCTGGGCGGCGTCCCGGTCGCGGTGGTGCGCGGGCTCGACTACACCGACGACGGCTCCACCGCCGGGGACCTGCTGCGCCGCGGCGAGGAGGACCTGTTCTGGCTCGGCACCGAGGAATCGGTGGACCTGGGCCGCAAACAGGCGCTGTTGCTGCGCCGCTCGGTGCGACAGTTCGCCGACACCCCGGTCGAACCCGGGATCATCCGGGCCGCCGTCGCCGCCGGTCTCACCGCGCCCGCCCCGCACCACACCCGCCCGGTGCGGTTCGTGTGGGTGCGCAAGCGCGGTCTGCGCGACCAGCTGCTCGAGGCCATGGCCGAGAAGTGGCGGACCGACCTGACCGGTGACGGCCGCTCGCCGGAGAGTGTGGAGAAGCGAGTCGCGCGGGGCCGCATCCTGTTCGACGCCCCCGAGGTGATCATCCCGTTCTGCGTGCCCGACGGCGCGCACGACTATCCGGACGAGATCCGCCGGGCCGCGGAGAAGACCATGTTCACCGTGGCGGTCGGCGCGGCCGTGCAGGGTCTGCTGGTGTCGCTGGCCGTGCGCGGGGTGGGCAGCTGCTGGATCGGTTCCACCATCTTCGCGCCCGACGTCACCCGGGAGGTGCTGGGTCTGCCCGCGGACTGGAGCCCGCTCGGCGCCATCGCCGTCGGTTACCCCCTCGACGAGCTCGCCCCGCGCGAGGTCGGCGAGCCCGGCATCGGTCTGGTCGAACTGTGAGCGCGGAGTCACTGCACAAGTCCGCCACCGAACTGCTCGAGACCTGGTCCCCGGCAACGGGTCCCGAGCAGTCGCTGCGCGAGGCCATGCTGGCCTTCCTCGGTTCCGCGCCGCGCGGCTGCCTGCGCGAGCACGCGGCCGGGCACATCACCGCCTCGGCCATCGTGCTCTCCCATGACGAGCGAGAGGTGCTGCTCACCCTGCACCCCCGCGTGGGCCGGTGGATCCAGCTCGGCGGCCACTGTGAGGAATCCGACGATTCGGTCGCCGCGGCCGCCTTCCGGGAGGCGACCGAGGAATCCGGCATCGAGGGCCTGACCCTCGAGCCCGGCCTCTACGGCGCGCAGGCCCACCCCATCACCTGCTCCCTCGGCGTCCCCACCCGGCACCTGGACCTGCTGTTCAAGATCAAGGCCCCGGAAGGCGCTGTCCCGGTGCGCAGTTCGGAATCCACCGACCTGCGCTGGTGGCCGGTCGACGCCCTGCCCGCCGACGCCGACGTGCTGTTGCGCTGACCGGACACGGGGGTTCCGGATGGCGGAACCCCCGTGTTACTGTCCGGTCGTACACGTTCTCAGGGCGGGGCGGAATTCCCCACCGGCGGAAATGGCGAGCCGGACCGATCCGGGACGCACGAGCCCGCGAGCGCCACACCTTCCGGGTGTGGGTCCAGCAGATTCCGGTGTGATCCCGGAGCCGACGGTCACAGTCCGGATGGAAGAGAACGCGGCACCGGCTCGTCCGCTCGCGCGGCCGGCCCTGTTCGCGTCTATGCCCTGGGTGACAGCGAACAGGAGGAATCCCCATGTCACCCATGCCGAATCGCATCGCCCTCGTCGCCGCCCGCTGGCACAGCGACATCGTCGACAAGGCCGTCGAATCCTGCCGCGCGGAGCTGCTCGAGCGCGGCTACACCGAGATCGACGTGATCGAGGTGCCCGGCGCGTTCGAGATCCCGTTGCAGGCCAAGCGTTTGGCCACCAGCGGCGCGTACGCCGCGGTCGCCGGGGTCGCGCTGGTGGTGGACGGCGGCATCTACCGCCACGACTTCGTCGCGCCGACCGTGGTCGACGCCCTCATGCGGGTGCAGCTCGACACCGATGTGCCGGTGTTCTCGGCCGTGCTCACCCCGCACCACTTCCACGAGCACGCCGAACATCTGGAGTACTTCGCCCGGCACTTCGTGAAGAAGGGCGCGGAGCTGGCCAACGCCATCGCCGCCACCCTGGCGCTGGGCGCGATCCCCGCCTGAGCAAGCGTTCGCGCACCCTGTCCGCGCGAGCCGGAGGCGGCTCGTCGCGCGGACAGGGTGCGCGGTTCCGACGACGCGCAGCAGGGGGAACGCGCCGGCGGTCCGGTTTCGGCCCAGGGGTTGGGGTCAGGCCGGAACCAGGTCCTTGTCGTGCGGGCCGGGATGATCGTCGTCGACCATGGCCCGCTCGTCGAACGGGATCTCGCGGTCCAGCACCGCGCGGACGCGGGCCGGGTCGATGGTGTCGGTCCAGGTGCCGACCAGCAGGGTGGCGACGGCATTGCCCGAGAAGTTGGTCAGCGCACGGGCTTCCGACATGAACCGGTCGATGCCCACGATCAGGCCGACCCCGTCCAGCAGTTCCGGGCGATGGCTCTGCAGTCCGCCCGCCAGGGTGGCCAGGCCCGCACCGGTGACACCCGCCGCACCCTTGGACGCCACGATCATGAACAGCAGCAGCCCGAGCTGCTCGTGCCAGGCCAGCGGCTTGCCCATGGCATCGGCCACGAACAGCGTCGCCATGGTCAGGTAGATGGCGGTGCCGTCCAGGTTGAACGAATACCCCGTCGGCACGACCACGCCCACCGTGGTGCGATCCACCCCGACATGCTCCATCTTGGCGATCAGCCGCGGCAGCGCCGACTCCGAGGACGAGGTCGCGAAGATCAGCAGATACTCGCGCGCCAGATAGCGGACCAGTTTGAAGATCGAGGTCCCCGCCACCAGGCGCAGCAGCAGGCCGAGCACGCCGAAGATGAACAGGACGCAGGTCAGGTAGAAGGCCACCATCAGCAGCGCCAGCTGCTTCACCGCGTCCAATCCGGTGCGCGCCACCACATTCGCCATCGCGCCGAACGCGCCGATCGGGGCCAGCCACAGGATCATGGTCAGAATCCGGAAGACCAGCTTCTGGATCGAGGCCACCCCGCGCAGGATCGGTTCACCCGCCGCGCCCATGGCCTGGATGGCGAATCCCGCCAGCAGCGCCACGAACAGCGCCTGCAATACCTTCCCCGAGGTCAGCGACGACAGCAGCGTCGTCGGCACGATGTCCTCGAAGAACTGCCAGGTGCCGCCCGCCGCCTTGGCGTCGGTGGCGTACTTGGTGACCTCCTTCGCGTGCGCGGCCACGTTCAGGCCCGACCCGGGATGCAGCAGATTGCCGACCAGCAGCCCGATGCCCAGCGCCACCGTGGACATGATCAGGAAGTAGCCGATGGCCAGACCGCCCACCCGGCCGACCTTGGCGGCCGCCCGCACCGAGCCGATGCCCAGCACGATGGTGCAGAAGATGACCGGCGTGATCATCATCTTGATCAGGTTCACGAAGATGGTGCCCAGCTCACCGACGCTCTTGCCGAAGCCCGGCGCCAGCTTGCCGACCACGACGCCGGCGATGACGGCCACGATGACGGCCAGGTACAGCCAGTGGGTACGGTCTCGGGCCGGTGGTGTTGCACTGTCGCTCATAACGTGAGAATCATGTTCCACCGAGTGACGCCGGTCACTGTTTCGTAAATTATGTTCATGACGTTCGCGGAGGAATCGTGAAGGGCCGAAGACCCCGCCGCACCCTGGCCGGGCAGGTGTTCGTCGTCCAGGTGCTGGTGCTCGCGGCGGTGATCGCCGCCGCCGCGCTGCTGACCTTCCTGCAGACCCGCCGGGTGCAGGACGACGCCACCCGCGCCGAGGTGCGCGACACCGCGGTCGCCGTCGCGCAGTCGCCCTCCACGCTGGCCGGGGTGCGCGGCCCGGACCCGACCGCCGCGCTGCAACCGGTGACCGAGGCCATCCGCAAGGCCACCGGCATGGACTTCATCGTGGTGATGGCCCCCGACCGCACCCGCTACACCCACACCGAGACCGACCGGATCGGAAAACCGTTCAGCGGCAATATCGATCGGGCGCTCGCGGGGGAGACCTTCACCGAGACGTTCACCGGCACCCTCGGCCCGTCCATCCGCGCGGTCACCCCGGTCCGCGACGCCGACGGCCGCATCGTCGCGCTGGTGTCGGCGGGTGTTACCCGCACCCACATCGGCGAGCAGGTGCGCGCTCAGCTGCCGCTCATCCTGGCGGTGGCCGCGGGCGGGCTGGCGCTGGCCACGATCAGCTCACTGTTGCTGCGGCGCAGGCTGTTACGGCAGACCCACGGGCTCGGTACCGCCGAACTGCGGATGATGTACGAGCACCACGACGCGGTGCTGCACTCCATCCACGAGGGGCTGCTGGTGTTCGGCAGGTCCGACGCCGACGCCGAGGTGGTCAACGATCAGGCGCGCCTGCTGCTCGGCCTGCCCGACGGGCCGATCACCCGCGCGGACCTGCCGGTGTCATTGCAGCGCTTGGGGGCCGGCGTGGTGCGTGACGAGATGCACGTGACCCCCGAGCGGGTACTGGTGGTGAATCAGGACGTGGTCGAGCACGCCGGACGCCGCATCGGCACCGTGGTCACGCTGCGCGACCACACCGAATTGCGGGATGTGCTCGGCGAATTGGATTCGGTGCGCGGTTTCGCCGAATCGCTGCGCGCCCAGGCGCACGAGGCCGCCAACCGGCTGCACACCGTGGTCACCATGGTCGAGCTGGGGCGGAATCGGGAGGCGGTGAGCTTCGCGACCGCGGAACTCGAACTGTCCCAGGCCCTCATCGACCGGCTCACCGGGGCGGTCGCCGAACCCGCGGTGGTGGCGCTGCTGCTGGGCAAGGTGGAGCAGGCCGCCGAATACGGCGTCGAACTGACCGTCACCGGCGACACCCTGCTCGACACCACCGAGCCGCTCACCCCGCACGAGATGGTCACGTTGCTGGGCAATCTCATCGACAACGCCCTCGACGAGGTGGGCCATGACGAGGACGCCTGGCTGGAGGTGACGGTGCGCCGCGACGACACCGAGCTGTACATCCGGGTCGCCGACAGCGGGCCCGGCATGTCCGAGGAACTGTTCACCCGCGCCACCGAGCGCGGCTACTCCACCAAGACCGACCACCACGGGCTCGGGCTGGCGCTGGTGCGGCGGCTGGTGGCCCGGCACGCCGGTGAGTTGCGGGCCCGGCGCGAGCCGGAATCCGCTGTGATCGTGAGGTTTCCGCGATGAGAACCGACCGGGAGGCGCCGGTCCGGGTGCTGATCGTCGAGGACGAGCCGAAAATCGCTGCGGCACACCGCTCTTACCTGGATAGGGTGGACGGTTTCGACGTGGTGGCGGTGGCGCACACCGGGCGCGAGGCCCTCTCGATCGCGAAAAGGTCACAATCTTCCGGCGTCCCGATCGATCTGGTGCTGATGGACATCGGTTTGCCGGACATGAGCGGGCTCGCGGTGGCCGCCGCGCTCGCGGTGCTGCGCCCACGCCCCGATGTCATCGCCGTCACCTCCGCCCGGGATCTGGCCATGGTGCGCGCCGCCGTCGCGCACGGCGTGGTGCTGTATCTGTTGAAGCCCTTCACCTTCGCCGCCTTCCGGGAGAAGCTGGAACGCTACCGCGAGTACCGCGCCGCCCTGCCCGCCGGCGAGACCGCGGTGTCCCAGCACGACATCGACCGCGCCTTCGGCGTGCTGCGCACACCCGAACAGCGGCCCACGTCCCCGAAAGGCATTGCGCCGCAGACGATGGACGAGGTGTCGCGCGCGGTGCGGGGTGCGCCCGAGGGCCTGTCCGCGGGCGAAGCGGGCCGCGCGGTGGGGGTTTCGCGGGTGACCGCGTGGCGATACCTGGAACGTATGGCCGAAGACGGCGTGGTGGAACGGCGAACCGACTACGGTCGGACGGGACGGCCGCAGGTTCGCTACGTGTGGTTGCGCTGAGTGCGGGGGATTGCACACCGAGCGCGGTTCGCCGCTGATTTGCGCGTATGGGTAAGTGACGGGAACCACAGGGGCGGTTGCGCCGGAACCGACTGCTCATGATGTAACGGTGGCCACCTTTCGGTCCGCACACGTGCTGTAACAGCCACTAGGTTTCAAGATATGTAGCTGCGAAGTTCTGACGAAGTTGAGTAGCGGAGAAAACGTGCGAATGTTCGGCAAACGGTTGGGTTCGCCGGATCCCAAACGCCACCTGTGGGTGCTGGGGCTCATCGCCCCCATGTCGGCGTTGCTGCCCTCCCAGCTGGTGTTGCATACCAAGCTGACGGTGTTCTGGTGGATCGGACCGATCATCATCCTGATCGTGATTCCGGTGCTGGACTGGGTCGTCGGGGAGGACGGCACCAATCCGCGCGACGAGGATTACGAACTACTCAGCAATGACCGGTTCTACCGGTGGTGCACCTACCTGTTCCTGCCGATCCAGGTGATCGGCCTGGTCATCGCCGCCTGCATGTGGGCGGGCACGGACCTGTCCGCGGTCGACAAGATCGGGCTGGCCACCACGCTGGGGCTTGTCAGCGGTATCGGCATCAACGCGGCGCACGAGCTCGGCCACCGGGTCGAGAGCCTCGAGCGCTGGCTGTCGAAAATGGCGCTGGCGCAGTCGGCCTACGGGCATTTCTTCGTCGAGCACAACAAGGGCCACCACGCCCGCGTCGCCACCCCCGAGGACCCCGCCAGCGCCCGCATGGGCGAATCGCTGTGGGAGTTCCTGCCCCGCAGCGTGATCGGCGGCTTCCGTTCGGCAATCAAGCTCGAAAACGAGCGGCTGGCGCGCAAGGGGCACCGCTGGTTCAGTGTCCACAACCACATCCTGCAGGCGTGGAGCATGACCGTCGTCCTGTTCGGCGGCCTGATGGCGATCTACGGCCCGGCCATCCTGCCGTACCTGCTGTTGCAGGCAGTGATCGGCGCGGGCCTGCTCGAAACCGTCAACTACGTCGAGCATTACGGGCTGCTGCGCCGTCGTCGCCCGAACGGTAACTGGGCCCGCTGCGCCCCGAGCGACAGCTGGAACAGCGACCGCCTGGTCACCAATATCTTCATGTTCCACCTGCAGCGGCACAGCGACCATCACGCCAATCCCGGCCGCCGCTACCAGACGCTGCGCAGTTCCGAGGAAGCCCCGCAGCTGCCCGCGGGCTATGCCACCATGATCTTGCTGGCCCTGTTCCCGCCGGTGTGGCGCATCGTGATGGACCCGCGCCTGCTCGCGCACTACTCGGGGGACGTCAGCCGGGCCAATATCCAACCCCGCAAGCGCGAGCGCATCCTCGCCGCGTACGACGTACCGGCGGCCGCGTAGGGTTTGGGAGAAGCAGCCGACCAGGAGAGGCAGATGACGACCTCAGTGTCCAGCACGATGACCCCTGATGTTCGCAACGGGATCGACTACAAGGTGGCGGATCTGTCACTGGCCGAGTTCGGCCGCAAGGAGATTCGCCTTGCCGAGCACGAGATGCCGGGCCTGATGGCGCTGCGTCGCGAGTACCACGACGTGCAGCCGCTGAAGGGCGCGCGCATCTCCGGCTCCCTGCACATGACCGTGCAGACCGCCGTGCTGATCGAGACCCTGGTCGCGCTGGGCGCGCAGGTCCGGTGGGCGTCGTGCAACATCTTCTCCACCCAGGACCACGCGGCCGCCGCGGTCGTGGTGGGCCCGCACGGCACCGTCGACGAGCCCAAGGGCACCCCGGTCTTCGCCTGGAAGGGCGAGAGCCTGGAGGAGTACTGGTGGGCCGCCGAGCAGATGCTGACCTGGCCGGGCGAGCCGGCCAACATGATCCTCGACGACGGTGGTGACGCCACCATGCTGGTGCTGCGCGGCGCCCAGTTCGAGAAGGCCGGCGTCGTGCCGCCCGAGGACGAGACCCACTCCGAGGAGTACAAGGTCTTCCTGAACCTGCTGCGCGCGAGCCTCGAGGCGGACGGCGGCAAGTGGGGCGCGATCGCCGAGTCGGTCAAGGGCGTCACCGAGGAGACCACCACCGGCGTGCTGCGGCTGTACCAGTTCGCCGCCGCGGGCGAGCTGGTGTTCCCGGCCATCAACGTCAACGACTCGGTCACCAAGTCCAAGTTCGACAACAAGTACGGCACCCGCCACTCGCTGATCGACGGCATCAACCGCGGCACCGATGTGCTCATCGGCGGCAAGAAGGTGCTGATCTGCGGTTACGGCGACGTCGGCAAGGGCTGCGCGGAGTCGATGGCCGGCCAGGGCGCGCGCGTCCAGGTCACCGAGATCGACCCGATCAACGCGCTGCAGGCGCTGATGGACGGCTTCGACGTGGTCACCGTCGAGCAGGCCATCGCCGACGCCGATATCGTGATCACCTCGACCGGCAACAAGGACATCATCACCCTCGATCACATGAAGGCGATGAAGGGCCAGGCCATCCTGGGCAATATCGGCCACTTCGACAACGAGATCGACATGGCCGCCCTGGAGCGTTCCGGCGCGCAGCGGTTGAACATCAAGCCGCAGGTCGACCTGTGGACGTTCCCCGAGACCGGCCGCTCGATCATCGTGCTGTCCGAGGGCCGCCTGCTCAACCTGGGCAACGCCACCGGCCACCCCTCGTTCGTCATGTCGAACTCCTTCTCCAACCAGGTCATCGCGCAGATCGAACTGTGGACCAAGCCGGAGGAGTACGACAACGAGGTCTACCGCCTCCCCAAGCACCTCGACGAGAAGGTCGCCAAGATCCACGTCGAGGCCCTGGGCGGCACCCTGACCAAGCTCACCAAGGACCAGGCCGAGTACATCGGCGTGGACGTGGAGGGCCCGTACAAGCCGGAGCACTACCGCTACTGAGCGGAAACCGCTCGTAACAGCTGACAATTCGGCCGGTCACCCCGCACTGGGGGACCGGCCGAATCTCGTCGCCGGGCGGACTAGCTCACCCACGGCGGGATGTAGACGTCGGTGCATCCGGAGTCCGCGTGCCAGTACAGGCCCTGGCCGGTGATCCGGCACAGGAACCCCTTGTCGAGATGGTCCGCGGAACCGCCGCTCGAGCCGGTGGTCGTGGCCACGGGCTCCGCGGTGAGCGGGGCGGCGATCGGAGCCAGGACGGGTGTGGCCTATGCCGCCGGGTCGAGGACCGCGCTGCTCGGGTTGAACACCGGGTACTTGCAGGTGGCGGTGGCCGAATCCCATTTGCCGTACTGCAGTTGGCAGAGGAACTGCATGTACCCTCTGGTCAAGCCGGATCCCGAGGCGAGTTCGGTCGAACCCGCGTTGAGCGCGGAGGAGCCCGGCGACATGCTCAGCGCCATGAACAGGGCCGTCAAATCCGCCCCGAGGCCGTACTCCGAGATCGGCGCCGGCTCGGGCGCGAGCGGGTCGGCGGTGGCGGTGCCGGTGGCCAGGGCGGCGGTGGCCAAGGTCGCGGCGACGGCGGTCGAGACGCGGTGGGTCAGAGCGGATTTCATCGGGAAACTCCTCGGTGGTAAAGCGTTGGCACAGTTTAAAAGGAAGGCGTTTTAGAACTGTGCCGGGAATTCTGGGGGCACGGCCTCGATGGGGGGTGCGGAAATGACTGTGCCGCCGTCCTTTTCGGGGGCGGCGGCACGGAGTCGGGGTGGTGTCAGCGAAGGCAGACGTCGAAGACGGGTACCCAGGTGCCGCCGGTGATGCTGCAGAAACCGGCGTTGAGGAGCTGGCTCACGCTGGAACCGGTGCCGAGGAAGTTGCTCGAGCCGCCGGAGGAGGAGAGGGAGGATGCCGAGCCGGAGTCGGCGACCTGGGCGGCCGAATCCGGGGTGGCGGGGTCGAGGGTGAGAGGGGCCGCGTTCGCGGTGCCGCCCAGGGAGAGGGCGGCGGTGGAGATGGCGACGGCGGCCAGGGTGAGGCGTGTCTTCATCAGGGGGTGCGCTCCTTGCAGGGGGAGTGGTGGCTAGAACCTACAAGGGTTGAATCGTGAGTGTTTCGGATTCGCTCATATTGTTCCGGTGATCGCGGATCGGGCTCGCCGGACAAACCGGAACCTGCCGTTACGTGGCGGCGGAGGTTGGGTAGTCTCGCCGCATGGGTGCACTGGTTCCGGTGGAAGGGCTCGACGGCGCGGGCAAGCGCACGCTCACCGAGGCCGTCGTCGCGGACCTGCGCGCCCGCGGGCTGCGCGTCGCGACACTGGCGTTCCCGCGGTACGGGGTCTCGGTGCATGCCGACCTGGCGGCCGAGGCGCTGCGCGGCGGCCATGGGGATACCGCCCAGTCCGTGAACGCCATGGCGCTGCTGTTCGCCCTCGACCGCGCCGACGCGCGCGACCAGCTCTCGAAACTGCTCGCGGACAACGACATCGTGCTACTGGACCGCTACGTCGCCTCCAATGCCGCCTACTCCGCCGCGCGCCTCGACCAGGACGCGCGCGGTGAAATCGTGGACTGGATCGCCACATTGGAGTTCGAACGATTCGGACTGCCCGCCCCGGATATCCAGATTCTCCTGGATGTTCCGGTCGACGTGGCCGAGGAGCGCGCCCGCCTGCGCGGCGAGGCCGACGCCGCGCGCGCGTTGGACGCGTACGAGAAAGACGGTGGACTGCAGCGTCGCACCGGTAGGGTCTACCGTGAGCTGGCCGAAATCAGCTGGCGTGGACCGTGGTGGGTGCATCGAACCGGAGACGATCCGGCAACACTCGCCGCGCGCCTCGCGGAAATTGTTGCTGGATAGGGTTGGATGTCCGCCGACAGGTCACGAGTGTTGGCGTGGCGGCCGAATCAGAGCCGGAGAGGTGACAAACTAGACGTTATGAAGCCGAAGATTCTGGTCGTCGACGACGATATGGCTCTCGCGGAGATGCTCACGATCGTCTTGCGCGGTGAGGGTTTCGACCCCCACGTCGTCGGAGACGGCACGCAGGCGCTGACCGCGGTCCGGGAGTTGCGCCCGGACCTCGTGTTGCTGGACCTCATGCTGCCCGGCATGAACGGCATCGACGTATGCCGGGTGTTGCGAGCCGACTCGGGTGTGCCCATCGTGATGCTGACGGCGAAGACCGACACGGTCGACGTCGTCCTGGGTTTGGAAAGCGGCGCCGACGACTACATCGTCAAGCCGTTCAAGCCGAAGGAACTCGTGGCCCGGGTGCGGGCGCGCTTGCGTCGCACCGAGGAGGAGCCGCAGGAACTGCTGTCGATCGCCGATATCGTCATCGATGTGCCCGCGCACAAGGTGACTCGCGGCGGCGCGCAGATCTCGCTGACTCCCCTGGAGTTCGATCTGCTGGTGGCGCTGGCCCGCAAGCCGCGCCAGGTGTTCACCCGCGAGGTGCTGCTGGAACAGGTCTGGGGATACCGGCACGCCGCCGACACCCGCCTGGTCAACGTGCACGTGCAGCGGTTGCGCGCCAAGGTGGAGAAGGACCCGGAGAACCCTGAGATCGTGTTGACCGTTCGAGGTGTGGGCTACAAGGCCGGACCGCCGTGATCGATGGCTCCAGAAACCGCGTGCAGCGGTGGCTGGCGGTAGTGATGGCCTGGTTCCGCAATCTGGGCGAGCAACTGGGCCATGTGTGGCGGCGTTCGCTGCAGTTGCGAGTCGTCGTGTCCACCCTCACCCTGTCGCTGATCGTCATCACGATTCTGGGCGTCGTGCTCACGAGTCAGATCACCGACCGGCTGTTGGACGCGAAGATCAACGCGGCCGTCGAGGAAATGGGTCGCGCCCGCAACACCGTTCAGAATCAACTGACCGGTGTGCACGACTCGGGCACCCAGCAGAGTCGACTCGACGATGCCCGCCGCGCGCTGTTCTCCAGCGCCGGCGGGACCCAGACCGGCGGCGCCGCAGGCAGTTACGAGGCCGCCCTGGCGATGACGGGAGACAGCGGACAGGAGCTCACCTCCGGCTCGATCCAGGAGATCCCCACCGAGCTGCGGCAATTCGTCAAGCAGCGGCAGGTCTCCTACCAGTTCTCCACGGTCTCCAGCCCGGACGGGTACAAGGGCTCGGCGCTGATCATCGGCAGTCCGTCGGCCGATATCGACTCGCTGGAGATCTATCTGATCTTCCCGCTCACCAATGAGCAACGCAGCCTGTCGCTCATGCGCGGCACCATGCTCATCGGCGGCATCGTGCTGCTGGTCCTGCTGGCCGCCATCACGGCGCTGGTGACCCGGCAGGTGGTGCTGCCCATCCGATCCGCGGCCCGCATCGCGAGCCGATTCGCGGACGGGCGCCTCAAGGAGCGCATGCTGGTGCGCGGTGAGGACGACATGGCCAGGCTGGCCATGTCGTTCAACGAGATGGCCGAGAGTCTGTCCAACCAGATCACCCAACTCGAGGAGTTCGGAAATCTGCAGCGCCGCTTCACCTCCGACGTCAGCCACGAGCTGCGCACGCCGTTGACCACGGTGCGCATGGCGGCCGACCTCATCCACGGATCCAGCGACGACCTGGACCCGGCGCTGGCGCGCTCCGCCGAACTGCTGGTCAACGAACTCGACCGCTTCGAGGGCCTGCTCAACGACCTGCTCGAGATCAGCCGCCACGACGCGGGTGTGGCCGAGCTGCAAGTGGAATCGCTGGACGTGCGCATGTGCGCGCGGGCCGCGGTCTCCACGGTGCGGCACCTGGCCCGCGAATCCGGCGTGGAACTCGTGGTCGACATGCCCGAGGAACCCCTTGTCGCCGAGGTGGATCCACGCCGCGTCGAACGGGTGCTGCGCAACCTGCTCGCCAATGCCATCGACCACAGCGAGGGCAAACCGGTCCTCATGCGCATGCGCGGCGACGTGGACGCCAATGCCGTCGCCATCGTGGTGCGCGACCAGGGCGTGGGCCTGCGCCCGGGCGAGGAGAAGCTGGTGTTCAACCGCTTCTGGCGCTCGGACCCCTCCCGTATGCGCCGCTCCGGCGGCACCGGCCTGGGCCTGTCCATCAGCGTCGAGGACGCCAACCTGCACGAGGGCAAGCTCGAGGCGTGGGGCGAGATCGGCGTGGGCGCGAGCTTCCGGCTCACCCTGCCGCTGGTCCGCGGCCGCAAACTGGGCACGAGCCCACTCTCGTTGGAGCCGCCCAAGATTCGCGGCGCGGTCTCACCCGAACAACTGGCCCTGGATATCGCGGGCCCCGACACCCCGGCGGGTTCGGACACGGCCTCCGGCGAAGCCGCCGCGGGCCCTGATTCGGTCCCGGCGGGCCTGCTCGGCCTGGCCGCGCTCGAATCCGTGCCCACCGCAATCGAACCGGGCACCGACGGCCTCGACGCGGCCGCGGTGGAATCCGCCGCCGCGGCAGCCGCGGAAACCGGCGACGACGAACCGGGATTCGACGCCATCGCCCCGGAATTCCCGGCCGCCACCGGCATCGACGACGCGACTGCCGACCACGGCGACGTGACCGCGGCCGACCTGGCCGATGCCGCCGACCTGGCCGCCCGCGAGGGCTTCGAGCCCGAGCCCCCCGACAACGGCACCACCGGAACACCTCCCGGCCCCGCCGAGGGAACCGGTTCCGGGCGTGACGCTTCCGCCGAGCCGGGTGACGGCCAATCATGAGGCGGCCGGCGAGGGCCCTGTTCCGGGTCCTGGCGGCCCTCGGCTGCCTGATCGCGGTGAGCTCCTGTGCGAGCCTGCCGGATTCGTCGGCGCCGCAGGCGCTGGGCAGCTTGGACCACCAGCCCACCAGTACCGCGCTCAACCCGCCGGTGGCCGGGCGCGAGCCCGAACAGCTGCTGCTGGACTACCTGCAGGCCACCGCGGACCCGGCGAACCGGCATCAGCTGGCGCGCCAATTCCTCTCGCCCGCGGCGAATGTGCAGTGGGACGACGGGGCCGGGATCACCATCGTGGACTCCCAGCCGAACACCTTGCGCGAGTCCCGCACGGGTGATTCGGCCACCTATGTGATCCGGGCGCGCAAGATCGGCGAGCTGGCCGCGGACGGCTCCTACCGGGCCGCCGACGGCACGCTGGAGACCAAGATCGATCTGGAGAAGATCGGCGGCGAGTGGCGGATCAAGGACGTGCCCTCGGGTGTCATCGTCGAGCAGGCCGCGTTCGCCAAGTTCTACCACCGGTATTCGTTGTTCTTCCCGAATCCGGCCGGGGCCGGGATGGTGCCGGACCTGCGCTGGATCTCCGCCCGCAAGGACCAGGTGGCGCAGCGGTTGCTCAGCATGCTCAGCGAGGGGCCGCAGTCGGCGCTGGCTCCGGCCGTGCGCAACCCGATGGGCGCGCCCGTCTCGCAGCGCGGCCCGGTCACCAAGGCCAATGGCGATCCCGACAGCGTCGGGGTCGGGGGCGGCGGGATGGCCGTCGACTTCTCCGGCGCGGCCGCGCTCGACCCGGCCAACCGGGACCTGCTCGCCGCCCAGGTGGTCCTCACCCTGTCCGGGGCCGACGTGCTGGGCCCGTACCTGATCAACGCCGACGGCAAACCGCTCGTCGAGAAGTACGCGGCGGGCTGGCAGCGCGCCGATGTGGAGGCCCGCAGTCCGGATGTGATCGCCCGCAACCGGACCGGTCTGCACGCGGTCCGTGACGGTTCGCTGGTGGCGGTCAACGGCAGCGGCATCACGCCCGCCCCCGGCTTCTTCGGCAGCACCCACGCGCTGCAGTCGGTGGGGCTCTCGCCGGACGGGACGCTGGTCGCCGCGGTGGCCCGCTCCGGCCGTCCGGACCCCGAACCCGAGCGCACCCTAATCATCGGAACCTATGACGGGCAGGGCTTTCCGGTCGCCACCGGCGGCACCTTCACCCGGCCCACCTGGCCCGCCGACGGCGGTTCGGCCTGGTCGGTGGTGGACGGGGACCGGGTGATCCGGGCCGTGCACGACCGCGGCACCGGCAATGTGTCGGTGCAGGACGTCGACATCGCCGACCTGATGGCGGCCGCGATCAACTCGACCTCGCCGCGCACCCCCATCACCGAACTGCGCATCTCCCCGTCCGGGGCGCGGGCGGCGATCATCGCCAACGGCAAGGTGTACGTGGCGGTGGTGGTCCCGCAGCCGAACGGGAAGTTCGCGCTGTCCTCGCCGCTGCCGCTGGCCATCGGACTGTCCACGCCCGCGGTGTCCATCGACTGGCTCACCGACGAGCGGGTCATCGTGGCCCGCGACGGCACCGTCGACCCGGTGGCCGGGGTGCTGGTGGACGGTTCGGAGTACCGGGCCCAGTCCTCCCAGAACCTCACCCCGCCGGTGCGGGTGGTGAGCGCCTCCCCGGATCAGGAGTACGTGGCCGACTCGCGCGCGGTGCTGGAACTGACCCGCAATCCCGAAGGGCGCGAGGACTACTGGCGCGAAGTTCCGGGTCTGGGGGCCAACGCGGTTCCGGTGCTGCCCGGCTAGGCGCACACTGGGGGCATGGGGGAACTGCTGGATCTGATCCTGCCGCGCGCCTGCGGCGGGTGCGGGCGAGCCGGAATCTGGTGGTGCGCGGACTGCGCCGCCGCGCTGTCCGGCCCGCCCATCCGGATCCGGCCGCGCGCCGATCCCGGGGTGCCGTGCTGGGCGCTGGCCGCCTACGCGGGTCCGGCGCGACGGGCGGTGCTGGGCGTCAAGGAGCAGGGCCGGCGGGAGCTGGCGCGGCCGCTGGGAACCGGATTGGCCAGGGGCCTGGATCATTTGCGGGACGCCTCCCGGCCCTTGGCACTGGTGCCCGCGCCCAGTCGCGCGGCCGCGGCCCGGCGGCGCGGCGGGGATCCGGTGGTGCGTGCCGCGAGCGTCGCGGCGGGTTGGCTACCGGGTTGCCGCCTGGTACGCGTGTTGCGCATGGGTCCCGGTGTGCGGGATTCGGTCGGCCTCGGGCACCGCGATCGCCAGCACAATCTGCACGGGCGGATCATGGTAGCTACCACCCGGCCCCCGAGCGCGCTGTTTCCGGCAAATGCCGAGGTAGTGGTCATCGACGACGTGTTGACCACCGGTGTCACGGTGACCGAATCGGTCCGCGCGCTCACCGCCGCGCGGATCGCCGTGTGTGCCGTGCTGGTTACCTGCGCTGCTTGATTCTTCGAAATTTGCGTGAACACTGGCGGACAGGTCGCTGGCGCACTAGGTTGGCGATCAGACACCCGAACCGCAAGTTTGGAGGTGGCGCCTCGGACATATGTGCCGATGCGAGTTCCATCGGTCGGCACACGTTTCAATCCCGCCGCACGAGCGGCTTGTGCGGCCAGATCCGGGAGGTACGCGTGACGACTTCTTCACGACTCTCAGCGAAGAACACAAGCACTTCGGTGCTGCTCGATGACGAGCTCATCGACGAATCAGCCAGTCGGGCCACCACGGCGGACGTCGTGGTCAAGGGTAGGACCCTGGGGGAGGGCGGAGTGCCCGACCATTTCCGAATTCATGTGGCGGACAAGCTGTCTCGGCTCGAGCGCTTCGACCCCACCATTTACCTCTTCGACGTGGAGCTCACCCACGAACGTAACCGTCGTCAACGCAAGAACTGCCAGCGAATCGAGATCACCGCCCGGGGCAAGGGTCCGATCGTGCGGTCCGAGGCCTGCGCGGACAGCTTCTACGCCGCCCTCGAGGGCGCGGTCGAGAAGCTCGAGAGCCGATTGCGCCGGCTCAAGGATCGCCGCCGCGTGCATCACGGGGACAAGACGCCGATCTCGGTCGCGGAGGCGACCGCGGGTCTGGTCGACGAATCGCTGTTCTCCGACAACGGATCCGAGGCCCACGACCATTCGGCTGCGATGGAAGGCGAATCCGCCGGTCCCGGCCATGTCGTGCGCACCAAGCAGCACCCCGCGATACCCATGACGGTCGATGACGCGCTCTACCAGATGGAGCTCGTCGGCCACGATTTCTTCCTGTTCCAGGACAAGGAGACCGACCGACCGTCGGTCGTCTACCGCCGTCACGCCTTCGACTACGGGCTCATCAGGCTCGCGTAGTCGCGGTAACCAGGGACATCCACTTTTCGACCGGGGTCACGGGACAGGCCCCGGTCGCCTGTTGTCCGGGGCAAGTCTTGCTGTTACGGCGCGTATCAGTTAAAACTGTGCCATGGCTACCAAGGGCGCTCGCCGTGCTGTCATCGTCGCCGGGGCGCGGACCCCGTTCGTGCGGGCATTCACCGATTTCACACGCATGGACTCCATCGACCTCGCGGGCATCGCCGTGCGCGGGCTGCTGGAACGAACCGGACTGCCCAAGGGCGACGTCCAGGGCATCGTGTGGGGCGGTGTGGTGCTGCCCAGCGCCGCGCCGAACATCGCCCGCGAGATCGCGCTCGACCTCGAACTCGACCCCGGCTGCGAGGGCTACACGGTGACCCGCGCCTGCGCGTCGGGCCTGCAGGCCGTGGTGTCCGCGGCCGCGGCCATCGAGCGCGGCGAACACGACATCATGATCGCCGGCGGCAGCGACTCCACCAGCAATGCCGAGGTCAAGTTGCCGCAGAAGCTGGTGCACGCCGCCGCGCCGCTGGCGCTGGGTAAGCCCAAGCCCAGGGACTACCTCACCGCCGCAACGCAATTGGCCCCGTTCTACGACCTCATGCCACGCCGCCCGCAGATCGCCGAGCGCACCACCGGCGAGGTCATGGGCGAATCCGCCGAGAAGATGGCCCGCATCCACGGCGTCTCGCGCGGCGCGCAGGATTACTTCGCGGCCACCTCGCACCACCGCGCCGCGGCCGCCATCGAATCCGGCCGCTTCGACCGCGAGGTGCTCTCGGTCCGCACCCCCGACGGCACCGCCGTCACCCGCGACGGCCTTGTCCGCCGCGACACCAGCCTGGCCAAACTCGCCAAGCTGGCACCGGTTTTCGCCGAGAACGGCACCGTCACCGCGGGCAACTCCAGCCCCCTCACCGATGGCGCATCCGCGGTCCTGCTGATGAGCGAGGAGAAGGCCCGCGCCCTCGGCTTCACGCCGCTGGCCGCCTTCCGCTCCTGGAGCTTCGTCAGCGTCGACCCGCGCGATCAGGTCCTCATCGGCCCCGCCATCTCGATGCCGCGCGCCCTCGACCAGGCCGGAATGTCGCTGGGCGATATCGATTTCGTCGACATCCACGAGGCGTTCGCGGCCCAGACGCTCTCCGTGGTCTCCGCCCTGGCCAGCGACGAATGGGCCAAGACCCGCCTCGACCGCGACACCGCCGTCGGCGAGATCGACCCGGCCACGCTCAATGTCCACGGCGGCTCGGTCTCCCTGGGCCATCCGTTCGGCGCGACCGGCGCGCGCATGGTCACCACCATGGCCAACGAACTCGCGTTGACCGGGAAGTCCACCGCGCTGCTCGGCATCTGCGCGGCGGGCGGCATCGGAGCCTCGGCGGTGCTGGAAGCCGTCTAGCCGACACGCTTCGTGTCACCTGTCGGGTGGCCGACGCACATGCGTCTTCGTGCAGGTGAGACCCCGATCCGCTGCGCCGGACCGGGGTTTCCGGCGGGCGGATCGAAAATCGTTGGTGGAGACTCGGCGTCGAATGGGTATCCCTGAGGAAACGAGCTGGGCGGAGGCGGATCATGAACGGCAGGACGATGATCGGCACCGCGGCAGTCCTGCTCGCGGCGGGGATCGCCGGGGCGGGAAGCGCTGCGGCGCTGCCACTTCCGGCGACCGGGTCCGAAGGCGGGCAGCCGGTCTCCGATCTGAAGCTGCGGCTGCAGGATGCCGGACGACATGTCGGGGAACGGTATCCCGTCTACGGACTGGTGTACTCGGACGCGGCGGTGTGGACTCTCGGGTTCGTGCACGGTGAGCCGACCCGGTACTACACCATCGACGGGGCGCGCGTGGAGCTCACCGGCCCGGTCAGGGAGTCGGTCAAACAGGGTGACGAGTTCACCGGGACCATCACCATCAACGGCAAGAACGACTCGGGGGATCCCGTGGTCACCTTGGACGACGTGTCCGTCATCGGGCATCGCCCCACCGACGCGCTGCGCTGAGCCGGGACCGGCCGCGCCACTCGGAATGATTGCAGCGTGAAACACATCCGGTACACAATCGAGGTGTGGGTTTCCGGGAGTGGAAACAGGTGGTATCGAACGGCGACAGTGACCGCGCCATCGCCGCGCGGATGGGCACCAACCAGATGCGGGTGGCCCGGCACCTGAGCAGCGACTCGCCGGTCGCGGAAACGGTCATCGCGTTCAGCCGCACCTACGGTGCGAGTCCGATCGAAGGTTTGATCGCGGCCGGGTTCCTCACCCGCGACGACGTACTGCGCGCCTCCCTGGTGGAGGCGCTGCGCGAGGCGACCGGCGCGGAACTGGCCGCCGAGGTGACCCGGCGCCTGACCGACCCCGACCCGGACGCCGCCGAGGGCCAGCCCACGACCACATGACGGGAACGGCTCGGGCGCGGATCGCTGGAGGAGTAGCGCGGGGCGTCGGCTTCGCCGCCCCACAACACCGAGTCTTCGAGGTCAGTCGTCCGAGCGGGGTGTGAACCGCTCCCAGTGGATGGCCGATTCGAGCGGGCGGCGATTGCGCCAGCCGAACCGCTCCAGGTCCGGGACCTGCTGGAACTCGTGGACCGGGCCGACGCAGAGCCAGGCCACCGGCTTCACGCCACGCGGCAGGTCGAGCAGGTCGGTCAGGAACGGCTCGTCGTAGAAGCTCACCCAGCCCACCCCCACGCCCTCGGCGGTGGCGGCCAGCCACAGGTTCTGGATGGCCAGGATGGTGGAGTAGATGCCGGTCTCGGGCACCGTGGCCCGGCCGAGCACGTGGGTGCCGCCGCGGGCCTGATTATGGGTCACCACGATCCCGGTGCCGCTCTCGACGATGCCCTCGATCTTGATCGGATTGAAGGTCTCGGCGCGGTCGGCGGGCAGCGAGTCGTTGAACTCCTGCCGCTTCTCGGCCACGTGGTCGGCGAACGTGCCGAGCGTGCCCGGATCCCGCAGCACCACGAAGTCCCACGGCATGGAATTGCCGACGCTGGGCGCGCGATGGGCCGCCTCGAGAATCCGCAGCAGCGTGGCGTCGTCCACCACCTCACCGGTGAATTCGGCGCGGACGTCACGACGCAACTTGATGGCGTCGTAGACGCTCAAACATTCGAGGGGGCTGATCGGGCCTTCGGAACACACGCGGTCCAGTCAACCAGGCCGGAACCGCGCCGAACCTGGCAGCCCTCCACAGCGAAAACGCCTCCCGCCGAGAGTCCGGCGGGAGGCGTTCGCGGTCGTGGGTGACTAGCCCGCCATGGCGGGCTCACGGCGGGCCAGCTTGCGGCGGCCCTCCTTCAGCGCGGTGCGCAGGCCGCGGCGGCGGCCGGTCGTCGGGTCCACGGTGGTCGCTCCGCCGAACATCTTCTCCGACTTGGTCTCCGGAGCGTCGTCGGTGGAGCGGCGCAGGTACTTGTTGGGCAGCGACAGCTTCATGATGGTGCGCCACGACTTGGCGTACTGCACCGGCAGCGACCCGGTGGTGTACGGCAGGTCGTACTTCTCGCACAGCGCCCGCACCCGCACCGCGATGTCCTTCAGGTGGTTGGACGGGATGTCCGGGTACAGGTGGTGCTCGATCTGGTGCGACAGGTTGCCGGTCATGAAGTGCATGACCGGGCCGCCGGAGATGTTCGCCGAGCCGAGCATCTGGCGCAGGTACCACTCGCCCTGGGTCTCGTTGTCGCAGTCGAACTTGGTGAACTTCTCCGCGCCGTCGGGGAAGTGGCCGCAGAAGATGACCGCGTTGGTCCACACATTGCGGACCACATTGGCGGCCAGGTTCGCGGTCAGCGTGCCCAGGAAGGACGGGCCGGTGAGCAGCGGGAAGATCAGGTAGTCCTTGGCGGCCTGCTTGCCGATCTTCTTCAGAACCGTCTTGCGGTCCTCCTCGAACTGGATGCGCTCGGGCGAACCCGGGGCCCACTTCTTCTTGGCGACCTTGCCCAGTTCCAGGTGCTGGATGGCGACGCCGTATTCGAAGAACATCTGCAGCAGCAGGTTGTAGACCGGCTGGCCCAGGTAGAACGGCGTCCAGCGCTGGTCGCGGGTGACGCGCAGCAGGCCGTAGCCGATGTCGTCGTCCATGCCCAGCACGTTGGTGTACTTGTGGTGCAGGAAGTTGTGGGTGATCTTCCAGTGCTCGGAGGGACCGGCGTTGTCCCATTCCCACTTGGTGGAGTGGATTTCCGGATCGTTCATCCAGTCCCACTGCCCGTGCATCACATTGTGGCCGATCTCCATGTTCTCGATGATCTTGGCGGTGCCCAGCAGGGCGACGCCGGCCAGCCACGCGGGCGGGAAAAGACTAGCGAAAAGCACTGCGCGGCCACTGATTTCGAGGCCGCGCTGGAGACGGATCACATTGCGGATGTAACGGGCATCCTTGTCGCCCAGGGATGACTCGACCTCACGGCGGATCGCGTCCAGCTCCGCCCCGATCGCTTCGACATCCTCCGGGGTGAGGTGCGCGTATTCCTTGACATCCGAGATCGCCATGCTGGTTACAGTACCGTAGGTTACGGTCCCGTAGGTTACGACGATCGAATCTCTAACGTGTCGTATACCGCATTGTTTTCGCGACTGCCGTCTGCTAGCGATTGCGGCGGAGTTTACGCGAGAACCAGCCCTCGCGCTGAGCTTTCTCGGTCAGCAAAGCCTTTTCCGTCAAAGCCTTTTCGCGCAACGCCTCCTTGGCCTCGCGCAGCACCTGCTTCTCGTGCGCGGCCTTCTCCTTGAGCGCCACCTTGGCCTCCTGCAGCGCCGACCGCAGCCCGCGCCGCTCGCCCGTCTCCGGGTCCAGGCCCCAGCTCGGCTGATGCTCGGCCAGCCACTCCGACGCATTGTGCACGGCCAGCCACTCACCGGACTTGTTGTGCTCGGCCAGCCACTCGGAGCCGTTCCACGCCGGCAGCGAGATGCCCGCGAACTTGCGCTCCGAGGAGGTCTCCGGGGCGTCGTCGGCGGTCCGCTTCAGCCACTGATCCGGCAGCGCCAGCTTGTGAATCGTGCGGAACGCCAGCAGGTACTGCTTGCCCAGCGAGCCCGTGGTGTAGGGCAGGTCGTACTTGTCGCACAGCTCGCGCACCTTCACCGACACCTGCGCGTAGCGGTTGCTCGGCAGGTCCGGGAACAGGTGGTGCTCGATCTGGTAGCTCAGGTTGCCGCTCATGAACGCCATGGCCGGGCCCGCGTCGAAGTTGGCGCTGCCCAGCATCTGCCGCAGGTACCACTCGCCCTGCGTCTCGTTCTCGAACTGCTCCTCGGTGAACTTCTCCGCGCCGTCGGGGAAGTGGCCGCAGAAGATGACCGCGTAGGCCCACAGATTGCGGACCAGGTTCGCGGTCGCGTTCGCCTTCAGCGTCGACTTCCACGCCGGACCGGTCAGCGCCGGATAGATCACGAAGTCCTTGGCGACCTGCTTACCGGCCTTGCTCCAGAACGCCTTGTTCGGCTCGTTGACGATGTGGCGCGGCGGGAAGAACTGGCTCGGCGGAATACCCATCTGCTCCTTGGTGGCCGCCAGATCGTGCAGGGCGATGCCCCACTCGAACAGCGCCGCCAGGAACAGATTCGCGACCGGCTGCACCAGGTTGATCGGCTTCCACTCCTCGTCGCGCGTCATGCGCAGGATGCCGAAGCCCAGATCCTCATCCATGTCGAGGATGTTGGTGTACATGTGGTGCGAGTAGTTGTGCGCGGCCTTCCACTGCGCCGACGTCCCCGTCATATCCCACTCCCACGTGGTGGAGTGGATCTCCGGGTCGTTCATCCAATCCCACTGCCCGTGGCTGACGTTGTGCCCGAGCTCCATGTTCTCGATGATCTTCGCGACCGACAGCAGGGCGGTGCCGGTCAGCCACGCCCAGCGCTTCTTCGAAGCGAACAGGGTGGCGCGTCCGGCCGCCTCGAGGATCCGCTGCGCGGCGATGGTGCGCTTGATATAGCGCGCGTCACGCTCGCCGAGCGAGTGCTCGACATCGCGCCGGATGGTGTCGAGCTCCTGGCCCAGGGTCTCGATATCGGCCGCCGTCAAATGGGCGAACGCCTTGATGTCGGTGATGGCCACCGGCAGGTCCTTCCGTGGTTGATCTGCCTCGCACCGCTGCGCGGATGGGCGGCCCCGACGGGGGCCGGTCAGGCTCGATTGCTATCGAGGGTAGCCGTTCTCGGGCGGGACCGTCTCACACGGTGCGGTGTGGGTCGGCCCCCGGACAGTGTCGGTCAGACCTCGAGGGTGCAGTCGCCCGCGGCCGCGGAGATGCAGGTCTGGATCTTGTCCCCGGCGCGGTGTTCCTTGCCGTTGCGCAGGTCCCGCACATGACCCTCGGTCACGGTCACCACGCAGGTCTGGCAGATGCCCATGCGGCAGCCGAACGGCATCTGCACGCCCGCGCCCTCGCCGGCCTGCAGCAGCGTGGTCGCGCCGTCCACCTCGACGGCCCGGCCGGTCTTGGCGAAGGTGACCGTGCCGCCCTCGGCGGTGGCGCTGCGCTCGATCTCGAACCGCTCCACATGCAGCTGGTCCTCGATACCGGCGGCGGCCCAATGCTTTTCGATCTCGTCCAGCATGGGCAGCGGGCCGCAGGCCCAGGTCTCGCGCTCACGCCAGTCCGGGCACACGGTGTCCAGGTCGGCGAGCGCGAACTTGCCGTTCTCGCCGGTGAGGTGCAGGTGGGCGGTGAAACCCGGACGCCGGTCGTGCAATTCGCGCAGCTCGTCGCCGAACATCACATCGTCGGGGGTGCGGGCGGAATGCACGTGCAGCACATCCGGGACCGCGTCGCGGCGATCCATGGTGCGCAGCATGGCCATCACCGGGGTGATGCCCGAGCCCGCGGTCAGGAACAGCACCTTGCGCGGCGCCGGATCCGGCAGCACGAAACCGCCCTGCGGCGCGGCCAGGCGCACGATGGTGCCCGCCGGGACACCCGAGACGATGTGGGTGGACAGGAAGCCCTCCGGCATCGCCTTCACCGCGATGGAGATCAGCCGGCGGCCCTTGTGGGCGCCGTCGCCGGTCCAATCCGGCGGGCTGGTCAGCGAATACGAGCGCCAGTGCCAGCGGCCCTCCACCAGCACGCCGATCCCGATGTACTGGCCGGGGGAGAACTTGAAGTCGAAGCCCCAGCCCGGCTTGATCACCAGGGTGGCCGAGTCCGTGGTCTCCTTGCGGACCTCCACGATGCGGCCGCGCAGCTCGCGCGCCGACCACAGCGGGTTCACCAGGTGCAGGTAGTCGTCGGGCAGCAGGGGAGTGGTGATCCGGGCCGCGGCTCCGCGCAGGGTGTCGAGCGGGGTCCGCCCGGCGTTCCCGCCTTCGGCCACGGGGGCCTCCAGCCATTCGCGCAGTCCTCGCACGGAGAATCCGCCACTCTTCGATGCCATATCCGGAAAGCTTTCTGTCGTCGTGCACGCTGGTCAGCGCATCGTCGCGCACGGTTCGCCCGTGTGATGGGCGACCATCACAACAAGGTTACGGCATCGTAGGTTACGCAGCCGGATGTACCTGTCTCTCGAGACTGCGGGCCGAGGAATTCTCGGGTGGCGGTCAGAGCAGGTCGAGCAGGAACGGGAGTTCCTGGGCCGCGTACCAAGCCAGTTGGTGATCTTCGGCGTCGCCCAGGACGAATTCGGCGTCCGCGTCGCCCATGTCGGCGGCGTCGATCACCTCGACGGCCTTGGCGACCTCGGACTCGGCTTCGGCCAGGTCCACGTGGATCGACGCGATGCGGTCGTAGGGGATGGCGGCGGAGAGCCGGACCACGGCGTCGTCGAGGTCGGGGCGCAGGGTGGCGCCGGTGACGTCGGCGGCGATGACCGCGCGGCGGAAGATCGGGCCCCGGGGCGCGGCCTCGCCGGCCTCGTCGCCGGCGTCCTCGCCGCCCAGGTCCGCGACGGCCTGCTCCTCGGCGAGCAGCCGCAGCGAGGCGCGCGCGGCCTCGGCCATGGCGACCTCGGCGAGTTCCTCGTCGTCACCGGAGGCGTAGGCCTCGCGCAGCGCGGGGGTCACCGCGAAGGCGGTGTCGTTGAGGGCGCGGATCTCCCGGTCCTTCACCAGCTCCCGCAGCATCGGCACCGTGGCCGGGACGTAGACCCGTAGCTTCTTCGGCACGGCGGACGACTCACTGGACGCAGGCACCGAGCATCTCCTCCATCGACTCGTGCACCGAAGCGGTCAGCACCGCGATATCGGCCATGGCGTCGCGATCGGCCGTGAGTCCGTAGAACACCCGCCCGTCGTAGGACGTGAGCCCGATACTCAGAGCCTGAAAGCGCAGCAACGGCGACACCGGGTACATCTCCAGCATCCGCGCGCCGCCGATGTACATGGCCTGCTGCGGACCCGGCGCGTTGGTGATCACCAGATTGAACGTGTGCTCTGCAAAAGTACTCGCCGATCGCACGCTCATGGCATGCAGGCTCGCCGGAGCGAATCCGGCCATGTGCACCAGCGTGCGCGCCCGCACCCCGCGCTGATGCCGCGAGTGCGCCTCGGTGGCGTGCTTGATGTGCTCGATGCGGATCACCGGATTCGGTTCGCCCACCGGCAGATCCAGCAGCAGCGAGGTGACCTCGCCCGCGGGTTTCAGTTCGCCGTGCGGGCCGTCGGCGTACACCGACATGGGGACCACCGCGCGCAGCGCGTCGGCCTCGGTCAGCACCTGCCCGCGGGAGAGCAGCCAATTGCGCAGCGCGCCGGTCACCACCGCGAGGATCACGTCGTTGATGGAGCAGTCGAACCGCTTGCGGATCTTGCGGTAGTCCTCGAGATCGGTGCGCACCACCTCGAACCGGCGATTGCGGGAGGTGCGGGTGTTCAGGGGGCTGTCGGGCGCGCCGATGGCCGCGGTGCGGACCATGGACACCAGCTTCTGCACGGCCTTGCCGGTGGCGTCGACCATCGCGAAGGCCTCGGCCATGTGGTGCCGCGCCACCTCCAGGCCCTCGCGCGGCTGGGTCGCCAGGTGGGCGACCGCGCCGAGCAGCAGTTCCAGCTCGGCGGGCTCGCGGTGGGCGACCCAGGCGTCGTCGGCGACCTCGCGGGGCGCGGTCGAGGTGTCCAGGATCACATGCCCGATCTCGAGCGCGCTGTCGCCGTCCACCAGGGCCGAATGGGTCTTGGTGAAGATCGCGCAGCGGCCCTCCGACAGGCCCTCGACCAGGTACATCTCCCACAGCGGGCGGCTCGGGTCGAGCGGGCGTGAGGCCAGCCGGGCCACCAGGTCGAGCAGCTGTTCGTCGGTGCCCGGCTCGGGCAGCGCCGAACGCCGCACGTGGTAGGTGATGTCGAAGTGGCTGTCGTCCACCCAGATCGGGCGGCCCAGCGCGAACGGGATCTCCCGCACCTTGCGCCGGTACAGCGGTACCAGCGGCAGCCGCGACTCGACCAGCGACACCAGCCGGTCGTAATCCAGCGGCCCGGGCCCGGATCTACCGGTGGGCGCGGGATTGCGCAGGATCGCCAGAGAGCCGATGTGCATCGGGTTGCTGCTGGATTCCAACCGGTAGAACGACGCGTCCTGCGGCGTCAGTCTGGTGATCACGCTGCCCGCTACTCCCTTATCCCTGCCCGCGCCTCGCAGTTTCCCCCTGCCGAGGCGCCGGCTTTCATGCGGACGAACCGCCTGGAGGCAAGCTATCGCAATCCGGTCACCTGGGGGAATGTATGGGCCGCACTGCCCGAGATCACGCACCGTCGTCGGTGCCGCCGTTCCGGGTGCGCGGGCGCAGACCGCCACACGCCGGACCCCCTACATGGTACGTCAGGGGTCTCGAATCAGCTTCGGCCGCAAGCCCATTCGCTGGGCGTTCGCCAGGGTCGGGAGCAGGGGTGCGGGCGTCGCGTTTTCACAGCTTCTCCTCAGCGCCCGGGCAGTCCCGTGCGCAGTTCAGCACCTACGATGGGGGCCGGATTACCATGGCTTGTGAATGCGCGCCCGCGCGCAGGCCTCCCGCCATGGTGGGGGCTACCGACAACACCGACCAGAGGACTACAAGACCCGTGCCTGCGCTGAGTTTTTCAAGGTTGCTACGGATTGGTGAAGGTCGCACGGTCAAGCGGCTGGCAAGCCTGGCGGACGAGGTCATCGCCCTCGACGAGGAGTACACGGCGCTCTCCGACGCCGAACTCCAGGCCAAGACCGCGGAGTTCAAACAGCGCTACGCCGAGGGCGAGACCCTCGACGAACTGCTGCTGGAGGCCTTCGCGACCGCGCGGGAAGCGTCCTGGCGAGTGCTCAACCAGAAGCACTACAAGGTGCAGATCATGGGCGGTTCCGCCCTGCATATCGGCAATGTGGCGGAGATGAAGACCGGTGAGGGCAAGACCCTGACCTGTGTGCTGCCCGCCTACCTCAACGCCATCTCCGGCGAGGGCGTGCACGTCGTCACCGTCAACGACTACCTGGCCAAGCGCGACTCCGAGTGGATGGGCCGCGTGCACCGCTTCCTCGGTCTCGAGGTCGGCGTGATCCTGGGCGGCATGACCCCGGCCGAGCGCCGCGAGGCCTACGCCGCCGACATCACCTACGGCACGAACAACGAGTTCGGCTTCGACTACCTGCGCGACAACATGACCCACACGCTGGACGATCTGGTCCAGCGCGGGCACAACTTCGCCATCGTCGACGAGGTCGACTCCATCCTCATCGACGAGGCCCGCACCCCGCTGATCATCTCGGGCCCGGCCGACGCCTCCTCGAAGTGGTACGCGGAGTTCGCGCGCATCGCCCCGCTGCTGAAGAAGGACCTGCACTACGAGGTCGACATCAAGAAGCGCACCATCGGTGTGCACGAGGCGGGCGTCGAGTTCGTCGAGGACCAGCTGGGCATCGACAACCTCTACGAGGCCGCGAACTCGCCGCTGGTGAGCTACCTGAACAACGCCATCAAGGCCAAGGAGCTCTACACCAAGGACAAGGACTACATCGTCCGCGACGGCGAGGTCATCATCGTCGACGAGTTCACCGGCCGAATCCTGGTGGGCCGCCGCTACAACGAGGGCATGCACCAGGCCATCGAGGCCAAGGAAGGCGTGGAGATCCAGCCGGAGAACCAGACGCTGGCCACCATCACGCTGCAGAACTACTTCCGCCTGTACGACAAGCTGTCGGGCATGACCGGTACCGCCGAGACCGAGGCGGCCGAGCTGCACCAGACCTACGGCCTGGGCGTGGTGCCGATCCCGACCAACAAGCCGATGGTCCGCCAGGATCAGTCCGACCTGATCTACAAGACCGAAGAGGCCAAGTTCGCCGCGGTCGCCGACGACATCCAGGAGAAGCACGAGCTGGGCCAGCCGGTCCTGGTCGGCACCACCTCGGTCGAGCGTTCGGAGTACCTGTCCAAGCTGCTCACCAAGCGCGGCATCGCGCACAGCGTGCTGAACGCCAAGTTCCACGAGCAGGAAGCGCAGATCGTCGCCGAGGCCGGTCGGCCGGGCGCGGTCACCGTCGCCACCAATATGGCCGGTCGCGGTACCGACATCGTGCTGGGCGGCAACCCGGACATCATCGCCGACATCCTGCTGCGCCGGCAGGGCCTGGATCCGGTCGAGACCCCCGACCAGTACGAGGCCCAGTGGCACGCCACCCTGGACCGGGTCAAGCAGCAGGTCGACCAGGACGCCGAGGCCGTGCGCGACGCGGGCGGCCTGTACGTGCTGGGCACCGAGCGCCACGAGTCGCGGCGTATCGACAACCAGCTGCGCGGTCGTTCCGGCCGTCAGGGCGACCCGGGCGAGTCCCGCTTCTACCTGTCGCTGGGCGACGAGCTGATGCGGCGCTTCAACGGCGCGGCGCTGGAGTCGATCATGACCCGGCTGAACCTGCCCGACGACGTGCCGATCGAGGCCAAGATGGTCTCGCGCGCCATCAAGTCGGCGCAGACCCAGGTCGAGCAGCAGAACTTCGAGATCCGCAAGAACGTCCTCAAGTACGACGAGGTCATGAACCAGCAGCGCAAGGTGATCTACGCCGAGCGCGCCCGCATCCTCAACGGTGAGGACATGGAGGGCCAGGTGCAGGAGATGATCACCGACGTGATCACCGCCTACGTCAACGGCGCCACCGCGGAGGGCTACGTCGAGGACTGGGATCTGGACAAGCTGTGGGGCGCGCTCAAGACGCTGTACCCCGGCAACCTCGACTACCGCGAGCTCACCGGTGAGATCGAGAGCGGCGAGCCCGGCGACCTGTCCCGCGAGGAACTGCTGGACGCGCTGCTCGACGACGCGCACACCGCCTACGACAACCGTGAGAGCGAGATCGACGGCCTCGCGGGCGAGGGCAGCATGCGCAACCTGGAACGCCAGGTGCTGCTGAGCGTGCTGGACCGCAAGTGGCGCGAGCACCTCTACGAGATGGACTACCTCAAGGAGGGCATCGGCCTGCGCGCCATGGCGCAGCGCGACCCGCTGGTCGAGTACCAGCGCGAGGGCTTCGACATGTTCGCGGCCATGCTCGAGGGCCTCAAGGAGGAGTCGGTCGGCTTCCTGTTCAACCTCCAGGTCGAGGTGCAGCAGCCGCAGCCGGTGGGCGTGAACGTGGCCGCGGGCCTGCAGTCGCCGGTCGGCAACCGCCCGCTGCCCACCCAGGAGGACGCGGCGCAGGCGGGTAACGGCGCTCCGGCGGCGTTGCGCGCCAAGGGAATCGACGAGTCCGGCCCGCGCGGGCTGTCCTACAGCGGCCCGGACGAGGGCGGCCACGCCGCCGTGCGCAGCGACAGCGACGAGTACGGCGCCGAGGACGGGCAGGGCGGCACCCGCCGCGAGCGTCGTGAGGCGGCGCGGGCGCAGTCCAAGGCGGATCGGTCCAAGCGCCGCCACTGAGTTCGCGATCCTGTCGAAACGTGCCGCGCCCCGGGTGTTCTCACCCGGGGCGCGGTGTTTTCCGCAGTGCGCCAGAAGTTTTCGTGTGATCATGAAACGGTCATGATCGGTTCGCTGTAATTGGTTCCGAACCGATCGCCGGGTGGCGATCGAAAAGGAAGGAACCGCATAATGTTCAAGACTTTCGCGCTCACCGCCATGGCTGTCGGACTCGCCGGACTCGGTGTGGCGACCGCGTACGCGGAGACCCTGACGGTGGACGGCAACTACGCCACGGTCGACGCCTGTGCCGCGGACGGCAACAATGGCCAGTTCCAGGCCGGTGGCGTGCTGCTGCGCGGCGAGGACGGCTGGCAGTGGAGCTGCGATCAGGGCGCCGACGGGCTCTGGTACATGACCATCTTCCGCTGATCGGCGGGCCGCCCGGCGAATCCCATTCGGGTGTTCTCACTTCAACGGTGACAATAGGGGGCATTTCTATCGCGCGAACTCGATTGCGCGTTAATTGAATTGCTCCTATTGATCTTGTGATCTGCGTCATTCGGGACAATTTGTGCCAGTTGCTTGCGGAGGGCTTGGTTGCACGCTATTAGCTAGACTAAATTTCCCGAATGTGTGGGAGGACCTGAAGCTCTACGGGAGGGAACGAGAACGCGGCCACGTGGATCGCGTTCTCGCGGCGGCACGTTCGGGCCGCGGTGCGGCGCTGGTGCTGTCGGGCGATCCGGCGATCGGCAAGACCGCGCTACTGCGGGCCGCGCTCGACCGGGCCGCGGACTTCCGGGTGCTGCGCTGCCAGGGCATCCGCGCCGAATCCGGCCTGGACCACGCCGCCCTGCACGAGCTGCTGCTGCCGGTCGCCGACCGGCTGCCGCTGCTCCCGCCCGCCCAGGCCCGCGCCCTGGGCGTGGTGCTCGGCCTCGACGCCGGTCCCGCCGACGCGTTTCTGGTCGGGGCCGCGCTGGTGCGGCTGCTCACCGAACTCGCGGCCGAGCAGCCGCTGCTGCTGATCGTGGACGAGGCCCGCCTGGTCGACCCGGAATCGGCGCGGGCCATCGTCTTCGCCATCCGCCGCCTCACCGCCGCCCCCGTCGCGCTGCTGGCGGCGCTGCGCGACGACCCGGCCGACACGCTGTGGCGGGACCTGCCCGCGCTGCGGGTCACCGGCCTGCCCGACGCGGAGGCCCGCGGCCTGCTCGCCGACCGGTACGGTCCGCTCGGCGCGCTGCGCCTGAGCCGGATTCTCTCCGTGGCCGACGGCAACCCCCTCGCCCTGCTCGAATTGCCCGGTGTCGTGGGCGATCTCGCGGGCACCGCCCCCGAACCCATGACCCTGGGCCCCGGCGTGCGCACCGCGTTCGGCGAACGCGTCGCCGCCCTGCCCGCCACCGTCCGGACCCTGCTGACCGTGGCCGCCACCGAGACCCGCGGCGTGCTCGGCGTCGTCACCACCGCCGCGGCCGCCCTCGGCGTGGACTCCCAGGCCTGGGAGTACGTCGCGGCGACCGGGCTGCTCACCATCAGCGACGGCCGCGTCGAACGCACCCACCCGCTGCTGTGCGCCGCCGTGCACGCGGCCGCGACCGTGGCCGAGACCCGGGCCGCCCAGCTGGCCGTCGCGGACGCGCTGACCGGGACCGGCGATCACGACCTGAGCGCCTGGCACCGCGCCCTCGCCGCGGGCCGACCCGACGAGGACCTCGCCGCCGCGCTGACCGAACGGGCGACCGGCGCCGCGCACGGGCCGATGGCCGCGGCCGCCATGCTGCGCCAGGCCGCCGCCATCTCACCCGATCCGGAGCGGGCCGGGGAGCGGCTGGCCGCCGCGGCCCGATTCGCCTGGGCGGGTGGCGATATCGCCTCCGCGCACGGCCTGCTCGACCGCGCCGTCGCGCGCCTGGGCCCCGAACGGGCCGCGACGGCCGCGCGCGGTCTGGCCGGACTGCTGGAATTCGTTGCGGGAGAACCGGAACGGGCGAGCCGCCTGCTGCTGCGCGACGCCGAACTGGTGGACCCGGCGACCGCCGCCAACCTGCGGGTCGACGCCGAACGCGCGCGCTGGGTCGCCGGGCACGGCGTGCTCGACCTGGATCCCGCGGAAATGACCGTGCGGGAAGGCATCTCCCGCTTCCACACCATGATCCGGCCGCTGCCGCCCGCCCCGCTGGTGCTGCTGTGGGGGTTGGCCGAGACCGCCCTGGAGCCGTACACCCAAGCGGCGGCGTCGCTGCGGGGCAGCGCCGCCCCGGCGGCGGTGTCGCTACTGCCGCAGCTGGCCATCCTGCAATTCGCCAACGGCCGCTTCCCGGCCGCCGAGCGCACCCTGGCCGAGGCGTTCGAGCTGGCCGAGGCCGGCGGCGTGGACAATGTGCTCGCCCAGTGCTGGGCGCTGCGCGCGAAAATCGCCGCCCTGCACGGTGATTCGGACGGGGTGCTGGTGGCCGCGGATCGGGTGCTGGCGCTGGCCCGGCCGCGGCGCGCACACGCGGTCATCGCGTCGGCGCACTGGCACCTGGGCTTCCACGCCCTCAGCCTCGGCGATCCGGAGACCGCGTACCTGCGCCTGCGCACCCTGGCCCAGCCCGGCCACGACGCCCGGCATCCCACCTACGCGCGGCTGGCCGCCGTGGATCTGGTGGAGGCGGCGGTCCGGGTGGGCCGGCACGACGAGGCCGCCGGGTACTACGAGGAGATCCGGGACTGGGCGCTGCGCTCCCGCGCCGACTGGGCGGTCTCGGCCGCCTACACCTGCCGGGCGCTGCTGTGCACGGACGATCGCGCCGACAAGTACTTCCAGCGCGCGCTGGCCGTGCGGCGCACCCGCCACGATCTGAACCAGGTGCGCACCCGCCTGCTCTACGGCAAGTGGCTGCGCCGGGCCCGCCGCCGCGCCGACGCCGCCGAGCAATTGCGTTCGGCCGCCGAGGCGTTCGAGGGCATGGGTGCGGCCCAGTGGGTGCTGCGCGCCCGGCAGGAGCTCGAACTCACCGGCCGCCGGGCCGCGCCGGTCACCGCGCACGGCGAGACCTCGGTGCTGACCGCGCAGGAGCTGCGGGTGGCGCGGTTGGCGGCCCACGGACTCACCAATCGGGAGATCGGGACCGAGCTGTTCCTCAGTCCCCGCACCGTCGGGCACCACCTGTCGCGGGTGTTCGGCAAGCTGGGGCTCAGCGGCCGGTCCGATCTGGTGGACGTCGACTTCGACAACGGCATGCGAATCGTGCGGCCGCGCTGAGGCTTCCGGCTAGCGGTGCGCCGTGGCTTTCGACCGGTCAGTCCAGGTTGACCGACTCGCCCCAATAGCGCGGGTCCCAGTTGATCAGGATCATTCCGGCCACGCTGCCCGCGCAGCCGCCGCAGGCGTGCACCTGGATCACGCTGTCCACGTCGGTGTCCCCGGCCATGACGGCGCGGGTGGACAGCCACACCGCGCGCAGGTGCAATGCCGCGGGTCTGCCGCAGCGGACGCATTCGGGCAGCGCGTCGTCCGGGTCGTTGCGCCCGATCCGGACCTCCGGGGTGACGGGTGCTCCCGGGCCGAGGGCTGCGTCGAGGAGCGGCGAGAATTCCTTGCGCTCACGGTCTTCCACCAGCGCAGGCTAACTATTTCCGGCGGGGTCCGCACGCCGTGCGACCGAAACGTGTCCTGGGCTCGGAACGGTGCGGGCCGGAATGTTTAACCGGGGCGCCGCCGGGAATGCAAGAGAAAGCGTTTCGGAGCGATGTCCGAATCAGGGTTCCTTATTCGCGCCCGCATTTTAGTCCTCCCGATCCGGAAGAGAATCGGTCATCGTATCGGTCGGTCAATCGGTCGATCGCGAAATGTCCGGAATCGCTTATCCCGGCGGGGATCTCAGCCGCTGGGAAGATCGCGTTTACAGGTTTGTCGGTTGCTCGTAATGCGAGGTACCTTGCGACGTGCGCGAGATCCGGGTGCTCCAGGGGAGGGAACGAGAACAGAACGAACTGTCTCGGGTCCTGACTCAGGCGCGCGCCGGTCACGGCGGGGGAATGCTGCTCTGGGGAGAACCCGGGATCGGGAAAACCGCGCTACTGCGTGACGCCGAACAACGCGCCACCGAATTTCGAGTTCTGCACTGCCGCGGAAATTCCGCCGACAGCGGAGTGGATTTCGCGGCATTGCGCGAACTGCTCGGTCCGCTCGCCGATCGTGTGCCCGCGCTGCCCGATCCGCAGGCTCGTGCCCTGACCGCCGCCCTCGGCCGCGGACCCGGCGCGGCGGACCGGTTCCTGGTGGGCGCGGCCGTGGTCTCCCTGCTGGCGGCCGTGGCCGCGGATCAGCCGGTCCTGCTCATCGTCGACGACGCGCAGTCGGTGGATCTCGCGACCGCCCGCGCCCTCACCTTCGCGCTGCGCCGCCTCGGCGGCGTCCGGGTGGCCCTGCTGGTCGCCATGCGCGACAGCCCCGCCACCACGGTGTGGCAGTCACTGCGGGTGCTGCCGGTCGCGCCGCTGCCCGACCCGGAGGCGCGGCGGCTGCTGGCGCGGCGGGCGGGCGGCGTCGGCGCGCCCCGGGCGAACCGCATGCTGAAGCTGGCCGGCGGAAACCCCCTGGCCCTGCGCGAATTCCCGATCGACACCGAGGACGGCGCCGGAATCGCGTGGGGACCCGCGCCTTTCGGCCCCCGCCTGCGCGCCGCCTTCGCCGAGCGGCTCGCCGCCCTGGACCCGGGCATCCGCCTGCTGCTGGTGGTCGCGGCCGCCGAGGACCGCGGCACCCTGTGCCCGATCGCGTCCGCCGCCACCGAACTCGGTGTCGCCCCGGCGGATTGGGAGCGGGCATTCGAGGCGGGCCTGCTGGTCGTCACCGACGGCCGCGTCGACACGCGGCACCGCCTGCTCGGCGGCGCGGCCTACGACGCCGCCCCGCCCGCCCAGCGTCGCGCCGTCCACCTCGCCCTGGCCGCCGCCCTCCCCGGCTCCGGCGCCGAACAGCTCCGCGCCTGGCACCTGGCCGCCGGACTCGACACCCCGGATCCCGAACTGGCCCGCGCCCTCGCCGACGGCGCACCCCGCGTCCTGCGCCACAACGGCCCCCTCGCGGCGGCCGCCGTCCTGCGCCGCGCCGCCGCCATCACCCCCGATCCGGCCACCGCGGGTCTCCGTCTCGCCGCGGCGGCCCAATTCGCGTGGGAAGGCGGCGATATCGAATCCGCCCGCCGCCTGCTCACCCTCGCCGAATCCCGCACCACCCCGGCCGCCATCACCACCGCCGCCGCGGGCCTGCCCGGCCTCCTCGAACTCGTCGCCGGCGACCCCGCCCGCGCCCACACCCTGCTGCTCCGCGACGCCGACGCCATCGCCGCCCGCCTCCCAGAGATCCCTGCCCCCATCGCGGGCGCGTCCTCGCCGGTGCCGCCCGTTTCGGCGGTGCGCCCCGCGGGGCGCGCGGAGGTCACCGCCGGGAGCGCGAATTCTGCTCTGTCCGGTCGCGATTCGACTGTCTCGCCGTCCCCTACGGCGACGGAATTCGCGGGCGGGAACTCACGGCGCGAGCGCGGGGCCGACCTGGTCGCCGGCTTGCGGCTGCTGGCGGAGCGGACCGAGTGGGTGCTCGGGCAGGGCGTCGACCGGCCGATGGACGGGCAGCTGGAGGCCGTGGTGGCGGAGTCGTCGCCGACGTACGCGGTGCAGCTGCTGCCGCCCGCGGCGCAACTGCTGGAGTGGGGGCTGGCCGAGGCGGGGCTGGAGCCGTATCTGACGGTCGCGGCGGGGCTGCGGGCCGCGGGCGATCGGGCGGCGGCGGTCGGGATGCTGCCGCAGCTGGCCACCATGCAGTTCGCGACCGGGCGGTGGGAGGCGGGGGAGGCCACCCTCGAGGAGGCGTTCGACCTGGCGTCGGGCGCGGGCGCGGACAATATCCTCGCCCAGTGCTGGAACCTGCGGGCCCGGCTGGCCGCCCAGCGCGGCGACGCGGACCTGGTGGCCGACAGCGTGGAGCGCGCGCTGGCGCTGTCCCGCCCGCACGCGGTGCCGCTGCTCACCGGCGGCGCCTACTGGCACCACGGCTTCCACGCGCTCACCGCCGGTGACGCCGAGGCCGCCTATCGCCGGCTGCGGGCGCTGTCGCAGCCGGGCCACGAGGCGGCGCATCCCACGCTGGCCCGGCTGGCCACCCTCGATCTCGTCGAAGCGGCGTGCCGCGTGGGTCGTTTCGACGACGCCGCCGCGCACTCGGAGCACATCGTGCTCTGGGCGCGGCGGTCCCGCGCCCGCTGGGCGCTGGCCGCCGCCTACGCCTGCCGCGCGCTGCTCGCGGAGGAGGACCGCGCCGAGCACTACTACCGGCGTGCGGTCGCGGCCGGCGATTCCCGGCACGGCAGCTTCGGGCGCGCCCGCACCCAGCTGCTCTACGGCAAGTGGCTGCGCCGGGTCCGCCGCCGCCGCGACGCCGCCGAGCAATTGCGGCTCGCCGCGGACGGTTTCGAGCTGATCGGCGCGACCGCCTGGGCCGCGCGTACCCGCACCGAACTCGATCTCACCGGCACCGGGACCAAACCCGCCGGCGGTTCGGACACGCCGCTGACCGTGCAGGAGTCCCAGGTGGCCCGGCTCGCCGCCCAGGGCCTCACCAATCGGGAGATCGGCGCGGAACTGTTCCTCAGCCCGCGCACCGTCGGCCACCACATGTCCCGGATTCTCGAGAAGCTCGGTCTCACCGGCCGTTCCGAGCTGCGCGGCATCGACTTCGACAATGGCATGCGGCTGACCCGCCCGCGGCTGTGACCCCGCTCAGGCGCGGGTGAGTTCGAACAGCCGGAACCGGCGCGTCCCCGCCAGCCGCTGCTCCATGGCGTAGCCGGGCCAGAATTCCAGCGCCCGCCGCCAGGCCCGATCCCGATCGCCGCCGGTCAGCTCCCGGACCCGGACCGGGAACCGCTCGCCCCGCACCATCAGCTCGGCCGCTTCGGCGTGCCGCAGATTGGCCGACCAGGACGGCTGTTCGGGCTTGCCCCAGTTCGACGTGACGATCAGGAACCGTTTCTCGTCCAGGAGATCGGGCGTGTAGAGCAGACTGACGGTGCGCGGCAGCCCGGTGCGGCGGCCCGCCACCGTCAGCTCCACCGCGGGCAGGCCCGCCACATCGAGAATCCCCTTGCGGCCTTGGGTGGTTCGCCGCGCGAGCCGTTCGAGGGCGAAGACCAGCGGGGCGGCGCGCATGACGGTGCGGCGGCGGGCCAGCGTCCGCCCCAGTCGAGGGATCGGATTCCAGCGGGCGGGAGCGCCGGGGCCGCGCTGCCATTCAGCGAAAACCATGTCCCCGATTATGTTGCCGGGCCGCCGCTAGGGCGCCCAACGCGCCCGGTCCCAGTCGTCGTTCCAGTCGTTCGGGTCGGCGGGGGAGCGGTCCTCGTCGTGTTCGCGGCGCAGTTTCTTCTTCTCGTCCTCGCGCGGGTCGGCGTCGTCGTCATGCTCGCGCGGCGGAGTTTCCTCGCTCATGACTTCCCTTCGTGCCTGTTATGCACAAAAGGTATCGAATGGGCGATTCTTCAGCTACCGGTGGCGGCCCGTGTCGCCTCAGGATTCGCTGTTGCCGCGGAACCAGGGGTCGTTGGAATTCAGCGCGGTCAGCAGACGGCGGATGGCCGCCACCCGCTGCTCCTTGCCTTCCAGCAGGTCGAGTGCGCATTCCGGATCGGCGGGCGGGCCCAGGTGGGTGCACCCGCGCGGGCAGTCCTCGATGGCGTCGGCCAGATCCGAGAAGGCGGCGATCACGTCGTCGGGAGTGATGTGGGCCAAACCGAACGAGCGCACGCCGGGCGTGTCGACCACCCAGCCATCATCGGGCAATGGCAACGCCACCGACTGGGTCGAGGTGTGCCGGCCCTTGCCGACTCCCGACACCTCGCCGACCGCGCGTTCGGCATCCGGGACGAGCCGGTTCACCAGGGTGGACTTGCCCACCCCCGAATGCCCGATGAACGCGGTCAGCTTGTCGTCGAGCAGCTCCAGCACCGGCTCCAGGGGATCCTCGATGCCCGCGTAGACGATGGTGAGATCCAGATCCTCGAAGGCCGAGGCGAATTCGGAGTCGGCGGCCAGATCGTGCTTGGTGAGGCACAGGATCGGTTGCAGCCCACCGACATACGCCGCCACCATGGCCCGCTCGACGAACCCGGTGCGCGGTGGCGGATCGGCCAGCGCCACCACGATGAACAGCTGCTCGGCGTTGGCCACCACCACCCGCTCGAACGGGTCGGTGTCATCGGCGGTGCGGCGCAATACCGTTCGCCGTTCGGACACCCGCACGATGCGGGACAGGGTGTCGGGCTTGCCGGACAGGTCGCCGACCAGATCCACCTGGTCGCCGACCACGATCGGGGTCCGGCCCAGTTCGCGCGCCCGCATGGCGACCACGCCGCGCTCCGGATCCCCGTCCAGCACGCACCCCCAGCGGCCGCGGTCCACCGAGACCACCATGGCCGCTTCGGCATCCAGATGCTGCGGCCGGGTCTTGGTGCGCGGTCGCGAGCCCTTGCCCGGGCGCACCCGGACATCGGACTCGTCGTACTCGCGGCGCCTCAGCGTCCTGCTCCCGGCTCGCCGGCGTGGTCCGCTCCGGCCAGCATGCTCTCCCACAACCCGACGAATCCGGGCAGCGTCTTGGCGGTGGTGCCGATGTCCTCGATCTCGACGCCCGGTGTCACCAGGCCGATGATCGCGCCCGCGGTGGCCATCCGGTGGTCGGCGTAGGAGCGCCACTGCCCGCCCGTGAGCGGGTTCGGCACGATGGCCAGACCGTCGTCGGTCTCGGTGGCCTTGCCGCCGAGTCGGTTGATCTCGGTGGCCAGGGCCGCCAGCCGGTCGGTCTCGTGGCCGCGCAGGTGCGCGATGCCGCGCAGCCGTGACGGCGAATCCGCCAGGGCCGCAAGGGCGGCCACGGTCGGGGTGAGCTCACCGACGTCGTGCAGGTCGATGTCGATGCCCGCCAGGCGTTCCGGACCGCGCACGGTCAGCACGTTCTCGAAGAAACGCGCCTCCGCGCCCATGCGCACCAGGATCTCGCGGATCACGTCGCCGGGCTGGGTGGTGATCCGCGGCCAGTGCGGAATGCTCACCTCGCCGCCGGTGACGGCGGCCGCGGCCAGGAACGGGGTGGCGTTGGACAGGTCCGGCTCCACGTCCCAGTCCACCGCGCGGATCGGGCCCGGCGCGACGGTCCAGGTCTGCGCCTTGCGCGGATCGTTGGGGGCCTCGACGCGAACGTCGGCCCGGCGCAGCATCTCCACGGTCATCTCGATGTGCGGCATGGACGGCAGCGCCGCGCCGTCGTGGTTCACGGTGACGCCCTGCTCGAACCGCGCCGCCGACAGCAGCAGCCCCGACACGAACTGCGAGGAACCCGACGCGTCGATGGTGACCGGCCCGCCGCGCAGCGCCCCCGTCCCGTGCACCACGAAAGGCAACCGGTTGCCGTCGATGTCGAGGCCCAGCGCCCGCAGCGCGTCCAGGATCGTGCCCAGCGGCCGCGCCCGCGCCTGCTCGTCGCCGTCGAACGCGACGTCGCCGCGCGCCAGCGCCGCGACCGGCGGCAGGAACCGCATGACCGTGCCCGCCAGCCCGCAATCGACCATGGCGCTACCGAATTCGGCGGGCGGAGTCACCACCAGCGTGCTGCCGTCACCCTCGATCCCGGCGCCCATGGCCCGCAGCGCCGCGATCATCAGATCGGTGTCCCGGCTGCGCAACGCCCCGGTGATGGTGGACGGCCGATCCGCCAGCGCGGCGAGGATCAGCGCCCGATTGGTAATGGATTTGGACCCGGGCAGGGTCACGGCAGCGTGGACGGGAACTCGGACATGGGGCGCGGGCCAGAAAGTCACAATGCCTATCCTCCCAAATGACCGGGGTCTCGGGGGGCGCACGTCCCGTTCTCGCCCGGACCGCAACCCTCGACGTATACGTATACGAGTACGTATGCTGGGTGGGTGATCGATCCCATCAGCCTGGTAATCGGTGGCGCGCTCGTCGGCGGCGGCTGGCTCGCGGGCCGATTCGGCCCCCGCCGCACCAAGTCCGAGCAGCCGAGTCCGGCGCTCTGTGGCTGCGGCCACGACCTGGCCCTGCACGACCGTGAAGCGGGCCACTGCCACGCCGAGAACTTCCGCAAGACCGGGGCGGGCATCAAAGCCTGGGCGCGGTGCAATTGCCGGCGCTACACCGGCCCGACCCCGCTCGAGGAGTTCTTCGCCGCACCGCCGTTGCCGCCGACCACCTGACGCACAACGCCGGTCCCCGCGGGAACCGGCGTTGTCGCAGTGGGTGTTTCGCCTACTTCGCGCGGCCGTGCACCAGGGGCACGATCTTGCGCAGCAGCTTCATGGTGCGGTCGGTGCGGGTGTAGGACAGCAGCGCCATGCCCGGAATCGTGAAGCGCTGCACCGCGATCGAGTGCGGGCGGGCGAATTCCAGCAGGCCGGGGGCGCCGTGGATGCGGCCGATGCCGGAATCGCGGACGCCGCCGAAGGGCAGGCCGGAGATGGCGGCGTAGGACAGCACCGAGTTCACCGAGGTGCAGCCGACCTCCAGTCGCCGGGCGATCTCCATGCCCTGCTTCTTGGAGTAGACCGCCGAGCCCAGGCCGTACTTGCTCTTGTTGGTGAGCTCCACGGCCTCGTCCACGCCGCTGACGGTGCGGATGGTGACGGTCGGGCCGAAGGTCTCCTCGCACACCGCTTCCGAGGACTCGTCCACGTCGACCAGGATGACCGGGTCGATGAAGGAGCCCTTGACGGACTCGGGCCCGCCGAGCACCGCGGTGCCGCCGTTCTTCAACGCGTCCTCGATGTGCCGGCGCACGATGTCGACCTGGCTCGGCATGGTCATCGGCCCGTAAGAGGCCTTGTCGTCGGAGCCGGGCTTGATGTCGGTGAGGATGCGCTTGACCTCGGCCACGAACTCGGTGGCGATGGACTTGTCCACGTACACGCGCTCGACGCCCGCGCAGGTCTGTCCGGAGTTGGCGGTGGCGCCCCAGGCGACGGCGTCGGCGGCGGCCTTGATGTCGGCGTCGGCGGCCACGATCACCGCGTCCTTGCCGCCGCACTCCAGCAGCACCGGGGTGAGCGACTCGGCGGCCGAGGCCATGATCTTCTTCCCGGTCGCGGTGGACCCGGTGAACGCCAGCTTGTCGACGCCGGACTTCACCAGCGCGGCGCCGGTGGCCCCGTAGCCGTTGATGGTGATGAACACCCCGTCCGGCAGCTCCGGGTTCGCCTCGGCGAACGCCTTGGCCACGAAATTACCGATGCCGGTGGAGAATTCGCTCGGCTTGAACACCACGCAGTTGCCCGCGGACAGCGCGTAGGCGATGGAGCCGTTGGGGGTGTAGACCGGGTAGTTCCAGGGGCCGATGATGCCGACCACGCCCAGCGGGCGGTACTCCAGGTGCGCGGCGAAGTTGGCCATGAACGCGCCCGGCGCGACCTTGCGCGGCTTGAGCACCTTCTCGGCGTTGGAGGCGGCCCACTTGATGTGCTCGAGCGCCAACATGAGCTCGAGGAACGCGTCGTCGACGGGCTTGCCGTTCTCGGCGTGGATGAGCTCGCACAACTCGTCGGACTTCTCGACGAGCTTGCTGCCCCAGCGCAGCACGTGCTTCTTGCGCTCGGCGTAGCTCAGTGCGCCCCAGGTGGCGGCGGCGCTGCGGGCTTTGGCGACGGCAGCGCGCACGGCCGCCTCATCATCGATCCGGTAGGTGGCGAGGGCCTCGCCGGTGGCAGGGTTGACGGAAGTCAGCGTCTCGGCCTGATCGAGCGGGGCAGCTTCGGTTGCAGTCATTGTGCGGCGATCCCTTGATGAGAGTGTGATGAGACGAACGTCTCACACCGTCCAAGTGATGTCAATTGCCATCACATTGATGGCGATTCGATTCGCGGGCGCGGTGGTCCTGGTGGGTGTCGGTGACCGGTGGCAGCATGGCAGGCATGTGCGGTAGATACGCGACCACGACGAATCCCGCGAAGCTGGCCGTCGAGCTCGACGCCATCGACGAGACCGGCGACAAGGGCTTCGACCCCAACTACAACGTGGCCCCCACCAACCAGGTGCTCACCGTCGTCGAACGCCACGACCGCGACCACCCCGAGGACCCGGCCGCCCTGCGCCTCCGGGCCATGCGCTGGGGCTTGATCCCACCCTGGACCAAGACCGCCGAACCGGGCGTCCCGGTGAAGGGCAAACCGCTCTTCAACGCCCGCGCCGACAAGGCCGCCACCACCGCCTCCTTCCGCGACGCGGTGAAGAAGCGCCGCTGCCTGGTGCCGATGGACGGCTGGTACGAGTGGATCACCGAGGCGGGCGGCACGGGCAAGGCCGTCAAGCGCCCGTACTTCATGTCCCGCGCCGACGGCGGCCGCCTCTATATGGCGGGCCTGTGGTCGGTCTGGCGCGACCGCGAGCTCGGTGACGCCGCACAGCCGCTGCTGTCCTGCACGATCCTGACCACCGATGCGGTCGGCGATCTCACCAAGGTGCACGACCGCATGCCGCTGCCCATGCCGCGCGAGCACTGGGCGGCCTGGCTGGACCCGGATCACCCGGCCCCGGAGGAACTGCTGGAAACGCCTGCCGCCGCGGCGGTTTCGGACATCGTGATCCGTGCGGTGCCGTCGCTGGTGAACAGCGTCAAGAACAACGGCCCGGACCTGTTGGCGACCGTCGACGAACACGCGGGTCAGATCAGCCTGATCTGACTCGCTACCTTCACGAATCGTGCCCCGCCGCGGGACGCAGCGGGGCACGGGAGTCCTGTGCGGTCGGATCAGCCGCACTTCACCGTCGGGATGCCGATATTCAGCGCGCACTTCAAGGTGTCGGCCATGGAGTCGATCATCTTGGTGACGATTCCGCCGCCGAGCTTCTCGGCCTTGTCGACCCTCTCGTCCTTCTTGGGCGCCGCCCCTCCGCCGGGGGCTCCCGGATCCGGGAAGCTCGGGCCCTGCGGCGCGACGGGCACCGGGACCGGCGCGGCCGTCGCGGTCACGATGGTCACCGGGCCCGCGCTCAGCGCCAGCGCGAGTACTCCGGCGGCGGCAATTGTGTGAATACGCCGATGGCGAGACATAAACCGCATCACATCCTCGGTTCGAAACGGACCTTGCGGACTGCACACGTTCACAACGACCTCACTGCTCGCTCCCCAGTAACTCACAGAGAACCGCCGGGATAGTGAAATGACAGTGCCCCCGCCGCGTCTCCGCGGCGAGGGCACTGTCGATTCGGTTGTCGCCGGTCAGACCGTCGCGGGATCCGCCTGCTCGGCGGCCTCGTCCCGGGCCTGGATGCCGCCCGCGGTCCGCAGCGGCACCTCCTTCCAGAACAGCACCAGGAGGAAGGCGATCAGCGCGACGCCGGTGGCCGCCAGGAACACCCGGTCCATGGACTCGGCGAAGCCCTCCTTGAACGGATGCGCCAGGGTCGGGTCCAGCTTCTGGATGACCGAGCTGTCGTTGAGCACCTGGTTCGCGACCGCAGGATCCTTGGCGACCAGGCCCTGGGCGACCTGCTTGTCGACCGGGTTGTCGCTGGTCATGCCGTCCTTGATGGCCTGCACATAGGCGGGCTGCTGGGCGGCGGACTCGAGCGAGGTGGTGATGTTCGGGGCGAGCTGGGTGAACAGCACCGACAGGAACACCGCCACACCCAGGGTGCCGCCGATCTGCCGGAAGAAGGTCGCGGCGGCGGTGGACACGCCCATGTCCTTGGGCGGCAACGCGTTCTGCAGCGCCAGGGTCAGCGGCTGCATCAGGTTGCCCAGGCCGAAGCCGGTGATGGCCATGAAGATCATGACGATCCACAGCTTGGTGTCGGCCGAGACCAGGTGCAGCAGGAACAGGCCGGCGGTGAGCAGCCCCGCGCCGACCGGCGGGAAGTACTTGTACCGTCCGGTCCGCGAGATCAGCTGACCCGCCAGGATCGAGCCGGTCATCATGCCCGCGACCAGCGGCAGCATCAGCAGACCCGCCTTGGTCGGGCTCGCGCCCTGCACCACCTGCAGGTACTGCGGCAGCAGGGTGATGCCGCCGAACATGGCCGCACCGACCACCACCGAGATGAGCACGCCCAGGGCGAAGGTGGAGTTCTTGAACATGCGCAGCGGAATCAGCGCGGCGTCGCCCTGCCTGGCCTCGACCGCGATGAAGGTCAGCACGCCGAACGCGCCGAGGGCGTAGCAGATGATGGCATGTCCACTGGTCCAACCCCATTCGCGGCCCTGCTCGGCGATCACCAGCAGCGGCACCAGGCCGACGATCAGCGCCGAGATGCCCATCCAGTCGATGGCGACCTTGGTGCCGGGACGCTTGGGCAGCTTGAGCACGCGGGTCACCACGGCCAGCGCGAGGATGCCGACCGGCACGTTCACCAGGAACACCCAGCGCCAGCCGGTGACGCCCAGGATCTGGTCGGTGCCCGAGAGCAGACCGCCGATGACGGGTCCCACCACGCTGGAGGTGCCGAACACGGCCAGGAAGTAGCCCTGGTAGCGGGCGCGTTCCCGCGGGGACACGATGTCGCCCATGATGGTCAGCGCCAGCGACATCAGACCGCCCGCGCCCAGGCCCTGGAAGGCCCGGAAGGCAGCCAGCTGGTACATCGAGGTCGCCATGGAACAGGCCAGTGAACCGGCCACGAAGATGGTGATGGCGGCCAGGTAGAACGGCTTGCGGCCGTACATGTCCGACAGCTTGCCGTAGAGCGGGGTGGCCAGCGTCGAGGTGATCAGGTAGGCGGTGGTGACCCACGCCTGCGCCGAATAGCCCTGCAGCTCATCGGCGATGGTGCGGATGGAGGTCGACACGATGGTCTGATCGAGGGCGGCCAGCAGCATGCCCATCATCAGGCCGCTCATGATCACCAGGATCTGCTTGTGGGTGAAGCCGGCCGAATTGAGTTCCGGCTCCGCCGCTGTGGCTTGGGTTGTCACGAATTGCTCTCCGCGGGTTCGTAATAGGATTTCAGGTCTTTGTGGGCCGCGATATCGGCCAGCATGCGCTGCCGGGTCCCCTCGTAGCCGTCGACGAAGCGATGCAGCAGCCGGGAGAAGACCTCCCGTTCGCCGGGGGTCCAGTCGGTGAGCATGTCGCGCAGCGAGTCGTTGCGGCGGGCCCGGATCTGGGCGGCCACGGTGCGTCCCGCGGGGGTCACGTCGAGGACGCTGGCGCGGCCGTCGGCGGGGTCGGCACGGCGCTCGATGAGTCCGCGCTTGACCAGGCTCGCGACCTGGCGGCTGATGGTCGAGGCGTCGGAGTAGAGAGCCTCGGCGAGCGCGCCCGAGCGTTTCGGGCCGCCGTGGATCAGCTGGAACAGGATGCTGAACGCGGCCGGTTCGATCTCGCCGCCGGTGAGGGCCGAGATCTGTGCGTTGGTGCGATCGCGCAGCTTGGTGAGCCGGGCGATCTCGTAGGCGATGGCATCGACAAGGCCGTCGTCGATGTCGGTGGTGGGCGCCGGGTCATCGTCGGTCACGGTCGGTCTCACCTCCTTGCGTCGGACAATTGCTTGTAAAAGGCAACTAGTTGTACGGCGCAAGTATTCCGACATAGTTGTCACTTGGCAAGGGATTTCCGGAGGTTGTGTCTCCACTCACGGCCGAATCGGACAATTCGCCCATGAATCGGCAGGTCAGGCCACCGCGACCGCCGCGGTCACCGCCCCCGTCAGCCGCACCAGATCCGCGGGCGCGAGCTCGATCTCCAGTCCGCGCCGGCCCGCGCTGCACAGCACCCGATCCCACTCCAGCGCCGAGGAATCGACGACCGTCGGCAGGCGCTTCTTCTGTCCCAGCGGCGAAATCCCGCCCAGCACATAGCCGGTCGTGCGCTCGGCCTTCGCCTTGTCCGCCATCGCCGCCTTGCCGCCGCCCAGCGCCGCGGCCGCCGCCTTCAGCGACAGCGTGGTCGGCACCGGCAGCACCGCCACCGCGAGCCCGCCCGAACCCAGCTCGATCACCAGCGTCTTGAAGATCTGCCCGGCGCTCACCCCGACCTCGGCCGCCAGCGCGTCCACCGCCTCCGCGCCGTACGAATCACTGCGCGGGTCATGGGCATACGCGTGCACCCGATGCTCCACCTTCGCCTGTACCAGGGCTTTGATCGCGGGAGTAGAAGCGGCCATGCGGCTCACCCTAGACACCGCGCGCAAGCCGATTTCAGAGTGTGGGAACAGGCGGAGCGTTCACCCTGTTGCATGCGATACGCGCTTCTCGGCAACCGTCGGGCCCACGGACGGGAAGCACTCGATCCCATGACCAAGGAGGAGTCGGTGTCCGTTCTGCTCGAGGAGCGACCAACCGGTTTCCGGGCCGAATCCCTGTTCGCGGTAGATTCAATTGCTACGGCGACCGAAGGGATTAGCGTGACGAGCGACGACGACATGGTCGATCGCCGGCGTGATGACGATGCGGACAGCATCGACGCCGGTGACGACCAAGCGGTCGACTATGACGACGAAGTGAGCGAATCCGGTGCCCGGAGCTCCGAATCGACGGCCGAACTGGCCGCCCGGTTCGAACGCGACGCGCTGCCGCTGCTGGACCAGCTCTACGGCGCGGCCCTGCGCATGACCCGCAACCCGGCCGATGCCGAGGACCTGGTGCAGGAGACCTTCGCCAAGGCCTACCAGGGCTTCAAGTCCTTCCGTGAGGGCACCAACCTGCGGGCCTGGCTGTACCGCATCCTCACCAACACCTACATCAACTCGTACCGGAAGAAGCAGCGCCAGCCCGCGCAGTATCCGACCGACGAGATCACCGACTGGCAGCTCGCCGCCACCGCCGAACACACCTCCCAGGGCCTGCGCTCCGCGGAGATGGAGGCGCTCGAGGCCCTGCCGGACGACGACATCAAGGCCGCTCTGCAGTCGCTGCCGGAGGAGTTCCGGATGGCGGTGTACTACGCCGACGTGGAGGGCTTCCCCTACAAGGAAATCGCCGAGATCATGGGTACTCCCATCGGTACTGTCATGTCCCGCCTGCACCGGGGCCGCAAGCAGCTCAAGGGCCTGCTCGCGGACGTGGCGCGGGAACGTGGATTCAACCGGTCGGGCAGCGATGCGGCGCGCGAGGAGGTAACCCAGTGAGCGACGAGATGGAAGAACTGGACTGCTCGGCGGTGCTCGCCGATGTGTGGCTGCTCCTGGACAACGAGTGCGACGAGACCGTCAAGGCCCGCCTGCGTGAGCACATCGACCGGTGTTCGCCGTGCGTGGAGGCCTACGGCCTGGAGGAGAAGCTCAAGTCGCTGCTGAACCGCAAGTGCGGTGGCGACCGCGCGCCCGATTCCCTGCGTCAGCGTCTGACCATGGAGATCCGGACCAGCTACACGGTCATCCAGACCCGGGCCGAAACGGCCGAATAAGACATCCCGGATACAGCTGAGCGGCACCCTTCCCCGGTGGGAAGTGGTGCCGCTCAGCAGTTTTCGAGCTTATCGAAGCAGCTCAGGCGTTAGGCCGCTTGCCGTGGTTGGCGGCATTCTTCTTGCGGCCACGCTTCTTACGTCCACGCTTACCCATAGGTAATCTCCCTTCAGTCGGTCGCCATTCTTTCACGGATGATCTGCTGTACCTTCAGGGGCTACAGGTCACTCGAGACGAGAGGTGTTCATGGCTGAGGAAGTGCTGGCCGAGATGGTGTCGACCGTGCAGGAGATCCTGGTCTCCGTCGGCGACGAAGTGAAGGCCGACGACCCGGTGGTCATGCTCGAGTCGATGAAGATGGAGATCCCGGTCATCGTCGAGGGCCCCGGCACCGTGGCCTCGATCAACGTCAAGCCCGGCGACGTCCTGCAGCCCGGCGACCTCATCGCCGTCATCTCCTGAGATACGAGCCCTCAGCCGCTCCTGACGCATCCTTGCCGTGTCGCGTGGGAACATACACGCGACGTGGGAACAGAGGAGTGTGGGTGAATGTCGACCCTGAGTGAGCTACTGGCCGAGCACACCGATCTACCGGGCGCGGCCGTCGACCATTTGCAGCGGGTGGTGGGGGATTGGCAGCTGCTGGCGGATCTGTCCTTCGCGGATCTGCTGCTCTGGGTGGGGACCGGGCCGGTGACCGAGGGCGCGGAGGTGGTCTGCGTGGCCCAGTGCCGACCCACCACCGCCCCCACCGTGCATCCGGAGGACCTGGTCGGCGGCTACGCCACCAAAGAGTCGAATCCGCACGTGTTCGAGGCCCTGCTGAACGCCGATATCCAGCGCTTCGAGGCCGACACCGCGCTGACCGGGGTCTATCACCCGCATCCCGTGCACGCCATGCGCGAGGCCATTCCGGTGCGGGTCGGCGACGACATCATCGCCGTCCTCGGGCGCGACACCGACACCCAGCGCCGCAAGATGCGGTCCAGTCTCGAGATCGCGTACATGTCCTGTGCCGACGACCTGTGCCAGATGGTCGCCGACGGCACCTGGCCGGCGCTCGAGGACCGCACCGGCTCGCATTCCAGTCCGCGCGCGGGCGACGGTTTCATCCGCCTCGACACCGAGGGCACCGTCGTCTACGCCAGCCCCAACGCGCTGTCGGCGTATCACCGCATGGGTCTGCAGAACGATCTGGTCGGCCAGGACCTGGCGCTGACCACCCGTTCGCTCATCACCGACCCGTTCGACGCGCAGGAGGTGGTCGGCGACATCCAGGCGGCCCTGGCCGGAAAGGGCGGGCGCCGAATGGAAGTCGAGGCGCGCGGCGCCACCGTGCTGTTGCGCACCCTGGTGCTGCGGCCGCACGGTGAGCTCGGCGGCGCCGCCGTGCTGGTCCGCGACGTGACCGAGGTGAAGCGCCGCGACCGCGCGCTGCTGTCCAAGGACGCCACCATCCGCGAGATCCACCATCGGGTGAAGAACAACCTGCAGACGGTGGCCGCGCTGCTGCGCCTACAGGCCCGCCGCACCGAGAACGAGGAGGCCCGCCTGGCGCTGACCGAATCGGTCCGCCGGGTCACCTCCATCGCGTCCGTGCACGAAATGTTGTCGATGTCGGTTGACGAAGAGGTCGATCTGGACGAGGTGGTGGACCGCCTGCTGCCGATCATGGCCGATGTGGCGACCGTGCACACCGCCCGCATCAAGGTCCGCCGCGCCGGATCCCTGGGCGTCTTCTCCGCCGAACGCGCCACGCCGCTGGTCATGGTGCTGACCGAGCTGGTGCAGAACGCCATCGAGCACGCCTTCGACGCGGGTGAGAACGGCACGGTCACAATCCGTTCCGAGCGTTCGGCCCGCTGGCTCGACGTCATCATCAGCGACGACGGCCGCGGCCTGCCCGACGGATTCAGCCTGGAGGCCTCCGACCGGTTGGGCCTGCAAATCGTCCGCACACTGGTCACGGCGGAATTGGGCGGTTCGATCGGACTTCACCCCGGAGCCGATGTCGGAACCGACGCGGTGCTGCGAGTTCCGCTCGGCCGGCGCTCCGCGCGCTGAAATATCAACTTCGACGCATAAGTTCGGGCGTGAGCTGAAAAGCCGCGCCCGAACTTTCGTTCGAGGCGCGAATCCCGTTGATCGGGAATTGCCGGGAATTCGTGCCCCCGAGAGGTGGTCTTCCCCTTTACACACTGAAGCCCGGCACCTGTGTTGGTGCCGGGCCGAATTGCGCTGCGGCCCCGAGGCTGGGGTGGGCCGTAACGCCTTGTCGTCTAGGTGGTTAGACGACGCTGCGGGTGCGCGTGCGCGCGTTGCGACGCTTCAGCGCGCGACGCTCGTCCTCGCTCATTCCACCCCACACGCCGGCATCCTGGCCCGACTTCAGGGCCCAGGAAAGGCAGTCAGCGGTGACAGGGCAGCGAGCGCAGACCAGCTTGGCATCGGCAATCTGCGCGAGCGCCGGACCACTGTTACCCACCGGGAAGAACAGCTCGGGGTCCTCGTCGCGACAGATGGCCTTGTGGCGCCAGTCCATTCCTCTGCTCCTTTGCTAGGGCGCGCATGGCGCTGCCCCTCGGGTTTTGTGGTCCGTTCACTTGTGCGACTCGAATGTTTCCGCACGGTTGCTTGTGAATGCTTTCACGAACACCGTAGATGTCAATAGATACCTGGTGCACCGTGGGGAAGCTCACGCTGTAAGACCCCTACATGGGGGTCCGCCGTGTCATTTGTACTCGGTCTAGCGGGTTTTCGCAGCGCAACAACGAGTTTTCTCAGGTGTGTCGAGCCGGCTAGGGCTTGGGCGCGACCACACCGAGGATATCCGGGACGGCTGTGAAATTCACCATGTTGCGTCGACCGATGAAGTCGCCGTCGATTTGCAACCCGATCGGTTCTTCCGCCGTGACGGTTACGCCCGGTACGTCGTCCTCGCGAAACAATGTGTGGCCCTTGGGATCCCCCTGGGCTGCCAGCAACTGTCTCGCGACCATCAAGGTGGGGAGAACTCCCATGGTGCGCATGGCAAACACCCCGAGACCGGATTCGAATGTGGTCCCCGGGTTGGTGACCACGGGCGTGTTGTCGAGATACGTCCAGGGGCTGGCGTTGGTAACGAATGCGTAATGCACATCCGTGACCGGTTCGTGACCTGGAATGTCCAAGGTCACTTGCGGGGCACGGCGTTTGGCCCGGAAGAACTGCTTGACCGTGGTGCGCAGATAACGAGCGGGCGTGGCCGCCTTGCCCTTCGCGCGCTTCTCGTCGATGGCCTCGCACACATCCGCGTCCAGGCCCACTCCCGCGCTGAAGCAGAACCAGCGATCGTCGGCCACGCCCAGACCGATGCGGCGGTCCGCGCTGTCGGCCACCAGATCGATCAGCTGATTGGTCGCGGTCACCGGATCCGGCTCGATGCCGAGCGAGCGCGCGAACACGTTCGCCGAACCGCCGGGAATGATGCCCAGCCGCGGCAGCCATTCACGCTGCGGCTGTCCGGGCAGCGGGAGGAAGCCGTTGATGGTCTCGTTCACGGTGCCGTCGCCGCCGTGCACCACGATCAGATCCATCCGACTGTCGGCGGCCCAGCTCGCCAATTCGGCGGCGTGCCCCCGGTGCTCGGTGTGGCGGACGGTGAGTTCGGTGCGGCTTTCCAGTGCGTGGGCGAGTAGATCGCGAGTGGACCGAGTGGTCGAAGTGGCATTCGGGTTCACGATCAGGAGCGTCCGCACGGTGCCATTCTGCCTCCGCTTCGCTCCGGCCGGTTCGCGGCCCCGAAGTCTCGTTCTTCCCTCCTCCGTTCCTCCGCTTCCGCTTCGAGCGCGGGGAGGCGGGGCGCAGTCCGGAACGAGACGGCCGCGAACCTTCCAGTGCCAGTTCTCAACTGGTCGAACGCCGTGCGGGTGCGTTCGCCAACGACGCTCGGTCGTAGGCTGGGGGCGTGGCTGAGCAGAACCAGGGCGAGAGCAAGTCGGCGGGCGACACCGGGGGCGGGACCGCGCAGGCCGGGGGCGTGCCCGCGACCGTGCGGGTCGCGGGGGCGCTGGTCGCGCTCGAGGGCGCGGCCGGGCTGGTGGCGATGGTCATCCTGATCATCGTCGGCCTGAACGGGGAGGCGCAGAGCGCGAAGAACAGCTATCTCACCGCCGGGTACGCGGCGATCCTCGGCGGCGCGGTGCTGGCGGCGGGGCTCACGCTCATGCGCGGCAAGCGGTGGGGCCGGGCGCTGGCCACATTGACCCAGCTGTTGCTGCTCGGTGTCGCGTACTACATGTTCACCTCGGGGCGGCCCGAATTCGGGACGCCGCTGGGGTTGCTGGCGCTGGGCGCCCTGGGCGCGCTGTTCGCGCCCGCCTCGGTCAAGTGGATGGCCGAGGGGTACGGCTCGGACGCGGAGTAGCGCCGCGCGCCCGGCTCAGCGGCCGCTGAGCCGATTTTTGGACGCTCGCCCACCTCCTGGGTGAGCGAGCGCTTTCCCGGGCCTCTCGGCTCTCAGTCGTCGGCGTGCGTCGCGAGGCGCGCCAGGGGAGCGCCGGCCAGCCGGTAGCCGGTCCACTCGTGCTGATGCTCGGCCCCGATGGACCGGTAGAAGTCGATGCTCGGGGTGTTCCAGGTGAGGACCGACCAGTCCACCCGCGCGTACCCTTGCTCCACGGCCTCGCGGGCCAGCGTCGCCAGCAGGCTCTTGCCCAGCCCGCGCCCGCGCGCCTCCGGCTTGACGTAGAGATCCTCCAGGTAGATCCCGTGCGCGCCCTTCCAGGTGGAGTAGTTCAGGAACCAGATGGCGCAGCCCACCACGCCGTGATCGCTCTCGGCGACATGCGCGTAGAGCGCGGGCGTGGGCCCGAACAGCGCGGTCCGGAGCTGCTCCTCGGTGAGCGTGCACTCCTCGGGGGCCTTCTCGTACTCGGCCAGATCGTGGACCAGACCCACCAGCGCGGGAACGTCGTCGGGTGTGGCGCGGCGGATCATGCGGAGGTCCCTTCCATCGGGTCGAGCGGCGCGACCAGGTTGTGCGCGAGTACGGTTCGCGCTCGATGATCGTGTCCCAGCACCGTAACCGCGGCCGTGGACAGGAAGAACCGGCGGCCCTCGGTCACCTCGAACTCGGCCCAGCGAGCGATGAGGGCCCGCGAGAAGTGACCGTGCCCGACCAGCACCACGTCGCGGGTGGCGAGTTCGGGAATGACCGTGGCCAGCACGTGGTCGGCGCGTTTACGGACCTGGTCGTCGGTCTCGCCCTCGGGGACCTCCCCGGTCCAGATGGTCCAGCCGGGCGACATCCGCTGGATCTCCGGCGTGGTCAGGCCCTCGTATTCGCCGTAGTCCCACTCGACCAGGTCGTCGTCCACGATGACCCCGGTCAGCCCGGCCAGTTCGGCGGTCCGCAGCGCCCGCTGCCGGGGACTGCTGAGCACCAGGGGATTCGACAGGTCCAGGTCGTACAGCAGTTTTCCGGCCGCCCGGGCCTGGGCCTCACCGATCTCGGTGAGCGGCACATCGGTCCGCCCGGTGTGGCGGCGCGCGGCCGACCAGGCCGTCTCCCCGTGTCGAAGCAATACCAGCCGGAATTCGCCACCGCTCATGAATCGATCATGCGCCACCGCCTCCCCGAATACTCAGCGGGCGACGGATTGCCGTCGGAATTGAGCACCCGGGCCGGCGGCTGGGAGCCGATCCGACCCTGGGCGTCCCCGGGGGAGAGCTATCCCGACCGCCGCGAAATCAGCTGGCGCGGTGACCTACGAGGGCCTCAGGGGCGGGCGCCGACTCCGTACACCTGCGTGCCGCGGCGTTCCAGGAACACGGTGCCCGACACCCCGAGCGAGATGGGTTCCTTGTGGTAGTCGCTGCGCTGCAGCGGGATTCGCGATAGCTGGGCGCCGGTGGCGGGATCCAGGATGGCCAGCCCGTCCGGGATCGGGGCGATCAGCTGGCCGGACATCAGCGCGGCGGTGCCGAGCACATTGTGGGTGCCCCACAGCGGGTCCAGGGTGGCGAGGTTCAGCGCGACCAGCGCCTCACCGGTGAAGACGAAGTAGCCCGACGACAGCCGCGCCACCATGGCGGTGTCGGAGAACGCCGGCATCTGGTGTGTAGCAATCAGATTGCCGTTCACGTCGTAGAGCGCGAGAACCGGTGTGGTGGACGGGGTTCCGGGTAGGTAGAGCGCGATCCTGGTGTCGGACACCGCGATCACCTTCGCCCCGTCGACCGCGCCGCCCGGCTCGGTGAGCACGTGCGAGCTGTACTCCTCCGGCGTGGTGCCGTCCTTCGGCGCGGGATTGAGGATGGTCAGTCGCGCGGCCGCCTCGTTCGGGCAGCGTTCCAGCACCGCCACCCGGCTCGGCGCCGAAGCCGACGACACCAGGGCGCACCCGCTGCGCGGCTGGGTGTGCGGGTTCACCGGGGCGTCGACATAGCCGTACTCGAGGGTGCGAACCATGTCCGAACGCCACAGTTCCAGCCGCCGCGGACCCTGCGCCAGCATGTAGGTGCTGTCGGGGGCAAGCGTGATCTTGTCGTCCATGTAGCTGGACCGGGCCGCCACCCGAGAGCCGTTCTCGGCGTTGAGCAGTGTGGTCTGACTGCACCCGCGCTGATCCTTGTAGGTGGCGATGACCGTGCCGAACTGGACCTCCACCGCGCACAGCGGCAGATCCCGCTCGTAGGTCCACACCTGCTCACCGGTGCGGGGATCGCGCCCCGACACCGTGCCGCCGTCGGCGGTGACGGCCACGCCGCCCACCACCAACGACCGCTGGGCCGCCCCGTCGGAGGCATGCCACAGCTCGGCGACCTGCTGGGGCACCGGATCGGTGGAGATCGGCGCGGGCAGGGTGCGGGTGGCCGTACTGGCGTGGGTACCGCGAACACCGCTGGTCAGCACCACGACCACTGTCGCGATCGCCACCAGAGCGGCGATCGCGACAGCAGTGAGAATATCGGCGCGCGTCCGCCGCTCGGGTGCGAGCACGACAGCGAGAGTAGCCGATCCGCCCGACTAGGCCGAGGCCGCGACCGCGGTGTCGGGCACCGTGACGGCGCCCTCCGCCCCGTCCTCGGTCTTCTTGCGACGCGTCCGCTTCACCGGGGCCGCCGCGGAACCGCTTGCCGCGGTACCCGGCTCGACGGCCTCGACCTCGGACGTCGCCGCCGCCTTCACGGCCTTGCGAACCCGCTTCTTCGGCGCCTCCGCCTCGGCCACGACCTCACCGGTCGCGGCGGCGGCCTTCTTCGTCGCGGCCTTGGCCTTGGCGGGCGCGGCCTTCGCGGCGGTGGACTTCGCCTTGCCGTTGGCAGCCGGCTCCGTCGTGCTGTCGGCGGATTCGGCCTGGGTGTCGGCGGCAGCGGCGGCGACCTTGCGAGTCCGCTTGGCCGGCGCCTTCTTCGGCGCCTCGTCCGCCGCGACGGCGTCGACGACAGCGGCGGTCTCGGCCGCGGCCTTGCGAGTGCGCTTGCGCGGCGCGCTCTTCGGAGCCTCGGCGGAGTCCTCCGCGACCACCTCGACAGCGGCCTTGGCGCGGCTCGCCCGCTTCTTCGGCGCGGCCATGGCGACCTCGCCCGAATCATCCTTGGCCTCGGCCGCTACCGCGGCGTCCGCCGCGACGGCGGAACCGTTTGCGCCGGTGGCGGATTCGGTGGTGGCCTTGGTCCGAGTGGACCGCTTGCGCGGTGCCGCGGCCTCGGGCGCTGTCTCGGCGGCCACGGCGGTCTCGGGCTTCGGGTCCGCCGCGGCGCTGTCGGTGGCAGCCACCGAACCGGCCTCGGCCGTGGCCTTGCGGCGGACGCGCTTGCGCGGCGCTTCCGCATCCTGCGACGCGGCCTCGACCGCCACGACCTCGGTGCCCGCCGAATGCTCGTCGGCCACCGGCGCGGCCGCCTTGGCGCCACGAGTGCGCTTGCGCGAAGCCGCCGTCGGGGGCGCGTCCGCACCGGAATCGGCCGTCGCGACAGCCGCGGGAGCCTGGTCCTGCGCCACGACGGGCGCTGATGTGGCCGGAGGCGCGTCGGCGGTGGTGGCCGCGACCTCGGTGGCGACGGTGCTCGCGCCGGATTCGGCCGAACCCCGCCCGCGGCGGTTGCGTCGGCGGTTGCGGCCGCCCTCGGCGGCTGCCTCGCCCGCCGGTTCACCGGCGGCTTCGGTCTCCACCGAGGTGGTGGCCTGGACCGTGCCGGTGGCCTCCGCTCCGTTCGCGCCGCCCTTGCCGCGACGGCGGCGGCGACGACGGCGGCCGGTCTTCTCCGGGTCACCGGTGGTCGAATCCGTCTCGGCGGCAACGGTTTCGGTGGTGGTGGCGGCCGGAGCCGCGTCACCCTCGGTACGGCCGCCACGGGTGCGTCGGCGATTGCGTTCACGGGGCGCGCGGCGTTCGCGTTCGACGACGACGGCGTCCTCGTCGCGCGGGGCCGGGCCCTTGCGCACGGTGCCGGTGACGCCCTGCGGGATGCCGAGCTCCTCGTACAGGTGCGGGGAGCGGGAGTAGGTCTCCGCCGGTTCCGGAATGCCGAGGCCCAGGGCCTTGTCGATCATGGCCCAGCGGTTCAGCTCGTCCCAGTCGACCAGGGTGACCGCGACGCCGGTCTTGCCCGCGCGGCCGGTGCGGCCGATGCGGTGCACGTAGGTCTTCTCGTCCTCGGGGCACTGGTAGTTGACGACGTGGGTGACGTCGTCGATGTCGATGCCGCGGGCGGCCACGTCGGTGGCGACCAGCACGTCGATCTTGCCTTCGCGGAACTTCTTCAGCGCCTTCTCGCGGGCGATCTGCCCGAGGTCGCCGTGTACCGCGCCGACCGCGAAGCCGCGCTCGGCCAGATCGTCGGCGACCTTCTGCGCGGTCCGCTTGGTGCGCGCGAAAATCATTGTCGCGCCGCGGGTCTCGGCCTGCAGAATGCGGGCGACCAGCTCGCTCTTGTCGAGCGCGTGCGCCCGGTAGATCAGCTGGGTGATCCGGTCGTGCACCGCGGATTCGTGGTGCTCCTCGGCGCGGATGTGGGTGGGCCGGCTCAGGAAGGTGCGGGCCAGGGTGATGATCGGGCCCGGCATGGTGGCCGAGAACAGCAGGGTCTGCCGCTGCTCGGGGACCATGTTCAGGATCCGCTCGATATCGGGCAGGAAGCCCAGGTCGAGCATTTCGTCGGCCTCGTCGAGGACGAGCACCTCCACCTTGCCCAGGATCAGGTGATTCTGCTGGGCCAGATCCAGCAGGCGGCCCGGGGTGCCGACGACCACGTCGACGCCGGCGCGCAGCGCCGCGATCTGGGTGTCGTAGGGGCGGCCGCCGTAGATGGCGGTCACGCGGACCGGGGTGCCCTGGTCGTCCTTCAGGTACTTGCTGGCGTTCTCCAGATCCTCGGTGACCTGCATGCAGAGCTCGCGGGTCGGAACGATGATCAGGGCGCGCGGGGTGCCATCGAGGGTCTTGGTGCCGGAGCCGGCGGTGGCGATCCGGTTCAGCAGCGGCACACCGAAACCGAAGGTCTTACCCATACCGGTGCGGGCCTGGCCGATGAGATCCTCACCGGCCAGCGCGAGCGGCAGGGTGAGTTCCTGAATGGCGAAAGTGCGTTCGATGCCGATGTCGGCGAGGGCCCGGACGATTTCGGGGCGCACGCCCAATTCGGCGAAAGTGGGGGCGAGGTGGGTGTCGTCGAGTTCCGCGGTCAGCAGCGTGTCCGCCACACCCGGTTCCTGCTCTACGGTGATCTTGCTCAGGTTCTTGCCTTTCCTCGTTTATCGCGTCTCGCGCGCACGAGGCGTGGGGCGGACCCGGACGGCCCGCGACGACCACTAGATCCGGTTTCTCGCCGCTGCTGGGATGCCTGTCCGGGGGATGGGCGTCGACCTGGCGCGGCGGTGCAGTGCTGCGGATCGGAGTGCGCGCACATTTTCCATGGACTGGCGGGTATGAATTTCCACCGTCCGCGGAGATTGTAGCGTGATACGACCTTCGCCCTGTTTTCCGCCACCGCCGATGTGCGGCATTATTACGCTGGTAGGCGCGCTTATCGATATCCGATACGGGTCTGATCCGGGGTTTCGCAGTAGCGTTAATGATTGCGGCGCACCATAATTCGGTCCGAGAGCGGGTGTGGACCGCGCGACCGGCAGTTGAGTTGCTCACATGTGTGATACGTCGTGTACCACTATCTGTCATGGTGGTGCCGTGAGCTTGGCAGACACCGTGACAACCGCAGCGCGCAACGCGTGGGCCCTGACGTTCGGCGACGGCATCGAGGCCCCCGACCCCACCCCCTCGACGGTGCTGTCCGACGCGCCGCACCGCGAACTGCGCCGCTACGACGGCGCGGGCCCCGACGATCCGGCCGTGCTGCTGGTGCCGCCGCTGGCCGCGCCCGCCTTCTGCTTCGACCTGCGCCCCGACCAGAGTCTGGCCCGGTTCCTCCTGGACTCCGGCCGCGCCCCCTACCTGGTCGACTACGGCGACATCACCTTCGACGACCGCCGCATGGGGTTCGAGACCTGGATCGACGACATCCTGCCCGAGGCCATCCGCCAGGTGTCCGCCGATCGCGGTGGCCGCCCGGTCGACCTGGTGGGCTGGTCCATCGGCGGAGTGCTGGCCCTCCTGACCGCCGCGGCCGACCAGACGCTGCCCATCCGCTCGATCACCGCGGTGGGCGCGCCCCTGAGCTACGACCACATGTTCGGCGCCCGCGAGCTCCGCTCCCTGGCCCGCCTCGACGGCGGCCGCACCGCGACCACCGCGATCCGCGCCCTCGGCGGCGTCTCGGCGCAGATCACCCGGTTCGCCTACCGGGCCACCGCCTGGAACCGGGAACTCGAGCGCCCGCTGTTCATCGCGAGCAATATCGCCGACACCGCGACCCTGGCCCGGATGGAGACCATCGACCGGTTCCAGAATTCGCTGCCCGGCTATCCGGGACGGTTCTACAACCAGCTGTGGGGTCGCTTCATCCTCAACAACGACATCGGCAAGGGCGGGCTGCGGCTGGGCGAGCGCGCGATCGCGCTGGCCGAGGTCACCCAGCCGGTGCTGCTGGTCGGCGGACCGCAGGACGCGATCACCGCGGCCGCCGCCGTGGAGCACGGAACGAAGACCCTGACCGGATCGCCGAATGTGCGGTACGAGACCGCACCCGGCTCGCACCTCGGCATTCTCCTCGCCCGCGACACCACGTGGACCTATCTGGACAAGTTCCTGCGCGACCTGGCCTGATCGGGGCCCGGCGGGTCGTGAACGGCACCGGCGGGTTGTGAACAACTCTGTGGCGCAATGCTTTTCGGGTAAGTCGAGAGTGCGCTCGCGACCCGCCCCTCGATGGGTGAATGCACGGCGTTTTCTGGGGCTAGGGTGGGGACCCATGGGAGCAAACTCGTCCACCGCCCCGGAGCCCACGGGCCACCTCATCGCCGCCGAACACCCGGGTGTCACCGACCTCTTCGCCGTCCTCGCCTATGGCGAGATCTCCGCCTTCTACCGTCTCGCCGAAGAGGCCAAACTGTCGCCCACGCTGCGCGGCAAGGTGGCCGTCGCCAAGATGGCGGGCAACGAGGCCGAGCATTTCCAGACCCTGGAACGCGCCCTCGCCGACCGTGGTACGGACGTCTTCGACGCCATGGCCCCCTTCGTGCGCGCCCTGGACGCCTATCACGCCTCCACCGACCCCTCCACCTGGCTGGAGTCGATGGTCAAGTTCTACGTCGGTGACGGCATCGCCGCCGACTTCTACACCGAGATCGCCGGCGCCCTGGCTCCCGAGGTCGCCGACGTGGTGCGCGACGTGCTGGCCGAGACCAACCACTCCGAGTTCGTGATCGAGGAGGTGCGCGGCGCGGTCGCGCAGAACCGGTCCGAGCGCGACCGGCTGGCGCTGTGGGGCCGCCGGCTGCTGGGCGAGGCGATCACCCAGGCGCAGTACGTGATGGCCCAGCGCGACGAGCTGACCGAGCTGGTGCTCACCGCGACCGGCGACCTGAACGGCATCGCCACGCTGTTCGAGCACATGCAGAACAGCCACACCGAGCGCATGCGCGTGCTCGGCCTGGGCTGAGTTTCGCTATCAGCGCAGGCGGTCGGGGCCGATGGCGGTCGCGGCTGCGCTAGCGTGATCGGGACAGGACTACGACTCTAGGTTCGGAGGTTGGCCGTGGAGGTCAAGATCGGCATTTCGGATAGCCCGCGTGAGCTCGTCATCAACAGCTCGCAGACCCCGGCCGAGGTCGAGGCGCTCGTCAGCGGTGCGCTGCAGGGTGAGGGCGGCGTCGTGGCGCTCACCGACGAGAAGGGCCGCAAGTTCCTGATCCAGGCCGCGAAGGTCGCCTACGTCGAGATCGGCGCTCCGTCCTCGGGTCGTGTCGGCTTCGCCGCCGTCTAGTTTTCCCGCGCGCGACGCGGTAGATCGCGCCAAAAGAATTGGCCCGCCGACTTAGTCGGCGGGCCAATTCTTTTTGATTCAACGAGAGTTGTTATCTCTCAATCGATCGGGTGCAGCGGAACGTGCTTGAGCCCGCCCCAGCACAGCGCGACCGTGGTGTCGACGGCGTCGTCCTTGGGAATCGGCCGGTCCGCCTCGAGCCAGTACCGGGCGCTGAGCTGGCTGGCGCCGACCAAGCCGACCGCGAGTACGCGGGCCCGGTAGGGGTCCAGACCGGAGTCGTGGGCGACCAGGTCGAACACCGCGTCCACACAGGCCTCGGTGGCCTGCTCGACCCGGCGCTGCACCTGCGGCTCATTGGTCAGATCCGATTCGAAAACCAGTCGGAAGCCCTGGGTTTCATGGTCGACGAAGTCGAAGTACGCGGCGACGGCGGCGCGCACGCGCTGCTTGTTGTCGGTGGTGGAGCGCAGCGCCTGGCGCACGCTCGACACCAGCACGTCGACGTAGTTCTGCAGCACTGCCAGGTACAGCTCGAGCTTGCTCGAGAAGTGCTGGTAGAGCACCGGTTTGCTGACGCCGGCGCACTGCGAGATCTCATCCATGCCGGCGGCGTGATAGCCGCGTTGCACGAAGACCTCGCTGGCTGCGGCGAGAAGCTGCGCGCGGCGCGCCTCGCGGGGCAGACGGGTGCCGCGCTTGCTCGTCGCCATGGCCTCGGATGACATGCGGTGCGATGTCATCCGGTCCACGAGGTCAGTCATTGCCTATTTCTCCCAGTTGATTCCCGGTGCGAAGGATGTTCACCGGTATCCCACGAACGATACGCGCTCAGGGGGCCGCTGCCGATCCAGGTTCCGAATATTGGTCGCGTGATGCTCGCTTTGATTATGCGAGGCCGATCACAACTGTGTAGCACATGTTCCGATTTGTGAGGTCTGCCGCATTAGCGTGAGATATCTCGCAGCAATGATCACGGGCTGGGACGGCAGCTCTCGGTGACCGGCCGGGCTGTGAGAGTCTGTCAGGCGTGACCGAGAAGGCCGCCGGCAACAAGCGACGGGGTAGACCCAGCGGGCCGATCTACGATCCGCTCGGTTTGTACGACGACGACGGCGCATCGGAGACCGGCCCGTCGGTATCTTCTGGGCTCATCGCGCCACCCGATCCGGACCTCCCCGCCGAGGACCGCCCGCTGCCGCATCAGCCGCTGCGCGCCCGCTGGGACCCCACCTCCCCGCCCGCCGACGCCCGCAATCGCCCCCGCCCCGAACGCGAGACCAAGAAGCAGAGTCCGCTGGGCCGGTTCGTGAACACCTACGGCTGGCGGGCCTACGCCCTGCCGGTACTGCTGGTGATCACCGTCGTGGTCGCCGTCGACGCCTTCCGCCACACCGGTGACAGCGATGCCGGGCTGCCCGGATTCGGTCGCTTGAGCGAGTACACCGACAAGCCGGGCCGCATCATCGGCGGCGCGCCCAAGGGCGACGGCAAGTACGCCGTCGACCTGCCGACCGGCGCGGTCCCGCCCGGCGGGGCCTACACCGACACCGGCGCGGGCACCTGGCGGGTGATCCCGGGTACCAGCGCTCAGGTCGGCACCGGCACCCAGCACGCCTTCACCTACTCCGTCGAGATCGAGAACGGGGTGGACACCGCGTCCCTGGGCGGTGATGCGGCGGTGGCGCAGATGATCGACGCCACCCTCGCCAATCCCAAGTCCTGGACCCATGATCCGCGCTTCGCGCTGCGCCGCGTCGACACCGGCAACCCGGACTTCCGCATCTCGCTGACCTCGCGCGACACCACCCGCAAGTCGTGCGGTTTCGAAATCCCGGTCGACTCCTCCTGCTACAACACCGAACTGGGCCGCGTCGTGCTCTCGGAGGTGCGCTGGGTGCGCGGGGCCCCGGCCTTCGAGGGCGATGTCGGCTCGTATCGGCAGTACCAGATCAATCACGAAGTGGGCCATGCCCTCGGCTACCACGAGCACCAGCCGTGCGAGACCGACGGCGGGCTGGCCCCGGTCATGATGCAGCAGACCTTCGGAACCCGGAACAACGACATCGCGAAGCTGGATCCCGAAGGCGTGGTGCCGATGGACGGCAAGACCTGCCGCTTCAACCCCTGGCCCTACCCCCGCGCCTGAGCGGCCGCCGCCCTCCAGCGGCGGATTCCGGCCGCTGATCACCCCGGTTCGAACGGGACTAGGCTTGGGGAAGAACGGTCCCGGTCGCTGTGTTGCAGAAATGGCCGCGAGTTTCCGGCGAATTCGATTGAGGAGTCCGCACACGTGACAGCATCGCATCCCTCCCTGCCGCCCTTGGTGGAGCCGGCGGCGGAGCTGACCCGGGACGAGGTCGCCCGCTACAGCCGCCATCTGATCATCCCGGATCTCGGGGTGGACGGTCAGAAACGTTTGAAGAACGCCAAGGTGCTGGTGATCGGCGCGGGCGGGCTCGGCTCCCCGGCGCTGCTGTACCTGGCCGCCGCCGGTGTCGGCACCCTCGGCATCGTCGAGTTCGACGAGGTCGACGCGTCGAACCTGCAGCGGCAGATCATCCACGGCGAATCCGATATCGGCCGCTCCAAGGCCGACAGCGCCCGCGACTCGATTCTGGAGATCAATTCCGGAATCACGGTGGAGCTGCACAAGATTCGGCTCGAGCCCGACAATGCGATCGAGCTGTTCCGGCAGTACGACCTGATCGTCGACGGCACCGACAACTTCGCCACCCGCTACCTGGTCAACGACGCCGCCGTGCTGGCGGGCAAGCCGTACGTGTGGGGTTCCATCTACCGCTTCGAGGGCCAGGTCTCGGTCTTCTGGGAGGACGCCCCCGACACGCCGGATGGTGAGAAGAGGGGCATCAACTACCGCGACCTGTACCCGGAGGCCCCGCCGCCGGGCATGGTCCCGTCCTGCGCCGAGGGCGGCGTGCTGGGCGTGCTGTGCGCGTCCATCGGCTCGATCATGGTGACCGAGGCGATCAAGCTGATCACCGGGATCGGCGACCCGCTGCTCGGGCGGCTCATGGTGTACGACGCACTGGACATGAGCTACCGCACCATCAAGCTGCGCCGCGATCCGGAGCGTCAGCCCATCACCGAGCTCATCGACTACGACGCGTTCTGCGGCGTGGTGTCGGAGGAGGGCCAGGCCGCGGCCATCGGCTCCACCATCACCGCCCGGGAGCTCAAGGAGATGCTGGACGCGGGCAAGGACGTGGCCATCATCGATGTGCGCGAGCCCGTGGAATGGGACATCGTCCGGCTCGAGGGCGCGACCCTGATCCCGAAGGACCGCATCCTCTCGGGTGAGGCGCTGTCGGAGCTGCCGCAGAACACCCCGATCGTGCTGCACTGCAAGACCGGTATCCGCTCCGCGGAGGCGCTCGCCGCCCTGAAGAACGCGGGCTTCTCCGATGCCACCCACCTGCAGGGCGGAATCATCGCCTGGGCCAACCAGGTCGACCCCTCCCTGCCGGTCTACTGAGCCCGCGCGGACGGGCCCTCGGCGGCAGCACGGGGGCCTGTTCGGCGGCGGTGCGGGAGCCCGGAGGTAACGCCTCGGTCGCCGGTGTTTCACACCATGGTTTCGGCGTGTGGAACGGTCGGCGCGGCGAGGGTCGCGAAAACCTGGCCAGCGGTACCGTACGCGCGTGACGATGACTGTTGTGGAACCTCCTGAGCATGTGCGCTCAACCTTCGGGTTGCGCGAGGAACCGCCGGTCCCGTTGGGGAACTGGGATGGCGGCTGGCGGTGTGGCGATGTCGTCTTGAGCCCGGTGACCGATCATGCGCGGGCCGCCTGGTCGGCGAAGGTGCGCGAGACGCTGCGGGTGGACGGGCTGCGCCTGGCGCGGCCGGTACGGGCCACCGATGGACGGTATGTCGTATCCGGGTGGCGCGCCGACACCTACCTCGAAGGCGTGCCGGAACCGCGGCACGACGAAGTGGTGTCGCTGTCGCTGCGGCTGCACCAGGTGACCGCGCAGCTGGAGCGCCCGCGTTTCCTGGCCGCGCAGCCGGTCGCGCCGTGGGCCGACGTGGACGTGTTCGCGGCCGCCGATCGCGCGGCGTGGGAAGCGGTTCCGCTGCGCAGCCTGAAGCTGGGCGGCATGCTGCCGTCCACTTCGCCGGACGGCGACCGCAGCCTGACCCTGATCACCCAGTTGTCGACCCTGCGCAAGCCGGTCGCCACGCCCCCGCAGCTGGTGCACGGCGATCTGTTCGGCACCGTGCTGTTCTCCGGCGGTTACGCGCCCGGCCTGACCGACATCACCCCCTACTGGCGTCCCGCGCCGTGGGCGGCGGCGGTCATCGTGGTGGACGCGCTGTCCTGGGGCGGCGCGGACGACGGTCTGATGGAGCGCTGGGCCCAGTTGCCCGAGTGGCCGCAGATGCTGGTGCGCGCGGTCATGTTCCGGCTGGCTGTGCACGCCCTGCACCCGCGCTCCACCCCCGAGGCGTTCCCGGGTCTGGCCCGCACCGCGGACATGACCCGGCTGCTGCTCTAGGGGCGGGCGAGAGCATGCGGAAGGGCCGCACCGGGCGACGAATTCCGGTGCGGCCCTTCCGTTCCCCAGGGGCGGCTGGGGAGTCTTACACGTTCGCGTGGGCGAGCGAGGGCGCCCGGCCGACGGCGAACGAGGACCGCAGGTAGAACCACCAGCACAGCGCGCCCATGGCGAGGTAGGCCGCCACGTAACCCCAGAAGGCCGGATTCATGCTGTGGTAGTGGGTGTTCGACAGGCGCAGCGCCTGCTGCAGGATCCAGCCGCCCGCCGCGCCGACCGCGCCGATCACGCCGATGGCCGCGCCCGCCTGCCGTTTGGCCGAGATCAGTGCCTCGCCGATGTCCTGCCCGGTCTCCGAGGCGTGCCGCCGCGCTTCCGCGGTGAAGATCATCGGGATCATCCGGTAGGTCGATCCGTTGCCGATGCCGCTGAGCACGAACAGCAGCAGGAACGAGGCCAGGTAGAGCGGGAAGTTCTTGGCGGACAACGACGCCACGATGAGCGCGGTGGCGAACGCCATGCCGCCGAAGACGTAGAGCGTGATCCGCGCGCCGCTGAGCTTGTCGGCGATCCACCCGCCGAAGGGGCGGCTGAAGGATCCGACCAGGGCGCCGAGGAAGGCCAGGTTGCCCAGCGTGCTCATCCACCCGATCTTGGCCAGGCTCGGGAAGTTGGCCTTGAGCAGGGTCGGGAAGGCGAAGGAGAAGCCGATGAAGGAGCCGAAGGTGCCGATGTAGAGGATGGCCATCACCCAGGTGTGGCGGTTGGCCAGCGCCCGCTTGTACGACGTGCCATCGGATTTCGCGCCGCTCAGCGAGTCCATGTAGCGCAGTGCGCCGAAGAGGGCGGCGAGGATGAACGGAATCCACACCAGCACCGCGAGCGTGATGCCGAAGCGGTATCCGGCGGCGTCCTTGGCCATGATGTGCGTGCCCAGCGTGATGATGAGCGGTACGAACAATTGTGTCTGTGCCACACCGAGATTGCCGCCCGCGGCATTGATGCCCAGGGCCGCGCCCTTCTTACCCTCGGGGAAGAAGAAGTTGATATTCGCCATGGAGGACGAGAAGTTGCCGCCGCCGACACCGGCGATGGCGGCCAACGCCATGAACACCCACATCGGGGTGCCGGGCTGGTTGATGAAATAGGCCAGGCCCAGGGTGGGCAGCAGCAGCATGCCCGCGCTGAACGCGGTGAACGCGCGGCCGCCGAAGCGGGGAATGGCGAAGGTGTAGGGCACCCGCAGCGCCGCGCCGACCAGGGTCGGGGTGGAGGTGAGCAGCAGGGCGTTGTTCACGGCGTCGGGATTGTTCTTGCCCAGGAAGGCGAATCCGGCCGAGCCCATGGCGGTGACGACGCTGGCCCAGAGCACCCAGACGCTGAATCCGAGGTTCTCGGCGAATACCGAGAAGATCAGATTCTTGCGGGCGGTCTGTTTACCCCCGTTTTCCCAGAATTCGGTGTTATCGGGTTCCCAGCGGTCGATCCAGCGCCCGCGTTTCTGATACGTGATTTCGGTAGGCTCGATAACTGTTGCCATGAGCGGTTGTCCTCTCGGCTGATGCGACCGCCCTCATCTGCGGTCCCGTCAACCGTAGGAAGCCCGTTTTACGTCCGGGTGTTTTTCCATGACGGAGATGACAATTCGGGCTCACTTGGCCCAGATTCGCATGGTGACCCTTCGGTTACCCGAAATTCTTATCGAGCGTCCGGTATTCAGCCATGAGCGAGTCCAGGAAGCAGTTGGCCGTGCGGGCCGCCCGGTCGGGGTCGCCGTCGATCACCGCGGCCACCAGCTCGGCGTGCTCGTCGTGGTAGGTCTCGCCCTCGCGCGCGGACCGGAAACGGATGCCCGCGGCGATCACCGGCAGCAGCGAGTCGTAGAACTCGAGGTACACCGCGTTGTGGCTGGCGACCACGATGGCGCGGTGCAGCTGCACATCCGCCTCGATGGCGGCGTCGAAGTCGCTGTCCCACAGCCGGGTCCGGTCGTCGAGCAGTCGCCGCAGTTCGGCGATGTCGTTGTCGTCGCGGCGGGCGGCGGCCAGCCGGGCGGCGGTGGTGTCGAGGGCCTGGCGCAGTTCGAGCACGTCGCGCTGCTGGGCGTCGGCGAAGTACTCGGTGAGGGTGCCGCCGAGGGTGGAGGTCGAGATGACGTAGGTGCCCGAGCCCTGTCTGCGTTCGAGCATGCCGGCGTGCACGAGGGCCTGGACGGCCTCGCGCACGGTATTGCGGCCGGTGCCGGTGAGTTCGGTGAGTTCGGGCTCGGTGGGGATGCGCGAGCCGACGGCCCAACGGCCGGAACGGATTTCGGCACGAAGCTGCTCGGTCACCTGGGCGATGAGGCTCGTGCGCCGGACTGGTTGCACGGGGGACAGCGTACCTTGCCTCACATTCGTTGCATCACATCATCGGGTCATCCTATGATTTCGTGGTGACTGCGACGATCGATGAGACGATGGCCCCCGGGCGGGGCATGACCCGTACCCCTGCCGAGCCGGGGCGCGTCCATCTCGAATCGCCGAAGCCCGAACTCTCCCGGCGCGCTCTCTTCGAGGGTCGCCTGCTGGTGCTGGTCGCCATCGTCATGTCGGCGCTGACGCTGCGGATCGCGGTCACCGCGTTCACCCCGCTGGCCGCCCGCATCGGCGACGACATCGGCTACTCCACCGCGGTGGTCGGCGTCTTCGGCATGCTGCCGACCGCCATGTTCGCCCTCGGCGGCCTGCTCACCCCCGTGCTCTCGCGCCGATTCGGCCTGGAGATGACCGCGCTGGCGGCCATGCTCATGACCGGTATCGGCTCGGTGCTGCGTGCCCTGGTGCCCGACACCTGGCAGCTGCTGGCCTTCTCGGCCTTCGCGCTGGCCGGTATGGGCATCGGCAATGTGGTGATCCCGCCACTGGTCAAGCGGTACTTCTCGGATCGGCTGGCACTGCTCAGCTCGGTCTACATCGTGATGGTGCAGCTGGGCACGGTGTTCCCGGCGCTGATCACGGTCCCGATCGCGGACGCGCACGGCTGGCGGTTGTCGCTGGGCATGTGGGCCGCGCTGGCCTTCGCCGCCGCGCTGCCGTGGATCGCGGTGCTGCGCACCCGCCGCGCGAACGCCCGGTTCGACACCACCGAGCTGCTCGCGGACGCGGTCGAGTCCACCGGCAAGGTGTGGCGCTCGCCGCTGGCCTGGGGCATGGCCTTCATGTTCGGCATGACCTCGTTGATCACCTATTCGATGTTCACCTGGCTGCCGACGATCTTCAGCGACGCGGGCGCGGACGCGGCGTTCGGCGGCTCGATGGTCGGCATCTTCGCGCTGATCGGCCTGGTCGCGGCCTTGAGCGCGCCGATCGTGGTGGGCCGCATCGCCAATCCGTTCCCGGTGGTGATCGGCTGCGCGGTGTTCTTCTTCATCGGCTTCGGCGGCCTGTTGTTCGCGCCGATGAGCGCCCCGCTGGTGTGGGTGCTGGCGCTGGGCCTGGGCCCGTCGACCTTCCCGATGGCGCTGACGCTGATCAACCTGCGGACCCGCACCGGCGCCGGTTCGGCCGCGCTGTCCGGTTTCACCCAGGGTGTCGGTTACTCGGTGGCGTGCGTGGGCCCGCTGCTGTTCGGCACGCTGCACACCATGACCGGCGGCTGGCCGGTGCCGTTCGCCTTCCTCACGGTGGCGGTGCTGATCCTGATGGCCGGCGCGTGGGTCGCGTGCAAGCCGCGTTTCCTGGAAGACAGCTGGAACTAGCGGTCACCGGGAACTAGCCGGAATTTCACTGTTCGAGTTGCCGAGTCGTGAGGTTGGGGCCATGCTGTGTGGCAAGGCTCTCACCTCACGGCTCGAAAACTCGTTTTCAGGCGTTTCGTGACCGCCGGAAACTCTTGTGTCACATAGGCGAAACATAAGGCCGGATCTCACGCCGTAAACCCGGAATTCGTGAGCAACCGTTGATTTGCCGGACATTTCGCGCAGCACGGGCGCAATACCCGTTTTCTACCTTGGGGCCATCCAGATTTCAGGAGGGCCTCTTGTTGACGACGCTGACCCGCAAGCGCGACATCGAGCATTGGGATGCCGAGGATGTCGTGGCTTGGGAAGCCGGTGGTAAGGACATCGCGCGCCGCAATCTGATCTGGTCGGTCTTCGCCGAGCACATCGGGTTCTCGGTGTGGTCGATCTGGTCGGTCATGGTGCTGTTCATGCCGACCGACGTCTTCCACATCGATCCGGCCGGCAAGTTCTTCCTGGGCGCGGTGCCGACCCTGGTCGGCGGCTTCATGCGGATCCCCTACACCGTGCTGACCGCGAAGTTCGGCGGGCGCAACTGGACCATCGTGTCCGCGCTGCTGCTGCTGATCCCGACGCTGCTGACGCTGTACTTCATCAACCAGCCGGGCACCTCCTACACGACGTTCCTGATCGTGGCGGCCTTCGCGGGCCTGGGCGGCGGCAACTTCTCCTCGTCGATGTCCAACATCAACGTGTTCTTCCCGCAGCGGCTCAAGGGCTGGGCGCTGGGCATGAACGCGGGCGGCGGCAATATCGGCGTTCCGGTGGTGCAGCTGATCGGCCTGGCGGTCATCGCCACCCTGGGCAACCACTACGGCAACGCCTCGGTGGTGTGCGCGGTGTACCTGGTGCTGATCGCGGTGGCCGCGGTGGGTGCGGCGCTGTACATGGACAACGTCAAGAACCAGAAGGCCGACCTGTCCTACATGCTCAAGGCGCTGCGCGTCCCGCAGTCCTGGGCGATCGCCTTCCTTTACATCGGCACCTTCGGTTCGTTCATCGGCTACAGCTTCGCTTTCGGCCAGGTCCTGCAGATCACCTTCAAGGCCGGTGGCGCGAGTGTCTCCGCCGCCGCGCTGCACGCCGCGCAGATCGCCTTCATCGGCCCGCTGCTGGGTTCGCTGGCCCGCCCGTATGGCGGCAAGTGGGCCGACCGGATCGGCGGCAGCAAGGTCACGCTGTACACCTTCGTGGCCATGACGCTCGCGGCCGTGGTGGTCGCGGTGTCGTCCACCATGGGCGATCACGCCGGGCACCCGAAGGGCGGCGTGCTGGTGGCCATGATCGTCGGTTTCACCGCGCTGTTCGTCATCTCCGGTATCGGCAACGGTGCGGTCACCAAGATCATCCCTTCGGTGTTCGAGGCCAAATCCCGTTCCCTGGAAGGTGATTCGGCCAGCCGCGCGGCGTGGGCCCGCAACACCTCGGGTGCGCTGATCGGCTTCGTCGGCGCGATCGGCGCGCTGGGCGGCGTCGGCATCAACCTGATGCTGCGCACCTCCTACGCCTCCACCAAGTCCGCGACCACCGCCTTCTGGGTCTTCATGGCCTTCTACGTGCTGTGCGGCCTGGTCTGCTGGGCGGTCTTCATGCGCCGCCCGAGCCTGCGGGCGCTGTCCAGCGATACCGCTGACGCCGATGTCGTCGTCGAGGCGGAGGCCCTGGTCCTCGAGGCCGAATCCGGCTCCGCCGCAACCGATCGTGCGTCCAACACCGCCTCGTCCACTCCGTCGGCTCGCGCCTGACCAGTCCAGCTCGAAAGGGACACCGTCATGACCCACAGCATCGAACGCAAAACCGCGATCGTCGTCGGCCACGGCATGGTCGGACACCGCTTCGTGGAGGCCCTGCGCTCCCGCGACGAAGCCGGGACCTGGCAGGTCATCGTGCTCAGCGAGGAGAAGCTGGCCGCCTACGACCGCGTCGGACTGTCCTCCTACGTCGGCATCTGGGAGACCTCCGCGCTGGCCCTGCCCGGCAATGGCTACGAGGGCGACGACCTGGTCGAGGTACGGCTGGGCGTGCGCGCCGACAGCATCGACAAGGCCGCCCGCAAGGTGACCACCTCCACCGGTGACGTGATCGGTTACGACGCACTGGTTCTCGCGACCGGTTCCTACGCCTGGGTGCCGCCGGTGCCGGGCGCCGACGTCGAGGGCTGCTACGTCTACCGCACCCTCGAGGATCTCGACGGCATCCGGGCGACCGCCGAGGCGGCCGGTCCGGGCGCGGTCGGCGTGGTGGTCGGCGGCGGTCTGCTCGGTCTGGAGGCGGCCAACGCGCTGCGCCTGCTGGGCATGACCCCGCACGTGGTCGAGTACAACAACTGGCTGATGCCCGCCCAGGTCGACGAGGGCGGCGGCGCGATCCTGGAGAAGCTGGTCACCGAGCTCGGCCTGAGCGTGCACACCGGTGTCGGCACCGCCTCGATCGCATCCGACGACGCGGCCCCGCCGGCGGAGAAGCTGACCGTCACGCTGTCCGACGAGAGCGAATTGCGGGCCGCCCTGGTGGTTTTCGCCGCCGGTGTGCGTCCCCGCGACGAGATCGCCAAGGCCGCCGGCATCGAGGTCGGCCCGCGCGGCGGTGTCATCACCGACCTGGGCCTGCGCACCTCGGACCCGAGCATCTACGCCATCGGTGAGGTCGCCGCGGTCGAGGGCGTCTGCTACGGCCTGGTGGCCCCGGGGTACAGCACCGCCGAGGTGGTCGCGGACCGCCTGCTCGGCGGTGAGGGCGAGTTCCCGGGCGCGGACATGTCGACCAAGCTGAAGCTGCTCGGCGTGGACGTGGCCTCCTTCGGTGACGCGCACGCCAAGACCGAGGGCGCGCTGTCGGTGGTGCTGCACGACGCCGCCAAGGGCACCTACGCCAAGCTGGTCGTCTCCGACGACGCGCAGACCCTGCTCGGCGGCATCCTGGTCGGTGACGCCACCCAGTACTCGGCGCTGCGTCCGCTGGTCGGCCGCCCGCTGCCCGCCGATCCGGCCGCGCTGATCTCCCCGGCCGGTGCGGAACTGGGCGCGGACGCGCTGCCCGACGACGCGCAGATCTGCTCCTGCAACAACGTCTCGAAGGGCTCCATCTGCGGCGCGATCGCCGACGGCGCCTGCGACGTCCCGGCCATCAAGAGCTGCACCAATGCCGGAACCTCCTGCGGCGGTTGTGTTCCCATGCTCAAGAAGCTGCTGGAGCAGTCGGGTGTGGAGGTCTCCAAGTCGCTGTGCGAGCATTTCTCGCAGTCGCGCGCGGAGCTGTTCCACATCATCCAGTCGACCGGTGTCCGCACCTTCTCGGGCCTGATCGCCAAGTACGGCAAGGGCACCGGCTGCGACATCTGCAAGCCGACGGTGGCCTCCATCCTGGCCTCCACCTCGAGCGATCACATCCTCGACGGCGAGCAGGCCTCGCTGCAGGACACCAACGACCACTTCCTGGCCAACCTGCAGAAGAACGGCACCTACTCGGTCGTCCCGCGGATGCCCGGCGGTGAGGTGACCGCCGACCAGCTCATCACCATCGGTGAGATCGCCAAGGAATTCGACCTGTACGTGAAGGTCACCGGCGGTCAGCGCATCGACCTGTTCGGCGCCCGCGTCGAGCAGCTGCCGCTGATCTGGAAGCGCCTGGTGGACGTGGGCATGGAGTCCGGTCACGCCTACGGCAAGTCGCTGCGCACGGTGAAGTCCTGCGTCGGATCGACCTGGTGCCGTTACGGCCAGCAGGACTCGGTCGGCATGGCGGTGCTGCTCGAAAAGCGTTACCGCGGTTTGCGTTCCCCGCACAAGCTGAAGCTGGCCGTGTCGGGTTGCGCGCGTGAGTGCGCGGAGGCCCGCGGCAAGGACGTCGGCGTCATCGCCACGGAGAACGGCTGGAACCTGTACGTCGGCGGCAACGGCGGTCTGACCCCGAAGCACGCGGTGCTGCTGGCCGGTGAGCTCGACGACGAGACGCTGATCAAGTACATCGACCGCTACCTGATGTTCTACATCCGCACCGCGGACCGCCTGCAGCGCACCGCGCCGTGGCAGGAGGCCCTGGAGGGCGGCATCGACTACCTCAAGGCCGTCGTCTGCGAGGACAGCCTGGGCATCGCCGCCGACCTGGAGGCCGCCATGGCCAAGCACGTGGACGGCTACAAGGACGAGTGGGCCGCCGTGCTCGAGGACGAGGGCAAGCTGTCGCGCTTCGTGTCCTTCGTCAACGCCCCCGAGGAGTCGGACCCGACCATCGGCTTCGACGAGAGCGGCGAGCGCAAGGTGCCCGTCCTGCTCGGCATCCCGGAGCTTCCGGTCGGTGCGGCCCAGGCCACAGAACCCGCCACGCACGGGAAATGACTGCTTAACGACTTGGAAACAGGGCGCCGGTACCAATAGGTAAGGCGTTCGGAGGAGAGTTACCGATGACCGTGATCGACACACCCGGCACCGCAGTCACCACCACCTCGGGGTGGACCCAGGCCTGCCGACAGGACTATCTGATTCCCGGCCGCGGCGTGGCGGTGCTGCTGAAGGGCGGCCGCCAGGCGGCTCTGTTCCTCACCACCGACGGCACGCTGTTCGCCGTCGGCAATATCGATCCGTTCGGGCGCGCGGCGGTCATGTCGCGCGGCCTGGTCGGCGACCGCGGCGGCGTGCCCGTCGTGGCGTCCCCGCTGCTCAAGCAGGCGTTCTCGCTGATCGACGGACGCTGCCTGGACGACGACGCCATCTCCCTGCCGGTCTACGCGGTGCGCGTGGAGGACGGCGTGGTCGCGGTGTCGAACGACCCGGTGCAATTCGTCGGCGGTACCGCATGACCGAGGTCGACGGCGGTACTCCGCTGGCCGGTTTCACGGTCGGCATCACGGCTGCCCGGCGTGCCGACGAACTCGGCACCCTGCTGGCCCGCCGGGGCGCGAATGTCGTTTCCGCCCCGGCCATCCGGATCATTCCGCTGGCCGACGACAACGAGCTGGAGCGGGTGACGCGACAGCTGGTCGCCGACCCGCCGCAGATCGCGGTCGCCACCACCGGCATCGGTTTCCGCGGCTGGATGGAGGCCGCGGAGGGCTGGGGGCTGGCCGAGGAGCTGCGCTCCACGCTGGCCTCGACCCGTATGCTGGCCCGCGGCCCCAAGGCCAAGGGCGCGATCCGCGCGGCCGAGCTGCGCGAAGAATGGTCTCCCGCTTCGGAATCCAGTGCCGAGGTGCTCGATCACCTGCTGGCGCAGGGCGTCGAGGGGGTGCGGATCGCGGTGCAGCTGCACGGCGCGACCACCGAATGGGAGCCTGTCCCCGATTTCTGCGAGGTGCTGCGCTGCGCCGGAGCCGACGTGGTTCCGGTGCCGGTGTACCGGTGGATCCCGCCGGACGACCGCACCCCGATGGATCGCCTCATCGAGGGGATCGTCACGGCCGGACTGGACTGCGTGACCTTCACCAGCGCCCCGGCTGTGGCCTCACTTCTCATGCGCGCCAAGGAAACCGGTCTGCTGGAGGCGGTACTGCACGCCTTCCGGACCCGGGTGCTGCCCGCCTGCGTCGGCCCGATCACGGCCGCGCCGCTGGAGGAGCTGGGCGTGCCCACCACGAGCCCCGGCCGAGCCCGCCTGGGTGCGCTGGCCCGGCACGTCGCCGAGGAACTGCCCCGGCGCGCCAACCGGATTCAAGCCGCCGGCCACGTCCTCAGCGTCCGCGGCGGCTGCGTCGTGGTGGACGGTCAGGTGCGACAGCTGGCTCCCGCGCCGATGGCGCTCATGCGTTCGCTGGCCCGGCAGCCGGGCCGCGTGGTCTCCCGCGAGGATCTGCTCGCCGCCCTCCCCGGCGGCGGCGATGACACCCACGCCGTGGAAACCGCCATCGCCCGCCTGCGAGCGGGCCTGGGCACCCCCAAGGCCATCCAGACCGTCGTCAAGCGCGGCTACCGCCTCGCCCTGGACCCGGCCGAGTGCATCGACAACCCGCATGAAGCCGCGAATCCCGTTGTCCGCCAGCCGGACCCGGCTCGCGGCAACGGTCCGGTCACGCGCCGCGAGATCCCGCAGTCGCGGATCCCGGGCACCCGGCAGCCGATGACCGATACCCCGCCCGCCGCGGCTCCCCGCCGTCCGGGCGCCCCGTCGGCGGTCAACGGCACGGCGCATCCGGCCGCGGCTCCGTCGCCGGTGGCGCGATCCGTCGCCGCGCCGCTGCGATCGGTGCCCGCTCCGGCGGGCCCGGGCACCGGGGCGGCGCGACCGGGCGCGGCCCCGGTGCGATCGGCATCCCCGGCGAATGATGTTCGCCCCGTTGGTCTTCCGGTGCAGCCCGGCAGCGCGACACCCGCGACCCCGGTCGCTGGTCCGGCGGCCACGTCTGCCCGGTCGGCGGCCACCGCCCGCGCCGTGTCGGCGTCGCGCCCGTCGAACCCCAATGCCACACAGTCGAATTCGGTGTCACGGCAGGCATTCCCGCCCCGCTCGTACGGCTCTCCCGGCGCCCTGCCGGGTTCGGGGGCCGTCCGTCCGCCGCGGGGTGCGTGGTGAGCGCCCCCGCGCTGGTGCTGGTCGCCCACGGCACCCGCAGCGCGCGCGGTGTGGAGATGATCGCCGAGCTGGCCGAGGCGGTCGCGCGGGAGCTGGGCGCGTCGGCGCTCGCGCACGCGGCCCGGCTGTCCGGGACAGGTGCCGGTGCCGATTTCGGGGCCGCATCGGCATCGTTGCGTGAAATGGCGATCACGGCCGCGCCGCAGGTGCGGACCGCGTTCGTGGATGTGCTGGGCCCGTCCCCGGCCGAGGTGTTGCGGGATCTGGATCCGGTTCCCGCCGTGGTGGTTCCGGCCTTCCTGGCCTCGGGCTATCACGTATATCAGGATGTGCCGCGAGAGGTGGCCGCGAGTGCGCACGACGCGGTCGCGGTCACCCAGGCCATGGGTCCGGACCCGGCGCTGGCCGAGGTCATGCACCTGCGGCTGCGAGCGGCGGGCTGGCGGCCGGGGGACGCGGTGGTCTTCGCCGCCGCGGGTTCCTCGGACGCCCGGGCGCGCCAGGATGTGCAGCGGGCCGCGAACCTGCTCTCCGAGCGGGTCGGCACGCCCGCCCACCTGGCCTACATCGCCACCGGCGAGCCCAAGGTCCCCGAGGTGGTGGCCCGGGTCCGGGCCGCGGGCGCGCGCCGTGTCTTCGTGGCCTCGTACCTGCTCGCGCACGGCCTGTTCCATCAGCGCCTGCACGAGGCGGGCGCGGACGGCGTCGCCGAGCCGATCGGCGTGCACCCGTCGGTGGTGCGCCTGCTCGCCGATCGCTATGACGCGGCCGTCGAATCCTTGACGGCCGACATCTCGGCGACCGATGTCCGGGTTGCCTGATCGGTCTCTTCCGTCCCGTGGGGATTAGGGGTTCTGCCCTAATTCCCACGCCGAATTCCCGTACCGCTTGGTGATTTTCGGATTCGCGTGGCAACCTTTACCGCAATTCGGTAAAGACTCTGGAGGATTCCCACGTGAAGAAGCTTGTCGTCGCCGCAGTGATCGCGGGCGGTATCGCCGGCCCGGCCGCCACCGCCGCCGCCGATTTCCCCACGATCTACGACCCGTGGACGGCCTGCATCCAGTCGGGTCAGACGGTCGAGCAGTGCCAGGCGCTGGTCAACAGCACCCAGCCGACCGATCAGGGCGCGGGTCTGGGTTACAGCGGTTCCGCGTTCTCCCGCTGATCTCTAAAACAATTCAATTTCAGATTTCGGGCCGACGTCTTCGGACGTCGGCCCGACGTCTTTCCTCACACTCGATATCCCGCTCACCGGAATTTGCCGGTTCGGTCCGGGCGCGTGGCGGTCAGGATGGCGGGATGTCGCTCGAACACCCCGCTCGCCGTGCCGGACTCGCCTCGCAGGCGGCGGTGCGCGCCAAGCGCAAGGGCGAGTGGCTGGCATTGTTCGCCGACGACGCGCGCGTGGAGGATCCAGTCGGGATCTCGCCCTACGACCCGGTGGGGGAGGGGCACGCCGGGCACGCCGCCATCGCGGCGTTCTGGGATCTGGCGATCGAGCCCAGCCGGATCGAATTCACCTGGGCGGATTCCTTCGCCTGCGGCGACGAGGCCGCCTTCACCGGAACCATTCGCAGTACGCGCCCCGAGGTGAGCGTCGAGGTGGATCTGGTGGCCGTCTATCGCGTGAACGCGGACGGGAAGATCATTGCGCTGCGCGCGTTCTGGGAATTGGATCGCGCCCGCGTCACGCCGGTCTCGAATTAGCCCTTCGGCGTCTGGAGCGCCGGGAACCAGATATCGGTGAGGACGGCCGCGGCCTCGTCGGCCGAGACGTCGATGGTGCCCTGCATGGCCCAGCGGGTGAAGAAGCGTTCCAGCTGGGCGACCAGGAGTTCGACGCGCAGGCGCGCCTCCTCCTGGCGGTCGGCGGGCCAGCGTGACAGGTAGGAGCTCATGACGCTGGGCAGCGACATGATGCCTTCCTTGGCCACTTCGCGGAATTCGGGTTCGAGGGTGGTGGCCTCGTCCCAGGCGGGGAGCAGGTCCTTGTACTCCTGGAACCAGTCGATGGCCCGGCGCATCCATGCCGCGAATTCCTCGCGCGAGCCGGTGTCGAGGACGTGGTCGAGGTCCTCGTAGAAGTTCCGGACGCTGGGCAGCGTGCCCTGTTCGGCGATGGCCCGCAGCACGTCCGGCTTCCCGGTGAAGTGCAGGTAGAAGGTGGCGCGGCTGCAGCCGACGGCGGCGGCGATGTCGTCGACGCGGACCGGCGCGTAGCCCTGCTCGGTGAACAGCTGCTTGGCGGCGTCGATGAGCCGGCTGCGGGTGAGCCGCTTCTGTTCGTCGCGCAGCGAGGTGCGCCGCGGGGTTTCGGGGTGGTCTACATCGGATCGGGTCACCGTTGAATGATAGACGCAAGTTAACTCACTAGACACGGTGTCTAGTGAGTGTTAGCGTGTGTGGCACGTCACGTCCGGCAGGGCTCGTCAGACCCGTCGCCGAATCAGGAGAGTGAATTGGCTGCGAAATCCGCACAGAACCGCGAGCTACCCCGGGTCGCCATCATCGGCGCGGGCCCGTCGGGCATCACCGCCGCGAAGCGCATGGCCGAATACGGCATCCCCTTCGACTGCTACGAAGCCTCCGACGAGGTGGGCGGCAACTGGTACTACAAGAACCCGAACGGCATGTCGGCGTGCTACCAGAGCCTGCACATCGACACCTCCAAGTTCCGTCTGCAGTTCGAGGACTTCCCGGCGCCCGACGAGTGGCCGGACTTCCCGCACCACAGCCAGTTGCACCAGTACTTCAAGGATTACGTCGACCACTTCGGCATCCGCGACCGAATCCGGTTCAACCACAAGGTGACCGGGGCCGAGCGTGGCGCCGACGGCCTGTGGACGGTCACCACCGACCAGGGCACCGTCGAGACCTACGACGCCCTGATCGTGGCCAACGGCCACCACTGGGATCCGCGCACCCCCGACTACCCGGGCGAGTTCGACGGCACCCTGATCCACTCGCACTCCTATAACGACCCCTTCGACCCGATCGATATGCGCGGCAAGCGAATCGTCGTGGTGGGCATGGGCAATTCGGGTCTGGACGTCGCCTGCGAGCTGTCGCAGAAGTTCATCGCCGAGAAGCTGTGGGTCTCGGCCCGCCGCGGCGTGTGGGTGCTGCCCAAGTACGTCGGCGGCAAGGTCGGCGACACCCAGGTGGTGCCGGCCTGGATGCCGCCGAAGCTGGCGCTCAAGCTCAAGCAGCGCTTCGTGGTCAAGAACCGCGGCCGCATGGAGGATTACGGCCTGCCCAAGCCGGATCACCTGCCCTTCGAGGCGCATCCGTCGGCCAGTGAGGAGTTCCTGCACAAGGTCGGTTGCGGCGATATCGATTTCAAGCCCGCCATCACCAAGCTGGACGGCAAGGTCGTGCACTTCGCGGACGGCTCCACCGAAGAGGTGGACGTGGTGGTGTGCGCCACCGGCTACCACATCAGTTTCCCGTTCTTCACCGATCCGGTGTTGCGGCCCGACGAGAGCAACAAGCTGCCGCTGTGGCGTCAGATGCTCAAGCCGGATGTCGACAATCTCTTCTATCTCGGTCTGGCCCAGCCGATGCCGACGCTGGTGAACTTCGCCGAGCAGCAGTCCAAGCTGGTCGCGGCGTATCTTTCGGGCAACTACCGGTTCCCGTCGCAGGCGGACATGAACGCGGCGGTGGCCAAGGCCGAGGCCGAGCGCGCCGAGCGCTACTACAACTCACCGCGCCACACGATTCAGATCGACTTCGACATCTATGTGCGAGAGCTCAAGAAGGAACTCGCCGATGGCGCGCGCCGCGCGGCCGCGGTGGGCAATGCCTTGCCGGTGCGCAGCCGCGCCCTGGTCGAGGCCTAGGGGGAGGTGGTCGGAATGAGCAACGTCGCTGGATTCTGCGCCCCTGAATTCGAAGCTGTCCGTACGGCTTTCACCGAGCAGGTGGAATCGGGGGCAGAGCTGGGCGCGTCGGTCTGCGTGACCGTCGACGGTGAGCCCGTGGTGGATCTCTGGGGCGGTTACGCCGACCCGGAGAAGACCACGCCCTGGGCCGCCGACACCGTGGTGAACACCTTCTCCATCACCAAGACCATGGTCGCCCTGAGCACTCTGCTCCTGGTCGACCGCGGTGAGCTGGACGTGCACCAGAAGGTGGCCCACTACTGGCCGGAGTTCGCCGCCAACGGCAAGGCCGATATCGAGGTGCGGCACCTGCTGTCGCACACCTCGGGCGTCTCCAGCTGGGAGGCCCCGATCGTGCTGCCGGACATCTACGACACCGACGCGGCCACGGATCGCCTTGCGGCGCAGGCGCCTTGGTGGGAGCCGGGCACCGCGTCGGGTTATCACGCGATGAACTACGGTCACCTGCTGGGCGCGCTGGTCAAGCGCGTCACGGGTCGCCCGCTGGGCCGCTTCTTCGCCGAGGAGCTCGCGGGCCCGTTGGGCGCGGACTTCCACATCGGTATGGCCACCGAGGATCTGGGCCGCATCGCGACCCTGGTCCCGCCGGAGCTGCCGGAGTTCGATCCGTCGCTGCTGCCGCAGGACAGCGTCATGTTCAAGACCCTGTTCCAGCCGCTGCTGGACTTCGCCGAATGCGGTACCCCGCAGTGGCAGCGGGCGGAGCTGGGCGGCATGGGCGGGCACGGCAATGCCCGTTCCATCGCCCGGCTGCAATCGCTGATCAGCAACGGCGGCGAGTTGAGCGGCCGGAAGCTGTTGTCGGACAAGACCATCGACCTCATCTTCGAGCAGCAGTCCGACGGCGTGGACCTGGCCATCATGGTGCCGCTGCGCTTCGGCATCGGCTACGGCCTGCCGCAGCCGCAGACCGCCCCGCACGTGCCGGACGGCCGGGTGTGCTGGTGGGCCGGGATCGGCGGCTCGATGGTGGTCAACGACCTGGACCACCGGGTCACCTTCGCCTACGCGATGAACCGGATGGAGGCGGGCCTGATCGGTTCGCCTCGTGCCGACGCCTATCTGAAAGCGACCTTCGATACAGTCCGGGGGTCGGCGTGATCGGTCTCACTCTGGTTACCCGCCACGGTTCGCGCACAAGGATTCGAGGACTTGATTCATGACCAACGCCGTTGACCTCCAGGCTCTCGCCGCCCAAGTCGCCGGAAAGCTGACCGCGCCGGGCGCCCCGTTCGAGATGACGGTCGAGCAGGTGCTGGGCGTCCCGCAGCCGGTGTTCAAGAACCGGCACGCGTCGCTGCTGGACCTGCTGGAAGTCTCCCGTGACCTGGGCGACCTCGACTATCTGGTGTCCGCGCGCACTCGCTACACCTTCGCCGAGCACTACGCTGCCGCGGGCGCGCTGGCCGCGGCGCTGGCCGAGAAGTACGGCGTCGGCAAGGGCGACCGGATCGGCATCCTGGCCGCCAACACCCCCGAATGGGTGCTGACCTTCTGGGCCGCACAGCGCCTGGGCGCGATCCCGGTGGGCTACAACGCCTGGTGGGTGCCGCGCGAGATCGAGTACGGCCTCGAGCACTCCGCCCCGACGGTGGTGATCGCCGACGCCAAGCGCGCCGCGTTGGCCGCCGAGACCGGCACCGACATCCCGGTGCTGACCATGGAGACCGACCTGCCCGCGCTGATCGCGGAGTTCGCGCAAGGCAATCCGGCCGCCGAGGTGACCGAGGACGATCCGGCGATCATCCTCTACACCTCCGGCACCACCGGCCGCCCCAAGGGCGTGGTGCACACCCAGCGAAACATGGTGGCGGTCGCCGACTACCACCGCTTCATGGACGCGCTGGCCGCCGGCTTCCGCGGTCAGGCCTGGGACGGTTCCCCGGCCGCCCGCCGCTACCTGGCCACCATGCCGCTGTTCCACATCGCGAGCCTGCACAACCTGTCGATCCCGCGCCTCACCACCGGTGACGCCGTGGTCTTCCCGACCTCGGGCGAGTTCGACGCGGAATCGCTGCTGCAGCTGGTCGAGACCGAGAAGGTCACCAACTGGGCGGCCGTGCCGACGCTGGCGAGCCGCATTCTGGCCGTGGACATCTCGAAGTACGACCTGTCCTCGCTGACCGCGTTCTCCCTGAACTCCGCGCCGTCCTCCCCGGCGCTGGTGCAGCGCTTGCGCGAGAAGTTCCCGGTGGCGCTGCAGGGCCTGACCACCAGCTACGGCTGCACCGAGTCCGGCACCGCCGCGACCGTGGCGACCCCGCCGGAACTGGCCGCCGACAACGAGACCGTGGGCCGCGCGGTGGTCGGCGTCTCGCTGGAGGTCCGGGATCCGGACGGCAAGCCGGTGCCCGACGGCGAGGAAGGCGAGATCTGCATCCGCAGCCCCTACGTCATGCTCGGCTACTGGAACAACGACGACGCCACGAAGGCCGCCATCGACGAGAACCGCTGGCTGCGCACCGGCGACTTCGGAACCCTGCGCGGCGGCAAGCTCTACATCTCCGGCCGCCGTTCGGATCTCATCCTGCGCGGCGGCGAGAACGTCTACCCGCAGGAGATCGAGAACGTCCTCGACGAGCACCCGCTGGTGCGCGAGTCGGCCGTGATCGGCATCCCGCACGAGGATCTCGGCCAGGAGGTGGCCGCCATCGTCGTGGTCGACGATCCGGAGACCCTGACCGAGGACGAGCTGCGCGACCACGTGGCCAGGCAACTGGCCTACTTCAAGGTGCCCGCCCGCTGGCTGGTCACCGCGGATCCGCTGCCGCGCAACGCCACCGGCAAGGTGCTGCGCCGCGACCTCACCCTGGGGAAGTGAATTCCTGTGTACGACACCATCATCAAGAACGGCCGCTGGTTCGACGGCACCGGCGCGCCGTCGGCCATCCGCAATCTCGGCATCCGTGACGGCCGGGTGGCGACGGTCTCGGCCGCGCCGCTGGACGAAACCGATTGCGGGCGAGTGATCGACGCGACCGGCCGCTGGGTCATGCCCGGCATGATCGACATCCACACCCACTACGACGTGGAGGTGCTGCTCGACCCGACGCTGTCGGAGTCGCTGCGGCACGGCGTCACCACTCTGCTGCTGGGCTCGTGCTCGTTGTCCGCGGTGCATGTCGGCGGGTCCGACGCCGGTGACCTGTTCGGCCGGGTGGAGGCGATTCCGCGGCAGTACGTGGTCGAGTCGGTGGACACGCTGAAGACCTGGAACAGCGCACACAGCTATGTGCAGGCCCTGGAGTCGCTGCCGCTGGGGCCGAATGTGGCCTCGTTCATCGGGCATTCCGATATCCGGACCGCACAGCTCGGGTTGGAGCGGGCCACCGATCCCGACGTCAAGCCGACCGAGTCCGAGATCGCGGCCATGGAGCACAAGCTGACCGAGGCGCTCGACGCCGGATTCGTCGGCATGTCCTCGCAGCAGCTGCTGTTCGACAAGCTGGACGGCGAGGTGTGCCGCTCGCGGACGCTGCCGTCCACCTACGCCACCGCGAAGGAACGCCGCCGGCTGAATCGCATTCTGCGCGACCGCAAACGCGCGTTGCAGGGCGGCCCGGACGTGGCCAAGCCGCAGAGCATGATCGGCATGGCGGCCAGCAGCCTGGGCTTCTTCCGGCCCAAGCTGAAGGTGAGCCTGCTCTCGGCCGCCGACATCAAGGCGATCCCGGGCGTGGTGAAGGTCTTCCCGTTGCTGGGCAAGATCATCAACGGCCTGGGTGGCGACTTCCGCTGGCAGCATCTGCCGGTGCCGTTCGAGGTCTACTCCGACGGCATCGACCTGCCGGTGTTCGAGGAATTCGGTTCCGGCGCGGCGGCTCTGCACCTGTCCAACCAGCTGGAGGAGCGGCACGAGCTGTTCCAGGATCCGGAGTACCGGCGCTGGTTCCGCAAGGACTACGACAAGAAGTGGGGCCCGCGTGTGTGGCACCGCGACTTCTTCGACGCCGAGATCACCGAATGCCCCGATCCGAGCGTGGTCGGCAAGACCTTCGGCCAGGTCGGGGTGGACCGTGGTGGTATCCACCCGGTGGACGCCTTCCTCGATCTGCTGGTCGAGCACGGTCCGAAGGTGCGCTGGCGCACGACCATCTCCAACCATCGTCCCGAGGTGCTGAACGCGCTGGCGGCGGATCCCAGTGTGCAGCTGGGCTTCTCGGACGCGGGCGCGCATCTGCGGAACATGGCGTTCTACAACTTCGGGCTGCGGCTGCTGAAGCGAGTGCACCAGGCGCAGCAGGCGGGTACGCCGTTCATGACCGTCGAGCACGCCGTGCACCGGGTCAGCGGCGAGCTGGCGGACTGGTACGACCTGGACGCCGGGCATCTGCGCGAAGGCGATCGGGCGGATGTGCTGATCATCGATCCGGCGCACCTGGACGACAGTCTGGAGTCCTACGCGGAGAACCCGGTTCCCGAGTACGGCAACCTCTCCCGCATGGTCAACCGCAATGACGAGACCGTCACCGCGGTCCTGGTCAACGGCGAGTACGTGTTCGGGCTGGGCGAGAAGGCCGAGACGCTCGGCCGGGACCGCACCGGCGAGTTCCTGAAGGCGGGTGCGCGATGAACGCACGCAGGTTCGACGGCCGCACCGCGGTCGTCACCGGCGCGGCCTCCGGTATCGGCGCGGCCATCTCGGCCGCGCTTATCGCCGAGGGCGCGAATGTGGTCGGCCTGGACCTCGACGAGGCCGGACTGGGCAAGCGGGCAGCCGAACTCGGCGACGCCTTCGTGCCCGCGGTCACCGACGTCACCGACGAGGCCCAGGTGGAGGCCGGAATCGCGGTCGCCGCATCGCGTTTCGGTGGTCTGCACGCCGCCTTCAACTGCGCGGGCGCGTCCCGCATCGGCGCGGTCACCGACCTCACCGAGGCCGACTGGGACTTCACCATCGACCTCATCCAGAAGAGCGTCTTCCTGTGCACCAAACACGAAGCGCGCCTCATGAAGTCGACCGGCGGCGGCTCGATCGTCAATATCTCGTCCCTGGACGCCCGGGTCCCCATGCCCGGCGGCAGCCCGTACTCCACGGGTAAGGCGGGCGTGGTCATGTTCTCCAAGAACGCGGCCCTGGAACTGGCGCAGCACCGCATCCGGGTGAACGCCGTGCTCCCCGGTCTGGTCGACACCCCGCTGGTGGCGGCGGTCATGGGGTACGAGCCCGCCAAACAGATGTTCCTGGACCGCATTCCGATGGGCGCGCCCGCGACCCCGGAACAGATCGCGGGCCCGTGTCTGTTCCTCGCCTCCGACGAGGCCTCCTATGTCACGGGCATCGACATGGTGGTGGACGGCGGCTGGGAACTGAGCAATTTCCCCAACCTCGCGAAGCTCGCGGGCTGAGCGGGACGCGATGAACACCGATGAGGTCATCGCCGGAATCGACCTCACCGGTCGCGTAGCCCTGGTCACGGGAACCACGGGCGGTCTCGGAGCCGAGACCGCCTGTGCCCTCGCGGCCGCCGGCGCCACGGTCCTGCTCGCCGCGCGGAACGCCGCCGCGGCGGGCACGGTCGCGGCCGGTATCCGTGCGCGGTTTCCCGGTGCGACAGTCGATGTCGTCGGGCTCGACCTGAGCGATCTCGGCAGCGTCCGCGCGGCCGTGCGGTCCGTCGCCGAGTGCGCGCCCGCGCTGCACCTCCTGATCAACAACGCCGGGGTGATGTACACGCCGTTCGGCCACACCGCCGATGGCTTCGAATCGCAGTTCGGCACCAACCATCTCGGCCACTTCGCCCTGACCACCGGACTGCTGCCGGTGTTGTCGGCGGGTGCGGATCGGTCCGGTGTCGCGAGCCGCGTCGTCACGGTGTCCTCGGCGGCGCATCACGCGTATCCGGCCGACCTCGACGACCCGAACTTCGAGCGCCGCGAGTACGACAAGTTCGCGAGCTACGGGCAATCCAAGTCCGCGAACATCCTGATGACGGTGGATCTCGCGGCCCGGGGCGCGGAGTGGGGCATCCACGCCTACGCCGTGCACCCGGGTGTCTGCGCCACCGATCTGTCCCGGCACATGTCCCGCGAGGACTTCGCCGAGATGCGCAAACTCACCTCGCGCAACCCCTCGGCCGTGACCACCCTGAAGACGATCCCGGAAGCGGCCGCGACCTCGGTCCTCGCGGCGACCGCCCCCGGCCTGACCGCGCACTCGGGCGGCTACCTCGCGGATTGCGCTGTCGCCCAGGCCAGTCCGCACGCCACCGACCCGGCCACCGCCGCGGCCCTGTGGGAGCTCTCCGAACGCCTCATCGCCCCGTCGTCGTAGGTCGGTCGATACCGGTCCCGGCCCGGCGTGGTTCGACCGCGCGGGCCGCGTTCCGGACCTGTTGCGGCGTCCGGCCGTACCAGCGTCGCACCGCCCGGGTCAGCGCGGACTGTTCGCGCAGCCCGATGAGGGTGGTGATGCGGCTCATCGGTAGATCGGTCTCGCACAGCAGCCGGTGGGCGATGTCGCGACGGGCCTCGTCGAGCAGAGCCGTGAAAGTCGTTCCCTCGGCGGCCAATGCGCGTTGCAGGGTGCGCTCGTGCACCATGAGCATGCGGGCCACGGTCTCGATGTCGGCCCGGGACTCGAGCAGGGCGCGGTCGATGGCCGCCCGGACCCGCGCGGCCATGGTCCGGTCGGGGCCGGGGTAGTTGCGGTCCAGGAAATCCATGGCGACTTTCAGTGCCCGGCCCAGGGATTCGGCGGGGACCAGGGCGTCGCTGTCCGCGATGGCTTCGGGGGTGATCCCGAATCGCCGGAGCAGGGCCGCGCCGTCGCCGCCCAGTTCGTCGATGAGTTCGCGGTATCCGCGCAGGTTCGCCGCGCGCGCCATGATCGCCATCGGCCGGTCGCCCTCCCGCCGGTTCTTCGTCTGCGCGGGGGATCGTAACCCGGCTCGTCGACTGTCTGGGACGGAATGGCCGAATGGGCTTGTCGCGCAGGGGTAAAACGATGTCGCCCTGGGGCGAGTCGCTATTACCGGCCAGTAGCAACAATCTGTCCCAACAACGGTGCGAGAGGTGGGACTCAATGCTGAAGGCGCGATGGCGAACCCGGAGATCGGCCGGGAAAGTGCTGGTGATCATGGCCGCGGTGGTGGCGGGAACACAGTTCCTCGCCCCGATGGCCCTGTCGGACACCGTATTCACCGGAATCGACGGCGGCCCGTACGCGGCGGACTGGACCGCCGCGGTGGACGGACCGCAGCCGCACAACGGGATCGTCCCCGATCTCGCCGTGCCGATCACCATGTCCGACGGCGTCGTGCTGAAGGCCGACATCATTCATCCCGCCGACAACGGCCGTGTCCCGGACGGTCGCCGGCCGGTGATCCTCCAGATGCAGGGATACGGCAAGCTGCCGCTGCTGATCGGCGAGGCGGTGCTCAGCGCCGCCGACGGCCTCGGCATCAAACAGCCGCTGGAGGCGTGGGCCGCGTCGCTGAATCTGCCGGGCGTCGGGGTGGACGGCCTGTTCGACATGACCCGGCAGCTGGATTCCGGCGCCCTGGAGGCGGCCGCGCAGGACTGGGCGCTCGCCGAGGCGGGATACACCCTGGTGCAGGTCGATACCCGGGGCACCGGCACCTCCGAGGGCGCCTGGCAGGTGTTCGGCGACCGGGAGAAGCAGGATGTCGCCGAGGTGGTGGACTGGATCACCCGCCAGTCCTGGAGCGATGGAACCGTTGGGGCCATGGGGATCTCGTTCACCGCGATCACCGCGCTGGAGGCGACCGACCGGATGCCGCCGGGCCTGAAGGCCGTCTTCGCCTACGAGGGCAGCGCCGACATCTTCACCGATATCGCGGGCCCGGGCGCCGCGGTGGGCGTCGGCTTCCTGGTGCCGTGGCTGCTGGGGGTCAACGCGCTCAAGATGATTCCGGACGTGACCGCGCTGCTGGTCGGAAAGTTCGATCCCGCGCAGCAATCCCGCTGGCTGCGCGACCGCCTCGCCGATCCGCTGACCCTGGTCGACATGGTCGTCAACGGCTACACCGCCATGACCCCCGACCAGCTGACCGCGCGGACCCGCGAACTGGTGGACCCGACTTCGGGCTTCCGGCGCGGCCTGAAGACCGACATCACCCACATCCGGGTGCCGACCTTCATGGTGGGCGCGTGGTTCGACATCTTCGGGACGACGCCCACCGACACCTTCGCCGCCATCCCGCTGCCGCCCGAGCAGAAGAAGCTGATCATGGGCGACGGCTACCACCTGGGTTCCGGCGTGGGCGGTTTCGGTCATCCGGGCATGCCGCCGCGCCTGGATGTGTTGCAGCGGGCCTGGTTCGACCACTGGCTGCGTGGAATCGACAATGGCGTCGACAGTTTCACGCCGTTGATCGTGAAGCAGCAGGGCGGCGGCTGGACCGACGCGCCCGAGTTCCCGCGCGCGGACGCCGTCCACCGCCGGATGTATCTGAACGACATCCCGTCGGGCACCAGCCCCGGCTCCCACTACGACGGCGGCCTGTCCGCCGACCCCCGGCAGGCGGCGGTGCGTGATCTGACGGTCACGCCGGCCCTGTCGAGTCTGTGCGGCCGCGACGCCGCCCGCATCACCGCGGGCGCGACCGCCGTTCTCGACCTGTGCACCAACGATTCCCGCGTCTGGGAGAACGACGGCCTGTCCTTCACCAGCGGCCCGGTGTCCGCCCCGACCACGGTGTCGGGCCCGATCAACGTCCACCTGAACGTGGTCGAGGACGCCGCCGACGGGTACTGGGTCGCGACCGTCAACGATGTTGCCCCCGACGGTGTCTCGCACGAGATCGCGACCGGTCAGCTGGTCGCCTCCATGCGTCAGATCGACGAGGACGCCAGTCTCCGCTCCGCCAACGGCGACTACACCGAACCCCACTACTACCTGGACCTGGCCCGGCGGCAGCAGACCGTCCCCGGCGTCCCGGTCTCCCTCGATATCGCCCTGACCCCGATCGAGGCCGTGCTGCAGCCCGGCCATCGCCTGCGGGTCGACGTCTACGCGAGCAACTTCCCCAAGGCCCTGCCGCCGATGATCTTCCTGGCCGATTCCGGTCTGAAGCCCGAGCATCTGCGGCTGGATCCCGACGCCCCCAGCTGGGTGAACCTCCCGTCGACGGTCGCGATCCCGGACTAGTTCCGCGGCGCGCCGAGGGGTCCGGGGCTCGCTGGGGGGTAGCCCCGGACCACTGGGTGGGATAGTTTCGGGTGCCGACCGACTGGAACCGGTGGTTGCGGGTACGGTTTGCCTGATCAGGGCGGACCGGATCCGAAGCCCCCAGTAGTCGGGGCCAGTTTTCCGAATCCGGGCGGGTGGGGGTGGCTGGTTTTGTACACTCCCCGCTGAAGTGAACATCTATCACTTCAGTTTTGAGCTCCGATTCGAGGTACTGATGAAGTCTGCTACACCAGGGGTGTTCGCCGTTCGTGCCGCCGCGGCAGTGCTCGGCGGTGCGTTGTTGTTCGCGGGGGTCACAGGGTGCGGCAGCGACAAGTCCTCAGAGGGTTCGCCGACCGGTGGTGCGGTGGTGTCCTCGGCGGTGAAGGCCACGGGCGCGCCCGCGCCCACCACCACGGCCGCCGCTCCGGCTCCCGCGCCCGCCGAGTCTCCCGCGCCGGCGCCCGCGGCCACCGAACCGGCCGCCCCGCAGCCGGTCGCGCCGGAAGCCCCCGCGCCGCAGCCGGTCGCCCCGCAACCGGTGGCGCCCAAGCCCGCTCCGCAGGTCGAGCAGCCCGCGAAGCCCGCCCCGCCCACCCTGGACGCACCGGGCTTCGAGCCCCGCGCCGGATACTGAGAGAGCTGGACTAGTCAGTTGCTGGGCAAGAATGGACGGTGGCTGTGTGCTGCCGTCGTCGCGGTGGCGGCCTCGGTCTCCGCGATGAGTACCACCCCCGCCGGCGCCGATCCGGGCGCCGAGGGCAGAGAGCTTGTGACCCTGGGTGATTCGTTCTCGGCGAACGCCTGGGACTTCATGGACGGCGACAACACCTGTCAACGCCATGGGAAGACCGCCTGGCCGGTGCAGCTGGCCGAGCTGATGGGCGTGCACGGCACCGACCGGGTGTCGGATCCGTCCTGCCCGGGTTCGTCGATCGACAGCGGGCCGGGCTGGACCATGGCCCAGCAGGCGCAGCGGGCCGACAAGGAAGGCGCGTTCGGTCCCAGAACCAAGCTGGTGACGCTGCAGTTCAGCCTCAACGACAAGTGGGGCAAGAACGACCAGACGTTGTGGGGGTCGCTGCAGAAGTGCGTGTTCAACCTTCCGCTCGGCTGTGACCCCGAGGCCGTCGACGAGAACCGTTTCCCCGACTACACCGGGGTCTCCGGCGCGCTGATGGCCAAGCGCATGAGCAATGCGATCACCTACATCAAGTACTACGCGCCGAACGCGAAGATCGTCCTCGTCGGCTATCCCGAGCTGTTCACACCGGGCACCAGCACGGTCTGTCTCAGCATCGGCGGCGTCGCGCCCTTCATCCAGTCGCGCGGCCGCGCGGTGGTCGAGTACTTCGACCGCATCGACAAGGCGGAGCGAGAAGCCGCCCAACTACTCGGGATCGAGTTCCTCGATGCCCGCGGGCTCACCACCGGTCATGGGCTCTGCTCGTCGCAGCCGTGGCTGAACGGTGTGTTCGACCCCCGGACAGATCTCGACGGTCTGTTCTTCCATCCATCCACCCAGGGTGACACCGTCGTCGCCCGTGCCATCTACGACCGCTACGGTCACTGACCGTGTGCACAGCCGGTTATCGACGGTTTGTCCGTCGATAGCTACTCGTCGAGTCTGCTGGTTGCGCAGGGGTTTTGCGGTTTGCCGAACTCCTGTCGCGGCTCTCGCAGCCTCTTGTACACTCCGCGCAAAAGTGAAAAATCCGCAGTTCAATTTGCGATACGAGGGTTTCAACATGAACATCCGCATCACCGGCACGTCGACCGCTCGCGCCACCGTGGCCGCCATCGGTTCCGTCCTGCTCATCGGTGGACTCGCTGCGTGTGGCAGCGACAAGGCCACCGACTCGCCCGCCACCACGACCACCTCCGTGGTCGCCCCGGCGAGCAGCTCGGCCGCTCCCGCGAGCAGCGCGGCCCCCGCGCCCGCCGCCCCGCCGGCCACCACCGAGGCTCCCAAGGCCGAGGCCCCCGCCCCGGCCCCCGCGCCGCAGGCCGAGGCCCCCGCGCCGCAGCAGGTCGCGCCGCAGCCCGTCGCGCCCAAGCCCGCGCCGCAGGTCGAGGCGCCCGCCAAGCCGGCGCCGCCGACGCTGGACGCCCCCGGCTTCGAGCCTCGCGCAGGGTACTGACGAACCAGCGCAGGTTCTGACAGACGGAGAAAGAGCACGTGTCGGGAAACAACGGACGGTGGCTGTGCGCCGCGGTGATGGCAGTCGCCGCGGCCATGGCGGGAACTTCGGGGGCACAGGCGGATTCGACTCCGCAAGGTAGAGAACTGGTCATTCTGGGTGACTCGTTCACCGCGAACGGGTGGGACCCGTCGGGGCAGGACAAGACCTGTCAACACGGCGCCACCGCCTGGCCGGCGCAGCTGCAGGACCGATTGGGCCTGCGCGGCGACGGACAGGTGTGGAACCAGTCCTGCCCGGGCGCGTCGATCGACACCGGGAACGGCTACATCCTGAAGGTCCAGGCGAGCAACGCCGACAAGGCGGGCGCGTTCGGTCCGAAGACGAAGCTGGTCACCCTGCAGTTCGGTCTCAACGATGTGTGGGGCGACTCGTCGAAGTCGCCGTGGGACTCGATGCAGGCCTGCTTCTACGACCCCGCGGGCGGCTGTGGGGCCGACGCGGTGGCCGACGGCCGGATGGCCGACCCGAAGAACGTGACCGGCGCCGAGTACGCCGCACGGATCAGCAAGGTCGTCGCCTACGTCCGTTATTACGCCCCGAACGCGCGCATCGTGATCGTCGGGTACCCGGAGTTGTTCACGCCCGGCCAGGACGCGATCTGCTTCGACATCGCCGGTTTCGAGATCGGCCAGCCCCGGGGTCGTACGGTCGTCGACTACCTCGATCGCTTCGATCAGGCGCAGCGCGAAGCCGCGGCCCTGTTGCGGATCGAGTACCTCGACAGCCGCGCCCTCACCCGCGGGCACGGTCTGTGCACACCCGACCAGTGGGTCAACGGCGTGTTCGACCCGAAAGTCAATGTCGCCGGTCTGCCGTTCCATCCGGCTCCGCAGGGCGACGCCGTGATTGCCAACGCCCTGCAGGAGAGGTACGCCCGATGACCCGACCACCCGAAGTCGTGCCCGGCACGCGGGAGGACGCCACCGCGCTCGCGGTGGAGTCCTTCTCCACCCAAGTGATCCAACCGGCGCCCGCGGCGCGCCCTGTCGACACCGCCGCGCCCGCCGCCGAATCCGTCATCGAGCGGGCCGCCCGGGTCCGCCCGCCGCTGCCGTCGCTGACCGGCGCGCGCTGGTGGGCGGCGTTCGCGGTGTTCGTGCTGCACGCGCTGGTGTTCCTGCCGGTGTACCCGTTCCAGAAGTCGGAGATGTTCCGCAACATCCACGCCTGGATTCCGATGCAGCTCGGCGCGGCGGGTGTGACCTTCTTCTTCGTGCTGTCGGGCTTCATCATCTACTGGTCGTTCCGGCCGGGCATGGCGAAGGGCGCGTTCTATCGCCGTCGCGTGCTGAAGATCTACCCGTCGCATCTGCTGGCGGCCGCCGCGTTCATCGTGGTGGCGAGCGTGCCGCTGCACCGCGCGGTGGTGTGGGTGCCGAACCTGCTGCTGGTGCACACCTACGTGCCGAAGTGGACCACGGTCGGCGGCCTGAACGTGCCGTCCTGGTCGCTGGCCGCGGAAATGCTGTTCTACCTGAGCTTCCCGCTGGTGCTGCCGCTGATCATGAAGATCCCCACGCGCCGCCTGGTGCTGGCGGCGGCGGTCCTGCTGCTGGGCATCGCCGCCCTGCACACCTCGTACTTCCTGTTCTTCGACGGCCCCAAGGGCATCGCGAACGCCTTCGCGCCGCGGCTGGTCCCGGGCACCACGTCGCCGTACTACGAGCTGCACGCCTCCCCGGCGTGGTTCCAGCAGGCGAACATCCCGGTGTCGCTGTCGTATTGGCTGAGCTACACCTTCCCGCTGTCGCGGCTGCCGGAGTTCTTCCTCGGCGTGCTGGCCGCGCGGATGGTGCTGGAAGGCAAGTGGCGCAACACCAACCTGCTGTGGCCGATGGTCGCCCTGACCATCTCGTACGCGTTGACCTGGGTCGTGCCGGTGAACTACAAGATGTCGGTGCTGATGCTGGCCCCGATGACCGCGGTGGTCGCCACCATGGCGAACCGTGACCTGCACGGCATCGGCAAGGTCAACTCCCATCCGCGCATGGTGTGGCTGGGCAATATCTCCTTCGCCTTCTATCTGATCCAGTTCCCGGTCATGGTGCTGATCACCCGATACCTGATCGGCGGCAAGGAGTTCGGCGTCGTCGGCTGGGCCGGCTTCGCGGTGCTGAGCCTGGTGGTGTCGACGGTGATCGCGGCGGCGCTCTACCACTGGGTGGACCTGCCGATCATGAACAACTTCGCCCGCTCCAAGAAGAAGCCCGCGAAGGCCGCCTAGCCGGGCAGTACTTGTCGCACAACCGCTTCCGCCTATTGGTCGAATGACCAATAGGCGGTTCGCGTTCATCACCCGGTCACTGCGGGGCGGGTGGCTCGACATCTGAAACGTGTTCCATTCGGGTCGCATTTGTCACGACCTGTAAGGAACAGCTATGCGCCACAACGGCGTTCGACAACACCTCGGCAAGGTCCTCGCCCTCTCGGCGGCGGCCGCACTGTCGGTCCTGAGCGGCTCGGCCGTCACCCCCACCGTGGCGCAGGCCGCGGTCACCAGCCCGAACCTGATCGTGGACGGCGATGCCGAAGCGGTGGCGCAGTGCTCACCCAAGGGCCTCGACGGCATGACGCTGCCGGGGTGGAAGATCGTCAAGGGTGAGCCGAACGCGGTGTGCTACGGGCAGTCCGGGTGGCCGGGCCCGTCCTCCACCGGCCCCTCGAACCGGGGCTCGAGGTTCTTCACCGGCGGCGGCACCGGCAACTCCGAGATCGATCAGACCATCGACGTCTCCGGCGCGGCCGCTGCCATCGACGGGGGCGGGGTGAGCTTCGATCTGAATGGCTGGCTGGGCGGCTACGGCGCGCAGATGGACAAGGCGAGTCTCACCGCGACCTTCCTCAACGGGTCGGGCGGCAAGCTGGGGTCGGCCGATGCCGGCAGCGTGAGCAGCATCGACCGCGGCTTCACTACCGAACTGCTGCAGCGTGATGCGAAGGGAACCCTGCCCAAGGGCACCCGCGCGGTCACCGTCGATGTGTACTTCACCTGGACCAACGGTGACACCACCGACGGCTACGCCGACAACCTGTCGTTCACGATCGGCGCACCGCTGCCCGCCCCGGCGCTGACCGCCCCCGCCGCCACGGTCCCCGGCTACGACCATGTCTTCATGGTCTACCTGGAGAACCAGGACTACGACGGCCTCACCGGCATCATCGGTAATTCCGCGGCCCCGTATATCAACAGCCTGCGCTCCCAGGGCGCGACGCTGACCCAGTCCTACGCCACCACCCATCCCAGCGATCCGAACTACGTCGCGCTGGCGGCGGGCGGACTGTACGGGCTGGTCGACAACAGCGTCACCACCACGACCCTGAACGCCCGGCACATCGGCAACAGCGCGGACGCGGCGGGCAAGACCTGGAAGGGCTACGCCGAGGACGCCAACGGCAACTGCGATCAGACCGCGCACGGCGAGTACTACCAGGACGACCTGCCGTTCCTGTACTTCCAGAACATGAAGTCCGATCCGGGCTACTGCGCCGCGCACCTGCAGCCGCTCACCCAGATGACGAGCGACCTGCAATCCACGGCCACCACACCGAATTTCGTGTGGTTCGCGGCCAACGAGTGCCACAACATGGAGGGCTGCGGCGTCGCCTCGGGTGACAGCTGGCTCGGCGCGACCGTGCCCGCGATCCTGAACTCCCCGGCCTGGAAGCAGCAGCGCTCGCTGCTGATCGTGACCTTCGACGAGGGCTTCGCCAAGCTCTTCGGCCCGCTCTACTCGAACCGGGTGCCGACCATCGTGCTCGGCTCGCAGAACTCGGTGAAGGCGGGCTTCAACAGCTCTCAGCGCACCGACCAGTACGGCCTGCTCCGCACCATCGACACCGCGCTGGGCCTGCAACCGCTCACCAATAACGATCGTTACGCGGCCACGGTGAACGACATCTATTCCGGCCACTGACATCTCGCCCCGGGCGCGGTGTGTTCGGTACGACTCGCCGCGTCCTGGGCGGATGGCTCAGGTCCGGGATCCTGTCGGTTCCCACCGCTAATCTGCCAGGATGGTGAAACCGGAATCGGCGCTGCGCCGCTTGATGCGCGACACGGGGAAGTTGCTGCAGCCGTACGGTTTCGAGGGGGCCGAGCCCACCTGGACGCGGGTGCTGCCGGAGGGCGTCGCCACCATCGCCCGGACCCGCACCTTCCGCACCTTCACCGGCGGGCAGCAGGTGCTGCGCTTCGGGCTGGGCGCGTGGGCGACCCCGGCCGCCTGGCAGGAATTTCGTCTGTGGCGCACCGAGCGCTACGGTCTGCGGCCCCTCGCTCCCGAGGCGGCCACCGGTCCGGGCCTGCTCCCCGGTGAGGGCCTGCCCGGTGAATCCGGCGACCTGTGGTCGGTCCGGCTGGATCGCTACCAGCCGGGCCATGTCCAGCCCGAGGACATCGAGGCGATCCGTGCCGAGCTGCCCCGCCGCGTGCACGCCCACGCCCGCCGGGCGCTGCGCCTGCTCGAACCCGACAGTTACCTGGAAGAGCTACTGGCCCAGCCGAATCCGCGCCTCGAGACCTGGGAGGCGATCGTGGTGCTGCTCGCCGGCCAGGGGCCGGACCCGCGACTGGACGCGGCCCTGGACCACCTGCGCGACCAGCCCGGCACTCAGGACGTCATGGAGTTCATCGCCGCTCGCACCCTGTCGAGCCGGTCCGCGTAGAAGAACACCCGCCCGCAGCCGGTGCAGAGCAGGGCGAGCAGGTCCGACAGGGGCCGCCCGCCATTGCGCCGGACCAGATACATATCCATGCTGCCGCCTACCAGGACCCGGCGTTCACCGCAGTCGGGGCAGGGCGTTTCCTGCGGCGTAACCCGCTCGGGCTCGGAATTTTTTGAGAGCACCCGGCTATTGTTGCCCGGCCGACTTCTGATATTCGCGCCATGCCTTCTGCGTGTCGGTCAGTTTCGGCTTCGGTGTGCGATTGCGGAAGAAATTCACCACCATCACGACCGGCAGGATGAAGGCCTGGAAGAAGATCAGGTAGGAATCGCCGTCGAAGAGGAAGGCGAGGTAGAAGGCGTAGCCGAGATAGACCGCGCCGAAGACGGCGTCGATGGTGCGCGCGGTGTTGCTCTGGCCGTCGCGGACCGAGGCGAGCGCCAGCATGATCACCCCGCTGAGCGCGAGCAGACCGACATACCAATTGAACATGGATTCCCCCCAAGACAATTCAGGCCCGACCAGTCGGTTGGGCCGGGCCGAACGATAACACCGGGAAAAACCGGGCGCCACCGATAAATCGGTGAACGCCCGGTATCTCAACGGCGCGGAATGGCCGGGGTTTCCCAGGCTTTCGCGTAGCGCTTCTTGTCCGCGGACTTGTCCGGCTTGCTGCGGTAGACCACGTACGGCCGCACCAGGTAGCCGACCGGCGCGGAGAACATGTGCACCAGGCGGGTGTAGGGCCAGAAGGCGATCAGCGCCAGCACGACCAGCCCGTGCAGCTGGAAGGTCCAGGGCGTGCCGACCATCAGCTCCGGCTCCGGATGCAGGGTGAACAGGCTGCGGAACCACGGCGACACGGTCTCGCGGTAGTTGTAGGTGCCCCACAGCAGGTTGCTGCCCCAGGTGTTGAGCAGGCCGGTGACCAGCGCCGCGGTCAGCAGGACGTACATGACCTTGTCGTTGGCCGAGGTGGCCTGCCGGACGGCGGACACGGTGAGGCGGCGGTAGGCCAGGATGGCCACGCCGATGATGACCGCCAGTCCCGCGACCGAGCCCGCCGACACCGCGACCACGTGGTACGCCTCCTCGGAGATGCCGACCGCGGTGGTCCACGACTCCGGGATGAGCACGCCCAGCACATGCCCGCCGATCACCCCGAGCATGCCGAAGTGGAACAGCGGGCTGCCCAGCTTCAGCAACCGCGACTCGTGGATCTGCGAAGACCGTGTGGTCCAGCCGAACTGGTCGGTGCGGTAGCGGTACAGGTGGCCCAGCACGAACGAGGTGAAGGCGATGTAGGGGAGCATCAGCCAGAGCGCGGAGCTCATCGGCGGGCCTCCGTTCCGGAGAAGGCGAGCGGGTCCATGGCGAAGGGGTCGAGGCCGACCTCTTCCTCCGGCGGGCCCTGGGCGGCGAGTTCGGCGATGCGCCGGCGGTCGGCGGTGGTGACCGGTGGCAGGGTCGCCACCACCGACGCCAGCACCCCGGCGTAAGGAGATCCGCTGTCGGAAAGCGACAACCGCAGCAGTTCCAGGACCGGGACGTGTTCGCCCAGCAGTCGTTCGCCGCCGATCGGGTCGACGGTGGCGGCGAATTCGAGCAGCACGGGCAGGTGGTCGGGCAGTTCCTCGTCGCCGAGTTCGACCCCGGCGTGCCGGTAGGCGTGCTTGAACCGCAGCAGCGCCATGCCGCGTTTGCGGGTGTCCCCGTAGGCGTAGAAGGTCAGGTGCAGACTGGCCCGGCGGCGCATGTCGAAGGTCTCGACGTACTCCTGGGCCAGGGCGATCGGGTCGCCGGTGCGCAGATGGGTGAGGAACCCGGCGAGCAGCGGGCGCACCGAGTCCGGCAGTTCCGCGGCGGCGGAGTCGAGTTCGTCGAGCAGCGAGAGGGTCTGCGCGTTCGGGTAGTCCAGCAGCAGCGCGCTCAGCCGCCACACCAGCCGCCGGTCCCGCTCGTTCAGGGCGACGGCGGGTTCGGGGCGGCGGCGCAGTTTCAGCAGACTCATCGCGAAGCCCCGGTGGATTCCGCTGTGGCGCCGCCGGTTTCGGGATTGGCGTCGAGCTCGTCGATCAGCGCGCGGGTGCGCGGGTGCGGATAGTCGAGCGACAGCGCGTCCCGTCGCCACACCTCACGCCGGTCGTTATCGCTCGCGGTGACGGCGGGTACGGAGCGCCGCCGCAGTCTGAGCAGGTTCATCGCGCCGCTCCCGTCGGTTCGGGTTCGATCGATTCGGTGTCGACGGCCGCCGGCTCCGGCGCGGGGGAGTGGTGCCCATTTCCATTGGCTCCGTTGCCATGACCGGCGGCGCCGTTGCCGTCGGCGGATTTGGGCACCAGCCCGCTGGTGCTCTTGCCGTCCCAGTTGAGCAGGTTGATCCGGTTGGACTTCTGCTCGGGCGCGGCGGCACCGTTGGTATCGGTGAGGTGGAACTTGTCGGCCATGTAGTCGAAGGCCGTCATGCCGGGGCCGCCGTCGGTGTCCAGGGAGCAGCCGGTGGCGAGCGAATCCAGTTCGTGCGCTTTGGATGTCGCGCCGGAGGGGATCACGTAGCGGTGCTCGTACTTGGCGATGGCGAGCAGCCGGTACATGGCCTCGATCTCCTCGGGCTCCAGGCCGACCGCGTCCGGGATGGACAGGTCGGGTTCCTGGCCGAGGTTGATCGAGCGCATGAAGGACCGCATGCCCGCCAGCCGCTGCAGGGAGGCGCGCACCGGGCCGATCTCACCGGCGGTGAACAGTTCGGCCAAGTACTCCAACGGAATTCGCAGCGCGTCGATCGCTCCGAACAGGTTGTTGTGGTTCTCGCCGTCGTGCCCGGTCTGGGTGAGGGTGTCGACCACCGGCGACAGTGGCGGCACGTACCAGACCATCGGCATGGTGCGGTATTCCGGGTGCAGCGGCAGTGCGATCTGGTAGTCGACGATCAGCTTGTAGACCGGCGAATCCTGCGCGGCGGCAATCCATTCCGGGGAGATCCCGGCTCGTTCGGCCTCGGCGATGACGCGCGGGTCGTGCGGGTTGAGGAACACGCCCAGCTGCGACGGATACAGGTCCTGGTCGTTCTCGACCGAGGCGGCCTCGAGCACCTTGTCGGCGTCGTAGAGCATGACGCCGATGTAGCGCAGTCGCCCGACGCAGGTCTCCGAGCACACGGTCGGGATGCCGACTTCCACACGCGGGTAGCAGAAAGTGCACTTCTCCGCCTTGCCCGTCTTGTGGTTGAAGTAGATCTTCTTGTACGGGCAACCGGTCACGCACTGCCGCCAGCCGCGGCACTTGTCCTGATCCACCAGCACGATGCCGTCCTCGGCGCGCTTGTAGATCGCGCCGGAGGGGCAGGACGCCGCGCAGGACGGGTTGAGGCAGTGCTCGCAGATGCGCGGCAGGTAGAACATGAAGGTCTCTTCGAACTCCAGTTTCACCTGCTCGGACAGTTTGGCCAGCAGCGGGTCCTTGCCGACCTGCTCGGGACCCGAACCCAGCGAGTCGTCCCAGTTCGCGCCCCAGGTGACCTTGGTGTCCTCACCGGTGATCAGCGACTTGGGCTTGGCCACCGGGGTAGTGTCCATCTGCGGGGCGGACAGCAGGTTCTCGTAGTCGTAGCTCCACGGGTCGTAGTAGTCCGACACGGTGGGCAGGTCCGGGTTGGCGAAGATATTGAGCAGCCGCTTCATCCGGGAGCCGGACTTGAGCGTGAGGCGGCCCTTCTTGTCGAGGGTCCACCCGCCCTTCCACTTCTCCTGGTCCTCGTAACGCCGCGGATAACCCTGTCCCGGACGGGTTTCCACATTGTTGAACCACACGTACTCGGTGCCGGCGCGGTTGGTCCAGGCCTGCTTGCAGGTGACGCTGCAGGTGTGGCAGCCGATGCACTTGTCCAGGTTCATGACCATGGCGAGCTGAGCCATGACGCGCATATCAGTACTCCACTTCCTGCGAGCGCTTACGAATCGTGGTGACCTCGTCGCGCTGATTTCCGGTGGGGCCGTGGTAGTTCAGCGCGAACGACTGCTGCGCGTAGCCACCGATGAGATGCGAGGGCTTGATCATGATCCGGGTCAGCGCGTTGTGGATGCCACCGCGCTTGCCCTTGCCGACCTTGGTGTTCTCGCTGCCTTCGATGCGGGGGACATTCACCGCGCGGTCCTGGGCGTGATACATGAACACGGTGCCCTCGGGCATGCGGTGCGAGACGATGGCGCGCGCCACGACGATGCCGTTGCGGTTGATCGCCTCGATCCAGTCGTTGTCGGCGACGCCGATCTTCTTGGCGTCCACGTCCGACATCCAGATCGCCTGCCCACCACGGGAAAGCGTGAGCATGTGCAGATTGTCCTGATACGCGGAGTGGATGGACCACTTGGAGTGCGGCGTCAAATACCGAACGGTCACCCCGTTGCCATCGACGTTGCCGATGCCGGGTTCGGCGAACAGCGCGCTCATGTCCAGCGGCGGCCGGTAGATCGGCAACTGCTCGCCGAGCTCCATCATCCAGTCGTGGTCGAGGTAGAAGTGCTGGCGGCCGGTGAGGGTGTGCCAGGGCTTGGACCGCTCGACATTGATGGTGAAGGGGGAGTAGCGGCGTCCGCCGGTCTCGCTCCCGGACCATTCCGGTGAGGTGATCACCGGAACGGGCCGGGCCTGCGTGTCGGCGAAGGTGATTCGCTTACCCTCGTGCTCGGCAGCCAGATCGGCCAGCTCGGTTCCGGTGCGCTCTTCGAGCGCATGGAACCCTTCCACCGCGAGCCGGCCGTTCGTGGTGCCGGACAGTGCCAGGATCGCCTCGGCCGCGTGGGTGTCCTTGGCCAGAGACGGACGGCCCTGCGCGACACCGGAAACCACCGTGCCGTTCACGCCGCGCAGGTAATCTACCTCGGCATCGGGAATAGTGGTGACACCCTTCGTGGTGAGTCCCAAGGTTTCCACGAGCGGTCCGAGCGCGGCCATCTTCTCCGCGACCTTCGGGTAGTCGCGTTCGACGACAACGAGTTTCGGCATGGTGACACCTGGAACCGGCTCGCATTCACCATATTTCCAGTCCAGTACCCGGCCACCGGCCTGCGCCATGGCGTCGGCGGTGTCGTGCTGCAACGGCATCGCGACCAGGTCCTTGCGCACGCCGAGATGCTTCTCGGCCAGCCACGAGAACCCGCGGGCGATGCGGTGGAACGCCTCGAAATCGGTCTTGGCCTCCCACGGCGGGGAGATGGCCGGGGTGAAGGCGTGCACGAAGGGGTGCATGTCGGTGGAGGACAGGTCGTGCTTCTCGTACCAGGTGGCGGCCGGGAACACGATGTCGGAGAACAGGGTCGTGGACGTCATGCGGAAGTCCATCGACATCAACAGGTCCAGTTTCCCGGTGGCGGCCTCGTCGCGCCATTCCAGTTCCTGCGGCCGAATGCCGGTGGCCTCGGTGGTCTGCAGATTGGAATCGGCGCCGAGCAGATGCTTGTGGAAGTACTCGTTGCCCTTACCGGACGAGCCGAGCAGGTTGGCGCGCCACACGGTGAGGACACGCGGAAAGTTCTCGGGCGCGTCGGGATCCTCGCACGCGAAGCGCAGATCGCCCGACTTGAGTCCATCCACGACGTAGTCGGCGGGCGCCTTGCCCGCCGCGTCCGCCTCGTCGACCAGGTCGAGCGGATTGCGGTTCAGCGTCGGGTAGGACGGCATCCAGCCCAAACGCGAAGCGAGCGCGATATTGTCGGCCGCGGTCCGCCCGGCGAACGCGCCCTTGCTCAACGGCGAGGCGAACGATTCGCTGGTGAACGGGTCGTAGCGCCACTGGTTGTTGGCCAGGTACCAGAACACGGTGCCCTGCATCTGACGCGGCGGCCGCTGCCAGTCGGAGGCGAAAGCCAGTGTGGCCCAGCCGGTCACGGGACGGCACTTCTCCTGGCCCACGTAATGCGCCCAGCCGCCGCCGTTCACGCCCTGGCAGCCGGTGAGCAGCGTCAAGGTGAAGAAGGAGCGGTAGATCTGGTCGCTGTGGAACCAGTGGTTGGTGCCCGCGCCCATGAGGATCATGGACCGGCCCCGGGAACGCTCGGCATTGTCGGCGAATTCGCGCCCGAGGCGTTCGGCCTGTTGGGCGGGGACGCCGGTGATCGACTCCTGCCAGGCGGGAGTGTAGGGCTGAGTCGCATCGTCGTAGCCGGTCGGCCAATTGCCGGGCAGGCCGGACCGTCCGACGCCGTACTGCGCCAGCAGGAGATCGAACACCGTCGTCACCCGTCGCCCCGCGATGACGGTGGTCGGCACGCCGCGGGTGAGGACAGCCGCATCGCTGCCCGCGGAGAGCCCGTCGAAGCGGGGGAACTGCACGGCCGCAACATCATCGGTGCGGCCGTACAGGGTCAGCAGGGGATCGATGTCCCCCAGATCCAGATTCCAACGGCCCTTGCCCGCTTCGTTGAAGCGGTGGCCGAGGGAACCGTTGGGCACCCGGGGAGTGCCGTCCGCGTCCAGCAGGACGGTCTGGTGCTCCACGCCCTCACCGGTGTGGCCGAGATCGGCGGCGGTGAGGAACTTGCCGGGGGTGAAGGTGTGGCCGCTGTAGTCACCGGCGGTGTCCCAGCCGCCGTCGTGCTCGTCCAGCGCCACCAGGTACGGCAGGTCGGTGAAGCGCTTGACGTAGTCGTCGAAGTAGGGAGTCTGCTTGTCCAGGAAGAACTCTCGCAGCACCACGTGGCCCATGGCCATGGCCAGGGCGGCGTCGGTGCCGGGACGGGCGGGCACCCACTCGTCGGCGAACTTGGTGTTGTCGGCGTAGTCGGGGGAGACCACCACGACCTTCTGGCCGCGGTAGCGGGCCTCGGTCATGTAGTGCGCGTCCGGGGTCCGGGTGACCGGGACGTTGGAACCCCACATGATCAGGTATCCGGCGTCGAACCAGTCCGCGGACTCCGGCACGTCGGTCTGGTCGCCGAAGACCTGTGGGGAGGCGACGGGCAGGTCGGCGTACCAGTCGTAGAACGACAGCATGGAGCCGCCGATGAGCGAGATGAACCGCGCGCCCACGGCGTGCGACACCATCGACATGGCGGGAATGGGGGAGAAGCCCGCGACCCGGTCCGGGCCGTACTTCTTGATGGTGTGCACGTGCGCGGCCGCGGCGATCTCGGCGGCTTCCCACCACTCGGCGCGGACGAAACCGCCCTTGCCGCGCGCGGACTTGTAGGTCGTGGCCTTGTCGGCGTCCTCGACGATGGACTCCCATGCCAGCACGGGATCCTTCAGCCGCTCCTTGGCCGCGCGGTACAGCTCGAGCAGCGCGCCGCGCACGTACGGGTAGCGGATGCGCGCGGGAGAGTAGGTGTACCAGGAGAACGACGCGCCACGCGGACAGCCGCGCGGTTCGTACTCCGGTTTGTCCGCGCCCACGCTCGGGTAGTCGGTCTGCTGCGACTCCCAGGTGATGACGCCGTCCTTGACGTAGATCTTCCACGAGCAGGAGCCGGTGCAGTTCACACCGTGCGTGGAGCGCACCACCTTGTCGTGCGACCAGCGGTCCCGGTAGAACTCGTCGGCCTCGCGGCCACCGGTCTTGTGCAGGGTGCGCAAGTCACCGGACACCTCACCGCGGTTGAAGTACTTCCCCAGTCGAAGCAGCGCATCGGCGGACGAGTGTCCGTTCTGCGTGATGGTCATAACGCCCCCTTCGAGCTGGAAAACCGGGCTGCTGGCTCGACTGTAGGGACGTGAAGGGAGGCATCAAAACGGTTTGCTCACAATGCTCGAAACGGATTTGTGAGCTGTGAGATCGCCGCAATGTTCCGGTCACTGAGGGGTAGCGGCCGAGGTCACACGCTCCGGTCGCGACCTGGGAAAACCCTTCCGCGCCCGGTGAAACGTGTTCCCGTGAAGGTGTTTCGGACCAGTGGCGGTGAAGCTTCCGAAACGGTTGGTTCTCGCTTACTTAATATTTGTTAACACACTTTCGAATAGCTGGATGATCGCTGGCAAGGGGACTGGAGATCGGGCGCGGCACGCCTACTCCGCGATCAATTCGGCCTCGGAATCCAGCGCTCGCTGCGCTTCCTCCGAAACTCCCACGGCCCCGGGGTGGTATGTGACGGCCAGGAGCTCACCGCCGTAGCGGAACACACCCCGCCGCTCACGGAGATCCCAGGACACCGGCCCGCGGGCGTCGAGCCCGACCGAGATCCCCGTCCACGGCGACATGCCCGCCAGCTGCACCTGGTCGGGCAGCTCGCCCGCCCGCACCCCGTCGATGCCCAGCGTGAAGTCCCACCGCAGGTGCGGCCGGACCGTCGCCGACAGGGTGAGAAGGCGACTGCCTTCGGCGATTTCGCCCGCGTCGAGGGTGGCATACCGCCCGTAGGCGTTGTAACCGAAGATCAGTCGCCCGTTCTCGACGTAGAGCAGGTAGCCGCCGAGCGGGTCACCGTGCGCGACCAGGACGCCCTCGTCGCCGGCCCGGTAACCGGAGAGTTCGACGGTGATGGTGAAGTCGCGGTAGGCGATGAGCCGCTGGGAGCGGTATCGCTCGAGTGTGGGGGTACCCGGGAGGATCCGGACCGGATCACCGAGCCGCGCCTCCTCGGGCCGCCGCCGCGCCAGATCCTGGCGGGTGAGCAGCGGGAAAACCGTGTTGTGCCAGGCGGCTTCGTCCCACGCGGCGGCCAGCTCGGCCACCTTGCCGGGCAACCGCTCGGACAGGTCGTGCAGCTCGGTCGGGTCGGTGCGGACGTCGAAGAGCTGCCAGCGCGGGTCGTCGATGTCGCGTCCGGGCTCGTGCAGGGCGAGCAGTTTCCAGCCGTCGCGGTAGAAGCCGCGATGCCCGGTCATCTCCGAATACTGTTCGGCATGCTGGGAGATCGCGGACGGGTCGTGCAGCACCCGCGCGGCGGATACCCCGTCGAAGTCCTTGGCGGGCAACCCGTTACGGACACTCGGCCGCTCCAGGCCGATCAGGTCGAGCAGCGTGGGAGCCAGGTCGGTGATGTAGACGTACTCCTGGCGCACCCCGCTGTCGCCGTCGGTCCGCGGCAGCCCCCGCGGCCAGGACAGCACGAACGGCACCCGGACCCCGCCGGCGAAGGTCTGGCCCTTGTAGAACCGGAACGGCGTGTTCGAGGCCTGTCCCCAGCCGCGCGGATAGTGCACGCCGAGCTTGGCGGTGCCGATCAGCTCGTCGTCGTGCGGGACGTCGCGCTCCCATTCCGGCTCGTCGACCTGGGCGAACTGCGCGAAGTAGGTGCGGGTGCCCTCCGGCCCGCCCTCCGCGGTGCCGCCGTTGTCGGAGGTGAACACGATGATGGTGTTGTCCAGCTCGCCGAGCTGTTCGAGGGTGTCCACGATCCGGCCCAGGCTCTGGTCGATGCTGTCGACCATGCCCGCGTACACCTCCATGTACCGCTCGAACCGCGACCGCTGCTCGTCGGTCAGCGCATCCCATTCCTGGGCCTCGTAACCCGGCTCGGTATTGCGCGGCTTCTGCTCGGTCCCGGGCGGGAACAAGCCCTGCGCGAGCTGCGAGGCGAATCGGCTCTGCCGCAGTCGATCCCAGCCCTCGCGGTAGCGACCCCGATATTTGGCCTGATCCTCGGGTTTGGCCTGGAGCGGACCGTGCATGGCGGTGTGCGCGAAGTACAGGAAGAACGGCTTGGCGGCGTCGTGCGCGCGCAGTTCCTTGATGTAGCCGACCGCGCGATCGGTGTAGTCGTCGGTGAGGTAGTAGCCCTCGGGATACTCCTCGATATTCACCGGCGAGCTGTCCGAGATGAGCTGATTCGGGTAGTAGAAGGAGTTCAGGCCCTCCAGGGAGCCGTAATACCGGTCGAATCCTCGTCGCGTCGGCCAGGAATCGCGCCGCGCGGCCGGATGCAGCGTGGCGTCGCGCACCAGATGCCATTTCCCGACCGCGTAGGTCGCATATCCGTTGGCGCGCAGGATTTCCGGCAGCGTCAGCACATCGTCGGCCAGTTCGAGCCGCAGCCCGGGATATCCGGGATCGGCATTGGCGACGAATCCGAAACCGGCCCGGTGGGAATTGATTCCGGTCAGCAGCGCCGCCCGCGACGGCGAGCACAGTGGCGTGGTGTGGAAGTTGGTGAGCCGCAATCCATTCGCGGACAGCCGATCGAGAACGGGGGTGTCTATCTCCGAACCGAACGGGCCGATATCGCTGAACCCCATATCGTCGACCAGCACCACCACGACATTCGGCGCACCGGCCGGCGCGAGCGGCGGATACTGCCATTCCGGTGTGGAATCGGCGGTGGTGCGGCCGATCTCACCGGAGAAACTCTCATAACCACGGGCATGGGCGGGGACTGACATGCTCCCCAGCAAAGGCCGCCCGCCGGTGTGACGGCCAGGGTTTCACTCTGGCTGCGTGCAACCGGTGATCTGTCATGCATTCGCGGTTAGCGTCGCCGCACACAATCCAGCGATCGGTCCACACTCGAGGATTTCCAGATGAATTCGTCCCCCGGCGCCCTCCACCGCCGTCACTTCCTGCGCGGCTCGGCCGTCGCCGCCCTGGCGATCTTCGGCGGCGGGGCGCTGGCCGCCTGCACCTCGGCGGTGAGTCAGCAGAAGGGCGGCGACGACAACGCGCAACCCGTGCGCGGCGGGACCCTGAAGTACGGCGTGCTGGTCGACCTCGTCCCCGCCAACCTGCTCACCAATACCGGCACTACCCCGTACGTGGTCGGCCTGGTCTTCGAGTCCCTGGTGCGGTACCCGCACGACAAGCTCGAACCGCAGCCGCTGCTGGCCAAGAGCTGGACCGTCGCGCCCGACGGCAAGTCCATCACCCTGGAACTGCGCGACGACGTGACATTCCACAGCGGCCGCCCCTTCACCTCGAAGGATGTGGAGTTCTCGCTGCGCACCTACGCCGACCCGAAATGGTCGGGCCAGCTCAAGAGCACCGCCGCCGCGGTGACCGGCATCGACACCAGCGCCCCGCACCGGGTCACGCTCACCCTGGCGCACCCGCTGAGCAATCTGTTCGACCTGCTCGACACCGTGCCCATCCTCGACAGCGAGTCGATCGACCAGCTGGGCACCGGCGAGAAGATCGTCGGCACCGGGCCGTTCCGGTTCGTGCAGCGAATCCCCAACCAGCAGTTGATATTCGAGAAGAACGCGAACTACTGGGTGCCGGAACGCCCCTACCTGGACCGGGTCGAGATCACCGTCATCTCCGACAACCAGGCGCAGCTGAACGCCCTCAAGACCGGGCAGATCCACCTCGCCGACGGCGTCACCTACCGCGACAACGAGAATCTGGCCAAGGCCGACGGCTACCGCGTCCACACCTACGAGGGCGCCGAGCTCGAGATCTACGTCGGCGTGAACGTCGCCGACCCGGTGCTGTCGGACGTGCGGCTGCGGCAGGCCATCGCCTACGCCGTCGACCGGGAGCGCATCATCGCCGAGGTGTTCCGCGGTGCCGGATACGCCGCGAATCTGCCGTGGCCCAAGAACTCCCCGGCCTTCGACGCCGCCCGCAACACCCGGTACTCGCGCGATGCGGCCAAGGCCAAGCAGATCCTGGCCCAGCTGCCGAAGCCGCCGAAGATCCCGCTCACCTACAACACGGCGGTGTCGGCGTACGAGGCCGCCGCGCAGATCGTTCAGGCCAACCTCGCCGAGGTCGGCATCGAGGTGGAGCTCGCGCCCACCGACAACGCCACCTTCGTCAAACAGCTGATCGGCGCGCAATTCCCGGGCCTGTGGATCACCGACCACTCCTGGGCGCAGTTCGTGCCCTCCACCCTCACGGTCAGCGCGTACCCGTTCAACGCCCGGAAGAACGCCTCCCACTTCGAATCTCCCGCCTACGTGGCCGCCGCCGACGCGGCCTGGCAGCTGCCGCGGAGCACCGGCCCGGACGCGGTCCGCGCCTACCAGGCCCTGAGTGATCAGCTGCTGGACAGCCTGTTCCTCATCGAGATCGGCGTCCGGTACTCGCAGGGCTCGGCGACCCGGAAGCTGCACGGCTTCAACTGGACCAAGCGCCGCGAACTCGCGTTGACCGAGGCGTTCCTGGCATGACCGCCTACCTGCTGCGCCGGGTTCCCTCCGCGCTGGCGGTGCTGTTCGGGGCCTCGGTGCTGATCTTCCTGCTGCTGCGGCTGGTGCCCGGCGATCCGGCGACCATCCTCGCCGGAGCCGACGCCACGCCGGAAACCGTTGCGGCCATCCGGCATCAGCTCGGACTCGACCGATCCATCCCCGCCCAGTACCTGTCGTGGCTGCGCGGCGTGGTGACCGGCGACCTGGGCCGGTCGTACCTCATCGGCGGCCAGATCTCCGACCTCATCGGGCGGGGATTGTCCAACACGCTCATCCTCGCGGGGGCGGCGCTCCTGCTCGCGGTCGTCGTGAGCCTGGCGGTGTCGGTCGCGTCGGTGCTGTGGGATCGCCGCTGGCTCAACGCGATCGTGGCCGCCGCGAACACGATCACCGTCGCCATCCCGGTCTTCGTGACCGGTGTGCTGCTGGTGCTGGTCTTCGCCGTGGCCGTCCCCGTCCTGCCCTCGGGCGGCCTGCCGCCGGACGGCTTCCTCACCCGGCCCGACATCGCCGTGCAGTACCTGCTGCTGCCCGCGGTGTGCCTGGCCCTGCCGGTGTCGGCGGCGCTGACCCGTTTCCTCACCGAGGCGCTGCGCACCGAACTCGCCAAGCCGTACGTCCTCACCGCCCGCGCCCTCGGTGTCCCGCGTCGCCGCATCGTCACCCACGACGCGCTGCGCAACGCCCTGCCCGCCATGCTCACCACCCTCGGCATCCAGACCGGCAACCTCCTCGGTGGTGCGGTCCTGGTGGAGGCCGCCTTCGCGTGGCCGGGTATCGGCCGGCTCATCGAAGAGGGCATCAATCGCCGCGACTACCCGGTCGTCCAGGCGCTGTTGCTGTTCTCGGTGGCGGTGTTCGTGGCCATCCAACTGTTCACCGACATCGCCCACGCGTACCTGGATCCCCGAATCCGCATCGGAGGCCGCGCATGAGCGAGAACACCGTGACCGCAAGCGTCCTGCCCGTGGATCCGGTGGCCGATCCGGATCGGTCGCCGCTGCGGGCCTTGACGCGCGGACAGGGGCTGGCCGGAGTGCTGCTCATCGCCGTCATCGCGGTCGCGGCGCTGGCCGCCGGGCCGCTGACGAAATACGGTCCGCTGGAGCAGATTCCGGGGGCCAATCTGCTCGGTCCGAGCGGGGAGCACTGGCTGGGGACCGATCACCTCAATCGGGATGTGTTCACCCGCCTGCTGTACGGCATCCGCGTCGACCTGTTGATCGCCTTCCTCGCGGTCCCGGCGGGCGCGGTCCTCGGCTCGGTCATCGGGCTGGCCGCCACCGTGAATCCGGTCGCGGATGTGCTGGCGCAGCGCGTGTTCGACCTGATCCTGGCGTTCCCGGCGCTCATTTTCGCGATCGCGCTGACCGCCGTCACCGGGCCGGGCGCGCACGCGGTCGCCATCGTGATCATCGCCGCCGAGGTCCCCATCTTCGGCCGGCAGATCCGGACCGCCGTGCTGGCCGTGCGCGAGCAGCCCTTCGTCGAGGCCGCCACCGTGATCGGCGCGAGCACCGCCTGGACCCTGCGCAAACACGTGCTGCCCAATGTGATCGAACCGCTCGGGGTGCAGCTGGCGCTGTCGTTGTCGCTGGCCGTGTTCGTCGACAGCGCCATGAGTTTCATCGGCATCGGGGTGCGGCCGCCGGATCCGTCGCTGGGGTCCCTCATCGCCGAGTCCACCCGCAATCTGGACGCCAATCCCGCCATGGCGGTCGGGCCACTCGTGGTGGTGTCGGCGCTGACGCTCGGATTCCTGTTGATCGCCCAGGCTCTGGGCCGCGCCCGGAGGGTGATATGACCGCCGAGACCTTGCTCGACATTCGTGACCTGGCAGTACGTTTCGGTGCGCGGGAGGTCGTGCACGGCGTGAACGTACAGGTGGCGCGCGGGGAGACCGTGGCGCTGGTGGGTGAATCCGGCTCCGGCAAATCGCTCACCGCGCGCGCCGTGCTCGGGCTGCTGCCCACCGGCGCCACCGCCGCCGGCTCGGTCCGGCTGGACGGGACCGAGATCATCGGCGCCACCGAGGACGAGCTGCGGCCCCTGCGGGGCACCCGGGCCGCCATGGTCTTCCAGGAGCCACAGACCGCCCTGAACCCGGTGCGCCGCATCGGAAGCCAGATCGCCGAGGCCCTGCGCGCCCACCGGCCGATCGGCACGGCGCAGGCCCGCGCCCGCGCCATCGAACTGCTCGGCCTCGTCGACATCCCGGAACCCGAGGCACGGGTCGACTGGTATCCGCACCAGCTCTCCGGCGGGCAGAAGCAGCGGGTCGTGATCGCGCTGGCCCTCTCCGGCGAACCGGACCTGCTGATCGCCGACGAACCCACCACCGCCCTCGACGTCACCGTGCAGGCCGAGATCCTGCACCTGCTGCGGGACCTGCAGCGCCGCAATAACACCGCGATCCTGTTCATCACCCACAACCTGGGCGTGGTGGCCGCCATCGCGGACCGGGTGGTGGTCATGCGGGCGGGGGAGGTGGTCGAAACGCAGCCGGTCCGTGAGCTTTTCGCCGACCCCCGCGAGCCGTACACGCGGGAACTGCTGGCCGCCGTCCCGGTGCTGCCGGAGGACGGCGCGGCGCCGGTGCCCCCGGTGGCCGTGGTGGCCGCCGAGCCCGAGTCGAATGCGGCCGCCGTCGCCGACCCCGAACCGGTGCTGCGCGTCCGCGATCTGTCGGTTGTCTACCGTCGCCACGGCAAGAAGTTCCAGGCCCTGCGGGACGTGTCGTTGACGCTGGCCCCGCGCGAGGTGATCGGCCTGGTCGGGGAATCCGGTTCGGGCAAGAGCACTCTCGGCCGCACCGCGCTCGGCCTGGTGCCCGCGACGGCGGGAGAGGTGGTGTTGCAGGGAGTTCCGCTCACCGGGCTACCGGGTCGCGAACTGCGCGGGCTGCGCAAGAACGTCGCACTCGTACATCAGGACGTGACGGCCTCGCTGGATCCGCGGCGGTCGGTCGAGGACGCGATCGGGGAACCGCTGCGCGTGCACCGGGCGGCCTCGGGCGCGCTGCTCCGCGCCAAGGTCGGCGACCTGCTCGAATCGGTACGGCTGCCGCGTGAGTACGCGACACGCCGCCCCGGCGAGCTGTCCGGTGGGCAACGCCAGCGTGTCGCGCTGGCCCGTGCGCTGGCCCTGGCCCCGCGCCTGCTGGTGGCCGACGAGCCCACCAGCGCCCTGGACGTCTCGGTGCAGGCGCGGGTGCTGGACCTGTTCGCGGACCTGCGCGCCGAGTACGGATTCGCCTGCTTGTTCATCAGTCACGACCTGGCCGTCGTCCATCAGGTGGCCGACCGGGTGGCGGTCCTGCGAGAAGGGCGTATCGTCGAATCCGGCCCGGTCGAGGCCGTGTTCGGCAGCCCGCGCGAGGAGTACACGCGCCGCCTGCTCGACGCGGTCCCCGCCCCGGATCCGGCGCGTTCACGGGAAGCGAAAAACTCTTCCGCGGAACCGCCCCTGGCTGTAGGGGCTTGACGGTAGTTTGGAGATCGGACTCCCCGCCGTCCATCGCCGATCCCGTGTCACATATACCAACAGGATAATTCGGTGATACTGATTGGATTTGCGGCGCTGAGCAGTTCATATCCCAATCTGTGTAAGTATCCGTCCTGAAGCGGATCTCAGTGGTGCCTCTACGGGGAGGCGAGGTGGGCCATCGAGATTCCGAGAAGGAGGGAACCAGTGGGCGCGAGAGCGGTATGCGGACAGGAATTTCGGGAACTCGAAGCACCCACGTTCGGAAACCTGCTGCGGCGGCTGCGTGACAATCGCGGTGTATCCCGCGAACGGCTGGCATTCAATGCGGGCGTAAGCGCCAGCTACATAACGCATCTGGAGAAGGGCGACCGCGGAAACCCGACTCGCGAAGTGGTGACCGCGCTCACCCGCTATCTGGACCGGCTGGACCCGCTGTCCAGCGCAGACCGCCGTCAGCTCGACGACCTCGCCGGCCTGGGATCGGACCAGGTTCCGTCCCCGGCGGAACTGCGCGCGGTCATCACCCCGGAGATGGTCCGCACACTCGATCTGCACAGCCCGAATATGGCCGCCCTCCTGGACATCCGGTCCAATCTGCTGGCGTGCAATGCCTCCTGGCACGACGCGTTCCCGGGGCTGCCCCGGCACGGCAATATGTTGCGCTGGTTCTTCGGTCACGAGCTGGCCGCGAAAGTAATGGTCAACTGGGAGTCGGACGCCCGGCTGATCGCGGGCTGGATGCGTGCATTGATCGGCCGCTCCGGAAATGCCGAAGGATTCGCCGATCTGATCCGGGACCTCGGGGAATTCCCGAAATTCCGGCAGGCGTGGTCCGACGGCGGCGTCGAGTTCGCGCCCCACGTCTTCACCCTGCACATGCGCAACCCGGTCACCGGCGTGCGCCGCCGGGTTTTCGCCCAGACCGGTCGCATCGACGGCGCGGCCTACCCGGGCCAGCTGTTGACCGTTCTCGGTCTGCCCGGCTGAGCCCGGTGGAATGGGGGACGCCGCGCTCAGCCTCGCAGCGGAATGAACTCGGCCAGGACGCCGTCCTCGGCCTCGGCGGGAACGATCACCAGGCCGTCACGGTCCAGCAGATCGGCCAGATGGGCCGTGTGCAGCCGCAGATCGCCCTGGAAGCCGCCACCGGGCAGCGCCCGCGCCGGGACGATGCGGGCCACCGGAGCGGTCAGCTCGGCCGCGTTGGCCAGCGGGCCCAGCACCCGGCGCGCCGGTTTCGCGCCGGTCATGCCCTCCACGGTGGCGCCGATCAGCGCCAGCAGCGTGGAGATGGCCGCGAACGGGTTGCCGGGCAGTCCCAGAACGACTGTGCCGGAGGCGAGTTGGGCAGCCACCGTGGAACCGCCCGGCCGCAGCCGCAGCCGGCGCAGCAGCACGGTGGACTCGGTGCGGTCCAGCGCGGAGCGCAGCTGGTCGGCCGCGCCGCCGCCGGTCGCGCCGACGATGACGAGCAGATCGCAGTCGGCCGCGGCCGCCAGCACCTCGTCGAAGGCATTCTCGGTGTCGCGCAGGTGAACCCGGTCGATCGTGGTGACGCCGTACCAGGCCAGGATGTCGGGCAGCACCGGGCCGATGGCGTCGCGGGTCTGGCCGGTGTGCAGCGGCCCGTCCCCGCGAATCTCGTCACCGGTCATCACGATTCGCGCCCGCACCGGGCCGCGGACCGACGCGGCGGCGACCTCCGCGCTGGCGGCCACCGAGATGAGCGCGGCAGTGACCGGGGTGCCCGCGGGCGCGACTTCCGCACCGGGCAGCCAGTATTCGCCGCGGCGGCGCACATCCTCGCGGATCGGCGTGTCCGGCAGCCGGTACAGGGTGCCGTCGTCATCGATGTGCACGAACTCGTCGCGCACCACCGAACTGGTTCCGTCGGGCACGTGCGCGCCCGTCGCGATGCGGACCGCTTCGCCGTCCAGCAGGCCCACCGGCCGCTCTCCGCCGGCGAATCCGATATCGCGGCGCAGCTGCCAGGGCCCGTCGCCGCTGACGGCGTACCCGTCCATGGCCGACACGTCGAAACGCGGCAGCGCGTCCGCGGCCAGCAGCGGGGCGGCCAGGGTCGCCCCGCGCGCGGCGCGCAGGGTGGCACGGCGCGCCGGCAGCGGGGAGATGCTCCCGCGCAGCACATCCCGCGCCTCGTCGAGCCACAGCGGTTCGGCCGAACGGACCGCGCCGGTGCGCGCCCGGCGCACATCCTCGGGAGTGTCGCAGTCCTCGACGCCGGGCAGCGCGACCATGGCGGTGTCGACCGGCACCAGCGCCTTCATCGGACGATTCACCAGGGAGTCCAGGGACTTCAGCGCGGCGTCCAGGGCGGCACGGCGCCACACCCCGACCAGGTACTGCGGGCGGCCCGAGGCGTCGGCGGCGAAGACCGCGTCGCTCCCGGATTCCCTTGCGTGGGACAGCAGTTCGCTCACCGCGGCCGCGGTGAGGAACGGCATGTCGGCGGCCAGCACCACGATCAGCCCGGCCGGGAACTCACACCCGGCCAGGGCGCCCAAGCCCGCGGCGATGGCGGCGACGGGGCCCGCCCCGGCCGGTATCTCCTGTGCCTGAAGGACTTCCGGCGGCAGTTCGGGCCGGTGCGGTCCGACCACGACCGTGCGCGCGCAGCCGGCCACCGCGGTGAGCGCCGCGTCGAGCATGGATTGCCCGCCGACGACCAGCGCGGGTTTGTCCACTCCGCCCATCCGGCTGGCCTTTCCTCCGGCCAGCACGATGGCGTCGACGGGTGTCACGATCCCGTTCCAGGGTGGGGGAGTGTCAGGGCCTCACTGCGCATGGTTGAAGATCGTAGTGGCACGCTGTTCAAGGGTCGCCGGGCACGCCGGAAACCTGCGCTTGCTAAGCAATTGCCGATAGTCGTTACGTTATGAGATGTGGCACGACACATAGTAGAAATGGTCTTGTTTTAACCTTCGGAACAATCGCATATGGCAGTATCCGAGTCGAGAACTGGCGGAGTATGCGGCGTTCGTCACAGTTCGCACCAGGCGTCACACCGGGTCCCACTGTCCGGAACCAGGAGGACTCAGAGCGATGAAGGTTGGTTTGCTGAGTGTTTGTGGAGAGGGAACGGCGTGGTGCTGGGCGTGAAACCGGATAGGGACTCGGACGATCTGAAGCCGCCGACCTTCGGATTGCTGCTGCGCCGGTTGCGTGATGCGCGAGGCGTATCGCGCGAAAGACTCGCCTTCAACGCCGGGGTGAGCGCCAGCTACATCAGCCATTTGGAGAAGGGCGACCGTGGCCACCCCACCCGCGAAGTGGTGGACGCGCTGCTGCGATATCTGGACCGAATAACCCCGCTGTCCGCCGTCGAGCGCCGCCATCTGCTCGATCTGGCCGGACTCGGCGTGAGTGAATTCCCCACCGTGGAGCAGCTGCGCGCCGAAATCACCGACGACATGCGCCGGGCCCTCGAGCTGCACGAGCCGAATCTGGCCGCGTACGTCGATACGCGCTGGAATGTGCTGGCGTGCAACGAAAGCTATGCGCGCGCATTCCCGGGGTTGGAGCGCGACACCAATATCCTGCGGTGGTTCCTGGGCAACGACGCGGCGCGCGAGGTGATGGTCGAGTGGGAGGAAGAGGTCCGGCTCACCGTGCACTGGTTGCGCGGGCTGATCGCGAGCTCCGGAGATACCGCCTGGTCGGTTGAATTCCTTGCAGAACTCGGACGTTTCGGACTTTTCCGGGAAATGTGGGACGAGGGCATCGCCGCCTACGGACGGCCCCGCGCCACCATGCGCCTGCGCGAGCGGGAGACCGCCCGGCGCTTCGATATCGCGGTCCAGCTGTTCAGCGTCTTCAACGCCGCCTACCCCAGCCAGATCCAGATCTTCCTCGGGATTCCGAGCTGGCACGAGCCCGGGGCCGCTCCCGATGAGACCGCCCCCGATGAGACCGCGTTCGGCGAGGGCGCCGGCCGGCCGTGACCGCCATGGGCACGGCCCGCAGGGTTGCCGCGCGCTCGACCGGCTACTGCGCGGCCTGAATCTCGCGCGCGGCCCGATTCCCGCGCCTGGCCGGCCACGGCGCCGACAGCGCCCGCGCCAGCTTGCCGTCACGCCGCGCGGTGCACTGCTCGACCAGCCGGATCAGCAGGGGCGCAACGACTTCCGGATGGGTCCAGGCCGCACCGTGCCCCGCGCCGGGAATGGTCACCACGCCGTCGGCCCCGGACAGTCCGGCGGTGAGCGCCTCGGACTTCTGGGATGTGCTGTTGCCGTCGTGGCTACCGCGCACCACCAGCGCCGGGGCGGTGATCTCCGATAGTCGGTGCAGTACCGAGCGCCGGTCCATCAGGCAGCGGGCCGCGGGCATGATGGCCGTGCGGTCGGAGCTGTACCAGCGGCTGGTCCAGGCCCGCCACTGCCGCGGATCGGTGCCGCCGATGAGCTGCGGGGCCAATTCGGCCACCAGCGGCGCCAATGGTTCCTCTCCGGTCCAGCGTTCGAAGAATTCGCGGTAGTAGGCCAATTCGGCGGGCGTGCACGCGGTGGCCTCGGTATCGATCAGGGCGAGCCCCTGGACGCGCTCGGGCGCCAGCAATGCCATGCGCAATGCGGAGTAGCCGCCCTGGCTCATTCCGCCGATGATCGCGCGCTCGATTCCGAGTTCATCGAGCACGGCCAATCCGTCGGCCGCGAGATCCCAATAGCTGAACGGTTCGCCATCGGGTGTCTGTGTCCGTCCGTGGCAACGCGCGTCGACCGTTACGAGATTGATACCGGCGGCTGCCAGGGATTCGCGCATCGGATCGAACATCGACTCGTCCATGAAGAAACCGTGGGCGAGCAGTAGCGTGGGGCCGCTGACCTGGCTGGTGGTGTAATGCACTGTTGCTGAACCTGATCGCACATAAGGCATGGTCAGACGATAAACGGCGGAACGCGCCACTCCCTATATGTTTGCCCGCGTGGTGCCAGGCACCCTGCGGTGCGGTTCCCGGCGGGTACCCACACTGGCCAGTGTCAGTACTGCTAGGGGTTTGCCCCAGATTGCCCCAAAACTGGACAACAAGATCACGGGGCCATTTAAATCAGCGCATGGCGCTTTTGGGACAAGCGCATTTTCAAGGGAGGAAACAAATGTTCGACGTCACCACGGCCCGGCGGAACGACTTCCGGATCGACCGCGGCGCGGGATTGCGGGAGTCGCTCGAAGGCCTGTTGCTCCATGACGGTGTCGGCCTCGATGCCCGTATGCGCCACGCGATCGCCGCAGTCGTTCACCTCGCGGTCGACGCGCCGCTGGGCATTCCGGAGGACGCCGAGGAATTCCTGGGCCGGCTGGACGCCTCGTGGTTGTTCGCCGCGTGGAATGACAGTGATCAGGAACTTTCTCTTCTGAATACCCTCGCGGGCGGCGAGGTTCCGGCATTGAGCTGGTGCGAACTCATGTTCACCACCGCGCTCGCGCCGTGGTCGGCGGCTCCGGCGGCTGTGCACGCCCGTCGCATCTTCGTCAATGGTGAGCAGGCGCGGTTGGCTGCGGTCAGTGGTGACTGCGGCATGGGCCGATAAAAACCATACCGCGCGTCTTTCTTTCTGATACTTGTATTGAAGGGATGAGGATTGTGAAGCTGCTTTTCACCAATTTCGATGCCATGTTCGAATCTCTCGCCCGCCGGGACGGAGCCGACTCCGAATCCTGGCACCAGCAGGCCCTGTGCACCCAGACCGACCCCGAGGCATTCTTTCCCGACAAGGGCGGCTCCACTCGCGAGGCCAAGCGCATTTGCTCCTCGTGCGACGTGCGCAAGGAATGCCTCGACTACGCGCTCGCCCACGATCAGCGTTTCGGCATCTGGGGCGGACTCTCGCCGCGCGAACGCCGCCGATTCGAGCGCGGCGCGGCCTGATGGCCGTTCCGGCCCGGCAATTTCGTCGATCCGGCCGGAGTTTTTCCATGATTTTCGTTTGTAAGGAACAGAATTCCTCCGTGGCCCGGGGCCGGTAGCCGGTTCAGTCTTCGAACCGGAACCGGGCCCGCCGCAAGTCCACGCGATCCCCGGCCAGCGGGCAGCCCTCGGCGGCCAGCTGAGCCAACTGCCGGTGCGCCAAATGTGGTGCGGGCGTACCGTTTGCGCGCAGCACCCGATGCCACGGCAGATCGGCGGCGTCGGTGCGCATGATCCAGCCCACCGTGCGCGGTGTGGACAAGCCCGCCGCGGCCGCGATATCGCCGTAGGTGGCGACCCGGCCGGGTGGAATCGCCGCCACCAATTCCCGCACCCGCTCGATTTCGGCTTCGCTGGTGGGCATTTCACGCCTTCCGTGAGATCAGAGCAGAGTGCGGACCAGTTCCGCGGTCCGCGCGGGGCGCGCCTGCGACACCATGTGGTCGCAGTCGAAGTCGTGGACGGTGAGCCGGTCGCCCAGATGCGCGGTCAGCGCCGCCCGGAAGTCCGGGGACACCAGCGGCGGATCCACCTTCATCGCCTGCACCATGACCGTCGGCAGGTCGCGCGGCGGCAGCACGAAGTCGCGCGCGATCTCACCCCAATAGGCGATGATCGCGGGCAGCGTCATCCGCCAGCCGACCCGGCCGTGCGCGGTCGGCACCAGATGCTCGGCCAGCTCGGCGTCCAGCACCGCGGGATCGACCTCGCCCCACGCGGTCTCCAGCTTGTCGAAACGGGCCTGCTCGACACTCTCGTAATCCGGCGACGCCAGCATGGAGGTCGCGATGTCCAGCATGCGCTCGGCGTCCAGGCCGATGGCCGGATCCAGCAGCACCAGACCGCGCACCAGCTCCGGTCGCCGATGCGCCAGATGCACCGCGACGGCCGCGCCGAACGAATGCCCGAGCGCCACCACCGGTTCGCCGGTCCCGAGTTCCGGCAATGCGGCGAGATCATCCACGATCGCCTCGAAATCCCACGGCGGCACGCCGGGCGACCTCCCGTGCCCGCGCAGATCCGGTGCGATGATCCGGACGTCGGGGAGATGTTCGTCGGCCAGGGCCTGCCAGCGCTTGCCGTGGCCCGTCAACCCGTGCAATGCCAGCACGACCGGACCGGTCGGGGGACCGAAACGATGAGTATGAAGCTCCACCACACGCCCATTCTGCTGCCTGCCCGCGCCGTGGGACATCGGGGACCGCGCCCGCCCTGGTCGATCATGAACGCCTCGTGGAATGTGACAGGCGGCACGGACAACTCATGGCAAACGAAAACTGTCGGGCCGGTCTGTTGAAATAGCCGACGTGATGCGATCGGATAGCTCGGTGCAATTGGTGCGCCGAGCCGAGGCGGAGACACTCCCCCGGGAGTGGGACCCCGCCCTCCGGCCGCTCTTCCACGAGCTCGGCGCCGACCCCGGCTGGCGACCCTGGCACGTGCTCGGCGGGCCCGGCACGGGAAAGACCACGCTGCTGGCCGAGGTGGCCGCCGCCCGCATCCTGGCCGGGGCCGCGCCGGAATCGGTGCTGGTCCTCACCTACACCAAGCGGGCCGCCACCGCCGTGCGCGCGGCCATCACCGCCCGCGTCGCCGCGGCCGCCGGCGATCCGGCCGGGTTCGATTCCACCGCGTTCGATCCGGACGTGGCCGGCGTGCCCGGCGCCACCCGGGGGCCGCTGGTGCGGACCGTCCACTCCTACGCCTTCGGCCTGCTGCGCTCCTTCGCGGCCGCCCACGGCAATCCGCCGCCGCGCCTGCTCACCGGATCCGAACAGGACATCGTGATCCGCGAACTGCTGCGCGGCGACCTCGCCGACGGCGCCGCCGGATGGCCCGAACGCCTGCATCCGGCCCTCACCGCGGCGGGGTTCGCTGAACAATTGCGGGACCTCATGTTGCGGGCCACAGAACGTGGTCTGGGACCTGAGGATCTGATCGAACTCGGCCGCGAACATCGTCACCCCGAATGGGTCGCCGCCGGCTATTTCGCCGAACGCTACGAGCAGATCATGATGCTGCGCTGGTCGGTCGGCATGGACGTGCCCGAGGCCAGCGCGCCCGCCCTCGATGCCGCCGAACTCGTCACCGCCGCTCTCGACGCCTTCCATGCCGACCCGGAACTCCTTGCCGCCGAACGTGATCAGCTGCACTGCGTGCTCGCCGACGATGCCCAGCACCTCGATCCCCATGCCGCCCAACTGATCCGCCTGCTCGGCTCCGGCAACGCCGCCACCATCATCGCCGCCGATCCGGACCAGGCCGTCTACACCTTCCGCGGCGCCGACCCCCGCTTCGCCGCCGACCCAGGAGCCCCAGCCGACCGCCGCCTCATCCTCCGCCGAAACCACCGCTCGGCCACCGCTGTCCAAGAAGTAGCCGACCGTATCGCGTCCCGCCTCCCAGGCTCCGCGACCCATCGCACTGCACCCGGCGCGCCCGCCGGACCCACTCGCGACGGGGCGGGGCGTTCGCACGGCGCCCGGACCATCACCGCGCCCGAAATGCCCGAAATGTACTGGGGTGCCGCGCACCTCGAGGGCGAAGTGCGGGTGCAGGTCCTCACCACACCCGCCAAGGAGGCGGCGCTGATCGCCGACCACCTGCGCCGTGCCCACCTCACGCACGGCGTGCCCTGGTCGCGGATGGCCGTGATCGTGCGGTCGGTCCCGCTGTCCCTGGCCCCGCTGCGCCGGGCCCTGCTCGCCGCCGGGGTGCCGGTCCGGCAGCCGCCCGCCGATGTCCCGCTCGCCCGGCGGCGGGGCGCGGCCTGGATGTTGTTGGCGCTGCGCGCGATCACCGCCGGTGACCCGACCGCCGTCCGGCACCCACGACCCATCGCCTTCACCGCCGACGACGCGCTCGACCTGCTCGCGGGCCCCCTGGGCGGCGCCGACCAGATCAGTCTGCGCCGGCTGCGTCGCGGCATCCGGCGCACGGTGATGGAACTCGGCTATCCACAGCGTGACGACGCGGACGCCGCAGCCCCAGCGCCCGCCGACATGGCCGAACCTGTTGTGGTGGAGTCCGATTCGAGTCGTTTCGCCGATCTGGACCGGTCGTCAGCCGAGATCCTCCGGGATCTGCTGGTGGGAACCGGGAATCGGGTCCTGCTCGAGAAGCTCACCACCGTGGAGGCCGCGCCCCTGCGGCGCGTGCTGAAGGCGCTGGGCCGGGCGCGCAAGCTGCGGCGCGAAGGAGCCGGTCTCGAGGACGTGATGTGGGGCGTGTGGACTGCCTCCGCCCTGGAACGACGCTGGGTGGGCCAGTCCGAGCGCGGCGGCGCGGGCGGCATGCAGGCCGATCGGGACCTCGACGCGGTGGTCGGGCTGTTCGAGGCCGCTGCGGCGTACGTCGACCGGCTGCCGCGCGCCACCGTCGAGGGCTTCGTGGAATACCTCGAGCAGCAGGTGATTCCGCAGGACAACGCGCCGATCACCGACCCGGGCGAGGCGGTGACCATCTGCAGCGCGCACGCGGCCGCGGGCCAGGAATGGGACACCGTGGCGGTGGCCGCAGTCCAGGAAGGGATCTGGCCCGACCTGCGGCTGCGCGGCACCCTGCTGGGCGTCGAGGAACTGGTGGACCTGCTCGCGGGCGTGGGCGGCTCGGGGGAGAAGGTGAGCCGGTCCGCGCCGCTGCTGGCCGAGGAGCGGCGACTGCTGCTGGTCGCGTGCAGCCGGGCCCGGCGGTCGCTGCTGGTCACGGCGGTCGAATCGGTCACAGGGGACCAGGATCTGGTGCCGTCGCGCTTCCTCGGCGAGCTGGACGCCGACGCCGCCGACGGACGCCCGGGCAAGATTCCACCGGCCGTGGACCCGGGCCGCGCCCTGGCCATGCACGCCCTGATCGCCGAATTGCGCACCGCCGCTTGTGATCCCGAGTCGGCGCCGGAACGTCGCGCCCGTGCGGCCCGGCAGTTGGCGCGGCTGGCCCAGGCGGGCGTGCGGGGCGCACACCCCGACGACTGGTACGGCACCGCCGAACTCTCCTCGGTGAATCCGTTGTGGGACAGCGAATCCGGGGTCATTTCCCTGTCCCCGTCCACCGTCGACCAGCTCGAGACCTGCCCGCTGCGCTGGGCGCTGGAACGCCACGGCGGCAGCGACGCGGAGAACCCGCACGCCCTCAAGGGCAATCTGGTGCACACCCTGGTGCAGGCGCTGGCCGGGCAGGTCAGCGAAGTCCAGGTGAAGCAGGCCCTGGTGAAGGCGTGGAAGAAGGTCGACCCGACCGCCCGCGACGGCGAAAACTGGCATTCCCGGGCGGAATTGCGCCGCACCGAGACCATGGTCGACACCTTCCTGGCCTGGCTGCGCAATACCCGCGACGAGCTCACCGCCATCGGAGTCGAGGTCCCGGTGGACTGCGTGCTGCCCGCCCGCGGCCCCGGCGAGGTGCCGGTGCGGATCACCGGCCGCGTGGACCGGGTGGAGCGAGATGGCTTGGGCCGCTTCGTCATCGTGGACGTCAAGACCGGCAAGACCCCCATCTCCAAACAGGCCGCCGAGGAGCACGCGCAGCTGGCCACCTATCAGGTCGCCGCCGCCGAAGGCGCGCTCGGCGAGGGCGAACCCGGCGGCGCGCGCCTGGTCTACGTCGCCAAACCCAACGCCAAGGAAGGCGCCACCCAGCGCACCCAGCCGCCGCTGGACGCCGCGGGCGTCGAGAGCTGGCGCGACATCGTGCACCACGCCGCCGACGCCTCGAAAGGTCCCAGCTACCTCGCCATGCGCAATGACGGCTGCCGCCACTGCAAGGTGGCGGGCAGCTGCCCCGTGCAGGACCGCGGCCGCCAGGTGACCGACGAGTGACCACCGCATCCGACGGCGAACCCGTGGCGGGCGACGACCGGGCCGCCGGAGACCGCGTCACCCCGCAACAGCTGGCCGACGCGCTGGGCCTGCCGCCGCCCACCGACGAACAGGCCGCCGTCATCGCCGCCCCGCCCGGCCCCACCCTGGTGGTGGCGGGAGCGGGCGCCGGCAAGACCGAGACCATGGCCGCCCGCGTGGTGTGGATGGTGGCCAACGGCCTGGTCGAACCCGATCAGGTGCTGGGCCTGACCTTCACCCGCAAGGCCGCGCAGCAGCTCACCACCCGCATCCGCACCCGTCTCGCCCGGCTCGCGGGCGCACCCGTCGTCCGCGACCTCGACCCCACCGGGCATCTGCGCGCCCAGCTCGCCGCCGCCGAACCCGAGATCAGCACCTACCACTCCTACGCGGGCCGCCTGCTCACCGAATACGGCCTGCTGCTGCCGGTCGAACCCACCGCCACCCTGCTCACCCAGACCCAGCTGTGGCAGCTCGCCTACCGCGTCGTCTCCACCTGGGACGGCGACCTGGACACCGACCGCAGCCCCGTCGGCGTCACCGAAGCCGTCCTCGCCCTGACCGGCCAGCTCGCCGAACACCTGGTCCATCCCCGCGAATTGGCCACGGCCCACCTGGAATTGGAGCGCCTGGTCCACACGCTCCCCGCCGGGCCCCGCCAGAAAGGCGGCCCCAAACGCGCCCTCACCGACATCGTCGAAGCCCAGCAGGAGCGGGTGGCCCTGCTCCCACTGGTGGACCGCCTCGCCGAGGAACTCCGCCGCCGCGGCGCCCTCGACTTCGGTGCCCAGATGTCGCTGTCCGCCCGCCTCGCCGCCACCCATCCGGAAGTCGGTGTGGCGGAAAGAGACCGCTTCCGCCTGGTCCTCCTCGACGAGTACCAGGACACCGGCCACTCCCAGCGCATCCTGCTCTCCTCCCTGTTCGGCGCGGCCACCATGGTCCCGGAATCCACCGCGCCGTCCGGTGATACGGCCACGGCCCCGCTGTCAGGTGATGCGGCGGCGCTGTCGAACGACCGTGCCGCGGCGCCGGGCGGCGGCGCGGTGCACCCGGAGCGGGTTCGGAAGAACGGTCGAGACCCGGCACGGCGGCCCACCCGCGCCGATGACGCCACCAGCCCCGGCGAACCGGCCGACTCGACCGCCGCACGGGCACGGCGGCAACGGCTGGCGGTGACCGCCGTCGGCGACCCCATACAGTCGATCTACGGCTGGCGTGGCGCCTCGGCGGCCAATCTGCCGCGGTTCACCACCGACTTCCCCAGTGCGCCAGGGGTTCCCGCGCCGGTGCTGCCGCTGCTCACCAGCTGGCGCAATCCGCCCGAAGCGCTGGATCTGGCCAACCTGGTGTCGGATCCGCTGCGTGAGCGGGCGGCGCGGGGCGGGGGAGTGACGGTGGACGCGCTGCGGCCCCGGCCCGACGCCACCGACGGCCTGGTAGCGCTCGCTCTGACGGAAACCGTTGCGATGGAACGGGAATGGGTGGCCGAACGGATCGCCGCCGAATGGGCCGAGGCGGCCGAGGCCGAGAACCCGCCGCCGACCTCCGCGGTCCTGGTGCGGCGCAATGCCGATGCCGCGCCGCTCGCCGAGGCGCTGCGGGAGCGCGGGCTGCCGGTGGAGATCGTGGGCCTGGGCGGGCTGCTGCACACGCCGGAGGTCGCCGATATCGTCGCCACCCTGCGCCTGATCGCCGATCCGGCCGCGGGCAGCGCCGCGGTGCGCATCCTCACCGGCGCGCGCTGGCGCATCGGCGTCTCCGATATCGCGGCCCTGTCCCGCCGCGCCCGCGAGCTGTCCATTCGCCGCCCGGCCGGGCAGGCCGACGCGATCACCGACACCGCCACCCTGGACGAGGCGCTGCGTGAGGTCGCCCCCGAACCCGCCGAGAAGGCGGGCCTCGGCGACGCCATCGCCGATCCCGGTGAGGCGGAACAGTATTCGCCGCAGGGCTTCGCCCGCATCGTGGCGCTGGGCCGGGAACTGGGCGCGCTGCGCGAACGCTCCGGACAGCCGCTGGCCGAACTGGTCGCCGATGTCGAGCGCACCATCGGCGTCGGCGTGGAGACCCAGGCCCGCCGCACCCACGCCGCCGCCGGGCGCGAACACCTCGACGCCTTCGCGGAGGTGGTGGCCGGCTACACCGCCGACCACCGCTCCTCCCTGACCGGGCTGCTCGACTTCCTCTCCGCCGCCGAGGAGGTCGAGAACGGTTTGGAGCCGGGCGAAGTCGAGGTCGCCCACGACCGGGTCCAGGTCCTCACCGTGCACGCCGCCAAGGGCCTGGAATGGGAGGTGGTCGCGGTCCCTCACGTCGTGGACGGCACCTTCCCCTCCGGCACCGGCACCGCCACCTGGATGGGCGCGCTCGCCGAACTCCCCACCTCGCTGCGCGGCGACCGCGCCCAGGAGGACGCCACCGACGGCGTGCCCGTCCTGGACCTGGCCGACCTCTACGACCGCGCCGACCTCGAACGCGCCCTCGACGAACACAAGAAGGCCCTCGCCGCGCGCCGCCTCGACGAGGAACGCCGCCTGTTCTACGTGGCCCTCACCCGCACCGAACGCGCCCTGTTCGTCTCCGCCCACCACTGGGCCGAGACCGGCTCGAAACCCAAGGGCGCCTCCGGGTTCCTGCTCGAACTGAAGAACGAGACCGAGACGCCGGGCTCCTCGCTGTCCGGCGGCGTGCGGATCGACCGCTGGGACGACGCGCCGCTGCCCGGCACCCCCAACCCCTTCACCGACAACCCGCAGACCGCCACCTGGCCCCGCGACCCGCTCGGCGCCCGCCGCGAATTCGTGGAAGAGGGCGCGGCCCTGGTCAAGGCCGCCCTCGACGTGCTGCGCGACGAATCCCGGCCCGAACAGATCGAACTCGACTTCGGCCCCGGATTCGGCGACACGCCAACCGATCCCGAGACCACCGACGGCGCGTCGGACGACCCCGACGACGAGGACCCCGAGGGCTGGGCCGAGGACGTCGACGCCCTCATCGCCGAGCACCGCGCCGCCGAACAATCCATCCGCGAGGTCGAACTCCCCGGCCAGCTCGCCGCCACCGCTCTGGTCGACCTGCGCGCCGATCCCGCGAAACTCGCTGCGCGCCTGCGCCGTCCGCTGCCCTACCCGCCCAGCCCCTACACTCGCCGCGGCACCGCCTTCCACGCCTGGCTGCAACGCTGGTTCGCGGGCGCCCGCCTGCTCGGCTTCGAAACCCTGCCCGGCGCGGCCGACACCGCCGACACCGACGCCGACCTGATGCGCCTCCAGGAAGCCTTCCTCGCCTCCCCGTGGGCCGACCGCAATGCCGTGGAAGTGGAGATCTCCTTCGAGACCACCATCGCGGGCACCGTGATCCGCGGCCGCATGGACGCCGTCTTCCGCCGCCCCGACGGGGCCTGGGTGATCGTGGACTGGAAGACCGGCGCGGAACCCCGGCGCGGCGAAGAGGATTCGGTCGCCGTGCAGCTGGCCGTCTACCGGCTGGCCTGGGCCCGGCTGGAAGCCGCGCGCAGCGGCCGCCCCGAAGCCGACGTGCTGGCCGAGACCTTTGCGGCCTTCCACTACGTCCGCTCCGGTCGCACCATCGCGCCCGCGCACCTGCCCGGCCCGGCCGAACTCGCCGCCATCATCACCACCGCGGCTCCTCGTCGCGCACCGCAAGCGCCGCCGCCGGACGAACCACCGCTGCCGGACGAACCGGACTACGACGATCCCGGGCACACCGAACCGGTCGAGGTCGAATTGCTGCGCCCCCGGCCCGCTTCGGCGCGTCCCGGAACGCCGGAAGGCGCCGCGCCCTCGGCGCGCCCGGGCTCAGAAGCGCCACTCGGCCCGGATGCGCCGCCGGATTTCGAGCCGCCCGCGGACGCGGACACGGGTTCCCGGTCCGGCGCCCCCCGGGATCCCCTGCCCGACTTCGACTTCCCGCTGTCCGACGTCGATTTCCCACCGGATTTCGAGCCGCCACCGGACCCGGAGTACCTGCCGCCGGACCTCCAGGGATGAGCCTGGTCGCGGTCCGAGTTCGCGACGCGCCCCACTGGGAACCGCCGCGCCCTGTTTCGGCCGGTACGCTCCGGACCTGTGTCGCTGCCAGAAGTGCCAGAAATGAACGGTGATTCGCGTGTTGGGTGATTCCTCGCGCGGACTGGCCGGGCTCACCGATCGGCCCGACTTCGCGCTCGTCGGTGTGCTGCGGATCCCGTCCGCCCAGTCCAGCCCCTGGTATTCGCTGCTGCGGCGGCTCGGCCTGGCGGTGCTGCTGCTGGTCGGGGCCACCCTGGTCGTGTACATCGGCCGCGACGGATACAACGACAACGCCCGCGAGCACATGGGTCTGCTGGATTGCGCGTACTACGCGACGGTCTCCCTGTCGACCACCGGCTACGGCGACATCACCCCTGTCACCCCGACCGCGCGGCTGATCAATATTCTCGTGGTCACGCCACTGCGGATCCTGTTCCTCATCGTATTGGTCGGTACCACCCTGTCCGTGCTCACCGAACGATCCCGGCAGGCGTTCAAGATTCAGCGATGGAGGCGCACCGTGCGTAATCACACCGTGGTAGTCGGCTACGGCACCAAGGGCCGCACGGCCGTGGACGCCATGCTCGCCGACGGCGAACAGCCCAGCAATATCGTCGTCGTCGACACCGACCCGCAGGTGCTCGAATTCGCCGCCAACGCCGGACTGGTGACCGTGCAGGGCTCGGCCACCAAGTCGGATGTGTTGCGGCTGGCCGGGGTTCAGCACGCGTCGGCCGTCGTGGTCGCCGCCAACCGCGACGACACCGCGGTGCTGGTCACCCTCTCCGCCCGCGAGATCAACCCCAAGGCAAGGATTTCCGCCGCCGTCCGCGAGGCCGAGAACACGCACGTGCTGCGCCAGTCCGGCGCCGACTCGGTGGTGGTGTCCTCGGAGACCGCGGGCCGGCTGCTCGGCATCGCCACCACCAAGCCCACCGTGGTCGACATGATCGAGGACCTGCTCACCCCCGACGCCGGTTTCGCCATCGCCGAACGCGACGTGGAGACCGAGGAGATCGGCGGCTCCCCGCGCCACCTGCGCGACATCGTGCTCGGCGTGGTCCGCGACGGCAACCTCATCCGGGTAGGCGATCCCGAGACCGACGCCCTCGAGGCACACGACAAGCTGCTGTATCTGCGGCGCGTCCACGCCTGAGCGGAGCGCCCGTCTAGTCTCGGGGTGTGTCAGCTTTTGAGCTCAATGCCGTTCCGGTGCTGTCGCGGACCTCGCTCGACCGCGCCGAACACCTCCGCTCCGACGAACAGGCGCTGAAAGAGGGCTGGCCCCAGGCCAAACTCCTCCGGATGAACAAGCGCGGCCAGGTCCGCGTCGATCAGGGCGGCGTGGTGCTCGAGGCCGCGCTCACCCTCGCCCCCGAACGGGCCCCCGAGGCCGTCTTCCTCGGCGTCGACGGCGACATCCACCTGTGGGCGGTGCGCGACAACGCCATCGAGGGCGAACTGGCCGATCTGCGCGCCTTCGGCGCCACCCTCGACCTCGACGACTTCGGCACCGGCCTGCTGGCCACCGCCATCGCGGTCCTGAACTGGCACGACAAGGCCGCCTTCAGCCCGGTCGACGGCAGCCCCACCACCTCCGCCAACGGCGGCTGGTCCCGGATCAGCGAAGCCGGGCACGAGGACTTCCCGCGCACCGACCCGGCCGTCATCTGCCTCATCCACGACGGCGGCGACCGCGTCCTGCTGGCGCGTCAGCACACCTGGCCGCAGGGTCTGTTCTCACTGCTGGCCGGATTCGTGGAGGCGGGGGAGTCCCTGGAACGCTGCGTCGAACGCGAGATCAAGGAGGAGGTCGGCGTCGACGTCCGCGAGATCCGCTACCTGGGCAGCCAGCCCTGGCCGTTCCCGCGCTCGCTCATGCTCGGGTTCGCCGCGGTCGGAGACCCTGACCAGCCCCTGGCCTTCAGCGACGGCGAGATCGCCGAGGCGTACTGGTTCACCCGGGCCGAGGTGCGCGACGCGCTCGCCGCGGGCGCATGGGGATCGCCCACCGGAGCCACCGGCGGCGAGGCGAAACTGCTACTGCCGGGCTCGATCTCGATCGCCCGGACCATCGTCGAATCCTGGGCCGCCGAGAACTGAGGCGGCGCAACAGGAAGCCGCACACCTACGGGTGTGCGGCTTCTTCGGTATCCAAGAGGCTCAGCCGATGGCGGCGAGGGCTTCCTTGACCTGATGCAGGCTCGGGTTGGTGGCGGTCGAGCCATCGCGGTACTTGATCGTCGGCACAACGTGATTGCCGTTGTTGACGCTGCCGACGAACTCGGCGGCCTCGGGGTGGTCTTCGATGTCGATCACCTCGTAGGTGATCCCGGCCTCGTCGAGCTGGGTCTTGAGGCGGCGGCAGTAGCCGCACCAGGTCGTCGAGTACATGGTCAGATCGGTAGCAGTCACGGTCGATGCAACATACTCACCGCCGATCGTGTTCCTGCCGCGGGGTCATTGTGAGCGGATCGACCGTGGCTCGGAACCGAGCGCGGACCGGGGGTTGACGGCTGAATAGTAAGCGCGCATACTAATTTCATGACGTTCATCGCCGAAGCCTCCGCCACCTCGACCGCCGCTCCCGCCGCCTTCTTCACCAAGTGGGCCGACATGGCCACCTGGCCGGAGTGGAACCAGGACACCGAATGGGTCACCCTCGACGGCCCGTTCGTCCAGGGCGCGACCGGCGTCCTCAAGCCCAAGGGCGGCCCCAAGACCACGTTCGTGATCACCAAGCTCACCGACTCCGAGTTCATCGACACGTCCAAGCTGCTCGGCGCGCGGCTGATCTTCGCCCACGAGGTCGCTACCGTCGCCGGCGCCACCACCGTCACCGTCCGCGTCACCATGGAGGGCCCGCTGCGCGCTCTGTGGATCAAGATCATGGGCGGCGGCCTGCGCGAATCCCTGCAGCGCGATGTCGACGCGCTGGTCGCGGCCGCCGAGGCGGTGCTGGTATGAGCACCCGGTACTGGCTCGGCGTCGTCTCCCGCGACCACGTCCGCCGCGGCGTCGAACTCGGCTTCGCACAAGCCAATCACGGCAAACGCGCCGCCGTGGAACGCATGCACGCCGGAGACGGACTCGTCTACTACTCGCCCCGCACCGGCATGCGCGAGGGCGAACCGATCAAGGCCTTCACCGCCCTCGGCACCATCGCCGAGGGCCCGGCCTGGCAGGTCGAGGCCGGGCCCGATTCAGCAGCCGGGGGCGGCTGCTTCCGCCCGTGGCGGCGCGCGGTCGACTACGACCGCACCGCCCGTCAGACCCCCATCGACACGCTGCGCGGCGAACTGGACCTGACCAGCGTCCCCAACTGGGGCATCGTGCTGCGACGCGGCCTGATCGAACTCACCGCCCACGATTTCGCCGTCATCTCCCGCGCTATGGTCGGCCGGTGATGGCGAATGACGGACTGCACACCGAATTCGAGCATGCCGACGAAAGCCCGGGTCTCTTGCTCTGGCAGGTGACCAACCGCTGGCAGGCCGCCCAGCGCGCCGCCCTGGCCCCCTTCGACCTCACCCACGTCCAGTTCGTCCTGCTCGCCTCCCTGACCTGGCTCACCGGCCGGTCGGGCGGCGACCCCGTCACCCAGCGCGACGTCGCCGACCAGGCCGCCACCGACCCCATGATGACCTCCCAGGTCCTGCGCACCCTGGAACAGAAGGGCCTGCTCGAACGCCACGAACACCCCACCGACAAACGCGCCCGCTCCCTGCGCCCCACCGAATCCGGTGCCGCCCTGGTCAATCGGGCCATCGGCGCGGTCGAAGCCTGCGACCACGACTTCTTCGAACCCCTCGGCGAACAAACCCCCCGCTTCATCGCCGCCCTGCGCCGCCTCCGCGACCGCGACTGAACCGCCTGCGCGACGGCGACCCCCGGCTCCGCCGAACTCGGGCCGAGCCAGCGGCCGCGCAGTCTGATCGAGCATCCGCGCACCGGGGCGGCCGATTCGGAGCCGCCACGCCGATGGCCGCCGGCTATGTCGGAGGGCGCTGTCATGATGGAGCGCGTGACTGCCGCTACCACCCAGGCCCAGCTCCGGCTCGACGACCTCGATGCCGAGCAGGCGGCGGCCGTGCGCGCGCCCCGGGGACCGGTCTGCGTGCTGGCGGGCGCGGGCACCGGCAAGACGCGCACCATCACCCATCGCATCGCGCACCTGGTGTCGGCCGGGCACGTCCGGGCCGATCAGGTGCTGTCGGTGACCTTCACCGCCCGCGCGGCGGGGGAGCTGCGGAACCGGTTGCGGGCGCTGGGTCTGAGCGGCGAGGCCGGGCAGGTGCAGGCACGCACCTTCCACGCCGCGGCGCTGCGGCAGCTCAAGTACTTCTGGCCGCAGGTGGTCGGCGACGTGCCGTGGCGGCTGATCGACGGCAAGTTCCCCATCGTGGCCCAGGCCGCGGGCCGCGCGGGCCTGCCCACCGACACCGACAGCCTGCGCGATCTGATCAGCGAGATCGAATGGGCCAAGGGCTCGCTCATCGCGCCCGAGGACTACGCGGGCGAGGCGGCCCGCCGCCACCGCGACGTGCCCTACGAGGCCAAGAAGGTCTCCGCGGTCTACACCTATTACGAGGCGCTGAAGAACACCCCCGACGGCCTGCTGCTCGACTTCGACGATCTGCTGCTGCACACCGCCGCCGCGCTCGAGGACTACTCCTCGGTGGCCGAGGAGTTCCGCGGCCGCTACCGGTGTTTCGTGGTGGACGAGTACCAGGACGTCACCCCTCTACAGCAGCGGGTGCTCGACGCCTGGCTCGGCGATCGCGACGACCTGACCGTGGTCGGCGACGCCAACCAGACCATTTACTCGTTCACCGGCGCGAGTCCCACGTTCCTGCTGGACTTCTCACGCCGCTTCCCCGAGGCCACCGTGGTCCGCCTGGAACGCGACTACCGGTCCACCCCGCAGGTGGTGTCGCTGGCCAACCGGGTGATCGGCGCGGCCCGCGGCCGCATCGCGGGCACCCGGTTGCAGCTCATCGGGCAGCGTCCCGACGGTCCGGAACCGGCCTTCGCCGAATACGACGACGAGCCCGCCGAGGCCGCCGCCGTGGCCAAGGCGGTCGCCAAACTGCTGAGCAAGGGCGTGCCCGCGGCGGAGATCGCCATCCTCTACCGCATCAACGCGCAGTCGGAGGTCTACGAACAGGCGCTCACCGAGGCGGGCATCCCGTATCAGGTGCGCGGCGGCGAGGGCTTCTTCCAGCGGCCGGAGGTGCGGCAGGCGGTGTCCGCGCTGCGCACCGCCGCCAATCGCGACGACCTGCCCGATGCCCGCGGCTCGAGACTGGTGACCCTGGTGCGCGCGGCGCTGGCCGGCGTCGGGCTCACCAAGGAGGAGCCGGTCGGCGTCCAGGCCCGCGAGCGCTGGGCCTCGCTGGTGGCGCTGGTCGCCCTCACCGAGGAATTGGCCGAGGCCGAACCCGAACTCGATCTGTCCGGCCTGCTGCGCGAGCTGGCCGCCCGCGCCGAGGCCCGGCACCCACCGACCGTGCAGGGCGTCACGCTGGCCTCGCTGCACGCGGCCAAGGGCCTGGAGTGGGACGCCGTCTTCCTGGTCGGCCTGGCCGACGGCACCCTGCCCATCCAGCACGTGCTCGGCCCCGACGCGACCGTGTCCGACGAGGCCGCGTTGGAGGAGGAACGCCGCCTGCTCTACGTCGGCGTCACCCGGGCCCGCGAGCACCTCCAATTGTCCTGGGCGCTGGCCCGTTCCGCGGGCGGGCGCAAGGTGCGCCGCCGCTCCCGGTTCCTCATCGGCCTGGTCCCCGACGATTCCCCGGCCTCGCGCATCGCCACCCACACCACCGAGCGGCCCAGCGGCCCCAAGCGGGTCCACCCGACCTGCCGGATCTGCGGCCGCCCGTTGCTCAATACCCAGGCCACCATGCTGGGCCGCTGCTCGCGCTGTCCCGCCGACATCGACACCGGACTGCTCGAGGCGCTGAAGGAGTGGCGCCGCGAGAAGGCCGACGAGCTCAAACTGCCCCATTTCGTGGTGTTCAGCGATACGACCTTGACAGCGATCGCCGAACAACGCCCGGCCGACGATCGCGCCCTGGTCGCGATACCCGGGATCGGCGCGAAGAAGCTCCAAACCTACGGCGCGGAGGTGCTCGCTGTTGTGAGGTCGAAAACCGCAGGTCAAAAATAGGTTGTGCGTATCTGTATGGATACCTAATGTGGTTCAGGTGCACCGGGGAAGACCCCGTGCGCGACAAGCACTGATCGCAAACGAGTGAAGGAGGGAGGCAGACCAATGAACAGCAACGCAGGCATCGCGACGACCGGCATCACCGCCGGCCGCGTCAGCATGGCGTCAGTCATGTCCGTTGCGCCCGTCTCCCTGGGGATCCTCGCTTCGCAGGGGATTCGTGTGTCCGGCCTCAGTGGCGATCTTGGTCTTCAGGTCTTTGCAAGCAAAGCCCAAGCGGATCAGCAGATCGTGATCAAGCAGGACAAGCCCGAGGGCAATTGGTACCCGGCAACCGCAGTCGTTGACACCGTCACCGGCTCGGCCGTCGAAACCGTCACAGGCGCAACCGGATCCGAGCGACCGGTGCATCTGCTGGCAGCCCGCCCCAACACCACCGACCCAGCGTCCGTGAACAGGAGTCGACACCGAAGTCGACTCAGGTAGGGATTCACCTCCCAGACCTCCTGGCCACGGATCGCGACAGACGCGAAACCGTGGCCATAGTTTTATCGGCCTCCAGCCACCGGCACCGGTTTCGCGAAACCTACGAACGACCGATGCACGAGCTGAAGGAGAACGACGTGTCCACCACGGTCATCCGTGAACGAGTGACATGCCGCAACACCGTGGCCAACACGACCGCCCGCACCCGCCGGGCCGTCACCATCAATGTCCCCTGCCGCGCCGGCAACCCCGACCTGTGGTTCGCCGAGGCTCCGGCCCAGCTGGAAGAGGCCAAGGCGCTGTGCGCCAGCTGCCCGATCCGTCAGGGCTGCCTGTCGGCCGCCCTGGATCGTGCCGAGCCGTGGGGTGTCTGGGGCGGTGAGATCTTCGACCAGGGTGTCGTGATCGCCCGCAAGCGCCCGCGTGGCCGCCCGCGCAAGGTCACGGTGGCATGACCGCCCCGGCTTCCGGGGGAATTGAACGCATACGACCCGCTTACCTGGAGGTAGGCGGGTCGTTTTGCGTCTCCTGACAACAACTCTCGTGGCTCTCAGGGGCTTACCCTGAAACCCCTGTCGCCAGAGCGCCGGGGCGAGGCTTCTTCGAAACCCTCTGCCTACGAAGCCGCTCGGCGGGTTTCGGCGTAGCCGGGGACCCAGTCGTTCATCAGTTTCATGAAGGGGACTTCGGCGTCGAGCTGAGCGCAGATGCCGACCGAGCCGCCCAGGACCCGGAAGATCATCACGTGTTCGGCCGGAAGTTGCAGGGAGCGAGCAGTTTTCATCATCTCGGCATTGGAGATGTCGGTGGCCTTGCCCGCGACGCGCTGCATCCAGCGGCGGGTGAAGTGGAAGGTCTCGGTCTTGATCGGGTCGGTGAAGGGGCGGAGATAGTCCTGAATCTCCTGGATGCTCACCGTCTTTCCGGGAATGACCCAGCCATTGTCGTGCAGCAGCGCCACCAGCTCGTCGAAGCGGTCCTCGACCTCCAGCGCCACCAGTTCACCCAGGACCTTGGGGAAGCCGCTGGGCAGCGGGGCGCAGGCGCCGTAGTCGATGACCGCGAGCCGCCCGTCCTCGAGCACCATGAAGTTGCCCGGATGCGGATCGGCGTGCAGCAGTCCCGCGATGGCCGGTGAGCTGAAATGGAATTCGCCCATCAGCGCCGCCACCCGATTGCGCAGCTCGACCGTCCCCTCCGGATCGGCCATGCCCTGCTGGATGATTCGCGAGACCGGGGTGGCGTTGTCGAGCCATTCGGTGACGATCACCTTCGGCGCGCTGGCCACCACCTTCGGCACCAGGAAGCGGGGGTGCCCGTGGAACGCCTTGGCGAACTGTCGCTGGTGCCCGCCCTCGATCCGGTAGTCCAGCTCCTCCTCGGTGCGTTCGCTGATCTCGGCGAGGATCGGCTTGATCTCCGCGCCGGGGATCAGCGCGCCCATCATGCCCGCCATCCGATTGAGTGTCTTGAGATCGGCGCGCAGCGCTTCGTCGGCGCCCGGGTACTGCACCTTCACCGCGACGGTCCGGCCGTCGGACCAGATCGCCTTGTGCACCTGGCCGATGCTGGCCGAGGCGGTGGGCTGGTCGTCGAATTCCCGGAACCGTTGCCGCCAACCGGTTCCCAGCTGCTGGTCGAGCTGCCGGTGCACGGCCGCGACCGGCATAGGCGGCGCGGCGGCCTGCAGCTTGGTGAGCGCCTCGCGGTAGTGCTCGCCGAACTCCTCGGGGACGGCGGCCTCCATCACCGACAGCGCCTGTCCGAACTTCATGGCCCCGCCCTTGAGCTCCCCGAGCACGGCGAACAGCTGTTCGGCGGCCTTCTGATTGAGCTCGGCGTTGATCTCCTGCTTGTCTCCCCCGGCAAGTTTGCGGCCGAACCCGACGGCCGCCCGCCCTGCGATGCCGAGCGGAATCTTGGCCAGCTTGGCATTGCGGGAAGAGCGCTTGCTCACAATCTCTGACACGTTCCCATCATGCCGATGTCCCAGACGGTTCGCCATGGGATTCGGGTGTTCTGCCGGGTGACGAGGGGGAGTGGTTTCCATCACACCACCGCGTCCGCGCCGCAACCGCAGTCGGGATGCGGCGTCCAGGTCCGCCGATCCAGCCGCGGGAGGTCCGGGTCCCATTCCAGGGTGGCGTTCAAACTCGCGGGTGGCCGCTCCGCGCGGCCGCGGGCGACGGTCTCGATCTCGCGCAGCGCCAGCGCCGCGGTGAGCGCGGCCACCGCCGGGGAGGCGCACCCGACCCGGCCCAGCAGCTGCGCGGACAGTTGCGGCCAGGCCGGTTCGGCCGCCGTGCGGTACAGGTCCGCGCAACGCAGGCAAGCCGTTTCGCCCGGCAGCACCAGCGGGCCGACGATTCCGGCCCCGTCGCGGATCCGCACCTGCAGGTGCGGGACGCGCGCCCGCATGAGGTCGGCGATCAGCGCCGGATCGGGCACCAGCGTGTCGGACAGCACCAGCAGATCCGGCCGCTCCGGCCACGGCCCGCCGCTATCCGGCACGCCCGGACGCCCATGAGAGTGCCTGGCCCGCAGCCCGATCCGGTGCAGCCCGTCGAGCAGCGCGTCCGCCAAGGGCCCACGCCCATGCACCCGCACCGTCCGCAGCCGGCTCCGCGGCTCCGCCGCCGCCAACAGACCGGCATCCGCCAGCTCCCCCAGCAGCGTCCGCGTGTCCTCGACCGCGAACCCCAATTCCCGCGCCTGCCAGAGGATCTCCGACTCGGTCCGCGACCCGTCGAGCAGCCGCACCAACGCAGGCCCCGACTCCACGGGACCGCGCGGTCGCAGAATGACCGCGCGCTCCGGACTCCACCCCAGCTGCACCGCGCCATTCGGTCGCACCAACACCGTGATCCGCGGATGCAACATCGGTCCGCGACTGAAGGTGATCGCCCCACGCGAAGGCGTCGTCGCAGGTCGCGGCGAGGTCGCCACCGCCGTGCGCGGTGGAGCTGCGGTTGCCCCGCGTGGGTGAGCCGCGGTCGCGGTGCACGGCGGAGTTGCAGCGGCCCGTCGGTGAGCCGCGGTCGCGGTCCGCGGTGAAACCACCGCTTCCGCATGTGGGTGAGCCGTCGCTGCCGCGCGTGGGTGAGCCGCCGTTGCCGTTCGCGAGGGAGCCGCCGTTGCCGCGCGTGGAGGAGTGACTGATGCCGTTCGCGCGGGGGACGTGGCGGTTCGAGCGGGGGCCGGTGTTGTCGGTGTGGAACTTATTGCCGTCATAGTGTCAGTCTGCGGGCTCCCGGAAAAGCGGAAACCCGCGAAAACGCTTGTTCATCAGCGGTTTCGCGGGTTATCCACAACTCTTATTTGGTGTCTTCCCCGTCCGAGGTTCCGGCCTCGGCGTCGCCGCCCCGGGCCTCCTTCTCGGCCCGTTCGCGCGCCTCGGTCTCGGCCAGCTGCGCCAGCGGATCGTCGAACACCGTCGACCCGCCGCCCAGCACCGAGTCGATGAAGCCCGCTGGGGAGTCCAGATCCGAGGAGTCGGGCAGCAGGTCCGGGTGCGCCCAGACGCCGTCGCGCTTCTCCAGGCCGGTGTCGTCGGTCAGTCGCCGCCACAGCGCGGCGGCCTCGCGCACCTTGCGCGGTCGCAGTTCCAGGCCGACCAGGGTCGCGAAGGTCTGCTCGGCGGGGCCGCCGGTGGCGCGGCGGCGGCGCAGCGTCTCGGCGAGCGCGCTCGCTCCGGGCAGCCGGTCGCCAACGGCGTCGCTCACCACGGTCTCCACCCAGCCCTCGATCAGGGCGAGCAGGGTTTCCAGCCGTTCCAGCGCGGCCTTCTGCTCGGGCGTGGTCTGCGGTTCGAAAGTCCCTTGGGACAGCAGCTCTTCCAGCTTGGACGGATCCTGCGCCAGGGTCATCGGGTCCAGGCCCGCCGCGGCCTGCTCGATGGCCGAGAAGTCCATCTTGATGCCGCGCGCGTAGTCCTCGACCGCGCCCAGCACCTGCTGGCGCAGCCACGGCACGTGCGCGAACAGCCGCTGGTGGGCGGCCTCGCGGGCGGACAGGTAGACCAGGATCTCGCTTTCGGGCTGCTCGAGCCCGGCGCTGAATTCGGAGATGGCGGTGGGCAGCAGCGCGGCGGTGCCGGCGGGACCCAGCGGCAGCCCGATGTCGGTGGAGGTCAGCACCTCCTTGGCGAGCTGGCCCAGGGCCTGGCCCAGCTGCGAACCGAAGGCGAGCCCGCCCATCTGGCCGAGCATGCCCATCATCGGCCCGGCGAATTCGCGGGCCTCGGCCGGCAGCGTCGCGGTCCACATGCCCGAAACCTGTTCGGCCACCGGGTCGCAGAGCCGCTTCCAGGTGGGCAGCGTCTCCTCGATCCAGTCGTTGGCGGTCCAGGCGACGGTCTTGTTCGCGCCGGCCGGGAAGGTGGTGGCCGCGTCGAGCCACAGTTCCGCCAGGTGCGAGGCGTCGGTCACGGCCTTCTGCGCGCCCGCGGAGACCGGCGTGACGCTCGCGCCCAGCTGCTGGCGGGCCAGCCGCTTGGCGATGTCGTAATTGACCGGTCCGGCCTGGGCGGCGCCCGGCTGACCCATGCTGGAGAACATGGCGCCCAGCTGCGAGAGCATCTGGCCGAGTTGCGAGGGATCGAATCCGCCACCGCCCGGGCCGCCCATGGCGAATCCGAACGGGTTGTTCGCATCAGAACCGCTGGACTCGTCGCCGGGCTTGCGCTCCGGGTCGTCGTCGCGATTCGAGAATCCGAACGGGAAATCACTCATACCCACTACGGTACTGGAGCCGCGGATCACACGAACCGCCGAGCGGAGCGCGGCAATGGCCTCGATGACCAGTACCCTTGGCCGCGTGAACCGTCGGATATTCACCCTGCTCGCCGCTCTGATCCCGATTCTGGCGCTGGGTATCGTTGGCAGTGTCGTCACGGTGCCGTTCGTGGCGCTCGGACCAGGTCCGACCTTCAATACGCTGGGCGAATTCGACGGCAAACAGGTGGTCGACGTGCAGGGCGCGGAGCTGAAATCCGCTTCCGGCAATCTCAATATGACGACCGTCTCCGTTCGCGATCAGCTGAATATCTTCGACGCGTTCCGACTGTGGATCGGCGGCGAACACGGATTGGTGCCGCGCGCCGAGGTGTATCCCCCGGGGCAGACACGTGACGATGTAGACAAATCCAATCAGCAGCAGTTCAAGGATTCCGAGGACTCCGCCGAATTGGCGGCGCTGAACTATCTGAAGCTGCCGACCGCGGTCCAGCTCGCGAATGTCTCCGACGACGGCCCCGCCAAGGATGTGCTGCGCAAGGGCGACGAACTGGTGACCGTGGACGGCAAGCACATCGTCACCGCGAAAGACGTTGTCGCCGCGGTCTCCTCGGTCAAGCCCGGGACCGCCATCGGCGTGGTCTTCCGTCGTGACGGCGTTGAGCAGACCGCCGAGATCACCCTGGCCCCGCGCCCCGACGACTCCGGCAAGGGCTACTTGGGCATCACCCCGGACGAGATCTCCAAGGGCCCGATCAAGGTGGCGTTCAATCTCGGCGAGATCGGCGGCCCCTCGGCCGGACTCATGTTCACCCTCGCCCTGATCGACAAGCTCACCCCCGGCGACCTGGCCGGCGGCAAGTTCGTGGCCGGCACCGGCACCATCGATCCGGACGGCAAGGTCGGCCCGATCGGCGGCATCCAGTACAAGATGATCGCCGCGCGTGAGAAGGGCGCCGAGACCTTCCTGGTCCCGGCCGCCAACTGCAACGAGGCCGCGCAGCGCACGCCCGCGGGCCTGCGCCTGGTGAAGGTCGAGAACCTGTCCGGCGCGGTCCAGGCCCTCGACGACATCAATGCGGGCAAGGACGCGCCGACCTGCGGCTGATCCTCGCCCGGCGCGGGGTCAGAACTCGTCGGGGTCGTTCTCGAGGGTGTGCCGCAGCGCCTCGACCAGGTTCGGGGCGAGGTTCGGCGCGGTGCGCAGGTCGAGGTCGCCGAACGGGTCCTCTTCCTCCTCGCTGGGCCGCACCTGCAGCAGCGACAGCGAGGTGCCGTCACGCAGCACGCCGACGTACAGCCGGGCGTCGCGGCGTTCGGCGTGGGTGAGCGCCGCCTGGCGACCGGCCTGGTCGGCGGCGTCGCGGTCGGCGAGCAGCGGCGCGATGGCGTCGTCGAGCGACTGTTCGGCGGTGGGCGGCAGCACCACGATCTGCTGCACCAGCACACAGCCCTCGACCGAGGCCGGCCAGCTGGTGGTGCCCAGGAATTCGTCGAGCGCCATGGCGTCGGCCTCCCCGGCGATGTCCTCCGGGAACGGCTCCTGCGCAATGGGAGTCAGCGCGTCCTTCTCGTCGAGCTGATCGAGCAGCGCGGGCTCGGCGGCGACCAGGTCCGCGGTCGGGACCAGCGCGAACATCTGCGGCGGCCGATCCCAGCCTTCACCGTCGGCATACTCCGCGACTTCCCGAATGCACCGGTACAGGGCCGACGCCGCCCACTGCTCTGGATTCACCCGGTCATCCTCGCATCTCGTGAATCCCTGTCCGACGCGGCAGGTGTTGGGCCGCGCGGCGGGCGTTTTACGTAGAGTGGGGCGCGAACGGTCCCCTGGGACCAGCTCGCATCATCGGACTGCGACGTTCGGCGCCGGTTTCCCGGCTCGGACGTCGCCGGACCCTGGGAGAGTGGCATCGTGGGCATGCGCCCCCCGACCGGCTTACCTTCGCTGTCGCGACGCAGCCGCATTCTGCTCGTCACGGCCCTGGTGCTGGCCGCGCTGTTACTGGTCGGGCCCCGGCTGACCGACGCCTATACCAACTGGTTGTGGTTCGGGGAGGTGGGGTTCCGCAACGTCTACCACACCGTGCTTCTCACCCGGGCGCTGCTGTTCCTGGTGGTCGCGGTGGTCGTGGCGGCGATCATCTGGCTGGCGCTGCTGCTGGCCTACCGCACCCGGCCGGTATTCGTGCCGGTGAGCGGTCCCGGCGATCCGATCGCCCGCTACCGCACCACGGTGATGAGCCGGCTGCGTCTGTTCGGCCTGGGCATCCCGCTGCTCATCGGCGTGCTGTCGGGTCTGGTGGCGCAGTCGAACTGGGTGACGGTGCAGCTGTTCCTGCACGGCGGCTCGTTCGGGGTGCAGGACCCGCAGTTCCATCTCGACGTCGGCTTCTACGCCTTCGACCTGCCGTTCTACCGGATGGTGCTGAACTGGCTGTTCGTGGCGGTGGTGATCGCGTTCTTCGCGAACCTGGTGGCGCACTACGTCTTCGGCGGGCTGCGGCTGTCGGGGCGGGAGGGCACGCTGAGCAATTCCGCGCGGGTGCAGCTGGCGATCCTGGCCGGAATCTTCGTGGCGCTCAAGGCGGTCGCCTACTGGTTCGACCGGTACGCGCTGCTGTCGAGCACCCGCAAGGAGCCGACCTTCACCGGCGGTTCCTACACCGACATCAACGCGGTGCTGCCCGCCAAGCTGATCCTGCTGTCCATCGCGGTCATCTGCGCCATCGCCTTCTTCGCCGGGGTCGTGCTGCGCGACTTGCGTATTCCGGCCATGGCGGCGGCGCTGCTGGTGCTGTCCTCGGTGCTGGTGGGCGCGGTGTGGCCGCTGCTGGTGGAGCAGTTCTCGGTGCGCCCGAACGCGGCCACCAAGGAGCGCGCCTACATCGAGCGCAATATCGAGGCCACCCGCGCCGCGTACGGGCTCACCCCGGACAAAGTCGAGTACGTCAACTACAAGGGCGTCGCGACCAATGAACAGGTCAGCTCGCCCGCCGACCAGCAGACGATCAAGAACATCCGCCTGCTGGATCCGAACCTGCTGACCCAGACGTTCATTCAACGCAACCAGCAGCTGCAGAACTTCTACGGCTTCCCCGACCCGCTCGACATCGACCGCTACACCGTCAACGGTGAACTGGGCGATTACGTGGTGGCGGCGCGCGAGCTCCAGCCGCAGAACCTGTCGGAGAACCAGACCAACTGGCTCAACAAGCACACCGTGTACACGCACGGCAACGGCTTCGTGGCCTCGCCCGCCAACAAGGTGAACGCGGCCCCGCCCAAGGAATCCCAGCAGGCCGGGCAGAGCGCGGGCAGCACCGATTCCAACGGCGGCTACGGCTATCCGGTGTTCACCGTCGGCGACATGTCCACGGTCAGCGACCTGATCACCAAGAAGGCCGGGCTCAAGGAAGCCATCCCGGTCGATCAGCCGCGCATCTACTACGGCGAGCTGATCTCCAAGAGCGACGCCGACTACGCCATCGTCGGCGCCAACGGTCAGACCCCGCGCGAATACGACACTCCTACCGACCAGTTCACCTACAACGGTGCGGGCGGCGTGAAGATCGGCAACTGGTTCAACCGGCTGGCCTTCGCGGCCAAGTACGCCGAGCGCAATATCCTGTTCTCGGGCGCCATCGGCTCGGATTCGAAGATCATCTTCAATCGCAATCCGCGCGAACGGGTCACCAAGGTGGCACCGTGGCTGACCGCCGACGGCGATGCGTACCCGGCGGTGGTCAAGGGCCGCATCGTCTGGATCGTGGACGGCTACACCAGCCTCGACAACTACCCGTACGCGCAGCGGACGCCGTTGGACGGTGCGGTCGAGGACAGCATCGACCAGGCCACGGGGCGTCTACTACCGCGTAAGGAAGTCTCCTACATCCGCAACTCGGTGAAGGCGACGGTGGACGCCTACGACGGCACCGTGACCCTCTACGAGGTGGACAAGACCGACCCGGTGCTGAAGGCCTGGGAGGGCGTGTTCCCGAACTCGGTGAAGCCGGAGAGCGAGATCTCCGACGAACTGCGTTCGCACTTCCGCTATCCCGAGGACCTGTTCAAGGTGCAGCGCGAGATGCTCGCCAAGTACCACGTGGATGATCCGGTGGAGTTCTTCAACGGCAATGCCTTCTGGTCGGTGCCCAATGATCCGACCCAGGAGGGCGCGGCCAGTAGTGCGCATCAGCCGCCGTACTACGTGCTGCTCGGCGATCCGAAAACCGGTAAGCCACAGTTCAATCTGACCAGCGCCATCGTGGGCTACAAGCGGAACTACATGTCCGCCTACCTGCAGGCGAATTCGGATCCGCAGAACTACGGCAAGCTGACGGTGCTCAAGTTGCCCGCGGACTCGCAGACCCCGGGCCCGGGGCAGACGCAGACGTCCATGACGACGGCCGATCAAGTGTCGAGGGATCGGAACCTGTTGACGGGCGGCAATGTCAACAAGATCAAGTACGGCAACCTGCTGACGCTGCCGGTTGGCGATGGCGGCATTCTCTACGTCGAACCGTGGTACCTGGAACGCAATACCGGTGGTCCGAACGCGCCGTCCTTCCCGCAGCTGGTGAAGGTGCTGGCGAGCTACCGCGACAAGGTCGGCTACGGCGCGACGGTCAAGGAAGCCCTCGACCAGATCCTGCCCGCCGCGGGCAATGCCGCGACCGATCAACCAGGACAAGCGGTTACACCGCCGACCCCGGGCGCGACGCCGCCGGCCAATCCGCCTCCGCCGACCGGATCCACCGGTAAGGACGCGGCGGTGAAGCAGCTCGACGACGCGTTGCGGCAGGTGCAGGACGCGCAGAAGTCGGGCGATCTGGGCGCGCTGGGCAAGGCGCTCGAGCAGTTGCAGACCGCGGTGAACAACTACCAGAAGGCCGGTGGCTGATCCGTTGACGTGAGAGGCGCTGTCATCCGTTGGATGGCAGCGCCTTTCGCTTTGCGCGACACGGAAATTACTGTCGCACAATAAGAATTATTGCCTCGAAATAGCGAAAGGTGCCGCGTCGCCATTGACGCAGCACCTTTCCATATCTTCCGGAAAAGGAAGGAGATTCGGGCTACTTGCCCCAGGTCTCGATGAGGCCGGCGTTCGAGGCGAGGATCTGGTTGTACTGATCCTGCATGCCCAGCTGCCCGGCGACGGTGTTGGCGACGCTCTTGGCCTGGTCGATCAGGGCCTGGCGGTCGGTGGGGGCCGCGGGGGCGACGGGCGCGGGGGCGGCGGGCTCCGGGGCGGGCTCGGGCTCGGAGATGCCCGTGCGCAGGTACTGGCCGCAGACCGGCCAGGCGCCGACGCCCTGGGAGGCGAGCACGTTCTCGGCCACGCGGATCTGCTCGGCCTTGCTGGCGTTGGCGGCGTTGCCGGAACCACCGTTGGCGGCCCAGGTGCTCTGCGAGAACTGCAGGCCGCCGTAGTAGCCGTTGCCGGTGTTGATGCCCCAGTTGCCGCCGCTCTCGCACTGGGCGACGCCGTCCCAGTCGTGGGCCGGAGCGGCGGAGGCGGTCGCGGTGAAGCCGAACGGGACGGCAACAAGTGCGCCGGTGACGGCGGCGAGGCCGAGGGCGCGGGTGTTGATCTTCCGGTTCTGTTTCATGTGTTTTTCCCTCCCTGTGCCGACCGGCCCGGCGCGGATGCTCCGCCGTGTCCCTGTCCCCAGGAGTCGGGGTGCTCGACCGCGGGACAGGGTTTCCGGAGTGCAGCGGTTCGAGTCGGAGCCCATCGCAGGTTTGGTCCGGGCCGCGACTGACGATAACGAGGAAATCTCGGTAGATCACGTCTTGATAACGTCAGAATTGCATGAAGCGAATGACTGGAAAATCGGCATTGATGCAGGTTGGCTATGCTGTAAATGCTGATCCGGAACGGTCTGTTATCTCACCGTGATGTGACTCGAATCACCGGGAATTTGTGACACCGGTCACGTTTCTGGCGTATGTCAACGGCCATACGCGTACGCGAGGCTCTCAAATGGGAGATTTTCACTTCGATTACTCCGCTTACGGGCAACCGTCCGGTCCGATTCGCTCCGCGACCTTCGCCCAGCGTGCTCACATCTCCCGTGAAATCCCGCCTGACCAGTCGATTTGGTGCATCTGCTCGGCCGTGTGTAATGTTGTGTTCACCGACGCGGGGTGGAGCAGCTCGGTAGCTCGCTGGGCTCATAACCCAGAGGTCGCAGGTTCAAATCCTGTCCCCGCTACTACGAAAAGGCCCGGAACCATCAGGTTCCGGGCCTTTCTCGCGTCTACGGACGAGTACGCGCCAACAGTTCGCCAGGATCATGTACTGAGCGGCCGCGCGCCGGCGCACGTCCTGCTCGTCACTGCTCCAGACGAACGCGACATGTCTGCGGAACGCCACGCCGCACTGGAACCGGAGGTTGGCGTCGCCGACCCAGATCGCGTACCTCGGTCTCGAAGCAGCGCGCCGCGCCCAGCTCGGCGGGGGAGTCGATGTCGCGCTTGATCTACTCCGAGAATCGGCTCGAACGTAGCCCGCCGTTGACCTTGAATGCCTACCGTGGCGCACGTCGGCCCCCTCTGCGGGGGCGCGCAGACCCCCGGCATTGCCCCTGGGCCTTCGTGGCATTCCCCGCGCGGTCGACCTCGGCGTACACCGCCGACAGCGCGGGATTCGGGAGCATCACGATGATGCGACCGTTCGATCATCAGAAAGGTTCGGCAATGTTCGCAATGACCAGGCAAACGGTGGCTCGGGCCGTCCTTGCCGGTGCTGTTGCGGTGGCTCCGGTCACCGCCGTGACCGTCCCGACCCAGGCCGATGTGGTCACCAACTACACCCCCACCCCTGTCGATCAGCACTCGGACCAGGTCGGGGATAGCAAGCACTTCTTGTTCCCTCCGGGCTGGGGAATCCCTCCGGGCTGGTACAAGCATCTACTGCCGTTCGAGTTCTTCGATTGGTTCGATTGGGACTAGCCGAGCTTCCGGCGATCCTCGAGCGCATCGAGGATCAGGTCCAGGCCGTAGGCGAATTCGCCGGTGTGGTCGTAGTCCGTCCCGAGGGCGTGGTCGACGATCATTTCCCGCAGGTACGGCAATTGGTCGGGCGGCACGCGTTCTAGGATCGCGCCCGCGACGTCGTCGACGTCGGCGGGCGTCGTCGCCGGCAGGTTGGCCTCGTGGAGAACGTATCCGCTGGTGTAGCTGTCGATGAGCGACACCGCGTGCGCGGCGAGTGGAAGCGGGAAGCCCGCTGCGCGAAGTACGCCGAGCACCGCGTCGTGGCTGCGGAGCGTGGCCGGTCCCGGGTTGCGCCGGGAGTCCATGAGTCCGAGCGCCCAACTGTGCCGCGAGAGAACCTCTCGGGCTGACCGGGCGCGCACGCGAATCGCGTCACGCCAGTCGCCGCCTCCGGGTGCGGGGAGTTCGATCGCCGCGAACACCGTGTCGACGACGCCGTCGAGGAGGCCGTCCTTGTTGGGCACGTGGTGGTACAGCGACATCGCCTCGACGCCCAGCTCCTGAGCTACCCGCCGCATCGTGATCGCTTCCACGCCACCGCGATCCGCGACTCGGATGGCGGCCTCCAGTACGCGTTCCCTGCTCAGTGGTTGCGATGGTCGCGACACGGCGGCTCCCTGGACGAGGTGTTGACAGGCTTACGATCGTAAGCCAACCTTACACATGTAAGGATGACTTACGACCGTAAGGCTCGAAGTCATGCGCACTACCGTCAGAAGGAGATGCACCATGCCGATGCCGAGATGGTGGGGGCACGTGAACAAGCGGGTGTTCAACCCGCGCGCGATCGCGAGCGGGAAGTGGCCCGTGCTGACACATGTCGGCCGGGTCTCCGGCGCGACGTATCGCACCCCGATGGACGCCTACCCGGTCGACGGCGGCTACCTGTTCGTCCCCGTGTACGGATCGCGCTCGGATTGGGTGCGCAATGTCCTGGCGGCCGGCGGAGCCGGCCTCCGGATCGACGGGACCGACGTGGAACTCACCGCACCGCGCCTGGTCGGAGCGGACGAGGCCATCCAGGCCTTCCTCAACGGGGCGGTGCGTCCACCGAAATTGCTCCGCATCACCGAGTTCCTCCGCATGAACCTGGTCGCGGACTGATCGTCCGCGGTTTCGATCCTCTCCCGCTACTTCCTCACAGCGCCTCTGCGATCAGGTTCGCGAAGGCTTGTCCGCCTTGGGCATTGGGGTGGAACGGCGCGGCCGGGGCGGCGGGCAGCAGTGGCTCGATCCAGCGGTCCCGCGGGGCGGCGCACGAGTCGTGTCCGAGGCTGGCTCGACGCAGATCGACGAAGGTCGCGCCGTGCGTGGCGGCCTGTTCGGCGATGCGGTCGCCGAGACGGTCGATGGTGGTCTGCAGGTAGTCGGCGTCGCGGGCCGTGATCGGGGCGGCGAGGTCCGGGCATCCGCCGGGACGCAGGTATTGGCCGTAGCTGGTGATCATGACGCGCGCGCGGGGTGCGCGGCGCGCGATCTCGTCGAGGGTGGCGCCGATGGTCGAGGCGGCGGTGTCCACCTTGTCCGCGAGTTGATCGACGCCGCCGCCGGTGAAGCGGTCCACGCAGGCGCGGGCGGCGTTGTCCGGCGCCGGGCTCAAGCAGCCGAGCAGGTCCTGGAACAGTCCGGCGTCGTTCGCTCCGATGGTGAGGGTGACCAGGTCGGTGCGCGCGCTGAGGGCGTCGTACTGCGGTGTCGCGCCGCGTCCCCATCCGGGACCGGCTTTGTCGAAGTCCTGGGCTTTGGCTCCGGAGCAGGTCACGTTACGGAAGTTCCGGATGCCCAGGGTGGCGGCCAGTCGTGCCGGATACCCGTTGTCGACCGACCGCAGGCAGCTCGCCGAGTCGCCGCTCTGGGCCGGTACCAGGGGTCCGGCCGCGAACGAGTCGCCCAGGGCGACGTACTCCTCATAACCGTGCGGGCCCGCGTCGGCCGCCGCGGGCGTCGTGAGCAGTGTCGCGAAAGCCGCCGCGGCGGCGAGGCCGGTCAGTGCGGAACGCATATGTCCTCATCTCGATCGAGGCTGAAATCTGTGCGAGTGTACAGATTATTCGAATCTGTGCGTTTGTACAGGATTTCTGGGTGATTCGCTGTGCCGCTGGGGGTTTCGGAGAGCTACTCGGCTTCCGGCCCGACCCGTCGCCGCAGCAGCCGGTCGGCCGCGTCGCGTTCGGGCCCGGCGAGATGCGACAGCGTCAGCGCGCGCAATGCCTGATGCAGGGAATCGGCTTCCACCGCGCGGGTGCGCGGTCGGCCGAGGCGATGCAGCAGGAAACCGTCGATCATGGCCACGATCTGTCCCGCCGCCTCCTCGGGATCGACGGCCCCGCAGGCGCGCAGCACCCGGGCGGCGAGCGCTTCGAACTGTTCGAGCGCCTCGGTGACGGGACCTTCCAGTTCGGGTCGCCGCCCCGCGTCCAGGTACAGCTGGAACTGGGCGATCACCGCGGTGCGGGAGCGGGCGGCGGTGACCGCGATGAGCCGCAGCAGTTCGTCGAGGGTGGGGCGGTCGGCGAGCGCGTTCTCGAACATCGGCCCGAATTCGGCGATGCGGTCGCGGACCTGCAGCGCCAGCGCCTCGTCGATCAGATCCTGGACGGAGGCGAAGAAGTATCCGGTCGTCGCACCCGGCAGTTCGGCGCGGGCCGCCACCTTGCGATGGGTCACGGCCGCGGGTCCCTGCTCGGCGATCAATTCCAGCGCCGCGCGGACCAGCGCCTCGCGCCGCAGCCGGCTGCGTTCCTGGCGGGGTTGCTCGCGTGCGGGACCGCCCATGCCTCCAAACCCTGTTCGGCGCACGGGCCTCCGGCATCCTGTGCGAATGCCCAGATTCTAGTGGCCGAGCCGCGGCCGGCGAATTCATCGGCCGTGAATGGGGGACCGGAAATGGCCGTGCCGCCCTGAATCAGTGCGCTGACCCGGCGAAATGCTTTCACAATCAAAACCTGTGGATCCATCCGAAATCAGCGTTTCACAGGGAAAAGACATCGCCCTACAGTTCTGCCGATGAGTCGGCCGCACCCGGTTCGACGCTCAAATCAACCGCATTGCGTCCGAAGGATTCCAATGACACACCGAGCAACTCGGCACGGTATCGCCGCCGGCACCGTGACCGCCGCGGCGGCCTTGACCCTGCTGAGCACCGGCGTGGCACACGCCGCCCCCGACTCCGTCACGTGGACCGACCGCGTCGCGAGCGTCACCCGCACCGTCAGTGACGCCACGCCCAAGGCCGGCGACACCATCACGGTCACCACCAAGTTCGAGCGCAGCACCGGTCCCGACCTGCAGCTCAACTGGGTCAAGGACTTTCACGACGCCTGCCTGACCTACGTCACCGACTCGGCCAGGATGAACGACGGCACCGGCGACAAGGCTGTCGAGCCTTATCTCGAGATCAGGCCCGGCTTCACCGCGGGCGATTTCATGGCCACCAGCTACCGCGTGTTCGTCAAGGCCGCCAGCCCGGCCACCCTCACCGTCAAGTACACCGTCGGTGCGGGCTGCACCCGCGGCGTCCCCCTCTCGAGCGGCGCGTCCTACCAGGGTTCGCTCGGTAAGGGCGATTACAACAGCTACGGCCCGTTCATCACTGTCGCCAAGGACAGTGACGGGGGCGGCGGCGTCTCCACCGGCAGCCTCGGTTCGCTGCTCGGAACCGGTTCCAGCAAGTAGCACGCGGTTATCGACCTTCGGATGAGGAACTCGAATGACGTTGATTGAACACCGTTTTCGGCGGCGGCCAGGGTGGGAAGCGCTGTCGGCGTTCACCTTGGTCTCCGCGATGCTGCTGGCCCTGGGGATGTATTTCGCGCCTACCAGCGAAGCTTGGCCATGCCTGTTTTCCGGATCTGCCGGCTGCGGAGGTTCGGGTCCAGGGGGATCGGATCTGAAAGGCCCGCTCAGTACCCGTGGGCGCTATATCGTCGACGCGAACGGGAACCGGGTCAAACTGCAATCCGGTAACTGGCACGGCTCCAGCGGCACCTGGAACGGCAGCGGCGACGACGAGGACCCGGCCAACAACCAGGGCGGCGAGGTCGGGCATCGAGCGCCGCTCGGCCTGGAGCGCGTCTCGATGGACAAGCTGGTCAAGGACTTCAAAGCGCTGGGGCTGAACAGCATTCGCCTGCCGTTCTCAAACGAGATGATCTCCGACGATCGGCCGGTGCGCGGTCTGACCGCCAACCCCTCGCTCAACGGCCTCAAGCCGCTCGAGGTCTACGACCGGGCGGTTCAGGCGCTGACCGATGCCGGGCTCGGCGTCATCCTCAACAACCACACCACCACCACGAAATGGTGCTGCTCGAACGACGGCAACGAATTCTGGAATTCGGGCCAGGACACCGGCAAATGGGTGGACGACTGGGCGTTCATGGCGGCCCGGTACAAGGGCAACCCCGGCGTCATCGGCGCGGACCTGCGCAATGAGATCCGGCGGACCACCTGGCACGACCCCAACGTGGGCTGGGGCGACAACCAGGACTGGGAGGCGGCCTCCCGCCAGGCCGGTGATCGAATCCTGACCACCGCCAACCCGAATCTGCTCATCATGATCGAGGGCCTGAACTGGACCGGCATCCCCTCCGATCTGTTCCCGCACGAACGCCCCATGCTGAAGCCGCAGAGCTGGCTGAGCTCGACGCTCACTCGCTCGCACAAGGTCGTGTACAGCGCCCACTTCTACGGCTACATCGGCCCGAACCACACCGGCGCGACCGGCTTGGGCGAAACCCACGACACTCGCTTCCGCGAAATGTCGCGCGATGACCTGTTCCGCTCGATGGACGAGCTCGCCGGGTATGTGGCGACGACGCCCGACAAGCACTTCACCGCACCGGTGTGGATCAGTGAATTCGGCGTCGGAACCCAGGGCAGTGAGCAGGACAAAGCGTGGTTCGCGAACATGGTCGATTACCTGATCAGCCGCGACCTGGACTGGGCCTACTGGCCGATCGTCGGTTACCAGACCCCGGATCAAGGCGATAACTGGGGACTGCTGCGCTACGCCGCCGACGGCAACCTGAGCAGTGTCACCTCCAATGGCGGTGACTGGCGCGGTGGATACTTCCGTCGACTGGTGGGCGAGAAGGGCAAGTCCGGGCAGGTCGCGCCCATGCGCGCCTGGTCGATGCTCTACGGCACCAACGCCGACCACAACGCGTCCCTGCGGGCGGGCAACGATTGGGATTCCGGCGCAACGAAAATGGTGTGCCCCGATGACCAGCGCCTGATCGGGATCAGCGCGACCGGCAGGCGGGGTCTGTGCACTGACTCCAACGAGGGCGACCTGTGGAGGCCCGGCACGCTCGCGAACAAGGTGAACGAGGAGAAGGTGGACACCGACTGGGCCAACGGGTTCACCAAGTACCAGTGCCAGAACGGGCAGTTCATGATCGGCTACAGCCTGAACGGTGGCGGCATGTCCGCCATCCTGTGCGCCCCCGGCCGCATCCCCCTCGCCGGCGCGGGTCGCACCGTGTGGGACGACAGGGGTGACAACCGCCCGGCCTCCGGTGAAGGCGGGGACTACGCCAACAACCATTACAAGGGCCAGTGCAACTCCGACGAGTATGCCGCGGGCATCGGCTTCTCGTGGAACTCCCGAGGCGGTCATCCGGACGCCCTGTACTGCCGCAAACTCAAGTAGGCACGCTCGCTGAGTAACTCGAGCCGCACCCGGCCAACCGGGTGCGGCTCGATCTGTGTCCGGGCGAGGACGCGGTGTCCTCTGCCGGGACTTGTTGGATCCCAATGGGTTCAGGTCTCGCCGGGCACGCCTGGATCGTTGCCGGATGGGCCGAGCCAGTCGCCGTCGACCGGATCTGGAACGCCTGCTGGCGAATTGAGCCGCTATCGCGTCGCGTTCGCCGCGGGCGACCAGGTCGCCGCCGGAGCCGCTGTCGCGGGGCAGCGTAGTCCGCGGCCCGGACCACGCCACCGGCTGGGGCAATCCGCCTGCGTGAGCGGTCACCTCGCGACGCTCGGATGCATCTCATCGCCAATGTTCTCGTAGCTGGGAACCAGACAGGAAAGCGGCCCGGAACCTTGTGGTTCCGGGCCGCTTTGTGTTCAGCCGGCGGGGTCGTGGCTATTTGCTGGACCCGGTGCCGCCGAGCAGGGAGCCGAGGCTGCTGAGAATGCCGTCCGCGCTACCGGTGCCGCCGGTGCCGCCGGTGCCGCCGAGCAGGGAGCCGAGGCTGCTGAGGATGCCGTCGGCGCTACCCGTGCCGCCGGTGCCGCCGGTGCCTCCCGTTCCGCCCGAGGACGTGACGGTGACGCTCGCGGTCGCCTGCGAGCCGGAAGCGGCGTTGGAGCCGGAGTATTCGGCGGTGATGGTGTGCTGGCCGGCGGCGGCGGGCGTCCACTGGACGGTCGCCTTGCCGTTGCTGCCGACCTGCGCGGTGCCGATGACGGTGCTGCCGTCCTTGAAGGTGACCGAGCCTCCGGCCTGGGCCGGCGCGATGGTCGCGGTCAGGGTGACGGCCTTGCCGGCCACCGCGCCGGTCACGGGCGCGAGCGTGGTGGTGGAAGTGGCGGTCGAGGCCTTGGAGACCGTGATCGCGGGCCCCTGGCTGGTGAAGCTGGCTTTCCCGGCGCTCGACAGGTATTCGATACCGCTGTCGAGCTCCAAGCCCTCCTCGCAGTCGGTGCCGACCGTGTACTGGGCGCTGAACAGGGCCGGTGAGCCCGCCTTCGCGACCACCTTGTAGCTGGTGGCGGTGAAGTCACCCGCGATGAAGTCGTCCTTGATGTCCAGGTAGGGCTCGACCTGGTGCTCGCCGCTGGTGTCGGTCAGCTTCGCCGAATTCGTGACATAGGTCAGGCAGGCGTCGTGGAAGTCCTTGAACCAGTTGATCTTCTCGTCCGAGCCGGTTCGCTCGATCTTGGTGCTGACGGTGATCTTCTCGCCCACCCGCGGAGTCGTATTGCTCACCGTCCGGGTGTAGTGGCTCGAGCCGTTGTCCCAGCTGATCGTCGTCGGGGCCGCGCCGGCGGCGGCGGAACCCAGCAGCGTCACCGCGCCGAGGGCGACGGTGGCGGCCGCGCCGACAGCGGCGCGGGCGGTTACGTGTGTCATGGAGATGTCCTTTGTCTTGACGGGATTTCGGAACTCCGTCCGATGCGTCGAGCACCGCCGGCCGATCCGGCTGTGGGAGAAGAACCGGCGGCCGGCGGTGCCCGACAGGCCCCCGCTGCGGAGGGGCCGTATGCGAGCCGGGATCTATCGGCTCGCACGTTCTTTCGCGGTGTCGGGCCTCGCCTAGGACCCGGCGGAACCGGTGAGGGCCGCCAGACCCGGGAGACGCGACGACCCCGAGTTGCTGTTGCCGGACCCGGAGTTGCCGCCCGGAGTGCCACCGGGGTTGCCGCCCGGGTTCCCGGCCGTCACCGTGGTCCTGGTCAGGGTCGGTGCGGAACCGGGATAGCACTTCACGGGCACGTCGATCGCGCCGAGGATCGTGCCCGAATCCACCGATGCGGTGAAGGTGAGACCCGGATCGTCGAAGCTGGTGCCCGCGAGAGCGCTGGTGATGGTCCCGGCCGCGGACGCGGTGACGTTCACGGTCACCGCGGGCAGGGTGAAATCGGCTCCGGCTGTGGCGGTCCCGGGAGCGTCGAGGGTGATCCGGCCCCCGGACTGTCCGACCGTCGCGGCGACCGTGCCGCCGGACACCGTGCTCGACACATACGTCGAATTCGTCGGAACCGGCATGGACAGCTTGAATCCGCGCAGACTGCGGAGGGCATGGCCGGAGACCGAGTCGGGGACCTGCTGGGCAGCCGGCGTGAGCGTAATCGCCACCGCGTCACCGACGCTCGCGACGCTCGGTGCGGTGCCCGACACCCCCAGCGCCATCGTGAAGGTCTGGGCGTCTCCGATCGGGGGCTTGGCCTGGCACTGGAAATCGACGGTCGACGGCGCCTGCGGATCCGCCTGGGCGGGACTCGCGGCGAGGCCGAGCGGCAGCAGCGCGAGGGACGTGACGACGGACGCTCGCACGAGGCTGGGCTTCATGGATGTACTCCTCCGGCAATAGGGCGTGGAATGGGAGGGTTCGGGGCTTCACAATTCGCGCCCGAATGTCGTGATCACGCTAGAACACCCTGGGGGACAAGAAAAATCAGAATATCGGGTCCATTCACAAGGCTGATCTGTCAATTGCCGCCAGGATTGACAAGTCGAACCTGGCGATCGGCAACAAAGAATGATTTATCGAGAGATTCCAGGTCGGGTAGGGTCTGGATCGGCCAGGAAGCGCATCCGGCGCGATTGACAGCCAGTGGTTGTCAATGACCATGAAATTCTGATTTTACTCGGGTTTGCTTGTGGGCTAACGTCTTTCGACGTCGACCAGAAAGGGGGTCGCCGTGGCGCCGCCCAAGAAGTACCCGGATGCGCTGCGGGCGCACGCCATCCGGCTGTACCGGGAATCTGATCCCAAGCCGACCTTTCGCGGAATGGCCGCCGAACTCGGCGTGCATCATGAAGCGCTGCGCCTGTGGATCAGGCAGGCGGAAAGCGAAGCGGGCATGGTCGGATCGAGTCGCTGTGCGCGCATTTCCGAGGAGAACAGGCGACTCCGTAAGCGCATCGCGGACCTGGAACGGCTGATCGCGATCATGCGCGCCACCAGGGTGCCGGTCGCGCCGATCGGCGACCGAATGCGTCTGTAATGAACGCGCAGCCGATCAAGTCGGTCTTCGCGGACAACCCCGGCCTGGGGCTCATCGCACACGCTTGATCGTGTCTCGAACACAGTTGATGGGGTGGCACCGTACAGCGGTGTCACCCCATCAACCGTGTTCAGTGAAAGCTGTTGGCCGCGCGGGTAATGGGCGAGGCCTGTGTCGGTGGTATTCCGTCCAACGGGCATCAATTGACGCGCCGATAGACAATTCGGTCTCCGGGCCACGAGAAAAACGTCGGCCGAGGGGCAAAATTGTCCTGCGGTTGCCTTTGTGATCGACGATCACGGTTGGAAAGGCATCGTCCGGTCGGTGAAGTCGGGGCGTTGCAGCGGGTCGACCAGGTCGTGGCGGGTGTCTCGGATCTTCGTGGCCACGTCGACGAATGAGCGCACCAGGGCGCTCTCGCCCGCCGCGCGCCAGCCGACGGCGACCTCGCTCGGGGCGGCGCCGGTGATCGGCACCAGCCGGATCCCCGGGAACGGCAGCCAGCGTGCGGCGGCCACCGTGACCACGATGCCGAGGCCCAGGGGCACCTTGTACTGGGATTCCAGCGCCGACGCGGTGCGGTGGGTGATCGGTGCCGGGCGGCCGTCGCGGTAGGCGTCCAGTTCCCAGAAGGCGTTCCATTCGGGGTCTTTGGAGGACGCGCCGATCATGGTCTCGTCCACCAGGTCTCCGACGTGGACCTGGGTGTGGTCGGCGAGCCTGTGGTCGGTGGGGAGCATGACCATCAGGGGTTCGGCGAACAGGGTTTCGCAATGAATTCCCTTGTCGGCGAAGGGCCGCCGGACGAGTGCGACGTCCACCGCGCCATCTCGAAGCCCCGCGCTCGGGTCGTCGTAGCTGGACTGCCGCTGCTGCACGGTGACCCCGGGATGGCGCTGCTGGAACGCGTCGAGGATCGGTTCGGTGAGGGTAAGAGCCGCGCCTTCGAGCGTCCCCAGGACGAGGCGATCCTGCTCCGCGTGCTGGATATCGCGGGCGCGTTCGATCGCCGTGTCCAGGTTGTCGGTTCGGCTGATGTCCCGCAGAAACGCCGAACCGGCTGCCGTCAGCTCGATGGCGGGTGTGGTGCGGGCGAACAGGACGATGTCCAGCGCCCGCTCCAGCTGCCTCATTTGTGCGTTCACGCTCTGCTGGGAAATGCACAGCTGCTGCGCGGCGCTGGCGAAACTCTTCTCTTCGGCGACCGTCATGAGGCAGCGCAATTGTTGGGTATGCACCTGCATGCTCTGAATTCTAGACACGTGATCGCTGTCTACGTATTTACAATTTGCACTTGTCAGTGGAGGGGAATTCGTGATTTCTGATCGGAAGTTATGGCGTGCCGACTCTTCGGGTCTCGAATTCGCCTGGCACTGCGAGATATTCAGCCGTAGAGCTGGACGAAGCGTTCCAGGGAGCGTTCGATGTCTCCGCGCAGGGCGCGCGCGACCGCCGAGCCGATGGGCCCGAACAGGGGTGCGCCGCCCAGTTCGAAGTTCGCGGTGACCTGCGAGCCGGTCGAACTCGGTGCGACCCGCAGTTCGATGCCGAACTTGGTGCCGCCGATTCCGGAACCGTTGAGGATCAGGCGGTTCGGGGGTTCGGCGGTCTTGACCGTCCAGGTGACCCGGTTGCGGAAGCCTTTGACGGTGGCGACGCCGATGAGCCGGGTGCCGGGCGTGAGGTCGTCGGGGACCGGGCCGCGCCAGCCTTCGTGCAGGGTCAGCCACTTGTCCAGTTCGGGCAGGTCGGAGGCGTGCGACCAGGCCTGGTCGGGCGGGATCGGGACGTCTACGGAAACCTTGAGCTTGGCCACGGGTGTGATGGTATCCGTTACATGGCGTACCACTGAATGTGCGGGGTCGGTTCGGCGGTTCCTCAGCAAGCCCACAGGCAATTCGGGAGCGGAGCAGGGGTTTCGCCCGTTGAATGGGTAGTGCTGGTCGTCAGCACCCCGTGAGACCGAGTCCCAGGAGGTCGGGTCGTGCACACCGAAGCCATCGAGGTGGAAGAAGCCGATGCCGGCGCGCTGCTCGTCCGGGTTGCGGGGTCGGGGGTGACCCGGCTGGGGCGGCGGACCGTCAACGCGGACGCCTTCGCCACCTTCACGGATACGCGGAGTGGGCGCAGCGCTTTCGTGGTGGCAGACGGGGTCGGTGATCATCTGGCCGCGGCCCGGGCGGCACGGCTGGCGGCCTCGATCGCGGCGAAGGTGGCGGTTACGGAGGGCGCGCAGGCCGCAATCCTGGCGGCGCAAAAGGGATTGGTGGACGAGCTACCCGAGTCGGCCGCCGACTGTGTGCTGGTGGTCGCGGTGCTGCCGAGCCAGGGGCAGCCGGACGGTCCGTGCGATGTCGCGTGGGTCGGCGACTGCCGGGCCTACCGATGGAACGGCCGTGTCCTGCACCGCATGACCACCGACCACACGGTGGCCGAGTACTTCCGGGCGCGCGGGCACGATCCGCTGCCCGGCATGCGGCATCTGGTGACCACGTCGGTGCGCACGGTGCGCCCCGGCGACATCGGCCGGGCCTCCACCGGGTCGAGCGCGGGGCGGCTGCTGCTGTGCAGTGACGGGGTGGGCAAGCAGCTGGGCATGCCGCTCATCAAATCGATCCTGGCGCAGGGTTCCTCGGTGGGTCAGGTCGCGGAGGGGTTGGTCGGTGCGGCGCTCGCGCGTGGCGGCACCGATAACACGACCGCGTTGGTGGTGGACGCGATTCGCTGACTCGGCAGGACAATTTCCCCGAATCCCCACATACTGGACGAGCGACCAACTAGCTTGGGCTCGACCGTTTCACTGGGCAGTATCGGGGTTTCGCCGTGGCAGACAGATCGACATCCATTCGCGCACGCATCGGCGAGCTGCTCCGGACGCGCCGGGCCTCGGGTCCGCTTCGGGTCCTGGTGGTGCTGTTCCTGGTGGTGCCGACGCTCATCTCGGCGGTCTACATGTGGATCATGTGGGACCCGGAGCTGTATCTGAAGCGGATCCCGGTGGCGGTCGCCAGCGACGATGTGGGCGGCGTCTCCGACGGCAAGGCCCAGAACATGGGGACCGAGATTCTCGACACCCTGGTGTCCGGCGGCGAGCTGCAGTTCCATCGGGTCAGCAGCGCTGAAGCCGTGCAGGGCCTGCGCGAGAGCCGCTACGCGTTCTCCGTCGTCATTCCCGCGGATTTCACCCGCAGTGTGCTGAGCGTGACCGATCCCGTGCCGCAGCGCGCCCGAATCGCGGTCTGGTACAACGACTTCAACGGCACTCTCGGCCCCGCCGTCGCCAATAGCGTGATCGCCGACGCTCAGAATCAGATCGCCGCCACCATCGGCCGCAGCTACGCCTCGCAGATCCTGGTCGGCGTCAACAGTCTCGGCGCGGGCATCGGCGACGCGTCGAAGGGTGCGACCCAGTTGGCGCAGGGCACCGCTCAGCTGGCCGACGGCTCCGGACAACTCTCGAGCGGTCTCGACGAGGCCGCCACCGGCGCTTCCCAACTGGTCGCGGGCACCCGCGAACTCCACACCGGCACCGTGCAACTCGCCGACGGCGCCCACGAACTGATCACCGGCACCGACCAGCTCGGCACCGGCGCGACCCAGATCCGCGACGGCGTCGACCAGATCATCACGCCCCTGCTCGACGTGGTCGAACCCGCCGGAAAGCTCGCGACCCAACTGAACCCGCTGCTCGACGAGCTGAGCAAGAACCCCGACCCGTCCGTGGCCGACGCCGCCACCCAGCTGAAGGGCTTGATCGGCCAGCGCCCTGGCGACCCCGATTCCCTGGTCGGCCAGCTCACCCAATTGCGGGACGGTACCAAGGAACTGGCCCGCCAGCTCACCGACCCCAAGGCCGAATACCGCGCCGGCGTGCTGGCCCTGGCCGACGGCTCCACCCAGCTCCGCGACGGCGCGGTCCAACTCGGTGCGGGCGCCACCGAACTCTCCACCGGCCTCCGTCAGCTCGCCGACGGCGGCCACGAACTCCGCTCCGGCGTCACCCAATTGGACGACGGCGCCACCCAACTCGACACCGGCCTCCGCGACGGCGCCTCCGCCGCCCCCCACATCACCGACACCACGGCCTCCGCCGACGTGATCGCCCAGCCCGTCACCATGGACGTCCGCAACCAGGAGCCGAGCCAGCTGGTCCGCGGCGGCGACCGCAGCCACAAGGAGATCGCCCGCGGTGCGGGCCCGGTCCTGGTGGTCATGGGCGCGTTCCTGGCCGCCATCGTGCTCTGGATGTTGGTGCGCCCGTGGCGTGGAGCCGCGACCGGCCGCACCCCCTGGCGACGCACCGCCGTACCTCTGCTGCGGGGCTCCGCGGTCGGCGCGGCCGGAGTCATCGTCCTGACCGCGCTGGCCGCCGGTTACGGCAGTTCGGCGGGCTGGTCGCCCGAGCAGTGGCCGGTCATGGCGGCTGTGATCGTCCTGGTCGGCGCGGTGGCCGCCGTCACCACGCAGTTGTTCATCGTGGTGTTCGGCCGCGTCACCGGCTCGATCGCCGCTTTCGCCTTCTATATGTTCCAGATCTTCACCTTCGGCGGTGTATTCCCCGCGGGCACAACCCCTCCCGCGTTCCGTCCCTTCGAGGACATCGCCCCGATGACCTTCGCCCGCCGTGCAGTCATCCGCGCCGACATCGCCCTGTACGACACCATGTTCTGGACCTCGATCGCGGTCCTGGTGGCCATGCTCCTCACGGCCTTCGCCCTCATGCTCGTCGCCCGCCACTTCACCACCACCGACCGCTCCACCCCCACGGCCACCCCCGAACCCCTGCACCCCACCTCGACTCCGGCCTGAAAACAGCCCCTGACGAGCCGATTAGGCGCATCCTCCGCCCCCTGTGTACGGTTGTCATTACCCGACGCGGGGTGGAGCAGCTCGGTAGCTCGCTGGGCTCATAACCCAGAGGTCGCAGGTTCAAATCCTGTCCCCGCTACTGCGAAAGGCGGTCCTGGCCAACAGGTTTCAGGTCCGCCTTTCAACTTTTGTCGAGGTTGATGACATCGCAGTTGGCATCACGCCGAAATGCTCATATCGGTCACCGCTTGAAACGCTCCGAAACACCTGCTACCAGGTGTTTTCCATGGGGCGGGGTGGGACGGATGGGGCTGTGATCGTTGGGTTGCCAGCCCTGTGATCGCACCACCTCGTCAGGGTTGCCTGGGAGTCCACGTTGGTCATTGTCGACCATCGGTGAGAGCGGTTGTGGCGGTTTGAATCTGGAGGCGGCACGTAGGGCACCTACAACGCGTGGATCAGTGGGCTGCGGTGCGCGCGGCTTGTTCGATCACGTCAGCGACGAGGTCAGGGTGGGAGACGGCGACCGCGTGGGAAGAATCGACCTCTGTGACCTGTGCGTGGGCGCGCTCGGCCATGAACCGCTGGGCGGCCGCGGGGATGTTGAGGTCCTGGGTGGAAATCACGTCCCAGCTGGGTTTTTCGGTCCAGGCGGCGGTGGTTGCCCGCTCTTCTAGGGCGGCTTGGGCGATCGGGCGTTGCGTGACGGCAGCCAGAGAAGTCCGGTCAGAGGGGACGTCGGCGGCGAACTGGTCGTGGAATCTGTTCTGGCGGATGTAGAGGTCCGTGCCGATCGTGCCGCCTGAGGAGACGATGGGAACCGGCGTCAAGGCGTCGGCCAGGGTGGACCCGGGGAACCTGCTGGAGAGATCGCTCGCGCTCTCGCCCGGGGCGGGCAGGAACGCGGCGACGTAGACCAATGCTTTCACCTGGTCGAGTCCTGCGGCAGCGGCACTGATGACCGAGCCGCCGTAGGAGTGGCCGACCAGGACTATGGGGCCGTCGATAGAGGTGAGCAGACTGCGCAGGGCGTCCGCGTCGGAGGCGAGGCCGCGCAATGGGTTTGCCGGCGCGGCAACGGGATAGTGATGCTTGTGTAGTTTCTCGATGACGTCGTTCCAGCTCGATCCATCGGCGAAAGCGCCGTGTACCAACACGATTGTCGGTTGCGCAACGTCCTCGGTCGGTCCGGCCTGGATGCTGGTGGTAGATGCGATGGCGGCGCTGCCGACGCCAATCGCGATGACGGTCGCGATCCCTGCGCCGGGCCAAGTCGTGCGCGGAAACTGCAGGCGTCGAAAGATGGTCATTTCCCAACTTCTCTCGATGAAAGTTTGTGTGTGGCAGTCTGTTTAAGGTCGAGTTGTTGCTTGCACAGCGGCGAGGATCGACGCGGTCACCGCATCCGGCTGTGAAACGCTGATTGCATGCGATGCCCCGGGGACTTCGTGGGTTTCCTTCGCATTGGCGCGGTGGGCCATGAACCGGTGCAAGGCGACCGGGATGTTGAGGTCGGCGTCACCGAAGACGAACCACGAGGGGATCTCCTGCCATGCGGGGGTGCTGGTGTGCAGGCCTGAGGTGAGTGCGATCTCGGTGACCGGTCGCTGGGTCGCGTTCATAACGGCCGCCATGTTCTTGGGTACGTCCGCGGCGAATTGGAGATGGAATGCTTTCGGCCGGATGGCGAATTCGTTGCCGCCCTGGCTGATCGGATAGGCGGTGAGCGCCTCGCCGAGTGTGCTGCCGGGGAACCTGTTCGACAACTCGAGAGCTGACTCCCCAGGTGCCGGCGCGAACGCGCAGACGTAGACAAGGCCGACGACCTTATCGTGTCCGGCGGCGGCCGCGGTGATCACCATGCCGCCGTAGGAATGGCCCACGAGGATGACGGGTGTGTCGATCGCCGCCAACACATCACGCAGATAAGCGGCATCGCTCGGCAGGCCGCGCAACGGGTTGGCGAGCGCGACGACATCGAGATGTCGATCGTGCAGTCGCTCGATCACGCCGGACCAGCTCGCGGATTCGGCGAAGGCGCCGTGGACGAGGACGATTGTCGGTTGCTCGGTCATCAGTGATTCTCTCCTGTCGAATTTCGGTGGAATGCGTTGCGGAGCATTCGGATTGCCTGATCGATCGCGGCACTCGACGCCGCTGTCCCGCGTACCGGGTTCAGCATCATGAAGTCGTGCAGAGTGCCGTTGTAACGAGTGCTGGTGGTGCGCACACCCGCGGCGACGAGCTTGCGTGCGTACGCCTCGCCCTCGTCGCGCAGCACGTCGTTCTCTGCGACGAGCAGGAATGTCTCGGGCAGACCGGTCAGGTCCTCGAGGCGGGCGCGCAGCGGCGAGGCAGTCATCTCACCCCGCTTATCCAGTTCGGGTAGATAGGCATCCCAGAACCAAGGCATGGCTTTGGCGGTGAGGTTCGGCCCCTCGGCGAACAGGCGATAGCTCTCGGTGTCCTGGCCGGCGTCGGTGACCGGGTAGTACAGCGACTGGTGGACGAAGGTCACGTCGCCGCGTTGTTTGGTGAGAATCGTCACGGCGGCAGCCATATTGCCGCCGACGGAGTCTCCGGCCACCGCTAACCGGGATGCGCTCAGACCGTGCTCGGCACCGTGCTCGGTAATCCAGCGAGCGGTGGCATACGCCTGCTCGATGGCGACCGGGTAGCGCGCCTCGGGTGAGCGGTCGTATTCCACGAACACGACCGCGGCGTTCACACCGATGGCCAGTTCGCGGACGAGCCGGTCGTGGGTGTGCGCGTCACCGAGTATCCAGCCGCCGCCATGGATGTAAAGAATTGTCGGCAAGGGCTTTTCGGCACCGAGGGGTCTGACGATGCGAACCCTGACCTCGCCCGCCTCGGTGGGAAGCGTTACCCACTGCTCGTCTACCGGCGGTTTCTCGACCGGTGCGGCCTGGATCTCGTCGAGCACTCTCCGTGCGGCCTGGGGGCCGAGTTCATATAGGAATGGGGGCTGGGCGGCGGCATCGGCGAACTGCTGTGCCGCGGGTTCGAGGATCGGTTCGTTCATCGCATCGCTTCCTGTGAGGGCATGTGATCAAGGACCCGGAACCGGTGCGCATTCGTGACGGGTGTGCTTGAAATAGCCTGTCCCGCTGGCTATCCGGTCGATATCGGGGTCTCCGTGCGGGAGACCCCGGTATGTCGTTCCCGCACGGGCACCGATTTGGCGTCCTCTGTGAGCAGACGTTCCAGCGGGGCTACCTCTCCGCATCTGGCGGCGCGGAGGAACACCTTCATCAGTTGGTCGCAAGCCACCCGCTGAACCGGTAGCTGCTTCGGCTTCCCCAGGTGTGCACGAGCTCGTCGCGCCAGTTGCCGGGCACCGGCCTCGCTGATTCCGAGACGCTCGGCGATCTCGCGAAACGGGTAGTCGAAGGCTTCGCGTAGGACGAAGACCGCGCGTTCGGTCGGCGACAAGCGTTGCAGGAGCAGCGCGACCGCGCGTTCGAGCTCCGCGGACCGTTCGCTGAGCAGCGATGGATCGTCGGCGGTGACCGCCTGCCCTGGAAGCCAGTGATCGACCGGTATCTCGCGGCGGGCATGAGCCGAGCCGGCGGCGTTCAGGGATACGCGGGTGGTGATCGTCACCAGGAAGGCCACCCGGTCCCGGACCTGCGAGCGGTCGGCGCTCTGCCAGCGCAGCCAGACATCCTGTACGACGTCCTCGGCGTCGGCCACCCGTCCCAGCATGCGATAAGCGATGCCGAACAGGCGTGGGCGCAGCCCATGGAAGTCCGCTGCCGAACCGCCGGCCGCGGATGCTGGTTCAGGCCGGATGTCGGGTCCGGGAATGACGGTCGTGATGCTTGTCGGGCGCATGGGATCGTCCTTTCGTGGTGACCTCGATCGCCATCTGGTTCGGCGATCAACCGAACGGCTGCTGGTAACCGCGAATCCACCGTCGCTCGCGGCGACTGCCGATCGCGCCCTTGGAGATCCCGGGCGAACCCCCGGGCCGGGGCGACCAGGGGCACGTGCCCACGGCGCCCCGGGTCTCCCCGGGACACGGGGTGCGGACCCCGTATTGCCCTGGGCCAGTGGTTATGCGCGGACGGTATGCCCACTCGGATGGAGGTCGCCCGGGGCGGATCGTCGGATGATCGTCCGATAGTGGGAAGATGTGCTGGCCCCTTGCGGATCGGGGCGGACCTTCTCACGGTGGTGGTGATGTCGGATAGCGATCGGGCGGGCACGCTGCGCGTCAGACGCAACGAATGCGCGCCGCTGGAGAGGTTGCTCGCCGACGTGCGTTCCGGTTCGAGCCGGGTGCTGGTGCTGCGCGGCGAGGCAGGTATCGGCAAAACGGCGCTGATCGAATACCTGGTGGGGAACGCGGCGGACTGCCAGATCACCCGAGCCGCCGGTGTCGAGTCTCAGATGGAGCTGGCTTTCGCCGGTCTGCATCAGTTGTGCGCGCCGTTCATGGACCAGCTGGATCGGCTACCGCCGCCGCAGCGCGAAGCATTGTCGGTGGCGTTCGGATTGAGTTCGGGCGGTGTCCCGGATCGGTTTCTCGTCGGGCTGGCGGTGCTCAGCCTGCTCGCCGAGGCGGCCGAGACGCAGCCGGTGTTGTGCGTCGTCGACGACACACAGTGGCTCGATCGGGTGTCCGCGCAGACCCTGGCCTTCGTCGCACGCCGGGTGCTGGCCGAGCGGGTCGCGTTCGTCTTCGCCGAACGCACCCCCGTGGCTGATCCGGAGCGAGACCCACTCACCGGTCTGCCGGAACTCCAGCTACGGGGCTTACCGGACAAAGACGCTCGCGCGCTGCTGGTATCCGCCATTCCAGGACGGGTCGATTCGGACGTCATCGACCGGATCGTGGCCGAGGCTCGCGGGAATCCGCTGGCTCTGCTGGAATTGCCGCAGGGACTGACCAGCGCCCAACTCGCGGGCGGGTATTGGCGGCCGGACGTGCGACCGGTGGTAACCCAGATCGAGCACAGCTTCCTGCAGCGCATCGAGGCGCTCTCGACCGCCGCGCGCCGCGTGCTGCTCACCGCGGCGGCCGAACCCTCGGGAGATATGGCGTTGCTGCGGCGGGCGATCGAGCGGCTCGGTCTCGGCGCGGACGCCATGACTGCCGCGGAGAAGACTGGCTTGATCGAATTCGAGGCGCAGGTTCGATTTCGGCATCCGCTGGTCCGTTCGGCGGCCTATCGTGCCGCGGACCCGGGGGATCGCCGGGCGGCGCATCGTGCGCTCGCCGAGGAGACCGATCCTGCCCTCGACCCGGACCGGCGCGCATGGCATCGGGCAAGTGCCACGGTCGAACCCGATGAGGAGGTGGCCGCCGAGCTCGAACGTTCGGCGGTTCGCGCCCGGGCTCGCGGGGGCGTCGCCGCGGCTGCCGCGTTCCTGCGTCGCGCGACCGGACTGACGCCGGATCCGGGCAGGCGCGGAGCGAGGGCGGTATCCGCGGCGCAGTTCGCGTTCGAAGCGGGCAGCCCGGAATCAGCTTTGGAGCTGCTCGCCGCGGCGGAGATGGGACCGCTGGATGCTTTTCAGCGGGCACGCCTGGCGCGCTTACGCGCCCAGATCGTCTTCGCGCGCCGACGCGGCGGCGACGCGTTGCCGTTGTTGCTCGACGCGGCTCACCGGATGCAGGTCCCGTCACCGGAACAAGCGCGCGAAACCTATCTGGAAGCGATCGGCTCGGCGGTGTTCGCGGGCAGACTCAACGGTCCCGACGGAGTGCGCCCGGTAGCGGAACTCGCCCGTGCCGCGCTGCCCGCGTCGGGAGCCAGGGCGGTCGATGTCCTGCTCGACGGGCTCGCGGCGCGTTTCGCCGACGGATACGTCGTGGGCGCGGAGCCGATGCGGCGCGCACTGCGGGCGTTCCGGGGCGGGACCGCCGACGACGACATCATGCGCTGGCTGTGGCTGACCGGGCCCGCCGCCGCCGATCTGTGGGACGACGAGGCGTGGCACGAACTGACCGCACAGGCGGTTCGAACCGCAAGGGAGGCAGGCGCTCTCAACTTCCTGCCCTTGGCCCTGACCTACCACGCGGCGGTGCACGTGCACGCGGGTGAGTTCGATATGGCTTCCACACTGGTGCAGGAGGCGGAGGCGCTCACCGCGGCGACGGGCAACTCACCGCTCGGCTACACCGCGCTGCTGCTCGACGCCTGGCGGGGCGCGGATCCGCGGGCCTCGGTGGCGATCGCGGCGAGGCTCGACCAGGCCGCCGAGTGGGGCGAGGGCCGAACGATCGGTACGGGCAGTTATCTGCTCTCGGTGCTGCACAACGGCCAGGGCCAGTACCAGGCCGCTCTGGACAGCGCCGGAAAGGCTTGCGAGCACGACGATCTGGCAGCCGTCGGTCATGCGCTCGCCGAGCTGGTGGAAGCCGGGGTGCGGGCCGAGGATCGGGTGCGGGCCCAGGCGGCACTGCGTCGGCTGGAACGCCGCGCGCACGCCAGTGGCACCGACTGGGCTCTCGGAATGCTGGCGCGATCGCGCGCGCTGCTCAGTGCGGGAGAGGATGCCGAAAGGTCGTATCGCGAAGCCCTGGAACGACTCTCGCGCACCCGGATCGCCGTGTATCGCGCTCGCACCCACCTGGTGTACGGGGAATGGCTGCGGCGGGAGAATCGGCGCTCCGATGCGCGTGAGCAGCTGCGCACCGCCTATGACATGTTGCATCGGTTCGGTGCCGACGGCTTCGCCGAACGGGCCCGGCGCGAATTGCTGGCTGCGGGCGAGACAGTCCGCCGACATAGTGCCGAAGCGAACGACGTCCTGTCTGCGCAGGAGGTTCAGATCGCCCGGCTCGCCGGCGCGGGCCTGACCAACTCCGAGATCGGCGCGGAGCTGTTCATCAGTCCGCGCACGGTGGAATGGCATCTGCGCAAGGTCTTCGCGAAGCTGAACCTCACCTCGCGAAAAGAGCTGCGCCAGGCCCTGGACAAGTGAGTTCGACAGGTGGTCAACAAGTTTGGCCACCCGGTCGGATCACCATCTCATTGACGGCCACATGCCGCTCCCGCGTGACGATGTAGGCGATCGCGTCGGCCACATCAGCGGGCCGCAAGGCCGTCATCGGGTCCACGACCGGGCGCGCCTCGTCCCGCCCGGTGCCGTGGGCGTCTCGCTCGGAGGCGTCGACAGTGCCCGGCGCCACCACGCTGACTCGTACGCGGTCCGAAAGCAGCTCCTGCCGAAGCGATTCGGTGAAGCCGTTGAGACCGAACCTCGTCAGGCTGTAGACGCTGCCGATCGGCCGTGCGATCCGCCCGGCCGGCGAACCGACGTTGATCAGGTCCGACACCATTCGCGGTGAGGTGGCGGCGGCGTCGATCAAATAGGGGAGTGCAGCATGCGTGATGTGCACCAGCGCCGAGACATTGAGCGAGATCATCCGGTCCCATTCCTCGATGGGGCTGTGCAGCGCGGTGTCGAGGACCATGAGACCGGCGCTGTTGACCACGACATCCAATCGCCCGAACCGGTCGTGCGCGTCCTCCACAGCTTGATAGGCCAGCGCGGGTTCGGTGATATCGGTCGCGACCGCGATGGCTTGACCGCCCGCAGTGGTCAGCTCGCCCGCGAGGCGGTCCAGCCGTTCGCCGCGGCGGGCGAGCAGGGCGATCGCCGCGCCCTCCCGGGCCAGACGACGCGCGGTCGCCGCTCCGATGCCACTGCTGGCACCGGTCACGAGTGCGACGGCGCCGTGCAACGGACGATCTGACATGACTGCCTCACTTCCACGATTCCAGGACGGTCGGCAGACAGCGCCGACCCGGTCAGACTCGTCCGACCGGTACCCCCGTGGCACCCGGGACAATCCCTGGTCTCGGGAGACCAGGGACCGGCGCGGGCGGCTATTCGGCGTGCGGCAGGGCGTCGCGGAGCTGGCGGCGTGAGGTGATGGAGAGCTTGGTGAAGATCTTGCGTAGATGCCACTCCACCGTCCGTGGACTGAGGAACAGCCGCGCGCCCACTTCGGGATTCGACAGGCCCTCGCCGACGAGTAGCGCGATCTGTCTCTCCTGCGGCGTCAGGTCGTTCTCGGTGGTCTCGACCGTGCGTTTGCGAATCTTCTCACCACTGGCGAGCAGTTCGCGCCGGGCGCGTTCGGCGAAGGCTGCCATGCCGATCGCCACGAACATGTCGTAGGCCGTGCGTAACTCGCGGCGCGCGTCGACGCGGCGGGATTGCCTGCGCAGCCATTCGCCGTAGAGCAGATGGGCGCGCGCCAGCTCCGGACGCATCAGGGTGCGTTGCAGCCGTTCGATCGATTCGCGGTAGAGATCGTCGGCGGTCTCGTCGGCGAGCAATGCCCGGCAGCGCGCGAGAATGCCGTGCGACCAATCGGTATCGCCGGCCTCCGCGGCCGCCACCAGGTGGTCGAGCGCCTCGTGCGCGGCCTTGTCGTCGCCGACTCGTACCGCGGCCTCGATGAGTTCGGGCAGTACCCACACCGAGACCACCAACTGGGCGATGCGGGTGCTGGCCCGCGCCGCCGAGAGTGCCTCCTCGTAGCGGGCCAGTCCGTTGTAGAGGACCGCGGCCGCCCAGTGCGCGGTGGTGACGCCGGTCAATTGACCATCGGCGCTGGTCTGTTCGATCGTGGCGGCGATGACCGCCGCGGCCTCGTCCTCCTTGCCCTGCATCGCGGTCAGGATCAAGGTGGTGTACGGCGCGAGCGGTATGCCGGTGGCGGCGGCGAGGCCCTCGGATTCGGCGACGATCCCGGCCGCCGCGGTGAAATCTCCGATCAGTGAGGTCGCCGCCCCCAGCGAGGCGAGGTAGATGGGGAGTTCGGTCAGGATGCCCGCCGCGCGTACCACCTCGGCCGCCCGCGAGTACGTCTCGAGCATGATCTGTTCGCTCCAGACCGCCGGGCTCAATCCACATGCGGCCCAACCCCATCCGAGCACGTCGGGCACGGGAAGATCCACGAGTGCGTCCATCGCCAGGCGCAGGGTGGTGATGGCTGTGTCGAGACCTTCGGTGACGAGCAACGCGCAGGCCTCGAGGACCAGGTCGATGGGGCGCGGATTGCCCTGTGGCGGTGGAAGTTCGCGAATCGTCTCCGAGATGGTCACCAGATTCTCGGCATCCGCGGCGCCCCAGGCCGCCGCGCCCCAGGCGAGAAGATACGTTTCACGAGCGAGATCCATATCGAAGGATTCCAGCCGCTGAGCCGCGGCCAGCAGGATCGGCGGCGCCTCATTGTTGAACCCGGCAGCCTGCGCGATGCGGCCGCGCACCAATTGGATGCGGGCACGCAGCAATTCGCTGTCGGCATCGAGGTCGGCGATGTCGACGTAGCGCCGTGCGGCGGCTGGGTCACCGGCTCGGACACTGGCATCGGCGGCCGCCACCGCACGCTCGGCGCGCTGCGCGGGATCGATCGTCAGGGCCACCGAACGCTGCAGGAATGCGGCAGCCGCGGCCATTCCACCACGGGCCTGCGCGCGCCCGGCGGATCGTTCCAACTCGGCGGCGACCGTCTCATCCGGTCCGGCAGCAGCCGAGGCCAGATGCCAGGCTCGCCGATCCGGATCGGTCCGGGCATCGGTGACCTCCGCGAGCGCGAGATGCACGGCCCGGCGGTCTGCGTCCTCGGCATTCCGGTAGACGGCGGACCGGACCAGTGGGTGCCGGAAGGTGACCCGGACATCGAACGACACCAGCTGGTCGGTCTCGTCGTCGAGCGCGGTTCCCGGTGTGACTCCGAGCTTTTCGGCGGCGCCCCACACCAGGGCGGGATCGCCGATCGGTTCGGCCGCGGCGACCAGCAGTAGCAGCTGACTCTGCCTGGGCAGCACCGCGATCCGGTCCAGGAAGCTGTGCTCGATGCGGGTGGGCAGCGTATCGGTCTGCAGCAGGCCGTACCCGCCCGCCAACTGGGTGACCGTGCGCTCGCGCGGCAATTCCAGCAGGGCGAGCGGATTGCCCTTCGCCTCGGCCACGATCCGGTCGCGGATATGGGGATCGAGCCGGGCGTGGGTCGTCGACTCCAGCAGCGCCAGGGCATCGGCCTTGTGCAGACCGGCGACCTCCAACTCCGGTAGACCGAGCAGGTGCTGAGTCCGGACCCGGGCGCCGAACACCAGCGCGACCGACTCCGCGAGCAACCGGCGCGCCACAAAACCGAGGACCTGCGCCGAGGCCTGGTCCATCCACTGCGCGTCGTCGACCACGCACAGCACCGGTCCGCTCTCCGACGCATCAGACAGCAGACTCAGCACCGCGAGCCCGACCAGGAACAATTGCGGCGGGGTGCCGGTACGCATCCCGAAGACGGTCTCGACCGCAGCACGCTGCGGCGCGGGCAACGCCGGCAATCGATCCAACAGCGGGACGCACAGTTGATGCAGTGTGGCGAACGGCAGCTCCATCTCGGATTCCACCCCGACCGCGCGCAGCGTACGCAGCCCGGCCCCGGCGTCCTCGAGATGATCCAGCAACGCGGATTTACCGACTCCAGGTGCACCGTGAACGACCAGCACACGACTCTCGCCGGAACGGACCGCGGCGATCAATTGATCGAGGGTCGTGCATTCCGGTGCCCTGCCCACCAGTCTCACTGGACTCCGAAACGCCACGCTGCCCCACCTTCACCGGTCGATCCGTGCTGGAAACTCCCAGCAAACACTCGATGGTCATCCTGTCCGGAAAAGTTCTGTTTGGAAAGTCCAGCGCTCAGGTCCGGGCGGACCACTGGTGGACACCGATCGTCGACCCTCGTCACGAATCCGCGAGATGTCTTGTCCTAGTTGGCGACAGACTCCGCCGACTTTGCCGAGACGAGGTTCCCGCATGGACATGGGCTATCCGGCCATCGATTCCCTTGACGATCTACGCCGCCATTTGCAGTGGGCGATCGAGCTCGAGCACGCAACCATCCCGCCGTACCTGTGCGCGCTGTACTCGCTCGATCCGACCCGCAATGCCGAAGCGGCGCAGGTGATCAGCGGGGTGTTCGTGGAGGAGATGCTGCACCTGGCACTGGCCGCGAACCTGCTGAACGCAGTCGGCGGGGAACCCAAGCTCGACGCGCCGCATATGCTTCCGGCCTACCCACACCCCCTGCCGCACGGGGACCCCTCGATCCAGCTCGCGCTGCTGCCCTACGGCCCTGAGTCATTGGAGCTGTTTCTCGATGTCGAGCGGCCCGCCTCGGCCGCCGCGGCACCGGAGGCAGAGGACTATCACACGATCGGACAGTTCTACGCCGCCATCGAATCCGGGTTTCGAGACCTGACCGACCGACTGGGCGAAGACGCGGTCTTCTGCGGCGACCCGAAGCGGCAGTTGCAGGAGATGCATTTCAGCAGTGGTGGGGGACAGGTCATTCCGGTCCATGACTTGAAGTCCGCGCTGGCCGCGCTGGGCGAGATCATCGAACAGGGCGAAGGCGCGGCCCGAACCGAGGTGTGGGACGGCGACAAGGATGTTTTCCATCCCGAGCGCGAACAGGTCGCCCACTACTACCGGTTCGTCGAGTTGAAAGAGGGCCGCAGGTTCCGCGCCGGGGACACTCCGCAATCCGGGCCCACCGGCGACGCGATCGCGAGCGATCCCGGTGGGGTGCTACCGATGCGGCCCAACCCGCGCACCACCGACTATGCCGAGGGAAATCCGGTGCGACTGGCGCAGCAGGAGTTCAACAACACCTACTGCCTGCTGTTGTATCTGCTGGAGGACACCTTCAACGGCAATCCGGGTCAGATGCGAGATGCCGTCGGGGCCATGTACGCACTGAAATCCCAAGCCCAGGCGCTGATGAAGATGCCGAGCGGCGACGGCCGCACCACCGCGGGGCCGACCTTCGAATACGTGCCGATCGACCAGCGGGCATGAGCGCGCGGGCGTGACGCCCTCCGGCCAGGTCCGGCCGAGTCGCGAGATAAGAGCGGGAACACCGGGTTTCAGACGGCTCCTCGGAGCATGCGTCAAGCAGATCGTGGCTGGTCCCACCCGCCGCCGGATACACCCCAACCAAGGAAACACACAAATGGCCCTGGCTCAGCAGTTCTCACGTGTGCGTGCCCGCCGGGCAGCCGCCCGGACCCGCGCCGCGCCCGCGCACCTGCCGCACGTGGTGGTGGTCGGCGCGGGGTTCGCCGGGCACGCGGCGGCGCGCGGGTTGCTGCGTCGCCTGCACGGCCGCGCGCGGATCACCGTCATCGATCAACGCGACCACTTCGTGTATCTGCCGCTGCTCCCGGAGGTCGCGGTGGGCACGATCGAGCCGCGGCGGGTCGCCATCGCCTTGAACCGGTCTCTGCGCGGCGCCGAGTTGATAACGGGCGCAGTCGATCACATCGATGTCGACGCGCGCACGGTGTCCTGGCGCGATGTCGACGGCGGACATGGCCGGACCGGTTACGATCGGCTCGTTGTCGCGGTAGGCAGCGTCGGCAAATTGCTGCCGATTCCCGGTGTCGCCGAGAACGCTCATGGCTTCCGGAGTATTTCGGAGGCGCTGTCGCTGCGCGACCATGTGGTGCGACAGGTGGAATTGGCAAGTGCCGCGGTCGATCCGGCGGAGCGCGCGGCGCGGCTGACCTTCGTGACGGTCGGTGCGGGCTACACCGGGACCGAAGTCACCGCACAGGGTGCCGCGTTGACGGCGCTGCTGGTCGCGGATCGCCCGGCCTTGGCCGAGACTCCGGTTCGCTGGATGCTGCTCGACCACTCCGCTCGGGTGCTGCCCGAACTCGATCCGCGCCTCTCCGGTGTCGCGGACCGGGTCCTGCGCGAGCGCGGCGTCGACGTCCGCACGGGCACCTCGATCTCCGAGGCGATGCCCGGCGCGGTGCGTCTCAGCACGGGGTCCGAGGTGCCGACCCACACGCTGATCTGGTGTGTCGGCGTGCGGCCGGATCCGCTGGTCGCCGCCCTCGGACTGGCGACCGATCGCGGGCGGCTGGTGGTCGGAACCGATCTGCGCGTGCCGGACCACCCCGACGTCGTCGCCTGCGGTGACGCGGCAGCCGTGCCGGACGTCACCCGGCACGGTGCCCCGACCGCGATGACCGCACAACACGCGACCCGGCAGGGTCGGCTCGCTGCCCGGAACGTCGCCGCTTCTCTCGGTTACGGCCGTGCTCGCCGATATCGACACCACGATCTGGGATTCGTGGTGGAACTCGGAGGCGCGGACGCCGCGGCCAATCCACTGGGTGTGCCCTTGTCCAGCGTCGCGGCCGCCCTGGTGACGCGCGGATACCACTTGTATGCCATGCCGGGCAACCGGATACGCGTGGCCTTGGACTGGCTCGTCGATGCCTGCATCGGTCGGCAGGCGATCGCGTTGAGCGCGATCTCCGCGCGGCCCGAACCGCTCGAGACCACCGCGTCCGTCACGAAATCACCGACTGTCCTGTCCTCGATACAGAGACATTCCACCGACCTCGAAACAACGCTGCAACGGAAGGAAAGAGCATGAAGATCGTCGTCATCGGCGGTACCGGGCTCATCGGCTCGACAGTCGTTGCCCGCCTGGGTGAGCACGGCCACCAGGCGGTTCCCGCCGCGCCCAGCCTGGGCGTGAACACGATCACCGGCGAAGGCGTGAAGGAGGTGCTGCAAGGCGCGGACGTGGTCGTCGACGTGTCGAATTCGCCGTCGTTCGCCGACGACGACGTCATGTCGTTCTTCCGGACCTCGACCACCAACCTGCTCGACGCCGCCGCCGGGGCGGGTGTCGGCCACTACGTCGCCTTGTCGGTCGTGGGCAACGACCGGCTCCCGGACTCCGGCTACCTGCGTGCGAAGGTGGCGCAGGAGAAGCTCATCAAGGCGTCGAGCCTGCCCTACTCGCTGGTGCACGCGACCCAGTTCTTCGAATTCGCCGCAGGGATCGCCGATACCGCCACCGTCGGCGGCGAGGTCCGGCTTCCCGGCGCGGGCGTGCAGCCGGTCGCCGCCGAAGAAGTCGCGGCCCTGGTGGGCAAGACCGCGGCGGGCAATCCCATCAACGGAATCGTGGAGATCGGCGGGCCCGAAGTGTTCGGTCTCGACCAGTGGATCCGCACCGTGCTGATCGCCCGGTCCGACCCGCGCGAAGTCGTCACCGACCCCCAGGCGCACTACTTCGGAACGGCCTTGCAGCACGACAGCCTGCTGCCCGGTCAGGACGCGCAACTCGGGACGACGCGCCTCGCGGACTGGCTGTCCCGCAAGTGAATTCCGCACGCGGGCGGGCGCTACCCCTTGGCGCCCGCCCGCGTGCCCTCGTTCGAGTTCGAAAGGAATGAACCCCATGGTCGACTCTTCGACCGAACGACAGTTCGCGACCTCGGTGCTGGTGATCGGCACCGGTGGCGCCGGGCTGCGCGCCGCCATCGAGCTGGCCGAGCGCGGCGTGGACGTCCTCATGGTCGGCAAGCGGCCGAAGGCCGACGCCCACACCACCCTGGCGGCGGGCGGAATCAATGCCGCGCTGTCGACGATGGACGCCGAGGACAGCTGGCAGCAGCACGCGGCGGACACGATCAGCGAGAGCTATCTGCTGGCCCGCCCCGACACCGTGCGCATCGTCACCGAGAACGCCGCCCGCGGTATCGAGGATCTCGAGCGGTGGGGGATGCCGTTCGCCCGCGAGGCCGACGGGCGCATCTCGCAGCGGTTCTTCGGCGCGCACACCTATCGGCGGACCTCGTTCGCAGGGGACTACACCGGTCTGGAGATCCAGCGAACCCTGGTGAATCGGGCCGCGCAGCTGGGTATCCCGATCATCGACACGTGCTACGTGACCCGAATCCTGGTGCACGACAACGTCGTATTCGGCGCGTACGGATTCGATCTGGAATCGGGGCAACGCTACGGGTTCCGGGCCGACGCGGTGATCCTGGCCGCCGGTGGGCACACCCGGATCTGGCGGCGCACCTCCTCGCGCCGCGACGAGAACACCGGCGACTCCTTCCGTCTGGCCGTCCTCGCCGGCGGCCGGATCCGCGATCCCGAGCTGGTGCAGTTCCATCCGTCCGGGCTCATCGAGCCCGAGAACGCCGCCGGGACACTGGTTTCCGAGGCGGCCCGCGGCGAGGGCGGGATCCTGCGCAACGCCGAGGGCGAGCGATTCATGAAACGCTATGACCCGCGGCGGATGGAGCTCTCCACCCGCGACCGGGTGGCGCTGGCCGCGTATACCGAGATCAAGGAAGGCCGTGGCACCGCGAACGGCGGTGTCTGGCTGGATGTTTCGCATCTGCCGAGGGAGACCATCATGCGGCGGCTGCCGCGCGTCTACCAGACGATGCTCGAATTGCAGATGCTCGACATCACCCGCGACCCGATCGAGATCGCGCCGACCGCCCACTACTCGATGGGCGGGGTGTGGGTGCGTTCGGAGGACCACGGCACCGGCGTCGAGGGGTTGTACGCCATCGGCGAGGCCTCCAGTGGATTGCACGGCGCCAATCGGCTCGGCGGCAACTCCCTGATCGAACTGCTCGTCTACGGCCGCATCGTCGGTGCGGAGGCGGCCCGGTATTCGGCCGAGCTGTCGATCCAACGGCGATCCCACGGCGTGCTGGCCGAGGCCCGTGCCGAGATCGACATGTTGCTGGCGGCCGACGGCCCGGAGAATGTGCGCGCGCTGCAGCGCGCACTGCGCGACACCATGACCGAGCATGCCGGTGTGGTCAGGGACGAATCCGGCATCCGGAAGGGGCTCGCCGAGCTCGACGAGATCGAGGACCGGATCTCGGACATCGGAGTGCACCCCGATGCGGCCGGTTTCCAGGATCTGGCACACGCGTTCGACCTGAAGTCCTCGGCACTCGCGGCGCGGGCCACCCTGGAAGCCGCGCTGGAACGAAGGGAGACCCGTGGCTGTCACAACCGCTCGGATTACCCGGCGCTCGACCCGGAGCTGCGGGTGAATCTGGTGTGGTCGGGTCCGGGCCGACTCGAGCGCGAGGAGATCCCCCCGATCCCCGAGGAGATCGCTCGGCTGATGCGGGATGTTTCGACCGACGGGAAGCTGGTCGAATAGTCGTATGACGAGCACGCCCACGGACACGGGCCTCGACCGAGCCCTCGACGACTTCTCCGACCTCAGGCCACGGCTGTTCGGCATCGCCTACCGCATGCTCGGCGCGGTCGCCGATGCCGAGGACCTCGTCCAGGACGTGTGGGTGAAGTGGCAGTCCTATCCGGACCGCGTGTCGGTGCGGGACCCGGCGGGCTTCCTGATCACCATGACCACCCGGCTGGCGATCAACGCCACCCAGACCGCACGCGTGCGTCGCGAAACCTATATCGGACCTTGGCTTCCCGAACCGGTGGACACCGGCTCCGATCCCGCGCTGGGGGCCGAGCGGGCCGCGGCGCTCGAGATCGCGGTCCTCGTCGTGCTCGAGAAGATGACCCCGACCGAGCGGGCGGCCTTCATTCTGCGGGAGGCGTTCGACTATCCCTACGACCGGATCGCCGAGGTTCTCGAGGTCAAGGAGGCCGCCGCCCGCAAACTGGTCAGCCGGGCGCGGCAGGGCATCGATTCCGAGCGGCACTCCCCGGTCGACGACGACCAGCAGCGCCGACTGCTCGGTGCGTTCCTCCGCGCCGCGCGGGCAGGGGACTTCGACGACCTCGAGGCGTTGTTCGCCGCCGAGGTCGCCAGCTACAGCGACGGCGGCGGCAAGGTGCGGGCCTCGCGTATCCCGGTGATCGGGCGGACTCGGGTGGCTCGCTACGTCGCGGCGTTCGCCTCACATTTCTGGACCGGGGCCACCATCGAATGGGTCGACGCCAATGGCCGGCCGTCGGTGCTGTTGCGCCGGGACGGATCCGTCTTCGCATGGCTCGCCGTCGGCGCGGTCGACGGCGAGCACATCGACCGGATCTTCTGGATGCTCAACCCCGACAAGCTCGGTCGCCTCGCCGCCTCGATCGGGCCGGCGGAGGAGTCCACCGCGCAGTGATACGCCCAGGGCCGTCGCGCAGACACCGGCGACGGCAGGCACGGTCAGATTCGGGATCGAGAGCGTAGCGAGCGGCACGGCGAGCACCGATATCGCTGCGGTGAAAGGGATTCGCGGATTCGAGCGCGCCGTCATTCCGGCGTGTGTCACCCAGAGCAGCACCAGGAACGCGGCTGTTGGAATCGCGACGGCGTAGCCCGCGACCAACGCCGAACCACTGTGGTCGTCGACGCGCACCGCCACTTCCAGACCCGCGCCGAGTGCGGCGAGCGCCGCGAAGGACGCGTAGTGGCCGTAGCCCCACAGGAACGACCACGTCCTGCGCAGGGCCAGCGCATCGCCGCTGGGCCGCAGCTCGTAGAGCCACCACAGCACGAACAACAAAACCAGACCCGACATCGCGACCAGCACCGGCATCGACCGCAGGCCGTCGCCGAGAGCGTCGGCAATGCCCGAGGACACCGCGAGCACGCTCTCGCCCAGCAGAATGATCGTGAAGAGTGAATAGCGTTCGGCGATGTGATGGGGATGCCAGGTGGTTCCGATCGCCCGTTCCGCCCACACTGGAACGGCGAGTTCGGCCAGGACCAGCACGCCGAAAACCCCTTGTGCCCAGATGCCCTGCAGGACATCGAGTTCGACGGCCAGCAGCCGGGTCAGCCACAGCACCTCGAGCACGGCGATGCCCACCGTGTACCGCAGCGCGGTCGCTCGGCCCGCGGCATCCTCGCGTGCTGCCCGAATCCATTGCGTCACAAGGGCGCTGCGCATCACCATGTAGCCGACGGTGATGACGACATAGTCGCCGTGCTCGAAGGCCGCGGGAATTCCCGCGGCTAGCAACAGGACTCCCGCCATCTGTGTGAGCGTGAGAAGTCGGTACGGGACGTCGTCGGTGTCGTAGGACGAGGCGAACCAGGTGAAATTCATCCACGCCCACCAGATGGCGAAGAAGACCTGCAGGAACGGCAACAGCGCCGCGACCGGATGACCGGCGGCGACGGCATGTCCGAGCTGTGCCACGACGCCCGCCACCGCGACCACGAAGGTGAGGTCGAACAGCAACTCGAGCTGCGTCGACGCGCGATGCGGCTCGTCGATCGATCGGCCGCGCATCCGAATCCGCAGCGGCACGGCCTTTCTGCTGCCGGTCGGGACCGTTGTCGGTTTCGTGGTCATCGGTGTCGACTCCTGCGATCTGTCGAGGTTTACCACTAGGACAGGGCAGCAGCGACATTCGTGACGGGCGGAGCCGCGGTCTCGTTGTCACAGATGCGGGTCCGGCGTTGTCCTTGCTGTGAAGCCAGACCACGACAGCACGGGAGGAATCGAGATGACCGACGGATCCCCAGCGCCCACCGCTCGGAAAAGCACCTGGGAGACGGCATTCACCGTCGTGCAGGAGGTGACGCCGCCCTTCGTTCCGGCGGGGGCGCACGCGATGACCGTTGTCATCGCCTACCCGCCCGGAGACCGGGGTGCACCGCCGCACCGGCATCCGGGCGGTCCCGCCTTCGGTTACGTGATCGAGGGCGAGATGCTGTTCGAGCTGGAGGGCGAGCCGCCCCGCGTGATCGGAGCCGGTGAAGCCTTCTGGGAGCCCGGCGGCGATGTCATCCACTATTCGGATGGCAACCACCGCGACGACATCGGATTGCGTTTCGTCGTCACCATGATCTGCGACCCGAACCAGCCGATGCTCACCCTCGTCGACGACGCCGAATTGCTCGCGCGTGCCGACCGCCGTGTCACGTCCGAGCCGAAAGCCTGAGGAGGAAGGGCCTTCCAGTGTCGAAGATCCTGTTGCAGACAACCATCACCGAGAGCGCCGACGACTGGAACGTCACCCGATTCTCTTTGCTCGCAGCTGAATTGCGTGCCGCGGGCCATGATGTGACCGCCCGCAATCGGGCCGGCCGGGGCGAGAACGACCCTGTACTGAGTCGGCTCGACACCACCGATTTCGATCAGCTGTGGTTGCTGGCCGTTGATGTCGGGGACGGTCTTACCGACGATGAGTCCAAGGCCATCGTGCGATTCCGTGAGCGCGGTGGCGGGGTGCTCACCGCACGCGATCACCAGGACCTGGGCAGCTGCCTGCTCGGACTCGGTTCTCTCGGCGAGGTGAACCACTTCCACCTGAGGAACCCCGATCCCGCCCACCGGCGCGATGACCAGGACACCCAGGCGATCTCGTGGCCCAACTACCATTCCGGCGCGAACGGCGATTACCAGCCGGTCTTCGCGACCGAACCGGTCCATGCGCTCCTGCGTACCGACGCGACCCCAAGCGGCCGGATCGAATGGTTCCCGGCGCACCCGCACGAGGGCGCGGTGTCGGCGTGCGTGCCGGGCGCGGCCGTGCTCGCGGAGGGCCGGAGTACGGTGTCGGGCCGACGGTTCAACCTCGCCGTCGTGCTCGAGGGGGAGGTAGCGGCGGACGGCCGGCCCATGGGCCGGGCCGTCGCCGAATCCACGTTCCACCACTTCGCCGACTACAACTGGGATCTCGACCGCGGCAAACCATCGTTCGTCAGTGAAACACCGGGATCACAGATCAAGGCCGACCCGTCTCGGCTGGCCATCTACAAGAACTACATCCGCAACCTGGCGATGTGGCTGCATCCGGCGCACCACGGCCAGTAGGCGCATCGATTCGGCGGCTGCGCAGCCCAATTCGCGTAGCCGCCCTCGACGGCCGGATGCCTCAGGGTGCGTGGCGTTCGGCGACGACGCGGTAGCTCGCGGATTCCGAGGTGAGATGAAGTCCGGGATCGTCGAACAAGCGCCGCAATGAGGCACGCCATTCGGGATTGCCGGTCGCTGTGTCGAGCGCGAGGCCCGATTCCCATTCGGCCACATGGATGAATCGGGCCTCGGCAGCGTCGGCGAGCGGCCGGTGCAGGCGCGAGCGGATGAAGCCCGGCTGGGTCGACATGATCCGGGCGTTCTCGTGGTACGCCTCGACGAAATAGTCGGCTTCGGCGGTCGGCACCGTATAACTCTTGATCACGGTGACCGGTCCGTCGACTCCGGTTTTCGATACCGAGTATTGGCTCATATCCAGAGGGACAGAAGAGGATTCGTTTCTGTGACGCCTCGCCACCAAAGAGCCGTCAGCGATCGGCGTTTGCTGCCCAGTGCGTCTCGAGTGCCGCTGCGACTTCGGCCGGTCGCTGCAGCACCGTCCAGTGGTTGCAGTCGATCTCCTCGATACCCGAGGCTCGGATATTCGCCGCGAGCTGACGGCCGAACTCGATCTGACATGCTGGGTCTAGGGCGCCCCAGAACACCAGGGATGGAGCGGACACATCGGCCAGGGCCGCTTCCCACTCCGCGCCCATGGTCACGGCGGATCGGTAGAGCCTGAGGATGCTGTTCTTCATCGATTCGTCGACGTGCCGAACCATCTCGTCGGCCGCCTCTGCCGGGACATCGAACCCGACCACCAGATCCACGGCGAAGGACGTCGGCTCCAACTCGGCCATGAAGCGGTCCCCCTCGGCCCGGTCCTGCCAGATCCTTGCCAGCGGATGCCACACATAACGAGAGCTGATCGGCCCATTGCCGCCCGCCCACGTACGGACCAGGTCGGGCCGGACCGAGGCGACCCGGGCCGTGAAGATGCAGCCCCAGTCGTGGCCGACCAGGTCCACCGGCTCCCCGATCCGCTCGAGCCGATCGATGAGCCAGTCGACGTACTCCTCTTTGGTGGAACCGAATCCGTTCGGCCGCACCGCACCGAAGCCGGGGAGATCCCACGCCTCAACATCGGTGCGCGTCAGGTGCTGACGCACGGCGTCCCACACTCGGTGCGTGTCGGGGACGCCATGGATCAAGATCGCGGGCATGCGTTGCGGCCTTTCATTGATTCGAGGTCGTGGTCAGCCGACGGGGAGCGGGACTCTTCCCGCTTCCCTGGACTGAATCGACAGTTCTGAAATGTGGACCGGACACGGGGCCTTTCTGTGACACCTGCTCGCTCGTCTGCGGCTACCGATCGGACATCCGCGGCGGGCTCGCACCCGGATGTCGTCACTGCCAAAGTCGCTGATGTGGCGGCGGCAGAAGACATTCGATCGCCGGTCGTGGTCGCGGCGACTGACCGTGCGCATGACGAAATCGCTGGTCCTGGCGCGAAATTGGCATCAAATTTGGCATCACGACAGGGCGCAACCATTGGACAAAGGTGGGACCACGCAGACACTACGGACAGGTGGGATTCCGCTGACCAGCATGAACGGGACGCAGTGGGATGCCATGACACAACCAGAACCGCTTCCGGTTGGCTCATAACCCAGAGGTCGCAGGTTCAAATCCTGTCCCCGCTACTACGAGAACGGCCCGGAACCTTCTGGTTCCGGGCCGTTCTCGCATCTGGCGCGGGCCCTCCGGTCATCGGCCCGGCGCGCTGTGATTCGACCGATCATGAAATTCGCGGTCCGCGACAGGCTGTCGGGGGTGCCGCGTTCATATACCGACGGCCCAGTTCTATTCGCTGGAACATGTGCTGCGACAAACGTTTTCGAGCAATACACTCTTTTCGGAGTGTCTTCGATCGGGGTGTAACGACGCGCGGTGGCGCTCCGCTACACAGTCGGGGTCATCAGGGTGGCATCGAGGCCCCAACTGGTCGGCATTTCTTCTGGGGAGAATCTAGTGCTGCTCGATTCAGCGCTCGCGCTGCTCTCATTCGCTCTGTTCGCCAACGCGACCGCAACGCTCTGGTGGATGCTACATGCGTGGCGTACACCGGAGACGTTGGCGGCCACCAGATTTCGCGCTCCTGACGGTGAAACCGGTCTGTCCTTTTCGCTCTTGGTGCCCGCCCGGCACGAAGACGCGGTGCTGGCCTTCACCCTCGAGCGCCTACTCGAATCCTCCTATGACGCCTACGAAATCGTCGTCGTCGTCGGCCACGACGATCCCGCGACCACAGCGGTGGCGCGGCAGGTCGAAGCCGCGAGCAACCGGGTCACCGTGGTCGTGGACAGCCACGACGTGAAGAACAAACCGAAGGCTCTCAACACCGGCCTGGCGTACTGCCGGGGTGACGTCGTCGGGGTCTTCGACGCCGAGGACCAGGTGCATCCCGCCCTGCTCGCCCACGTCGACCACGCCTTCCGCTCCACCGCGGCCGACGTGGTGCAGGGCGGCGTGCAACTGATCAACTTCCATTCCAACTGGTACGCGCTGCGCAACTGCCTGGAGTACTTCTTCTGGTTCCGCAGCCGCCTGCACCTGCAGGCGCGGCACGGCTTCATTCCCTTGGGCGGCAATACCGTTTTCGTCCGTACCGACCGGTTGCGGGAAGTCGGCGGGTGGGATGAGAACTGCCTGGCCGAGGATTGCGACCTGGGGGCCCGGCTGTCGACGCGCGGCGCGAAGGTCGTCGTCGCCTACGACTCGACGCTGGTGACCCGGGAGGAGACACCCGGCTCGCTGTACGCGCTGTTCAAGCAGCGCACCCGCTGGAATCAGGGCTTCATGCAGGTCTACCGCAAGCGTGACTGGCGGCGACTGCCCACCGCGAGCCAGCGCGCACTGGCCCGCTATACCCTGGCAAGCCCGTTCCTGCAAGCGTTCTCGGGCGTGGCCACCGTGATCGGGCTGGTGATCGCGCTGTCGGTGCGCGCGCCGGTCGGGGTCGCGTTGCTGACCTTCCTGCCGATCGTCCCGGCCCTGGCGACCGTGGCGTTCGAGATCGTGGGACTCCAGGACTTCGGCAAACAGTACGGGCTCGGCATCAAGTGGTCGCACTACGCGAAACTGGTGGCCGGGACGCCGTTCTACATGGCGATGCTGACCGCGGCGGCGACCCGCGCGGTCTGGCGGGAGTACACCGGCCGCAATGATTGGGAACTGACCCAGCACGTCGGCGCGCATCTCGAGCCGGCGTCGTCGAAAGTGCGGGCCACGGCATGACTCTCACCCTGGTTCCCGATCCCGCGCCCGCCGCGGCGGACGCTCCGAAACCTCGTGCGCACCAGCGGATTCCGTTCGACAACTGGGTGCTCGCGGGCCTGCTGCTGGTCGTCGGCGTGGTGGACGGCTGGAACCTCACCAACTATCCGAGCCTCAGCGATGACGAGGGCACCTATCTCGCGCAAGCCTGGGCGGTGCGCTCCGGGGTGGGTCTGACGCACTACACCTACTGGTATGACCATCCGCCGGGCGGCTGGATCCAGGTCGCGCTGCTGTCCTGGCTGCCGGAAATGGCCGCGCCCGATCAGCTCGCGGTCGCGACCGGCCGGGTGGTGATGGTCATCGTCGCGCTGATCAACGCGGCACTGCTGTTCGTGGTCGCCCGGCGGATGAAGTTCGCCACCTGGACCGCGGCGCTGGCCGTGCTGCTGTTCGCGCTGTCGCCGCTGTCGGTGACGCTGCATCGTCAGATCTACCTGGACAATGTCGCGGTCGCGTGGATGCTGGCGGCGTTCGCGCTGGTGTTGTCGCCGCGTCGGCACCTGTGGCATCACGTCGGGGCCGGGATCTGCGCGGCCGTGGCGATCCTGTCCAAGGAGACGATGCTGGTGGTGTTGCCGGCGTTGGGTTTCGCGTTATGGCAGGCCGCGCATCCGACCACCCGCAAGTTCTCGGCGGCCGGGTTGCTGACCGGAATCGTGCTGACCGGTTGCCTGTATCCGCTGTACGCCTTGCTCAAGGTGGAACTGCTGCCCGGCGCCGGGCACGTGTCGCTGGTCGACGGCGTGCTGTTCCAGCTGCATCAGCGGACCGGCTCGGGCGCGATGTGGCAGGCGGGCAGCGCCTCCGGGGAAGTGGTGCGCTCCTGGTTGTTCTACGACCGGGTGCTGCCGGTGGCCGGGGTGCTCGCGGTGGTGGCCGCGCTGGCGGTGCGGCGCCTGCGGGCTCTAGCGCTGGCGGGCGTGCTGCTGGTGGCCATGGCCCTGCGGCCCGGCGGGTATCTGCCCGCGATGTATGTGATCCAGGCGCTGCCGTTCTTCGCGCTCGCGCTGGCCGGACTGGTCGACGCGGGAGCGCGCGTACTGCTGGCCGGGGCCGTATCCGACTTCACCCGGCGGTGGGCGACACGGGGCGGACGCGGCCCGCGTGATGTTTTGCGCGCGGCGGCCGTGCCGTCGCCGACCTGGTGGCTGCGGTGGGCTGTCGCGGCGGTGTGCGTCGCGGTGGGTCTGTCGGTGGTGCTGCCGCGCTGGCACGACGGCCTGCACCGGGCCACCACCTCGCATGTCAACGACGAGTACGCCGCCTCTCTGGTCTGGGTGCGCGAGCACGTCCCGAATCCGGGCAGTCAGGTGATCGTCGTCGACGACGTGCTGTGGCTGGACATGGTGCGCCTCGGGTTCACCCCCGGTCTGGGCGCGATCTGGTTCTACAAACTCGACCTCGACCCCGGGGTGCGGCTGCCGAACGGCTGGCGGGACGTGGATTGGATCGTGTCCACGCCCACCCTGCGCGGCAATCTCACCACCCTGCCGAATACGGCCGACGTGCTCGACCATTCCCATATCGCCGCGACGTTCGGCCGTGACGCCGGCCGTATCGAGATTCGCCAGGTAGACAAGGACCGCCGATGAGACCGATCCACCGGGGCAGTGTCGTGCGCTGGGTGCTGGCGGTGGCGCTGCTGGTGACCGTCGTCGCCTCCGCGCCGTCGGCGCAGGCCGAGAACCTCATGCTCAACGCCGGAATGGAAACCCTCGGGGCGGACGGGTTTCCGGACTGCTGGGAGAAATCCGGCTGGGGTGACAACGATTCCACCTTCGCCGTCACCGATCAGGCGCACAGTGGCTCGAAAGCGGTGTCCATCACCATCACTCGCATCGCGAGCGGCGACCGCAAGACGCTGGTGTTGGAGAACGCGCAGTGCGCGCCGCAGGTCACCGTGGGCCATCAGTACGACCTGTCGGTCTGGTACAAGACGACTACGCCCAATACGGTCGTCACGATGTTCCGGCACGACGTGACGGCCGGATGGCAGTACTGGACCGACCTGTCCGCCCTGCCGGTGACCGCCGCGTACGCCAATGCCGGCGTCCGCACTCCGGCCGTGCCCGCCAATACCGACCGAATCACCTGGGGCGTAACGATTTACGGTGTCGGGACGCTGGTCACCGATGACTACGGTATGTCCGATGCCACGCCCGCGACACCGCCGCCGGCCTGTACCGCGGGCGCGGCCTGCACCAAGGGATCGTGGGAGGTGCTCGCGTTCGAGGCGACCGTGCGCGGTATTCACGCGGCCGTCCTGCCCGGCGGCAAGGTGCTGCTCATCGCCGGATCGGGCAACGACCCCACCGCCTTCGCCGCGGGCACCTTCAAAACCGCCGTCTACGACCCCGCCACCGGCCAATTCGCCGACGTGACAACACCGTTCGACGCGTTCTGCGCCGGGCACGTGATGCTGCCCGACGGGCGGCTGCTGGTCATGGGAGGCAACAAGGACTACCCGGCCGCGGACGGCAGTCACGGCTACGAGGGGTTGAAGGACGCCTACGTGTTCGATCCCGCCGACAACAGCTACCACCGGCTCAACGACATGAACGCCGGGCACTGGTACCCGTCGGCCACGGTGATGGGTAACGGCGATGTGCTCTCGCTGGGCGGGCTCGGCGAGGACTCCAGCGGGACCGTCTCGACCGAGTACTTCTCCTACGCGCAACAGCGCTGGCTGGGCATGGGGGAGATCCCGCAGACCTGGCGGTTCTGGGGCCTGTATCCGTCGATGGTGTTGTTGCAGGACGGTCGCCTGTTCTACACCGGCAGTCATGTCTTCGGAAACGGGCTGTCCGGCACGGGCGCTTCGATCTACGACTACGCGGCCGGCACCGTCACCGATATCCCCGGACTGCGCGACAAGGACGAGCGTGATCAGTCCATGAGCGTGCTGCTCCCGCCCGCGCAGGACCAGCGGGTGGCCACCTTCGGCGGCGGCAATATCGTCACCAATGTCGACGCCAATGCGCTCACCGACATCGTCGATCTCAAGGCCGCCACCCCGAGCTACCAAGCGGGCCCGGGCCTTCCGACCCCGAAGATGTACGTCTCCGCCGTGCTCCTGCCCGACGGCAAGGTGTTCGAAACCGGTGGCGGACTGCACAATCGGGCCGACCCGGTCTACGAGGCGTCCATGTTCGACCCGGCCGCCAACTCCTTCACCCCGGGCATGGCCACCGACCCGGTGCCGCGCACCTACCACTCGTCGGCGTTCCTGCTGCCCGACGGCCGCGTGATGGCGGTAGGCGACAATCCTGGAAACGGCACCTTCGACAAACGCATCTCGATCTACTCGCCCCCGTATCTGTTCCAGGGCGCCCGCCCGGAGATCACGGCGGTGGCCAACACGAACTGGGCCTACGGCAGCTCCCAGCAGATCACCGTCAACGGCCAGATCGCCAAGGCGTCCCTGATCCGCCCCGCCGCGGTCACCCACTCCTCCGACCCCAACCAGCGCTACCTCGACCTGCCGCTGACCGTCGACGCCACCGGCACCAAGGTCAACCTCACCACCAACCCGAATCTGGCCCCGCCCGGCTGGTACATGCTCTTCGTCGCGAACGCCGCCGGCGTGCCGTCGGTGGCCCAATGGGTGCACGTGGGATGAGAGGACTTCCGTGAAGTACGCCAAAACCCTTGCCGCCGTTCTCTTCGCCGCTCTCGTGTGCGTCGGCGGCGACGCCGCCCTGCCCACGTCGGTAGCCGAACCCGCCCCCGCCCAACCCCAGGTCCCCGCACCTCACGTGAACGAATTCGCCCAGCACCCGGCAGCCCCCGCCCAGCGCCCGGCCCCGCCCACCGACAAGGCCCCCGTGGCCGAGTCCGTCGACGGCTGCGACCACGCCTACGGCACGCCCGGCCAATGCGTCCCCTGGAACTTTCCACCCCGAACCCACGACCGCTGCGCCTGGCTCCGCGACCACGGCCTCACCTCTCTCCCCTTGGTCGGCAAACGCGACCGCCACAACCTCGACCGCAACAAGGACGGCACGGCCTGCGGCCCCGGTGATTCCTGAAAACACCCCCTGATCAGCGAATTAGGGTAATCGAAGGTCCCCTGTGTACGGTTATCACTACCCGACGCGGGGTGGAGCAGCTCGGTAGCTCGCTGGGCTCATAACCCAGAGGTCGCAGGTTCAAATCCTGTCCCCGCTACTAACGAAGCGGCCCGGAACCATTGGTTCCGGGCCGCTTTCGTATTGTCGAGGACCATCACCTTCACTGGGGGACTGCGATGAAGACATTGATCCGCCACCGAGCTCGCCGATGTCCGATCAGGCCTCCGATGGCTTCTATGTGTTCGTCCGCGACCACCGGCCGGTGCAGTTCGTTCAGTACCGCCCTTCCGAGCATCCGATCAAGTTGCAGAAGGCCGTGACGACCAAGTCGATGGCACTGGTCCCCTACGGCCCCTACCTGCGGCTGGAGTAGTCGAGGTGTGACCAACAGGTACGGATTTCACCTGTGGAGCGATCCGCGCGAGCTCGCGCTCCGGCAGGCCCTGTTCCGCGGGGTTCTGGGTGGCCGAAGTCAGAGCTGACCTGGTTCGGGGTCGATCGACGCCGGCCTCACCGCGGCGGATGCGACGTGCCAGTGCCCGGCAGCCACGCGTAATTGGCTGTGCGAGAACCATATTTCGCGTAGCGGTTGATCGATTCCTTGCTGATCGCGGCCAGTCGCCCGGCGATATGGAACCGGCGTGGCGTGTCGTCGCGTCGGGATGCTTGCACGAGGCCGTTGCGGCGGCCGAGGCTCAGTGCTTGGCCGGTGTAACCCATGGAGAAGGGCTTCGGGTCGCGGCCTGCGATCAGTCGCGCCAAGGTCGAGGCCGCGTGTGCTCCTTGTGGAGTGGCTGTGGCACAGGCGAATCGAGCGTTCGGGACGGCTGCGCAGTCGCCGATCACGAAGATTTTCGGGTCGCTGACGCTGCGCAGGAACTCGTCGACCACCGCACGGCCATCGGAAGTGACCTGCAAACCGCTGCGGGCCGCCAGATCGGGTACACCCGACACGATCGCCCACAGCGTGAGGTCCGAACCGAGCACGTCTCCTGTCTCGAGTACGACGGCGCCGCCTGCCTTGCCCACGCGCACCTCGGCGAACGAGCCCAGAACGATCTCGACGCCCAAGCCCTCGAGATCGGTGAGCACGCGTCGCCGCGCGGCTGGGGACAGACTCGCGCCGATGGTCGCGCCCACGAGGCGTACCCGTAGACCGGGGTGGGCATCGGCGATCTCGCTCGCGGTCTCGATGCCGGTCAGACCGCCTCCGACCACGGTGACCGTGCTGTCTTCGGCCAACTCGTTCAACAGTTTTCGAGCCTGCTGTGCGCCTTCCCAGGTACCCACGGCAACGGTGCCGCTCGGCGGGACGACGGTACTGCCGACGGCCAGTAGCGCGTAGTCGAACGCGAGCTCCGGAGTGTCGCGCAGGGTGAGGACACCGTCGCCGATCTTCTCCACCGAATCGACGCGGATCCCGATCCCGTCGCGGAGCATTGCCCTCAATGGCGTTGCGGCCGAGCCGGTTCCTGAGATCTGCTCGTGCAGCCGCACCCGTTCGACGAACTCCGCGCGAGGATTGACCACGGTGATCTGCGCATCGCGCACCCTTTTCGCCAGCCGATTCGCCGCGATCGTTCCCGCGTATCCGGCTCCTGCCACAACGATTTTCATACTTGCCTCCCCGATGCCGAACTACCGCACGCTGGTCGCGCGGTCAGCGCTTGCCCTCACTGGCTTGTTGCAATGCGAAGTCGATGACCTCGTACAACTGCTCGAGCGGTGATCCGCCGCTGGCCGCCTGGTTTCCCGTGGTCATCACGATGCCCAGGTAGGCGAAGTACACGACCCGCGCGCGTCGCGCCGCCTCCGCGTTGTTCAGCCCGGCCGCGCTGAGTACGTTCTCGATTTCGGAGACCAGCGCGAGTGCGAGGTCGGCGAAGATCGCCGACTCGTGAGTGCCGCGCACGATGATCGAACTGTATTCGCGTGAGAGCATCGGGTCCTGCGCGAAGTAGCCGATGAACGGCTCGAACAACGCCATGATGGCGTCGCGCGGGGTTTCCGGCAGGTCTCCGCGTTCGCCGCGAGTGCGGTGCACGGCCGCGATCCAGTCGTCGAAGACCGCGACCAGCAGTGCGTCCTTGTCTCCGACGGCCATCACCGATCCTGTGCTGACCTCGGCGTCAGTGGCGATCTGCCGGATGGTCGTCGAAGCGAAACCCTGTGTTCGGAAAAGCTTTTCAGCCGCTGCGAGCACTTTTCGCCGCGTCGCGTCGCGCGCCTCGGCACGAGAGTGAACACGTTCAGTGAACATGTTCAGTAGAGTGCCTCACTTTTCACCGATGGTCAAGAGGCGCTGGTGTAGGGGGCGGCCTGGGCGGTGACGGGCGGGGCGAGGGCGGTGGTGCCGGCGGTGATGGCCAGGGCGGCGGCTGCGGAGCGGAGGTTTATGGGATTTCTCGGGTGTGAGCGGAGTGGCCCAACGGTCGCGCCGCTCACCGATGAGATCCCAATGAAGGTGCTAATCGCCTGGTGGGAGCGAGATCACCTGGTCAGGCGACCGTGCTGGACCAGTGCCCAGGCGAGGGTGGCGAGGGCGCCGGTATTGGCCAGGGCGCGGACGATGTTCCATGTCAGCCACGGGGTTTCGAAGTCCTTGCGCAGGGTGGCGAAATCGGCGAGGCCGGGGGCGGCGTCGGTGGCTGTGGCCAGGTTGTTGTTCAAGGGCACGTTGAAGCCCGAGGTGATGATGAGGCTCAGCAGGTTGAGCGCGGCGGCGACGGCGATCCAGATCAGTACCGGGCGCAGGTCCGAACGCAGGTAGAACACCCCGGCCAGCACCGAGAAGCCCAGCGAGCCGAGGAAGCTGAGCATGAACACCGGGTTCACGATCACCACGTTGATCTTGTTCATCACCTCGACGTACGTCTTGTCGTCGAACTTGCCCAGGCCGATCATGACCGAGCAGGCGTAGGCGTAGAACACGCCCGCCAGGAGCCCGGTCGTCACCGTGGCAGCGATCAGGGAGATGACCCCGAAGGTCGGGGGCGCGTGCGGCGGATCGAGGACTTCGTCGGCCAGTAATGTGCTGTGCTGCATGTCGTTTCACTTCCTGCGAGATTCGGGTTCGACTCAGTTTCGGGTGATCTGGTGATTCGATCAACGGCGATTCGCGCATGGCCGGATCAGCCCGCGTGATTGATAGCTATTGGGCATGGCGGAAATTGCCAACCAACTGAAACACCGATGTGTCTGAAAACCCTGCGAAATCGCCGCCGAGCGGCGAGAATTAGCTATGACTGTGCTGCGGATCTGTCCTTCGCAGCTCGGGAACGGGACCCCTTCGGCGGCAGAGGAATCGGAACGATGAGCAGGCTGGCGACCTCGTGCGCGGTGATCTTGGTTACCGCGGCCGTCACGGTCGGGACCCCGGGTATCGGCATGGCGCGGGCGGAAACGCCTGCCGCGGAGCCGTGCACCCGCTACACCGCGATTCTCGCACCGGGCACCTGGGAGACCCATCCCGACGCCGATCCGACCGTTCCCGTCGGCCTGCTCCGGCCGATCGGCGACGGCCTGCAACGGCAGTTCGGATCCGACATCACCGTCCTCTACGCCCCGTATGCCGCAAGCGCTTTCGACCAGGGCCTGACCTACGCGCAGTCGCTGGGCACCCTCGAAGCGAGATTGCGCGAGATGGTGAGCGGTCTGTGCGCGAAGACTCGCGTCATGCTCGCCGGGTACAGCCAGGGCGCGGACGGCGTCGGCGATTTCGCGACCGAGATCGGCAATGGCGAGGGCCCGATCGCCGCCGACCGGGTGGTGGGCGTCGGCCTGGTGGCGGACCCGCACCGCGACCCGAGAACCGCTCTCCCGCTGGGGACTCCGCAGCCGGGCCATGGCATTGCCGGCATCCGGACCCAGGATTTCGGGGCGCTGACCGACCGCGTGCGCACCATGTGCGCCGACGGCGACCTGTACTGCTCGCTCAATGCCGCGGGGTCCCCGTTCCTTTCGGCGCTCGGCCAGGTGGTGTCCGGTAACCCCGACGCCATCGCGGCCGTGATCCCGCCCGGCATCGATCCGGGCCCGGTCTTCGCGCAGGCGATCAAGGTGGGCGCGGGCTGGTCGGCGACCGCGGCGAACATCCCCGCCATCCTCGCCAAACTCACCGGGCTGCAGGATCTGATCGAGGCGGGCAACATCCCGGCCGCGCATCAGATCGCGAAAGACCTCAATACCGCCCTGGGCCCACTCGTCCAGGCCGCGGCCGGGGTGGACCTGCCGCTGGTCGCCGCGGTGATCCGGGCGGCGGGTGGTGTCGACCCGACCGGTTGGACCGCCGCGACCAGTGTTCTGGCCGACGCACTGACCCAGATCGACATCGTGGGCATCGCCACGAATCTGGGCCGCGTCGAGGACAGCCTGTGGCGCGCGGCCGATGCCCTCGCCCACGACAACGCGCTGGCCGCCGCGGCCGAACTGGTGACCCTCACCCCCGCCGGCCTCGATCTGGCGGGCTCGGTGCTCGGCCCGTTCACCTCCGCCATCCGCAGTGACCTCCGCGCCGCCGCGCGCACCTTGATCAGCCTCGGCGATCCGGACAGCGTCAACAACCTGATGGAAATGACACGTCAGGGCGTCGACCTGGCCAACTTCTACGCCTCCAAGGCCCACGTCGACTACGGCGACGACACCGAGCTGCTGCTGGATTTCCTGGGATCCCAGGCGGTTTCGTAGGGGTCGCCGGATGCCGGCCGAGGATCAGTCGAGAGTGTCTGTCCGAGGCGGCAATCCGGCCGCCCACTTCTCCTCGATCCGGCCGTACCGCCAGGTGAGCAGGGCAGCGGCCCAGGTGACGACGAACAGTCCGACGATCAGGAATCCGATGAGGTTCAGGTCGAGCCCGCTGATCGTGTCCCACGGTCCGCCGGTCCAGCCGAACTCCTCGGCCAGCAGACCGAGCAGTTCGATCGTGCCGATGATGAGCGCGACCGCGATCGACAGCGACGTGATGGTCAGGTTGTAGTAGATCTTGCGCACCGGATTCGCGAACGCCCACCCGTAGGCGAAGTTCATGAACGTCCCGTCGATGGTATCGAGCAGGCTCATGGCGGCCGCGAACAGCACCGGCAGGCACAGAATGGCGTACCAGGGCAGTCCCGCCGCCGCGCTGGTCCCGGCCAGCACCAGCAGCGCGACCTCGGTGGCGGTGTCGAATCCGAGGCCGAACAGCAGCCCGATCGGGTACATCTGCCACGGCTTGGTCACCGATTTCATGATCGGCCCGAGCAGCCGATTCACCAGACCACGTTGCGCCAGCTGGGCTTCCAGCTCGGCCTCGTCGAAGTCCCCGCTCCGCATCCGCCGGAACACCCGCAGAATGCCGACCAGCACAACGATGTTCAGCAGCGCGATGATGTAGAGGAAGGTCCCCGACACCGTGGTGCCGATCAGCCCGGTGTAGCGGTGCAGCGCCGAGGAGTCGTCCTCCACCGGCCCCGCGATCGCCTTGACCCCGAGCGACAGCAGCAGCGCCAGCCCGAACACCACCGACGAATGCCCCAGCGAGAAGAAGAATCCCACTGACAGCGGCCGCTTCCCCTCGCCCATGAGCTTGCGCGTGGTGTTGTCGATGGCCGCGATGTGGTCGGCGTCGAACGCGTGCCGCAACCCCAGCGTGTACGCGGTCAGCCCGACCCCGATCCCGAGCGTCCGGTCTCCGACGCTCAGCTGCTGCGGCGCGACGAACGCCACCAGCGTCACCCATCCCACGATGTGCAGCGCCACGATGACACCGGCCATCGCTCCGAGCCGCACCCACTCCTGCCGAGTCACCCGCATGGATCTCACGTCACACACCTCTCCACGACCACCCATGGTGCCCGACGGCGTCGAAGGTTCCCCGACCGGCGTGATCGACCGTCCGCACCACGGCGTGATCGCGCATGGATTCGATCGGTCCGGGCCCGCACGGGATGGGCCGGACACAAAACAGCTGCGCTACTTCAGTTTCGCGTGCATGAGGTAGACGTTGTAGCTGTTCCACGCGGAGATCGTGAAATACAGGTCCTGGGCAGTGGACCAGGGGTGGATGAACCCGCCGTAGGCGGTCGGGTAGTCCTCGGTATTGATCAGTGCGACCGGTTCGGTCCACGTGCCTTGGGGGTCGGCGGCGGTGCGCAGCACGATCTGCCCGCGCACGGTGTCCAGGTACACCATCCGCCAGCGGTTCGACTCGGCGTCGAAGTGGACCGACAGCTCACTGGCCGTGCCGGTGATCAGGGGCGTGGCGAGCATTTCGTTGGCGCCGTCGGCGGGAATCCAGGCGTCCTTGACCCAGTACTGGTACGCGGACTTGTTGAGCACCTGATCCGCGGGCACCCGGGCGAGCCCGATGGTGCCCAGCCGGCCATTGGGCGTGCCGAACATGTAGACGAAGTCGTCGTGCGGCACCATCGTCGCGACCTGGAAGCGCCCGACGCCGAACAGGTTGTCCCAGCGTGCCCATTGGGATTTGGTCCAGGTGCGGCCGTGGTCATCGGACCAGGCGATGCCGCCGAGGTTGGTCCACCACATGCCGGGGATCTTGGACCAGCGATTGACCGACATGTAGGTCAGGTACTGGCGATCGCCGACGGCGAAGCCGGAGGTGGGGATGGTCGTGGTCTCGTAGTTCTTGACCTTGCGGCTGTCCAGGATCTCGGTGGCGTGGCAGCGGGTGTTCTGCACGAAGTCGTCGAGGACCAGGCCCTGCGACAGATCACGGGTGCTGCTGTAGGCGATCACATTGCTGCGCCAGTCCTGCGTGTCGGTGCCCGCGCCGCCGGGCTTCCAGCCCTTGCCGAAGGTGTCGCCGAACACGACCGCGACCTGGCCGGGCTTGGTCTCCCACATCAGCCCGAGGTCGGTGCCGTCGACCGACCAGCGGGTGTCGGTGCGGTTGACCGACCCGCGCCCGGTCACCTGATTGACCAGCTCCACCGAATCCACCTGCGGCGCGGCCACCGCGGCGGCCGCGGGCGCGGGCACCGACGGCTGGACGGCCGGGGTGGGCGCGGGCTGCGGCTCGGGCGGTTCACCGCCCGGCACCACGATCGGGATGGGTTCGGGATCGGGGGCGACCTCGATCTGCGGCAGCGACGCGCTACCGCCGCCCGGCGGGGCCGGGGTCGGGGCCACGGTGTCGCGGACGTCCGGGCACGGGCTGGCGCACGGGTCCTCGGGCAGCGCGACATCCACCCGGTTGGCGTCCGGCTTCGGCGCGTACTGGCTGACCGTCACGATCTGCGGCACCGGGATGGGCACCTTGATGGTCAGCGGCGGCTGCGAGGTCGATCCGCTCGGGTCGGCCTGCCGATTGACCGGGTCGAATCCCGTTTCTCCACAGCTGTTCACGGGCGCGGGCGCCCACGGGTGCGGCGCGGCGGCGGCGGGGGTCGCGGGCAGCAGCATCGCACCCAGCGTGACCACGGCCGACAGCGACAGCGCCGCAGGGATTTCGGCATGGCTCGAGCGACGGCGGGATCGAATTCCCATGGGGTAGGCGGCTCCTCGTTCGCGATCGACCCGACCACCTTAGACCGATCTTGTCGCAGGGTGTACCACCGTGAACCGGTCGCGAGATCCGTCGCGTGTGAGGTGGTCGCGGCGCGATCCGGCGCACGCGGCAGACTGAACGGTAATGAAACTGCCCGATCTCCCCGACCTCCCCGTGCGCGCCGCGCTCGGCGAGATCACCGACACGCTGGCCGAGCACGGCACCGCCGTCCTGGTCGCCCCACCGGGCACCGGTAAGACGACGCTGGTCCCGCTGGCCCTGGCCGCCGCTACGGCCGGCCGCGTGGTGGTGGCGGAGCCGCGGCGACTGGCCGCGCGCGCCGCCGCCGCGCGCATGGCCGCGTTGCTGGGGGAGCGGGTCGGGGAGACCGCCGGATACTCGGTGCGTGGCGACCGCAAGGTCGGATCCCGCACCCGCATCGAGGTGGTGACCTCGGGACTGCTGGTGCGGCGCTTGCAGAACGACCCCGAACTCGATGGAGTCGACGTGGTCGTCCTCGACGAATGCCACGAGCGACACCTGGACGCGGACCTGCTGCTGGCCCTGCTCCTCGACGCCCGCGCCGGACTCCGCCCCGACCTGCGGGTGCTGGCCACCTCCGCGACCGTTGCGGCGGATCGCCTTTCGACCCTGCTGGGCGGCGAGTCGGAACCGTCGGCCCCCGTGCTGGAGGTGCACGGTCGCACCTACCCGGTCGAATTCGATTACGTGCCACCGCTGCCCCGCGAACGCATCGAGCAGCAGGTGGCCCGCACGACCCGCCGGGCCCTCACCGACAGCCCCGGCGACGTCCTGGTCTTCCTCCCCGGCGCGGGCGAGATCCGCCGCACCGCCGCCCTGCTCTCCGACCTGCCCGACGTCGACGTCGTCCCGCTGCACGGCAGACTGCCCGCCGCCGCACAGGATTCCGCCCTGCGCCCGGGCGCCCGCCGTCGAGTCGTCCTCTCCACCGCGGTGGCCGAGTCCAGCCTCACCGTCCCCGGCGTCCGCACCGTGGTCGACTCCGGACTGGCCCGCGTCCCCCGGATCGACCACCGCCGCGGCCTGTCGGGCCTTGCCACCGTCCGTGTCTCGGCCGCCGTCGCCGAACAACGCGCGGGCCGCGCGGGCCGAGAGGGCCCCGGCCACGCCTGGCGCTGCTGGCCCGAATACGAGCACGCCACGCTCCCCGCCTACCCCGAGCCGGAGATCCGCACCGCCGACCTGACCCGACTGGCGCTGGAACTGGCCTGCTGGGGCACCGTCGACGGCCAGGGCCTGGCCTGGTGGGACGCACCCCCGACAGGCGGCCTCGCCGCGGGTCGCGCGGTCCTGCGCGCCCTCGACGCTGTGGACGACCATGGCGCGGTGACGGATCGAGGCCGCCGCATGGCAGCGGTCGGCCTCCACCCCCGATTGGCCAGAGCCCTGCTCGACGGCGCGACCGAGGTCGGAGCCCGCGCGGCCGCCGAGGTCGTGGCCCTCCTCGACGACGACTCACTGGCCCCCGGCGTGGATCTGGTCGCCGCCCTGCGCACCCTGCGCGGCGATCGCCCGGCCCGCTGGCAGAAGGAGGCGCAACGTCTGGCGCGCCTCGTCGGCGACGACATCGACAATGGTCGGGGATCCACACCCCGTTCAGGGGGCGATGATCCGGCTCTTGTTGCGGCACTGGCTTATCCGGAGCGGCTCGCTCGTCGTCGCGCTTCCGGCTCGGCCAGTTATCTGATGGCGGGCGGGACCGCGGTGACCCTGCCGCCCGGGAGCGGACTGGGCGATGCCGAATGGCTGGCGATCGCGGTGGCGGGGCGAGATCCCGGGCAATCCGAGGGGCGAATCCGGTTGGCGGCCAAGGCAGATGAGCAGCTTGCCCGCCAAGCAGCCGCCAATCTGGTCACCACCGTGGACGAAGTCGACTGGGTCGATGGTGATCTGGTGGCTCGCCGGGTGCGCCGGTTGGGCGCGATCATGTTGTCGGAGCAGCCCCTGCGCGATCCGAATCCGGAATTGGTCTCGGCGGCGCTGCTGCGGGGGTTGCGCGCCACCGGCCTCGACCTGTTGCGCTGGACCGATGATGCCCGGACCCTGCGGCAGCGCCTGGACTTCCTGCACCGCACGCTGGGCGCGCCGTGGCCCGCCGTCGACGACGGCACGTTGCTCGCCGACGCCGAAACCTGGCTAGCGCCTGAACTTTCCACGGCCCGCCGCCGCGCCGACCTGGAGCGTGTGGATGCCGGTCAAGCCCTGCGCCGCCTGCTGCCCTGGCCCGAGGCCGCCCGGCTCGACGAACTCGCCCCCGAGCGCCTGGAGGTCCCCTCCGGCAGCAACGTCCGCCTCGACTACTCCACCGACCCACCGGTCCTCGCCGTCAAGGTCCAGGAGATCTTCGGCTGGACGGAGACGCCCCGCCTCGCCGACGGCCGCGTATCGCCTGTCCTGCACCTACTCTCCCCGGCCCGACGCCCGGTGGCGGTCACCGCCGACCTGCCGTCCTTCTGGCGCGCCGGCTGGCTCCAGGTCCGCGCCGACCTGCGCGGCCGTTACCCGAAGCACGCCTGGCCCGAGGACCCCACCACCGTTGTCGCCCACCGCGGCACCGCCCGCAACGCCAACCGCCCGAGCTGAGCCCGGTCTCGACCGGCACCGCGGAACGCCGTGGCCAGCGGCAGCTGCGGATCGCCGGCGCCGATGCCGACCGGGTGGCCGAGGTGGAACACCAACGGTGCCGGCGGAATAGCCGGCTCGTCGTGGATGCTGCATTCGTGCGTCCGGGTTCGGACGATGTGGCTATCCGTCTGGGAACAGGCGGAGAGGGAGTGTGGCGGTATGCGCGCGATTCGATTCGACGAGTACGGCGGGCCCGAGGTATTGCGGTCGGTAGAGCTCGGCGTGCCGGAGCCCGGTGCGGGGGAGGTGTCCATCGAGGTCGCCTATGTCGGCGTGAATTTCGCTGACCTGCAAGCTCGTTCGGTCGGATACCGGGTTCCGGCGCTGCCCTATGTGCCGGGGTTGGAGCTGTCCGGGCGGGTGCGGGCGGTCGGTGCGGGCGTCGAGGGGCTCAGTGTGGGGCAGGCGGTGGCCGCGATCTCGGACGGTGGCGCGTATGCCGAGGTCGTAGTCGTCTCGGCGGCGACGGTCTTCCCCGTGCCCGATGGCGTGGATCTGCGCACCGCCGCAACGCTTCCCACGGTGTTGCCGACCGCCTACGCCCTGCTGCATACGGTAGGCCGCCTGCAACCGGGGGAGACGGTCCTGGTGCAGGCCGCCGCCGGCGGCGTCGGCACCGTGGCCGCCCAGATCGCCAAACTCGCCGGCGCGGGTGGGGTGTACGGCGTGGTCTCCAGTCGGGCCAAAGCCGATTACGCACGCGAATATGGCTATGACGACGCCTTTTTGGCTGAATCGTTCGATGCTGACGTCCGTGCCGCCACCGGTGGCCGTGGGGTGGACCTGGCGTTGGAGTCGATCGGCGGTGACACCTTCCGCCGTACCTTGGAGTCTCTGGACCGGTTCGGTCGCCTGGTTTCCTTCGGCAATGCCGGTGGCGAGGCCCCGTGGCAGGTCGGTGCGCCCGAATTGTTCCCCCAGGGCCGTTCGGTTGCCGGATTCTCCATCCTCGGCCTGAGCGCCTCCGCCCCGGACGTGTTGCGCGAGATCTCCTCTCACGCCTTCGACCTGGCCACCTCGGGCAAGGTGCGATTGCCGATCACCGCGGAATTCCCGCTCGCCGAGGCGGCCGACGCGCACCGTCTGATGGCGGGCCGCTCCTCGACGGGCAAGCTGGTGCTGGCGGTCAATTCCCAGCTGTGATCCGGCCGGATTCGATTGCCGCGAGCAGGGATTCGTGGTCGGCGTCGGTCTGGTCGGCATAGGCCAGCGCGAACGCACCCATGGCCCGATCGAAGGTGTCCTTGCCGCCCAGGTAGGCCGCGATGGCCGTCCGGTCGCCGGACCGGGCGTGCCCGCGGGCCAGGGTGTGGCCGCACAGGGCGGCGTACTCGCGCAACTGGGCGGGGGACATGTCGTCGATGCTCAAGGAGCCCTTCATGTCTCGCAACTGCCGCCAGTAGTAGAAGCGTCCGTCGGGGCCGGTGGCCCAGCCGAGGAAGATGTCGCCGGCCGATTGGGAGAGCCGCTGTCCGTGCACGACGCGGTGGCCCTGATGGAGGAACTGGCTGTGGCTCAGGTGTGCTGACAGCACCGAGGGCTCGGCCTGCTTCACCTGGAGGAACAGCGGGTCGCCGGTGTTGCGGCCGGTCAACAGCGCGATGTAGCAGCGGGTGCCGACGCTGCCGACGCCCACGACCTTCATGGCGATGTCGCGAAGCTCGTAGCGGTCCAGCAGGATGCGGCGCTCCTCGGGCAGCGTGTCCCGGTAGTCCGTCAGCACCGAAAGCAGCTGCTTCTGTGCCTTTTTCGGCACGGGCAGCAGCAGCGGCGGGTCGGCCTTGATGCGCGGTGCGCCGTCGGGGCCGAGTTCGGTGAGCTTGTCCAGCGCGTGCAGGCTGGTGCGCGTCCGCGCGCGGCTGATCACCTTGGCGGTCAGCTTGCGATGTTTCGGCCGCATCAGGGCGGCGACCTTGTCGGCGTCGACCATCTCGTACCAGACGTCGGTCTCGCCGAGCTCGGCCAGCCGGTTCATGGCCTCGCGATAGGCCCGCGCCGCCGAGACCGCGGCCTCGCCGGCCTCTTCGTCGTCGCTGCCATTGGCCCGTGCCGCCACCGCCACGCTGGCCGCGAGCCGCTTCACATCCCATTCGAAGGGGCCGGGCAGCGTCTCGTCGAAGTCGTTGACGTCGAACACGAGTGACCGTTCCGGCGAGGCGAACAGCCCGAAGTTGGACAGGTGCGCGTCACCGCACAACTGCACATGCAGGCCGGTGTTCGCGCCGCTCGCCAGATCCCCGGCCATGATGGCGGGCGCGCCCCGGTAGAACGGGAGCCGTCCGGCCGCCATCCGCTCGTACCGGATCCCCATCAGTTCGGGCAGCCGCGTGGCGGCCTGCCGCTCCAGCACCGCCACCGGATCCGGCCGATCCACCGCGGCTTTCCACTCACCCAGCGACCGCCGCGGCACCCGCTTGCGCACCGCCCGCCCCGCCTTCGATCTCGACATGCGCTGACTCTAATGGATTGTGCCAAACCACTATCGACCCGCTGCTCGCTCGAAACAATTCGCAGCTATCCAGGAGTAAGTAGCCGCATTCACTCGTTTCGAGTACTGGTCCCGGGGAAGTGCTCATGCGCACTCGATTTCGTTGTCTCGTCGCGTCCGCCCTCGTCACGGCCGCCGCACTACTCCTGGTCCCCGGCGTGTCCGGTACCGCGTCGGAGGAACGCGCCGGGGTGCTGGGGGACGATTTCCTCTGGGGAGTGGCGACGTCCGGGTTCCAATCCGAGGGTCAGTCACCCGACAGCAATTGGACGCGCTATATCGACGCCGATCCGGGCTGGGATCGCCTCGGCGGTTCCGTCGATTTCCGCACCCGCTACCGGTCCGATATCGCCCTGGCCAAGAGCCTCGGCGTCGAGGTCTTCCGTATCGGGATCGAATGGACTCGGCTGGAACCCCAACCGGGGGTGTGGGATTCGTCGGCCTTCGCCTACTACGACGATGTGATCGGCGCCATCGTCGCCGCCGGTATGCGGCCGATGCTGACGCTGGACCATTGGGTGTATCCCGGCTGGGCGGCCGACCGCGGCGGCTGGCGCGATCCCGGCATGGTCTCGGACTGGCTCACCAACATGCGCAAGGTGGTCGACCGTTACGCCGCCCGCAATCCGGTCTGGGTGACCATCAACGAGCCGGTCGCGTACATCATGCACGAGGTCCGCCAGAACCGAACCGACGCCGATCAGATGCTCGACAGTGTGGCGCAGGCGCACAACGCCATCTACGACTACATCCACCAGATCCAGCCGAACGCGCTCGTGACCAGCAATGTCGGCTATGTCGCCGGGGCGGAGTCGCAGGTCAACGGCCCCTTGATGGACCGGATCGGCGACCGGCTCGACTTCATCGGCATCGACTACTACTTCGGCTACGAACCGCCGGATCCCACCGCCGCGAACGCGCCCTCGGGCATGTGGGATCTCCCCGTCCGTCCCGAGGGCATCTACTTTGCGCTGCGGCACTATTCACAGCGCTTCCCCGGTAAGCCGCTGTGGATCGTGGAGAACGGCATGCCCACCGAGAACGCACGACCCCGCGCGGACGGCTACACCCGCTCGGATCACCTGCGCGACACCGTCTACTGGCTCCAGCGTGCGAGATCCGATGGCATGAACCTCATCGGCTACAACTACTGGAGCCTGACCGACAACTACGAATGGAGTTCCTACACACCGAGATTCGGTCTCTACACGGTGAACGTGCGCACTGATCCGACCCTGACCCGAATCCCCACGGACGCCGTCGGCACCTACCGCGCCATCATCACGCACGACGGAGTCCCCGCCGACTACCTGCCCCGGCGTCCAGTCGCCGACTGCCGCCTGATCGATCCACCCGCCAGCTGCGCCGCCCCGGTCGCCGCACCTCGAGCCGATGGCTGACCATCGGCTCGACGCACGACGGGAAACCCTGTCTCAGGCGAACTTTCCCGGGTTGGCGGCCACGGCCCGGCGCAGCGTGGGCCGGTTGGCCCGGTAGGCGTCCACCACCGATTCCAGCTCGTGCGGGCTGGCCCCGTGCATGATCACCGAGTGGCAACCGAGGTCGTATTCGCGGGAGATCTTCCGCACGCACTGCTCGGGCGTGCCGTAGGCGGCGGAGGCGAGCCATTCGTCCGGAACGAGCGCGTCCAGCTGCTCCAGCACCTCGACCGAGGCGGACGCGTCGATGGGGCCCGCCGCCGCGGCGTCCTGGTACAGCTGCGTGCCGCGAATACGCTCCCACACCTGCGGATCCCAGCCATTGGCGCTGATCAGGATGTCGGCGTACGCCTGCAAGTAGGTCACCAGGCGACCGGTCCGCCGCCGCAGCTGGTCCTCGGGAGTGAGCGCGTCGCTCGCGGTCGCCAGGCAGGACCAGATGCGGACACTGTCGGGGTCCTTGCCCGCCCGCTCCGCGCCACGCCGCACGGCAGCGACGGAGTTCGCGGTGGCCTCGTCGGAGAAGAAGGTGTGCAGGACGACGAAATCACCGATCTCACCGGCGAGTTCCATGGTCTTCGGGCCCACCGCGACGAAGCCGATCGGGGGCGCTTCGTCGAGGCCGTTCTGGTGGTACAGCACAGGCCATTTGCCCGCGGGCCCATCGTGATTCACGATCGTCTCGCCGTCCCACAGGCGGCGCAGAATGCCGACGAAATCCCGAAGCTGTGCCTCGGTGACGGCGGGCAGCCCGATCGCCTTCCAGTTCGCCGCCATCCCGCGCCCGAAGGCCATGGCGAATCGGCCCTCGGTCATCGCCTGCATGGTCGAGCCGATGGTCGCGGTCACCATGGGATGGCGGGTGTGGTGATTGGTTGCCGCGGCGGCGATTCCGAGGTCGGTGGTGCATCCGGCGAGACCGCCGGACAGGACGGCGGAGTCCTTCACCGTCATGCGCTCGCCGATCATGCACGAGCCGAGGCCGATGCGCTCGGCGTCGCGGGCCTCGGGCAGCAGGACGCGGGCGTCGGCGGGATGCCGGGTGATGCAGTAGTAGGACAGTTCGTTCAGTTGATCGGTCACGAGAGTTGTACTTCCCTAATAGGTTTCGAAACAGGCGGACGCCGGGGTTCAGGCGCCGAGTTCGGTGAGCAGTTCTTCGACGATCGCCCGGTGGTGGAGCAGCACCTCGATGTCCTCGGGGCGCTCCATCTCACCGAAATGGATCTGACGGCCACCGGCGCGCAGGAAGACGACGGCGTAGTTGAGGGCGGCGAACATCGTGTACCAGGTGAGGTCGGCGAGTTCGACGCCCGCGTGCCGGGCGTAGCTCGCCCGGACGTCTTCCACGCGCATGAAGTCCGGCATGCCGGGGAAACCGAAGTTCTCGGCGATGGCGTGAAAGACACGGTGCCCGAACGTGATCCAGGCGACGTCGAGTTCGCGGGGGCCGATCGTGGCCATTTCCCAGTCGAGCACCGCGACCGGAGCGAAGTCCCGGTACATCAGGTTGCCGAGTCGCGCGTCACCCCAGGACAGCACGGTCTCGTACGTCGACGGCTCCGGGATATTGTCGGTGAGCCACTTCAGGATTCGCTCCACCAACGGTGACGGCCCGATGTCGCGCGCCGCGAACTCGTACCACGCCCGGGCGCGATTCAGGTTCCGCTCGAGCAGGCTGTCACCGGGGTGCGCGGGGTCGAGGAACGCGAAAGTGGTTGCCGCGTCCGGGATAGCGTGGATCTTCGCGAGCGCTTCGACGGTGCTCTCCTGCACGCTGCGCTGCTGCTCCGGGTCTGCGTCGAAGAGCCAGTTGTCGCCGAAGGTGTAGGGCATGACATCGGGCGGCACCAGGCCATCGACCCGATCCATCAGGAGAAACGGTGTGCCCAGCACCTCGCCGGTCGGTTCGAGGAAGCGCACCAGAGGGACGCGCACGTCGCTCGCCTGGGCCACGATGCGCATCACGTCGAACTGCTCGCGCAGGTTGTAGTGCTCGTAGACCGGGAAGTCGCCGGGGGCGGGCACGACCCGGGCGATCAGGTCATCGACCTGCTCTGCTCCGGCGTCCTGCCAGCGCAGGGTGAGGGTGAGCGTCTCCGCGGACATGCCATTGCTGTCGATGCCGGACCCCAGCGCGAGCTCCGGATTCGCGTCGTCGGGCAGTTGCGTGGCCAGCCATGCGGTGAGGCGGGGAATCAGGGCGGCGGTGTCACGGCTACTGCGCTGCAAGCGCATGCCCTGATCATCGGGAGACGGAGACATGAGTCACTCCTGACTGGATTGCGAAAGCTGGAGGTAACAGTGGACCTCCCCATCGCAATTGTCAACGAGGGTTCTCAAAGAATGTGAGTTATAGCAGGTAAAACGCTATGGAGTCGACCAGGCAGTGACGCGCTTCGGTCAGTTCGGCGGGTGTGGACAGCCGGCGCTCGTTATTGATGCCGCGCATGGCCATCGGGATCAGCGCCTGGACGCGATGCACCTTGCCCGCGTCGAGAGGCAGGTCCGCGAGGAAGTACTCGAAGGCCCTGAGCCACGCGTCCTCGTACCCGGCCATCGCCGCCGTGGTCAGCGGGAAATCCTCGAGCCGTTCCTGCTGGCCATTGGGCAGTCCGGCCCGCAGCGTCTCGACCGCCCGCCCCTCGGGAGTGCCGAGGATGGTCCACATGGCATCGACCATCTCCCACACCCGCTCCCGGATCGTCCCGGTCACCTGCGGCCAGCTCTCGGGGCTGTTCGCCCCGGTGCGATCGGTCAATTCGACGAGCACGGCCGCCCATAGTCCGTCGATATCGCCGAACTGATGCTTCAACGTCCCCCAGCTGACCCCGGCCTCCCGGGCGACCCGATTCGCCGACAGCGGTTCCCCGGACCCCGTCGCGAGACAGCCGATGGCCACATCGAGTAGCCGCTGCCTGGTCTCCCGCCCCTTCCGGTTGAGGCGAGTTCCGGCCGCGGATTGCATTGTCGAACTCGTCTCGGTCATCGCCGCTTCCGTTTCGCATGTCCCGAAATCTCGGAATCTCCGATTATCGGTCCGACGATAGCCGGAGGACTTGAGTCTCCATCCGGGGGAGACAGGAAGGTTGGGGCATGGACGACGACACGCTCTTCACGATCGGGGCTCTGGCCGAACGGACCGGGTTGACGGTCAAGACGATCCGGTTCTACTCCGACAAGGGGATCGTGCCGCCGACCGATCACACCCCGACCGGCTACCGGCTCTACGACGCCGCGGCCGCTACCCGCCTGGAACTGGTCCGCACCCTGCGTGAGTTGGGCATCGACCTGCCCACCGTGGCGCGGGTGCTGGCGCGCGAGACCTCGCTGACCGCGGTGGCCGCGGCCCACGCCGATGCGCTCGACGTGCAGATCCGGATCCTGCGGATGCGGCGCGCGGTCCTGCGCGCCGTGGCCGAGCGGGGCTCCCACCGAGAGGAAATGGAACTCATGCACAACCTGATGCGCCTGTCCGAGGCCGAACGCCGCCGGCTGATCGACGACTTCGTCGACGCCGCGTACGGCGGCGTGGACGCCAATCCCGCCATGGTGGAGCTGGTCCGCACCAGCATGCCCGAACTGCCGGACGACCCGACCGTCGCGCAGATCACGGCGTGGATGGAACTCGTGGAACTGGTACAGGACAACGACTTCCGCGAATCGGTCCGGGCCATGGCCGAGTACCAGGCCCGCGAACGCGCCGAGGGCGACACCACCGGGCTGCACCACGACCTGACCGAAGCCGTCCGCACCGATATCGGCAAGGCCCTCGCCGACGGACTGAGCGCCGACTCCGAGGCCGCCGCCACGGTCGTCGACAGGCTGACCGCGCGCTACGCCGACACCTTCGGCAAGCCCGACGACGCGCGTCTGCGCCGCTGGATACTGGAACGGCTCGAGGTGGCCAATGATCCACGCGTGGAGCGCTATTGGCGGCTGGTATCCGCCATCAACGGCTGGCCGGAGATGCCCGACATGGGGCCGGTGTTCACCTGGTTCGCCGCGGCCCTGCGCACCCACCCGGCCTAGGGGATCCACCGGGGATTCTCTCGGGTGAATCAGGGAGGGATTTGGGGGATCCGCCGGATCCGCGGAACTGCGGGTCTTCCCTAGCGTTCGAGGCATGAGAGACGGGTCTCGGATGCGGCGGGTGTTGGTCCGGCTGGGCGTGGCGGTGCTGGTTGTGGTCGTCGGGCTGAGCGCTGCGACGGCCTGGGTGTACACCTCGGCTGAAGTATCCACCGTGGGGAAGGTGGATTTCGTGCGCCCGCTGGCCATCCCGCCGCTGGCCCGGTCGACCGTGGCGGCGGACGGGGTGCGGGAATTCGAACTCGACATGCGTTCCGGCAGTATGGAATTCCGCACCGGACAGGTCACCGATACCTGGGGATTCAACGGTGAGCATCTCGGACCGACCCTGCGTGCGCGCCGCGGGGAGCAGGTTCGAGTGCGGGTCCGCAACGAACTGCCGGAAGCATCGACCGTGCACTGGCACGGCATGCATGTGCCCGCCGCGATGGATGGAGGGCCGCATCAGATGGTCGAACCGGGTGCGGAGTGGAAGCCGGAATGGACGGTCGAACAGCCCGCGGCCACCCTCTGGTATCACCCGCACCCGCACGGGGCCACCGAGACCCATGTCAGCCGGGGGCTGGCCGGGATGTTCCTGCTCGACGACGACGCGTCGGACGCGCTCGCGCTGCCCCACAGCTACGGTGTCGACGATTTCCCGCTGCTCGTGCAGGACGTCCGATTCCGCAACGGGCGGTTCGACTTCGGGCACGGCGCGTTCCGCGACGCCGGATTCCTCGGCGACGAGGTCCTGGTCAACGGCACCCTCGCGCCCTACCGTGAGGTGAGCGACGAACTGGTGCGACTGCGCCTGGTCAACGCGTCCCCCGCACGCATCTACAACTTCGGCCTCTCCGACGGCCGCGACTTCGCGCTCATCGGCACCGACGGCGGCCTGCTGGAGCGCCCCGCCCGGCTGAAGCACGTGCAACTGTCCCCGGGCGAGCGCGCCGAAATCGTGGTCCGCATGCGGCCGGGCGAGCGCGTGACCCTGCGCAGCGACCGCCTCGACGCCGGACTCGACATGTTCACCAACCGATTCAGCGGCGGAGACGACCGATTCGACATCCTCGAACTACGGGCCGCCGCCACCCTCCGACCGGCGCCGCCCCTGCCCGACCACCTCGTCACCCCGCAGATGCCGAAGGCCGCGGACTCGGTGGGGGAGCGGTCCTTCGAGCTGGAGTTCGGCAAGATCAACGGCAAGGCAATGGAGATGAGCCGCATCGACGCCACCGTGACCCGCGGCGCCACCGAGACCTGGGTCGTCCACAACGGCGACGGCACCCCACACAACTTCCACATCCACGACACCCAATTCGCGGTCGCCGAGGTCGACGGCGGCCAACCGCCCGAGTCCCTGCGCGGCGCCAAGGACACCGTCTTCGTCGCTCCGGGCTCCACCGTGAAACTGCTGGTCCGCTTCGACGGCCCCGCAGATCCCCACGCCCCGTACATGTTCCACTGCCACCTCCTCTGGCACGAGGACCTGGGCATGATGGGCCAGTTCGTGGTCGTGGATCCGGGACAACAGGCCGGAACACCTCACCACGCCGGGCACTGACCGCGCGCCATGATCGCCTACGGGACCGGGATCATCTCCGGATGCGGCTGTCCAATCCGACCGGGACCGATACGACGATCGGTGGCAGGGGCTTTCGCGGTCGGTGGACAGCACCAGCTCAGCCTGGTCCAGATCCCCGCATGGGCTTCACGGGTGCTTCGGTGAGTCGGTGCCGAGGCTGCGCTCGGGTGCGGCGGCGGACAGCGCCGCGATGACCTCGTGAGCCGCGCGCTCACCCGACTCGATGGCGCCCTCGATGTATCCGGCGTGCTCGCGGGCGGTTTCGGTTCCCGACCAGTGGATAGGCCCGGTCGGTTCGGCGGCGTGCGGGAAGTAGCCGTCGTCGTGACCGATGCTCGGCAGTGCCGAATAGCCCCCTCCGGCGTGAACGTCCTGATGCCACGCCTTCTCATGCCAACCCCGCGGCGCGAGGACCTCGGAGCCCAGACGGTCGGCGATAGGGCCGAGGATGGTCGAGCGGCGGGCGTCGGGACCGAGCTCCTCGAGATCGCGTGCTTCGGGGCCGGCGATGAGCACGCACAGGTGCCCCGGCCCATCCGGTGGCGAGGTGTCGAATATCGCCATCCCCGGCTCGGTGAGCACGATCATCTCGGCGTCCACGCGTTCGCGCCAGAACGGTCGCTCGAAGACGGCGATCGCCTTGTACACGGATCCCATATAGGTGTTGTCCTGCAATCGGATCCGGTGGGCGGGCAGCGGGGGCTGGTGTGCGATCCGGGCGGCCATCGGGGGCGGGACGGTCACGATCACCTTCTCGGCGCGGTAGGCGCCCGAGGCCGAGTGGATCGTGACTCCGGTCGCGTCGCGGTGCAAGGCGGTGACCGCACTGTCGAACACGATCCTCCCGTCGAGTTCGCCGGCCAGCCGTTCGGCCAGCGTGCCCGCCGCCTGGGTGACCAGGCTTTCCTGCGCGCCGCCCGCGGTGGACAGCATGGCCGTGAATCCACCTTGGTAGCGGGCCATGTCGAGGAGGGCATGCATCGAGTACCGGTCGAGGTCGGCGGTGGTCGATATCGAGACGAGGACTTCCATCAGGCGTCGCGCACGACGACCGGGTATCCGCCGCAGCCACGACCGGACGCTCTGCCGCTGCCATGACCGGGGTGTCCGGAGCCTGGCAACGATCTCCCAGGTCAGCAGAGTCGCGATGGCGACCAGGGCATCTCGACCCCCGTACCCGACGGTGGCGCCGCCTTCGACGATGACGGGCCGCGCGGGGGTGTGCATGGCGAAGACATCGGCGCCCAGTTCGGCGGCCAGCTTCTCGAAACGGTGATGGCCGTGGCCGATCCATTGGCCGCCCAGGTCGACTCTCGAGCCGAACACCGTGGTTTCGGCCAGCACCCGCCCGCCGGGCCGGGCGGCGGATTCGAGCACGAGGACATCGATTCCCTGCCGGTGCAGTTCGCGGGCGGCGACGAGTCCGGCCATGCCGGCGCCGATGACGGCGACTCCGACTGGTCGGGATCCTCGATCGCCGGGTTGATCGATCGGTGAGTGCTGGGTCATCTCGCCACGCTCCAAAAGGCTACAAAAGTCGGTCAGCGGTATGACTCACGATAGATAGCCTGTGGCCCGGGACGCAATAGGCGGTGAGATCGGAGCGGTTACTCGTCGTCGGGCGCCGCGGTCGCCCGCGGCCGGGCCCGGCGGGCAACCGGCTGGGGGTCGGCGAAGAGGACCAGCATGTCCAGGGCCTGCTGCAGGTCGCGCCGGGCGCGCACGGGGTCGGGCTTGGCGATGTACTGCAGTATCAGTCCGTCGACCTGGGCCAGCGCGAGGCGTCCGAGTGTCTCGAAGCCGACGGCGCAGCGCTCCCCGGTGACCCGTGCGGCCTGCTCGCAGAAGTCGGTGACGACCGAGCTGTAGCTCTCGTACTGCAATCGGGCCAGCTCGCCGGACTCGTTGCGCAGGGAGTAGCTCATCAGCTCGTACTGCATGATCTGCAGTCCGATCCGGTTGTCCACCAGCTTCTCCCAGAAGCTGGTCACCCCTTGGCGCAGGGCGTGCTCGACGCCCTTGTCGAGGTCGAGGTGCGGCCGCAGCGCTTCGGAAATGTCGTGGATCACCTTGGTGATGACCCGGCGAAGCAGCTGGTCCTTGCTGGAGAACACGTATTGCAAGGTCCCGAGCGGAACATCGGCTTCGGCGGCCACGCCGCGCAGGGTGGTGGCCGGCACGCCCACGTCGCTGAGCACCCTGATGGCGGCCGCGACGATCTGCTCCTCGCGTTCGGACGCCTTGACGTAAACCACGGACTCTCCTCGTTGCACGGGCCGACGAACCTCGTCACAACTCTTGCATACCGGCGGCACCGCGACCTACCGTACAGTCATACAGCTGACTGACTTTTTGTCGCAGGGTCGGACATATCCCCGGAACGGCGGAATCCTGCTCGACAACCTCGCCGCCGGAGATTGACACCGCGTCCGGTACGGCGGCGCGCCCAAGGTTGATGTTGATCTACCAGCCGGACGGTGGGATCGTCTGGGAAACAAGATCTTCCAGCATTGCCGAGAGGGATCCGAACGCGATGACAGAGCAGTTCCCGCCAACCGCCGTCGTCCGCGTCGGCCGAGTCACCTTCGCTCCGAACCTGTACGACGCGGTCGTCGCCGCGGACAAGAAGACCTCGGAATACCTGATCCCCGCAATCAAACAGCTCCCCGGGCTTCTGCACTGGTACGCGGGCGTCTCCCCTGAAGGCTCGCTCTCCCAGGTCAGCATCTGGGACTCCGAGGAGCATGCGGCACAGATGGACGAGTTGAAGGAGATGAGGGTCAGAGCCCGCGATGACCTCAGGGCAGTGGGCGTGACGTTCACGGCAGAGACCGCGACATACGCCAATTACCCCATCACCTGGACTATCTGACCCAAGTACTCAGGCGCACCCTGCATCCCGGCCGGCTCGGTCCGCGCGGTATGCGGCTGAGGCGTGCATTGCGATTGATCAGTTGCTGAGGTCCTGGATGAGATCCAGGGCTGGGTAGAGGACGGGGCGCAGTGGACGGAGCCTCGACAGTGCCACGATGCGTTCGACGAGCGGGGCGGTTCGGCGGATCAGCAGTCGGGTGCGTTGCTGGTCGGGGCTGCGGTCGTGGACCCAGAACAGGACGATGCCCATGTGGGCCAGCCACAGCAGATTCGGTAGCTCGGCCAGCAGCCGCTTGTCACCCTTGACGTCCGCGCCGATGACCAGGTCGCCCATGATGGCGGTGGATGTCTGTCGGGCGGGTCGGCTTTCGTCGCTGAACGGGCTGAGCGGGCTGGTGGGTTCGGCGGCGATGGCGAAGAACTTGCCGCCGAACTCGTGGTAGGGCGCGGCTACATCGACGAAGGCCATTTCCATCGTCTGCCATCGGTCGGCGAGGGAGTCGCTGCGGGGGGCCTGCTCGACCTGCTGTTGGTGCAGGGCCTGGATGTGCTGGTAGAACCCCTGGACCAGGTGTTCCTTGGATGCGAAGTAGTAGTAGGCGTTGCCGACGCTGACACCGGCTTCGCCCGCGATCGCGCGCATGGTGGTCTTCGTATAGCCGTTCTGCTCGAACAGGCGCAGGGCGGCGTCGATGATCTGCTGGCGAGTTTCCTCGCCGCGCGCGGTCGCGGGCTCGGGGCGGGGCATGGGCTCAGGCTAGTTGGGCGGCGTCGAACGCAACCGGCGGGACACCGGCCTGCTGCTCCGTGTGCCTGCTGCGCCGAATTTTGTTCAGGGCGATCAGGTTCGCGAAGTGCATGCCGCCGAGTACGAGCAGGACCCGGCCAAGTTTCATGGCGAGTTCCTCGATCGCGACACGCGCATCATCGACCGGAACGCTGATGCGCAAGGCCAGTGCCACGAAGCCTGCGTTGACGAGCCAGAACCCGATGACCAGCAGATGATTCACGGCCTCGGCGAGGTCGCTGTCCCCCTTCATGACATCCACCAGAAACCGCGCGCCAGTGCGATGCAGGACCCGCGCCACCCAGAACGTAACCGCCAAACTGACGATCGTGTAGGTCGCGTATGTGATGACGACAAGACTCATTTCCCCAGCTCCTCGCTGATTTGAACGTGTTCAACTATGAGGCTAGGCCATCTTTTGAACGTGTTCAAGAGTGAGTGTCGCGACAGCGCGAACCATCCGAACTGGACGCGCGCCGCGCAAGCCGGTTCGGTCAGCGCGCCGCGCGGTGTGGATGTTGGAGGATGGGCCGGTGACCGAGATCCGTGACGACCACGTGAAAGTCCACTTCCGCATGGACATCGATGAGCGGGGCTGGCCGCCGGCAAGCGTCGAAAGCCTGTGGGCGATAGACCTCGGTGACGGTACCGTGCGGTTGGACAACACACCCTGGTTCGTCCGTGGAGTCGCCAGCGGGGACATCATCACGGTGCAGCCGGATGACGAGGGTGTTCTCTGGGCCGGCGAGACGGTCCAGCCCTCGCAGAACTGCACCATCCGCTTGATCGTGCTGAAAGACGACGGTTCGGCTGCCGCCCGGGAGAGCGTATTGAAGGCCTTCCACCGCCTCGGCACGACAGGCGAAGGCATTGAGCACTACCGGATGGTGGCCTTGGATGTACCGCCGGACGCGGACCTGCCGCAGATCCGCAAGCTGTTGGAACATGGTGCGGAGCAGGGCTGGTGGCACTGGGAGCAGGGGTGTGTCACCGAAGCGTGGAAGGCCACTGATCGAGTGTGATGGCAGCAGATTTCGCGCTGGCCGTTGCGGTCAGCGCGGAATGCGGCATTACGGTGAGCCTTCTCATTCTGGGCCGCACGGAGTTCGTGGTCCTATGCGATATGGATGGCCTTTAGCGAGGCAGCCGTGGGACTTCTATAGGCAGTTGTGGAGAGCCCGTGGAGATTTCGCGTGGATCCGGCGCGACCGTCGAGGGGTTTCGTCGTTGCGTGCCAGCATGATCGCATGCTTGCGACGAATATCCCGATGGCCGGGTTTATGTGATGCCGCGTCGGTGGTCGCCCTGGCTGATTCTGCTCTATCCGGTCATCGGTGTGATGGTGGCGGCGTGGACTTACCACCGGATGGTGGGCATAACCCTCGACTGCGTCCACATCATCGATGGTGGAGCCGGTTTCGCACTCATGTTTCTCGGTGTTACTGGGCTGCTGAGCATGTCGTTCGTGGGTCTGGTGACAGGACTGCTCGCGGTCGTCGCCAACAGCCTGCTGCGCACCTCGGCGACTCGCCGCCACATCAGTGGAATCGTTCCGACGCTGATCACCTGTGTGGGTATCGCTCTGATCGCTGTTATCTGTGTGCGTTTGCTGAACGAGGCCACGCCGCCGGCCGACTATTGCAGTAAATTCAACGTGCCCATGCACTGAACCGATTTCACGTGGGGGCCTGGAGTTCGCGGTCTTCTTCCGGCATCGGCGGCGCGGCGCGATTATCGGTCGGCGTGGGTGCGGCTAGTGGATTTGCGCCGTTTCGGCGATCTCGCGTACACGGTACGACGAGAGCAGGCAGTCCTCGGCATCGGCGAAGTCCGGCTCCCACACGACCGGGGCCGCGGTTGTGTAATTCATCGGGACCTCGGAATGGGCCACTCCACAGCACGAGCAGACGAATCCGAGACCACCGATCATGGCGCGCAGTCTAGATCAAGGCTGTCCGGGCGAGCCGCTGCGAGTCCGCCGGCCGGAATGCGAGGACGGTGCCCGGCCGTCTCCGATTGAGACGGCCGGGCACCGGTGGGCCTGGGTTCCCGGGGCGGGGTCACGCCCCGATCGGTGAGCTTCGGCTGCTGGACAGCTGGGGCTCAGGGGAGGGTGCGGCAGTACAGGGCCTGGGGGCGGTTACCGCGGTTGTTGTTGCCGGAGAAGGCGATTCCGGCGACGTACTCGTTGGCATTGCACTGGCCCTTGTAGTAGCTGTTGGCCCAGTCGCCGCCCTCGCCGGAGGAGGGGCGGTTGTCGCCGCGGTCGAACCACAGGGTGCGGCCCGAACCTGCCAGCGGGACTCGGGCGGGGGCGCACAGGATTCCGGACATGGAGTCGCCGCGGAGGCTGTAGCCGATCATGAACTGGCCTTCGGTGCACTGGTATTTGGTGAAACCGCTCGCCCAGTCGGTGCTGACCTTCTCGGTGCTGACCTTGACCGCATTGGTGCCCGACTGCCACAGATCGCCCAGGGTGGCGTCACCGCAGAGGCCGCCTTGACCACGGTCGGTGACACCGAACAGCCGCTGGCCGTCGGGGCACACCATCTTGTGGGCGCCGCTGTCCCAGTCGGCGGCGGCGCGGATCGAGCGGTTGTCGTCCTCGTGGATGCCCTGGAGCATGGACCAGGTGCGGCTCGGGTTGACCTTGCCGGTGAAGCCGTTCGCCTCGATCAGGCGACTGAAATGCGCACCGCGCCAGTCGTCGGCGTCGGTGATCTTGCGCAGCCCGCCCGTGGTGTCATAGCGCAGCAGACCCCAGGAGTTGCCCTTGTCGTTCTGCTGGTAGCCGATGATCGGCCAGTAGGCGAAGTCGAGGTCGCGCTCGATCAGGTAGTCGACCATGTTCTTGAACCACGCCTTGTCCAGGTCGTTGGCATCGCTTTTGCCGATACCGAATTCGCTGACCCAGACCGGGGCGGTGAAATGCGTGTCGGCGGTGGTGGCGACGTATCCGGCGCGTTCGTCCATCGACTTGAACAGGTCGGTGCGCGACATGTCGCGGAAGCGCGGGTCGTGGGTTTCACCGCCGCTGATGCCGGTGCCGCCGGTGTGCTTGGGGCCGATGTAGCCGTAGAAGTGGACCGCGTAGACAACCTTGTGGGACTTCACCAAGGTGGTGGACAGCCGCTTCATCGGCTCCAGCATCGGTCGTTCATGCCAGGTCAGGTCGGTCGGGATGCCCATCCAGTTGACGCCCTCGACCATGATGAGCAGATCCGGATTGCCCTTGGTGAGAATGGCGTCGCCAGCTTCCTGTGCGGCGTCGGCCCAGTCGTGGCTGTCGCCCTGGCCCCAGTTGGGGTTGTCCCAGGTGTCGCGGCGCACCTCATTGCGCAGGTCCGCGCCGATGACCCCGGGGTCATTGCGGTACCGGGCGGTCATGAATACCCAGTCGTCGATCCACTTTTCCCAGGACTGGCCCGAGTTCCAGCGCTCGTTGCCGTCCACGGCGCAGCACCAGCGAGTGGTGGTCGTGTGGTTGTTGAGGATGACGCCGAGTCCGGCCGAAGTGAGCGCGGCGACGGCCCGGTCGTACACCTCGATCGGCCGTAGGCCGTTGAGTTCCGGATTCGCGGTCAGGCCCTGCACTGCCCGGCTGTCGGTGATCATCTCGTTCGAGAAGGGCAGGCGAATGCTGTTGAGCCCCAGCGCCTTGAAGTCGCCGATCAGCTTGGCCATCGGCACCCGGTCGAGGCCCAGCGGGGCGCGGTGCCCGTTCTCCTCGGAGAAATTGTTGGCGGTGGCCTCGTCGTCGCCACTGCCGGTCCAGGTGCCGCTCGAGCCGTGCCAGTTGCCGGACTTCAACTTCACCCGATTGCCGTTGGCGTCGACGATGTACCGCCCGCTCGTACTCAACGGACCCTTCATACCGCCGGGATCAGCGTGTGCGGGAGCGGTGCCGTGCATGAACGGAACCACCAGTGTTCCGAGCAAGAGCAGCACCGTGGCTAGCTTCCTCATTCCGAATCCTCATCGTCGCGAGACCAATCCGATTGATCGGCGCCACTGACGAATGGTGACCCGGGCCACTCCGGCGGGCCGGTCGAGGAGCAACAGTAGGGTCGGGAGCCAGATTTCAGAAACATCTAATCTTCGGTGTTTGAGCACCTTTTGTTGTCAATCACCCGTCGCACGGTCGAACTCGCCGGATTTGACGCCCAGTGTGAACGCGTCCCACTCGCCTGGATCGAAGAGCAAGGACGGGCCTGTGGGGTTCTTGGAGTCGCGGACGCCGATGCTGCCGGAGTCGAGGAACGCTACCTCGACGCATTCGCCCTGGGGTTGGCTGTAGCTACTCTTGAACCAGTTCGTCACGGGTAGTTCGCTATTCACGCTCGTACTCCTTTGCCAACCGCGTCACCAGGATCTGGCTTGCTTTGGCGTCGAGGCTTGCTTGGGTGATGGTGCTGTAAGCGCGATCGTGAAACTCCACGTCGTCGGGCTTGCGGAGGTAGATCCCGCCGACCACATTCTCGAGGAATACTGTGCGCGGCTCAACGGGCGAGCCGTCGGTGGTCGTGCCGAAGTCGAGGATCACGAACGGTGGCATGCTCGCGCCGCAGGGAAATCCCGCTTCGAAAGGGAGGATTCGCAGACTGATGTTGCGATGGAGCGCACTCATCTCGGTCAGATGCCGAAGCTGAGCCGCCATGATCGTCGGGCTGCCGACGCGGTGGTGCAACGCGGCTTGTCCGATGACAACGTCCATCGCGACAGGGTCGGGGCGGGTCAGGATTGCCTTGCGGTGCGTCTTGATCTCGACGCGTCGTTCCCACTCGTCCTGCCCGGCGTCCGGTAGCGCCCGCTGGATGAGCGCCAGGACATAGCTGGGTGTTTGGAGTAGGCCGGGAATCAGGTTGGGCTGGTGCGACCGGATCGCTTCGGCCGCGGTTTCCTGGGCGACATAGACGTCGAAACCTTCGGGAATCAGATCGCCATAAGCGTGCCACCACCAGTCCTTCTGAGCGGCCTGCATAGCTAGCCCGACCGCACCATCGATGAGGTCGTTGCGAAGACCGTAGAGTTCGCAAATCGCTCTGACATCACGGGGATTGGGCTTCGCCTTCAGCCCCTTCTCCAATCGATACAGGGCGGTCTGACTCATCCCGGGCACCTTCGCCGCCGCCTTCTCCAGGCTGTAGCCGGCATCCTCGCGCCATTGTCTGAGCCGTCGCCCGAGTTGGTGGAGTGGCAGCGTCTGGCCCACGCTCGGCATGGTGCTTCCTTCCGTTCCGAAAGGGCGCTTGCTTCGTTCTGGAACGATGTTCGCACGTAAAACGGCAGGTGTCATGGGGTTTCGGAAGTTGCACTTCGCATCTTCCGATTCGTCATGACTCTCAGTAGCCCGCCTCTCAAGCTTTGAGCACCGATCCGGAAACCTCTGGAGGTGTCGTAATGCACTGGGACATATGGGCGTTGTTGTCGATCCTTGGACTCTGCCTCGGGGTCATCGCGTGGGCGGTCTGGGGCTTCTATCGCGATAGTCATCCGGGCGGTGGTGCCCGGTTTCTTCGGCTCGCGCTGCTCGGCGGCGGAGGACACCTCGAGCTCCCCGCCCGAGGGCAAGCGGGGTGGTGGCATCAGGGCAGGCATCGAGCGGCATGACTACTGCGGAGTTCGCCGTGTTGAGCGTGTTGAGCCTCGCTGATGGGCGGTTGTCGGCTGTGGAGATTCAGCGGGCGGCATCGCTCACCGGGTGGAGTACGCGGAATGCGCTGGTGCAGTTGATGGCTCGCGGGCTTGTCGTGCGCGAGAGCGACCACGGTCGTTGGCGGATCAGTGACCGTGGGCGGCTGGCGGTGGCTGCGAAGAGGAGGAGGTTCGGATGAATGCTAGGTGGGGGGACGGGGTTCGGCTATTCGGAGAGGAGCTGTTTGGTCACCCACTGCGCTGCTTCCGGTGTCATGGGGAGTGTGGCGTGGCTGGACAGGCCGGCTTGCGGGTAGAGGTCTTCGAAGTAGTCGTTCTCTACGCGGGGGTCGTTGATGAAGGAGGCTGGGCCGGGTGGGGTGAGGACTTGGTCGCCGTGGGTGGCGAGGACCGAGTAGATGACGCCGGGGACGGTTATTCCGCCGTCGAGGAGGGCTCGGTTCACTTGGGAGCCGGCCAGGCAGTCCAGAGCGCCTGCTACTCCGGCTAATACATTGGCGCGCAGCGGATCTGTCGCGTCGTTCAGGATTTCGGCCAGGCCCTCGGGGGAGCCGGGGAGGTCGAGGCCGCCTATCAGGGTGGCGGCGGTTGTTCCTCTGGTGACCGGTGCGAGGTATGTCGCGCGCTCTACGTGCGCGCCGCCGTGGAGGAATTTCAGGTAGTAGTTCGCGACCAGCGCGCCCGACGAATGGGCGACGATGTCGACGTGGGTGGCTCCGGTCGTCGCGAGCAGCTTCGCGATGAATGCTCGCAACTGGCCCGCTGATTCAGCGACCGGCGCCGCCGCTTGCATCGGGCCGATGATTCCGTAACCGAAGATGAAGGCGCAGCCACCGAGATCTCTGATGCCGCTGGTGATTCCGGCCATCTGTCGTTCCAGCGTCCCGCGGATGTCGCCGACCGCCCCGAAACCGCCTAGCACCACAACCGGATTCGGTTGTTCCGGTGATGACACGCAGTCGATCGCCGGTTCGAGCGTCGTCGAGGTCTGTCCTGCTTGCCCGCGCTGCGCGTGTTCGGCGGGCTGGCCCGTTCCGTTGTTCCGGAGCGGCCCGGCGATGCTCGGCGGCGGTTCGCCGATCGGGCCGGGCCGAGGGGCCGCGGCGGCGGGGGTGACGCTCAGTCCGATCGCGGCCGCCGTGACCGCGACGACAGTGCCGACTCGCATCCACATCTGTCTACCTGGCGGAGCCCCGTTTGTCTCCGAAGCCGCCGGTGTCGCGTTCCTCACCGAAATACTTCGGCGGGCGGCCACGTTCGGACGACTGGTTCAGCGTGTCGGCGGCGTGCCCTACGCTCCCGGGGATCGGAAGGAGTGTGCGGTGAGTAAGCGCGGGTGGCTGTTGTTCCTGGGTATGGGCGTTATCTGGGGCGTGCCGTACGCGATGATCCGGGTGGCGGTGGGGGAGTTCGATCCGGTGTTCGTGGCATTCGGGCGGACACTGCTGGGTGCGGTGGTGCTGCTCCCGGTCGCGCTGTTCACCAAGGTCCTGTGGCCCGTATTGCGGGAGTGGCGGTGGGTGCTGGTGTACACGCTCGTCGAGATCACCGGGCCGTGGCTGCTCATCGGGCACGCGGAGACTCGACTGACCAGTTCGACGGTGGGGCTGCTCATCGCGGCGGTCCCGCTGATCGCGATCGTGATCACCACCCGCCTCGGACACGAGGGTCTCGATCCGCGCCGGATCCTCGGCCTGGTGATCGGCTTCGCGGGGGTGACCGCACTGGTCGGCCTGGATATCGACATGTCGAACCTGGGCGCGCCGGCCGCCATCGGGGTGAGCGTGGTCGGCTACGCCCTGGGCCCGATCATCATCGACCGCAAGCTGAAGGAGCTGCCGCCGATCGGCGTGGTCACCGCGTCGCTGGTCTTCGCGGCCACCCTCTACCTGCCGTTCACGCTGTGGCGCATGCCGTCCCATTTCCCGGCGGCCGCGACCTGGTCGGTGGTCGGGCTGGGCCTGCTGTGCACGGCGCTCGCGTTCGTCGTCTTCTTCGCCCTCATCGGCGAGGTCGGCCCGTCCCGCGCGACGGTCATCACCTACATCAATCCGGCCGTGGCCCTGCTGATCGGCGTCTCGCTGCTGAACGAGCCGCTGACCGCCGGCATGGCGATCGGCTTCCCGCTGGTGATCCTGGGCTCGATCCTGGGTACCGCGCGGGCCAAGCGGCCCGAGGACGCCGTCCCGGTCCGCGCCTAGTCCTCGGACTCCTCGGCGTCCTTCGCCGCGGCCTCATCCAGCTTGCGCTGCTTGCGTGCCCCGCCCTTCCGCTCGATCCGCGGATCCTCGCTGACCTCGTACCGCTTCACGTACTCCCCGAGGAACGCCTGCAAGGTGGCGGTCGCCGGAATGGCGAGCAGCGCCCCCACCGCCCCCAGCAGCGCCCCGCCCATGATCACCGACAGCAGCGCCACCGCCGGATTCACGTCCACCGTCCGCGCGGTGATCCGCGGCTGCAGCACATAGTCCTGAACCCACTGGTAGACCACCACGAACAGCAGAATCCACACCGCGTCGAGCGGTCTGATGGTGAGCGCCACCAGGATCGGCAGCACGCCCGCGATATAGGTTCCGATGGTCGGCACGAACGAGGCCACCACACCGAACCAGATGCCCAGCGCCAGCGCGTTCGGCAGGCCGAGCAGCGCCAGGAACGCCCCGTGCGCGATGGCCGAGATGACCGCCAGCAGCGCCCGCGAATACAGGTACCCACCGGTCTTGTCGATGGCCAGGTCCCAGGCATGCAGCACCGCACCCTGTTTCGCGGGCGGCAGCAACGAGCACACCGAGCGCCGCAGCTTGGGTCCGTCGGCGGTCATGTACACGCTGAACAGCGCGATGGTGATGAACTGCGCCAGCCCGCCCAGCACCGTGCTCGACAGCCCCCACACATTGTTCGCCGCCCGCTCGGCATAGGAACTGATGATGTCCGAATCCTTGAAGAGTCGATCGCGCAACTGATCCAAGGTGAAATTCTGGTGGAATACGCGATTGACCCAATTCACCAATTCGTCGACCAGTCGCGGCAGTTCGCTCACCACGTGGGAGACGGTCTCGACCAGGAGCACGCCCAGCGTCGCGACGAACCCCGCGGCGCAGGCGAACACGATGATGAACACCACCCCGGTGGCCAGCCCCCGATTCACGCCGTGCCCGGCGAGCCCGTCCACCGCCGGCTCCATGGCGAGCGACACGAAGAACGCCACCGTCATCATGATCGCGATCCCGATGAGCTGGTGCGCCGCCCAATTGGCGAGTTCGAACAGCCCGAGCAGGGCCAGCGCGAGCACCATGGCGCGGGGGAGCCACGCGGGCATGGCGGTCCGCTGCGGCGGGTCTGGGTTGTCGGCGGCCACGAGGCCAGTCTCGGTTACCGGCGGGTGTTTCCGGTTACGACCCACCGAAGCAGGGCAAATCGAACAACCGGTGGACAAATCAGACAAATCTGGACGGTCTGTTTACTTCTGGTGAACGGAATCGAGACCCATTCGGAGAGAAAGGTTTTCCCGCGATAGTGTGCAGGCATGCGGGAGGGCGGCCAAGATATGCGAGTGCGCACGAAATTCTCCAGCGAACTGATGGCGCTGACCGAGGAGCTCGCGCATATGGCGCAGCTGACACAGGAGGCCTCCGAGCGGGCCACGACAGCGCTCCTCGGCGCCGACCTGACGGCCGCGTACGAGGTGTTCGCGCTCGAGGAGCAGGTAGAGATCGAGCACGCCAAATGTGAGGACCGGTCGGTCATCCTGCTGGCCCTGGAAGCCCCGGTGGCCCGTGACCTGCGCCAGGTCATCACCGCCATGCAGATCGCCGACGACCTCCTGGCCGTGAGCCGATCGCTGAGCCGCGTCGCCGACGTGGTGGTGCGCCGCTACCCGAACCCGGTGGCTCCCGAGCACGTCCTGGACCTGCTGGTGGAAATGTCCGGCGCGGTCACGCATCTCGCCGGCAGCGCGGTGAGAGTCATTGCGGCGCAGAACCCGCCGCGCGACCGCGTGCTGGTCCCGCGCGACGAGAACCTTGAGCGCCTACGCGGCCGTCTGGTGGAGCTCGCGGCCGACGACGGCTGGGCGCACGGGTCGGCCATGGCCATCGATATCGCCCTGCTGGCCCACCACTTCGAGCGCGCGGCCGACCACTGCGTGCGCATCGGCCGCCTCATTCGCTTCTTCCACACCGGTATTCCGCTCTACGCGCAAACGGAGGCGTAACCGCCACCTCCTGTGAGGGGCCCCGATCGGCGGGAGTAAGCTGCCCGAATTGCTTCATGGCGAGGTCTTTTCGAGTAGCACCGCACGCACGGCAAGCCGAAATCCGACAAGGGCCCCAAACATGCCAAACAGCTCTACCCAGGCATCGGTATCCACCCCGTCGCGGGTGGCAGCGCCGGTCCGGGTCGCACCGTCCACCGAGAAATCAGCGCCGAGCGAACCCTCGGCGCCCGCCGACAGAACGCTCTCGCACCGCCAGATCATGACCATCCTGTCCGGCCTGCTGCTCGGGGTGTTCCTCGCGGCGCTGGACCAGAACATCGTCAGCGTGGCGATCGTCCGCATCGCCAACAGCCTGCACGGCTTCGACAAACAGGCCTGGGCCACCACCGCCTACCTGATCACCGCCACCATATCGACGCCGCTCTACGGCAAGCTGGCCGACATCTACGGCCGGAAACCCTGCTACCTCATCGCCATCGGCGTCTTCGTGCTCGGCTCGGTGGCCTGCACCTTCGCCACCTCCATGTACCAGCTCGCGGGATTCCGCGCGCTGCAGGGCGTCGGCGCGGGTGGGCTCATGTCGCTGGCCTTCACCATCATCGGCGATATCGTGCCGCCCCGCGAAAGGGTCAGGTACCAGGGCTATTTCATGATGGTCTTCGGCATCGCCACGGTGCTGGGCCCCGTCCTGGGCGGCTTCTTCTCCAACGCCGACCACATCCTCGGACTGTCCGGCTGGCGCTGGGTGTTCCTGGTGAACGTGCCGATCGGCGCACTCGCGCTGGTGGTGGTCGGCAAGGTGCTCGACGTGCCCTTCGAACGGCACCGCCACCGCACCGACTGGCTCGGGGCCATAACCCTTGCGGCGGGCACGGTTCCGCTGCTCATCGTCGCCCAGCAGGGACGCGAATGGGGATGGAAGTCGCAGCACGCGCTGCTCTGCTACGGCATCGCGGCCGCCGGGCTAACCACGTTCCTCATCGTCGAACTGCTCATGAAGGACTCCGCGCTGATTCCCCTGCGGCTGTTCCGCAGTCGCACCTTCAGCATCGCCATCCTGGGCGGATTCATCGTCGGCGTCGCCATGTTCGGCGCGATCGTGCTGGTGCCGTTGTACTTCCAGGTGGTGCGCGGGTATTCGCCCACGCGCTCCGGGCTTTTCATGCTGCCACTGGTGCTGGGCATCATGCTGGGCGCGCAACTGTCCGGGCTGGTCACGAAGTTCACCGGACGCTACAAGGCGCTGCCCGTCCTGGGCTCGCTGATCATCGCCGCCGGATCGGTGCTGTTCGCGCTGGTCCGCTTCGACAGCCCGCTGTGGCAGCCGCTGCTGTACTGCGGCGTCATCGGTTTCGGCCTGGGCGGCTGCATGCAGACGCTGATCATCGCCGCCCAGAACGCGGGACCGCGCGCCGACATGGGCGTGTCCACGGCATCGGCCACCTTCTTCCGGCAGATGGGCGGCACCCTCGGGGTCGCGGTGTTCCTCACCATCCTGTTCAACCTGCTGCCGCGAAAGATCCTGGCGGCCTTCGGCGGTCAACTGCCGCCGGGTTTCGATGCCGCGCAGCTCGGGCGGATCGAGGCCAATACCAGCGGCATCGCGGACCTGCCGGAACAGGTGCGCACGCCCATCCTGACCGGCTTCACCCATGCCATGGGCGGGGTGTTCGCGGTGGCCGCCGCGGTCGCGGTGGTGGCGGCGGTCGTGCTGCTGTTCATGAAAGAGATTCCGCTGCAGGACACTCCGGAACCGGTGGTGGTCGTCGAGGAGGAGATCCTCGAGCCCGAGCTCGAACCGGAGCCGGAGTTCGTGTTGGAGGAGGCTCCGGGGCTGTCGGTATCGGGCCGGGTGCACCGGGAGGACGGGCAGTCGGTGCCCGACACCGTGCTCACCCTGATCGACCAGCGCGGACGCCAGGTATCGCGGGCCGTCGGCGACGCGGAGGGGGAGTACCTGATCGGTGCGCCGCGCACGGGTGGGTACGTGCTGATCGTGTCCGCCTACGGCTATCAGCCCGCCGCGGTGAGCATTTCGGTCGGTAGCCGCCCGCTTCGGCTCGACGTCGCCCTGCTCGGCTCCGGTGAGGTGTCGGGCGTGGTGCGGTCGGCGGGCCGGGGCGCGCCGCTCGGCGACGCGACCATCACCCTGACCGACCACTTCGGTGACGTGGTCGGCTCGGCCGTCACCACCGCCGAGGGCGACTTCACCTGCCGCGGCGTGCTGGCCGGGACCTACACGCTGGTCGCGGTGGCCGAGCACATGCGGCCGTCCGCGGTCACCCTCACCGTGCCCGACAGCGGAATGCTGCGCCACGACATCGAACTCGCGCCGCGCGCGGTCCTGGCCGGATCGGCGTGCAACGACCGCGGCGCCGGCATCCCCGACGCCCAGATCACCGTGCTCGACGAGGCCGGGGACCTGATCGCGGTCACCCGCACCGACGACACCGGCCGCTATGTGGTGCCGGATCTCGCGGAGGGCCGCTACACCGTGATGGCCCGCGGCTATCCGGCCGCCTTCAGCCGGGTCACCGTGGCCGACGGCGAAGTGGCGCACGATGTCCTGCTCGGGTACGAGCGGATGGAGGCGGCGAGCGTCGACCGCAGGGAGATGGTGGGCGCGGACCTGCGGGAGGTGGCGGACCGGGTTTGAGATTTCGGCGAGCAGGACGACGGTCCAACTGCTAGGTTCCGCACTGAAAACAGTCCCTTCTTCGGTATTGGGGACTGATCCAGGGGAGACCAGACATGAAGACCTCGCGCGCACTGCTCACCGCCGCTGCCCTCGCCGCCGTCCTGCCCGCCGGGGCCGTGTCCGCCGAACCACCCGCCACCACGGTCAACGAGTATGTGGCCCTGGGCGACTCCTGGGCAGCCGACGCCACCCTCAGCCAGCTCAGCACCGCGTTCACCCCCGCGCCTTGCGCGCAGAGCGCCCACAACTACGCCAAACAGGTGGCCGCGGCGCTGGCCGTGCCGGTCTTCCGCGACGCCACCTGCGGCGGCGCGGTCACCGCCAATATGACCCAGCCGCAGCACACCGTGCTCGGCTCCAACGCGCCGCAGTTCGACTCGCTGACTGAATCCACCGATCTGGTCACCCTCGAAATCGGCGGCAACGACGCGAATCTGGCGGCCATCGTCACCGACTGCATCACCCTCGACCCCGCCATCAGCCCCTGTCTGAACTCGATGGTCGCCGACGGGGTCGACCGGATGTCGCAGAACATCGCCCGGACCGAGCCACGCGTGGCCGCCACCATCGCGGGCATTCGCGAACGCGCGCCGCACGCCCGCATCCTGCTGCTCGACTACTTCGAAGGCATCGGCCTCGACGGCGGCTGCTGGCCGGTCATCCCGATCTCCGACGGCGACGCGGTCTGGCTGGGGCAGAAGCTGATCGAACTGCACACCATGCTCGAACGGGTGGCGGCGAGCACGGGAGTCGATTTCGTCGACACCTACGCGGGCAGCGCGGGCCACGACGCCTGCCGGCCCGTCGGCACCCGTTGGGTGGAGGGGCTGCTGCCGTTCTCCGGCAACCCGGTCGGCCTCGCCGTCCCCTTCCACCCCAACCAGCTGGGCGCGGACTATCAGGCCAGGCGCGTGCTGGAGCGACTCGCCGCGTCCTGACCGCTCAGTTCCGGGGGCTGATCCACACCCGGTTGTCGTGGAACACCGCGCCGCCGCCGAAATCCGAATCCCGCTCGGCGACGGTGGCGTTGACGGTCGCGCCGCCGGAATGCTTGGCCCAGCGGCCCTTCGGGGTCGCGGCCACACCCGGGCGGACCATGTCGGAGACCTCGGCGACGGCCTCGAAACTGCCGCGATCATTGCCGACCGTCACCGGATCACCGTCGGCGATACCGCGTGCGGCCGCGTCGTCCGGATGGATGGTGACGCGGAGTTCGCCTGCGCGGCGGCGCAATTCGGGATTCGAACCGAACCCGGTATTGAGGAAATAGTGTGACGCCGCCGAGATGAGCACCAGGCCGTCACCGGGATCCGCGGGCGGGGTGTATCCGGCCACCGGATCGTGCCCCGCCGCCGTCACCTGGTCCGAGACGAACCGGAGTTTCCCGTCGGGCACCGGACCCGGCTCGATCTTCAGGAACCCGTCCGCGCGCAGCCGGTCCACGTCGTACTGTTTCAGCAGCTGGTTCGCCAGCTCCTCATCGGACTCGTAGAGCGCCGGCTCGGTCAGCCCCATGCGCCGGGCCAGCCGCCTGAAGGTCTCGGTGGTGGGCAGGCATTCGCCGGGCGGGGCCACGGCGGGCTCGTTCCAGACCAGATACAGATTGCCGTAGGCGGCCAGCACATCGAGGTGCTCGGGCTGCATGGTGGCCGGGAGGACGATATCGGCGTAGTCGACCGTATCGGTCGGGAAGTGTTCCAGCACCACGGTGAACAGATCCGCACGGGACAGGCCCTCGATCACCCGGCGCTGATCGGGGTTGGAGCCCACCGGATTCGCGCCGATCACGAACAACGCGTGCACCGGCGGACCGTCCGGATCCAGCAGCGCCTCGCCCATCCGGGTCATCGACAGCGTCCGCACCGGATGCGGCAGCAGATCGAAACGGGTCAGGGCGTCGATGTCCAGACGGAAGTGGCCGCTGGTCGAATAGTGCAGCCCGCCACCGGGAATCGCCCAGTCGCCGGTGACGCCGGGCAGACAGGCCAGGGTGCGCAGCGCCATGCCGCCGCCCGCGTGCCGCTGCATGCCCTGCGAGGCGCGGATGGCGGTGGGGCGGGTGGCGGCGATCCGTTCGCCGAGCGCCACGATGCGCTCGACCGGCACCCCGGTGATGGCGGCGGCCCGTTCGGGCGGGTACTCGGCGATGCGGGCCCGGAATTCGGGCCACCCCTCGGTGTGGGCGGCCAGGAACTCCTCGTCCTGCGCGCCCAGCCCGACGATCACGTGCATGAGACCCAGCGCGAGCGCGGCATCGGTGCCCGGCAGCGGAGCCAGATGTTCGTCACAGCGTTCGGCGGTCTTGGTGCGCACCGGGTCGATCGCGACGGTGTACGCGCCACTGTCCTGGATGAACTTCCAGACGTGATGGCCGGAGGTGAGCGGATTGGTGCCCCACAACAGGATCAGCTTCGATTTCGCCAGGTCCTCGGGATCCATACCGCCCGACGTGCCCAGCGTGTACCGCAACCCGACCGTGCCCGCGACCGAGCAGATGGTCGGGTCGTGCCCGGACGCGCCCAGCGCATTGAAGAAACGCCGCCCGGAAAGACCCTCCAGCCCTTGGATGAAGCCGAGGCTGCCGGTGCCGTGGAACGGCCACACCGCTTCCCCGCCGTGCTCGGCGATGATCGCGGTGAGGCGGGTGGCGATCTCGTCGAGCGCCTCGTCCCAGCTGATCGGCTCGAAACGGCCCTCACCCTTGCGGCCGACGCGGCGCAGCGGGCGGGTGAGGCGTTCGGGGGAGTGGACCTGCTCGAGGTAGCGGTTCACCTTGACGCACAGCGCGCCCCGGGTGACCGGATGTTCCTTGTTGCCGCGCAGGCCGGCGGCCCGGCCGTCCTGGACATCCACCACCCAGGAGCAGGCGTCGGGGCAGTCGAGGGGGCATGCTCCCAGTACCTTCACGTACTAGATCGTATGCAGGGGCTCCGACACCCGCGAAAGACGAGGATACGGCCGGTTTTCCAGTGCGACACGCCTATGCCGTCATGTGACGACACGCGGTCGAGCTGGGGTAGTCTCGGCCCGCGGCTAATCAGCCGCAACAGGAGTGCGGGGGCGGAAGTGCGCGGTGGAATGGGAGATTCATGATCACCCCCGGCCGAGGTCTAGTCGGTGTCGTGTCAGGATGCGCGGCGCTGCTGACCGGCTGCGCGCACGGGGGACACGGCGAACCCGCACACGCGCACCAGTCCAATGCCGAGCACTCCGTCGGCGACACCGCCGAGATGCAGCGCAGCGCCTTCGTCACCGCCTGCGCGGGCACCTCCGCGGGCTGGCAGGCGACCGCCGTGGTCAGCAACCGGGATGTGGTGGAGCACCGGTATCTGGTGGTGATCAGTTTCCAGACGCCCGAGTCCGCGGATCTGGAACGCACGCGCACCGAGGTCTTGGTGGCGCCCGGCGCGACGCAGGACTTCACCACCGAGACGCTGCTGGATCCGGTGGCCCGGCCACAGACCGTGCGGTGTGTGCTGCGCGGTGTCGAGCAGCTCTGATCGATACTCGCTATTCGGGCGCGAGTCGGACGGGTCCGTCACGAAAGTTGCGCGGGGACAGGGGCGGACGCCTAGGATCACCAGCGCCGGCCATGCTCCGTGGGCCGCACCAGTAGGAATAGCTGAAGGATCACTGACCGTGCGTGGGTGACCAGGCGCGTTCTCCGGATGTGGATTTGTCGGTGCCATGGTGCATGCTCTTGGCACGCAGCTGTCCGCCCCGTCCGCCCCGGAGTGCCCATGTCGACCCGTACCAAGCCACAGCCCTTGTCGGATACCGAGATTCGGGAGATCGCCGCGGAAATCGACGCTGGCAGACCGCCTATGGTGTGGTTCACCGCGTCGGCGGTCGGTGTTCCGGAAGGTCGTTCCGGCAAGGTGATGTCCCTCGGCGATCCGTCCGAGGGCGATTTCCTCCAGGTGAAGCCGACGGGCTCGAAGGACGTGCTGTCCTTCGGTCCCACCGAGGTGACCCTGACCAAGCCGGCCCGGCAGAACCCGGCCAAACCGGCCACCGCGCCGGCCTCCGGCGCCAAACCGGCCGGTGCAACCCCCAGAACGGCAACCAGGAAGGAACCGACCGTGACGATGTCGTCCCCCGCGACGATGCCGGCCGCCGCGCCGAGCACCCCGCCCGCTCCGGAAGCCACCCCGCAGCCGGCGGGCGAGCCCGCCGCCGAGGCCAAGAAGGCCTCGCGCCCGGCCCGCAACGCCGCCGCCACCGCGTCGGCCGCCCGCAAGCCCAAGGCTCCCGAGGTGACGGTCACCCTCAGCGGCACCGGCGAGGGCGAGTGGACCCTCGATGTCGTCAACGGCAAGAAGCGCACCATCCGCGGCCTGGCCGTGCCCAGTTCGGCTGTCTCCCAGGCCGCCAAGATCCTGCACCCCGAGGTGTCGGAGGTCGTGGATTCGATCCTGGAGTCGGTGCGCGCCTCCCAGCGCGCCAAGGTCGAGCAGCTGCAGGCCGAGCTCGAGTCGGCGCGTCGGTTATTGGAAGACCTGGCCTGAGAGCGGGGCGTTCCAGCCTGAGGGCTGACGGCCCAACCCTTTTCGTGTGGGTTGGGCCACAACTCCCCATGTCGGTGGGGCATGACCACCGAGCGTGGGTCGAGTGAACCACCCCGTAGCGCGAGTCAGCGCCGTGTACGCGGCGGCTACCGCGCGCTCACACCGCGGATTCGCGCTGCCAGGTGCGGGTGCCCGCCTCGGGGCGGTTGCGACGCAAGTCGTCGTGGAAGATGTAGCCGAGGGAGTATTCCTTGGCGTGGTACATGGCCGAATCCGCCTCGCGCAGTAACTCGTAGACGGTGGTCTCGGTCTCGCGCGGTTTGGAGCACGCGATGCCGATGCTGGCCGCGATGCGCACCTCGGCCGCGCTCAACTCGAACGGTTCGCCCAGCGTGGCCAGCAGGCGTTCGGCCAGTTGCAGGGCGTGTGGCCGGGCCAGCGGGGCCAGCACCACGAATTCGTCTCCGCCGTAGCGGGCGGCCGCGTCGTCGCGGCGGATCACCCGGCGGATGCGGGCCGCCGCATTGGCGATGAGCTCATCACCCACCGCGTGCCCGTAGTTGTCGTTGACCCGCTTGAATCCGTCCAGGTCGATGAACAGCAGCGCCAGGGGCTGTCCGGCCCACCGGTCCCGATTACGGTGCAGCGCCCGCAGCAGGGCGGCGCGGTTCAGGAGTCCGGTGAGCATGTCGTGGTCTGCCTGATACTGCGCGCGCCGCTCGCTGCGGGCGCTGCGTTCGATGGCGCGCTCGCTGCGTAGCAGCACTCCGGCTAGTAGTAGCGCGAACAGCGACGAGACCACGGTGCGGTCCAGGGTGTCCAGGCTGGAGCCGACCACCGGCACCAGCGAGGCCACGATCATGACGATGGCGATGATGCTGGCCCGCTGCCGGGACCGGTGCGGGTGGATATCGCGCGGCCCGCCGAGCACCACCATGCTGGGGTGCAGCGCGGCCGCGCCGATCAGGGTGAATCCCAGCTGCAGCGGCAGCAATTGGATCTGGCGGCCGATCACCGCCGAGCCCGCGGTCTCCAGGTTGTAGGCCAGGTCACCGGCGAGGATCACCAGCATGGCCAGATGCACCAGGCGCAGTGAGGTTTCCGAGCGCTCCGAGGTGATCACCGAATGCACGATCACCGTGAGCAGCAGCGCGTCCACGATCGGGTCCGCGACGCAGGTGACGGTGGTGAAGTCCAGGTCCCGGGACATGTGCAGCACCGGCGAGATGAGGAAGGTCCACGACAGCAGCAGCGCGCCCAGCCCGATCAGCCCGGAATCGAGCAGCAGATCGTGGTCGGTGCTGTTCTGGCGCGGGCGCAACCACAGCACCGCGGCCACCCCGACACAGCAGTAGCCGCTGAGGGTGAACAGGTCGTCGAAGGGGTGCCGCTGGGAATCGGAGATGTGGCGCAGCGCGGTGCCGATGGCGAATTGCACGGCGGCCGCGGAGAGCAGGTACCACGGCAGCGGATGGCGGGGGCGGAACTTGCGCACCCCCATGCCGATCATGGTGAGACTGATGGCCACCGACACGAACAGCGTGCCCAGCGCCACCGCCTTGGAGTTGATCACCAGGGGTAGGCCGAGAATCAGTACGCCGCAGATGAACAGGACCGTGCGCCAGCAGATGTTGAAACGCCTCGGCCGTTCGGCCGGTTGTACTTCTGTTCCCACCAGCCCCCCTGTCCGAGCAGTACTCGAAAAGACACCGCCGATCATCAACCGTGTGTGTTGCGGTACGAGCATAGGTCCCCGCGCTGCGGTGGCAGAGTGCCCGGTCGAGAAAGGCGCTGCCACTTATTGGGCAACCGAACCGATCATGACATGAAAGCGGGCGGTCCGGATGGGAGTTCGGCGAACCCGCAGGGCCGCTTTCGGGAGACTCGCTATGCTCCCCGCAGATCGAACCGTACGCCCCGCACGCCCCGGTGAAGAGGAGCCCGACACGTGGAATCGACGGCGGGACGCTGGTGGGCTCCCGGACGGGTCAACCTGATCGGCGAGCACACCGACTACAACGACGGGTATGTCCTGCCCCTCGCGCTGCCGCTGGGCACGACCTGCACCGCCCGCGCCAGACCGGATGGTGTGCTGCGCCTGAGATCTGAGCAGGCGCCCGGCGACACGGTCGACACGACAACCGCGGACCTGTCCACCGCGGGCTGGTCCGACTTCCCCGCGTGGTCCCGCTACCCCTTGGGCGTGATCCGGGAATTCGAGCGTCGCGGCCACGAGATCCGCGGCCTGGACATCGACCTCGACAGCACCGTCCCGATCGGGGCGGGCCTGTCCTCCTCGGCCGCCCTCACCTGTTCGGTCGCCATCGCCGTGCGGGACCTGTTCGCCCCGAGCGTCTCCACCGCCGACCTCATCGACATCACCCGCACCGCCGAGAACGTCTACGCGGGCGTCCCCACCGGCGTCCTCGACCAATCCGCCGCCCTGCTCTGCACCCCCGGCCACCTCCTCTTCCTCGACACCCGCACCGGCAAGACCGAACACATCCCCTTCGACCTCGCCCGCCACGGCCTCACCCTGCTCATCGTCGACACCGGCGCCCCGCATCGCCTCATGGACAGCGCCTACGCCACCCGCCGCGCCGAATGCGCCACCGCCGCGGCCCAACTGGACGTCCCCACCCTCCGCGACCTCCCCACCGCCGCCGAGATCGACCGCCTCCCCGACCCCGTCCTCCGCCGACGCGCCCGCCACGTGATCACCGAGAACGCCCGTGTCCTGCGAATAGCCGAACAATTGCGCTCCGGCGCGGACCCCCGCACCATCGCCCCGTTCCTCACCGCCGGCCACACCTCCCTCCGAGACGATTTCGAAGTCTCCGCCCCACCCCTCGAAACGGCCGTTGCCGCAGCCCTCACCGCCGGCGCCCACGGCGCCCGCCTCACCGGCGCCGGCTTCGGGGGCAGCATCCTCGCCCTCATCGATCAGAGGCGCGCCACCGCGGCCTCCGAACGGATTCGAGAAGCCTTGACCGCCAAGGGATTCACCGCCCCCCACATCTTCACCGCCACCCCCTCAGCCGGTGCCCATCGCCTTGGCTGACCAGGGCAGCAGTCGCCGATATCGGTGGGCCCACAACTGTCTCCTGTCCCCGAGGTCGTGACTACTTCGCCCGTCGGGCGTGCGAGCACCGGCTCGGCGGCGAGGACGACTTCGACGACGAGATGGTCGACGGCATGAACGGGACGCCGGCGAAGATCAAGACGGCCGTCGAGGCATCCCGGATTCCTGCGGTATAGAGCCGGAGTCGGTGTGCCCGCCAACCGATCGCGGATGCGGTGATCGGATGGCGGGCAGCGGTTTTCGGGCTACTTGGCGGGCTTGATCGACGGCTGGTTGATCGTCGTGAAGTACTGGACGGCGGCGGCGATGGCGAACGGGGCGGTGACGAAGACCTGGCCGGCGATGGTGCCGAGGAAGCCGACCGCGGCGGCGCCTGCGATGCAGCCGGCGAGGGGGCCCGCGCCGAACATGGTCAGCAGGGCGCCGGTGAGGGCGGTGCCGGCGACGCCGCCGATCAGGCAGCCCAGGGCCGCGCCGCCGAGGCCGCCGGTCAGGGTGCCGATGGTGGCGCCCATGGACAGGGTGCTGGTCATGCGGCTCCAGGCGGCCTGCTCACGCTCGTAGTCGGTCTTCCACGGGGCGCTGTTCTCGAAGGGGAGGGCGACCGGCTTGTAGGTGGCGTGCGCGAGGTCGATCTGCGGCGTCAGGGTGGCGACGCGATCGTGGATCTCGGTGGCGATGGGGAAGACGAAATCATCCACGCGGAGGGACAGTTCGGTTCCGGCGACCGTGGTGCCGTCCGCGGCCTTGATGGTGAACACGCCGTTCTCGACGCCCATGGAACCGGCGTCGGTGCGGATGACCAGGTCCTTGTCGCTGCTGGTGGCCGTGTAGTTGATGGCACCGGCGTCCGCGGGGGCAGGGGCGGCGTTCACGGTTCCGGCGGTGACGCCCAGGGCGGTGGTCACGAGGGCGGCGGACACGGCGAACTTGTTGAGCTTCATCAGTTTTCGATCTTTCGTCGGTGCGGGTCAGAGGCCGCACAGGAGGCGCAGGTCGCGGTCGCGCGAGCTGCGAAAGGGTGCAGGGGTTCGGCGGCACGGCCCGGAGGCCGTGTCGCTCAGTGGATTTCGGTGCCTAGGCGGTCTTGGCGCGCACGCGGGCTCCCACTCCCACGAGCACGTCGATCACCAGGAAGGCCAGCAGCGGGAGGCCGATCATCGGCACGAACCAGCCGACCACGGCGGCGCCGGCCGCCAGCGGCAGCAGCACGATCAAGGGAGTCTGCGCGATCGCGCGCCGCGGAGCCTTACCCACGGCCAGCTTCGACTCCTTGGTCGGGCGACGACGCCACCACATGAGGTAGCCACGCACGATGACCGTGCCCAGCCCGATCATCGCCGCCAGCAGCAACAGCTGATTGACCAGGCCGAACAGCAGGCCCATATGGAACTGGATGCCCCAGTTGGTGAGCTTGGCCATCAGCGGCCAGTCGGCGTAGGGCAGCTTGGCGGTGACATTGCCGGTCGCGCCGTCCACCGCGATGGCATCGCGGGTGTACTGCCCCGGACGCCGCAATTCCTGCGCGACGAAAGCCATGCTGTCCTTCGCCGGAATGCTGATCTCCAGCGGCCCCTCCAGGCCATTGGCGCGGGCGACGCCATAGGCGGTGTCGGCCAGTGCCGCCTTGCCCGCCGGGGGCGTCGCCGCGGGCGCGTTGCCGTGCCCGTCGTGCTCGCCGCCCGCGGGCTTGGCCGGACCGCTCGATCCCGGCAGCTTGGCGTTCACCGCGGGGGTCTGCCAGCTCATGGCCTTGCGCAGCTCGGTCACGTTCTCACCCGCGTACTTCGACCAGGTCATACCGGTGGCCGACAGCAGCAGGATCAACGGCAGGATCCAGACGCCCACCACCGCATGCCAATTCAGCGTGCGCGCGCGGGGCCGCGACCGATCCGGACGCAGCAGCCAACCAGCCGAGCGCTTCTCGCGCCGCGCCCGCACCCGCCGGTACCAGAGCACCAGCCCGGCCAGTGCGACCAGCCACATCCAGGACGCCGCGATCTCGCTGTAGAAGCGCCCGACCTTGCCCAGGTGCAGATCCTTGTGCAGCTTGTCGATCCAGGTGCGCAGGGGCAGCGCGCCCGAGCTGCCGTAGACGACGTCATCGCCCACCGTCTGCGCGGTGACCGGATCGACGAACACGGCCCGGCGCTCGGACTCACCCAGCGACGGATCGCTGAAGATGACCCGTGTGGTGTCACCGGCGTTCTGGCCGGGAGCAACGGCCACCAGCGCCAGCGCAGGCTCGGCCGCCTGCGCGGCCGCGATCTGCTCCTTCAACGGCTTGGCCGGGCCCGTCGAATCGGTGTGCAGCAGACCGCTGGAGGTGATGTTCTCCAGCGTCGGCGAGATCGCGTACAGCGCGCCGGTCACGGCCGCGATCAGGATGAACGGCGCCACGAAGACGCCGGCGTAGAAGTGCAGGCGCAGCATGAGCGCCTGGAAGGCATTGCCCGCACCGCGTTTCGGGGACTTCCCGGACGCCGGTTCCGGCGTCGGGGCAGGGGAGGGCGGCGGTGTCGTCTCGACACCGCTCTCAGTGATTGTCACCAGTGGTCTTTCAGGTTCGAGGGAACACCCGGAACGCGACGTACGGGACACGTCGATGCGGCGCTGGGTCGGCACCCATGACCCCCTCACGGCGCGCACGCGGCGCACAGCGGTCATGGGAGTGCCGGGACACGCAGACACCACCGCGACCGGTCGCGGGCGTACAGCGAAGTCACACGAACGCGAAAGTCCGTGTGCCCGGGTGAAAGTAAGGAATCAGCCTCGAACGAGCGCGGGCGGCCCGCGGGTACGTAAGACGTCGGCCGCGAAGATGCGCAGCACGACCAGATCCCGGTGCGCGATGGGCAGCCGCGGCGGCCCCGACAGCACCGGCAGTGCAATGGGCAGCGGCAGCACCCGGGCCAGCACCGTGGTGCCGATCCGATAGGCCGCCTCCGCGCCCAGAATGACCACCGCCGCCACACACGCGGCCGTGATGTGCGCGGCCAGCATGGCCGGACTCCACATCGAGGCGGTGTGATGCATGTGGTGCATGCTCCCCGGCGAACCCCACATCATGGCGAAGTGCCCGAGCAGCTGCCCGCCGATCAGCGCGAGCACCAGACCCGGAACGGTGGAGCGCAGCGCGTGCACGCTCGCCACCGCCGCGCCGACCGCGGCCGAGGCGGCGACCAGCAGCGTCAACGGCCCCGATTCCAGGGGCGCGGCCCCCGAGATCCAGCCGTGCGCGGCCATCGCGAGCGCCCCGGACACCGAACCGGCCGCCCCACCGCGCAACACCGCAGCATCACTGCGGAATTGCGCCGTACGGCGGCCGGATTGGAAACTCACGCGCTGATAATAGCGATCGCGGTTTTGCTCAGACGCTCGTGCCCCGCTGCCGGGCAGCGGGGCACGAAAAGAACTGGCTATGAGAGTCTTCCGCACCCGGTCGGGGCGCGGAAACCGCTGGTCCCGCGAACCTGCGGCGAAGATCCTAGTTCTCGGTGATCTCCATCTCGATGAGCGGCTTGCGCAGCAGTTTGCCGGTGGCGTTGCGCGGCAGCTCGTCGAGGAAGATGACCTCGCGCGGCACCTTGTACCGGGCCAGGTTCTCCTTCACGTAGTCCTTGATCTCCTGCACGTCGCGCTTGGAGTCGGGGCCGGGGACCACGATGGCGCGCAGCCGCTTGCCGAAGTCGCGGTCGTCGACGCCGACCACGGCGGCCTCGAGGATGTCGTGCCGGTTGGACAGCAGGTTCTCGACCTCCTGCGGGAAGACGTTCTCGCCGCCGGAGACGATCATGTCGTCGTCGCGGCCGTCGATGAACAGCAGCCCGTCGGTGTCGAAGTGGCCGACGTCGCCGGAGGACATCAGCCCGTCCACGTACTCCTTGGTGCGGCCGTCGGTGTACTGCTTGAACGAGTGCCCGTTCTCGATGAAGATCGTGCCGGTCACGTTCGGGGCGGTGACGCGCTTGCGGTTCTCGTCGTACAGCGCGACGCGAATACCGACCGGGGCCTTGCCCGCGGTGGTCGGGGCCTTGCGCAGCTCGCTCGGGGTGGCCACGGTCATGACCGCGCACTCGGTGGAGCCGTACACGTTGTAGAGGGTCTCGCCGAAGTAGTCGAGGGTGCGGGTGACGACGTCCGGCGGGATCGCCGAGCCGGCCGCGAAGATGACGCGCAGGGTCGCCTTCGGGTCGTACTTGGCGAGGGTCTCCTCCGGCAGGTCGAGGATGCGCTGCAGCATGGTCGGCACCACGGTCAGGCCCTGCGCCCGGTACTTCACCAGGTTGGCGAGGGTGGTCTCGGGGTCGAAGCGGCGCTGCTGGAACACCACCCGGTTGCCCAGCGCGATCGACAGCGTGAACTGCGACAGGCCGGTGGCGTGGAAGATCGGGGCGGCCATCACCACGGTGCTGTTGCGCGGCAACGGGATTCGATCCAGGAACTGGGCCGTGATGAACGGCGACACCTTGTCGCGCGGCGCGCCCTTGGGGGTGCCGGTGGTGCCCGAGGTCAGGATGACCATGCCGCCCGGCTTCTCCGGCGGCGCCAGCGGCGCGGTGGACTGACCGGCCGCGACCGACTCGATGGTCGGGATCGACGGGTCGGCATTGTCCTTCTCGTCGACCCAGGTCAGGATGCGCGGAATCTCGGCCGGGATGGCCGACATGAGGTCGAAGAACTCACTGTCGTGCAGCACCGCCTTGACCTTCTCGCGGACGGCCACATCGGTGAACTGCGGCTTGGCGAAGCCGGTGTTCATCAGCACCGCGCGCACGCCGAGCTTGCCGGCGGCGACCAGGCTCAGCACCATGCCGCGGTGGTCGCGGGCCAGCACGCCGATCACGTCGCCGGGGCCCAGGCCCTGCGCGACAAGGCCGCGGGCCAGCGCGGTCGACTGCTTGTCGAGTTGCTCGAAGGTGAGCTCGCCGCGCTCGTCGACGATGGCCGCGGACTTCGGATTGGTGTTGGCGGCGTGCACCACCGCGCCCGCGAAGGGGCCGAACTTCAACACGTTGATCGCCGAGCGCACCGCGTGATCGGGGCGCAGCGGATTGAACAGTCCCCCTCGGACCATCGCGTTGACGCTCAGTGCGGTATCGCCGGCCTTGCGTAGAACCGTGCCCGCCGATGGAAGTGACATGGGTACAACCTTCCGCGGTCCCCCTGCCGGACGAGTCCGCCGACGGACCACAACATCGAGATCCAGTGCGGTGCTAACCCTAGCAAGCACAGGCAGCGAGGATGTGGCCGAGGTCTCCGTTACTCGCGGTTACGAATAAACCTCGCAGCTCGTGGTGTGAATCCCAGGATTGCCACCGTGTCGCGGTGATCGGGACCGGGAAGGTGCGGGTCAGCGCCGCCCGTGATTCAGGCCGCGGGCGGCTCGTATTCGACCAGGACGCGGCGCAGCAGCTTGCCGGTCGCGTTGCGGGGCAGATCGTCGAGGAAGAAGACCTCGCGCGGCACCTTGTAGCGGGCCAGGTTCGCCTTCACATGCGCCTTGATCTCCTCGGCGTCGAGCTGCGCGCCCGGCTCGGGAACCACGAACGCCCGCAGCCGCTTGCCGAACTCGACATCGTCCACACCGACCACGGCCGCATCGAAGATGTCGGCCCGCTCCAGCAGCAGGTTCTCGACCTCCTGCGGGAAGACGTTCTCCCCGCCGGAGACGATCATGTCGTCGTCGCGGCCGTCGATGAACAGCAGTCCGCGGTCGTCGAAATGCCCGACGTCGCCGCTGGACATGTAGCCGTCGATGACCTCCTTCTTGCGGCCGTCGGTGTAGCCCTTGAACGGCGAACCGGAGCGGATGAAGACGCGGCCGGTGACATTCTTGGCCAGCACGCGGCGGCCGTCGTCGTCGAACAGCGCCACCTCGCAGGTGAGCGGGGCCTTTCCGGCGGTGCCCGGGGCCACGGTCAGATCCTCCGGCCGCGCCACCGACGCGATCGCGCACTCGGTGGAGCCGTAGAGGTTGTAGAGCACCGGGCCGAACACCTCGGCCGTGCGCGTCGACAGCTCCGGCGACAACGCGGACCCGGCCAGCACGATCCCCTTCAGTGAGGATGTGTCGTACTTCTGGCGAATCTCCTTGTCCAGCTCCACCATTCGATGCAGCATGGTCGGCACCGCCACCAGCATGTCCGCCTTGTGCTCGGCGATCAGGCGCAGTGTGCGCTCGGCGTCGAAGCGGCGGGCGGTCACCACCTTGTTGCCGAACGCGCACCCGGTCAGCCAGGTCGCGAAGCCGGTGGAATGGAAGATGGGGGAGACGATCACCATCGTGCCCCGATGCGGGAAGTCGATGCGGTCCACCATCTGCACGGTCGACAGCGGCCCGGTGCGGTCGCGCGGCGCGCCCTTGGGCAGGCCGGTGGTGCCGGAGGTGAGGATGATGAAGCCGCCCGGTTTCTTCGGCGCGGGCAGCGGTGTCTTCGCGTTGGATTCGATCAGCTCGTCCAGAGTCTTCGCGCCGGACGGTATTTCGGTGCCCTCGTCGATCCAGGTCAGGACGCGGGGCAGCTCCTCGGGCAGGGCGTCGAGCAGGCCGAGGAATTCGCTGTCGTGCAAGACGACTCGCACGTTCTCGCGCTCACACACCTGCGCGAACTGGGGTTTGGCGAAACCGGTGTTCATCAGTGCCAGCCGTGCCCCGAGTTTGCCCAGGGCGGCCATGGTGAGGATCAGTCCCCGGTGGTCGCGGGCCAGCACGCCCACCACGGTGCCGGGGCGGACGCCGTTGCGCTGCAGGCCGCGGGCCAGCGCGTTGGACTGCTGATCCAGCTCGCGGTAGGTGAGCTCACCCCGCTCGTCGGCCAGGGCGGGCAGATCCGGGAACATGCGGGCCGCCCGGCGCACCGCCGTCGCGGGCGGTCCGAAAACCCGTGCGTCCCTGAGTAATCGCACCGTCTCCACCGGATCGGACGGGTCGCTCAACCCCAATTCTCGCAACCGCCGCAGTCCCTTGAGCGCCTCACCGGTGTGCGCCATGCGTTGCCGAGTCGAATGCAGAACCGAGGCCATGCGGACCACCTCCGTTGACGAGACGCCCGCCGCCCACCCGACGACGGTAGCGCCACCGTAACAGGGGTATGTGACGCCGGTTACACATTTTCGGTCACATCGGGCATCGGTATGATTCGCGAAATTCTCCGAATTGTTAACCCTGCCGTCGCGCGGAGGTCACTCTCATCGCCCAGGCTGCGTGTTTCCCGCTCTCGAACTGATGAGGAACTCACATGGAACTTCTCGCCGTGCTTGCCAACATCGTCACCGCCATGGGCACCGGAAGTGCCGCGCTGACGGCGCTGTAGGCAGAACGCATGAAACAGCCCGCCGAGGGGACCGGCGGGCTGTTCGCGTTTCCGGGGTGCTCAGGCCTCGTCGAAGGCGGTGTTCAGACCGAGCGCCGCGGTGGCGTCGAGCTCCGCGGCGACGGTAGCCAGCTTGGCGCGGATCGCGCCCACGGCGTCCGGGCCCAAGGCCAGGCGCAGCGGGGCGTCCGGCTGACCGACCGAGGCCAGCACGGCGGCCGCGGCCTTGGCCGGATCGCCGGTCTGCTGCTGATCGGAGGCGGGCAGGCCATCGCGGATCACGCCGACCGTCCCGGCGTAGTCGGGAATGGACGAACCGAAAGTGAGGGCGGAGGGCCGGGCGAACCCGGTACGGAACTCACCCGGTTCGACGATCAGGACCTGGATGCCGAGCGGATTCACCTCGGCCGCCAGGGCTTCGCTGGCCAGCTCCAGCGCGCCCTTCGCGGCGCTGTACGCGCCGACGCCCGCGAAGGACATGAACCCGCCCATGCTGGTCAGCTGCACGATCGCGCCGGAGCGCCGCTCCCGCAACTGCGGCAGCACCAGCTGGGTCAGGCGCAGCGGGCCGAAGAACATGACCTCCATGGCATCGCGCAGATCGGCCTCGCTGGTCTCCTCGATCGCGCCGACGATGCCGTACCCGGCATTGTTGACCAGCACGTCGATCCGACCGGCCTCCTTGATCGCGCGCTCGGCGGCCTCGCCGTCGCGCACGTCCAAGGTCACCACCTGCACCTGATCCGGGTGTGCCGCAATGACTTCCGCCATCGTCTCGGGGCGGCGCACCGCGGCCACCACCTCGTCCCCGGCGGCCAGCACGGCCGCGGTGATGGCCGCGCCGAAACCACTGTTCGCGCCGGTGATCAGCCAGCGGCGGGGGTTCTGTGCACTCATTCCATTCCTTCGTCGCTGTGCCCCCGGCGAATTCACCCGGGGCGGTCGCGTCCAGTCTCGTGGCGCGCGGTATCGCCCGGTATGGCCCAAAGGTGGAAAATGGCTGGAGTGACTGGAGCCCTGCTCGATCCGCACCGCCGCCCCCGGCCGCTGCCCGACGGCGAACCGCTGACCGCCGAGGACCACCGGCGGCTGATCGGCGTGCTGGAAGCCGTCGATCGGGCCGTGGACCTGAGCGAGTTCCGCGAGCGGCTGGTGCTGGCCCTGCAGAGCTGGTTCGGTTTCGTCGGAGTCGCAGTGCTGCACGGGGATACGCTCGCCGAGGCGATCCGCGAGGGATGCGGCGTCCAGGGCGGATACACCCCGGAATTCATGGCCGACTACACCGAACGCTGGGCGGAGGTCGACCCGCTGCGCAACGCGCTGGTGCCCGACCTGCTGCGTGCCCGCGGCGTCATCCGGCTCAGCGAGGTGCCCGGGTCCGACGCGTTCCGCGCGGAGTTCCTGCGCCCCAACGGAATCACCGACAAGGCGGCCATGCTGGTCGACGGCGGACCCGCCGGGGTGCTGTGCGTGGGCATGGCGGTCGCGGAGTCGCCGAGCGTTCCCGAACGCGATGTGGCGCTGCTGCACGCGCTGCGGCGCCACCTCGCGCCGCTGGCCGGCGAACAACTCGCCCGCGACCGCGAACGGCGGGCCGCCACCGCGACCTGGCAGCTCACCCCGCGCGAATGGGAGGTCGCCGATCTGGCCGCGCGCGGGCTGACCAACCGGCAGATCGCCGAACGGCTGTTCATCGGTGTGGATACCGTGAAGAAACACCTCAGCCGGGTACTGGCCGAGACCGCCTGCACCAGCCGCACCCAACTGGCGGTCCGCTTCGCCGCCGCTTGACCGGACCGCGCGGTTCGACCGGTTCTCCGGCGCTGCGGTCGGTGACCCAGTGCCCGGGTGTCGGCGCGTGTCGGCGCCCGGCGTCTCGGCGTCTCGGCCCGAACCGGTCGCGAGCCTGCATCGAACCGCGTGAACCCGACCCCGGGGCGGGGGAATCGCCGCAGAATCAGGAGATGAGCGACCTCTTCGACTACTCCGGCCGGACGGTATTCGTGGCCGGTGGCACCAGCGGTATCAATCTCGGTGTGGCCCAGGCGTTCGCGCGGGCGGGGGCCTCGGTGGGGGTGCTGTCACGCTCACCGGACAAGGTGCGCGCCGCCGTCGACTCGATCGGGGAGAGCGGCGGCACCGTGCTCGGCTTCGCCGCGGACGTCCGCGACTACGAGGGGGTGGCGCAGGGGATCGCCGCCATCTGCGGGGAACTGGGGGAGCTGGACGTGCTGGTGTCCGGGGCGGCCGGGAACTTCCCCGCCGCGGCGGACACCATGTCGGCGGGCGCGTTCGCGGCGGTCGTGGACATCGATCTGAAAGGCACCTTCAATGTGCTGCGCGCCGGCCGCGAACATCTGCGCGCGCCCGGGGCGTCGGTCATCACCATCTCCGCGCCGCAGTCGACCATTCCGATGGCGATGCAGGCGCACGCGTGCGCGGCCAAGGCGGGCGTGGACATGCTCACCCGATGCGCGGCGCTCGAATGGGGGCATCACGGTATCCGGGTCAACGCGGTGGTGCCGGGGCCGATCGAGGACACCGAGGGCATGGCGCGGCTGGCGCCCACGCCCGCGATGGCCGATCTGGTGACCGGATCGGTGCCCATGGGCCGGTACGGCACCGCCCAGGAGATCGCCGACTGCTGCCTGTGGTTGGCCTCGCCCTACGCCGCCTACGTCAACGGCGCGATCATCCCCGTCGACGGCGGCTGGTCCCTGGGCGGCGCGTCCGAGGTGTTCACCGCCATGCGAAACATTTTGGCGGGCTGAGCTTCCCGATCAGTGCCCGCCCGCCGCGATCTTCTTCGGATCGATGAACGACTGCAACGGCGACAGATGCGTGTACGTGTCGAGCAACGACCGTCCCAGCGCGGCGTGCGCTTCCACCACCGGATTCGTGGCCCCGTAATTGTCGGCGTCGGGAGCCTGATCGGCGAAGAACGAGAACACCACCGACGGGGCTCCGGCCGCGTCGAACATCACGCCCGTGTCGTGCCGTTTGTCCTCGGACGCACCGTGTTTGGTGGCGAAACGGGCCCGCTCCTCCGACGACATGTTGCGCCGGACGCCGTCGGTGTAGCCGACCGACGTCCACGCCATGATCCGCAGCACCGCCTGCGTCGACTCCTGCGACAGCAATGTCCCCGAAGCCAGCCGATACAACAGGTCATTGTTCTCGCGCGCCGTGGTGACGCCCAGATAGAACCGGCTCTCCCCGGGCAGTGGCTCCACGCGAGTCTGCTTGAACCCCAGTCGATCCAGGGCCTCATTGACCTGATCCCCCGACACGAACCGCGACAGCAGTCGCACCGCGGTGTTGTCCGAGACCTGCAGCATGGTGGTCAGCAGATTAGCGACGGTCAGCTGATCCCCGAACGCGGCCTGATTCAAATACAGCCCGCTGCCCTCGGCGATGATATCGGCGTCCAGCGTCGTGGTGTCCGACAGCTTCACCCGCCCCGCGTCCACTTCCGTCATGAGCGCCGCCATCACCGCCAGCTTCTGCACGCTGGCGCCCTCGATCACGAAGTCGGCGTCCTCCTCGACGACCGGCACCGGCGTTCCCGAGCCCAGATCGGTCACCAGGCAATGCCAGCGGCCGCCGGCGACTCTGGTGATCGCCCGGTATTGCGCGTCGAACGCGGGCCCCGCGACCGGTACCCCGGCCCGGCCGACCGCCGCCGGTATCAACGCACCCGCCGTCAGCGCCCCTGCCCCCAATAGCATTCGCCTACTGAATCCACGCACCGCCGAAACCTATCCGCGCAGATCACATTTCGGCAACCGCCGCGCCGCGCCCGCGCCGCCGGTTTCCGCCATATCAACTGGTCACCCGACCGCTACCGGACCTCGAGAATTCCCTGTGATTCCCGGATTACCGGCAGTATCCTGATCCTGCCGCTTCGCCCGAGCGGCCACTGTGCGTGATCGACCAGGGGAGGCGCGCATGTCCGACCGGGCAGGCGTAGCGATCGCAGTAGCCGTCATCGGCGCGGCGGCCACCATCGGTGCGGCCTTGATAGCCGTCGGCGCCTTCGGCAACATCCATGTCGGTTCCGACAGCTCCGATCAACCCGCCACAGTCGTGGTGACCGCCAATGGCAATGGGAACGGAAATGTCAACGGCAACGGAACCGATTCGGGCAAACAGGATTCAAAGGGTCCAACCGCCGATCAAATGGCCTCCTTCATCCGCAGCTACTACGCCCAACTCCCGTCAGGCACGGAATCGGCCTGGACCCAGCTCTCCTCGTCGTACCAATCCCAGAGCGGCGGCTACTCCGGCTACACCAAATTCTGGTCCACCGTCACCACGGTCCAGGTCGGCTCCATCACCAACACCGACTATCGAACCAGCACCGCCACCCTCACCTACACCTACACCACCGGCAAAACCCAGGCCGAAAAACGGTGGCTCCGAGTCGAATACGTCAACTCCAAGCTCCAGATAACCGCCTCGGGAACCTGAACACGATCAACGGAAAACACCCCGGCGTGATAGAGCTCAGCCGCGTAGGTGGCGACCCCGGCCGTCGAACTGGACGAACTCATCGGGGACCGATCCGAGGCGGCCGCCGCCTCCGAAGCGGCCATCGAACCCTACCGACCCCAGGAGCCGGGATGGATGCTCGACACCGTCGCTGTCGCCCCCGAACATCAGGGCCGGGGACTGGGCAATGCCGTCCTCCGGCCAGGCATCGAAGAAGCCGCCCGCACAGGCTATCCGGCCTTCCTAGAAACCTCGAGCGAGGCCAACGTCCGCTTCTACCAACACCTGGGCTTCGAAGTCACCGCCGATATCGCGCTGGCCGACAACGGTTTGCGCACCTGGTGCATGCGCCGGGAACCGCATGAGGAGAGTCAATGCCGTCGGTAAGAACGATCCAAGTCACCTTCGACTGCGCGGACCCCGCGCGCCTCACCCGTTTCTGGTGCGAGGTACTGGGATACGAGCAGCAAGGATCAGCCTGCGTCGACCCCGCAGGCCTAGGCCCGCGCCTGTACTTCCAACATGTGCCCGAAGGCAAGGTCGTCAAGAACCGGCTGCATCTGGACGTGCGCGTCGGCACCGGTCTCGTGGGCGCGGAGCGCGTGGCCGCCCTGGAGGCCGAATGCGCAAGACTGGTCGCCCTCGGCGCGGTACGGCAGCGGCTGCTGCTCGCCGACGATGTCAATGAATCGTGCCTGGTCATGCAGGACATCGAAGGCAATGAGTTCTGCCTCGACTGAGTGGTAGCGAGCGCTGCGTCAGGCGTGTGGCAAGGGCCCGAGGTTCAGGGGTTCACGGTCTTTCGGGTCGGGCCTGTAAGCCGATCGCCACTGCTAACCCGATCGCTGTTGTGCGCTCACGAAGGCGTCGTGCGCGTCCTGGCTGAACAGTACGAATCGCACTTCCCGCACCGCGGTGTCGGCCGCTCGCACCGTCTCGATCGCGATCCGGGCGCCGTCATCGATCGGCCACCCGAAGATGCCGGTGGAGATGGCCGGAAACGCGACCGTCCGCGCACCCAATTCATCCGCCACCCGCAGTGATTCGCGATAACAGGACGCCAGCAGCTCCGATCGGTCGTCCTGCGCCGACCACACCGGCCCGACCGTGTGAATCACCCACCGCGCGGGCAGATTCCCACCGGTCGTAGCAACAGCCTTCCCGGTCGCCAGCCCCTTCCCATAGTGCGACGCCCGGAGTTCACGGCAAGCAGCCAGAATCGCCGGACCCCCCTTCCGATGAATGGCCCCATCAACACCCCCGCCCCCGAGCAGCGAAGAATTCGCCGCATTCACCACAGCATCAACCTCCTGCTCGGTGATATCCCCCCGAACCAGCACGAGTTCAACCATGGACCCATTGTCCCTCCCGATTGTCAGCACCCTGCCGAAGGCCCTCGTACTCAAACCGGGTAGACGTGGCGAGCGCCTCGCGTTGAAACGAGAAAACCGGTGCGGGCCATTTGCGTGGCGCGCACCGGTTTTTCGTTGTGCCGGAACTTACTTCAGCTTGTCGCTGCCCAGTCCGAGGACGCGGCGGGCGACGATGAGCTGCTGGATCTGCTGGGTGCCTTCGAAGATGTCGAGGATCTTCGAGTCGCGGCCCCACTTCTCCAGGAGGGTGCGCTGGGAGTAGCCCGTGGCGCCGGCCAGCTCGACGGCCTTCAGGGTGACATCCGTGCCCATGCGGCCGGCCTTGGCCTTGGACATGGAGGCCTCGAGGGAGTTGGGCTTCTTGTTGTCGGCCATCCACGCGGCGCGGAGGGAGAGGAGGTAGGCCGCTTCCCAATCCGCTTCCAGGCGGAGGAATTCCGCAGCGGCGGCGTGCTGGTTGTTGGCGGGGGTGTCGTAGGAGATCTCGACGCCCGCGTCGGTCAGCACCGTGCGGAGTTCCTCGAGGGCGGCGCGGCCGACGCCGACCGCCATGGCGGCAACGAGGGGGCGGGTGTTGTCGAACGTCTGCATGACGCCCGCGAAACCCTTCTCCACGTTGACTTCCGGGGAACCGAGGATGTTGTCCTTCGGGATGCGGCAGTCCTCGAAGCGGATCTCGGCGGTGTCGGACGCCTTGATGCCGAGCTTGTGCTCGAGGCGGGACACGGTGAGGCCCTTGGCGTCGCGGGGAACCACGAAGGACTTGATGGCGGCGCGGCCCAGGGACCGGTCCACCGACGCCCACACCACGATGTGGGTGGCGCGCGAACCCGCCGTCACGAAGATCTTGGTGCCGTTGAGGACCCACTCGTCACCGTCGAGAGTGGCGGTGGCGGTGACCGCCGCGGAGTCGGAGCCGAAGGACGGCTCGGTGATGGCCATGGCGGCCCACACCTTGCCGAAACGCGACAGCTGCTCGTCGGTGGCGACCGCGGCGATGGCGGCGTTGCCGAGACCCTGGTAGGGGATCGACAGCATCAGGCCGACGTCGCCCCAGGAGGTCTCGAGGGCGTTCATCAGCGCGGACATATTGCCGCCGTTGGTGTTTCCGAGCAGCTCCGTGGCGTGCGCGTCTTTGGAAGACCCAGCGCCCTCGGTGGACTCGCCCGCCTTACGGCCGCCGGTCGCGCCGGAGACGTCGGCGGAACCCGAGTCGGACAGGCCCTCGACCATCGCGGCCATGGTGTCCAGCTCGACCGGGTATTCGTGCTCGGCCAGGTCGTACTTGCGCGACGCGGGACGGAAGATCTCCTGCGCGACCTGGTGGGCCTGGTTGGCGCTGGCCCGCAGCTTCTTGGGGAGTTCGAGATTGATCATGAGTGGTCTCTCCGTTGAGAAGTCGGGTCAGAGGAGAACGACGCCCTCGGCGACGCCCACACCGCGCAGATCGCGGTACCAGCGCTCGACCGGGTGTTCCTTGGTGAAGCCGTGGCCGCCGAGCAGCTGCACGCCGTCGAGGCCGATCTGCATGCCCTTGTCGGTGGCCAGCTTCTTGGCCAGCGCGGCCTCGCGGGCGAAGGACAGGCCCTGCTCGGCGCGAGACGCACCCCGCAGCGTCACGAGACGAAGACCGTCCAGCTCGATCGCCATGTTCGCGACCATGAACGCGACCGCCTGCCGGTGCGCGATCGGCTCACCGAACGCCTCCCGCTCCTTCACGTACGGAATCACGTAGTCCAGGACGGCCTGACCGGTACCGATGGCCAGCGACGCCCAGCCCAGGCGAGCCAGCCGCACCGCGTCGGCGTACTCCTCGGCGCGCACCGCGCCCTCGGAGTCACCCAGCAGGGCGGTCGCGGGAACCGCGACATTGTTCAGGATCAGGCGACCCAGGCCCGCGGCCCGCATACCCATGCTCGGGTCCGCCTCGATCACCAGGCCCTCGGTGTCGGACTCGACGATGAAGAAGGTCGGACGGCCGTCCAGCTCGGCGGCGACGATGAACAGCTCGGCGTCACCGGCGGCCGGGACCAGGGTCTTCACACCGTTGAGGCGGAAACCGCTGGGGGAGCGGGTGGCCTTGGTCTTCAGCGCGAACGGGTCGAACAGCGCCTGCGGCTCGGCGATGACCACCGAGGACTGCGGCACGTTCTCGCCCGCGTACGCGCCCAGGTAGCTCTTCTGCTGCGCGTCGGTGCCCCACTGCGACAGCGCGACCGCGACACCGCTCGGCGCCAGGATCGGCAGCGCCAGGCCCATGTCGCCGTACGCCAGCGCCTCGGCGACCAGCGAGTTGGTGACCGCGCCGCGCTCGGAGGCCGCGCCCTCGAGCTCCTCGGGCACGTTGATCAGCGTGACGCCCAGCTCGGCGGCCCGCTCCAGCAGGTCGCGCGGCGCCTTGGCCGAGTTGTCGGCCTCGTACGCGGCCGGACGCAGGATCTCGCCGGCGAAGTCGCGCACCGTCTCGACGATCATCTGCTGCTCGTCGGTCGGGGTGAGGTCGAAGTAGTCCTTCTTGCGAGACTCGTTGGCGGGCAGACGCTTCGGAGCGCCACCGCCGGCGACCTTCTCGAACGCGCGGGTCGCGGCACCGAGGGTGCGGAATCCGGTCTTGGTGCCCTCGTAGGTGAGACGCTCGATCGGCTTGCGCAGGTTGTACTTCTCGGCCAGGTCGGACCCCGTGATGGTCGTCATGACCCGCATCGCCGCGCCCATCCAGTCACGTTTGACCGGGTTGAGGCCAACGGCGGACGTATCCCGCTTCGTTGCGGTGTCTCGAGTGCTCATAATCACCAAGTTTCTATCGAGGAGGTGGGTGATCCTGCCCAGCAATCTTACTCCTGAGTAAGACTATCTTACTTCAGAGTAAGAACTGTCGTCGAGTGTTGTCGAATCGCGAGGTCAGAGCCGTGGCTCGAACGTGCCTATGACATAACCCGGATCTAGTGAAACAAACACGCTTCAAACGAAGGCGAGCTGGGCTAAGGTGTCGGCGCATAACCCGATCCTGATGGAGGCTCGTACATAATGAAGATCGCGCTCGGAACGGTCGGCTTCGTCGCCGCCGGTCTCTTCCTCACCGCCCCCGCCGCGAATGCCGAAGTGCCGCTGCAGAACATCGACATCGGCATCACCGGCTCCAGCCTCGGCTCGAGCAACGGCCCCGGCTGTGGCAGCGGCGTGCTGAACACCGAGATCGGCCTGGGCTCGGTCGGTGTGGGCTCCTCCGCCCTCGGCGGCCCCTACATCGACGCCGGCTCGGTCTGCATCCCGCTGGGCTGAAACCCGTAGCAACGCAGCACGATAAGGCGTAGCCGCACCGGAAATTCAGGTGCAGCCACGCGCCCGGTGGCGGGACCGCAGCCCGCGCCGGGCAACCCCCGGAGAATTCGAATCAGGCCTGCAGTGCCGCCAGAACCTGGTCCTGCAGATGCGAATTGGTCGCCACCGCGCTGCCGCCGTGCGGCCCCGGATTGCCGTCGAGCGAGGTGAAGGTGCCGCCCGCCTCGCGAATCAGAATGTCGAGCGCGGCCATGTCCCACAGCGACAGTTCCGGCTCGGTGACGATGTCCACCGCACCCTCCGCCAGCAGCGCGTAACCGTAGAAGTCGCCATATCCGCGCACCCGCCACACCTCGTCGGTGAGCGCGATGAGCTTGGCGCGGCGGCCGATCGCCCGCCAGCCGGACAGGCTCGAGATCGCCAGGCTGGACGCCCCCAGCTCCGCCACCGCGGACACCGAGATCGCCTTGGGCTCACCCTTTTCGAAGGTGCTCCACGCGCCGTGCCCCGAAGCCGCCCACCAGCGCCGCGACAGGCCGGGCGCGCTCACCACGCCCACCACCGGCACGCCGTCCTCGAGCAGCGAGATGAGCGAGGCCCACACCGGCACGCCGCGCACGAAGTTCTTGGTCCCGTCGATCGGATCGATCACCCACTGCCGCCCGGTGAACTCGGCATCCCCGCCGAATTCCTCGCCGAGCACCAGATCGTCGGGCCGCTCGGCCGCGAGCACCTCCCGCACCATCCGCTCGACCGCCAGATCCGCGTCCGACACCGGCGTCAGATCCGGTTTCGAATCGATCTTCAAGTCGAGCGCCCCGAACCGCTCACGGGTGATCACATCGGCCGCGTCGGCCAGCCTCAGCGCGAGTTCCAGGTCAGCGGAGTATCCGGTCACCCCGAGCACGTTAGTCCTCCCCCGTTAACACCGGGTGTCCCGCGTCCCGAACGACGGATGGCACACCGGTGAGCGGAGATTTGCTCGCTCCGGGTGTGCCATCGGCAGGTCAGGCCGGGACAGCGGCCCGCCGGGCGGCGCCGAGGGCCGTTGCCCACCAGTGCAGCTGAGTCAGCAGACGGTCGGCGGCCTCCTCGTACTCGGCGGGCTCGAGCAGTGCGCCCGACTGGTCGAACAGCAGGTAGTAGCGGGAGAAGGAGAGATAATCCTTCACCGTGTGGGCGTTCAACTCGTTGAACACCGCGCGCAGACCCTCGATCGCCAGCAGTCCGCCGGATTTGCCGCTGTAGCCGACGAATCCCACCGTCTTGCGATCCCATTCGGCGACATGCCAGTCGATAGCCGTCTTGAGCGACGACGGGAAGCTGCGGTTGATGTCGGGCGTGACGACCACGAACGCGTCCGCCGCCGCCAGCCGCGCCGCCAGCTCGTCGCCCTTGCCGGGGCGGGCCGGATCGGGGTCCATCGCCAGCGGGATCGCGGGCAGTTCGTGCGGCAGGTCGTAGTCGGCCAGATCGATCACATCCACCTCGAACGCGCCGTGGACGCGGGCCCGCGCGGCGAACCAGTCGGCCACCACCGGTCCGAAGCGTCCTTCCCGGACGCTGCCGATGATCACCGCGAGGCGCAGGGGTGTGCTGGTCATGATGGTCTCCTTCGGGGATCCGGTGCGGCCGGTCGGCCGCTCGGGATCAACTCTGCGAGTTCGCAAGACCGGTAGGGAGACCACGCTGAGGGTGGTAGTGGCAGGGACACCCTCAGCGGCCGCCCCGGTTGTTACCGTCGAAAACGTGAGTGAGAACGAGCTGGGACTGTTCCTGCGCCTGCGCCGCGAGGCCGTCACACCCGCCGAGGTGGGCCTGCCGACCGGTCCCCGGCGGCGCACGCCGGGACTGCGCCGGGCCGAATTGGCCACGCTCGCGGGTGTTTCCGTGGAATACCTGACCCGGCTCGAGCAGGGCCGCGACCGGCATCCGTCCTCACCGGTGCTGATCGCGCTGGCCGACGCGCTCCGACTGACTCCCGCGCAGCGCGTGCACCTGCTCGGTTTCGCGAAGGCGGGGGATCCGAACTTCAACTGCCGCGGCGCTTCCGGGCCCAACCGCCGCATCCGCCCGGCCGTGCAGGCCATGCTGGATCAGCTCGAACCCGCGCCCGCCGCCGTGATGAACCGCCTCACCGAGATCCTCGCCGTGACCGACGGCTACCGCGCCCTGTTCGGACCGATCGGCATGCTCGACGACGGACTGCCCGGCAACTACGCCCGCTATGTGCTGTCCGACCCGCGCGCCCGGGAGTTCTATCCCGACTGGGAGCACAAGGCGGACAAGGTGGTCGCCACCCTCAAACAGGGTCCGGGCCGCGCCGACCCGCACGTGAACGCACTGTTCGAGGAGCTCGCCGAAACGCTCGGCCCCGAATTCACCGATCGGCTCGACACCATCCCCGGCCTGCCCGACACCAATGGCGTCGGCCGCCTCGAACACCCCGAGGCCGGGTCGCTGCGCCTGGCCTACGAGACCCTGCACTTCTCCGCGGACGACGACCAGACCCTCATCGTCTATCTCCCCGCCGATGACGCCACCGCGACCGCCGTGGACCGCCTCGTCGGCCGTCGCCCCGGCGGTCTGCGCGCCGTCGCGGGATGACGGGTTCCCGCTCGATCGAGAGGTGACAACTGATTTCGTAGTGGTCGGGGTAACGCACCGGGTGTGCCCGGAATCGGGTCGGCTCTCGACCACCGGCCCGGGTGCATGGGTGGCTACGGCACTCAGCTGTCCGCTGAAGGCGCGGGGAGGCGGTGTAGTTTGGGATCTTGTGCATCCTGACGTCTCCGCTGATCTGGCCGAACTCGACACCACTCTGAAGACCATCGAGTCGGTGCTCGATATCGACGAGCTGGCTCGCCGCATCGACGAGCTGGAACACCAGGCGGCCGATCCGGAGCTGTGGAACAACCAGGAGCACGCGCAGAGCGTGACCAGTGAGTTGTCGCACGCCCAGGCCGAACTGCGGCGGGTGCGCGACCTGCGGCAGCGGCTCGAGGACCTGCCGGTGCTCTACGAACTCGCGGAGGCCGAGGAGGGCGCGGACCAGGTCGCGGCGCTGGCCGACGCCGACGCCGAGCGGGCCGGCCTGCACGTCGACGTCGAGGCGATGGAAGTCCGGACGCTGCTCTCGGGCGAATACGACAAGCGTGAGGCGCTGGTCAACATTCGTTCCGGCGCGGGTGGCGTGGACGCCGCGGACTGGGCGCAGATGCTGATGCGCATGTACGTGCGCTGGGCCGAGGGACACAAGTACCCGGTCGAGATCTACGACACCTCCTACGCGGAAGAGGCGGGCATCAAGTCGGCGACCTTCGCGGTGAAGGTGCCCTACGCGTACGGCACGTTGTCGGTCGAAATGGGTACGCACCGACTGGTCCGTATCAGCCCGTTCGACAACCAGGGCCGCCGCCAGACCTCCTTCGCCGAGGTCGAGGTGCTGCCCGTCGTCGAGACCACCGACCACATCGAGATCCCCGAGGGTGAGGTCCGCGTCGACGTGTACCGCTCCTCGGGCCCGGGCGGCCAGTCGGTCAACACCACCGACTCCGCGGTCCGCCTGACCCACATCCCGACCGGCATCGTGGTCACCTGCCAGAACGAGAAGTCGCAGCTGCAGAACAAGATCTCGGCCATGCGCGTGCTGCAGGCCAAGCTGCTCGAGCGCAAGCGGCAGGAAGAACGCGCCCAGATGGACGCGCTCAAGACCAACGAGGGCGCGTCCTGGGGCAACCAGATGCGCTCCTACGTGCTGCACCCCTACCAGATGGTCAAGGATCTGCGCACCAACTACGAGGTCAACAACCCCTCCGCCGTGCTCGACGGCGACATCGATGCTTTCATCGAAGCCGGAATTCGTTGGCGCATGCGGGAGCAGTCGGCGAATTAGGCCGAGCCGCCGTTTCCTCGGGTGTTCGCGGCCCGCCCCGGTCTGGACTGACGGAGTGGGGGAGCGAAGCGGAGGAGCGGAGGAGGGAAGACCGGGGTTACGAGGGCCGCGAACCGCCGGAGCGGAGCGGAGGCAAATTGGACACAGAGTTCGGAAATTGGCTGCGGTCCAGCGGTCTGGAGATCGTGCTGCTCATCGTGGGCACCATGCTGTTCAGCCGGGCCGCGAACTACGTGCGGGACCGGATCACCCGGCGCATCGACGCCGGATTCCGCAGCAGTGACTCGCTGGTGCGGTCGGAGGCGTCCAAGCACCGGCACGCGCTGGCCCAGGTGATCACCTGGGTGGTGCTGTCCATCGTCTACTTCCTGGTCTCGCTGGAAGTGCTGCGGCGCTTGGGCTTCGAGCTGGGCGGACTGGTCGCCCCGGCGGCGGTGCTGGGCGCGGCACTGGGTTTCGGCGCGCAGCGCATCGTGCAGGATCTGCTCGCGGGGTTCTTCCTCATCACCGAAAGGCAGTACGGCTTCGGCGATGTCGTGCGGATCGCGGTCAGCGGGAACTCCTCGGAGGCCGAGGGTACGGTGGAGGACGTCACGCTGCGCATCACCACCTTGCGCAGCGCGGACGGCGAAGTGGTCATCGTTCCCAACGGTCAGATCGTGAAAGTGACCAACCTGTCCAAGGATTGGGCGCGCGCCGCCATCGATGTGCCGGTGCCCGCCACCTCCGACATCAACAAGGTCAACGAAGTCCTGCGCGATGTCGGGGCCAAGGCGTTCTCCGATCGCAAGTTGAAGGCCCTGCTGCTGGACGAACCCAGCGTGATGGGTGTCGAAGATCTCACCGTCAATCAGATGAACATCAAGATGGTGGCCCGGACGCTCCCGGGCAAACAGTTCGAAGTCGGGCGCGAGCTCCGTGTGCGGGTGGCCGCGGCACTGCGCCGGGAGGGTATGAGTGTCGGTGTCGATCAAGCGAATCCGTAAGTCCACCGCGATCCTGATGGCCGTGTGGGTCGCCACCTTCGCGCTCTACGTGGTCGTCAAGCCCGCCGGACACGAGCCCAAGAGCACCCCGCCGATCGTGAACACCGTGCTCAGCAACTATCTGCCAAACACATCGGAGCACACGCAGCGCTGACCCCGCACCCGCGCGGTGTAGTCGGCCGCGCGGTCGTGCTGGCTACACTGGCTCCCCGTGATAACCCTGCGCAACGTCACCAAGTCGTATCAGACCTCGACGCGGCCGGCGCTGGACAATGTCTCCGTCGATATCGGAAAAGGCGAGTTCGTCTTCGTTATCGGGCCCTCGGGCTCCGGAAAGTCCACGTTCATGCGGCTGCTGTTGAAGGACGAGAAACCGACCACCGGTGAGGTGTGGGTCGCCGACTTCCGGGTCGACCGGCTGCCGGGGCGCAAGGTTCCCAAGCTGCGCCAGCGCATCGGGTGCGTCTTCCAGGACTTCCGGCTACTGCAGCAGAAGACGGTGGAACAGAATGTCGCGTTCGCGCTGGAGGTGATCGGCAAATCGCGAGCATTCATCAATCGGTCGGTGCCCGAGGCGCTCGACATGGTGGGACTCGCGGGCAAGGCCGACCGGCTGCCCGGTGAACTGTCCGGTGGTGAGCAGCAGCGCGTCGCGCTCGCCCGCGCCTTCGTGAACCGGCCGCTGGTGCTGCTGGCGGACGAACCGACCGGCAACCTCGACCCGGAGACCAGTCAGGACATCATGATGCTGCTCGAACGCATCAACCGCACCGGAACCACGGTGGTCATGGCGACCCACGACAACACCATCGTCGACGCCATGCGCCGGCGCGTGGTCGAACTCGATCGCGGACGCATCGTGCGCGACGACGAGATGGGCGTCTACGGGGTGGGCCGATAATGCGCGCGGGATTCCTGTTCAGCGAGGTCTTCACCGGCCTGCGCCGCAACGTCACCATGACCATCGCCATGATCCTCACCACCGCGGTGTCGCTGACCATGCTCGGCGGCGGTCTGCTCGCGGTCCGGATGGCGGACAAGATCCAGGACTACTACGTCCAGCGCGTGGAGATCCGGCTGTACCTCGACGACCAGGTGTCGAAGACCGACCCGGACTGCACCGGACAGCCGTGCGCCTCGCTCATGGCGGATCTGAAGAAGCACGACTATGTGGCGAACGTGCAGTTCATCAATAGCGTGGACGCGGTGAAGGAGGTCAAGGAGACCACCTTCAAGGATCAGCCGGGACTCGCCGACGAGGTGAGCAAGGACGGACTGCCCGCCTCGTTCCGGGTGAAGCTCGACGACGTCACCAAGTACCGGTCCATCTACGACGACTTCTCCAAGCGGCCCGGCGTCATGACCGTGCTCAATGACATGGACATCGTGGACCGGCTGGTCAGCTTCTTCGTCGGATTGCGCAATGCCGCCTTCGGATTGGCGGCGCTCCAGGCCCTCGCCGCCTTGATGCTGATCGCCAATATGGTGCAGGTCGCGGCGCTGGCCCGGCGGACCGAGGTCGGCATCATGCGGCTGGTCGGCGCCACCCGCTGGTACACGCAGCTGCCGTTCCTGCTGGAAGCCGTGCTGGCGGCGTTGGTGGGATCGGTGCTGGCCGTGGGTGGTCTGTTCGTGGCGCAGCCGCTGGTGATCAACCGGGCCCTGGGGTCGCTGTTCAACGATCAGGTGCTGCCGCGGATCACCGGCGACGACATCGCGGCCGTGGCGATGGTCGTCACACCGATCGGTATCGGATTCGCCGCTCTCACCGCGTATGTCGCCTTGCGGTACTACGTGCGCGAGTGACGGGGTGCGAAGTTCTCGAGCGGGCACCGGTCGTCGGAGGGTGTCCGTAGGATTGCCGTCGTGAGTGCGCCGGAGGTCGAGACCATTGACGGGAACCTGGGTGATGCCGGAAGTGATCCGGCACACCAGGTTTTGCGGAAGACGTTCGGGTACGACAATTTTCGCGGGCCGCAGCGGGAGATCGTCGAACAGGTGATCTCCGGCGGCGACGCCCTGGTGCTCATGCCCACCGGTGGCGGCAAGTCGCTGTGCTATCAGATCCCGGCGCTGGTGCGGCCGGGCGTCGGCGTGGTCATCTCGCCGCTCATCGCCCTCATGCAGGACCAGGTCGACGCGCTCACCGCGGTCGGCGTGCGGGCCGGGTTCCTGAACTCCACACAGTTCCCCGACGAACGGCGCACGGTCGAGGCGCAATTCGTGGCGGGGGAGCTGGACGTGCTCTACCTCGCGCCCGAGCGGCTGCGGCTGGAGTCCACCGCCCAGCTGCTGGACAGGGGCAAGATCTCGGTCTTCGCCATCGACGAGGCGCACTGTGTGTCGCAGTGGGGCCACGACTTCCGGCCCGACTATCTGGGCCTGTCCATGCTGCACGAGCGCTGGCCGGACGTGCCGCGCATCGCGCTCACCGCCACCGCCACCGAGGCCACCCGCAAGGAGATCGCCGAACGGCTGGACCTGCTCGAGGGGCGCGGGGCCAAGCACTTCGTGGCCAGCTTCGACCGGCCCAATATCCAGTACCGGATCGAGGGCAAGAACCGGGCCGAGCATCAGCTGCTGTCGTTCATCCAGAACGAGCACGCCGGCGACGCGGGCATCGTCTACTGCCTGTCCCGCAATTCGGTGGAGAAGACCGCGGCGTTCCTGACCGCCAACGGCGTGGAAGCGGTGCCGTATCACGCCGGCCTGGACAATCGGACCCGCGCGACCAACCAGTCGCGGTTCCTGCGCGAGGACGGCCTGGTCGTGGTCGCGACCATCGCCTTCGGTATGGGTATCGACAAGCCGGACGTGCGGTTCGTCGCCCACCTGGACCTGCCCAAATCGGTGGAGGGCTACTACCAGGAGACCGGCCGCGCCGGACGTGACGGGCAGCCGTCCACCGCGTGGATGGTGTACGGCCTCAGCGACGTTGTGCAGCAACGCAAGATGATCGACTCCTCCGACGGCGACGCCATGCACCGCCGTCAGCTGCAGCTGCACCTGGAGGCCATGCTCGCGTTGTGCGAGACCGTCCAGTGCCGCCGGGTCCAGCTGCTCGCCTACTTCGGCCAGCGGGGGGAGCGCTGCGGCAACTGCGACACCTGCCTCAATGCGCCCGAGGCGTGGGACGGCACCGTGCCCGCGCAGAAGGTGCTCTCCACCGTGCTGCGGCTCAAGCGGGAACGCGGGCAGAGCTTCGGCGCGGGGCACATCGTGGACATCCTGATCGGCAAGCGCAATCCCAAGGTGGAGCAGCACGCCCATCACGAGCTGAAGGTCTTCGGCATCGGAACCGAGCTGCGCGATATCGAATGGCGCGGGGTGATCCGCCAGCTGCTGGCGCAGGGGCTGCTCGCCGTGCACGGCGACTACGGGGTCCTGACGCTCACCGAGTCCAGCAACCAGGTGCTGTTCGAGAAGCGCGAGGTCATGCTCCGCCGCGAGCCCGAACGCGGCAAGGCCGCCCGAACCTCCAAGCCCGCCAAGGGTTCCCGCCTCGCCGCGGGCGACCTCAGCAAGTCCGACACCGACCTGTTCGAGAAGCTGCGCGCCTGGCGTGCCGCCACCGCCAAGGAACAGGGCGTGCCCGCCTACGTCGTCTTCCACGACGCGACGCTGCGCGATATCGCCACCCGCAAGCCCGCCTCGCAGTCCGACCTCGCGGGTATCTCCGGCATCGGCGAGAACAAGCGCGCGAAGTACGGCGAAGGCGTGCTCGAGGTGATCGCCGCGGCGGGCGGCTCCGTCGATGGGGGCGGCTCTCCGGCGGTCGGTGGCTCCGTGATCGCAGGCGGTGCGGCGGTCGCCGGTGGCTCTGTGACCGCCGGTGATTCTGCGGTCGCCCGCGGCTCCTCGGATGCGGGTGGTTCAGGGGCCACCGCGAGCCCACGGCGCGAATCAGCGAGTCCCGCACCGACTTCCGGGTCCGCGTCCGCCGGCTCGGCGGTCTCGGCACCGACTTCGGGGTCCAGGTTCGGGGCGACCGAGGGGCCTTCGACGGCTGCCCCCGGAGCGCGGCGCGGCACGCGCTCCGCCACGCGGTCCACTGCGGGCCGCGGGTCGAGCTCCGCCGCGTCGGCACCTGGCTCCGCCGCGTCGGCATCTCGCTCCGCTGACCCGGGAGCCCGCTCCGCCAGACCCGCACCTGGATTCGCCGCGCAGGCGAGCGGCTTTGCCGCGGCCGACGACATTCCCTGGCCCGACGAGGCGCCACCGGAATTCGACGATCTGCCGCCGGACTACCAGTAGAGCTGCGAACTATCGATCGAACGGTGGCTGCCATGACAACCGACATGCCGCAGGTCGCGGCCGAAATCCTGGCCCGCCTGCGGGATGCCGGGTTCCCGGCCGAGGGGTCGCGGAACCGGCAGGTGCTCGCCCTGGCCGAGGAGACGGGCGAGTTCGTCGGGGCGTACCGCCGCTGGTCCGGACAGGCCCGCCGCACAGGCACATTCGAGGAGATGCGGGCCGAGCTCGCGGACGTCGTCATCTGCGCGTGGCTGACCGCCGCGGAGCTGGGTATCGATCTCGACGCCGCGATCGCGGACAAGCTCGCGGTGATCTTCGATCGCGGCTGGCGCGACGAGGTCCCGGAGAGCTGATCGCGGCGTCCACTCTGGCGGGTCCTGGGGCCCTCCGCAAGCCCGTCAACAGGCGATTTGGTTGCTGGGCGGCGGCAGGATAAGCTTTCGGAGCTGCCGCGGTCCACGGATCGCAGCGAGCGACCTGGTCCCGTCGTCTAGCGGCCTAGGACGCCGCCCTCTCAAGGCGGTAGCGCGGGTTCAAATCCCGTCGGGACTACTGTGAAAGGCCCTTCAGTGAAGACTGAAGGGCCTTTTCGCATTTCACGGCCGCCGTTCCCGCGCCCGGAAAATCGTTGGCGCGCAGCGCGATGCGCTGGCTACCGTTGATCTCGGCCGCTACCAAGGGGCGCACCGGAATCTCCGGACCGCGTTCTCCGCATCGGGGGTGGCTATTTCCTGGTGACGCAGATTCCATCTGCCGAGGTTCGACTCCTTGACGTGATGCGCCCTGACCGGTCGTGGGCGGTATCGCGGCTCTGCGAGCTCTCCGTCCCCGGACGGGGGAGGCTCCCGCCGCGTGCCGTGATCGGTCAGGGCGTGTCCGGTCGTGCCCGATGCCAAGCGAGGGAAGGAGATTGGGATGTTCACGAAGACGATGTTCACGAAGACGTATGCGACTGTCATGGATTGGCAGCGCACCCTGCTGTACCGCGACGGTGTCCTGGAGCGGACGCTGGAGCCGGGCCGCCACCGCTACGACGAGAAGCGCTGCAAGCTCGTCACCGTCGATATGCGCCCGCGGACACTCCAGGTCGGCGGCCAGGAGCTGCTGACCTCGGACGGCCTGTCGCTGCGCGTCAGCTTCGCCGCGGACTGGTCAATCACTGATCCGGTGGCGTTCACGGTCGCGGCGCAGAACGCCGAGGTGGTCCTGTACGGCGCGGTCCAGGAGGTCGCGCGCGACCTGGTGGCGGCGCACACCCTCGACGAGCTGGTCGCCGAGCGCGCGCTGCTCGGTTCCGGGACGGCGACGGTCGCGGCCGCGGTCGAGCGGCTCGGCATCCGGGTCGACACCGTACGCGCCAAGGACCTCATGCTGCCGGGTGAGCTCCGCAAGGCCGCCCTCGAGACGGTCCTGGCCCGTGAGCGCGGTCGCGCCGAGCTGGAGCGGGCCCGCGCCGAGGCGGCCGTACTGCGGTCGCTGGCCAACACGGCCAAGCTGCTCACCGACAACCCGGTGCTGCTGCGCCTGCGCACCCTGCAGGTCGCGGCGTCGCCGGGCGCGAAGGTCGTGCTCGACTCGCGCGAGAACGTCTGAGGTTCCCGGCCGGAACGGTGTGTTCTGGCCGGGATCCGCCTCAGGCCAGCGCGGAGGTGTGGTTCTGTTCCCAGACCTGGATGTGCGGCCCGAACTCGCTGAGGAAGGCCCGCACGTGCGGGGTCGAGCCGTGATCGTCGAGGGCTTGGCGGGAATCCCAGTGCTCGAAGCACAGGAACAGCGACGGGTCGTCGTTGTCGCGGTAGAACTCGTAGGTGTGGCAGCCGGGCTCGGCCAGGGTGGGTGCGGTGAGCGTCAGCATGGCCTGCGCGACCTGGTCGGCGGCGGCGGGATCGACCTTGATTCGGATGAAAGCCGTATGCACGGAGGTCCTTTCGAGGAGAGTCGCTGTGAACTGGCTCACGCCAGCACCGGTTTCATGATTAACACCGGGCCGCCCGGTCCGGACTGGGCGCGTCCCGGCCAGCGGAACCCGGCCGGACCATCCGTAAGCTGGTTGGGAATTCCGACCGGCGACGGGACGATAGAGGAGACATGAAGGAAAAGGGGCGCAAGGTCATCGCCAGCAACAAGAAGGCGAGGCACAACTACGCGATCCTCGAGACGTTCGAGGCCGGCGTGGCGCTGGTCGGCACGGAGGTGAAGAGCCTGCGTGAGGGCAAGGCCTCGCTGGTCGACGCCTACGCCTCCATCGACGACGGCGAGGTGTGGCTGCGCGGCCTGCACGTGCCCGAGTACGGTCACGGCACCTGGACCAACCACGCCCCGCGTCGCACCCGCAAGCTGCTGCTGCACCGTCGCGAGATCGACAAGCTGCTCGGCAAGACCAAGGAGTCCAGCCTCACCCTGGTCCCGCTGTCCATGTACTTCTCCGACGGCAAGGTCAAGGTCGAACTGGCTCTCGCCAAGGGTAAGCAGGACTACGACAAGCGCCAGGACCTGGCCCGACGCGACGCCGAACGCGAGGTCACCCGCGAACTCGGCCGCCGCATCAAGGGCATGCGCGGCTGACCCGTCCGCCCGCGCGTTAATGGAATGAACCAAGGTTTGTGCGGTGTTAGGATAGGTAGCCCGGTGAGAGCCGGGAAGTTCATCTGAATCGGTGAACACAGACGGGGCTGAACGGTTTCGACTGCGTACGTTGATTCAGGGGAAGCGTGTCGGTGCAGGCAGGAGACCACCGTATAAGCGTCGCTGTAACCCTATAAGCGCCGATTCTCATCAGCGCGACTACGCTCTCGCTGCCTAAGCAACGAAGCGTGTCTGTCAGCCCGGGTTCGCCCTCGACCCGGTCCCTGGCATCAGCTAGAGGGCTTTACCGTCCGGCGCGGTCGCGGCGTCGGATGGGACATCTAACAGCGACTGGGATCGTCATCTCGGCTTGTTCGCGTGACCGGGAGATCCGAGCAGAGGCATAGCGAACTGCACACGGAGAAGCCCTGAAGATGCGGCGGAGGACCCGGGTTCGATTCCCGGCAGCTCCACCTCGAGGCTCCCGACCTGATCTCAGGTCGGGAGCCTTTTTCATGCGTCTCTATCCGCGGCCGAACACCTGATAGGTGCCCAGCTCGTGGGTGACCTCCTGGCGCCAGGACATGATGCGCCATCCTTCCGGGCCGCGCCGCACCGTGGCGTGATACCAGCCGAACACCTCGTAGCGCAGATCCGGCCGACCCTCTCCGATGTGGTGAACCCGCATCTTGGCTGTCACCGTGCCCGTTTCGCCATCGATGGCGGCCGACTCGTTGCCCATGAGGTGTTGGGTCGGCCCGCACGCGTCGAGGTAGCCGCGAATCATCCCGACCAGATTGCCGCGGCCCGAGACGATCTCGCTGCCCGCGTAATCGGCCGAAACATCATGGCTGAATACGGTTTCCAGCGCTTCCCACGTGCGCCGGTCCAGGGCGTCCGCGTACCGGTGCAGTAGTCCGATGACCTCTGTCTCATCACTCATTAGCCGGACGCTAGCCCCACCCACCACATCCGCCCGGCTACGTCCTGATCATCGGGACTGCGACGGCGTGCGGCGGGCGGGCGCATGTCAGCAGACGTGTCAGGTTGTTGTCAGGTCGCTGTCAGTCCGCGCGGCGAAAGTGTGTCCATCGAACACAACGACCGGGGCCGAACCGGTTGGGATCACCAGAGATTCGAAGGAGACACGACATGTCCATCACCCTGACCGACCAGGACAAGAGCACCATCCGCACCGCCGCCTACGGCGCGGTCGCCCTGCTGTCCGCCGCCGGGGCGCCCCACAAGGGAAGCAGCCAGGGCTCCATCGCCCTCACCTCGGCGACCGGCGTGGTCGGGCACGTGCTCTCCACCCGGGCCCGTGACATCCAGTTGGACGGCAAGAACGTCGCCGAGCTGGCCGATCAGGTGCTGCCCGCGCTGACCGCGGCCATCACCTTGCTCGGTGCGCAGGATCCGGCCGAGGCCGCCAACTTCCGCGACACCGTGCTGGTCGCGGTCGACGCCACCGCCGGGGCCAAGGGCGATCCCAGCCCGGCGGTGACCGCCATGGCCCGCAAGATCACCGCGGCCCTCGACGCCTCGTGACACCGACAGACACTTCCGATCTCGTGAGGTCGGAAGTGTCTCTCGGACAGTGGATTTCCCCGGCCATGCGGGCCGGGGACGGTTGAAGATCAGGAGAACCATGACACGCGAATTGGTCTACACAGGCTTCATGTCGCTCGACGGCGTGGTCGACTCGCCCGGCGGCACGGCCGAGGGCCACCGCAGCGGCGGCTGGGTGATGGACACCGAATTCGTCCCCGAGGCCTACTCCCTCAAGGACGAGGAACTCGCTGACCACACGGCCCTGCTGTTCGGCCGCCGCAGCTACGAGGCCTTCGGCCCGTTCTGGCGTGAATCCGAGGACCACGCGGCATACCAGGACTTCCCCAAGTACGTCCTCTCCACCACCCTCTCGGACGCCGACCTGATCGACGGGTGGGGCCCGACCACGATCCTCCGGTCGATCGAGGACATCGCCAAGCTGAAGGAAACCGACGGCGGCGCAATCTTCATCCACGGCAGCGCCGAACTGGCCCGAAACCTCGCCGACGCCAACCTGATCGACCGCTACAACCTGCTCGTCTTCCCAGTCCTCCTGGGCGCAGGCAAAACCCTGTTCACCCGCGCCGACCGAGACAAGCAAAACCTGCGCCTACGCGAATCCGAGTCCTACTCCAACGGCGTCACCAAACTGATCTACGACGTCGTGCACTGATCGGGTTCCCCTCACGCTGGGGAACTCCGGGACGGGCCTCATAGTCGTGAGCAACTGGGCCCAGGCCCGGCCAGTGGAAAGGCCCCCAACCCGAGACGGGGAGGGGGCCATTTCCTGCTGAACTGTCAGCCGTAGGTCCGCGGTTCCGGCACCGTAACCGCCGCGTGGATCCCGTCCGCCGCTTCGTGCAGGGCGCGCATCACCGGATGGCTGAATGGTTCATCGTCGTATACGCCCGCGCCACGCAGGTACGGCCAAGCCTCCTCCATGACGGCCTGGATTCGGTCACTCAGTTCGCGCGCCTTCGCCCGGTCCAGCGCAGGGGGCGTGGTCGACTCGGTGGGCATGCGATGCTCCTTCACTTCCGGTTCTCGCAGGTAGCGACCGTTTTCGGCGGGTCCGAGTGCTCGGTGTAGTTGAAGTCCCCCTGTTTGTCCGTACCCGAAATACGAGCGGTAATCCGCCAGGTTCCGTTGTAGCAGGCGGCGCTCACCTTGTAATGGACATCGGGATTCGGGACGGCAGCAATCGGGTCGGTCATCGATCCGACCACCCAGTTGTCGCCGTCCTTGTACTCGAGCGCCAAGGTCACCACGTGTGTGGTCGGCGGTTCGGTGCACTTCGCGATACCTTCGCCGGTGATCTGCGGAGGCAGGACCGTGGGCGAGCTGAACGGTGTCCAGTCCCACGAACACCAGTTCACCCCGGGCAATGCCTCGGCGGCCGGGGAGGCGACCGCTACGACGCTGCCAACCATCGAGGCGGCCGCCAGGGTCAAGATTCCGAATTTGTTGCACAACATGCGTTTCCCCTATTCAAGCTGGTTCCGCCACTGGGGGTGGTCCGTGGGCCCGCATTTCAGCGCGGCTCGAGTGCCAAGACCTCCTCTCGGGCTGTAGTCGATATCGACGACCGAGAGCGGTTCGGTGTCGACAACTGTGGCGATGAGCCCGGCCGCCTCGAGCGCGGCGAGGTCGCGGTGCGTCGCTTGGAGCAGTTCGACCGCTGTGATCGGCGGCCCGACCCAGCCATCCGACGTGACCGGCGCCCAGGACCCGTCCCGATACTGCACCCATCCGACGGGCCGGTCCTCGTCCAGCAGCGGCAGGATGTCATCTACGGACATGGCTGCGCCCAGCTCGTATTCGCCCCTCGGAGACGTCCTTCCGAACGTATTCCTGGAGCGCCGGCGCTTGCATGACGTCACGGCCGCGATTTGTGGCACGCCAGTTCGGCGGGTGCTGGAATGTAGTGGCGGCAAAACCGCTGTGGGACAGTGCCCGAAGTGCTCGACGCGCTGATACTGGAGTGAGTCCAACCTCCCCGCACAGCTGCTGCACGGTGAGCGCTCGAGTCGGCTCGAGTCCAGACAACACGCCTAGTACCCGTGCCTCGAGTTCGGTCAACGACGACATTGCTAGTGCCCTCCATTCGTCTTCGATGAGGCGCACCCCGTGCCGGGACTGTGGTCCAGATCCCCACGGCTGCAGTGTGATCGATACGGAGGAGGGGCGAATGGTCCCTCCCGGCACCGGGGCTGAGTCGATCGTGCCGTGTCCGCCGAGCATCGTGAAGTGCAGAAACACCCCGCAGGCTCCCCCGCAATTTCGATGTCAACCCCTCAGTTTCGATCGAAACCGGGCTGGCTTATGCGGGGTGCGGATTACTCTCAACGACAAGAGGTCTCGGGCAGGCAGGTGGGGGCTACCGATGGGTTTGCAGCGCCGGAACACGCATTTGAAGTCGTTGATCGACGCCCGTGGATGGTCTCAGCCCCAGATCGCCGAGGCTGTCAACGCCGCTGTTGGCACCGCTACCGGTCGCCCAGGGCTCTATACCGAAGAATCGATTCGGCGGCTGCTGACCGGCCACGTCACCTGGCCGCCCCGCCACTACCGCGCTGCGCTGCAAACCGTCTTCGCGGTAGCTGATCCGGCTCTACTGGGCTTGTACAACAAGCGGGCGCGTGCGCCGCAACCTCCCGCCAGCCCAGGCACCGACCGCACAGCGGACGTACTGTGGGGGACGGCCGCTGTTCCTCACCCGGAATCACCAGGATTCGACCGGTCGCTGGCGCAGGGCCTGGTGAAGGGCATATCCGCCACAGATTTAGGAGGTGTCTCAACGAACCGCCGAGACGCTCTGCGTACCTTGGGCATCGGGGGGATTGCCGTCGCCGGTCTGCGCGATGCCGTTCTGGGGGCAGCCCGGGAGTCGGCGTCGCTGAGTAACGTCGTCGATCGGCGTGCTGTCGAACCGACGACAATGAGCGAGTGCACCGACACGCTGCACCGACTCGCCACGGATTACGTGCTCTGCCCTGACCTTGATCGGATATTCGTCGAGCTGACCGTGCTGCGCGACCGACTGGCCGCGGTGATCCAGTGCGCCAGCAGGATCACCGATCTTCAGGATCTCTACGTTTTGCTCGCTGCCGCCTGCACTCTGCTGGCATCGGTGTCACACGATTTGGCTGAGCCGCACGCGGCAATGATCCAAACAGATTCGGCGACCACGTTCGCCAAGCTGGCAGGTCACCGTTCCCTCGAAAACTGGGTGTATTGCACGCGCGCGATGATCGCGTCCTGGTGGGAACCTCCCGCACGTGTACTCGAGGAAGCCGGCAAAGCAGTTATCCCACGGGGAATTTCACAAGTGAGGCTGTCTGGTCTCGTCGCTCGCGCCCATTCGCAGGTCGGGCACCGCAGCGCGGCTATGGCAGCCATGGATGCCGCGCGTCGTGAACGCGACCGGCTGCCCGAGCACGAGAGCCTGACCGACCTCGGTCCGGTGTTCGCGTTCTCCCTTGCCCGCCAGCACTACTACGACGCGACCACCTATGCCCGGCTCGGGGAGTGGAAACGCGCAAAGTCCGAGGCCGAGAACGTGATCAGCCTGTACACGCCGACTTCGACGCAAACCTGGTCGGCCACACTCACCCTCGCCCAGGTGACCCTCGCCCGTGCAGACCTTCACCTCACCGGGCCCGATGCGGCGCTGGCGCACTTGGAGCCAGTGCTGGCGATACCAGTCGGACAACGTATCCCGCAGGTCAAGGCCGCGTTGAACGGGATCGGTTACGACCTCGCAGGCTCAGCCGCCACACCGGCTGGGCGGATGCTCGGCGAGGCAGTACGCACGTTCGCACCGAGGAGGGATCTCGATGGGTAGTGACAATGCGATCGAACGCGCACACCGGTTGCTCGCACCGCGCATCGCGTACCTGATCGGAACCGTGAACACGGACAAGACGCCGAATCTGATACCGGTCTCGAATCTGACCTCGGTGTCCACCCAGCCGCAGCAGATCGCGCTGGCTGTGTACAAACAGTGGGCGACTTTTGAAACCTTGCAAACTGCAGCGGGATTCACTGTGTCGGTGCCAGTGTTCGATCAGCTGGAAGCGGTGTGGAAACTAGGCGCACGCTACTCCCACTTCCCCACAGTGGGGGCCGCGGAGAAGCTGACCGCGAGCGGCTTGCCGCTTGACTACCAGACGTCGGAGTATGGACCGGTCCTTTCGTCTGGAATCGGATGGATGTGCTGCCGCACCATCACGCGCCTGGACCTGGGCGGTGACCACGGCATAATCATCGGCCAGGTAGAACAGGTCTGGTTCAACCCGGATCATCTGGAACGTGATGGCACACCGCGCGGAACTCCGCACCCGGTGATGCAGCAAACCGGCAACCAATTCACCTCGACAGCAGACGAATTCACATCGATCCCCTACTTCTGACGGTTGACTTCCTCAGAACCGATCGTCGGGAACCACATCCCCGTCCGCCGCACGGCGTCGCCAAGGTGTACAGCCGCGCGAGGCTACATCGGCCGCCGCGGCCGACACGGTCGGTGCTTCTTCCACTCTCTGTGAAGGTATAGCGAACTGCACACGGAGAAGCCCTGAAGGTGCGGTGGGGAACCCGGGTTCGATTCCCGGCAGCTCCACACAGCCACCCTGACCTGCTCCAGGTCCGAGAGCATAATCACCGATCGAATGGAGACCGACCGAGTGAATCAGTACACCTTGTACGAGCATCACCCTTGCGCCTTCTACGGCTGCGGCGGCGAAACATACGAGATCGGCAAATACGAGTCGGTGGCGGATGCCCGCGCGGCCGCCGAAGGCCGGACGGACGCTGTGATCCAGTGGCGGCCTGTGCCTTGCTTCAATGCCGGAACAATGTATGGCTGCCCAGCTGACGCGGACAGCACGACCTGGAGGTTCATCATCAAGTGGGACGACGATCTGGAGTTATCGTGACAGGTGACTATTGAGGGGTGGACCGACTTCTGGTGCTGGTCAATGGGCTTCCGGGTGCGGGGAAGACGAGCTTGGGGCTTGGGTTGGCCGAGGAACTGAAGGCGTTGTTCTTGTCCAAGGACGTCGTCAAGGAGGCGTTGGCGGAGTGCGTTGGGGGTGCGGTGGGTGGGGCGGAGCTGGGTGGGATCGCTATGGATGCGGTGTGGGCGTTGGCGGGGGAGTCGCGCGGCGATGTGGTGGTCGATTCGTGGTGGTTCAGGCCGCGGGATTTGGGATTTGCGCGGGCAGGGATCCGGCGGGCGGGCATTCATCGAGTTGTGGAGGTCTGGTGCGACGTTTCCGTGGAGGTTGCCCAGGCACGGTACGCGTCGCGGCAGCGTGCCCCCGTTCATCGGGATCAGCAGCGATTGGTCGAGGATTGGGCTGTTTGGGCGGCGGGTGCGGTGCCGCTCGGGCTGTCGCCCGTCATCGCGGTTGATACCGCGCGCGCAGTTGATTTCGCTGAGCTTGCTGGGCGGGTGAAAGCGGCAGTGACGGCCTGAGTCAGGCAATTTCCTGCTGGCGCACGACCGCCCGCACCCGCCGGCGCGCTGTTAGCCCGAGCGTTCGATGGTGACGTTCACGTTCTTCATGATCGGCTGGTCGCTCTGGGTGCTGTAGTCGCCGATGGCGCAGAGGACGTTGAGTTCGGGCATGTAGCCAGCGGCGCAGCCTTGGGGGATGTCGTAGGGGATTGCCTTGTAGCGGTGGACTGTTCGGGTGGTGCCGTTGCGGGCGATGCTGGTGATGTCGACTTCGTCGAACAGTTTCAGGTTGCGGTCGCGCATGTCGTCGGGGTTCATGAGGACCAAGGTGCGGAGGTTCTTGATGCCTCGGTAGCGGTCGTCGTGGGAGTAGATGGTGGTGTTCCACTGGTCGTGGGAGCGCATGGTGGCCAGGGTGAGGGTGCCGGGGGCGGGGGTGAGGTCGGGGAGGTCGGCGGTGGAGAATTCGGCGCGGCCGGAGGGGGTGAGGAAGACCAGTTCGCGGGCGGGTTGTTTGATGCGGAAGCCGAGGGGGAGGCGGACTCGGCGGTTGAAGTCCTCGAAGCCGTCGATCACCTCGGCCATGGTGTCGCGGATGCGGTCGTAGTCGTCGACGTAGTGGTCCCAGGGGGTATTCGTCCGGGGGAGAGCGGCTTTCGCTACTCCAGCGATGATGGCCGGCTCGGAGAGCAGGTGCGGGGAGGCGGGCTTCTTCATGCCCTTGGACAGGTGGACCATGGCCATGGCGTCCTCGACGGAGGTCTGCTGCAGGCCGGCGCGTTGTTCGTCGCGCTCGGTGCGGCCCAGGCAAGGGAGGATGACGGCGCGGGCGCCGTGGACCAGGTGGCTGCGGTTGAGTTTGGTGCTGACCTGGACGGTCAGGGCGCAGCGGCGGAGCGCCTCGGAGGTGTAGGCGGTGTCGGGGGCGGCCAGGGCGAAATTGCCGCCCATGCCGACGAATACGGTGACCTTGCCCGCGTGCATCGCCTCGATGGTGGCGACGGTGTCGAGGCCGTGCGCGCGGGGCGGATCGATGCCGCAGACCTCCGCCAGCCGATCCAGGAACTGCGGTTGCGGACGATGGTCGATGCCGCAGGTGCGGTTGCCCTGGACATTGCTGTGCCCGCGGACCGGCGACGGGCCCGCGCCCTCACGGCCCAGATTGCCGCGCAGCAGGAGCAGATTCACGATCTCGCGGATGGTGTCGACGCCGTGCTCGTGCTGCGTCACACCCAGGCACCAGCTGATGATCGAGCGGTCCGCCTCCCGGTATATCTTTGCGGCGCGGCGCAATTCGGTCTCGGTGAGCGCCGACTGCTCCTCGATCTCGGCCCACGAGGTGGCCTCCAGCTTGGCGCGGTACGCCTCGAAACCGGTGGTGTGGAGCTCGATGAACCGGTGGTCGAGGGCCTTCGGATCGGTCTTCGACTGCTCCAGAACAGCTTTGGCGATACCGCGGATCACCGCGAAGTCGCCGCCGATGCGGGTCTGCAGGTTCAGGGTGCCGGTCGGGGTGGCGTGGAAGGTCGCCATCTGTAGGAACTCGTGCGGGATGATGGTGCGCCGCGAACCGGCCTCGATCAGCGGGTTGATGTGCACGATCTGCGCGCCCCGGCGATCGGCCTCGGCCAGCGCGGTGAGCATGCGCGGCGCGTTGGAAGCCGCGTTGACGCCCATGATGAACAGCGCGTCGGTGGTCTCCCAGTCCGCCAGATCGCAGGTGCCCTTGCCGGTGCCGAGGGAAGCCTGCAGGGCGCGGCCGCTGGCCTCGTGACACATGTTCGAGCAGTCCGGCAGATTGTTGGTGCCCAGTTCGCGGGCCATCAGCTGATACAGGAAGGTGGCTTCGTTGCCGAGGCGGCCGGAGGTGTAGAACGCGGCCCGGTTGGGGTCGTCGAGCTCACGCAGGGCCCGGCCGACCAGCTCGAACGCCTCATCCCACGAGATCGGGAGGTAGCGGTCGGTGTCCGGGTCGTAGCTCATGGGCTCGGTCAGCCGGCCCTGGTTCTCCAGATCGTGGTCACTCCAGCCGGACAACTCGGTCACCGTGTGGGCGGCGAAGAACTCCCGGTCGACCCGCTTGTGGGTCATCTCCCAAGTGACATGCTTGATCCCGTTCTCGCAGATATCGAGGTGGATGCCCTTGAGGGAATCGGGCCAGGCGCAACCGGGACAGTCGAACCCGCCGTTCTCGTGATTCATCTTCAGGATCGCGCGCGTGCCGATGATCGGCTCGCGTTCCTGGGCGATCATGAACTCGGTGACGGACTTGGCCGCACCCCACCCGGCAGCGGGATGGTCGTACGGGTGGAAACTCGGCCCACCGTCGGACTCGGTCCGTTTGGTGAAATCGATGGCCATCACGGATCCCTTCGACAACGTGTCTGCGGTCGGTGTGGTGCGATGCCCGGTGTTTGCCAGCGTAGATGCTGATGGGCTATCGCCACCAGCACACCGATGGCCACGCCCAGCACCGTGTCGATGCCACGATCGAACAACAGCCGCTCAGGGCTGGTCGGAACAGACAAGCTGGTCATCAGCATGATCAACGGCGTGAAGAATCCGAGCGCCAGCGCGTAGTTGCGGGCCATGTACCACTCGGTCGGGAACAGCAGTGCCAGCACCAAGGCGCCGGTCAGGACCGGGCGCGGTCCGGGGATCAGCAGGATCGCCGTCAGGCCCAGCCCCAGGAAGGTCCCCGCCACCCGGTGCAGTCCCCGCGAGAAGTGCGCTCCGGCATCGAGCGCGGCCAGCGGGACCGCCGCGGAGACCATGGCCCAATTCGCGTGACCCACACCCAATCCGAGGCCGGCGAGACCCGCGCCGGACACCGCGACGGCGTAGCGCGTCGCGTGCCGTGCGCCGACGTGCAGGCCGGGTGGCGCGGGTGCGGCAGCCGCGTCGGTGCTCTCGATGTCGAGGGCCGCGAGCGCCATGCACAGTGCGGCGGTCACTGTGAACACCGCCAGCGCCGGAAGCGGTTTCGCCGCGTCGGCCGGTGTCAACGCGATCGCCCCGAGCGCGAAGATCGCATAGAACGGGCCCGCGGGCCGGATCCCGCGGTGGTCGGCCAGCAAGGAGGCCGCCGCCGCGAATCCGCTCTCGACCACGACCAGCACGAGGGGTGTGACCCCGGTCGCCGCCAGCCACACGCCCACGCCGACCCCGCCGCCGATGAGCAGCGCCGCCGACCGCTGATGCCGCCCGCGCTCGCGGCGCGAACCGTCGCGCCCGTACATGCCGACGAAGGAGCCGAACACGGCGAAGAGCAACAGGTCGGTCCGGCCCAGCGCCAGCAGCACCGACCCGGGGATCGCCAGGCCCGCCGCCACGCGCAGCGCGTGCCGGGTGTGACCGGCGGCGGGCCCGACGGTGAACAGGCCCGTGGCCGCCTCGCGAGCCGTCTGCACCGCACGCACGTTCACACCCGCCTCTGCCTCGATACCCGCGGCGATCGAGTCCGACGGATGGTGAGATCAAGTGTTCGGGGTAGCGGCCTCCGGTGTCCAAGACGTGGCTCCTACCGCCTGATAGGCGCGGCCGATCAGACCCGGTCCACCACTGTGCTCGGGCCAGGCCTATCGCCGCGCTCGACCCAGGGCTACCCCTGCGCGCCGAGGGCGCCGGCCTCGACGCGGACCGACCGCGCGGTCTCGGTGAATGCCCGGACGATCAACGGCACCGGCTCGGTCGCCAAGGTGACCAGCGCGATCGTCGCGGTCACCGGATCGCTGGGGCGCAGGACCCGCACACCGGCGGGCGGTCGTGTGGTGCGCAGCCAGGACGCCGGCACGATCGTGGCCCAGCGGCCCGTGGCCACCTGCCCGAACAGGGTCGCCACCGAGTCGGTCTCGAGCTGCGGCCCGGCCGTCAGGCCGCGACCGGCCAGCGCGTCGTCGATCAGTGTGCGCCCGCGCATCCCCGGCCGCAGCAGGCACAGCGGCAGCTCCACCACCTCGGCCCAGTCGACCGATCCGGCCGCACCGGTCACCAGTCCCTCCGCGGCCAGCACGACATGTTCCTCGGAGTACAGCGGCGTCACCGTCAGATCCGGGGCGTCCTGCGCGTCCGGATACACCAGACCGGCGTCGAGTTCGAACCGGCGCAGCCGGTCGATGATGCCGACCGACTCCAACCCGGTGTCGACGCGCACCTTCACCAGCGGATTCTCCGCGCAGAACGGATCGGTGAGCAGCGCGACCGTGGCCGCGGCCGCGGGAATCACCCCCAGCCGCAGCTCACCCGTCAGACCGGTCTGTAGCGCCACGACCTCCTGCTGGAGCGCGTCGCGATCGGCCAGGATCCGGCGGGCCCACAGCACCAGCCGCTCCCCTTCGGGAGTGAGGCCCTCGAAGGTGCGGCCCCGCTTGACCAGCGGCACCTTCAGCTCGTGCTCGAGCTTGCGGATCGCCTCCGACAACGCCGGTTGTGACACGTAGCAGGCGGCGGCAGCTCGCGCGAAGTGACGCTCCCGGGCGAGGGCGACGAAGTACTCGAGCTGCCGGAACAACATGACCACATTCGATCACGGCTGCGGTGGGGTCCTAGGGATTCGGGTCGCCGTAGGCGGCGGCGATGTCCTCGGAGGTGGCCCAGCGGGAGTAGGCCGGGGACTGGGGCCAACCGGCCGGGGAGTCCTGCCACTCTTCCTGGCGGCCGTAGGGGAGCAGATCGATGAGCGGGAAGGTGTGGGCGATCTGTTCCACGCCGCGGCCGTTGGTGTGCCAGGTCCGGTAGACGGTATCGCCGTCGCGCAGAAAGACGTTCACGCCGAAGCCGCCGCCGGGAGGGGCGTCGACGTCGGTGCCGAACGCGCTGTTCGCCGTGGAGTACCAAGGCATTTGGTTGCCGACCCGGCGCTTGTAGGCGAGTGCCTCGTCGATCGGGCCCTGAGTGATGATGACGAAGCGGGCATCGTAAGCGTCGAGGAAGTTGAATCGGGTGAATTGGGCGGTGAATCCGGTGCAGCCGGGGCACTGCCATTCCTTGCCCTCGAACCACATGTGGTTGTAGACGATCAGCTGGGACCTGCCGTCGAAGATCTCGGCGAGGGTGATCGGGCCGTTCTCGCCTTCGAGGGTGTAGGCCGGGAGTTCGACCATGGGGAGGTGGCGGCGCTGGGCGGCGATGGCGTCGAGCTCACGGGTGGCGGCCTTCTCGCGGATACGCAGGGCTTCGAGTTCTTTGCGCCAGGTGGCGGCGTCGACGATCGGTGGCAAGGGCTGGGTGCTCACGGAGGTCCTCCTGACCGGCTCACGGTTCGCGTGCTGACAGTGAGGACGGGATCAGCGTGCCGGATTCATCGGTGGCGGCCGAAGTCAGTTGGAGCGGTCGGCGTAATCACGGGGGAGTTTGCCCGGGGGACGGTCGATGACGGTGTCGTCGTCGGGGGTGCGGGCTTCCAGGAAGGTGATGTGGCCGGTGGCGGCGACCAGGGTCTGGGGGTAGGCGGGGCCGCGATTACGGGCGGCGGTGATCTCCCGGATGTTGTCCTCGTAGCGGCCCAGGGTGAATTCGGGGTAGTCGAGCATCCACTGCGGATAGCAGATGGTGGTGTGGACGCGGCGTTCGGCGAGCCAGGCGATGACCACGGTGACCGTGCCGGTCGGTTCGACCCAGGCGAGTTTGAACAGGCCGTCGCCGAGCTGGACGATCTTCGCCGGTTGCGCGGTGGACCAGCGGCCGAACATGGGACCCATCAGGCAGCGGAACGCGACGGTCTGGGGATTACGGACGTACAGCTCGTATTTCCAGCCGTTCTCGTACGTGTAGATCAGGTGCTGCCCGACGATGCCCGCCAGGTCACCGGCCCAGGCCGGTACGGTGGCGGCTTCCTCGGCGCTCATCGTGAACTCCTCTCGGCCGACCTGCGTCGAGCCCCGGGGTGATCCCCGCCAGCCTATCCGCTGATCACACCGTTTCGAGGAAACCGAGAGGTGTTCCCGGTCGCGCGCCCAGTCCGTCGGCCGCGGGCACCCGGACCGGCGGCAGCACACGCCGACCCCCGTGGGGGAGACGCGGCGCGCACAGCTCGACGAGGAGGTCTTCGGCTCGGTCCCCACGCTCGCCGTGCTGGACGTCCGGCAGCGGCGTGAGCTGTGCGCGCTTCTGGAACTTGTAGCTTCTCAACAGGATTCGGCTGTTCCGAGCGTCAGCCGGGCGGTGCCGCCGGAATCGACGGCACCGCGGCCGCATTCAGCTCGCCGGTGCTGCCGGAGGTGTACTGAGCAAGCCCTCCGCCGCTCCGACCGCGGCGCCGACCCCGGCGCCCAGCGCCGCGAACGGTGCGGCGACCATGGCGTAGCCGACCGCCGCGCCGAACACCGGAACGACCACCAGACCGATCGGTGCGAACGGCAAGCCGGCGATCAGACCCGCTACCACCCCGATGACCGCGCCGGTCGCGGCGATCGGGCTCACGGCGGTGGCGCCGACGCTCGCGCCGATGAGGGCGTCGGTGATCACGGTCTTCGCCGTGTACGTGGCCCGGGCATGGTCGACCCCGGCCGCTTCCAGGGCTTGCGCCACCACCGATTCCGCGCTCGCCGAGGTGTCGTTGATCTGCTGTGTCTGCTCGGGCGTGAGGAAGAAGGGCTGGTCGAGCTTCATGGTGCCGATCCGGATCGACGAATCCGGGATGGGGGTGGCGGGCTGGACGGCCGGGGCCGGCTCCTCGGCGAGAGCGGGTGCGGCACTCAGCAGGGACAGGGACAGGGGAAGTGCTCCGGCGACGGCGTAGGCCGCCGCGCGCCGAAATGCCGGACGAGCCGGACTTTTGGCCTGATGAAGGCCCATGGGAAACCTCATTCCGATGCATCGGTGTCTGTCGCATCAGGATTCGAAGCCGGAGCCGGTTCGGATATGTCTCGGTCCCAATTTGCTGGAGATATGCCGGTGCGCTTCGGGGTGGACCCGGCAAATCGGGAATGGGCATGGCAGAATCGAATTCGAATTTGCCTGGTCAGAACGTCATCGATTACTGCATAGGAGATTCGGATATGAAATTCGCTCGTCGGTTGGCCGCTGCCGGAACGGCGCTCGCCGCCTGTGGACTGGCGGCCACCGGGACGGCCGCGGCCGACACCGTCACCATTCCCTTCCAGATCGACGCCGCGCCATACGGAAACCCGAACGGCAGTTTCGACGCCTTCCCCGCCCGCTGCGCGGCGGTGCTCGGCGGACAGCCCGGGGCCGTGGTGGTCACCGGCGCCAAGTCCGGTGGCTGGGGCTGCTTCGTGTCCACGCCGGTCAACTGGATCAACCTGTCGACGGGGGCGACCGGGGTGGCGATGCTGTCCGACGGCCTGAACGGAATCCCCTCGGCCGCAACGATCGACACCGGCCCCGGCCGGGTGGCCCTGATGCTGGCGCCCGGCGGCACCTACACCCCCGGATTCGCGACGTTCACCGTGCAATAGCGCGACCGCACCGAACCGGCTAGGACGGTCCTGAATTCGTTGGTCTGAATCGCCTGCGTGACGAGCGAATGAGGATCTGTTGAGGTGTCCGGGGTGGTTGGCCGGCGGCGTCGCGCCTAGTGGAGATCGTCCGACAGGGCGGCGGCGACCTCCGCCAGCAGCGGCGCGGCGCGCTCGACGAGTTCTTCGGTCATTCGGCCGACCGGGCCCGATACCGAAATGGCGAGTCGGGCGGGGGCTTTCGGGACGGCGACCGCCACGCACCGCACTCCCAGTTCCTGCTCGCCTTCGTCCATGGCGTAGCCGGTTCGGGCGGCCTGGTCGAGCTGGCGGGCGAACTCCTCCGGGTCGGTGATGGTGGTGTCGGTGTAGCGGGGCATTCCGGTGCGCCGCAACAGCTCCCGGGTCAGATCCGGCGGGGATCCGGCGAGGATCGCCTTGCCGACCGCCGTGCAGTGGGGGAGGACCCGCCGTCCCACCTCGGTGAACATGCGCATGGAGTGGCGTGACTGTACCTGCGCCACATAGACGATCTGGTCGCCGTCGAGCATGGCCATGTTCGCGGATTCGCCGAGTTCGTCGACCAGTCGCGCCAGGTGCGGGCGTGCGAGGACGGACAGCATCTGGGAGGAGCTCTCGCCGAGTTTGATCAGCTTGGGGCCGAGCACGTACTTGCGGGACGGCTCCTGGTGCAGATAGCCCAGGTCGACCAGGGTGCGGACCAGGCGGTGGATGGTGGGCAACGGTAGCCCGGACTCGGTGGCCAGCTGGGACAGGCCCATCATGCCGCCCTCGTCGGCCATGAGTTCCAGCAGCCCGAACGCGCGCTCGATGGATTGCACACCCCCGGAACTGCCCTTCGGCTCCTTCGCTGCGGGCACCCCGGTCCTCCTTAGTTTTTCCGAATGCCGGAATAGTAGCCTGGGGCGCATGCGGCTACGCGCGGAGTTCACGACCGAACCGTTCCACGGCGAAGGGGAGGCCCCGCCGCATGCCCTGGCGGCGCTCGAGCTCGCCGAATCGGCCGGTCTGGAATGCGATTTCGGTCCGCTCGGCACCTCGGTGGCCGGGTCGGACGAGCGGCTGCTGCCGGTGCTGGGCGAGATCATGGTGACCGCCTTCGCGCACGGCGCCACCCGGGTGACCATGCAGGTCGAGCAGGATGACTGAACATTCGCCCGTGGACGCGTCGCATCCGGTCCTGGTGACCCTCGCGCCCCTGCTGGAGAAGACCGGTGCCCGCCTGGTGCCCGCCGGCGAGGCCGCCGCCGACGACGTCCCGCTGGTCTGGGAGGGCGAGACGTTGGCCTGCGTGCGTTTCGGTCAGCCGGAGGCCGACACCCTGGGCGGCCTGGAACGGCTGCTCGACGAGGTGGCCGGTGAATTGGGCGGCCCGCTGGCCGACCTGCCGCGTGCCGAGAAGCAGCGTGCCGTGCGATTGCTGGAGGAGCGCGGCGCGTTCACCTTCCGTAAGTCCGCGGAGACCGTGGCGGCGGCGCTGGGCGTCACCCGCTTCACCGTCTACAACTACCTCAACCGCGAGCGCGCCTGATCGGTCCCGCGGCTCGGGCATGGCGCTGACCGGGGAACTCTGTATATCTTCAACGAACTGTTGACGACCAGTGTGGCCCATGCCACTCTTCTCGGCTAGCGGAATGACCCTTCCGCGATCCGAGAGAGGCTGCGTTCCCATGGAAACAGAAGCGCCGGAACGACATCCGGTCGACGTCATCCCACCGCCCTGGCAGCTGGTCGCGGGCGGCCTGCAGCACATCGCCGCCATGGTCGCCGGAGTCGTGGCGCCCCCGCTGATCGTCGGCGCGGCCGTCGGGCTGGGCACGAGCGACACGGTCCTGCTCATCACCGCGAGCCTGTTCACCGCGGGCCTGGCCACCCTGCTGCAATCGCTGGGCTGGTGGAAGTTCGGTGCGCGACTGCCGCTGATCAATGGCGGCTCCTTCGCCGCGGTCGGCCCGATCCTGGCCATCGCCAAGGATGCCGCGCCGGGGGAGGCGCTGCCGGTGATCTTCGGCGCGACCCTGGTGGCGGGCATGCTGGCGGTGTTCGCCGCACCGTATTTCTCACGGCTGCACCGGTTCTTCCCGCCGATCGTGGGCGGCACCGTCATCTCGCTGATCGGGTTGTCGCTACTGCCGGTCGCGCTCGGCTGGATCAGCGGCACGGGGGAGGGTGCGATGGGGGAGGCGCATGTGCCGTTGAAGAACCTCCTCGACGCCGCGATCGCCCTGGTCGTTGTGTTGCTGTGTCATCGCTTCCTGAAGGGATTCGGGCGGCAGCTCGCCCTGTTGATCGGCCTGGTCGCCGGGTCCTTGGCGGGATGGCCACTGGGACTGCTGGATACCGGCCCGGTGCGCACCAGCGCACTGGTCGGCTTCATTCCGCCGCTGCACTTCGGTGTGCCCCAGTTCCAGATCGGCGCGATCATCTCGCTGTGCATCGTGATGCTGGTGGTGATGACGGAAAGTACGGCCACGATGCTCGCGCTCGGCGAGATCGTGGACCGGCCCGCCGAGGAACACCACATCGCGGGCGGTCTGCGAGCCGCTGGTCTCGGCACCATGCTGGCCTCCGTCATGGGCGGATTCGCTTGTGGCGCATTCGCGCAGAACGTCGGCCTGGTCGCGCTGACCAGGATGTACAGCCGTTTCGTGGTGGCCGCCGGCGGTGCCTTGCTGGTGCTGCTCGGGTTGTTCCCGGTGGCGAGCGCGGTGGTCGAGCTGGTGCCCAAACCGGCTCTGGGCGGGACGGGTCTGGTGTTGTTCGGGACCGTCGCCGCCAGTGGCATCCGCACCCTCGCCAAGGCCGATCTCGGCGACCCGGTCAATTCGCTGATCGTGGGCGTCTCGTTGTTTGTCGGCATGACTCCAACGGTGGCCCCGTCGTTCTATGCCGGTCTGCCGGGCCCGGTGTCGATCATCATGGCGTCCGGAATCAGTGCGGGCTGTCTGACGGCGCTGGTTCTGCACCAACTGTTCCGCTCGCGCACGACCCCCGCCCTGGCCCCCTCGGTCTGAGCCGAACCAGCGCTCTGACCTGCGGCCCGTGTATATATTCAACAAACTGTTGACGAGTTGTTGTGGCCCGTGACACTCTTCTCGGGTGGCGGAATCACCCTTCCGTCATCCGAGAGAGGTAGCGCCGATGGTGACGTTGAGCGAATTCAATTCGACAGCCGGTGAACGACTCCGGCCGGATCTGCTGACCTGCTGCGACGTGCCCGAATGGGCCGACGCCGTGCTGGCGGACCGGCCCTACGCCGATATCGACGGCGTGCTCGCCCGAGCCGACGAACTGGCCGCCGGACTGTCCGGCGCCGACGTGGACCGAGCCCTGGCCGCGCACCCCCGGATCGGCGAACGGGTCACCGGCACCGGCACCGGATCGGCGTGGTCGCGCCAGGAACAGGCCGGGGTCGGGCAGGACGTGGCCATCGCCGCCCAGCTGCTGGACGGAAACCGCGCCTACGAGAAGCGATTCGGCCGAGTCTTCCTGATCTGCGCCACCGGCCTGTCGGCCGAGCAGATCCTCACGAACCTGCACGAGCGCCTCGCCAACGACGATGCCGCCGAGGCGGCCGTGGTGGCCGGAGAATTGCGCAAGATCGCCGTCCTGCGCCTGCGAAAGGTCTTCGAACAATGAGCACCATTACGACGCACATCCTGGATTCCGCGCTCGGCAAGCCCGCCGCGGGCGTTCCGGTCCGGCTGGAACACCTCGGCCCCGAGACCCGGGTGCTGGCCGAGGGCAAGACCGATGACGACGGCCGCATCCGCGACCTCGGCCCCGAGGGGCTGGAGGCGGGGCACTACCGGCTCACCTTCGACATCGAGTCCTATTCCGCCGCAACGCGACAGACCTACTTCTATCCCACGGTGTCGATCACGTTCACCGTGGCCGGCGAGCCGGGCGAGCACTACCACGTGCCCCTGCTGATGAGCCCCTTCGCCTATTCCACCTACCGAGGAAGCTGAACGCACATGGCAATCAAGCTGGGACAGAACCAGTACGGCAAGGCCGAGAACCGGGTCGTGCGGGTCTACCGCGACACCCCGCGCCACCAGATCCGCGACCTGAACGTCTCCTCGGCGCTGCGCGGCGACTTCGCCGACGCCCACATCACCGGCGACCAGGGCGACGTGCTGCCCACCGACACCCAGAAGAACACCGCCTTCTCCTTCGCCAAGGAGAAGGGCGTGCACTCCATCGAGGAATTCGGTCTCACCCTCGCCGACCACTTCATCTCCCGCGCCCCCACCGCCACCGGCGCGCGCGTCGAGATCGAGGAATACGCCTGGGACCGCATCGAGGTCGACGGCTCCGGCCACGACCACTCGTTCGTGAAGTCCGGCCGGGGCATCCGCACCACCGTGGTGAACGTCGACGGCGTCGGCCCGGATCGGGTGGCGCACGTGGTATCCGGCGTCCGCGACCTCACCCTGCTCAAGACCACGGGCTCGGAGTTCCACGGCTTCTTCAAGGACAAGTACACCACCCTGCAGCCGACCAACGACCGCATCATGGCGACCTCGCTGGTGGCCAAATGGCGCTACAACCACACCGACGTCGACTGGGACAAGACCTACGACGCCATCCTCAAGACCATCCTGCGGCAGTTCGCCGTGGTGCACTCGCTCGCGCTGCAGCAGACCCTGTACTCCATGGGCCGCGCCGTGCTCGAGCAGTTCACCGAGGTCGCCGAGATCCGTTTCTCCGCACCGAACAAGCACCACTTCCTGGTGGACCTGAGCCCGTTCAATGTCGAGAACCCGGGCGAGGTCTTCATCGCCGCGGATCGCCCCTACGGCCTCATCGAGGCCACCGTCGAGCGCGACGACGCTCGTGAGTCCGGCAACGCCTGGCTCGCCACCCCCGGCTTTTGCTGACCAGGCAGAGCCTGATCCCCCTCTTCCTGATCTAGGAGGTGCGGCGATGGGTGATGACCAGAGCCGCGTGTCAGTGACCGTCACCCGACCCGAGGATGCGCGACATTCGTTGGGGCAGTTGGCGATCTACGGAACTCAACACATTCTGACGATGTACGGCGGAGTGATCGCGCCGCCGCTGATCGTCGGCGGCGCGGCCGGGCTCTCGGTGTCGGACATGGCGCTGCTGGTGACAGCGGGCCTGTTCGTCTCCGGCCTGGCGACTCTGCTCCAGACCCTGGGCATCGGGCCGATCGGCTCCAGATTGCCCATCGTGCAGGGTATTTCGTTCGCGAGCGTCTCGACGATGGTGACCATCGCGAGCGACGGCGGACTCCGGCCGGTGTTCGGGGCGATCATCGTCGCCGGATTGATCGGCCTGGCGTTGTCCAGCTTCTTCGCCAAGCTGGTGCGCCTGTTCCCGGCGGTGGTGACCGGGACGATCATCACGGTGATCGGACTCTCGTTGCTGCCCACCGCGTTCCGGTGGGCGATGGGCAACAATCCGAAGGCCGCCGACTACGGATCGGTGGGCAATATCGGTTTCGCCGGGCTCACGCTGCTCATCATCCTGGTGATCAGCCGGGTGTTCCAGGGCGCGATCTCGCGGCTGTCGATCCTGCTGGGCCTGGCGGTCGGCACGGTCATCGCCCTGCTCACCCACCATGCCGACTTCGGTGCGGTGAGCAAGGCGAAAATTGTTGCGCTGCCGCCGATCCTGCACTTCGGCGGCCCGACCTTCGAGGTCGGGGCGATCGTGTCCATGACCATCGTGGTGCTGGTGATCATGACCGAGACCACCGCCGACATCCTCGCCATCGGCGAGATCGTCGGCACCGAGGTGGATTCGGCGCGGGTGGCGGCCGGGCTGCGAGCCGACATGCTGTCCACCACGGTCGCGCCGGTGTTCGGCAGCTTCCCGTGCAGCGCCTTCGCGCAGAACGTGGGGCTGGTGGCACTGACCGGCATCAAGAGCCGATTCGTGGTCGCCGCGGGCGGTTTGGTGCTGGTGCTGCTGGGCCTGTTCCCGGTGGTGGGCGCGGTGGTGGCCGGGATTCCGTATCCGGTGCTGGGCGGTGCGGGCATCGTGCTGTTCGGATCGGTGGCGGCGAGTGGCATCCGCACGCTGGCGCGGGTGGATTTCACCGACAACCTGAACATGGTCATCGTCGCGGTGGCGCTCGGGGTCGGCTTGATTCCCATTGCGGCGCCGACGTTCTGGGACAAGTTTCCGACCTGGCTCGGGGTGATCATGCACTCCGGGATCAGTGCCACCGCCGTGGTGGCGATCGTGTTGAACCTGGTGTTCAACGAGATCACGCGCGGAAACAAGGCGGGCGCTTCGGTATTCGCCGCGGTCGAGGATCGGAAGGACGATCTGGGCGAGCGCCTGGAGGACGATATCCGCGACTGAGTCGCGCGAGATCCGCACCGGATTCCGCAACTTCGTATATTTCCCGCTCTACCGGCCGGTAGCTCCCGGAACTCTCTTGACGGGCCTGTTCCGGGAGCTCTAGCATTTTCATATCCCGAAAAAACATTTCCGCATTATGGAAAACAGCGGAGAACCTGCGGGAACGACTGGAGGGATTCCTGATGACCCACACGCTGAACTACGCCGTGAACTGTTCGCTGCTGTTCACCGAACTGCCCATCCTGGAGCGCCCGGAAGCCGTGCGCCAGGCCGGATTTGACGCCATCGAGTTCTGGTGGCCGTTCGCCGAGGCGGTCCCGTCGGACAAGGACGTGGACGCCTTCGTGGCCGCTGTCCAGAACGCGGGCGTGCGGCTGATCGGCCTGAACTTCTTCGCCGGTGACATGCCCGGCGGCGACCGCGGCCTGGTCTCCTGGCCGGCTCGCGCCGCCGAGTTCGAGGACAACATCGATGTCACCGTGGGCATCGGAGAACGCCTGGGCACCAAGGCCTTCAATGCCCTCTACGGCAACCGTGTCGACGACGCCACCGCCGAGCAGCAGGACGAGGTGGCCGTCGAGAACCTCTCCGCCGCGGCGCTGGCCGCTGCCCGCATCGGGGCCACCGTGCTGGTCGAACCCGCCTCCGGCGCACCCCGTTACCCGCTGCTGACCGCCGCCGACGGCCTGGCCGTCATCGACAAGGTGCAGGCGCATTCCGGGGTATCGAACATCGGCCTGCTCGCCGACCTCTACCACCTCGCCGTGAACGGTGACGACGTGGACAAGGTGATCGCCGAGCACACCGACCGCATCGCCCACGTGCAGATCGCCGACAACCCCGGCCGCAACGAGCCGGGCACCGGCGAACTCCAGCTCGAGCTCCAGCTCACCGACCTCGCGTCGCGCGGCTACCGCGGCTGGGTCGGCCTCGAGTACAAGCCTTCCGGCCGTTCCGAGGACGCGTTCGAGTGGCTGCCGCGCGAGCGCCGCGCCGCCAAGTAGCCGAAAACTTTTGACATTCAACGACTTAGGGAACAGATCATGACCAACATCGCTTTCATCGGCCTCGGCATCATGGGCAGCCCGATGGCCGTCCACCTGCAGAACGCGGGCCACTCGGTCAAGGGCTTCGACCGCAACCCTGCCCAGGCGCAGCCGCTGGTCGACGCGGGCGGCCGGGCCGTCACCTCCATCGCCGACGCCGTGCGCGGCGCGGACGTCATCGCCGTGATGGTGCCGGACTCCCCGCACGTGCAGGAGGTACTGGCCGGGGAGAAGGGCGTTTTCGAGACCGCCGAGCCCGGCGCGCTGATCATCGACTTCTCGTCCATCCGCCCGGACGTCACCCAGGAGCTGGCCAAGCAGGCCGCCGAGCGCGGCTTCCGGCTGCTCGACGCCCCCGTCTCCGGCGGTGAGCCGGGCGCGGTCAACGCCACCCTGTCCATCATGGTCGGCGGTTCGGCCGAGGACTTCGCTTCCGCCCAGCCGCTGTTCGACAAGGTCGGCAAGACCGTCGTGCACGTGGGCACCAATGGCGCGGGCCAGACCGTGAAGGCCGCCAACCAGCTCATCGTGGCCACCAATATCCAGGCCGTGGCCGAGGCAGTGGTCTTCCTCGAGGCCTACGGCGTCGAGCTGGGCCCGGCGCTCGACGTGCTCGGCGGCGGCCTGGCCGGTTCGGCCGTGCTGAACCAGAAGCGCTCCAAGATGATCAACCGCGAGTTCGCGCCCGGCTTCCGCATCGACCTGCACCACAAGGACATGGGCATCTTCACCACCGCGGCCCGCGAGGCCGGTCTGGTGACCCCGGCCGGCTCGCTGATCGCGCAGCTGGTCGCCTCGGCCCGCGTCAACGGCGACGGCCACCTGGACCACTCTGCCCTGCTGCGCGGCGTCGAGCGCCTGAGCGGCACGCTGGACAAGGAGAACTGAGTATGGCGCGCATGCGCACCGTCGACGCGGCGGTCCTGATCCTGGAGAAGGAAGGGGCCACACAGGCTTTCGGCCTGCCCGGCGCCGCGATCAACCCCTTCTACAGCGCCATGAAGGCGCACGGCGGCATCAAGCACGTGCTGGCCCGCCATGTCGAGGCCGCCTCGCACATGGCCGAGGGCTACACCCGGGCCCGGCCCGGCAATATCGGTGTCTGCATCGGCACGTCGGGGCCCGCGGGCACCGACATGGTGACCGGCCTGTACGCCGCCTCCGCGGATTCCATTCCGATCCTGTGCATCACGGGCCAGGCGCCCGTGGCCAAGCTGCACAAGGAGGACTTCCAGGCCGTCGACATCGCCTCCATCGCCAAGCCGCTGGCCAAGTGGGCGCACACGGTGCTCGAGCCCGCGCAGGTGCCGGGGGCGTTCCAGAAGGCGTTCTGGCTCATGCGCGAAGGCCGTCCGGGCCCGGTGCTGCTGGACCTGCCGATCGACGTGCAACTGGCCGAGATCGAGTTCGACATCGAGACCTACGAGCCGCTGCCGGTCGTGCGGCCCGCCGCCACCCCGGCGCAGGCCGCCAAGGTGCTGGCGATGCTCAACGCCGCGCAGCGTCCGCTGATCATCGCGGGCGGCGGCATCATCAACGCCGACGCCTCCGAGCTGCTGGTGAAGTTCGCGGAGCTGACCGGTGTTCCGGTCGTCCCGACCCTGATGGGCTGGGGCGCCATCGCCGACGACCACGAGCTGAACGCCGGCATGGTGGGTCTGCAGACCTCCCACATCTACGGCAACGAGTCGCTGCTGGCCGCCGACTTCGTGCTGGGCGTCGGCAACCGGTGGGCCAACCGCCACACCGGGGCGCTCGACGTCTACACCAAGGACCGCACCTTCGTGCACGTCGACATCGAGCCGACCCAGATCGGCCGGGTCTTCGCACCCGACTACGGCGTCGTCTCCGATGCCGGCGCCGCGCTGGAGCAGTTCATCGCGGTGGCCGAATCCCTCGACAAGGTGGGCGGTCTGACCGACCACCGCGCGTGGGTCGAGCAGGTGCGCGCCAAGCGCGCGACCGGTCAGCGCAAGACGCACTTCGAGAACGTGCCGCTGAAGCCGGCGCGCGTGTACGAAGAGATGAACAAGGCGTTCGGCCGGGAAACCCGCTACGTGACCACGATCGGTCTGTCGCAGATCCAGGCGTCGCAGATGCTGCACGTGTACAAGCCGCGGCACTGGATCAACGCCGGGCAGGCCGGGCCGCTGGGCTGGACCCTGCCCGCCGCGCTGGGTGCGGCCACCGCGGTGCAGGACGAGCCGGTCGTGGCGCTCTCGGGTGACTACGACTTCCAGTTCCTGATCGAGGAATTGGCCGTCGGCGCCCAGTTCAACATCCCGTACATCCATGTGCTGGTGAACAACTCGTACCTGGGCCTGATCCGTCAGGCGCAGCGGGCGTTCGACATGGACTACTACGTCCAGCTGGACTTCGAGAACATCAACTCGCCCGAGGTCAACGGCTACGGCGTGGACCACGTGAAGGTCGCGGAAGGCCTGGGCTGCAAGGCGATTCGCGTCTTCGAGCCGCAGGACATCGGTCCCGCGTTCGAGAAGGCCAAATCGCTGATGGCCGAGTACAAGGTGCCCGTCGTGGTCGAGTGCATTCTCGAGCGGGTCACCAATGTGTCCATGGGCGCGGCCGGGATCGACGCGATCACCGAGTTCGAGGAACTGGCCTCCGCCTTCGCGGACGCCCCGACCGCCACCGTTCCGCTGGACTAGAGGATTCCCATGGCTCGTGTGCTGATCGCCTCCGACAAGTTCAAGGGCTCGCTGACCGCGGCGCAGGTCGGGGCCGCCGTGCGAGCCGGAATCCGGCGCGGGCGACCCGATGCCTCGGTGTCGGTGGTGCCCGTCGCCGACGGCGGTGACGGCACCGTCGCCGCCGCCCTCGCCGCCGGGTTCGACGCGGTCCCGCTGACCGCGTCGGGCCCGACCGGGGAACCGGTGCTGACGGCCTACGCCCGCCGCGGCGACCTCGCCGTCGTGGAAATGGCCGACGTGTCCGGACTGGTGCGGCTGCCCGAAGGCCGCCCGCACCCCATGACCGCCACCAGCCGGGGCACCGGCGAGGTGATGGCGGCGGCGGTGGCGGCCGGCTGCCGCCGCATCGTGCTCGGGATCGGCGGCAGCGCCGGAACCGATGGCGGCGCAGGACTGTTGGAGGCGCTCGGCGCCCTGCTGCTGGACGACAAGGGGCGACCCATCGGCGACGGCGGGGCGGCGCTCACCCGGGTGCACTCCATCGACCTGACCGCCCTGCGTGAGCGGATGGACGGCGTCGAGGTCGTCGTGGCCTGCGATGTCGACAATCCGCTCACCGGGCCCTCCGGGGCCGCCGCGGTCTATGGACCGCAGAAGGGCGCCGATCCGGCCCAGGTCGCCGAGTTGGACGCCGCGCTCGGGCAGTGGGCGCGGCGGCTGGCCGGCGAACTCGGGTCGGATCAGCGCGACGTGGCGGGGGCCGGCGCCGCGGGGGGCGTCGGATTCGCCGCGCTCGCGGTGCTCGGCGCGACCCTGCGGCCCGGCATCGAATTGATGCTGGAACTGGTCGGTTTCGACGAACGGCTGGCCGGGGTGGACCTGGTCGTCACCGGGGAGGGCAAACTCGACGAGCAGACCCTGCACGGCAAGGCGCCCGCCGGTGTCGCCGCGGCCGCGCGGGCGGCGGGCGTGCCCGTGGTCGCGGTGTGCGGCCGGAACACCCTGCCGCCGGCGCGTTTTCACGCGGCCGGTTTCGCGGCGGTGTATTCCCTGCTCGAGATCGAGCCCGATGAGCAGCGCTGCCTGAGCGCCGGGTTGATGTTGTTGCAGCAGTTGGGCGTTCGCATCGCGGACGAGTACCTGCCGGGCGGTCGCCGCGTGGCCGCCACGGTATCCGAGCAGTCCGGAGGCGACGCGTGAAACTCATGCGAGTAGGGGCCAAGGGGTCCGAACGGCCCGCGGCCATCGACGATCACGGCGTGCTGCGCGACGTGTCCGCGGTGACCGCCGACGTCGACGGGGCGCTGCTGGGCGATCCGGTCGCGCTCGGCGCGATCCTCGGGGCGCTGGCTTCCGGCGCCCTGCCCGAGGTGGACCCCGCCGCCCGGATCGGGGCGCCGATCGCCCGGCCCGGCAAGGTGATCGGCGTCGGACTCAACTACACCGACCACGCCGCCGCCATCGGCGCGGCCATCCCGGAACGGCCCGTCGTCTTCCTCAAACCCGGCACCACGGTGAGCGGTCCCTACGACGCCATCGAACTGCCGCGCGACAGCGCCACCACCGACCACGAGGTGGAGCTGGGCGTGGTGATCGGCCGCCGCCTGCGCGACTGCCCCGACGCCGCCACCGCGCTGGGGGCGGTGGGCGGCTACGTCACCGCCAACGACGTCACCGAACGCGCCGGCATCGCGGGTGAACCGACCTGGGTGAAGGGCAAGTCCTTCGACACCTTCACGCCCATCGGGCCCTGGCTGGTCACGCCCGACGAGATCGCCGAACCGCAGGCGCTGAGCCTGCAGCTGTGGGTGAACGGGGAACAGCGGCAGGCGGGTTCGACCGGTGACATGGTGGCCGGGGTCGGCGAGGTGCTGCGCTACCTGAGCACGCTGATGACCCTGGAACCCGGCGATCTGGTGCTCACCGGCACGCCCGCGGGCGTCGCGGTCGGCCGCCCGGAGCCGAAACCCTATCTGCGCGACGGCGATGTCGTCGTCGTGGAGGTGGCCGGACTGGGCAGGCAGCAGACCCTCGCCACCGGGGTGCGCGGCTGAACCCGATGCGGTGACAGACTTCCCGCGACGACGCCGGACGCGCTGCTGGGGCGCAGACCACGTCGCCACGGGATGATTCGAACGGCCCGGTCGCTGTGGAGACCGGGCCGTTCGTCCCCTTTCCGGGTCAGGACTTGTTGCCGCCCAGGCTGAATCGCACACCGGCCGGATCGGCCACCGCCGCCAGCCGGCCGTACGGGGTGTCCTCCGGCGGGCGCACCACGCTGCCGCCCAGCTCCTGCACCTTCCGCACCGACGCGTCCACATCCTCGACACCGAAGTAGACCGCCCAATAGCCGGGCATGCTCGGCGGCAGGAAGCCCGAGGAATCCATCACGCCACCCAGCATCGGGCTCACGGAATGGATGGTGGTGTACCGGAATTCGGGGGTGTCGGCGATCGTGAACGGGTCCTGCCAGCCGAACGCCTCGCGGTAGAACTTCAGCGCGTCGTCATAGCCGCGGGTGTGCAGTTCGAACCACGACGGCGCACCCACGTGCCCCTCCCAGTGCCCGTCGCCGACGATGCCGCGCTGCTCGAAACCGGTCATGGTGCCCGGCTCCCACACGCCGATGCCGACGCCGCCATTGTCGCCGAACACCCCGAACTTGCCGAGCTCGGACACCGGCATCACCGGCACCACGGTCATGCCGCCCGCCGCGGTCACCTTCTCGGCCGTCTTCTCGGCATCGGTGCTGGCCAGGTACACCATCCACTGGCTGGGGCCGCCCGAGCCGTCACTTCCCATCCCGCCCGCCACGGCCTTGCCGTCCTTGCGGAAGGTGATGTAGTCGCCGTGCTCCGGCGCGATCTCGGCGGTCCAGCCGAGCAATTCGCCGTAGAAGGCGATCGCGCCCTCGGGGTCGGTGGTGAAGATATCGGTCCAGATCGGATCGCCGGGCTGCGTGGGGTACGACATGGTCAACTCCTCGAATCGGTGTTCGCTCGGTATTTCGGCCGCTGCGAATGGAGACGACGTTCGGCACCGGAAATCATCGCCGCCGCTCCCGCACGAGGCCGGGATGGCGGGACCGGCGTGTCAGCCGGGACGGCCGTCGTGGCGCGCGGGTACGTTCGAAGTGTTTGCCGCTCATTTGCTTCGGTCGACGACCCGGGGAGGAGGCCGCATGGGTTCGGTCATCGATGATGCGCCCTTCACCGCCTTCCACGCACGGCTCGCGGTGGCGTGCTCGGGCGGGCCGCTGCTGGACGGCTACATCCTCAGCATCGTGGGCACCGCGCTCATCGGCATGAACGCCGAGCTGGATCTGACCACCCGGGACACCCAGCTGATCGGGGCCGCCGCGCTGATCGGGATGTTCGTCGGCGGCGCGCTGTTCGGCGTGCTCACCGACAAGATCGGGCGCGAGATCATGTACACCGCCGACCTGGTGGTGATGGGGGCGTGCTCGATCGCGTCGTTCTGGGCCGAATCCATCTGGCTCATCGTCATATTGCGGTTCGTGCTCGGCATGGCCGTGGCCGCCGACTACCCAATCGCCACCTCGTTGCTCGGGGAATGGCTGCCTCTCAAACAGCGCGGGACGCTGCTCGGCTTCCAGATCGTGGCCTGGTATCTGGGCTCGGTGCTCGCCTACGTGGTCGGCTATCTGATGCTGACCTTCGGCGGCAACGGCAGCTGGCGCTGGCAGCTCGCCAGCGGGGCGGTGCTGTGCGCGTTATTCCTGATCATCCGCCAGAGCACCGCGCCCGAATCGCCACGGTGGCTGGCCCAGCACGGCAAACAGGACAAGGCCGCCGCCATGATCGAGCAGTACCTGCACGTGCGGGTCGATCCGGCCACCCTGGTCGAGGCGGGCGAGGAGGGGCATCCGGCGCGGCACGGGTCGCTGCGCGAACTGTTCCGGCCGCAGTACCGCAAGCGAACCGTGTTCTGCTGCGGCTTCTTCCTGTGCCAGGTGGCGGTGCTGTTCGCCATGCTCACCTTCGGGCCGCAGATCCTGGCCGCCTTCGGCATGCCGGCCGGCACCTGGATGGATACCCTGGGCACCGCCCTGATCAGCCTGGTGTTCCTGATCGGCTGCCTGCCCGCCATGCGCCTCATCGACACCATCGGGCGGCGGCCCACCATCGTGTGGTGCTTCGGGCTGATGATCCTGCCGGTGCTGTTCATCGGCCTCTGGCCGACCATGCCGACCCTGCTCGCCTTCACCATGCTGCTGCTCTACGCGTTCTTCTGCGGCGGGCCCAACGTGCTGGACTGGACGTATCCGAACGAGTTGTTCCCCACCCACATTCGCGCCACCGCCGTCGGATTCGCCACCTCCATCAGCCGGATCGGCGCGGCCCTGGGCACCTATCTGCTGCCGTGGTCCCTGGACCATCTCGGGATGGGGCCGACGTTTCTGTTCGCCGCGGTGGTCACCGCGATCGGTTTCGTCATCTGTCTGTGGGGCGCGCCCGAGACCAAGGGGCGCAACCTGGAATCGGCGGCCACGGTCGCGGCATGACACGGCCACCGTCGCGGCATGACACGGCCACCGTCGCGGCATGACAACTGTCATGGCCGGGAGGTGATGGTTGGCAGATTCGGCGCGGCGACGGTCTCCGTAGCGTCATTCCTGTAGCGCAGAAACCGATTACAGGAGTTCGCATCATGGCTGACAACACGCTCGCCGCGCCCGCGTCGCAGGCCCTCGAACGACCGAATGTGCTGCGCGTGCTCGCACCGACCATGCGCGACATCCTGGTGCCGCTGGCTGTCTACTTCGCCCTGCACGCCGCCGGGTACTCCGATTTCGTGGCCCTGCTGGCGGGGGCGTTGTGCTCGGGGGCGGTGGTCCTGGTGGAGGCGATCCGGGCGCGGCGGGTCGACGCCCTGGCCGCTCTGATCCTGGCGGGGTTCGTCTTCGGCATCGCGAGCTCGCTGATCAGCGGGGATGCCCGGATGATCATCGTGCGGGACTCGATCACCACCGCGGGGATCGGCGTGGCCTTCGGCATCAGCGCCTTGGTGGGGAAGCCGCTGACCTACGTCGCGGCGCGCAAGGCGTTCGCGGGATCCCCGGCGAAACTGGCCGACATGGAGCACAAGTTCCGCACCAACCCGGTGGTGCGGCGGCTGCACAACCGGATCGCCGTGATGTGGGGCGCGGGCCTGCTCGGCGAGTCCGTCCTGCGCGTGGTGCTCGCCTACCGGCTGCCCGTCCACACCATGGCCTGGCTGTCGAGCGCCCTCATGATCGGCACCACCGCGATCCTGATGCTGATCACGGTGCGAACCATCAAGCGGCTCAAGGCATCCGAATCGATCACCGAACCGGGTTACGCTGCGATGCATGAGTGAGGGATCGGTTCCGGAACGCACGCTTGCGGGAACCGCTCGGGTGGAAGCTTTCAGCGACGGGGTGATGGCGATTGCCATCACCCTGTTGATTTTGGAGATCCGGGTGCCCGAGCACGAGCCCGGGCGCTTGCTGCAGGCGCTCGGGCACATCTGGCCGTCGTATGTGGCGTATCTGGCGTCGTTCATGACGATCGGGGTGGTGTGGATGAACCACCACACCTTCTTCGGGCGGTTGCGGCGGATCGACCATGTGTTGCGGTGGTGGAATCTTCTGTTGCTGCTGGGGATTTCGCTGGTGCCGTTCCCGACCATGGTGGTGGCCGAGAACGTCGTGCACGGGACGCACCGGGACGCGGTGGTGGCGGTCGCCCTGTACGGGATCGTGGGGGTGCTGATGACCGTGCCGTGGGCTCCCATGTGGTGGCGGCTGGCGAAGCGGCCGGAGATGCTGAAGTCCGGCTTGGGGGCGGATTACGCGCGGCGGGAGAGCTGGCGGGCCTGGCCGGGGATTCTGGTCTACGCGGCGTGCATCGGGGTCGGATTCCTGTCGCCGATCGCGGCGCTGGTGCTGTATCTGCTGGTGGCGACCTTCTACGGGCTGAGCAACAAGGGGTGGACCGCTCCCTCGGAAGCCGATCCGGACGACGAGTAGCCCTTGCCAAATTAAGCGATTGTGATTAACTGCCGAAATGGACAGCACGAGCGTGGCCGATGGGCCCGTCACCCAGATCGCGTGGGTGGTCGAGGACATCGAGGCCGGAGAACGGTTCCTGACGACGACCATGGGCGTGAAGGGCTGGATGCGCATGCCCGACGTGCACTTCGGGCCCGAGACGTGCGTGTATCGCGGCGAGGCCGCCGACTTCACCGCGCACATCTCGCTGGGGTACAGCGGGGACATGCAGCTCGAACTCATCCAGCCGGTGACCGGGCGCTCCATCTACACCGAATTCCTCGAACGCGGAGGATCGGGCCTGCACCACATCTGCCTGGAGCCCCAGGACTTCGACGCCGCGCTGAAAGACGCCGAGACCCGGGGGATCCCGGTGGTACAACAAGGCGATATGAGCGGGCAGATGCGGTTCGCCTACCTCGACGGCGCGGACTCGGGCGTGCCGTTCATCGAACTCGCGGAGATCGGGCCGAATATGCGCGCGTTCTTCGAGCAGATCAAGAAGGGTGCGCAGTGAGCACGCAGATTCCGGAAACCGTTGCGGCGGAGTCCGTTACCGAATGGTCCGACGAGGTCGACGTGGTGGTCGCCGGATTCGGCATCGCGGGTGGGTGCGCGGCGGTCGAGGCGGCCGCGCGCGGGGCCCGCGTGCTGGTGCTCGAACGCGCCGGGGTCGCGGGCGGGACCACGGCCCTGGCGGGCGGGCACTTCTACCTGGGCGGCGGCACCGCCGTGCAACAGGCGACCGGGCACGACGACTCGGTCGAGGAGATGTACAAGTACCTGCTGTCGGTGGCGCGGGATCCGGAACCGGAGAAGATCCGCGCCTACTGCGAGGGCAGTGTCGAGCACTTCGACTGGCTGGAGAGCCTCGGGTTCGAGTTCGAGCGCAGCTACTACCCGGAGAAGGCGGTCATCCAGCCCGGTACACAGGGGCTGATGTACACGGGCAACGAGAAGGTGTGGCCCTATCGGGAACAGGCCGTGCCCGCGCCCCGCGGGCACAAGGTTCCGGTGCCCGGCGACACCCAGGGCGCGGCCATGATCATCGACCTGCTGGTGAAGCGGGCCGCCACGCTCGGCGTCGAGGTGCGCTACGAGACCGGCGTGACCAACCTGATCACCGACGCTGCCGGCGCGGTGGTCGGAGTGGAGTGGAAGAACCTCGGGAAAACCGGTGCGGTGAAAGCGAAGTCGGTGGTGCTGGCCGCCGGCGGCTTCGTCATGAACACCGATATGGTGGCCGAGCACGTGCCGTGGCTGACCGAAAAGCCGTTCGTGCTCGGGACGCCGTTCGACGACGGGCTGGGCATCCGGCTCGGAGTGTCGGCGGGCGGCGTGACCCGCATGATGGATCAGGCGTTCGTCACCGCGCCGGTGTATCCGCCGTCGAAGCTGCTGACCGGAATCGTGGTGAACCACAAGGGCGAACGGTTCGTCGCCGAGGACTCCTACCACGCGCGCACCTCCGCGTACGTGCTCGATCAGCCCGGCGCGGTCGCCTATCTGATCGTGGACTCCGAGCACATGGAACGGCCCATGTTCCCGCTCGCGCCGTTCATCGACGGCTGGGAGACCGTGGACGAGATGGCGACGGCGCTCGGAATCCCCGCCGACACACTGCGATCCACACTCGACCGGTACAACGAGAACGCGGCCCGCGGTGAGGACCCGGACTTCCACAAGGCCGCCGAATGGCTGCAACCGCAGGACCAGGGCCCGTGGGCGGCCTTCGACCTGACCCTCGGCAAGGCGCTGTACGCGGGCTTCACCCTCGGTGGGCTGCGCACCTCGGTCGACTCGGAGGTGCTGCGGGACAACGGATCACCCATCCCCGGCCTGTACGCGGCGGGCGCGACCGCCTCCACCCTGGCCCAGGACGGCAAGGGCTACTCCAGCGGTACCCAGCTCGGCGCGGGCTCGTTCTTCGGCCGCCGCGCCGGACGTCACGCCGCCAGTCGCTCCAGCTGACGGATCAGCTCCGAGGCGGACACGGCGTCGAGTGAGTCGAACGTGCCGCCCCGGAGCTCCACCGAGAGCACCCGCTGTAGCTCGGGCTCGTCGCGGAAACCGCCTTCGAGCCCGGGATCCAGCGTGACGACCACCTCCCGGACCGGTCCGAACCGGCGAGTGAGGACCTCCCGCGACACCTGCCAGCCCAGCTGTTGCAGACCGAACACCCGATCCGTGCGAATCTGCTGATCACTGAAGCGGGACAGGCGATTCGACTCCGCATCGTCGCTCGTGAGCAGGTTGATCGGTCGTTCCAGCTGCTCGAACGGCTGTCGTAATCGATTGTCGTCGAACAGGTCCCGCCAAGCCGCGAGCGTCTCACCGAGCTGAATCGGGTGAGCCACGCCCACCAACGCTTGGTCCGTCAGTTCGACCGGCGCGCCCTCGAGATCGCGCAGCACGCGTTCCTCGTCCACCCGGAACGCCCCCGTCACCGCGCCGCGGGCATCGAAGACCGCCCACACCAGCAGCCGCGCGGCCGGCCCGAGCGCGGGATCCTCGAGCACCAATCGCCGATGTGCGGCGGCCCGCCACCGCCTGCCGTCCACCATGGCCGCCTCGAGCCGCCGAATCTGATCGGTCGTCACCGACTTCGGCTCCGGCGCGACCCGTGCCGCCCCCTCGGACGCGCTCCCCAGACGTTCCCGCACCCGGACCCGCAGCGCCTCGGCGGCGGGCTCGACATCCTCCCCGGGCTCGATCACCCGCAGCCACGCCGTCATTCGCCCCGCCCGCGGATCGGGTTCCTCCACCCGCACCCCCACTCGGGCCGCCGCGACCTCGCTCGCGAACGCATGCCCGAATTCGACCATCCAGCTGTCGATGAACCGATCGATGAATTCCCGCTCCCGCCGCACCCCCGTGCGATAGGCCACCGCCGCGTACTGCGCGATGGCGAACGCCGCCGCCGCCCCCACCGCCGTCGCCGCCCGCTCCGGCGCCGCCACGTATCCGGCTGCGGCATCGGCGAGTTGATCCAGCCCATCCACCCGCGCGGCCGTCAGCACCGTCTCCACCGCCCCCCGATGCCGCCGCAACAGCTTGCGCACAGCCTCGGTCGCCTGCGGATCGGCCCACCGCTGCTCGTCGGTCATACCCGCGATCTTGCCGCCCGGTACCGACAGATCTCCGCGCCCGGCACCGACAGATCCCGCGCCACCGGGCGTCGGCGACCTCCCGTGGGGTCGCGCGACGGCTAGTCCGTGTCGCGGGAGATCAGGGCGACCGTCATGGGGACGAGGACTTCCACCAGGGAGCGCACGGGCGGTCGCGGGTCCGACAGCAGCCACTCGTGGGCGAGGCCGTTGATCGCGCCGATGAGGGCGCTGGTGGCGAGTTCGGGGGCGCCCCGGAGGGACGCGGAGTCACCGGCCAGGGGCTGCACGGCCAGGCGCAGGGTGTCGCCCCACAGGTGGCGGCGGGCGCGGCGATGCTGTTCCATGCGTTCGCTGACGCCGACGACCTCGACGAAGGCCACCTTGGCGCGGAACGGGTCGGCGCCGATGGAGTCGAGGAAGGCCGAGAGGGCCAGGGTTACGGTCTCGGTCGGGTCCGGGTCGGGACCCATGGAACTCAACGCGGTGGCGAGGGCGGCGGCCGACTGGTCCTGGATCTGGTCGTAGGCCGCGACCAGCACGTCCTCGCGGGTCTGGAACTCCTCGTAGAACTGGCGTTTGGACAGTCCGGCCGCGGCGCACACATCGGCCAGCGAACAGTTGGCGTAGCCGCGCTCGCCGAAGATTCGGATGGCCGCGTCGAGGAAACGCTGCCGGCGCTCGGCTTTTCGTTCGGTCACGGCGCGTCCGCCGTACTGCCTGCCTTCGATCGTCACTGTCGTTTCTCGATCGTCACGCCTGAAAGGTTACGGGTGCGGAGGCCACCGATTTCGGGGGCGGCGGCGCGGTACCGCGTTTTGTGAACCGCGCGTCAGCGTCGAGAACGCAAATGTTTCAGCGTCGAGGACGCAAATGTTTCAGCGTCGAGGACGCAAACCGTTCAGCATGTGGGTGACCATCTCGTCGAACAGTCCGTCCGCCTCCGCGGCGTCGACCAGCCCCGACCCGAGGATCGCGGCCAGCCCCTGCAGCGCCGCCACCGCGGACAGGCAGATCCGCCGCGGCTCGCCCGGCACCACCTCCCCGCGCGCCTGCGCGTCGGTGACCATCTCGATCGGCACGGTGAACGCGCGGGCGGCCGCCTCCTCGATGGCCGGGGTGGGACTGTTCTTGCGGGCGAACATGAGCGCCAGCAGTTCCGGATTGTCGATGGCGAACCGCAGATAGGTGTGGGCCATGGCGCGCAGGCGTTCCAGGAAGGTGCCCGCGGCCGCCGCCTTCTCGAATCCCGCGCCGAGCCGGTCGAATCCGGCGACGGTCAGCGCGTCGAGCAGCGCCTGCTTGTCGCGGAAATGCCGGGCGGGCGCGGCGTGGCTGACGCCGGTGTCGCGGGCCAGCTGCCGCAGCGAGAGGCGTTCGATCCCGCCGCCGCGCAGGGTCTCCTCGGCGCGGCGGAGGAGTTCGGCGCGCAGGTCCCCGTGGTGGTAGGAACGGGCGCGCTCGACCACCTCCCGGGCCTTGCGCTTGGTGATGCTCATGGTGAGAGCAGGATATCGGACACACTCCGGGATGTTGGCGTTGACTACTTTGTTGTCGCTGCCTACATTCGTGCCCATGGCGAATGAGAACCCGGTCCAGCGCGCCGTGCCGCTGCGCGGCTGGATCGGCCCGATGGTGGTGCTCGGCCTGCTCGCGGCCCTGATCGGCACCATGTACCTCGGCTACACCTCCGACCCGGAGAAGAACCTGCACGACTTCCCGGTCGCCCTGGTCAATCAGGACGTGGGCGACGTGATGGACGGCCGCACCGTCAATATCGGCGACCAGATCGCCGACGCGCTCACCGCGCGCATCCCCGCCGACAAGATCGACCTGCGCGTGGTCGGCATCGGCGAGGCTCGCCGGCAGTTGAGCGACGGCCAGGTCTACGGCGCCATCATCATTCCCGGCGACTTCACCAAGCGACTCTCGATCCTCGCCGCGGCCTCGGTGGTGCCCGGCGACGTGGAACGGCCGGTCATCACCGTGCAGACCAATCCGCGCGCCGGCACCTACGCCTCCTCGATCACCCAGCGCATCGCCGATCGGGCCATGGCGCAGGTCAATTCGACGGTCGGCGCACAGCTCACCGACCAGGTGAAGGCCAAGCTCGCGCCGCAGGCGGGCGCGCCCGCCACCGAATTGTCCGGCGCGGCACGGCTGCAGCTGGCCCAGCCCATCGATGTGGTCACCAGCCCGTACCGTCCGCTCCCGGCGGGCACCGGGCAGGGCCTGTCCGCGTTCTTCTACACCCTGGTCCTGCTGTTCGCGGGCTTCAGCGGCGCGATGATCATCCACTCCATGATCGACAACGTGCTCGGTTACGTCCCGGCCGAATACGGCCCGTGGTTCCGGGCCCCCGAGCCCGCCTCGATCAGCCGCTGGCGCACGCTGCTGGTGAAGTGGGCCATCGCCGCGATCACCGCGCCTTTCCTCTCCGGCATGTTCATGGGCATCGCGCGGATCTTCGGTATGCCCATCGACGAACCGCTGCCGCTGTTCCTCTGCGGCACGCTGGCCATCGTCGCGGTGTCGGTCACCGGGTTGTCGGTGCTGGCGGCTTTCGGCACCGCGGGCCTGCTGATCAATATGATCGTGTTCGTGGTGCTGGGTCTGCCCTCGTCCTCGGGCTCGATTCCGGTGGAAGCGATTCCGCGCTGGATCGCCTCGCTGTCGAGCTTCGAACCGATGCACCAGATCTATCTGTCGGTTCGCGCCATCCTGTTCTTCGACGGTCACCTCGAGGCCGGACTCGGTACGGGCATCTGGATGACGCTGTTCGGGCTGGCCTTCGGAGCGGTGCTCGGCGCGGTCGCCACGCATCTGTACGACCTGCGCGGCCTGTACCGGCTCGGCGTGCCGCACCGGCCGGTCGCGGTCGCCGTTAGCGCTGACCCACAGTGACTTTCGGCCCTGTTCGTTGTCGAGCTGTGACGGAGATACTGGCCTCGGGCACCGAATAACTCATCGCCGGGCGATGATTGTGGGGCGGTTCGATGGTGATGGCTTCGTCGCAGTTCGATCAGCTGACAGGACAGTTCCTGCGCGCCGTGCGCGACGCGGGCGGCGGATTGAACGCGGTGTGCACCGCGTGCGTGCGGGTGTTACCGGTGCGCCGCGCCGCCATCGTGCTCGAGGAACGCGACGCGGGCATGCAACCCTGGTGCGCCAGTGACGAATTCGCCGAACAGGTGGAGCGAGCACAGGCGACGGCGGGGGAGGGCCCCGCGGTCACCGCCGTGGCCGACGGGATGCCGGTGGTGGTCACCGATCTGAGCGCCGACTGCGAGCACTGGCCCGGCTTCGCCGAAGCCCTCTCCGGTACCCCGGTATGGGGCTCGCTGTTCGCGGTGCCCTTGCGGCTGGGCGCGATTCGGCTCGGCGCGGTGGACCTGTATCGCGAATCCGTCGGGCGGCCCGGGCCGCGGCTGTTGTCGGCGTCGCTGCACATCGCCGATCTGGTGACCGCCAGCCTGGTGCTGGCCACCGGCGACGACGCCCGCCAGTGGGCACAGCCGTTGTCCAGCCGATGGATTCACCAGGCGGCCGGCATGACCAGCGCACACCTCGGCATCGAGATCCCAGACGCCTACGCCCGCCTGCGCGGATACGCCTTCACCCATGGACTTTCGCTGGTGGAGGTGGCACGGCGGGTGGTGGAGCGCAGCATCCGGATCGAGGCCGAATGAGCGCAACTGTTCCGCGACACCCCGCCCGGCAAATACCATGGGCTGACGGCAAGAGCGGCACAGGAATACTTTCGTGGCGGGCGCCCGGCGTTCGCCGATGCGGGGTGAATGCGGTGTCCGACAGTGAGTTGCTGGTGACGGTGCTGGCCAGATTCGCGCGGCTGCTACCGGCGGCGAGCGAACTGCCCCAGATTCTGGACGAGTTGATGCGCAGCGCCATCGATGTGCTGGAACCGGGCGGGGTGACGGTGGCGCTGTCCGCCCAACTACGAGGCGACCGGTCCGAACTCTTCACCGGTAGGCCCGAGGACCTCCTGGATCTCGAGGTCTGCCAGCGCGACCACGACCGCGGACCCGGCGTGGTCGCGCACGCCTGCGGAGCGCCGGTGACCGTCACCGACATCGGCAGCTACGGCGACCTGTGGCCGGAGTACACCACCCTGGCCGGGCAGCACCGGATCGCCTCGGTCGCCGCCGTCCCCATGCGCCTGGACGCCACCGAAGCCGGTGTGCTGAGCCTGTATTCGCGCGAGGCCCGGCACTGGACCGGCCAGGACCTGTCGGTGGCGACGCTGCTGGCGGGCATGGCCGCCGGGCACATCGTCACCGCCAATCTGGTGCACCGCCACCAGCGGGTGACCGAACAGCTCCAGCACGCGCTCACCACCCGCATCGTGGTGGAACAGGCCAAGGGCGTGCTCGCCCACGCCCACCACACCACCCCCGACGCGGCGTTCGAGTTGATCCGCGCGCACGCCCGCCGCAACCGGGTGACGGTGCACGCGGTCGCGCACGGCATCGTCGCACTGGGGCTGCGGATCTGATCCACGCCCGGTTCGGCCGGGTTTGCCGGGATGATGTCCGGTTAATCGGATCGGTGCGGGCATCGGGAACCGGGGCGTAGCCTGGATTCTTGGCGGAACCGAAAGCCCCTGTCCCCGGCCGGTTTCCGCATAGGCCGTCCCAGTCCTCGACGGCTCGTTTCGACATATCCGTATCCGGACACCGTCGATCCGCTCGCTTCGTCGACCTGGGGGCAATCGTGAATTCCTCACGTGCACCACACCGTTCCGCTGCCCACCCGGCAGTCCGTCCGCAATCGGCCCACCCCGTCCGACCCTCGACCGTCCCTGCCCGCCGCTCCCGGCGCGGCAGCGAGTTCGACAGCCTCGTCCGCCGCATCGCCGAGCGGGACCGCGCCGCCTACGAGGAGCTCTACCGCCGCACCCGCGGCCTCATCTACTCCCGCGTCCTGAACATCGTGTGCGACTATGGATATGCCGAGGAAACCTGTCACGAGGTCTACCTGCAGGTCTGGCGCAGCGCCCCGAAGTTCGACCCGGCCCGCGGCAACGCGCTGACCTGGCTCACCACCCTGGCCCACCATCAGGCGGTGGACCGGGTCCGGCGCGAGTGCAGCGCGGCCGGGCACGAACACCGCTGGGGCGTCGGCGATTACCGCCCCGCCACCGATGTGGTGGCCGAGGAGATCCTGCGCCGCCAGGAGGAGCGCGCCATCCGCCACGGTCTGTCCACTCTCACCCCCAATCAGCGCGAGTCGCTGGTGCTGGCGTTCTACGGCGGGCTCACCTACCCGCAGGTCGCGGACCGGCTGGGGATCGGCCTGCCCGCCGTGAAGGCTCGCATCCGCTCCGGCCTGGCGCAGCTGAAAGTCGCACTGGCATAACCGGATACATCCCCGGGGGAAGGGGGTCTCAGTGCGCGGCGGTCGCCTTGAAGCCGCGCGGAACCAGGATCACGGTGAGCACCGCGACCGCGCCCACCAGTCCCGTGGAGATCCAGGAGGTGGTGGTGAGCGCCGCGTCGTAGGCGTGCTGGGCGATGCGCAGCACCTCGTCGCCGGCGGGTCCGCCGATCCGCTCGGCGACGTGGGCCGCGCCGCCCACCGAGCCCTGCGCCTCGGCCAGATCGTCGCCGTGCAGCGGCAATCCGGTCATATGGCCGGTGAACAAACGGCCGTGGATGCTGCCCAGCAGCGCCACACCCAGACCGATGCCCAGTTCGTAGTTGGTCTCCTCGACCGCCCCCGCCTGCCCGGCGCGCTCGGCGGGCACCGAGGCGACCAGGACGGCGGCGGCCGTGGTGATCGCGATGCCGTCACCGATGCCCAGGCACAGCAGCACCAGGGCGACGATCGGGTAGGTGGTGTCGGGAATCGCGGCCAGCACCGCGAAACCCGTTGCCAGCGCGCCCAATCCGAAACCCATCAGCGCGCGCACGCCCACCCGCCGCATGAGCCAGGGGGTGGCCAGCGAACCGAACAGGGTGGCCAGCGCGGCGGGCAGGGTGCGCATACCGGCCTCCGACGGCGAGTAGCCGTGAATGTATTGCAGCCACAAGGAGATCAGGAACAGAGCCGCGCCGATGGCCAGCATGGCGAGCAGGGTGGCGAGCGCGGCGGCGGTGAAGGCGCGATTGCGGAACAGCCGCACATCCAGCAGCGGGTCGGGTGACTTCGACTGCCGGTAGGCGAACAACCCCAGCAGGAGTGCCGACGACACCATGATGATCAGATCGACCGGGGCCGGATTGCCCTTGGCCACATGCTTGATGCCCCACGCCAGCGCCACGATGCCCAGCACCGACAGCGCCGCGCCGGTCCAGTCCAAGCGGCCCTGCTGCGGGGCCCGGTACTCCGGCAGCAGCCACAGTCCCGCGGCCACGGTGAGGATCACCACGGGCACATTGAGCCAGAAGGCCGCCGACCAGCCGAACGCCTCGACCAGATGACCGCCGACCAGCGGGCCGATGGCCGCGCCACCGCCGGCCACCGAGGCCCAGATGCCGATGGCGAGGGTGCGTTCGTGGTCATCGGTGAAGATATTGCGGATCAGCGAGAGCGTGGACGGCATCACCATGGCTCCGCCGACGCCGAGCAGCGCCCGGCCCGCGATGAGCTGGGCGGGGGAGTGCGCGGTCGCCGCGATCACCGAGGCGACGCCGAAGAGCAGGAAGCCGAGCAGGAACAGCAGTTTCCGGCCGTACCGGTCGCCGATCGCGCCGCAGGTGATCAGCAGACCGCCCAGCACCAGGCCGTAGAGGTCGACGATCCACAGCTGCTCCATGGGGGTGGGCGCCATGTGATCGATGAGCGAGGGCAGTGCGACATTGAGGATGGTCGCGTCCATCGCCACCAGCAGCAGGCTCGCGCAGAGCACGGCGAGCATGGCCCACCGGCTCGCCGGTGCGGACCGCACCGGGTCCGCCAGATCTCTCGCCTGTTCCCGGGGTGGAATGCGGCCCACGGTTCCCGCCTCCTCGACTAAACCTCTGTCCGGTTGTTGGCAACAACCTGGCTAAGCCTAGTCGAGGCGCTCGGCGGAACCGTGGCCCGACGGTGGGGAACTATCGGCTCGCGTTCTGCTTGGCGAGCAGGTCGCGGATCTCGGTGAGCAGTTCCAGCTCGGTCGCGACCTTCTCCTCCTCGGCCTTCGCGAAACGGCTCTTGATGGTGTTCATCGGCAGGATGAGCACGAAGTAGAGCACCGCCGCGACGCACAGGAAGTTGATGCCCGCGCTGATGATCGGCCCGAGGGCGACGAAGGTCGACGGCTTGTCGGCCAGTAGCTGGAAGCCCAGACCGAACTCCTTGTTGCCGCCGAGGGTGGCGAGCAGCGGCTCGATCACGCCCTTGGTCACCGAGGTGACGATGGCGGTGAAGGCGGTGCCCATGACCACCGCCACCGCGAGATCGATGACATTGCCCCTCATCAGGAAGTCTTTGAAGCCCTTGAGCATGATGCGCGCAGTTCCAATCCGAGACGTTTTCGTTATGTTCTGGATGGGAGTTTAAATGCTGGTCGGAGCCTCGTGTGCACACGGCACACCCCCTTGACGCGCGTCACCCCGATCACCGGAAGGGTGCTGGCACATATTTGGCAAACCGGAGGGTCCGAATCAGCGCCCGCGACCCGGCTTCGAGCTCGCGGCATCGGCCCGGAAGGTCTTCACCAACGCCACGCACATGGCCAGCAACACCACGCTGAACGGCAACGCGATCAGGATCGCCACCGTCTGCAAGGTGGTCAGCGCGGCCGTGCCGGTGCCGCTCGCCACCAGCAGCGCCGCCGCCACCGCACCCTGTGCGGCGGTCCAGAACGCGCGACTCCAGGTCGGCGGCTCCGGATTGCCGCTCCGAGGACAGCATGTTCACCACCAGCGCCCCCGAATCTGCGGAGGTGACGAAGAACAGCACGATCACCAGGATCGCCAGCCCCGCCGTGATCGATCCGCCCGGCAGCGTCTGCAGCAGCTCGAACAGCGCGCTGTCGCGATCGGGTCCGTCCGGACCGACCAGCCCGCCGCCGAACATCTCGCGGTGCAGGCCGGCCCCGCCGAACACCGCGAACCACACGAAGGTCAGCAGCGTCGGCACCAGCAGCACCCCGGCCACGAACTCCCGCACCGTGCGCCGCGCGAGATGTGCGCGATGGCCAGCCCCACCACCACGTAGATGGCCCACGGGTGGATGCCCCAGTGCAGGAACGTCTGCACCATGGCCGAATCCGCGCGCTGCGCCGGGGTGGACCCGACCCCGGGGCGCGGGTCCTCGTAGTGGAACAGCGGCTCGGCCACGCCCCAGAACACCAGGCCGATCCCCATGCCCGCCGCGAACAGCATGGAAAGCCAAGCGCCGATGGAGTATTCGGCCTTCTCGCCGTCCTCGCCGAGGGTGATGTCGCCGAACCGGCCCAGACCCAGCCAGATCGCGAACACCACGAACAGGCTGACGATCAGGATGTAGTACCAGCCGAAGCCGCCGATCACATTGTCCTGCAGCGCTTTCGCCTGCCGGGCCGCGGTGTCGCGGAAGACGATGGCGTACACGGTGAAGGCGGTCACCCCGAACACATGCGAACAACCCCGGTTCCGGGCCGTGTGGCCCGGAACCGGGGTTGGCTGAACTACTTTCCGGCCCTGTTCTTCAGCGCGGTGACGATTTCGTTGACCGCCGCCAGCACGTCCTGTGCGGCGTGGTCGAGGTTGGCCCGCACCTGTTCGAGGGTGACCTGGAGGTCCTCGGGAGTGATCTTGTCGGCGAAGGACTTCGCCATATCGGCGAGGTCGGCGGCCGCGGTCTGAGCTCGATCGGCCAGTTCGGCGGCGGCGCCGCTGGCCCGTTCGGCCAGCTGCCCGGTCACCGCCCCGGCCCGCTCGCGCAGGTCGGCGGCGGTGACCCCGAGATCGGTGGTCAGGTCGTCGGCGGTGGTGCGCAGGTCGTCTGCCAGGCGTTCGGTCGCGTCCTCGAACTTCGAAGCGCCGTCGCCGAGATCGTCGTCGTTGGTCGGCATGGTCGAACCCCTACTTCGATCCGCGGTCGAACATCCCCTTGACCTTGTCGGTCAGGCCGCCCGCCCATTCCTTGACTTCGTCACCGGCCTTCTCGGCCCACTCCTTGACCTCGTAGCCCGCCTTCTCGACCCATTCCCTGGCGTCCTCGGCTCCGCCCTTGAAGGCCTCCTGCGCTTTGCCGCCCAGATTCTGGGCCGTGCCCTCGGCCTGCTGGCCCGCCTCGTTGCCGTCGCTGAAAGAAGTCATCGAACCTCCTACGTGGGTGGTCACGCCCGGAAGAGCAGCGATCTTTCAGCAACCGATACTAGTCGGTTTGTCCTACCCTCGCGCGGACTCAGTTCACCGGGCCCAGGACGCGTTCGATGTAGGCGTTGGTGAACCGGCCCTTGGGGTCGAAGCGGCCGCGCACCTCGGCGAAGCGGTCCCACTCCGGGTAGCGCTCACGCAGCGTCTCGGCGGTTTGGAAGTGCCGCTTGCCCCAGTGCGGGCGGCCGTTGTAGCGGTCGAAAACGCGTTCGCAGGCGCGGAAATACGGCTCGTAGTTCATGCCCTCATACTGGTGGACCGCGATGTAGCAGGTCTCGCGGCCGCCCGCGGGGGACAGGAAGGCGTCATCGGGGGCGACCCAGCGCACCTCGATCGGCATCGGGGTGTCGAAATGCTTGGCCACCTCCTTGATCTCGCGGATGGCGTCGACCGAATGCTCGCGCGGGATGGCGTATTCCATCTCGGTGAAGCGGAACAGCCGGGGGCTGGCGAAGACCCGGTAGGAGCGTTCGACCTGGCGGCGGTAGCTGCCCGCGTAGGCCGCGCTGCGCTGGACCATCGGGATCAGGCTCGGGCGCCACCGGGTGAGTTTGCACAGCGCGTCGAAGGTGTAGTTGGTCATGAGGATGTCGGAGAACCAGTCCATGGCCTTGCCGCGCGGTTGCTCCGGGAGCTCGACCCGGTTGTTGCGCTTGGTCATGGCCAGCGGGCTGTGGGCGAACATGTAGAACTCGAAGTGCTCGTTGTCCTCGACGTAGCTGTCCAGATCGGCCAGCACGTCCTCGACCGGGATCGGCCGCTCGATGCCCTCGAGCACGAACGACGGCACCATCTGCAGCGTCACGGCCGTGACGACGCCCAGCGCACCGACGTTCACGCGCGCGGCGCGCCAGCCGTCGGGATCGGTCTGCTCGTTGAGCTCGACCCGGCTGCCGTCGGCCAGCATGAGCTCCACCGAATGCAGTGCGGCGGAGAGGTTCTGCAGCTTGGATCCGGTCCCGTGGGTACCGGTCGCGGTGGCGCCGGCGATCGACTGCACGTCGATGTCGCCGAGGTTGGGGAAGGCCAGGCCCAGCGGGTGCAACGCGTTGCTGGCGGCGTTGAGGGTGATGCCGGCCTCGGCGCGGACCAGGCCGGTGGCGCGGTCCACGTGCAGGATCTTGTCGAGCTGGTTCAGCCGCATGAGCGTGCCGTCGGTGAGCACGGTCTCGGTGAAGGAGTGCCCGGATCCGGCGACCCGGACGGTGTGGCCGTTCGCTTCGGCCTGAGCGAGTACTGCCGCGACGTCCTCGGGCGAGCTCGGTTCGGCGATGGACGCCGGGGTACAGCTCTGATCCCCGGCCCAGTTCACCCAAGAGTTGGTCATGCGACCAACTTTAAACCGCGAGTGTGATGCGCGCTACCGTTTGCGCGGGTTGAAGGCGGCCGCCTTCGCGCGCTCGACCTCGTCCTCGGACAGTGGACGCTGCGTGAGCGGCAGGCGAGGCACGCTGTCGCCGCGCACGCCATTGAGGATCACCGCCATGTAGCGCTCCCACACTTCGGGATTGACCGGCCGCGCGAAGCCCGCGATGCCGTCGACCATGTTCACCATGGCGAAGAAGTCGGCCGGTTCGATATCGGGCTGCAGCACGCCCGCGTCCTTGGCGCGCGCGATGACCGCCTGCATGCCGGGCCGGATCTGATCCTTCATGCACACGAAGCGTTCCATGCTGTCGTGCAATTCCAGGATCACCTCGCTGAAGCCCCGGTTGGCGGCGACGTGACGGCAGGAGTACTCGAACAGGTCGGTCAGGCCCTCCCACGGATCCGGGTGGTGCAGCGCCACGTTCACGGCCTCGGCCAGTTCGGTGACCATCTGGTCGAAGACCTCGGAGATGAGCTCCTGCTTGTTGGCGAAGCGGCGGTAGACCGTGCCGACGCCGACGCCCGCCCGCTCGGCCACATCGTCGAGGGTGACGTCCAGCCCGCGATCGGCGAACAGCTCGCGGGCGGCCGCGATGATGCGCTGCTGATTGCGGGCGGCGTCCGCGCGCAGACGCCGAGGTGGGGGCGCGGTGGTGACGTGATTCACAGGCTAATCCTATCAGCAATCGGGATTATCCGGAGGAGTTATCTCCGTTTAGCTGATAGCTTGATCGATAAGCGGAGATGGTTTCTCCACTAAGTCTAGGGGACGAGGACACCAACCATGACTACAGCGCTCGAGAAAGACGTCACAGCCCCGGCTGCGCCCGAGGACAAGGCAGGGCGGCGCGGATCGCACGCCCTGCGCTGGTGGGTGCTCGCCGTACTCGGCGTCGCCCAGCTGATGGTCGTGCTCGACGCGACCGTCGTGAACATCGCGCTCCCGCACGCGCAGGCCGATCTCGGCTTCTCCAACGGCGACCGGCAGTGGGTCATCACCGGCTACGCGCTGGCCTTCGGCTCGCTGCTGCTGCTCGGCGGACGGCTCTCCGACCTGTTCGGCCGCCGCACCACCTTCATCACCGGCCTGATCGGCTTCGCGGTCGCCTCCGCGGTCGGCGGCGCGGCCGGCAACTTCGAGGTGCTGGTCGGCTCCCGCGTCGCGCAGGGCGTGTTCGCCGCGCTGCTCGCACCCGCCGCGCTCTCGCTGCTGACCGTCACCTTCACCGAACCCGCCGAGCGAGCGAAGGCCTTCGGCATCTTCGGCGCCATCGCGGGCGCGGGCGGCGCGCTCGGCCTGCTGCTGGGCGGCGCGCTCACCGAATGGGCCTCGTGGCGCTGGGTGATGTACGTGAACCTGGTCTTCGCGGCCGTCGCGCTGGTCGGCGCGATCCTGCTGCTGGCCAAGCACACCGCCACCACCCGCCCCAAGCTGGACTTGCCCGGCACCGTCACCGTGACCGCCGCGCTGTTCGGCATCGTCTACGGCTTCTCGCACGCCGAATCCGACGGCTGGACCAACGGCGTCACCCTGGCCTTCCTGATCGGCGGCGTCGCGCTGCTGGGCCTGTTCGTGTGGCTGGAACAGCGCGTCGCGCACCCGCTGCTGCCGCTGCGCGTGGTGCTGGACCGCACCCGCGGCGCGTCCTACGTCGCCGTGTTCACCATCGGCATCGGCATGTTCGCCATGTTCCTGTTCCTCACCTACTACATGCAGCAGCAGCTGGGGTACTCGCCGATCCGCACCGGCGTCGCGTTCCTGCCGATGGTCGCCGGCATGGTCGCCGCCTCCACCACCGTGCCCGCACTGCTCATCCCGCGGGTGGGTCCGAAGGTGACCGTGGTGACCGGATTCCTGCTCGCCACACTGGGAATGGCGCTGCTGACCCGCATCGGCGTGGACACCGGTTACGCGAGCCACATCCTGCCGAGCCTGCTGCTGATGGGCCTGGGCCTGGGTATGGCGATGTCCACCGCGTTCAGCGGTGCGACCGCGGGCGTGGAGCACGCAGACGCCGGCGTCGCCTCGGCCATGGTGAACACCAGCCAGCAGGTGGGCGGCTCGATCGGCACCGCGCTGCTGAGCACGCTGGCCGCGACCTCGTTCAACGACTATGTGGCCGGGCACGTTCCGCCGTCGCCGCGGGTGCTGGCCGAGGCCGCGGTGCAGAGCTACACCACCACCTTCTGGTGGGCCGCCGCGATCTTCGTGGTCGGCGCGGTGGTCACCGGGCTGATCATGCCGAACAAGGTACCGGTCCCGGCCGAGGGCGAACCCGTTCTCGCGCACTGAGATCCGAACCCCTGGACACCGTGGTCCGACCATGAAAGCGGCCCCGCTCGCCGATCCGAGCGGGGCCGCTTCGTTTTCCTTCTCACCGCGATCAGCGGCAGTTGGAGGGCGGGGCCAGGCCCGCGAACCGGTCGGACAGATAGTTCATGGCGTTGAGCGTGCCGGGGAAGATGGCGGTGCCGTGGTCCGCGCCCGGGATGACGCCCCGGGGAACGGGTGGGCGGGCACCTGGCGGGAGTTCAGCACGTCGCCGTTTCGAGCGGCGTCGAGATTCCCTGCGGCGTAGTAGAACCCGTCCGGATCGCGGAGGGGGAAGATCGCCCCGGCGTGCGCCGCGGGCGCGGCCGCCATGACGGCCACCAGGACCGTCGCGATTCCGAAGCTCTGGACCAGCATATTTCTGATCGGCTGGCGCACCGCCAACTTGGCTCTCCTCCAGGCCGATGGGACAACACCGGGCAAGCCGCACTATCCTCGCAGTTCCGGGCTGTTGTTCGGGCTCAGCAACACGCCAGACAGCGGCGATTGGGCCAGGCAGATCGAAGGGAGGGTGATGGCGGCGAACACCGCGGGCGTCGACGTCGCCCTGCTCGGCGTCATCGCCCTGGGAGGCGCGATCGGGGCGGAGGCGCGCTACGGGGTGAGCGTGCTGCTGCCGCAGCGCGGTGCGATCCCCTGGCACACCTTGGCGGTCAACGTGATCGGTTGCTTGCTCATCGGGGTACTCATGGTCTGCATCACCGAGATCTGGGCGGCGCACCGGCTGCTGCGGCCGTTCCTCGGGGTCGGTGTACTGGGCGGATTCACCACCATGTCCACATACGCCGGGGAAGTTCGTACACTGCTCGAATCGGGCCGAATCGGCTACGGGCTCGGCTACCTCGGGGGGACGGTGGTGACCGGGCTGATCGCGGTCGTGCTGGGCGTGGGTGCGACACGATGGATATCGGGAACGGCGCGACGATTGGGGGCAGGACGATGAGCACGGAGTCCGACACCGACGCGGTCGGGCGGTGGATACCGGCGTCGCGGCTGACGGTGCTGCTCGGCGAGGACGACACCTATCGGCATCGGCCCCGCTATCACGAGATCGTGCGGCGTGCCCGGGATGCCGGATTGGCCGGGGCGAGCGTGTGGCGCGGCGTCGAGGGGTACGGGGTTTCCTCCCAGATCCACACCACCCGACTGCTCGATCTGGCCGAACGGCTGCCGGTGATGGTGATGATCATCGACGACACCGACCGGTTGCGTTCTTTCGTGGAAACCAATGCGGACCTGCTGGATTCGCTGACCGTCGCGCTCTCGCCCGTCGACCTCTTCGACGGGGTGCGGCGGTGACCGCGCTGGCGGTGATCCTCGGCGCGCTACTCGGTGCGCCCGCCCGATATCTGGTGGATCGCGCGTTGGCCCTTCGATTCGATAGTGTTCTCCCCCTGGGCACACTGACGGTGAACATGGGCGGTTCGGCCTTGCTGGGCGCGTTGATCGGTGCGGGGGCAAACCATTGGCTCTTCGCGGCCGCGGGAACGGGCTTCTGCGGCGCACTGACCACGTTCAGTACGTTCGGATACGAAACGGTTCGATTGGCCGAGGAGGGCGCTTACAGCTATGCGGTGGCGAACGTCGTGATCGGCGTCGGCGCGAGCCTGGCCGCGGCCTACCTCGGTGTCCAACTCGGGCAGTGGGTACGGCCGTGATCCTGATGACCAGCCGGGCGCAGGCGATACGGAAGGGAGGTGCGGGCATGGCCCACGATCGAGCCGGACGACCGGCGCGGGCCACGGACCTCGAGGACATCGCGCACCTGGTGACCGCCTACTACAGCCGCATCCCGGATCCGGCCGATCCCGCGCAGCTGGTCTCCTTCGGCACCTCCGGGCATCGCGGATCCAGCCTGGACTGCGCGTTCAACGAGGCGCACATCCTGGCCATCACGCAGGCCATCGTGGAATACCGGGCCTCGCGCGGCATCACCGGGCCGGTGTATCTGGCCCGGGACACGCACGCGCTGTCCGAGCCCGCCTGGACCACCGCCCTGGAGGTGCTCGCCGCCAACGATGTCACCGCGGTCATCGACGCCCGCGACAGGTACACGCCCACACCGGCTTTGAGCCACGCCGTGCTGCGCCACAATCGGGGCGGCACCCGGCATCAGGCCGACGGCATCGTGGTGACGCCCTCGCACAATCCGCCCCGCGACGGCGGTTTCAAATACAACCCGCCGCACGGCGGCCCGGCCGACACCATCGCCACCGACGCCATCGCCGCCCGCGCCAACGAGCTGCTGCGCACCGGGCTCTCCGAGGTCAGGCGCACCTCGCTGGCGCACGCGCTGGCCACCAACGTGGAGCGCTACGACTATCTGGACCGCTACATCTCGGACCTACCCAACGTGCTGAACCTGGACGCCATTCGCGGCGCCGGGATTCGGCTGGGCGCGGATCCCATGGGCGGGGCCTCCGTGGACTACTGGGAGGAGATCGGGCAGCGCTACGACCTCGAGCTCGAGGTGGTGAACCCGTTCGTCGACCCGACGTGGCGGTTCATGACGCTGGACGCCGACGGGCGGATCCGGATGGATCCGTCCTCGCGCTACGCCATGGCCTCACTCGTGGCGATTCGCGACGATTACGACATTTCGACCGGCAATGACGCGGACGCGGACCGGCACGGGATCGTGACTCCCGATGCGGGACTGATGAATCCGAACCACTACCTGGCGGTGGCGATCGAATACATGATCGCCAACCGGATGGGGTGGGACGCACTGACCAAGATCGGCAAGACCGTGGTGACGTCCTCCATGATCGACCGGGTGGTCGGCGTGCTGGGGCGCGACGTGTACGAGGTGCCGGTCGGGTTCAAATGGTTCGTGCCCGGATTGTTCAGCGGCAGCCTCGCTTTCGGCGGCGAGGAGTCCGCGGGCGCCTCGTTCCTGCGCATGGACGGCACCGTCTGGACCACCGACAAGGACGGCATCCTGCTGGCCCTGCTGGCCGCGGAGATCACCGCCGTCACCGGCCAGAGCCCGTCCACCCGCTACACCGAACTCGAGAAGCGCTACGGCTCACCCGCCTACGCCCGCGTCGACGCCACCGCCACCGCGGAACAGAAGACCCGCCTCGCGGCGTTGACGCCGGACATGATCACCGCGACCGAAATCGCCGGCGAACCCATCACCGGTATCCAGACCCGCGCCCGCGGCAATGGCGCGGCCCTGGGCGGGCTCAAGATCACCACCGAGAACGCGTGGTTCGCGGCCCGGCCCTCCGGGACCGAGGACAAGTACAAGATCTACGCCGAATCCTTCGAGGGCCCCGAACACCTCGTACAGGTGCAGGCGGCCGCGGAGGAGATCGTCGGACACGCGTTGTCCGGTGGGTAGTGCGGCGTTCGGCCGGATGTTCGGAATGAGTGGATCGGTGTGTGTGGTGGAGTTGTCGCGGTGTGCCGGGGCGATAGCGCGACTAGGTCAGCGCGAGGTGTCGACCGGTGAGTGACGTGCTGGAGACGCGGCGGCGGCTGCCCGTGGAGATCTGGGTGCTGGTGGGCTCGGCCTTCACCATCGCCATCGGGTTCGGTTTGGTCGCACCCGCCCTGCCGCAGTTCGCGCGAAGCTTCGATGTCGGCGTGGCGGCGGCCTCGTTCATCGTGAGCGCGTTCGCGTTGATGCGCTTGATCTTCGCCCCCATGGCCGGGCGGCTGTTGCAGAAACTGGGCGAGCGCCCGGTCTACCTGACCGGCCTGCTCATCGTCGCGGTCTCCACCGGCGCGTGCGCCCTCGCCCAAAGCTATTGGCAGCTCCTGGTTCTGCGTTCCCTGGGCGGCATCGGATCCACCATGTTCACGGTGTCCTCCCTGGGCCTGGTCATCCGCATGTCCCCGCCCGCCGAACGCGGCCGCGTCTCCGGCGTCTACTCCACCAGCTTCCTCATCGGCTCCATCAGCGGCCCGCTGGTCGGCGGCGCCCTGTCCTTCCTGGGCCTGCGCGCCCCCTTCCTGATCTACTGCGTAGCCCTCCTGATCGCCAGCCTCATCGTCTATGTGGCCCTCCGCGATTCCCCCTTGGCCCTCCCGGAGAAGACCGACGGGGCCCCCACCATGTCCTTCCGCGAAGCCGCCGCCCGCCCCGCCTACCGAGCCGCCCTCTGGGCCAACTTCGGCAATGGCGCAGCGGTATTCGGCGTCCGCATGGCCCTGGTCCCCCTGATCGTCGTAGAGGTCCTGAAACAGGATGCCGCCCTGGCAGGCGTCGCCCTCACCGCGTTCGCCCTCGGCAACGCCTCGGTCCTGTTCCTCTCCGGCCGCTGGTCGGACACCCTGGGCCGCAAACCCTTCCTCATCGCGGGCACCCTGGTCTGCGCCGTCGGCACCGCAGGCATCGGCCTCGCCTCGACCCTGCCCTGGCTCCTCGCCGCCTCCGCCCTCGCCGGCATCGGCTCCGGCATGTTCACCCCCGCCTTGCAGGCGGCGGTCGCCGACATCATCGGCCCCGGCCGCCGCGGCGGCCCGGTCCTCGCTGGCTACCAGATGTCCGCCGACCTCGGCACCTTCCTCGGCCCGTACGCCATCGGCCTGCTCGCCGACCGCGTCTCCTACGGTGTGGCGCTCGGCGTCACCGGCGTCCTCCTCGCCTCCGCCTCCGCGGTCTGGCTGGTCGTGCCCGAGACCCTGCGCCGCAAGGAAGCCGCGCTCGCCGTCGACCGTTAGGGGCGGGTATCGGTGGGGTGGGGGTGTCGGGCAGAGTGGTGCGGGTGAGCAATCCGACTTCGAAGCACACGCCGCGGCCGGTGTCGAGCAAGACCACCTATGCGCTGGCCGGTGTGGCGGTGGTGGTGATCGTGCTGATCGTGTTCGCGGTGTTCCAGTGGAACCGCGGTGGCGGGGACGCGGTGCGCAACGACGGGTACGGGTCGGCGCACGATCCGGCCGTGGAGGTGGCGCTGGACTCCGACGGGGCCATCGTGCTGGGGAAGCCCAAGGTGGCGAAAACCCTTGACATCTACGAGGATCCGCTGTGCCCGGCGTGCGGCCAGATGGAGAAGGTCAACGGCCAGGAGATCGCCCAGCAGGTCGACGAGGGCAAGATCGCGGTGCGGTACCGGCTGGTGAACTTCCTCGACTCCCGCTCGGGCAGCAAGGACTACTCCACCCGCGCCGTCGCCGCCAACGAATGTGTGGCGCAGGACGGGAACGGCCCGGTGTACGCCAAGTTCCACGAACTGCTCTTCACCACGAAGCAGCCCTCCGAAGGCGGCTCCGACCACGACAACAAGGAACTCGCCGCCATCGCCAAGGAAGCGGGCGCGAGCGACTCCGTCGCCAAGTGCATCACCTCCGGCGACCGCGCCGACACCGCCCGGGCCCACGCCACCGCTGCCCTGAAGGCCCTCGGTGACGCTCTAAACGGCCCGGCGGCCACCCCGTCGGTCTTCCTCGACGGCAAGAAGGTCGACCGCGGCAACGCGGACTGGGTCCTCAGCGCCACGAAATAGGCTGCGGAACAGCGGTCTTCGAATAACCGGTTCAGGCCGGGCAGCGACTCCTGCGAGTCGGCTGCCCGGCCTGTCTCATGCGGTGGCATCCACTGCGATTGGGTGGGGTGCGGCCCATCGAGGGAACGGGGACTGTGAGCCGCACCCCGGGCAGGGGGCCGAGCCGGGGCTCGGTCCCTTGGTTCGGGGGGTGGACGGTCAGTGGGGGACCGGATGGGAGGGGGATTCGGGGATGTCGTTGTCGGCGGTGGTGCGGGACAACTGGGGGTGGATCAGGACATGGGATTCGAGCGGGTAGGCCAGGTCGGTGGTGAAATAACTTCCGGCCGTGGCGGGTTCGGTGGGGACCGGGCGGAGATGAGGCGGCCTGGCGGGAGCGTCTATGTCGGTGTGGGGGAAGAGGTAGCGGGCGCCCTCACGGATGGTTTCGTGGGTTTCACCGCTCGGGTCGATCCAGCGCATGCGGTCGGTGTCGGCCAGGAAGACGCGCCACGGGTGTTTTCCTTTGTCCGCCAGGGACTTCAGGCGGTTGTGATGGGTGCAGAGCACGGCGCGGTAGCCGGAGTTCGGTTGCGCGGGGAGGTGGGGGAGCGGGCCGAACTGGATGAGTGAGGTTTCGGCCGCGGGCATGGTGCAGCCGGGGAAACGGCAGAATCCGTCGAGGGCGCGCACCTCGCGGGCCGGGGCGTTCGAGAAGGGGCGCACCGCGGCGACTTTGGCGCGTGTGCGCCGTGGCGCGGCCGGGGGAGCCGGTTCGGTGGGCCGGGCGGGCCGTTCCTGGGCGGCAGGGCTGTCGGTGGTGGCGGGACCATCGGTGGTGAGGCGGCCGCGATCCACCCGGGGTGCGGTCGGGGTGTCGTCCTGCACGCGACGCTCGCGGAGGTGGGCGGCGGCCGCTCGCTCCCAGGGGGCTTCGGCGGCGATTCGCGTCCGCCGGGTCCGGCGCGGGCTCGGAATGCCGCCAGCGATCACGGATTCCTTTGTCTCCGAAGCGCTCTTCTCAGGGGGCGAAGGGGCGTCGTCCTCGCTCGGGCCCGGAGTGGCGTCCTCCGGGAAGTACTCGGGGATGACCTGGAACCGGGCGTGTTCGGCGAGCGAGCGGGCCAGGTCGGCGTCGATGGGTCCGTAGCCGGAGAGGAAGGCGGGATCGTCGCGCAGGCCGAGGAGGGTTTCGGCGGACACGCCGACCTGGATGAGTGGACGGCGAGGCGTGGTGGGAGTGCCGGCCTTGGGGCAGTCGAGTTCCTTGCCGCATTCGCAGAACAGGCGGCCCGAGCCGTCGGCGAGGGCGATGAGGGCGTCGGCCCGGCGCTGGGACATGGTGCGCGGATCGTCCTCGCACACTTGCAGGCTCATCTCCCGCAGCCGCATGGCGAGCGCCTGCGCTCCCGCGGCGGGCAGCAGCCCGTCGAACACTGCCATCCCGTCCTGCACCGCGCGAATCCGGACGTCGCGATCCTGTTCCCGGGCCTCACGCCGCCGCGTCTCGCCGTCGGGATCGAGCCGCGTCACCCAGCGCTGCGCGGTCTGCCGCAACCGGACCGGGTCGGACCGTAGCGCCGCGTCGATCAGCTTGGGCTCCAGGACTTCTCGTATTTCCCGCGGCATCCCCCGCAGGCAGTCCGTGATCACCTGCACCCGGGACAGATCGATCCGTCCCGCCGCGAACGCCAGTTTGGTCTGGGGTAGCGAGTCCAGCGCGAGCCCGATGTCGATGAGCGCCGCCGCCACCCCCTCCGGCACCTGTACCGCTACCGCGATCTCCGCCGCCGCGAACTCCCCGGCCCGCACCCCGCCGGCGCCCGGTGCGGCGTTCGCGGCCCGATGGCGGCGATACACCTCCCGCACCGCTGTGATTTCCGCCGCCTGCGCGAACGCCGCCGCCCCGTGTGCCCGCCGCAGCGCGTCGACCAGCTCGTCCTCGCCCATCGCCTCCACCTCTCGGCTATCGAACATGCGTTCGAGACTACCTCCCGATGATCGTCACCGCCAGCCTCTGTGCAGGCGATTTGGTTTGTTCCGCATCGGTCGTGTAACTTCGTTCAAGCAAGCGGGGCAACGCCCGGCTGGCAGAGAAGTGAATACGGGGCTATGGCGCAGCTGGTAGCGCACCACACTGGCAGTGTGGGGGTCAGGGGTTCGAGTCCCCTTAGCTCCACTTCGAAAGACCCGGTCCATCAGGACCGGGTCTTTCTGTATTTGCCCCGTATTCTGAGTCCTCGCGCCGATGCGGGTAGGCGCGGGCGCACGTACGAATCTGGTTGGGCGGAACGGCCTTCGACTACCGGGCGACCCTGGCCGCCGCGCTGAACTTCGTCCACGATTGCCGCCGGAGATGCTGGTGCGCAATCGAATTGAAGATGCACGAGCTCGAGGGGGCGCTGCCGGACACGCGGTTGCCGAATGAGCGACTGTTCTTCGATCCGGAACCTGTTCGGCCCGTCGGACGATAACGGCGCGAGCCGTTCAGGATCGAGTCTGATCGGCCACCCAGGTCGCGATTTGCAGGCGCGAGGTGAAATCCAGCTTGGTGAGAATATGTTCGACGTGCCCTTCCGCGGTGCGCTGCGAGATCACGAGTTGAGTGGCGATCGCCCGGTTGGACAAGCCTCGGGCGACGAGCTCGGCGACCTGGCGCTCACGTTTGGTCAGCGTCGCGCCGGGACCCCGAGTGGGGGTGGGTATGCCGGATCGCTCGCGAAGCGCGTACGCCACAGCGGAGTCGAAGGTCATCGCGGCGCCTTCCCGGCGACCCGCCTCGAACACTTTCGCGCCGAGCGCCTCCCGAGCGCGGCGCTCGCAGTCTTCGCGGTGTACGAGCAGAACAGGAAATACGAACGCCGAACTGCCGGACACGCTGACCAAGGCATCGGCGGCGCCCATCAGCACAGCCGCGCGTCGATCGGGGTGCCGCTCGGCCGTGACCCAGGCCAGCGCCTCGGTACAGGCCGCCGCGACCAGCGGATCCGCCACCAGCCGGGCCAACCGGATGCCTTCCTCGAGTAACCGCACAGCGCGGTCCGGCTCGCCTCCGCGCCACACCGTGTACCCCGCCGCCCACAGTGCCCAGGACCGGAGCATGGTTTCGTGAGCGGATTCGGTGATCGCCAGCACCTGCTCGAAATACCCGGTCGCCCGCGCCGCGTCACCCAGGATCGCGCAGGACCATCCGAGCGAGATCAACGCATCCAACTGCAAGGCGAGCTCACCGAATGCCGCGTAGATCTCGACGGCGTCGGCTACGAGGCGGTGGGCGTGGTCCACGTCGGCGTCGCCCGTCATCAGAAGGGTGTTGCCCTCGGCGTGGGACAGCAGAGCCGCGACCACCGGATCGGTGGTGTGTTCGGCCACCAGCCTGAGTTGTGTCATCTTGTCCGTGGCGTCGTCGAAATCGCCCTGCAGCGCGGCCATTGCCTGGGCCACGTGGAGTGACTTGGCTCGATCGATGGTCTGTGCCCCGGTGGTGCGGTCGAGTGCCCGGGCGGACCACCGGCGACCTTCGCTCAGCTGTCCGCGCATGATCCAGAAGGGATAGAGGGCGGTGGTCATCCGCACGGCGGATTCCTGCCCCTCGGACACCGAGACTTCCAGTGCTTTCCGGAGATTCGGCAGTTCCCGATCCAATCGGGCAGCCCAGTGCAGCTGGTGCGGTCCGATCCATTCCGCCTCCGCCCGCAGCGTCAGTTGCAGACACCAATCGTAGTGTCGCCGAACGGAATCCGCGTACTCTCCGCGTTTCTCGGCCTGCTGCCGGCCGTATTCCTGGACGGTCTCGAACATCCGGAAGCGAACCGTGTGACCGACCTCCTCGCGGATCAGAATCGACTTGTCGACCAGTGCGGACACCGTGTCGAGCAATTCCGATTCCGGCAGGTCGCCGCCGCACACCTGCTCGGCGGCGTCGAGCTCGAAACCGCCTGCGAAGACCGATAACCGGGTCCACAGCCGTTGTTCGTCCGGCGTGCACAGGTCATAGCTCCAGCCGATACACCAGGCCAGGGTCTGCTGCCGCAGTGGGGCGCCACGCCGCCCCCGCGTCAGCAGACCGTAGCGGTCGTCGAGCCGGGTCAGAATCTGTTCGAGCGATATCGTGCGCAGCCGGGCCGCGGCCAGTTCGATCGCCAGCGGCAGCCCGTCCAGCCGTGCGCAGATCCGGGTCACGCAGGCTCGGTTGTCGGCGGTCATTTCGAAACCGGGCACCACCGCGGCGGCCCGTTCGGCGAACAAGGCCACGGCGTCGTCGCGAGCGGCTCTCGGCGCCGGACTGACCGCCGGATCGGGAATCGCCAACGGGGGCACTGCGAGTACCGTTTCGCCGCTGACATCGAGGGCCTCGCGGCTGGTCGCCAGAATCCGCAGGCGCGGGCTGGCCCGGAGCAGTGATTCACTCAGTTTCGTGACCTCGTCGATCACCTGCTCGCAGTTGTCCAGCACGATCAGCAGCTCGCGCGTGGACACGTACCCGATCAGCATGTCGAGCACCGGCCCGGCCCCTCGGCTGCGCAGACCGAGAGCCTTGGCGACGATGTCCACCAGCAGTGCCGGATCCCGGACCTCGCCCAGTTCGACCAACCACCCGCCGTCGGCGAAACCCTTTTTCACCTTGTGCGCGACCCGCAGTGCGAGCCGCGACTTTCCGACCCCGCCGATCCCGGTCAAGGTCACCAGACGGGATCCGGCGAGCAGGTTCTCGACCTCGGTCACCTGATTGCGGCGACCCACGAAACTGGTCAATTCGAGCGGCAGATTCCCGGCGCCGTGCACCACCCGCTCCGCCGATCCCGCGTCGGCGGAGCCGGTCGCGGGCTCGGCCGGCAGGGGCACGCGGTCGGCGGGCAGACCAAGCCGTTGCTGGACCTGCCGGAGTTGGCCGCCCAAGTCCGCCGCCGTGGGACGGTCGAGCGGATTCCGCGCCATCGCACCTTCGATCACCGTGCACACGTCCTCGGGAATGTCGTTGTCGCGCAGATCCGGAATCGGCTGCCGGGTGATCCGCAGGAACTGGGCGACCATCTGTTCCCCGCTGCGGCGTTCGAAGGCCGCGTGACCGGTCAGTGCGCAGAACAACGTCGACGCCAGCCCGTAGACATCCGAGGCCGGGCTCGGGGCCTCCCCACCGAGCACCTCGGGCGCGGTGAAGGCTGGTGAACCGGTGATCGTGCCGGTCCTGGTCTCGAATCCGCCGGTGATGTGCGCGATCCCGAAATCCGTCAACGCCGGCTCACCGTAGTCGGTCAGCAGGATGTTCCCCGGCTTGATGTCGCGGTGCAGCACGCCGGTGCGATGCGCGGTTTCGAGCGCACCGGCGATCTTCACCCCGAGGTGCAGCACCTCCGGCAGCGACAGCGGACCGTCACGCTGGATGCGCGCTTGGAGCGATCCGCCCGAGTGATACGGCATCACCAGATAGAGGTTTCCGCTGCGGGTGGCGCCGACCTCCAGCATGTCGACGATGTTCGGGTGCCCGGTCAGCCGCCCCATCGCGCGCTGCTCGCGCAGGAAGCGTTCCCGATCCTCGTCGAATTGCTCGGTCAGCACCTTCACCGCCACCGTGCGGTCCACACCGACCTGGCGACACCGGTACACCGCTCCGAACCCGCCCCGCCCGATCTCCACCGCGTCCTCGAAACCGGCAGTACCCAGTTCCGTGATGACATCGACGCCGACATCACGCTGGGTTGGGTAGGGATCGTTCTCGACCATCGGATACTCGTGATCTACCAGCGGGCACCAGCCAGAATATCTCCATGCGACGTTCGGATGCCGCCGCCAGGTCCCGATCAGGGCAGGGTGGCCGGGCGCTGAAGGCCACATCCACACATCGGTGAGCCGATTCGGGTACGGCAACACGATTCATCATTCGGACGCCGGGTCGTAATAAGAGTGGCCTTCGGCAATCTGGACGTGGGCGCCGAAAACCCCGGTGAGCCCGCATAGGGGAGCTGAGGGAATTCGGTGAGTGAAACAAATCGAGAAATATTCGGCTTCGATCTTGCGTCAGATTCTCTCGTTTCAGTATTTCGAATCCCGTCAGCATTCGCCGCGGCAGTTCGGCACGGTCGTATACTCCCGTTATGGCGGATGAGCGGTCCTCCACAGAATTCCCCGAGTCGCCCGTTCTCGTGGTGCAGACGCGAGAACACGTTTATCGGCTACGCGCCGGGGGCGTGTACAACATCGGCCGCGATCCGACCTCCGACGTTGTTGTCACCGATCCGCGTGTCTCGTCTGTGCACGCCGTGCTGGAGCGAGGATCGGACGGTTGGGAAATCGAGGACGCGCACAGTCTGAACGGCACTTTTTTCGACGGTCAGCGCGTCGAGCGGATGCTGATCGACCACGACGAGACCTTCAAGCTGGGTCATGCCAAAGATGGTGCGCGGCTGTCCTGCTCGCTGGAATCACCCAACCCCGCCCCCGCGCCCGAACCCGATGACGATTTCGGCGGGGACACGATGGTCGTCCCGAATCCTGGCTATGACTTGGACGATGAAGCCACGGTCACCCTGTTCGAGCCGGGCCTGCCGCGGCGAGTGTCGCGGTCGTCGCCTCCGGCTACCCAGCCCACCGCGGTGGTACGGATCGTCTCGGGCACACTCCGGCTCGGACGCGCCGCCGACAACGACATCGTCGTGCCCGACCTCATGGTGTCTCGCCATCACGCCGAACTACAGGTGATCGCCGAAGGCAAATATCGAGTCGTCGACCTCGACAGCCACAACGGCACCTATGTCAACGGCCACCGGATCGAGACCGCGGACCTGTCCGAATCCGACTTGATCGGCATGGGACACACCACCTACCGGCTCGTCGGCAACGAACTGCGCGAGTCCGTCGATACCGGTGACATCTCGGTCTGTGTCCAGAACCTGATCGTGCGGACATCGGAAGGCAAAGTGCTGCTCGACGACGTGACCTTCCCCATCGCGCAGCGCTCACTCGTCGGGGTCATCGGACCCAGCGGAGCGGGCAAGTCGACGCTGTTGGGCGCGGTCACCGGGATGCGGCCCGCGACCGAGGGGACGGTCCGCTACGACGGACGCGATCTGTACACCGATTACGACGAGCTGAGACACCGGATCGGGTTGGTTCCGCAAGAGGACATCCTGCACAACCAGCTCCCGACGCGACGCGCCCTGCTCTACGCGGCCGAGCTGCGCTTCCCCGGTGACACACGCAGGGAGGAGCGCGAGCAGCGAGTCGACGAAGTCCTCGACGAACTCGGCTTGTCGCGGCATGCCGACACCCGCATCGATCGGCTCTCCGGCGGGCAGCGCAAACGGGTGAGCGTCGCATTGGAACTGCTGACCAAACCGTCGCTGTTGTTCCTCGACGAACCGACCTCCGGCCTGGATCCCGGCCTGGACAAGACGGTCATGGAAATGCTGTCCGAACTCGCCCACGACGGGCGGACCGTCATCGTCGTCACCCACAGCGTGGCGAATCTCGATTCCTGTGACCGCCTCCTGGTGCTGGTGCCCGGCGGCAAGCTGGCCTACTACGGACCGCCCGCGGAGGGGTTGCAGGAGTTCGGGCAGCGCACCTGGGCCGAGGTGTTCCAGGCATTCGACCGGGACGAGGACCGCGACTGGGCCGGTGAGTTCCGGAACTCCCCGCGCTTCGAGAACTACGTCGCTGTCGGGCCGATCGACGACATCGGACCGGCGGAAGTACACGCACCGGCTTCGCCGCCGCCCCCGCGGCAGTCCAAGCTCAGCCAGCTCAGCACACTGTGCCGGCGGTATCTGGCGGTTATCGCCTCGGACCGCAGTTATCTGGCCTTGCTCGGCGTGATGCCGCTGCTGCTGGGCGGTTTGATCGCCGCGGTCCCGGCGGGCGCGGGATTCACCGGGGCGCCGGGTACCAACACCGATGCCTCCACCAAGCTGATGATCCTGGTTTTCGGCGCCTGCTTCGTCGGCACCGGCAACGCGATTCGCGAGATCGTCAAGGAACAGACGATCTACCGCAGAGAACGCGCGGCTGGACTGTCGGCCGGGGTCTATTTGATGTCGAAAGTGCTGGTCTTGGGTGTGATCACCGTCCTTCAGGCGGCGGTGTTGTTCTTGATCGGCTCCATCGGCACGAGTTTTCCGCCGAGTGGGTTATTCACTTCGGCCCAGCTGGAGTTGGTCTTGGCGATGGCGATGCTGGGCATCGCGTCGCTGACGCTGGGCTTGCTGGTGTCGGCTTCGGTGAGCACCTCGGAAAAGACACTGCCCCTGCTGATCGTGCTGTCGATGGCGCAATTGGTGCTCACCGGCGGGCTGGTGCGGCTGCCCGGCACGCCCGTTCTGGAACAGCTGTCCTTGGTGTCGCCGTCCCGGTGGGGCTATGGCGCCGCAGCGGCCAGCATCGACCTCGATACCCTCTCGCCGCACGATGGCGGGCCCGACCCGCTGTGGAAACACACCATCGGCACATGGCTGCTCGATATGGGAGTCCTCGCCGGTCTCGCCGCGATCTTCCTCGCGCTGGCCTGGTATCGGCTGCACCAGCTGCAGCCACGGCGGCGCGGTGCCCCTGCCGCTCGGATGTGAGCCTGCTCCAGGACTACCGCACCGGTGGAGCCTTCGCGTTGCCCGCGGTGTGAGCCGGACGTGGTGCGTGACCGTCATGGTGGACCATGGACCCTCGGTGGAGGTACTGACGAGTGTCCACCACCATTCAGGGTCGGTGTCACCAGTTACGGCTGAGGAAACTCCTGGCTACCGTTGAGGAGGAAGTCCTTCCTCGGAAAATGGTGCAAGGAGTTGATCAAATGAAAGCAAGAATCGCCGGGACCGTAGCCGCGACCGCGATCATGCTGTCGCTCGGCCTCGCCGGAGCATCGGCGGCGTCGGCCAGCGAACCGCAGGCTACGCCCGTGGATGGATCTGTCGGCATCTGTTTCACCTTCCCGTTGCCAGGATCCGCAGACTTGGTGTGGTGCCTCTGAGGAAGAGGCTCGGAGAAAGGCGTCCCGCGGCGTCGCATGGGAAAGGCCCGGTCCAGCAGGACCGGGCCTTTTCGGTGGCTACGCGTGTGGCGGTCAGAGCGTGCCGTTCTCGATGTCCCGCTTCAGTGCAGCCTGGTACGCCTGGTGGGACGAGACGCCGTTGCTGACGGTGAAGTTGAGCAGCAGGGGGTTGCAGCTGAAGGTGATGTGTTCGTTCACCGCGGTGGTGCCGTTGCCGTTGTCGGTGAAGGTCACCTTCTGATGCGTGATGACACCGGGGGTGTCGTAGCTGTCGGTGAGGTAGTACCGGTCGGCCGGGAAGAGGCGCTGCTCGGCCTGGGTTTTCGCGGGGTAATCCACCGAGCCCATGGGGACGTTCTCCAGCGCGGTGAAATCGATGGTCGTGCTCACGCCGTCGCTGCAGGTGCGGTGGGTGATGATGTCCTTGAGGAACGGGTGGCGGCCGATGTCGTTGCGCAGGTTCGAGTAGACCGTCCACACCTTGTCGATCGGGGCGTTGATGGTGATCGGCAGGTCGACCGTGCGCGAGGCGGAACCGGAGTTCCCGCTCTTCTCCGCGGCCTGGTACGACGCCCATCCGGTCTGCCAGCCGGCGGTATACGAGTTCGGGGTGTCGGTACAGGTTGGTGCGGAATCCGCCTGCGCGACCGGTGAACCTGTCGCCGCGAACGACAGGGCCATTGCGCATCCCACAAGATATTTCACGGCCGGACTGTAACGTGTTCTTGCGATGTTTGCTCGCGCCGTCACGGATTCGAGACCGACCGGCAGGATCGTGCGGCGGATCACCGGCCGATCGGCCGCCGGGCGTCGAGTTGCGCGCGGTCCGCCGCGGCCCGGCCCGCGTCCCAGCCCTCGGCGCTGCGGATGGTGATGCCGCGATTGCGGGCCTGCGGAAACAGCTTGTCGAAGGCCGCGTCGACGGCGAGCTGATGCGAGGCCAGCACAGGTAGCAGCCGTTCGGGGTCGGGTGATTCGGCGATGGTGGCCGCGGTGGCCGCCGCGAGCCGTTCCCCGATACGGGTGGCGTAGGCGACCAGGAACGATTTCCGGAAGGTCCGGCTACGCGCCCCGTCGTCGGGGGTGTCCTGTCCGCTCGCGATCATCGCCCGGGTGGCCTGCACCAGCAGCGAGGTGGTGAGCAGTTCGATGGCCTCCAGATCCGCGTCGTCCCCGACGATGGTGACGAACCCCCATTCCGAGGCCACGATGGCGCGACTGCGATTGGCCTTGGCGACCACATCCACCAGCAGCGCCTTCGCGTCGACGTACGGGGTGTCGAGCCAGATCCGCCGCGCCCCAGGCAGATCGGGCACCGCGGTGTCGGCATCGACCAGCACCCGATCGAGCGCGTACTTGGTCATCAACTCCTGCGCCTTGGCCGACAAGGTCTCGGCCTCCTCGGGAAACGAGGTCGATTCGGCTTTCGCGAGCAACCCCCGCACCCGCCCGAGCACCTTCTCGTCGACGTGATGATGCACCCCGGCCCGCGGCCGCGCACTGCCCGGCAACGGCCTGATGAGCTCCAGTTCCGGCAGCAGAAGCAGCAAGGCGAGCGCCTCGACCACGGTCGTGATGGCCTCGCGCGAGGTCAGCAGGTGCTTGGCCGCCCACTGCCCGAAGAACGGTTGCGAGTCCGACCACCAGACCCGGGCCTCGATGGCGTCGAGCTGCTCGACCCACGTCTCGTCCATGGTGTCGGCCGCGAAGGGCCGCACATGGTCGGCCATCACATCGACGAGGAACCCGACCGCGAACTCGTCAGCCCGCCGCGCCGCCGCCTCGTGCACATCCCCCGGCAGCCACCCGTGCTGAAACACCCGCCGAATGACGTGCCGCCCGGCCAGGTGCACCCCGGATCCGACCACGTGATCCGACAGCCCGCTCTCCGCGACCTCCGCGGCGAACCGCCCCGCGATCCCGGAATCTCCCCGAGCCGTCTTGCTCCCCGCTCCCACCCGCGCCGCGGCCATCGCGGCCGCCAGCACCGCGTTCCCGACTTCCTGTGCGGTCGGCTGCTCTCCCTCGCCGGTCAGGAAGCGAACGTCACCCAGTTGCGCACGCAACTTGGCGGCCCGGTGCTTGCGATTCGGCTTACCCACGGCCATCAAGCCTATTTCACGGCCGGGCGGCCACGGTCGCGTCCCGTGGGGCTGCCGGTCACGCCGAGCGCGACCGGCAGCCCGGCTCAGCCGGCGTCGGTGGATACCGGTTCGGGCGCAGCGGTTTTCGTGCGTCCGGGCACCCACCAGTTGAGGCGGCCCATGGTTTGCATCAGGGCCGGGACCAGGATGGTGCGGATGACGGTGGCGTCGACCAGGACGGCCAGGGTGAGGCCGAGGCCGAAGAGCTGGACGAAGGAGACGTGGGCGAAGACCATCCCCACGAAGGCGATGGCCAGCAGCGCCGCCGCCGCGGTGAAGATTCGTGCGGTGCGGGCGATGCCCACGGCGACCGAACGCCCGGTCTCGCCGGATTCGAGGTATTCCTCTCGGATTCGGGACAAGAGGAAGACCTCGTAGTCCATGGATACGCCGAAGGCCAGGCAGAACATGAGGATCGGCATGGTGGGGACGAGGTATCCGGTGGGGGTGAAGCCCAGGGCGCCGGAGAGGTGGCCGTCCTGGAAGATCCAGACCATGGCTCCGAAGGTGGCTGCCAGGGAGAGCACGGTGAGGACCAGGGCCTTGATCGGGAGCACGACGCTGCGGGTGAAGATCAGCAGGACGACGAACATCGATATCGCGATCAGGGCCAGTGCCAACGGGACTCGTGCGCCGAGGGCGTGGACGGAGTCGGCGTTGCGGGCGGCGGGGCCGCCGAACCGCACCGGTCCGGGGGCGGGAACCGCCCGGAGGCGGTCGAGTTGTTCGGTCGAGGCGGCCGAGTAGGGGTCGAGGCGGGTTCCGATGCGCAGGTAGGTTCCGGCGTCCCCGGCCATGACGGGTTGCGGCCCGGCGACCGGGAGTCCCCCGGCGTAGACGCCGCCGCTGGACAGCACCGAGCTCACGCCCGGGACCTGGGACAGGGTGCGCGCGTAGTCGGCCACGCGCGCGGTGTCCCCGTGGGTGTCGGGCAGGACGGCGAGGATGCCCGCGGTGAGGTTCTCGGAGAAGCCGGTGCGGGAGGCGTCGCCGACCTCCCGGCTGGATCCGGAGGCCAGTACCCGATCGTCGGCCCACCCGAAGCGCACGCCGAGGAACGGCGCCCCGAGCAGCAGCAAGGCCGCGACGACGGCCGCGATGGCGAGGACCGGCCGCTGCATGACGCCCATGGCGAAGCGATACCACCGGTCCCGCTCCACCGGCTGGGGGACGGGATCGGGCCGGCCGAGCCGTCGGCGCAGCCACTGCCGCACGTCGAGCGCCTCGACGCGAGTGCCCATGAGCGCCAGCGCCGCGGGAAGCACCAGCAATGTGGTGAACACCGCCGCGGCGAGCACCGCCAGTCCCGCGTAGGCGAACGACCGCAGGAAGTACAGCGGGAACACCAGCAGCGCCGCGAGTGAAAGCGCCACGGTCAGACCGGAATACAGCACGGTGCGCCCGGCGGTGCGGACGGTGCGGGCGACCGCGTCGACGGTGTCGGAGCCCGCCGCGATCTCCTCCCGGAATCGGCTCACCATGAACAGGCTGGAGTCCAGCGCGACCGCGAATCCCAGCGCCGTGGTCATGTTGAGCGCGAAGATGGAGACGTCGCCGACCGCCGCCAGCACCCGCAGCACGGCCAGCGCCGCACCGATGGTGACCACGCCGACCAGCAACGGCAGCATGGACGCGACGAGGCTGCCGAACACCAGCACCAGCGCGATGCCGGCCAGCGGGATCGCGATGGATTCGATGAGCACCAGGTCGAGGGTGATCTGCTTGCTCATCTGCGCGAGCGCGACGGCTTCACCGCCGGCCCGGACCCGGACTCCGTCCTGGCTGCCGTTGTACTTGTCGGCCAGGGTGCCCGCGAGTTTCGGTGCGGCGGTGTCGTCGCCGCGCGCGTAGGCCACCAGGACCGCGCTGTGGCGGTCGGTGCTGCGCAGCGCGGTGCGCATCTCGGTGGGTACGCTCCAATATGACTGCACCCCTTGGAGATCCGAGTTCGCTGTCAGTTCATCGGTGATGCGCTGTCCCGCCGTGGTGGCGGCGGGCGTGTCGATCCCGTCGGGTGCGGTGAGCACCAGCACCACATTCGGCGCCGCCCCGGGGAAGTGGTCTTCGAGATACCGGTCGACCCAGGTGGATTCGGAGTCCGGCGCCTGGAAGCCGCCGGACTTCAGATGCATCGGCGCCGACCACCCGATGGCGTAGCACAGGATGGCGGCGAGCCCCGCGAGCACCAGGACGGCACGCGCGCGCCGCTGGGCGAAGTGGGCGATGGCGAGCAGCACGCGCGCTCACCGCCGTTCGGCGGGCGGCACCCGCCGCGCGGTCCGGACCAGGTCCTCGGAGACCTGCCACAGTTCGGCGGCCCGCTCGGGGTCGTAGGACTCGGGCGCGCTGGGCACTTCGGTCGCGCCGGTGAAGTACTTGCCGGTGGTGCCGGCGAGGTCGGGTCCGGTGATCAGCCAGGCCAGGTCGGCGGCCGAGCGGGCGACGGTGCGGGCGATGGGCATGACCCGGATGAGCACCGGCGCGAGCAGGCGGAATCCGATGCGGGCGGGCGCCGAATAGCCGCGGGAGAGAGCGGTTTCCGGCATCAGACCCGGGTCGAAGGCGTTGACGGTGATCCCGCGATCGCCCCACCGGGTGGCCAGCTCGTAGGCGAAGTACACATTGGCGAGCTTGCTGGTGGCGTAGGCGACCCGTCCGTCGCGTCCGGAACCCTCACCGGGAGTGGCGAGTTCGCGGGGTGCGCGCCATTGCGGCGCGGGGAACCCCATCGATTTGCGCGGCCCCTGATGCACGTCGCTGGACACCACGAGGACCCGTGACCCCACGTCGAGCAGGTCCGCGCACCCGGTGACGAGCGCGAAATGCCCGAGATGATTGACGGCGAAGGTCAATTCGTAGCCGTCCTCTGAGCTGCGCACCCGGTCCACGATCTGGAGACCGGCATTGCACACGATCGCGCCGAGCCGCGGCTGTTCCCGGCGGTGCAGGGCTTCCACCGCCGCCCCGACCGACTCCAGTGACGCCAGTTCCAGTTCCAGCAGTTCCACCTGGGCCGTGGGCGCGTATTCCAGGATCCGCTGCCGAGCGGCCTCCGCCCGCTCGGTGTCACGGCATCCGAGAATCAGTGGAACACCCTTGGCGGCCAGAATTTTCGCGGTTTCGAGGCCGAGCCCCGAGGTCGCGCCGGTGATGAGAACGGGAAGGCTCATGCCGCGTTCTCCAGCCACTTCATCGTGAACTCGTCGATGGCGGCCGCGGTGCTGGTGAACGTCTTGCCCATATCGGCCTCGATCAGCCTGCCGATCAGGGGAACCCGGGCTTCGATCTGCCCGGACATGGTGAATTCGCACCCGCTGTCGGTGCGTCGCAGCACCAGGTCGGCGCCGAGTTTGATGGTCATGCCCTCGACCTGCCCGTCCATCCGCCCGCGGGCGATGCCGTCGGCGGGTTCGGACCAGGTCTCGCTGTAGGTGTAGCGCACGCCGTTGGGCCGGAAGGTGGCGGCCGGGCCGGGCAGGGACGAGGCCGGGATGACGGTGTTGACGGTGACCAGGGTGCGGTTCGGGGTGATCTCGAAGGCGGCCAATTCGGCGTCGGCGCCGTCGATTTCGAGAATGCGCTGTTCCCAGTAGTCGCGGGAGCCGAGGGCGCGATGGAACTGGACGTCGCTGTACGGGTACGGGGTGGTGTGCTGCACGGAACGCGGCATGGTCAGTCTCCCAGGTGCTTGGCGTAGATGCGGTGGATGTCGAGCATTCGGTAGAGGGCGCGGTCGGCGTCGTCGCGGCCGACCTCGGAGAGCAGGTAGGCGTCGACGAGCCGGTCCATGGCGTCCTCGACCTCGTCGGCGCTGAGTTCGGGGTGGTCGGGGGCGATGAATTCGGTTCCGGCGGAGGTGTGGTGGCCGAGGTCGCGGAAGACGCCGGCGGCGGTGCTGTCGAGCCGGTCGAAGGTGAGGTCGAGGCTGGCGCGGATGTCGAGGGATTGGTAGGACACGACTTCGAGGCGGCGTTGTTCGTCGCTGATCCGGGCCAGCATGCGGGCGAAGGTCCAGTGCGGTCGCGCCGACATCCGGCAGGCGACGGCGCGCAGGGCCAGCGGGATGCCCGAGCAGTGGTCGGCGACGCTGCCCGCGTCCTCCCATTCGGGCAGCACCCGCGCCCGGCCGACGGTGGCGACCAGCACTTGCAGGCCCTGGGTGCGGGACAGCTCGTGCAGGACGTAGGTGCGGACGGTGGTGAGTCCCAGGGCGAATCGGCTGGTGATCAGCGCGGTGCTGGATCCGCCCGCGGGCAGCAGCGGGATGATCTGCGATTCGGTGACGGCGTTGTCGAGGATCACCAGGACCCGTCGCCGCGCCAGCCGCGCCCGGTAGAGGTTGGCGCGTTCGGCGAGGGTGGCGGGCATGGCGTCGGCGGGGATGCCGAGCGCGGTGAGCAATCGGCCGAGCACCGTCTCCGGGGTGGCGTTCGGTCCTTCGGCCAGGTCGGCGAACAGCATCCCGTCGGGGAAGCGGTCGCGCAGGCAGTCGGCGGCCTGCAGCACGAGCGCGGTCTTGCCGACGCCCGCGCCGCCGGTGACCAGCACCGGCCGCGGGGACGGCTCGTCGGTGAGCATGCCGGTGAGGGTGGCCAGTTCGGCGTCGCGCCCGCTGAATCCGAGCGGGGCCAGCGGCACCATGTCGGGTGCGATGCCGAGGGTGACGGTGGGCGGGTCGCCGCGCAGGATCTGGCAGTGCAGGTCCCGCATGCCGGGGCTGGGGTCGGCGCCGAGTTCGTCGGCGATGAGCCGCCGCGCCAGTTCGTACTGCCGCAGCGCCTGGGCGGTCTCGCCATTGAGGAAGTAGGCGCGGATCAGCCGCTCCTGCAACCCTTCCGCGAGCGGTTCCTCGAGCAGGGCGGTGTGCAGCCGGTTGATCACCAGTGAGTGGTTGCCGCGCCGGATCTCGGCGTCGGCCCAGTCGGCGGTGACCTCGTGCTTGAGCCGGTGCAGCGAGTCGCTGAGTCGCCGGGCCCATTCGCTGTCCAGTCCGGTCATGGCGCTGCCGTTCCACAGGTTCAGCCCCGCGGCGAGTTGTTCGACGCGGCCGGGGTCGTCGATGTCGGTGGCGCGGGCCCGGTCCACCAGGTCCATGAAGTGCCGCAGGTCGACGGAATCCGGTGGGGTGGACAGGGTGTAGCCGCCGGAGCCGCGGTTGACCTGGACGGGTGGGCCGCCGTGCCCGGCGGTGGCCTCGGTGAGCACCCCCCGCAGCCGGGCGACGTAGGTGTAGACGGCGTCGCGGGCGGCGACCGGCGGGGAATCACCCCACACGCGGTCGATGAGCGTGTCGATGGAGAGCGGCCGGCCCGAATCCACCAGCAGTGCGGCCAGCAGGCTGGTCTGCCGGGGCGGCCCGAGGTCGACGGGTTTGCCGTGGACGTGGAGCTGTACCGGGCCCAGGAGCTTGAACTGGATCATTGTCACGCCTAACTTCCCCCTGGTTTGGTTGCGGCGCAGCCCATTACATGGACAGCGCCGCGAGAAAGAGTGCGACCAGGGCGATTCCCTGCAGGACGACGCGGACGACGATGACGCTGTCCCAGGTGCGCTGCATCTCGCGGACGTCGGCGGGGACGCGGTCGGCGATGACCGCGGCGGTGAGCTGCTTGTTGACCGGCGCGCTGATCCGGGCGTAGATGCCCAGCCAGACTGCCAGGGTGGCGACGGCCAGCGCCGCGAAGCCCCCCGCGGCGGTCTTGCCGTCGAGAAACGCCAGGCCGGTGGCTACGACCGCGGCGACCACGCCGACCGCGCCCGGGATCGGCATGCGTTTGTCGGCGACCTCGTGGATCCGGCCGGTGACCGCGGCCAGGGCGCGGTCGTCGATGCGGGCGAAGGCCGTCCGCAGCACCAGGGCGCAGAAAAAATCGGTGCCGTAGACGACCGCGGTCGTCAGAATTGAAATACCTATGGCTGACTGGAACAGAATTTCCATTAGCAAATCCTCGGCGAATGGCCAAGGGCGAGAACGGCTACCGCCGATTCTCCACCTCGGCGTCGGTAGTGGTGATCGTCGCAAATTGTCGTGAACATTATGTTGCACCGTGTGGTGCAAGACATTTCACCGAAATGTGATTGTGGCGATGGCCAGTTCTCGCCCGGTGCGCTTTGTGATCGGTTATGGGGCGGTAGGGGGTTCGTTACTCCCGCAACGCCGCGGCTACCAGAATTCCGCCGGCCAATCCCGCTGCTGTGAGCAACTCCCAGGTGTCCGGCGGCCCGGTCACGCCGAGGCGCCCGCGCTTGTTCAGCGTCACCGTGGCATCCACCAGTTCGAGTGCGACGCCGAGCACGAACCAGTGCCGCACCGGGTGCCCGCGCCGCAGCGACCACACGGTGCCGAGCCCGATCACCACGTCCCGGGTGCCGAACGCGCGGGTGGGCAGGGAGGAGGCGTTGTCGTCGTATTCGCCCGACCACGATTTGGAGACCGTGGCGGGCTGGGTGAGCATGCCGGTGCCGATGGCGATCCGGGCCAGCGCCTGCGACCATGCCATCTGCCGGACCATGCCCTGCACACGGCGGTGGGCTAGCATTGAATTACCGTTCATCGTAAGGGTTTTCCTCCTGGCAGGCGGCCTCGTCGACGGCGACCACGACCTTTCCGCGGGCGTGTCCGCCCTGGCTGAGCAGATGCGCCCCGGCGGCCTCGGGCAGCGGGAAGACCGCGCCGACCGGCACCCGGAACACGCCCTTGGCGGCGAGCGCGGCGACCACGGGCAGGTCGCCGGTGTCGGGCCGGGTGAACACGTAGGAGCCGCCGAGTTCGCGGGCCTTCGGGTCGACCACGGAGGCGAACCGGCCGTGCGGGGCCAGCAGCGGCAGCACGGTGCGCTGGATGCGTTTGCCGACCGCGTCGAGCAGCACGTCGATCCCGTCGGGTGCGAGGGCGCGGACCGAATCGGCCAGTCCCACCGTGTAATTCACCGGCTCCGCACCCAGCTCACGCAGGAATTCGTGATTGCGCTCGCTGGCGGTGCCGATCACCCGCGCACCCAGGTGCACCGCGATCTGCACCGCCACGCTGCCGACGCCACCGGCCGCGCCGTGCACGAGCACGGTCTCCCCGCGCTGCACGTCGAGCACCCGCACCAGGGCCTGGTAGGAGGTGAGCGCGGCCAGCGGCATGGCGGCGGCCTCGGCCCAGCCCATGTTCGGCGGTTTGATCGCCAGCGCCCGCACCGGCGCGGGCATCACCTCGGCGAAGCTGCCGCGGCTCAGGTAGTCCTCGCGCACGCAGCCCACGACCTCGTCGCCGACCGCGAACTCGTTGACGCCGATGCCGATCTCGCGCACCACGCCCGACACGTCCGCGCCCGGGACGATGGGGAAGACGGTGTCGGCGAACGGATCCAGATAGCCCTCGCGGGCCTTCCAGTCGATCGGGTTGACCGCGGCGGCCTTCACGTCGAGCAGCACCCCGTCGAGCGCCATCTTCGGAATGGGCAGCTCACCGTATTCGAGGACCGACGCGTCGCCGTAGCGCCGGTAGAAGACCGCCTTCACGAGCGCACCGCCGCACCGATATAGGTGGAGGACAGGTCCGCGGTGGTGAACATGATCAGGTTGCCGTCGCGCTTCTTGCCCAGAATGGTCAGCCCGCGCTGCTTGGCCAGCGGCTTCAGCCCGGCGGCGTCGAGGTGCCGGGCCAGCTCGGCGGGTTTGATGAACTGGTGGTGATGGTGGGTGCCGCGGGCCACCATGCCGGTGAGGTACTCCGGGATCCAGATCATCACGATGCGGGCCAGCAGGGTGCGATTGATGGTGTCGTAGCAGAAGATTCCGCCGGGCTTGAGCACCCGCGCGATCTCACGCACCGCCATGGCCGGGTCGTCCACGTGCTCGAGCACGTCCACGCAGGTGACGACGTCGAAGGTGTGGTCCGCGTAGGGCAGCGCCTCGGCTCGTCCGACGGAGTATTCGATGTTCTTGCCGGTCGATTCGGCGTGCGCTCGGGCGGCGGCGACCAGCCGGGCGGAGGGGTCCATCCCGCTCACCTCGGCGCCGCGCCCGGCCAGGTACTCGGTGGTGAAGCCGCCGCCGCAGCCGACGTCGAGCACCTTCTTGCCCGCCCAGTCCTGGACGAACTTGTCGAAATACTCGAAGCGCGGGCGCTGGAAGGAGGTGAGCCCCTTCATGGCGGAGTCGTCGTCCCACCAGGATTCGGCGAAGTCGCCGAAGAAGTCGGCCTCGGTTTGGGATTGCTTCATGTCAGACACCGTCTTTCTGCAGTGATGCGGTCGGTTCGGGGGTGCGCCAGCGGGTGGCGTAGGCGATCTGGTCGCGTTCGGCGATGCGGAAGACGAGCCACGGCCACACCAGCCGCATGCCGAGTTCGCGCAGCCGGATGAGCAGCGGGTTCTCCACCGCGCCGAGGCGGCCGATCCGCCACGCCACCTTCTGGAGTCCGGCGGTGCGGGCGCGGCGCTGTTTCTCGTAGCGGCGCAACGCCGTCGCCGGGTCGGTGGTGTCGAGTTCCTCGGCCAGAACGAGGGCGTCCTCGAGGGCCTGGCACGCGCCCTGGCCGATATTGAAGGTGATGGGGTGGGCGGCGTCGCCGAGCAGCGTGACCCGGCCGGCGCCCCAGCGTTTGTCGGGAGCCCGGTCCAGCACGTCGCCGCGGATGATGGCCTCGGGCGGGGTGGCGGCCAGGATCTCCTCGACCGGGGCCATCCAGCCCCGATGCCGTTGCGCCAGTAATTCTCTGGGGTCGCCGTCGTCGTGGCCGCCGGGTTCGCCGTTGGCCACGCTCATCCAGTGCACGACGCCGGGGGCGACGTCGTAGAAGGTGAATCGGGTGCCGGGCCCGAACAGCGCGTAGAAGGTGCCGGGCGGGATCTTCTCGTGCCGCAGTTCGGCTTTGCCGCGCCAGGCGATGTAGCCGGTGTAGCGCGGCCGGGCCATGCCGAGCAGTCCGTTGCGGACCATGCCGTTGATGCCGTCCGCGCCGATGAGGACGTCGCCGCGGACCCGGTCGCCGTCGGACAGTTCCACGGTGACGCCGGTGTCGTCCTGTTCGAAGCCGACGACGGCTGCGCCCGTGCGGATCTCGGCGTCGTCGCCGGTGGCGGTGACCGCCGCGCTGAGGATCCGGTGCAGCACCGACCGCTCGACCGCGATGGTCGGGCATCCGTACTTCTCGATGAATCCGCCGACCGGCCACGCGCCGAACAGGTCCCCGCGCCAGGTCCCGAAATGGGTGATCTGCTGCATGGGGGCGGTCTCGAGCACCTCGCGCAGCACGCCGAGGCGTTGCAGCGCGATGGTGCCGTTGGTCCAGATGTGCAGTCCCGCACCGCCGTCGCGTAGTTCGGTGGCGCGTTCGAAGACCCGCACGCGCAGGCCGCGCTGTCGCAGCGCGAGGGCCGCGGCCAGGCCGCCGATGCCGCCGCCGGAGATGAGAACGGTCAGTGGCCGCTGCGTCACGGCCGGCCCGCTTCGGTCGGGGACGCCGCTTCGGTCAGGGACGACACGGTGGCCGCCAGTTCCGCGAGGTCCATGCCGCCGCCCTTGCGGCGCCGGCCCTTGCGGCCCAGCGCGCCCGACATCAGCCAGCCCAGGCCGAGCGCCTCGAGCATGGCGGATTCGACGCCGATGCCCCAGCGTTCGCAGATCAGGCCGTCGGCCAGCCGCCACACCACGACGCCCTTGAACTCGATGGCCTCCCCGGTGGGGTCCATGCCCAGGAATTCGCCGGTGAAGGTGCCGCGCCAGGTGTTGTGGATGACCACGTAGTCGGCGTGCGCGCTGAGCGCCTCGATGGTGACGTGCAGGTCCGGGAAGCCTTCGCGCAGACCGGCGATGGTGTACTTGACGCCCGCGGTGCCGTCGGGCGCGCCGGGCAGCGGCTGGTGGTCGACCATGTCGGGGGAGTAGATCTCGTCGACCACCGAGAAGTCGCCTTGGTTGACGAATTCGTCGAAGACGCGGCGGATGATGCGCGCGTTCTCCTCCGCCGTGAACACGTGATCAGGCGACATGGTCGATCACCTCGGCGGATTCGGCGAACGGGGCTTCCCAGCGCAGCGACAGACCGGCGTAGAGGTAACGGCTGGCCTCCACGGCGAGCAGCAGCAACTGGTCGCCGGGCCGGACCCGGCCCTGGACCCAGCCGTCGTCGAGGGCCAGCGGCACCGCCGCGGAGCCGGTCGCGCCGACGGTGGCCAGGTTCTCGACGATGTTCTTGGCCAGCACCGCCTGGTCCTCGGGCGAGACTCCGGCGGCGTCGAATTCGGCGGTGAAATAGTCGGCATTGCCTTCGGGCAGCACGCAGGCGTCGATCTCGGCGACGGTGAGCCCGGTGCGCGCCAGCATGTCCTTCATGCCCGCCACGAACACCTGCGGCCCGAAGGTGGCGGTCCCGTTCACGTCGAGCTTCATCTCCACCAGGCGCTTGCGCTTGGCCTGATCGAACACCGGCTCGTGGGTGCCGCCGCCGACGATCTGCATGCCGGGCTTGCGGTCGCCACCGAGACAGGCGGTGGCGAAACGGAATTCGCCGTTCGGGTCGGTGCTGCCGGGTTCGCCGGCGCGCAGCACGACCGCCCCGGCGCCGTCGCCGAAGGAGTTGATGACCAGCCGATCGCGCATGCGCACCAGTTCGGGGTCCATGCCGAGGTACATCGGAACCAGCAGCGGCGAAATGGATTCCGCGCCGATCACCACGGCCGTCGTGTAGGTGCCGTCGGCGAGCAGGCGGCGCGCGTAGTCGAGGCCCTGCACGAAACCCGTGCAGGCGGCCCGGAATTCGATGGACGCGCAGTGCGCGAGCCCGAGCCGCTCCTGCACGTAGGTGACCACGGCGGGCAGCTGGTATTCGGGGCTGGCCGAGGACATGACCAGTAGATCCACCTCGGCCGGGTCGATGCCGGCGCGGGCCAGCGCCCGCCGCGCCGCCGTGGTGGCCATGGCGGAGGTGCCGGTGGTGTGGCGGCCGGTGGCGGGGTCGATGATCCAATGCCGTTGCCGTACTTGGATGTTGTCGAGGACCTCGGCGGGCATGGGCCCGCACAGGCGCTCGAGGGTGGCGTTGTCGATCGGGTCCCCGGGCAGGTAGGAGCCGGTGGACAGGATCGACACGTGGCGTGTGTCGAGGTTCGGCATGGTGTCTCCGTTCACGATTCGATGTGTGCGTTCACGATGGGGTGGGTGCGTCGGGTCACTGCGGTGCGGCCGCGGGGTGGGTCAGCACGAAGCTGGTGTGGGTGCCGCCCAGCGACGAGCCGTTGACCAGCACCGGGCCGTGGTCCGCGCCGTGCGCCCACGAGGTGATGGCCAGCGCGGCGGCCAGCTGCGCGCCCGCGCCGATGGGATCGCCGAGCACCCGCTTGGGCTCGTGCCGGGCACAGGCCGGCTTCAGGCCGAGCCGATCGACGGCCCGGCGCTCGGGACCGTCCACCGCGGGCAGCCCCGCCGCGGCGGTCCAGACCGCGGTCAGCTCTTCCGGTTTCACCCCGGACGCGCCGAGGGCATCGCGCATGGCCCGTTCCACCCCGTGCCCGCGCGGATCCCAGCGTGCGATGCCGAGCGCATCGCAGGTGGTGGCGTAGCCCGCGAGCACGGCCAGCGGTGTGACCCCGCGGGCCCGCGCGGTCGAGGCCCGTTCCAGCAGCAGGGTGACGCTGCCCTCGGCGAGCTGGAATTCGCGGCCGTGACGACCGGTGAACACTCCCGCGCCCCGGTAGGCGTCGAGCGCGTAGGGCGAGAGCTCGTCCGCGCCGGTGCAGAGGACGGCGTCGGCTCGTCCGGCCCGCAACAGGTCGAAGGCGGTGCCGAGAGCGGCAGCGCCGGCGGCGTGACCCGAGGTGAGAGTCGACGTCGGCCCCTTCGCGCCCAGCGCCATCGCCACCTGCCCGGCGGCGGCATTGAAGACGGTATTGGGGAAGATCGCCGGATTGCCTTGCAGCGGACCGCCCAGCACCGTCGGCTCGAAGAAGCGGGAGATGCTGCTCATCGGACCGACACCGGTGCCGAGCACCACGCCCACGCTCTCGTCGGCGGTGAGCCCGGCCGCCGTGAGCGCCTGCTCGCTGGTCGCCACGGCCAACTGGCCGAGGCGATCCATCCGCCGCCGCGCCTTCGCCGGAATGGCCGCTCCCGGGTCGGTGCCCACTCGCACCACCCGCAACCCGTGGTGCGACTCGGCAATTCCGGCCCCGGCCCGCCATGCGGCCCAGAGCTGTTCGGGGTCGGCCGCCGCACCCATGAGCACGCCGATCCCGGTCACGACGACCTCATCGAACTCGTCGGCCGCACCGGGCACGTGCTCATCGCCGGTTCCCGCCGGTCGTCCGTACACGACACAGGCGTTGGCCCCGGCGAAGGCGAAATTGTTCGAGGCGGCGACCCGCATGGGCAGGGCCCGGGCCTGGTTCGGCGCGGGATCCAGCCCGCACGCCGGGTCGGTCTCGGCGAAACCGGCTGTCGGCGGGATCATCTCGTCGCGCAGACCGAGGATGGTGACGATGGCTTCGACGGCTCCCGCCGCGCCGAGCAGGTGGCCGATCATGGATTTGGTGCTGCTCAGCACCACGTCCTGTGCCGCGTCGCCGAGGGCGGCGCGGACCGCGTTGCTCTCGGCCGAGTCGTTCTTCGGGGTCCCGGTGCCGTGCCCGTTGATGTAGGGCACGTCGGCGGGGGTGAGCCCGGCGGTGTCGATGGCGGCGCGGATGGCGCGCGCCGCGCCCGCGCCCTGGGGATGCGGGGCGGTGGCGTGGTAGCCGTCGGCGGACATGCCGTAGCCGAGCACCTCGGCGACGATCGGGGCGCCGGCCGCGAGGGCCACCTCGGCGGAGGCCAGCACCATCATGCCCGCGCCCGCGCCGAGCGAGAGACCGTCGCGGTCACGGGAATACGGGCGCGCCGGTCGCGAGGACAGCGATTCGACGCTGTTGAAGCCGTAGTACGCCATCTCGCTGAGCGCGTCGCTGCCGCCGACCAGCATGGCGTCCGCGCGTCCGGCGCGGATCTGTTCGACGGCGTGGGCGAGAGCGTGGGCGCTGGACGCGCAGGCCGTATTGACCGACAGCACGGGACCTTTCAGCCCGAAGGCGGCGCTGAGGGCCTCCGCGCAGAACTGCGGTGACACCAGCAGCAGGTGCCGGTCGTCACCGAGTCCCAGTTCGTCCGCGCCGACCGTGCGTCCGGCGTCGACCGCGCGGCGGACCGCCTTCTCGGCGCTGCGGATCCCGCTGTTGCAGCTGCCGAAGGCCACACCCCAGCGGTGGGCGGGGAGCGCGTCCGGGCGGGGCGCCGCGCCCGCCTCCAGCACGCCCAATCCCGCGCCCGCCATGGCTTCCTCGGCGGCGATGAGCGCGTAGTCGATGGCCGGTTCGGGGTCGGTGAGGCCGAGCGGGGCCAGGTAGTCGTATTTGGGGCGCGGCGGGTCGAGGATCTCGCCGCCGATGGCCGCGGGCAGTCCGGCGACGGCGAATTCGCGCAGCGGCCGGATGGCGACCTCGCCGCCGCGCACCCGCTGCCACAGTTCCTCCGCGCCGGCGCCGTGTGCGGTGATCGCGCCGAGCGAGGTGATCACGATGCGCCGGGGCGCCGGACGATGGGTTTCGTGCATGGCCGAAAGTCCTGTCGATCAGTTCGATTGGGTGAGGGTGAGCGCCACGGCCTGGCCCTCCAGGCCGCGGGCCAGGGCCAGCGCGACCCTCGGCCGGGCGTGCCGGGCCGCACCGCTGACGATGTCGAGATCGCATCCGGGGGCCGGGTTCTCGTGATTGGCGGTGGCGGGCACCACGCCGGAGTCCAGGGCCAGCGCGGCCAGGGCGGCATTGAGCGCGCCCGCGCCGCCGACCAGATGCCCGGTCTGGGGTTTGACGCTGGTCACGGCGGCCCGGTCGGCGGCTCCGCCGAGGGCGGTGCGCAGCGCCCGCACTTCGCTGGTGTCGCCGAGCGCGGTGGCGCAGCCGTGCGAGAACACGCAATCCGGGCCCGCCGCATCGGCATCCGACAGCGCCGCCGTGATCGCGCGGACCAGGCCGCGCCCGTCCGGATCGGAGGCGGGCGGGCGCACGCAGTCGTTGCCCATGCCGTAGCCCGCGAGCTCGGCGTAGATGTGCGCGCCGCGCCCCAATGCCCGATCACGATCCTCGAGCACCAGGATCGCCGCACCGTCGCCGATCACGGAGCCGGTGTGTTCGTGGTCGAACGGCCGGAACGCCTTGGTGTCCAAGTCGTTTCGCGGTGACAGCACGCCGAGTCCGTCCAGCTTGGCCATGGCCCACCAGTTGGTGGCGTCGTCGTAGCCGCCCGCCACGGCCAGATCGGCCTCCCCGCGCCGGATGGCGCGCATGGCCCGCCCGATCGCGGTCGCACCGGAATCGGCCGCGCCCGCGTAGAAGGCATTGGGTCCGCGCAGGCCGAACAGCGAGGAGATGTGGTAGGTCCCGCCGTTCTGCAAACCCTCCACATACGCCAGCGGCGGCACGATCGACCGGGCCAGTTCACCCAGTTTGCGCATGTCCGGCTCGCCGTCCACGCCCCGAATGGCCTCCATGTCGGCGATGGAGTCGTCGCGCTGGCAGATGTCCTTGTTGCCACCGAGATACAGCCCGGTGCGGTGGCCGAGGTCGCTGCGCTCGAGCCCGGCGTCGCGCAGCGCCAGGGTGGCGGCCGCGACGCCGTACTGGTCGCCGCGGGTGGAGGTGCGCATGGACCGCAGCGACAGGAACTTGCCCGGATCGAAGTCGGGGATCTCCGCGCCGAGCCGGGTGCGCAGCGGTGACGGGTCGTAGGCGCGCAGCGGGGCGATGCCGGTATGCCCCGCCACCAGCGCGTCCCAGGTCTCGCGGGCGCCCTCGCCGAGCGCCGTGACCAGGCCGACGCCGGTGATCACCACGCGCCGCGCGGTCACGGCGTCACCTCGGCGGCAAAGCCGTTCGCGACCGGCATCGCCGCGGCGGGGCCACCGATCGCCGCGGCGGAATCGCCATGCACCGCGGCGATCGGCCTACGCGCCAGGCGCAGGTTCTTGATGGCGGCGGCGGTCCGGCCGTCCACCGTGGCGGTCGCCCGCCACACCGACTCGTCCGGATCGGTTCCGGTGCTGACGCTCTCGACGGTCAGGTGCACCTGATCGCCCGGCGTGATGAAGCGCCGGAAGCGCAGCCCGTCGGCGGCGCGCAGCCGCAGCAGGGGATCACCGGCGGCCATGACGGCCAGCGCGATCAGGCTCTCGGTCAGCAGCACGCCGGGCAGGATGGGGCGGCGCGGGAAGTGGCTGTCGAAGAACGGCAGGGTGCCGGTGACGTTCAGCAGGGCCTCGGCCCGAAGGCCGGGGCTCACCACCAGGATTCGATCGAATCCCGGGGTGCCGATGCCCGCCGCCGGGAGGTCGGCGGGCGCGGGGTGGGACGCGGTCATGGCTGCTCCCTGAGTTCGGGGGTGTTCGGGGGTGCGCCCACCACGAGGCAGGTATTGGAACCGCCGAACGCGAGGGCGTTGATCATGGCCGCGCGCACCGGCATTCGGCGCGCGCGATGGGGGACGTAGTCGAGATCCAGGGCCCGATCCGGGGTGTCGAGATTGCGGGTGGGCGGCACCACCGCGTCCCGGATCGCGCCCAGCGCCGCCAGCAGGTTCAGGGCCGCGGCCCCGGCGGTGAGGTGCCCGGCCATGGATTTGGGCGAGGACACCACCAGCCGGTAGGCGTCGTCGCCGAACACCTTCTTGATGGCCCGGGTCTCGGAGACGTCATTGCCGGGCGTGCTGGTGCCGTGCGCCGCGATGTAGTCGATATCGGCTGTGCCCAAACAGGATTCGGTCAGCGCGGATTCCATCGCCTCGATCGCGCCCGCACCGTCCGGTGGCGAGTCGGTGATCCGCCAGGCGTTCATGGTGGACCCGTAGCCGAGCAGTTCGCCCAGGATCGGCGCCCCGCGCTCGAGCGCGGAGTCGTGGTCCTCGAGGACGAAGGACACCGCGCCCTCGCCGATCACGAACCCGCTGCGGTCGGCGTCGAAGGGGCGCGAGGCGGCGGCGGGATCGTCGTTGTAGCGGTCGGTCATCGCGCCCAGCAGCCCGAAGCCGAGGATGTCGGCCCAGGTGGTGAGCGAGTCGTAGCCGCCGGCCACCATCATGCGGGCGTCGCCCTCCTGGATCAGCCGGAAGGCCTCGCCGAGGGCGTGTCCGGATCCGGCGCAGGCGGTGTGGATGCCCACCATCGGACCGGTCGCGCCGATCAGCCGGACCATGGCGTTGAGGGCCAGGTTCTGATTGCCGGTCAGGGTGGCCGACGGTGCGGGCCGCACGAACGCGTCGGGTTTCCCGGTACGGGAACGCAATTCGGAGACCCGCAGCACCATCTCCAGGTCGGGTCGGCCCACGCTCGCGCCCATGGCCACCCCGCGATCCGAGGGCGGATAGGGCTGCTCGGCGTCCAGGCCCGCGGAGCGCAGGGCCTCGCCGACCGCAGCCAGCCCGAACAGGCCGGGCCGGGACACCCAGCGCCGGTCGGCGGCGGCCGGGATCGCGGTGGCCGGATCGAAGGAGTCCGGGACCAGCCCGGCGATCCGGACCGGGAAGGTGGTGCAGTCGAAGGTGGTCAGCGGGCCGATGGCATTGCGCCCGGCCACCAGTCCGTCCCAGGTGGACGGCGCGTCCACGCCGAGCGGGGTGACCGCGCCGACGCCGGTCACCACCACCCGCCGGGGTCCGGCCGGGGTGCTCATCCGACCAGCTCCTCGCCGAGCAGGTGGCGCGCCATCCGTTCGGTGTCGGCCGGGTCGTCGAGCCGGTCGGCGTCGATGAGGGCGCACATGATGTTGCGGGCGTCCATGATTCGCTCGCCGTCGACCTCGATCCAGCCGTCCACCACCGCCGCCTCCGGCGTCGCGTGCACCACCCGGGCCGTCATCCGCAGCACGTCACCGGGTACCGCGTCGCGGTGCATGGTGACGTCGCCGACGGTGAGCAGCGCGGCGCGTTTGGTGTGCGCCGAGCTGAGCAGCACGAGCCAGGCCCCGGCCTGGCACAGCGCCTCCAGGGCCAGGCCGAAGGGCAGCACGGGGCCGGTGGCGGACGGCTGCCAGACGTTCTCGTAGACCGAGGTGAGTTTGCGAGCCGTGATGTGCTGCAACGGTTCCCAGGACTCGATTCGGTCGATGAGATGAAATCGCATGGCAGTCACGTCCTTTCCGATTCAGCGGGATGCCGGGGTGTTCAGCGGGAGACCAGGCGGCCGTTGCTGAGCTGCACCGCGAGGCCGCCGTCGACGCGCAGCAGCTCTCCGGTGACGTAATCGGCGGCGGGACTGGCGAGCCAGGCCACCGCCTCCGCGACCTGTCCCACGTCGCCGTAGCGGCGCATCGGGACATGGGTGCGGCCCTTGCCGTTGTCGCGTTGCAGCAGGTCGCCGATGAGATCGGTGGGGATGACGCCGCCCAGCACGGCGTTCACCCGCACCCCGAACCGGGCCATCTCCACCGCGCAGGCCAGGGTGAGGGCGTTCATCGCGCCCTTGGAGGTCGAGTAGTTGGACTGCCCGGTGAGACCCTTCTCGCCCATGATGGACGAGACGTTCACGATCGCGCCCTCGCCCTGGGACATGAGATGCCCGGCCGCGGCGTGCGTGCAGTTGAAGGCGCCGCCCAGGTTGACCTGGATGACCTTCCACCATTCGGCCGGATCCATGTCGTGCAGCAGCCCGTCACGGGTGATGCCCGCGTTGTTGACCAGAATGTGCAAGCCGCCCAACTGATCCCGGGTCTGCTCCACCAGATCCTTGGCCGCCGCCAGCTCGGACACGTCCGCGCCGACGGCGACCGCGCGGCCGCCGAAGTCCGCGATCTCGGCGACCACCTCGAGGGCTTCGTCCTTGTGGGAGCGGTAGTTCACCGCGACCGCCGCCCCGCGCCGGGCCAGGGTGAGTGCGACGGCCCGGCCGATGCCGCGGGACGCGCCGGTGACCAGCGCGACCTTGCCTGCGAAATCCTGCTCCGGCATCAGGCGACCTCTTCGGCCTCGGCCGGTGCGGCGGCGCGCTGGGCGACCAGGTCGACCAGGTTGCGTACGGTGACCAGGCCGAGCACCTGCTCGCCGCGCAGCGGGCCGTTGAGATTGCTGCGGTCGAACTGCGGCAGCACCTTCTCCAGGTGGGCGAGCCCGATCTCGGAGACGATCTCGTTCTCGTCGCCGAACTCGTCGTCGGGGATGCCGCCCTGCAGCAGTTCCTGCACGTCGGCGACGGCGATCTTGACGCCGGTGTCGCGGTGGATGCGGAACAGGATGTCGAGCAGGTCGATGGATTCCGCGCCGAGCTCGTCGATCAGGGTGGCGTCGAGGGTCACCTCGGACTGGTCGATGCCGAGGGCGTCGGCGATCGCGTCGGTGACGGCGGGCGCGAAGTCGGTGGTGGTTTCGGGCATGGTGATTCCTTCTTTCTCGGTGAGGGGTTGGTGGGGACCCCCGCGGCGCCTGCCGCAGGGGTGTGATCGGTGGGAGTCCGGTGGGATCTGGCCTGGCTCAGGCGTATTCGGCCGGGTTCAGGCGTATTGGGCGACGGCCGCGGCGATGCGGCGAGAGTCCTGGGTGCTGCGCACGGTGGCGTCGCTGACCATGCGGTTGGCGAGCCCCGACAGCACGCGTCCGGGGCCGATCTCGAGGTAGTCGGTGCAGCCGAGTTCGGCGGCGGTGCTGATCACCTCGATCCAGCGGACCGGGGCGGTGAGCTGGCGGTGCAGCAGTTCCCGCGCCGCTTTGCCGCTCGAAATCGGTTGTGCGGTCACGGAACTGATGACGGTGGTGGTGGGATCGCGGAAGTCGGCCAGGTGCAGCCCGGCGGCGAACCGCTCCTCGAGGGACGCCATGAGCGAGCAGTGGAACGGTGCGCCGACCCGCAGCGCGACCAGCGAGCCCGCCCCCGCGGCGCGCAGCAGCTCGGTGGCGGCCGCGACCGCCTCCGCCGTCCCCGAGATGACCGACTGATCCGGCGCGTTGTAGTTGGCGAGCTCGACGACCCCGTCCACGCCCGCGCAGATCTCCTCGATCCGCCCCGCGTCCACCCCGGACACGGCCGTCATCGCGCCCGGCACCGCCGCCGCGATCTCGGCCATCAGCTCACCCCGCAGCCGCACCAGCGTCAACGCGTCGGCGAGATCCAGCACTCCGGCCGCGGCCAGCGCCGCGAACTCCCCGAGGCTGTGCCCCGCCACCAGGTCGGGCGCGAACCCCTCGGCCCGCAGGACCTCGAAGGTGGCCAGCGCCGTGGCCAGAATCGCCGGCTGCGCCACCTCGGTGGCCCGCAACTGCTCCGCGTCCCCCTCCGTGCACAGCGCCCGCATCGGCAGCCCCAGGCACTCGTCGGCCCGCTCGAACACGGCCCCCGCGGTCTCCGGGTGCTCCCGAATCAAATGCGCGGCCATCCCCTCCCGCTGCGATCCCTGCCCGGGAAACATGGCCAGCACCCGCCGTTGCCCGTCCGGTGCCCCCGGCGCGGCCAACTCCTGGGCCGCCGCGATCAGATTGGCGTTCATGATGTCTTCCGAATCGTGCAGGTAGCCGATGGCTACTCGGGGTCAGATCCCGAACGTCGCTGTTCGCGTCCCGAGTATGTGAATCCCGGCTCGAGCGGTCCTCGAGGAAAACCAAACACGCAGTAACCATCCCGGCGAGACAGGTGTTTCGAGCCGCTGGCGCAACGTCCCCGAGGGCGCGGATGGGAGGCCCTGAAACAGGACTGTAACGAGTTCTATTGCAGCAATGTCTTGCTACGTGTGCCCGGGAACAGGACGGAAATGCAATTGTCGCATCACTCTGAAATATGTTGTCGCACAAGGTGTTACACGTGATCAATGAGGCGATTCCGGGTCCGATTGGGTTCGGTCGTGACGGGCGCGTGTGGTGGCCGCCTGGGGTGAACGAGTTCTAATCTCGGCTTCGATGGCAGCGTTCGATATCCATCGAATCCGTTAAGAGACAAGGGGAACCATGAACTCGAGCGATCGACCTCTGGTGCGGCTGTCGGCCGGTTCCATGTCGGGTACGGAAGTTCAGGCGATCGGGGGGACCGGGCAGAGCGAGGTGGTCCGGGCCGCGACAGTGTCGCTGCTGATCGGGGATCACCCGCGCATCGGCGGTGTCGATGCCGACCATGTCGAGCGGCTGGCGGAATCGCAGACCCGGCTGCCGCCGATCCTGGTGCACCGCCCGACCATGCGGGTGATCGACGGGGTGCATCGGCTGCGGGCGGCCGAGCTGCGCGGCGACGCGCAGATCGACATCGTGTACTTCGACGGCACCGAGGCAGACGCCTTCGTACTGGCGGTGCGGGCGAACGTCCATCATGGTCTGCCACTGTCGTCGGCCGACCGCGCGGCAGCGACGCTGCGCCTGTTGCGGACTCATCCGCAGTGGTCGGATCGCGTGCTCGCCTCGGTCACCGGCCTGGCCGCGAAGACGATCGCGGCGATGCGAACCGATTCCGGGGGTGCGGTCCCGGCGGTGGAGTCCAGACTCGGGCGGGACGGCAAGGTCAGGCCGGTGGACAGCGCCGCCGGACGGGCGCGGGCGAGTCGATTGCTCGCCGCCCGACCGGACGCCTCACTGCGCGAGATCGCCAGTGCCGCCGGAATATCCCCGGCCACGGTCCGGGACGTCCGGGCGCGGCTGGATCGCGGTGAGGACCCGGTGCCGTCGCGGGCCCGGCGCACCCCGAAGCCGGTCCAGGTGCGCGGGCAGACCGCCGGCGATCTGCTCCGTGCGATGTATCGTGATCCCTCCCTGCGGATGTCCGGTTCCGGTCGCTCCCTGCTGCGGCTGCTCAGCTCGCAGCTGCTCGACGACCGCGCCCGTGAACAACTGGTCATGACCGTACCGCCACACTGTGCCGATCTGGTCGCACAGGTCGCGCTCGAATGTGCCGCGGGCTGGCGGAGATTCGCCGATGAACTGGCGGCGAGCCCCCGTTCAACCGACGACCGAATCGCAGTTGAACGCGGTTGAACACAGCATTGCCCAGGAAAAGCAGATCCCTCTAATCTCTGGCCATCGATCCGCGAGCCTCGGATTCGAGTGGATGTCAGAACGGAAAGGGTTGCCGACTATGTCCGAAACGCAATCAACACGATCCATAGAGTTGCCGGACGGCACTGTCGCCGTGGTCAATACATTCCGTGCCGAAAACACCGATGACGCACCGGTTGTCGTGGTCTGGCCGGGTATCGCGGCGTCCGGCGCGCTGTATTCCGGATTGGCGGCCGAACTGAGTCGCCAGGGCTGCACCGTCGTGGTGGGTGAATTGCACGGTCAGGGGAATTCGTCTCCCCGGCCGCCGCGTTCGAGTCGCTACGGCATGCACGACCAGGTCATTTACGACTACCACCTGACCACCGAGTACGCGCGTGGTCTCTCGGCCGGGCGCCCGGTCTACGTCTTGGCCCACAGCTTCGGCGGCCAGCTCGCCGTCTGCCATGTCGCCCGTGATCAGCGCATTGCCGGGCTGATCCTGGTGGCCTCGGGGTTGGCGCCGGTGTCGGAGCTGCGGGCGCTGTCGACGCGGCGCTGGCTGGGCGCCCGGGCACTGTTCGGCGTCATCGCCCGGATCGGCTGGCTGCCCGCCACCAAGATGCTGGGTCGGCCGACCCGGGGTCTGACCACGGACATCGCGAATATGGTGTTGTCCGGGCGGTTCGAGCCGCGCGGGGCGGAATTCGATTACGAAGCGGCGATGGGCCGTAGCGAGACACCGGTACTCGCGATCAATTTCGCGGCCGACCGCCGGGTCTCGATTCGTGAAACGGATCTGCTCGTCGGCAAATTCGGCCGGGCGCCACTGCGGCGGGAGGTCATCGACTCGGGGTTGGGGCACATGTCCTGGTTGAAATCGCCACAGGCGGTCGCCGAGATCGCCGTGGAATTCATTCGCGAACTGTCGGCGGACCAGCCGGAGAAGGAAACTCGGGCAGTCGCCTGAGTGCGCGATCATTCGATCTTCTATTCGTATCGAGGTGAAACACACATGACCGAGGTCAAAGGCTGCCCGGTGGACCATTCGCAATCGAATGTCCTGGGCGGCGACGGTGAAACACTCCCCATGCCGGGTACCCGCGACAAGTACGGCTTCGCCACGGCGGTGAACACCAAGAAGAACGGCCTGCTGGGGGTGGTCGAGCAGCTCTGGCGCGAGCACGGCGATGTCTCCGAGCTGCAGGTCGGTCCGCGCCGATTGGTCGTGCTGGCCCATCCCGACCACGTCCGGATGGTGACGCTCGAGCAGATGGACAAGTACACCAAGGGCGCGAGCTACGACCCGGTGCGCAAGTACTGGATGGGCGAGGGCGTCGCGACCAGCGTCGGCGCGCAATGGAAGTCGCAGCGTCAGGTGCTGGCGCCCTTCTTCACCCCGAAGTCGGTGCGCGAGTACGTGCCGTTGTTCTTCGAGGACGTGCAGTGGTTCAGTACCCGCTGGACCCCGGAGTCCGCGGGCGGCGAACCGGTGGACATGGTGCCCGAGATGGCGACGCTCACCGCCTCCATTCTGCTCAAGACGTTGTTCAGCACGGCGGGCCGGGATGTCATCGCCCAGTTGAAGGGCGCGGTGGAAACCATGATCACGTACACCTCCGGGCGCAATACCGACAAGTTCAAAGCGCCCGAGTGGGTTCCGACATCTGGTCGCCGCGGCTACGACCAGGCGCGGCAGCGGGTCGACGAGTTCATTCTGGGCGTGATCGCGGAACGCCGGCGGATGCCCGCGCAGGACCGTCCCGACGACCTGCTCACCAAGATGATCGCCAATGAGGCGAAGTTGGGCCCAGCCGATCGGGCCGACATGGTCCTGCGTGATCAGTGCGTGACGATGTTCATCGCCGGATACGAAACCACCGCTCGCACTTTGGCATTCGTGTGGTATCTGCTGGCCAACAACCCCGAGTCGGCGGTCCGGCTGCGCGCTGAAGTGGATGCCCTGCCCGACGATTTCACCGTCGACGACCTGGAGCACGCGCCGTACTCACTGTGCGTGATCAAGGAGGCGCTGCGTCTGCATCCGCCCGCGCCGCTGTACCTGCGTGATGTCGTGGAGCCGGTGCGCATAGGATCGTATGTGGCGCAACCCGGTTCGATCGTGGTGGTCGCACCCTACCTCACCCATCGGCATCCCGATTTCTGGACCGATCCGGAGCGATTCGATCCGGACCGATGGGCCGACAATGCCGAGAAGAGCATGCACCCCTTCGCCTTCCATCCCTTCTCGGCCGGACCCAGGGTATGCATCGGCAAGAGCTTCGCCTATCTGGAGGCGCAGATCCTGCTGGTCACTCTGGCTCGGCTGTTCGCTCCCGAGCGGGTCCCCGGCTACACCCCGAAATGGCGGATGCGCGGGGTGCTCGGGCCGGAGGGCGGCATGCCGATGACCATCAGGCGGCGAGTCAAGTGACCGTAACCGACGACAGGACAGCCGCTTCCGTGACCGCGGCTGCGCCGGAGAAGTTTGTGGTCGCGGTTCCGCAGGAGACGCTCGACGACTTGAAGGCGCGCCTGCTCGCGACCCGCTGGCCCGCCGATATCCGGGAGGAAGAGACCTATTACGGCACCAGCGTCGCGTACATGAAGGAGCTCGTCGCGTACTGGATCGACGAATTCGATTGGCGCGCCGCCGAAGCCGAGATCAACAGCTACGACAACTACCGTGCGATCGTCGACGGCGTCCCGATCCACTATCTCCGGGAACCGGGCCGGGGCCCCGCGCCGATTCCGCTGATCCTGACGCACGGCTGGCCCTGGAGCTTCCGGGAATGGTCCCGGGTCGTCAAGCAGCTGGCCGATCCCGGCAGCTACGGCGGCGATCCGGCCGACGCCTTCGAGGTGATCGTGCCCTCGCTGCCCGGCTTCGGGTTCTCCGCGCCCACCGGGCGGACGGACCTGAACTTCTGGAAGATGTCCGAACTCTGGCACAGCCTGATGACCGACCATCTCGGCTTCGGGAAATACGCGGCGGGCGGCGCGGACTACGGGGCGCTGGTGACCGCGCAACTCGGCCACGCGCGAGCCGCCGACCTGCACGGCATCTGGCTCGGGCACCCCGTACACCTGGATGTGTTCCAGGGTGAACGGCCCTGGGACGGCACCGGCGGGTTCATGGTCCCGCCGGGGGTCCCCGACGAGATCCGGGACGGCATCCTCGCGTTCCAATACCGCTACGCCTCCCACAGCGCGGTCCACATCCTCGATTCCCAGAACCTGTCGTTCGGCTTGGCGGACTCGCCGGTCGGCATGCTGTCGTGGATTCTGCGGCGCTGGACCGAATGGAGTGAATCGGGCGGGGATGTCGAAAGCGTCTTCCCCCGTGACCATCTGCTCGCCAACGCCACCATGTGGTGGGTCGGCAACACCATCACCACGTCGATCCGCGCCTATATCAATGCCAACCGCTACCCGTGGACGCCCGCCCACGACCGCACGCCGATCATCGAGGCGCCAACGGGTTTCACCTTCCTCGGCTTCGAGAACCCGCCCGGCGTGACCACGGCCAACCGTGCCCGGGTCTTCCTCGACGATGCGCGCCACCGCGGTTGGTACAACCCGGTCCATATCGGCGCGCACGAACACGGCGGCCACTTCACCCCGTGGGAGAACCCCGACGCCGTCATCGAGGACATTCGAGCGACCTTCCGCACGCTCCGGTGATCGAGGAGAACACCATGGATCTCGGAGTAGCCCCGCCCACGACCGGCAGATCGGCGAGGATCCGGCCGTGCTCGCGGGCCGGGGTATCGACCACGTGATCTTCACCAACACCGCGCCGGTCGATCTCGAGGAGGAACTCGACCTCCTGCGTCGGCCGGCCGGGACGGTTCGGTGATACCGCCCGTGGTGGCCGGGTCGGCGTTGCCCCGGCCGCCACGCGGTGGACTCGTCACGCGGGCTGCTGGGTCTCGCGTTCGATGACCAGCGCGACGTGTAATCGGCTGGGGCAGTCCAGCCTCGTCATGACCTGCCGCAGGTGGTTCACGACCGTCCATTCGGCGATCCCCAGGCGATTGGCGATCATGCGGTTGGTCATGCCCTCGGCGACCAGCAGCGCCGTCTCGAGCTGCCGCTTGGTCAGCCGGGACAGCAGCGGAGATCCCAGATCGGCGCGCGACAGCAGCGGTATGGACAGCGCATAGGCGATGGCCTCGTCGATGTCGAGTACCGCGCCGATGGTGCTCACCGCCGGATCGGCCGAATTCCCCGCGATCCGGGACAGCGAACAGCTGGCCCGGATCCAGTGGGTCGCCGCCGAAAGCCGGTGTGTCTGTTCGGAATACTCGACGCCGGCGGCATCGTAGGCCCGGGCGCAGCCTTCCAGCGCCGTCACCATTTCCAGCAGGCTCATCACCGGTTCGGGTGTCCGCAGCACGAGATGGAAGACTTCCAGCGCGCGATGCGGCGACCGGGCGCGCAGCAGGGTCCGGCCGAGCGTGTTCAGGACTGTCAGCCGATCACGGCGGCGGGGCAGGGCGGCCGCGTGATCACGCAGGGCCGACCAGGTTTCGTCGTCCTCTAGCGGCACGTCGCCGAGTCCGATCACCGCCTCCATGAGTGCGGCGACCGGCTGCTCCGCGGGTGAGGCTGCGGCCGAAGGGAATCGAGCGAGCAGCGTGCGGGCCCGCTGGGGCTTTCCGGTCTCGTGATGGACCTGGGCCAGAGCGCGGCCCGCCCGATGGACAAGGCCGGGGTCGGTACGGCGGGTGTCGGTATTCCGGGCGGAGACGACCGGTGCGAGCAGTCGTTTCGCGTCCTCGAAACGCCCGGATCGCAGTGCCCAGCGGCCCAGGAGCTCACGACCCGCGGCCATCAGCGTGGGCGGGTGGGCTCCGGAGTCGACCGCCGCCATCAGGGTGGCCACGATGGCCTCGGCATCGGCGAGCAGTCCCCGTTCGATCCAGACGTCCTCCAGCTCGGACAGCAGCTCGATGGCGTCCCGATACGCGTCGTGGTCGATCAGGTACCGGACGGTGGCGACGATGTCCGGCAGCCAGCGGTCGATCAGGCGTAGCGCCTCGGCGCGGCCGTCCGGCTCGGCGAGCAGCCGAGTGATCTCGCGGGCCAGCAGACGGAGTCCCTCGGCGCGCCGGAAGCGCACTCGTTTCGCGAGGACCCGATCCTCGAACAGCAACTGGCGGCAGAACGACCGGGTGAAGCCCGAGATCGCATAGGTGTAGTGACCGTTCTCGGCGACCGAGTGGTCGAGCAGGCTGCGGTCCACGAGTTCGGCGAGCTTGCCGGCGATCGGATCACCCCGCTCGCCGCTGAGCAGCAGCACCTCCTCGAGATCGGTGAGGACGCTGGAAGCGGCGACGTGCAGCAGCACGAAGAGGCCCATCTCGTCGAGATCGCTCAGCGCCCACTCCACGCATGCGCGAATGCTGCGGTGCCGCGACGGGACATCGACGAACGGCGAGGGCGGCAGCTGTTGCCCGGAGCGGATCCGATCCAGCGTTCGTTCGGCTCCGAGTCTCCCAACCGCGGTCGCGGCGAGCTCCAATCCCACCGGTACGCCGTCCAATTCGGCCGCGATCTGCTCGAGCTGCGATCGGTCCGCGGCGATGGCCGCGTCGCGGAACCGGGTTTCGACGCAGTTCCACAAGAGCTGAGCGGCGGGACTGGCCTCGGACCCGTCGGAGGCGATGGACAGCGGCGGAACCAGGTAGAGCACCTCCTGATACAGGTCGAGAGCGTGGCGGCTGGTCGCGACCACGGTCAGCCCCGGGCACCGGACCAGTACCGCGGACAGTCCGGCCGCGAGATCGCGGGCGACGAGATCGCAATTGTCGGCCAGCAGAATCATCGGTTCCACGCCGATTCGCGCCGCCACGGCATCCGGTCCGGGCGGGGTGGCGTGCGGCTCGGCCGGGCGACCCAGTGCGTCCAGGATCGTCCCCCAGGCTTGCTCGCCTTCGCTGGTCTCGGCCAAATCGACTGATATGAACCGACTCTCGGCATTCCGCACGGCGGTGGCGGCCAACCGGCTCTTGCCGACACCGGCGCCCCCGGTCACGGTGAGCAACCGGATGTTCTGATCGAGGACGAGCTCACGAAGGTCGGCCAGCTGCGATGCCCGTCCGACCAGGACGGGACTGCGACGGGTTTCGGGCATTCTCCACCGTTCCTGGGTCGGGAGCTCGGGTGGACGACGTGCGGCCAGACCGGTGATTCAGTCGGCGACGCTGCCTGATGCTTCCGACCCTAGTGAACGAGGCTCCTCCCGCGGACCGCCGCGAGGGTGACAGATTGTTGCTCTCGCCGGTGAATCCGCACGATGTTAGGTTCGGTCTCCCCTCGCCGGTGACCGCGGACACGGCCGGGGTGGTTGACGGGGGTGCGGTGGGGGCGCATGGTGGGCCGATGGGCGAAGACGCGCGGGCCGGTCTGAAGTTCTCCAGTCTGGACAGTCCCCTGTTCGACGGGGCGGGGGCCACCAAGGGGGAGCTGATCGACTATCTCGAGGCGGTGGGGGAGCGGATGGTGGGGGCGCTGCGGGAGCGGCCGTTGTCGGTGGTGCGGGTGCGGCCGGGACAGGAGCCGTTCATGCAGAAGAATCTGCCGAAGTACACGCCGGAGTGGGTGCGGCGGAAGACCTTGTGGGCGGGGAGCTCCAAACGGGAAGTGTCGTACGCCTTGTGCGATGACGTGCGGACACTGTTGTGGTTCGGGAATCAGCGGGCGGTGGAGTACCACGTCACGCTGCTGCTGGCGGAGGATCTGGTCGACTACTCCGGTGGACCCACCCATCTGGTGCTGGATATCGATCCCGAACCGGGACAGCCGTTTTCGCGGGCGGTGGCCGCGGCCGAGCTGATTCGGCGGGCGCTGGCGGACGACGGGCTGGCGGGGGCGGTGAAGACCAGTGGGTCCAAGGGGGTGCACATCTTCGTGCCCGTGCGGGCGGGGGTCGATATCGAGGACGCGGCGGCCGCCACCCGGGCCATCGCGGCGCGCGCCGAACGGCTCGACCCGGACCTGGCCACCACGGCCTTCATTCGAGAAGACCGGGGCGGCAAGGTTTTCCTGGATTCCACCCGGGCCGGCGGGGCGACGGTGGTGTCGGTGTACAGCCCGCGGGTGCGGCCGGGCGCGACGGTGTCGTTCCCGGTCGGCTGGGCCGACCTGCCGGAGATCGATCCGCGCGATTTCACCGTGCGCACCGCCGCCGCCATCCTCGGCGACCGGGATCCGTGGGCCGAGGCGATGCCCGAACCGCAAACGCTCCCGGCGGATCTCATCGCCGAGGGCCACACCATCCCGGTGGCGCGGGTGCAGGCCATGCACGAAGGCAAACGCCGCGCCCGAGCCCGCCGCACGGACTGACCTCCTCCTGCTCAGGCCGCGTCGCGGTCGAGCCTCCGTTCGCTGCCCTCGACCAGCAGCCGGTAGGCCCGGTCCGTCAGCGCCTGGAACCCGGCGGCGCGCGGGTCGCGCGGCGGATCCAGCGGCACCCGGATCTCGCCCTTGATCCGCCCGGGATCGTTGTCCAGCACCAGGATTCGGTCCGCGAGCAGGACGGCCTCCTCGATATTGTGGGTGACCATCAGCATGGTCCGGGTGGGGAAGGCGGTCTCGGTCCACAGCCGCATGAGCTCGCCCCGCAGGTTCTCGGCGGTCTGCACGTCCAGCGCGGAGAACGGCTCGTCCATGAGCAGGACCTCGGGTCGCAGCACCAGGGCCCGCGCGAAGCCGACGCGCTGGCGCATTCCGCCGGAAAGCTCCTTGGGACAGGCGTTCTCGAAGCCGCCGAGGCCGATCATGTCGATGGCGTCGGTGACCCGTTCGGCGCGTTCCCGGCTCGGCATGCCCTGGGCGCGCAGCCCGAGCTCGATGTTCTGCCGCACGGTCAGCCACGGCAGCAGCGCGAAGTTCTGGAACACCATGGCGGCGCTCGGATGCGGCGCGGTGATCCGCTCGCCGTGCAGCCGCGCGGATCCCGACGTCGGGGCGACCAGTCCGGCCATGATCCGCAGCAGCGTGGACTTCCCGGACCCGGACCGCCCGATCAGCGCGACGATCTCGCTCTCGCGCAGCTCCAGCGAGACCTCCGAGAGCACCGGCAGCGGCGCACCGGCGGGCCCGGTGTAGTGCTTGCTGACGCGGTCGACGGTGATGATGGGGGTGGACATGGCTGTCCTCCTTTCGAAAACGGTTTCAGTTCAACGAGAAACGCTGTTCGGCCCGGCGCTGCAGCCGACGCCACACCAGCCGGTTGATGGTCACGGTGACGACGCTCATCACCACGGTGCCCAGCAGCACCTTCGGAAACATGTCCGCCGCGGTGGCATTGGTGATGTACGCGCCCAGCCCGTACGCCTGCAGATGGGTGCCGCCCGCCTCGACCACCTCGCCGACCAGCGTGGCGTTCCAGGCCCCGCCGAACGCGGTGATCGCGCCGACCACATAGCCGGGGGCGATCGCGGGCAGGATCAACGACTTCCACCGCAGCCACCCGTGCACGCCGAGATCGTCCATGGCCTCGCGCAGATCGGTCGGGATCTGCCCGGCCGCGGCGATCACGTTGAACAGCACGTACCACTGCGCGCCCAGAGCCATCAGCACGATGCCGCCGATGTTCAGCGAGACGCCGGTCCAGGTGAGCGCCGCGATCACGAAGATGAACAGGAACTGCGCCGGGAAACTGGCCAGCACCTGCACCACCGGCTGCGCGAACCGGCACACCCGCGGGTTCAACCCGATCCACACCCCGACCGGCACCCACACCACGGTGGACATCACCAGCAGCACGATCACCCGGCTCAGACTCGCCAGGCCCATGAGCGTGGCGGGCCCGAATTCGGCCAGCCCGACGGTCCTTTCGAAGTAGGCGGCCAGCGTCCAGGTGCCCCAGGCCAGCGCCGCCAGCAGCAGCCCGAAGAAGACCACGTCCCCGGCCCGGCCGCCGGGACGGTCGTCGTAGGCGGACCGGGTGCTGCGCCCGAACACTCGCATGACGCGATCGATCCCCTCACCGACCGGTCGTGTCACCCGCGCCAGCCGCCCCGGCACCGTGCTGCGCCGCAGCAGGTCCAGCACGAGACTGCGTGGGACTTCGGCGCTTTCGGTGTGCTCCACCCGGAACCGCTCCGACCACGCGGTGAGCGGCCGCCAGAACAGCACGTTCACGACGACGATGGTGGCCACCATGACCAGCGCGCCCAGCAGCAGTCGCGAGACCTGCCCCTGCGAGGTCGCCGCCGCGATGAAGCTGCCCATGCCCGGCAGCGCCTCTTCCCGCCCGGACACCGTGATCACCTCGGACGCGGCGAGCATGAACCAGGCGCCGCCGAAGCTCATCATCCCGTTCCAGATCAACGGCACCATGGCGGCCGGCACCTCCAGCTGCCACAACCGCTGCCAGCGGGTGAGCCGCAGCATGCGGGCGGCATCGTCGAGCTCCCGCGGCAGGGTGCGCACCGCCTGGTAGTAGGCGAAGGTCATGTTCCAGGCCATCGCGGTGAAGATGGCGAACACGCACACCGCCTCCGCGCCCAGGAAGGAGCCGCGGAACAGCGCCACGAACGCGGTCACCGTGATGGAGACCAGCGCCAGCACCGGCACCGATTGCAGCACGTCCACCATCGGGACCAGCACCTTCTCCGCCCGCCGCGAATGCGCCGCCCACTGGCCGACGACCAGCGTGAACAGGATCGAGGCCGCCAGCCCCAGGAACATCCGCAGCGTGGTGCGCGCCGCGTAGTACGGCAGTTCCCGGGGATCGGTCGACACCGATTCCGGTCCGGAGCCCGGCGTCCACGGCACCGACATATCGCGGAACAGCCGCAGCGCCACGGCGATCAGGAACACGGCCACGCCGAGCACCAGAAAGTCGCCGGCGCGCAGCCGGTTTCGCGGACGCGGCGTCGGCTGCCGTGTTTCGGGACGGTTGGGAATGGTGATCTGGAGCGTCATTGGATGAATCCGCATCTAATCGACAAAGGGCGCGCGGAAATAGGCGCACGCCGAATCACGCGAAAGGGTGATGGGGGCGTCGCCGAATACCGGGAAATTACGAGTGCGCGACAGGAGGTCCGGGGTCGTCATCGGTTGTCATCCGACCGGGCACCTCCTCACACAGTTCATACGCGGGTTCATCAGCGCACACGGGGGAGGTCGATCCGGGGAATCCGGGGAGGACGCACACCCCTCTCGTCAGAGCTTCGGCACTGCACGACGTGTTCCGAATCGGAAAGCCACTTTGGATTACCCCTTAATCCGGGGAAATCTGTCCTAACCTTGGGCGTCTCTCGACGTCGTCAGATCAGTGGCCTGTGTTCGTGCAGGAGCCTCGCCTATCGAGGTGCGTTATCGACGGTAGTAAAGCCCCGATGAGTTGTCAAAGTGTGTACCCGCACGACCGGTCCGATTCGCCTAGTCTGGTCCGCGTGACGAGAGCGACGCGCGTGGCGGTGGGGATCGCCTTGATCGGGCTGGCGGTCGCGGGGTGCGGGAACTCCTCGGATCAGCGGGCCGCGGCGACCATGACCGCAGCGCCGAAGGCGGCCGCGCCGTCTCCCGACACCATCGGCCTGTGTGGCGGCGCATCCGACGCCGAGGTGGTCGAGGCCACGGGATCGACCGGTGCGCAACGGGTTTCGGCCAATCCGATCGGCTGCGCCTGGCAGCCCGCCGCGGGCGGCGACTACGCCGTCACCTTCCACTGGTTCCGGGGCAGCTCATTGCAGGACCGCCGCGACCAGGTCACCACCGGCAGTCCCGCCACCGTCCGGATCGCCGGGCAGCCGGGCATCGAATGGCGGGGCGCGCAATCCTGTGAGGTCGCGGTGGCATTCGGCGACACCGACTTCATCGACTGGTCCGAACGGTCGAGCGCGCGCGCCTGCCAGGGCGTGGAGCAGCTGGCCGCGGCCACCCTGACACAGGCGGGGCAGAGTTGATGGCGCGCCGCGGAGTGCGAATCACGGTGGCGGCCTTGGTGATCGCCGCCCTGTCCGGGTGTTCGCACGCCGACCGGCAGGCCGACTCCCGTCCCGCGGCCGATCCGAACCTGCTGGCGGGCTGTGGCCCCCTGGAGGATCAGAAGCTGGCCGCCGCCATCGGCGTCACCGGTATGCGGCGGCAGAGCGAGCCCACGGTGTGCGACTGGACCGCCATGAATCCCGGTGGCGGCGTGGTCGACATCACTTATGCCTGGCTGCGGGACGACACGCTCGCGCGGGAGGTGCGGATCGCCGACCGGTTCGGATACCGCGTGGAGCGGCTCGTGGTGCGGAACTTCGGCGGCATGTACTGGCGGGATCCGGCGGATCCGGGTGGTTGCGCGGTGACGGTGGCCGATACCGGCACCGTCACCTGGTGGGTGCGGAACCGCGATCACACCGCGTTGCTCGATCCGTGCACAGCTGCCATGAATCTGATGAACGCGACGCTCTCGGTCGACGGCATCTGACGCGCGCGGGAACCGATCTCAGTGCTCGAGGAACGTGGCGACGATGTTCCAGAACATGTTCGGGTCCACGGTGTGGAAATCCCAGCTCTCGGTGAGGTTGTGAGTGGTGCTCACGATAGACTTGATATCGAAGTCGTGCCGGGTGGCGGTGCCCTTGGCCTCCACGGCGGTGACGACGTAGGCGGTGGCGGTTTCTGCGGTGTGGGGCACGAGGAAGCTCCAATCGAGTACCGGTCCGGGGGAACGCGTGACAGTGTCCTGGCGTTTCCGTCCAGTCTGATTTCCGTCCGCTCCGCGCGGGAGTTCCGAAAGCGCCAAACCGGTCCGGGACACGCCAACCTTGCTGTGGGGTTGCCGGAATACCGTACGGTAGGTGCGATTTCGGCTCCTCAACGGGGGTCTTCGGGTTCCGGATCAGCCTGGTCCCGCCACCGCTGCACCGCCCGCCGCAGGCTCGCCGGATCCGCGTAACCCAGGAATTCCGCCTGCTGGGCGCGTGGAAGGTGTTCGGCGCGTTGCAATCTGCGGCGGCGTGCGTGATCCACCTCACGCCGCCAAGTGGTTCCGGCCTCGGACAGCCGGCGCTGGAGTGATCTCGGCGACGTCAGCAGCCGCCGCGCAACCACTTCCAGCGTCGCCGCGCCATCGGCGAGAGCCAGATCGATGGCGTCGCCGAGCTGCTCGAGCCAGGTCACCCCGACCTCCGGGGTGGCGGGCAGGGTGGCCGCGTAGGTCAGCAGCACCGCCGTCAGCTCCGGATCGGCCGACTTCATCGGCAGCGCCAGATCCGCGGCCCGCAGCGTCAGCGCGTCCGCCGGGGCGTCGAAATCGATTGCGCGGGTGCCGAACAGCTCGGTGACGGTGGCGAGATCGGCGGGCGCGGCCTGCCGGAAACTCACCCGCGCCGGCACCACGGGGCAGCGGGTGGCGGCCCGCGCCCGCCCCACGAGCAGCGCGAAAGCCGCCTGTATCAACAGTTCCCGGCCCCGGCAGTCGTCCACCGCCGACCGCACCTCGTAGCAGACCTCCTGCTCGTCGCGGCGCGCGACGCGGAAGCCGTGACTCGTGGTGAGACTGCCGGTATGGCGCACGCACGCCTCGAGCGCGTCGCCGAGCGTGGCCGCGGACAGGAACAGATATTCGAGCAGCCCGAACTCACCGGTGGTGCTCTCGTCGGACACGCGCAGCGCGATATCGGGATCCCCGGTCTCGCGCTCGATCAGCTCCCACACCCGCAGGCAATACCGGGACGACACCCGGGTGCCCTCACCGCCTTCGCGCCAGGCGGGCACGCCCGCCGTCCGGGCGATCCGGTCGGCGTCGAGTCCGGCCCGCACCGCCCGCTCCAACGCGAACCGGGCCATGAGAATGCTGTCGTGACAATCGGATCGAGTGTTCACGGCCGACCGTCACCACGCGGCCCGGCGGCGAGCGTTCGCCAGCTCCCGACTCCAGCTGGTTCCGGCCGCGGCCAGCCGCCGCTGCACGGTGCGCGGGCTGGTTCCCAGCCGGCGCGCGATATCGGATAGTGAGACGGTGTCGAGGGACACCGCCGCCGGGAAGCCCGCGGTGTCGCGATCCGGTCCGGGTGGGGCCGGATCGCTCAGTGAATCGAGTTCGGCCGCAAGTAGATCGACCCAGGCCTGGGCGGGCGGCGTGGACAGGGTGGCGACGGCCGCGCCGCGCCGCAGCACGGCGGCCAGGCCCGGATCGGCCGAATGCTGCGGCCGGTCGAGGTCCGCGCGGCGCAACGTCAGGCTGTCGACCTCGGCTCCGAAATCCACTGCCGCCGTGCCGAAGAACTCCCGGTAGGGACCGTGTCGTCGGGGCGCGCGTTCCCGCAGGGTGACCGCCACCGGCGCTATCCGCGCCCGCGCGGCCAGCCGGGCCCGGCCGGTGAGGTAGGCGAAACTCGCCTGTGCGGCGACCTCCGCGCCCCGGCCCCGCGCCGCCGTCTCCGACGCGAACGTGACCTGCCGGTCGGTCTCGGCGACCACGGCCACCCGCCGGTTGCCCGACAGCCGCGACCCGAATTCCCCTACGGCCCGGAAGCCTTCGCCGACCGTCGGCGCGGTCGCGAGCAGATAATCCATCATCCCCAGTTCCCCCATTCCATATCGTTCGGCCGCCCGCAGTCCCACGTGCGGCACATCCACCCTGCGCTCGAACAACTCCCACAAACGGGGATAACACTGCCCCGGAACACTTCCCGCCGAGGCTTCCAGCGCGCCCGGCCCGATCCCCGCCGCCCGCGCCAACGCCACCGGATCCACACCCGCGGCCCGAGCCCGGGTGAGTACGAAGCGCGCCAGCAGCACGCTGTCCGATCCGGTCACCCATCCACCTTCGAGCCTGGAGATCCGGTACCGCGGTCGATCCCGGGCGTCATAGCGCGTCGTCCGGGGGCGGCGTCCCAGGCTCGGGGTCTTCGAAATGCCGCTTGCGGGCCCGATCGACCTCCAGCCGCCAGGTGGTGCCGGATTCGGCGAGGCGGCGCTGGAGGGTGCGGGGGCTGGTGTACAGGCGCCGCGCGACTTGTTCGAGCAGCGCGTCGGTGCCGTCGAGCACCTCGGCCAGCACCGTGGCCACCCGGTCGGGCCATTCGGTGGCGCGCGGGGGCGGCGGCGGCATGGTGGCGGCGTGGCGGCGCAGCACCGCCGCCAGCATGGGGTCCGCGGTGATCTGCGGCCGCTCGAAGTCGGTATTGCGATAGGTGATGCGGTCCATCGGGGCGCCGAATTCCAGGCTGGCCGTGCCGAATTGCTCGGTGAACGCGTCCAGCCGCCGCGGCGCGCGCTCGCGCAGTTCGACGCACACCGGATCCATGGGCTGCCCGGTGATCTGGCGCATGCGCGAGACCAGCGAGGTCAGCGCCATCTGCACCGACAGATCACGTCCACGGCCCGCCATATTGACGGTGTAGACGTCGAAGGTGGATTCGGTCTCGGTCTGCGCGCCGGCCTCGATGCGGAAGTTGGTGGAGATCGAGCCGACGTAGGGTCCCAGCACCCCCAGCCCCGCGCCGACGGTATCCGCGGTCGAGATCAGGTAGTCGATCAGCCCGAATTCGCCGAGCCGGTAGCTGCCCGTGGCGCGCAGCGTGGCCTCCGGGTCGCCGAGTTCGTGCTCGAAGAGCTCCCACAGGCGCGGGAAGTAGTCACTCGACACCCGGGCGTCCCCGTCGGCCAGCAGCCAGCCCGGTATCCCGGCCTCCCGCGCCAGGCGGGCCGGATCCAGGCCCGCCGAGGCGGCGCGGGACAGCACGAAGCGGGGCAGCAGCACGGAGTCGGAGGTGTGCACGTGCCAATGGTGAGGGCAATTCCGGGCTGGAAACCCGGAATTCGCGGAACTGTGAGCGAGCCCGCTCGTCAGGCTCGGATGAAGGTGGCGGCGATGCCCCAGAAGCGGTCTCGGGCGACCGCGCGGAAATCCCATGTCTGCATGATGTTGTGGGTGGCGCTGACGATCCCGGACACGTCGAAGTCGTCGCGGGAGGCGGTTCCCTTGGCCTCCAGGGCGGCGATGACGTAGGCGGTCGCGGACTCCACGGTGTGGGACACGGGTGTTCCTATCTGTCGCAGGGGCAGGGCGGGTCGGTAGGGGTGGGGCGGGTTCAGCGGGTGGTGTCGGTCAGGACGTCCTCGTAGCGGTACTCGGTGGGGATGGTGACGCCTTCCGCGTGCGCCTGTTCCTCGCGGTGGCGCAGGTCCACGCGGCGGATCTTGCCGGAGATGGTCTTCGGTAGTTCGGTGAACTCCACCCGGCGGACACGCAGGTAGGGAGCCAGGTGGTCGCGGGCGTATTCGAGGATGGCGCGGGCGGTTTCGGCGTTGGGTTCCCATCCCGCAGCCAGCGAAACGTATGCCTTCGGCACGGCAAGCCGCGTGTCGTCCGGTTGCGGGACCACAGCGGCCTCCACCACGGCCGGATGCTCGATGAGCACGCTCTCCAATTCGAACGGCGACACCTTGTAATCGGAGGATTTGAACACGTCGTCGGTGCGTCCGATGTAGGTGATGTAGCCGTTCGCGTCCCGGGCCGCGACATCGCCGGTGTGGTAGTACCCGCCCGCCATGACCGCGGCATTGCGTTCGGGATCGCCCAGGTAGCCGGTCATCAGGTTGACCGGCCCAGCGGACAGGTCCAGGCAGATCTCGCCCTCGTCGGCGAGCTGCCCGGTGATCGGATCCACCAGCGCCACCGGCACACCCGGCGCGGGACGGCCCATGGAGCCGGGCACCAGCGGCTGTCCGGGCGTATTGCCCACCTGCAGGGTGGTTTCGGTCTGGCCGAAGCCGTCACGGATGGTCAGGCCCCACGCCTTCTCCACCTGCGCGATGACGTCGGGGTTCAATGGTTCACCCGCGCCGAGGATTTCGCGCAGCCCGGCCGGACGCTCGCCCAGATCGGCCTGGATGAGCATGCGCCACACCGTGGGCGGCGCGCAGAACGTGTTCACTTCGGCCCGGCGCAGCTGCGCGAGCAGGGCGGCGGCGTCGAAACGCGCGTAGTTGTAGACGAAGACGGTGGCCTCGGCCAGCCACGGCGTGAAGAAGCAGCTCCAGGCGTGCTTGGCCCAGCCGGGCGCGCTGATGGCCAGGTGTGTGTCGCCGGGCCGGACGCCGAGCCAGTACATGGTGGTCAAATGACCGACCGGGTAGCTGATCTGGGAGTGCTGCACCATCTTCGGCTTGCTGGTGGTGCCGGAGGTGAAGTACACCAGCAGCGGATCGGTCACCTCGGTGACCGACCGGAACGGACCGGCCGACTCGACCGCCGCGGCATCGGCATAGCTCTGCCAACCGGAGACGGCGCCGCCGACCACGATTCGGGTGTAGTCGCCGGGCACCTCGTCGAACTTGCCCGCGTCGCCCTGGTTGGCGATGACGAAACGCGCTCCGGCCCGTTCGATCCGGTCGCTCAGGTCGGCCGGGCCCAGCGCGCCGGTGGTCGGCATGATGACCGCACCCAGTTTGGCCACGGCCAGCATGGCCTCCCACAGCTCGACCTGATTGCCCAGCATGAGCATCACTCGATCGCCCTTGCCCACGCCCAGCCCGGCCAGCCAGGTGGCCACCCGATCCGAGCGCTCGGCCATCTCGGCGAAGCCGACCTGCTGCTCGGACCCGTCCTCCTCGACGATCCAGAGCGCGGGCCGGTCGTTGCCGCGGGCGATGACGTCGAACCAGTCGATCGCCCAGTTGAATTCACCGGACAGTCGTGGCCACTCGAAATCGCGCACCGCCGCGTCGTAGTCGGTGGCGGCGGCCAGCAGCCCGTCACGGGCCGCACGATAGGCCTCGGTATTGACGTTGTTCACGCGTTCTCCTCGGTCGTTCCCAGTAGCCGCGCGCTGATCTCCCGCATCTCGACCTTGCGAATCTTGCCGGTCACCGTCATCGGGAACTCCTCGACGACGTGCACGTAACGCGGCACCTTGAAATGCGCGAGCTTGCCGGTGCAGAACTCGCGCAGGGTCTCGGCGGTCAGCTCCTCCGCCCCGGGCCGCAGCCGGACCCAGGCCATCAGCTCCTCGCCGTACTTGGCGTCGGGCACGCCGATCACCTGGGCGTCGAGGATGTCGGGATGGGTGTAGAGGAATTCCTCGATCTCGCGCGGGTAGATGTTCTCGCCGCCCCGGATCACCATGTCCTTGATCCGCCCGGTGATGGCGACGTACCCGTCGGCGTCCATGGTGGCCAGGTCGCCGGTATGCATCCAGCGCGCGGAATCGATGGCCTCCGCGGTCTTCTCGGGCTGACCCCAGTAGCCGAGCATCACCGAGTAGCCGCGCGTGCACAGCTCGCCCGCGGTGCCGATCGGCACCGTCACCCCGGTCACCGGGTCCACGATCTTGACCTCGATGTGCGGCCCGGCCCGGCCCACGGTGGCGGTGCGCTGCACCAGCGAATCGTCGCGGCGGGTCTGGGTGGACACGGGGGAGGTCTCGGTCATGCCATAGCAGATGCTCACCTCGCGCATGCCCATCCGCTCGATGACCTGCTTCATCACCTCCACCGGGCACGGCGATCCGGCCATGATGCCGGTGCGCAGCGAGGACAGGTCGTAGGCGTCGAAGTCCGGGTCGGCCAGTTCGGCGATGAACATGGTCGGCACCCCGTACAGCGAGGTGCAGCGTTCGGCCGCAACGGCTTCCAGGGTGGCGCGGGCGTCGAAGGCCGGGGCCGGGATCACCATGGCCGCGCCGTGCGTGGTGGCCGCCAGATTGCCCATCACCATGCCGAAGCAGTGGTAGAAGGGGACCGGGATGCAGATGCGGTCCTGCTCGGTGTAGCCGCACAGCTCGCCCACGAAATAGCCGTTGTTGAGGATGTTGTGGTGGCTGAGCGTCGCGCCCTTGGGGAAACCCGTTGTGCCGGACGTGTACTGGATATTGATCGGATCGTCGGTGGACAGCGCCGACTGCGCCGCCGCCAGCAGGTCCGGATCGGCCGCGCGCCCGGTGGCGAACAGGTCCCGCCACTCGGTGCTGTCGAGCAGCACCACCTGCTCCAGCTCCGGGCACTCCGGGCGAACCTCGTCGATCATGGCCGCGTAGTCGGAGGTCTTGAACGCGGGCGCCGCGACGAGCAGCCGGATCTCCGCCTGAGTCAGCACGTAGCGCAGCTCGTGGGCCCGGTAGGCCGGGTTGATGTTCACCAGGATCGCGCCGATCTTGGCGGTCGCGTACTGGGTCAGCGTCCACTGCGGGCAGTTCGGCGCCCAGATGCCCACCCGGTCGCCCTTGCCGATCCCGGCCGCCAGCAGGCCCAGGGCCAGGGCGTTCACCTCGTCGGTGAACTCGCGGTAGGTCCAGCGGATGCCGGTCGTGTAGTCGATGAGGGCCTCGCGGTCCGGATGCGCCGCCGTGGTCCGGTCCAGGTTCGCCCCGATGGTGTCCCCCAGCAGGGGAGCGTCCCAGACTCCGAAGGTGTAGCTCGTGCTCTCGGTCACACCAGTAGGATCTACGTCACACCCAGCCTCGACTACCCCCGAAAGGGGCTACCCGATGACTACCGCCGCCGACGGGCTCCTGCGCCCCAGCGACGGCGACGCCCTGCGCGCTGAGCTGCGCGCGCTCGCCGCCCTGAGCAAGCTGCCGGTCGTCTTCGGGGGCGAGGTGCACGCGGGCACGCTGGTGCTCAGCGAGTTCGTCGGAACCCGGACCAACGGCATGCGGGGGCTGGCGGTCGCGCACAGCTCCGGGCTGGGCGGTTCGGCGGTGGCGACGGGCCGCCCGCGCTCGGTGGCCGACTACCGCTCGGCGTCCACCATCACCCACCACTACGACGTCCCGGTCCTGGGGGAGGGCCTGCGCTCGGTGGTGGCGGTGCCGGTGGTGGTCAAGGGCGAGGCGCGCGCGGTGATCTACGTCGCCAATCGCGAAACGGGGGTGATCGGCGACGGAGTGGCCGACGAGATGGTGCAGGCCGCGCGGCGGCTCAGCACGGAACTGGCCATCCGCGACGAGGTGGATCGGCGGCTGCGGCTGTCCTTCGCACGGGAGTCCATGAACAGCGCCAATGTGATTGCCACCGAACAACTCCGGGATCTGCACGCGGAACTGCGGGGGATCACCCAGGTGGTCTCCGATGCCACCGCGCGGGCGCGGCTGCGGGACGTCACGGAGAAACTCGCCCGCCTGGTGTCGGGGGTGGCGGCCGCCGACGACGCGGTGACGCTGGCTCCGCGCGAACTGGACGTGCTGTCCCATATCGCCCTGGGTTGCACCAATGTGGAAGCGGCCCAGCGGCTTTCGGTGAGCCCGGAGACGGTGAAGAGCTACCTGCGCAGCGCGATGACCAAACTGGGCGCGCACAATCGCCACGAGGCGGTCGTGCGAGCACGCCGCCTCGGGCTCCTTCCGTAAACGCTTCCCCCTGGATGGGGCTTCAGCTGCCCCGGAGAATCGAACTGCTTCTCCACGGGTGGGCCTTCAGGGACTTACCCCTGAAAGCCCCGAGAGTCGGCCGGCTCAGTCCGCCACCAGGTGACGAATGGATTCGCCGCCCTTGGCGTGATGCAGTCTTCCGAACCTGCTGTCGAGCAGGTGTGCCATGCTGTCGGCGGCCCCGGTGTAGGCGTCCTCGACGGTGGCCGCGCGATGCGTGGTGGCGACCGGTGGCTGGCCCTTGGGCCGGGCCTCGAGGGTGCACTTCTTGTCTTCGGAACCACCCTTGTGGCCGTTCACATCGGTGATGTGGGCCTCGACCCGGGTGAGATGATCCGCGAACCGGTCCAGAATCGCAGCGATGGTATCGGTTGCATCCTGGGCGATCGCGCCGCCACCGACGTTCTTGTCGGCGAAGACCTGGATTTGCATGGCTGGCATCTCCAATCTTCTCGGTAATAGCCGAGAACTTGCTGACACCTTCGACCATACCTACCCCGGCTGAGACTCGCCTGTGGGATCGCTCGCGTGGGACCGGAATCACCGCGCGGCGACGGGGTTCACCGCGTGGCGAGGTCCAGCACGGTCAGGGCCAGGTGCTCGGCGGCCTCCGGGTGTCCGAGGGCGCGGGCCGCGGCGGAAACGGCTGCGCGGGTCTCGGATTCGGTGAGCAGCTCGGTCAGGGCGGCGCGCAGATTGGCGGCGGTGGCGTCCTCGCCGACCAGGGCGCGGGCCGCATTGTGGTCGGCCAGGATCCGCGCGTTGCGGATCTGCTCCCCGCCCACCGAATGCGGGTAGGGGATCAGCACCGACGGCTTGCCCAGGGTGGTGAGTTCCGCGAGAGTGCCCGCGCCGGAACGGGATATCACCACATCGGTGAGCGCCAGCACGTCCGGGAGCTCCGGGCCGATGAACTCGCGCACCAGGTACCGGCCGCGCACGTCCTCGGGCAGGGTGGCGGCGAAGTCGCGCACCTGCTCGAAGGACAGCCGCCCGCACTGGTGAATCACGTTGGCGGAGTGCAGCAGTTCGGGCAGCAGCTCCCGGATCAGATCGTTGATCTGCACCGCGCCCTGCGCGCCGCCGGTGATGTAGACGGTCGGCAGGCCGGGGGCGTAGCCGTCCCAGTCGAGGGCCTTGACCGCCGCGGCGGGGTCGCCGGCGGTGAGCGCGGGCCGAATCGGGTTGCCGGTGACCAGGGCCCGGCCCCGGACCTTGGCGGGCAGCATGGCGATGGAGGCCTCGGAGGACAGCGCGATGCGGTCGGCCATCCGGGCCAGCAGCAGGTTGGCCTTGCCGATGCCGGTGGTCTGCTCGTGGATCACCAGCGGGCGGCGGCGCAGCGCGGCGGCCATGCCGATGGGGGCGCACACGTAGCCGCCGGTGCACAGCACCGCGTCCGGCCGGAAGCGGCCCACCACGCCCTGGGCGGTGAGCACGCTGACCGGCACCCGCAGCGCGTCGCGGGCATTGTCCTTGTTGAGCATTTTCAGCGGATTGCGGTCGCGCCGCAGCTTTCCGGCCTTGATGCCGGTGAAGTCGATGTCGTTCTCGGCCGCCACCCGCTGTTCGAGACTGTCGGGCACGCCGACCCACAGCACCTCGGCGGTGGCGTCGGCCTCGGCGGCCAGATCGCGCAGCGCCCGGACCGCGGCGACCGCCGGATAGGTGTGGCCGCCGGTGCCGCCGCCGGCGACGATCACCCGGACCCGGCCACGATCGCCCAGCCGCTGCAGGATCGGGGTGCGGTCGGCGGCGGGATTCGACATGGACGATCCTCCTGGACGGGGTGGGTCGGGTGGGTGGGGCAGCGCCCAGGCTATCCCGGGAACGGCTCCGGGATCCGGTCCGGGAGGTACCGGTCGGTCGGAGAAGATTGCGAGGTGTTGGCGAGACGGCTACAGGCCTTTACCATGGTTGTGACACTGATCACGTTGTCGCAGTAAGAGTCACGTCTTCGCAGTGCAGTTCCGACGCGGTCCCGTTCGGCTTTCCCCGAGTAGCGATATTTCCCCAAAGCAGTGCTCACCGGCATGTCCTATTGACCAGCCCAGCGAGAGGGCCCCGCAGTGAAGCCCTTCACCCTGCCCGATTTCTATTCCCCGCACCCCGCCCGGCTCAATCCCCATCACGACTACGCCCGCGTCCACGCCGCCGCGTGGGCCGAGCGCCTGGGCATGCTCGGTGAGCCCGGGGTCGACGGCAAACCCATCTGGGACGCCGAGAAATTGGAGCGCATGGGGTACGCGCTGCTGTGCGCCTACACCCATCCCGATTGCGACGCCGAGACTTTGACGCTGCTGACCGAGTGGTACATCTGGGTCTTCTACTTCGACGACTGGTTCCTCGACGCCTACAAGCGCACCGGCAACCGCGCCGAGGCCACCCGCTACCTGGCGCGCCTGGAAGAGTTCATGGCCGAACCGGGTTGTCCCGCACCGGAACCGGAGAACGCCTCGGAGGCCGGGCTGGCCGACTGCTGGGCCCGCACCGTGCCCGTCATGTCGGAGGACTGGCGGCGGCGCATGCGCCGCTCCACCCACAACCTCATGGTCGAATCCCTCTGGGAATTGGACAATATCGCCCGCGACCGGGTCGCCAATCCGGTCGAGTACATCGAGATGCGCCGCCGGGTGGGCGGCGCGCCCTGGTCGGCCGCGCTGGTGGAATTCGCCTGCGGCGCCGAGGTGCCCGGCCGTTTCGCCGAGGAGCGCCCGCTGCGGGTGCTGTGCGAAACCTTCTCCGACGCAGTGCATCTGCGCAACGACCTGTTCTCCTACGAACGGGAGGTGCGGGTCGAGGGTGAGAACGCCAACATGGTGCTGGTGCTGGAACGGTTCCTGGGCTTACCCACCCAGGCGGCCGCCGAGCTCACCAATGACGTGCTGACCTCCCGCCTCAAGCAGTTCGAGCACACCGCGCTCGCCGAGGTGCCCCCGTTGTTCACCGAACGCGCGGCCACTCCCGAGGAGCAGCTCGCGGTGACGCGCTACACGCTGGGACTGCAGGACTGGCAGTCCGGTGGGCACGAATGGCATCTGCGGTCCAGTCGCTACATGAACAGCGGCGTCGATCGGGGGCCGACCGGCCTGGGCACCGCCGGCGCACGGCTGCGGCCCGGGCTGCGGGTACAGCTGAATCAGCATGTGCCACCGCCCCGGGTGGCGGGTCCGCTGCCCGTCAACGGGCTGGAGATGCCCTACGTCGTGGGGGTGAATCCGCACGTGGAGCTGGCCCGCGCCGATGTCGCGGAGTGGGCAGCCTCGGTGGGACTGCTGGATCCGCGGGTGGGCTGGACAGCGGAATCGCTGGCCGACGCGGACTTTCCTGCGCTCCTGGCGATGGCCGACCCCGAGGCCGACGCGGAGACCTTGAAGCTGCGCTCGCGCTGGTGCACCTGGGGCAGCTACGCCGATGATCTGGGGACCCGGGTGTTCCGGGCCGATCCGGTCTCGGGACGGGATCAATTGCGGCGCTTACCTCTTCAGCTGAGCGAGAGCGCGCCGGCGCCGTCCAGTCCGCTCGAATTCGGTCTGGCCGCGCTGTGGCGGGACACGTCGGCGGTGTGCGACGACAGCGGCCGGAATCGATTGCGTGCGGCGCTGATCGAACTCGTCGACGGCTGGATCACCGTGCTGGAGAACGAGACCCGGAACCGTTTGCCGGACCCGGTCGACTATCTCGAATTGCGGCGGATCACCTCCGGTGGTCCCTTGTTCGGCGCGCTGGATGCGCTCCATTCGCCCGGAGTTGTCTCGGATCCGGCGGTCGCGGACCTCGCGGACTCCGGTATCGTCCGGCAGCTGCAACATTCGGCGCAGGACTACACCGGTCTGGTCAATGATCTGTACTCGTATCAGCGGGAAATCGAATATGACCACGAACTGCACAATCTGGTGTATCTGACGCAGTCGTTCCTGGGCTGTTCGCGGGAGCGCGCGTCGGCCATCGTGGTGGACCTGGCCAATGAGCGGCTGCGGCAGTTCGAACTCGTTGTCCGCGATCAGCTTCCGGGCTTCATGGCCGATCATCAACTGTCGGAGGAGGTTCGGGCCGCGCTGCTGACGCACGTCGATCGGCTGCGCGATCACATGGCCGGAAACCTGCACTGGCACATCAGGACCGGACGTTACTCCGAGGCAGCGCCGCGCGTGTCTCGGACCAGGCCGGCGCTCGGCCGCCCGCCGGGGCCGTTCGTCAGCGTGCACGCCGCCCCCGCGGCTCGTCGCTGAGCGGTCGGCACCCACATCTCGCGGGGCCCGGTGTCCATCGGGTCGGCGCGCCGACCCGGTCGGGTCCGGCGACCACGAGTCCGCAGCAGTTCACTGGAGGTTGCCATGAGTTCGTCGACAGCGGCCGGCGCCGCCTTCTCTCATCGGAAAGGCGCGCGGGACAGCGGAATCGGGCCCGACGAGCGGGCCACACACCTGTTGCGGCGGGCCAAGCGCCTCACCCGGCCGCTGCTGCGGGCCGCGTTCGACACCCTGCCCAGCGAACTGCGCCTGATGGCCGAGTACCACGTGGGCTGGTGCGACGCGAACGGTGCGGTGACGGAGGGGGAGTCGGGCCGGGGACTGCGCCCGGCGCTGGTGCTGGCGGCCGCCGCGGCTCTGGACACCGAGCCCGCCGCCGCCGTGCACGCCGCGGCCGCGGTCGAGATGGTGCACAACTTCACGGTCATCCACGACGACATCGTGGAGGGCGGCGCCGTGCGCCGGGGGCGTCCCACGGTGTGGCAGTTGTGGGGTGTGGACGACGCGGTGCTGGTCGGGGACGCCCTGCACAGCCTGGCCATCTGGACCCTGGCCGACGCCCCGGCGACCGCGACGCTGGACAGCATCGCGCGGCTGGCGGACGTGGTCATCGAGCTCTGCCTGGGCCGGCATCACGACCGGGCCCAGGAATCCGCTCCGGCCGGGTCGCTCGAGGAGTGCCTGGAGACGCTGCGCCACCAGCGGGCGGCCCTGCTGGGGTGCGCGTGCGCCATGGGCGCCTTGTGCGCTGGCGCGCCCTCGGAGGTGGTGGCGGCCATGGACCGGTTCGGCCGGGAGCTGGGCATCGCCTGTCAGCTGTGTGACGACCTGCGCGGGATCTGGGGTGAGCCCGGCAATCCGAGCCGACCGGTCGGCCATGATCTGATGCGGCGCAAGCACTCCTTACCCGTGGTGGCGGCCCTCGAGTCGCCGACGCCGGCGGGCCGCGAGTTCGCCGAGCTCTACGCCTCGGCTACCGCTCTGGATCGGGAATCGGCCGCGCACGCCGCGGATCTCATCGCACGTGCGGGTGGAAAGGCTTGGGCGCAAGCGGAATCCCTGCGGCATATACGCGCCGCCGCGGACATGCTGGAGGGACGTCCCGCCGCGGATCTGCTGGCCTTGGCCGAATGCGTCGTCCCGCACGATCGGTGACGCCTCGATCATCGCGCCGATTCGACATCGGACAAATCAATTCGACCGGGCGGTTCATATTGCGCCGCAATATAATTCCGTCGGGAACGATTGTGACTCCGCGCTGTCTCTGTCAATAAGTCTTAACCCCGGTGGCGTGCATGTAGCGGATCGCTTGCGCTGGTGATGCTGGATCCCACCCCGGCGAATTCGGTAGCCGCGAAGGGACTTAAGTACTCGATTCGCAGGAATCCATTGCTCCAAAACTGCTGGGCTGTCACGATATCCCACACGCGGTGAGCGGGGTCGATGCGATTCACCGTCGAAATATCTACCAGGCGTGCGCGTTTCGCTGTCGGTCGCGCATTCGCGCCATGTCGTTCTGCCTATTTCCCCAGGAGTTCGCGCATGACTACGGGACCTGTCGCCGGGCGCCTACCGGCGTTGGACCGCGAATCGGCCCGCGAACTGGTCCGGGAACTGGCGCAGGCCGCGGCCACCACGCGGACCGGGGTACTGCGGGTGACCGGGGAGCCGGGTGGCGACCTCCACGTCGTCCACGGGCTGGTGGTCACGGTGGACTCGCCCGGCGCGCCCGGGGTGCGCGAATTGCTCGCGCGCCCCGGGCGCACCTCCACCGGAGAGGCCGATCTGCGCGTGGTGACCATGATGGCCGCCGTGGACGGCTGTTTCGCCATCGCCTCGGGCTGGATCGGCAACTGCTTCTGGCAATCGGACGCCGACCTCGAATCCACCGACGCGCCCCACACATTCGAGGACGCCGCGGCGCAGGTGCCCGGCTTCGAACCCGGGTGGATCCTGCTGGAGACCGAACGGCGGCTGGGCGCGCTCGCCCACGGCCGCGTCTCCCCGCACCGCAATCACCTGCAGCTCACCGAACGCGGCCGGGTGTTGCTCAGCGGCCCGGGCAGCGGCCACCGCCGCGAGATCCTGCTGTGGTCCAACGGCCGCCGCAGCTGCCGCGATATCGCGAAGTTGTTGTGCCGCAGCCTGTACGCGGTCACCGTCGAGGTGGTCCGGATGCTCGACGACGACCTGCTCGTCATCGCGCCGGTGGAAGTCGATCCGACCCCGCTCGACCCCGCGCCCGCCCGTGGCCTGACCGGCCGCACTCTGCTGCCGCGCCGCCGCCGCGGGGCCAGCGGCATCAATGACGCGCTCCCGCCCAGCCCGCCCCAGCCCATGCTGCGCGGCGGCCAACGAAGCCTCACCCCAAGGAAATCAGAGAGGACGCAATGAACAATCCGAGCGGAGCCGGCGCGCCCGGCAGCATGACGGATCGAATCGCGACGCTGGTCAAGGTGCTGCGATCGGACGTGCCCGACTGCATCGCCGCGGGCGCGATCGATATGTCGACCGGCATGTTGCTGGCCGTGGAGACCGTCGACAACCACCCCACCGAAGTGCTCGATCTGCTGGCCGCGGCCACGCTGGAGCTGTTCCAGGGCCGCAATGTGGTCATGATCGAGAACATCTGGAAGGAGCGCCGCGGCATCCGCTCCGACCGCCACTACTTCCAGGAGATCCTGGTCAACAGTGACAACCTCACCCACCTGTTCGTGCGGACCGAGAGCCGCGAGGACGTGGTCGTGGTCGTGGTGTGCCGCAAGTCGGTCAATGTGGGCATGCTCTTCGCGCAGGCCCGGCGGGTGCTCAAGGATGTCGGCAGGCTGTGACCACGTGGCTCGGCGCGGACCGGTCAGGGAATCCGGGCCACCGCGCCGAGCATGGACACCGCCTCCGGTCGCGGATGCGGCCGATACTCCTCCGGCCGCCACAGCGTGACCGCGGTGATGCCCGGCGGGACCAGGGTGAAGCCGTCGAAGAACTGGGCGAATTCGGTGCTCGAGCGTAGTTGGAAGGGCACGCCGCTGCGGGTGTTGGCCTCGGCCGACCGGGCCAGATCGTGCTCGTCGAAATAGTCGTTGGTGGCGTGCGACATGACCAGGTAGCTGCCCGGCGCCAGCGCGTCGGTGAGCGTGCGGATCAGCTCGTAGGGGTGCTCGTCGTCGGGCATGAAGTGCGCCACCGCCACCACCATGAGCGCGACCGGCTGACTCAGGTCGATGGTCGAGCGTAGATCGGGGTGGTCGAGGATGTGCTTCGGGTCGCGGAGGTCCGCGTCCAGGTAGGCGGTCCTGCCCTCGGGGGAGCTGTCGAGCAGGTGCCGGGCGTGCACCAGCACGATGGGGTCGTTGTCGACGTAGACGATGCGGGATTCGGGGGCGATGCCCTGGGCGATCTCGTGCACATTGCCCGCGGTGGGCAGGCCGGTGCCGATATCGAGGAACTGGCGAATTCCGGCCTCACCGGTCAGATAGGCGACGGCGCGCCGCAGGAAATTCCGGTTCTCGACCGCGGCGAGCTGGACCGTCGGAAAGGCCTCGGCGACCGCGTCGGCGGACTCGCGATCCGCCGGGAAATTATCCTTACCACCCAGCCAATAGTCGTACCGGCGGGCCGGGTGTGGTTTGGTGGTGTCGACGCGCTCTGCCGCTGAATCCGAGTTCACAACGCTCCCAATCCTTTTCGGCTACTGTCTGACTATGTCAGCTCCAGTTGCGGATCGGTAGCGGCGGTCCCGCGCCCGCGCCGCGACATCGCCGGAAGGTTCGTCATGCAGTTGCGATACAGCCCGTTCGATTTCGAAGTCCATTCCGATCCGTACCCTTACTATGCCAGGTTGCGCAGCGAGGCCCCGGTCTACCGGAACGAGACCGACGATTTCTGGGCCCTGTCGCGCCACGCGGACGTGCTCGCCGCCCTCCGCGATTCGGATCGTTTCTCCAGCAAGAACGGCTTGCGCATGGAGCCCGCCTTCTGGGGCCCGCAGGCCGAGCGCTTCTTCTCCTTCGTCGCCATGGACCCGCCCAAGCACACCCGGCTGCGCGGCCTGGTGACGCGGGCCTTCACCGCGCACCGGGTGCAGGCGCTGGGGCCGCGACTGCGCGAGATCGCGGTCTCGATGCTGGAACCGCTGCTCGCGCGCGGCAGCTTCGATCTGATGGCGGAGTTCGCCGGACCGTTCCCGACCGAGGTGATCTCCGAGTTGGTCGGCGTGCCCGAGGGCGATCGGGAGATGCTGCGCAAGCTCGGCATGGAGATCATGTACACCGAGGAGGAGTCCACCGACCTGCGGCCCGAGGCCATGCAGGCGATCGGCGCGCTGGTCGGCTACTACACCGAGCTGACCATCGAGCGCAGCAAGTCCCGCCAGGAGGACCTGCTCTCCGGTCTGCTCGACGCCGCCGAGGGCGATGATCGGCTCACCCCCGAGGAGATCGTGGGCGTGCTGATTCTGCTGGTCGGCGCGGGTATCGAGACCAGCATGCTGACCTTCGGCAATGCCTGGAACGCCGCTGCCCTGCACCCGGAGGCCCGCCGCGCCGCGCTCGACGGCCGGATCGACGACTGGATCGCCGAGGCCATGCGCTGGGATCCGGCCACCCAGACCCAGCTGCGCACCACCACCGAGGCGGTCGAGCTGCACGGCGTCACCATCCCCGCCGACGCCCGCGTGCTGCTGCTCACCGGCGCCGCCAACCGCGATCCGGAGGTCTTCGCCGACCCGGACACCTTCGACCTGGACCGCGACACCTCCGCCTCGCTGGTCTTCGGCAGCGGCCGCCACCACTGCCTGGGCTCCAACCTGGCGTTGCTGGAGCTGCGCACGGCCCTGCAGGAAATCGCTTCCCGCGTAGCAGATTTCGAGGTGGACGCCGCGGGCAGCAAGCGCATCCATGCCTCCAACAACCGCGGCTTCGCCACGCTGCCGACCACGGTCACGCTGCGCTGAGCTGACGAGGGTTACCGAGCTGATCAGGGCTTGCGGGCGATTCCCCGGATCGCCCGCAAGCGCCCGTCTGCGAGCGCCTCGGTCAGGTGCTCGATCTTGGCCGGGAAGTTCGCGACGAAGGATTGCAGGCCAACGGGATTCGGCGGATTCGCCAGCACCATCCGCATGACGGCGGTCGCCTGCTCGGTGAGGTCCTCCCACTGTTCCACGGTCAGGCCCGATCGTTCGACGGCCGCGCGCAGTTCGCCGGCGGTCACCAGATGACTCTGGTCCGCGCGGTCCGCCCACGGAAGCGGGAAGTCGGGCTCACCCTCGGATGCCGTGGTGATATCCCAGATGGCCAGCAGGCCACCGGTATCCAGCACCCGATGCGCCTCGCGGTAGAGGCCGTCCTTGTCGGCGATGTTCATCTGCACGTGCTGGCTGATGATCGCATCGAAGCTGTTGTCCGCGAACGGTAGATCGGTGACGTCGCCCTGTCGCACCGTGATCCGATCATCCAGTCCGACAAGCTTGTTGATCCATCGCGCCGTCTCGCAGTAGTCCTCGGTCAGGTCCACGGCCGTGACCCGGCATCCCCGGCTGTCGGCGATGAATCGCGCGGTCCCCCCGATCCCGCTGCCGGCATCCAGCACCCGTGATTCCGCGGTGATTCCCGCCAGCCCCACCAGCGCGCCCGTGGCGATCCGGCCCATGGTGTGGAAGTCCTCCACCAGGGTGAGATCGGTGAGCCGCACATGGTGGAGGTCGTACCCCGCCGTGACCAGAGCATTTTCGATGCCGGTCCGGGAGACGCCGGACAAATAGGGAGTGTCGATCGAAATATCGTTCATGTCAGCACTCTTCTTCCGAAGGCTGGATGGTCAACTAGTAATCAGCCGATGCTTACATATCCGAGTATGCGACTGTTTCGGCTCCGCCGCCAGGGTCCGGTGGTCACGGCCCGTACCCACCACGGGAACCCAGCTCTCGAGATTCTCTCAGCGAAGGCGTGGCAACCTCGATGACATGCCGTCCACACCGCCCACGCCGAAGGAGACAGCGCCGACGACACCACCGGCCGACTACACGCTCACCGGTGTGTTCATCGCGTCCGTGCTGGCGGCGGTCATCATCGCCCTCACCTGCGTGGTGGTCTGGGCTCACGGTCCCGCCGGACCCGATGCGGCCTGGTTGCACTGGTTCATCGACCACCGCACCGACACCTGGACCACGGTCGCGAAGGCGATCAGCGATGCGGGCGGCACCACGTCGGTCACGGTCTACGCGACGCTGGCCTGTCTGCTCCTGGCCTGGCGCAGGTATTGGGACCGGGCCGTGCTCGTCGCCGTGACCTCGGCCGGGGCGGGCCTGATCGTCTTCTTCGGCAAACTCCTGATCGGGCGCGACCGCCCGCCAGTAGTCGATCACCTCGTCACCGAGACGAACCACTCCTACCCCTCGGGCCACGCCCTCGGCTCGACGGTGGTGATCGGGATCCTGGTCGTCGTCGCACTGCCCTGGCTCCGGCCGGTCGCCAGGGCCGTGGTGACCGCGTTCGCCGTCCTGTTCGTGCTCGCCGTCGGCTTGTCGCGTCTCTACCTGGGCGTGCACTGGCCGACGGACGTGCTGGCCGGATGGCTGATGGGCGCGTGCTGGCTCACGATCTGCCTGACCCTGAGCCCGCTGACCCGCCTGGTGACCGATCGGCTGCCCGGCCGGGACTGAAACCTACCGGGGGACCTGGGTTCCGGCGGACCAGATCCGGCGGATGCGCGTCGTCGCGGTGATGTCGGTGAGCGGATCCGCGTCGAGCAGAACGAGATCGGCACGCAGCCCCGGGGCGATCGCCCCGCGATCCGCGAGACCGAACCGTTCGGCGGGCCCGGCCGTCGCGGCGTGCAGGGCCTCGGCGGGGGAGAGTCCGGCCGCGACCAGCAGTTCGAGTTCGTGGTGCAGGCTCGACCCGAACGCGGGATTCATGGGGACGCCGGGATTGGCGTTGGCGTCGGTGCCCGCGAGGATCGGGATGCCCGCGGCGTGCATGGCGGCAACCGACGCCAGACACGCGCCGAACGCGGCGGGGAAGCCCCGGACCGCGGCCATCCCTTCCATCATGGTGAGGGTGGGGACGACGATCGTGCCCTCGGCGGCGATGCGCTCGATGGTGGCGGCCGGGAGCGGATTGCCCGCGGGGACATGGGTGATGACATCCGCGCCCGCGTCCAGCGCCATGGTGTACGCGCCGGGGGTGGCCGCGTGCGCGATGACGAGCAGGCCGCGGGCATGGGCCTCGGCGACGACAGCTTTGGCCGAGGCGGCGTCCGGGCCGCCCTCGCCGGGGGCCTCCAGCACCAGCTTGATGTAGTCGGAGCCGGTCGAATGACGCCGGGCGACAGCCGGTTCGGCCTGCTCCGCGCCGCGGATGATGGCGGGTTCGCCGAGGAACTTGCCGTGCATGCCGTCGGGTCCGACGATGGCGCGGCCCGCGCTGCGAATATCGCTGGTGCCGACGGTGTTCCGGAGGTCGGCGACCACCTCGGGCTCACAGGCCATGTCCAGGCCGGTGGTGACGCCGTGCGCGGCGAGCAGCGCCGGGGTGTCGTGGTCGCGAATGTGGACGTGGGCGTCGATGAGGCCGGGCAGCAGGACCGCGCCCGCCGCGTCGATGCGGTCGGCCCCGGTGTCGTCGGCGCCGATGATCGCGCCGTCGATGACGATCGTGGTCGGTTCGGTCAGGCCGCGGCCGTCGAAGACGCGCACATTGTCGAGGGCGGTCCGGCCGGCGCTGGAGGTAGTCACCGGTCCAGCATGCTCCCGGTTCGGGCTGTGCGGCAGCGCAATCGGATCGACGGCCTCCGGTTCAGCGGCGGCGGGGCAGCAGGCGGCGGGACACGTGGGCGGTCAGGTCCTCGGCGATCGGCGGCACCGGGGCGGTGGGGCGCGCGGGCGGCGGCGGGGCCGAGCGGGCGTCGCCGGAGATCCGGATGAGCAGCGCCAGAATGATGTAGTTGGCCAGCAGCGAGGAACCGCCGTAGGACATGAACGGCGTGGTCAGGCCGGTCAGCGGAATCAGTTTGGTGACACCGCCGACCACCACGAACAACTGCCAGCCGATGGAGAACGCCAGTCCGCCGCCCAGCAGTTTGCCGAACGCGTCGCGGGTGGTGAGGGCGGCGCTGAAACCGCGCACGCACAGGATCAGGAACAGCGCCAGCACCCCGGCCAGCCCGGCCAGTCCGAGTTCCTCGCCGATGGTGGAGATGATGAAGTCGGTCTTGGCGAACGGCACGTCCTGTGGCCGGCCATTGCCCATGCCGGTGCCGATCAGCCCGCCGGTGCCCATTCCGAACAGGCCCTGCGAGATCTGGTATCCCGTCGTGTAATACGTGGCCAGCGGGTCCTGCCACACCTGTACGCGCACCCGCACGTGTGCGAACAGCCCGTAGGCGATGATCGCGCCGACCGAGAACATGGCCAGCCCGATCAGCAGCCACGACGCCCGCCCGGTCGCGATGTACATCATGGCGAGCACGGTCCCGAACACCAGCAGCGAGAAGCCCAGGTTCTTCTCGTACACCAGCACCAGCACCGCGACGAAGGTGACCAGCAGCAGCGGGGCCAGATCGCGCAGGCGCGGGAAGGTCATGCCCAGGAAGCGTTTTCCCGCCGTCGTGAACAGATCCCGGTTGGCGACCAGGAACGCGGCGATGAAGATGATCAACAGCACCTTGGCGAACTCACCGGGCTGAATCGAGAAGCCGCTGATCAGAATCCAGCTCTTGCCGCCGTTGACTTCACTGAAGCGGGACGGCAGCAGCGCGGGGATGAGCAGCAGGATCACTCCGGCCAGTCCACAGGTGTAGCCGTATCGGGCGGGTTTGGTGTGATCGGGCACCAAGGCCAGTACCAGGACGAACAACGCCATGCCCAAGCCGGTCCAGATCAGCTGGTGCGCCGAATCCGACGAAGGGATCGGCTTGCCCGCGTGCGCGGCCTGCGCCGCCTCCGCCCGATCGAGCCGATCGATGAGAACCAGCCCGATCCCGTTGAGCAGCACCACGCACGGCAATAACACCGGATCGGCGGCCGGCGCCCACCGCCGCACCGCCAGATGCGTGACCAACACGAACACGGTGAAGACGACCAGCGCCCGAATGCTCTGCCCGTCGAACCCGCTGCCGGTGGTGGAGGTCATGGCCAGGTACGCGAACCCGGTCAGCGCCAGCGCCGCCGCGCACAGTAGCAATTCGGCGTTGCGCGGAACCCGTCCGCTCGACCTCGCCGGGGCAGGGCTGTGCCGAATTGCGCTCACACCGAACAGTATCGCGCGCGTCCAGAGGAACAGGAGCCAAAGCGGCAGGGCTGCTCGCGGTCAGTACGGTTGCGCGGTCGAGTTCCAGCTCACGGCCAGTTCCGCGGCGGCCGCGCGCGGGAACGAGACGTGTGTGGCGTCGCCGTCGGAGGTGTAGCGCTCGGCCGGGTTGGCCGCCAGCCAGTCGAGCCAGTAGCCGGAGTCGAACGCGACGGGGCCGCGGCCGGACCGGATTCGGGGGATGCCCGCCGGGTCCAGGGCCGCCGTGAAAGGCGAGGCGGCCGGGTTGGAGCCGACCAGCAGGACGCCGCCGAACCGGTAGGGCGTGCCGTCCCAGCTGCCCGCGCGGGCCAGGGCGTGGTCGGCGGGATAGACGCCGAGCGGCAGGGCCATGGATCGGATGGTGGTACCGGGGGCGGCGGTGGTGATGGCGCGGATGTTCTGGACCAGTTCGCGTTGCACGTCGGCGGGCGGCAGCTGGCCCAGATTGGCGTGGGTGGCGGTGTGCGCGCCGATGTCGTAGCCGTGGCGGACCAGCCAGGGCAGGGTGCGGGCGTCCTCGCCGAAGGGTTCGTTATTGATGAAGAAGGTGGCGGTGGCCGCGAAATCCGGGTGGCGGGAATGGAATTGCTCGAGCAGGCCGACGGCGCAGTCGGGGGTCGGGTCGCCGGACGGGGTGAGGGTCAGCTGGCTGCCGGTGGAGTCGTCGAAGGTGAGGACCACCGGATGGGTGCCCGCGGGTAGGTCGATGACGCCCGACAGGTACTCGGTGATGGTGATCGGACGGTAGCCCTCGGTGTGGAGCCGCTCCAGTTCGGCGGTGAACTTCGCCGGGGTCTGGTCGTATTCGCCGCCGGGAGCGGCTTCGACGCGGTGGTACATGAGGATCGGGATCCGGCCCAGCTCATTGGCGGCGACCGCGGCCGGATCCGGTGGCCTGGCCGCCGCCGGGGGCGGGGCGGGCGCGGCCGCCGGGCTCGGAGCGGTGGATCCTCCGCACGCGGTGGCGGTCGCGCACAGCAGCGCCGCCGTGACCATTCGCAGCATGGTCGACGCCTTCATCGCCGCAACGCTACGCGGCGACAACGGTTTTGACGTGATCTCGGTGAAAATCGGACTTTGTTCGCATACAGGCGAGATAGTGATGCCCAACAGCCGTCTGTGGAAGTTGGTGTCTAGGTTGCTCATGCGACTCCGGTCGATCCGCCGTCGGCGGTCCGCCCTGCTCGCGATCGGCGCGGTGCTGTGCCTGGTGCTCGCCGCGGTGGTGTTCGTCTTCGGCCGCAGCCGCCCCTCGGCCGCCGTCCAGCCGCCCACCCTGGAACTCGCCCCGACCCCCGCCGCCACCTCCTATCGGGACCCGGTGCTGGTGCGCGGCAAGGCGATCGGCGCGAAACAGGTCGCCATCGGCGACCAGTCGGTGCGTCCCGGCCCGGACGGCTCCTTCGAGATCCGGCTGCCGCACGGTCCGGTCGACGCCACGGTGGTGGCCACCGGTGCGGCGGGGGACACCGTCGTCAGCCCGGTGAAGGTCGAGGTGACGCTGCCGCGCATCCGCGCCGTCCATGTCACCGCCTACGCGTGGGCCTACGACCCGATGCGGGAGGCCGTGCTGGATCTCGCCCGTCAGGGCCGGATCGACACCGTGCAGCTCGACATCAAGGACGAGGACGGCATGATCGGCTACGACTCGCAGGTGCCGCTGGCCCGCGAATCCGGTGCCGCCACCACGATTTACGACGCCCCCGCCGCACTGAAGCAGCTGCACGACATGGGGTTGAAGGTCATCGGCCGCATCGTCGCCTTCCGCGATCCGACCGTGGCCGTGTGGGCCTGGCGCAACGGCCATCCCGACTGGGTGATCCAGAACGCGGGTGGCCAGCCGTACTCCAGCGGTTACGGTGCGATCGCGTTCACCAACTTCGCGAGCCCCGAAATCCGGTCCTACAACCGTGATCTCGCCGTCGAGGCGGCGAAGCTCGGCTTCGACGGCGTCATGTACGACTACATCCGCCGTCCCGACGGCGGGCTGGGCGGCATGCAGTTCCCCGGGCTCTCCGAATCCCCGTCGGACTCGATCGCCAACTTCCTGCGCGACTGTCGGGAGCCGATCCACCAGGCCGGTGCGTCGTTGAGCGCCGCGGTGTTCGGTATCGCCGCGACCCGGCCCGACGAGATCGCCCAGGACATCCCGTCGATGGCGCGCTACTCGGATTTCCTGGCGCCCATGCTGTACCCGTCGCACTGGCACGCCGGGGAATACGATGTCGCGAGCCCGAACTCGCAGCCGTACGACATCGTGTTCCGGTCCCTGCAAGACTTCCGGGCGCGCACGGCAGGGACCAGCGCGCAGGTGATTCCGTGGCTACAGGACTTCAGCCTGGGCGTCTCCTACGGTGACGAGCAGGTGAAGGCGCAGATCGACGCCACCTATGCGGCGGGGTACAACGGGTTCTTCCTGTGGAACCCCGCGGTCACGTACCACCCCGGGGCGATGATCCCCAACTAGCCGGTGCTCAGCCCCGATTCAGGGTCGCGCCGAGCGGGGCGACGGTGAGCTGCGATCGGGTGGCCTGCACGGTCACCTCGAAAACCGGCGTGCCCGTGAGGGGTCCGTCGACGAAGCCCGCCACCCATCAGCTCCCGATCTCATAACTCAGATCCGCCGGCAGCCACGGATCCTGATATGAGATCCGAGATCCGTCCTGGGACAACGCCACCAACTCGACCAGCCCCGCCGTGGTCGGACGGTTGTACCCCTTCGCATCCTCGAAACTCGTCGACATCCGATGACTGATCGCCCACCGGCTCGACGCGATCGGCGGGCCCCGGCCCCCGGCAGCTGCTCACCCGGCCACAACCAGATCGGCCCGCCATACGAGAACGTCCAATTGCACACCATCGGCCCCGACAGCAGATTGTCCATCGAGTAGATCCACCCGTTCCGATCCGCGGCCACGAGCATGTTCCCGTCCACCGACACCGCGGTGACCTGCCCGTCCAAACACCCGGGTGTCGGCACCTTCCGCCACGTACCCCCCGACTCCCGAGGCCGCGTGTACAACGACCCGTCCCGCAGCACAACCTTCGCGAAGCCGTTGAAACCCTGTGTCCCATCCTGCAACTCGACCCGCGCCGGGAAACTCACGCCCTCGAGCGCACCAGGCAGATCATCGAACTCCGCCACCCCCACATCCCCCCTCGCGACACCCCCGCCACCCAGCACCACCACCCCCACGGCAACCGCCGCAGCCACCGACCTCAACCCCGAGCGCCCCGTCATCCGTGCAATCTAACCCACCCCTTCCCGTGAAAGACCCACCTTTACCAGGCGATTTGCACACCCCCAACCCTCATGGTGTACCTTCGTCCAGTCGCCGGGTAATCCCAGCGACAACCACAAGGGGCTATGGCGCAGCTGGTAGCGCACCTCACTGGCAGTGAGGGGGTCAGGGGTTCGAATCCCCTTAGCTCCACCAATCGTGGCATTACACGAACCGACTCCATTGGGGCTGGTACCGCAGAAGCGGTACCAGCCCCAATGTCGTTCCGGGGTTGGGGGATGCGGAAGGTGGGGACGAGACGGTCGGGGCTGGTGATGGCGACCTGGGCGACGACAGCCTCGATCAGTGCCTTCGCCTGGGTACGAGTGCCGGTGGTGATGATGTCAGCGATGCGGTCGGCGATGCCATCCAGCGCCGCGGGTTCCGGGGCTGTGGGTTCGTTCGCCAATGTGGCGGTGAGTTGGTCACGGCGGGTGGCGAGCTGGGTTGTCTTGGCGCGCAATTCGCCGTGTCACAACCCAACCCGCTGACGGTCGAAGGGCGATATCCAGAGTGTATGGCCGCATAGAATCGCGTTCGTGCCTGTCTTGGCCTCATTGGTGGCTCGCTGTCGCGGTTTGGAGCGGCGAGCGCGTCGGCCCACTCACGCCATGCTGTGAAACGGTCACACAGGCCCGTCGTAGCGCCAACCCTGGGGCTCACATGCCGTTAGGCCAGCGCCGCATCGCGTAGGTGATGGTCTTGTGCTCCCAGCCGTCCTTCCACGAGAAGTGGACCGTCTTGCCGACCCCCTCAAACTCCCAGCGCATGAAACCGGGACGTTGAATCGACCCCCGAATTGGATTCTCAGGTGCGTTGAACTCCTCTAGTTCCCGGCCTTGATTGAACAGAGTGATCCCGAATTCAGCGCCAGCCAGGCGAACCGTACCTCCGCGAATCGCATTGGTCCCGTTGGCCAAGAACGGCTGCGCAGACCACCAGTCGGAAAGTACCGGCTCAGGGTTGCTGAAGGGGTCGAAGATGAGTGGGCTGTCCACTTGGCTTGCCACGCACACTCCCCATGTCTCCGGCCACTCGGCACGGCAAAGCAAGATATCTACTGCCTCCGGGGGTATCGGCGTAGACACGCGGCCGCCGTTTCCTGTGAATGCGTTCGCGGCCGCATGGTTCAACAGGAGCTTCAAGACCCACCTCTGGAAATCGTTGCCCGAGATATGCATCTCGGCCTCATCTCCCCAATCACCCGCCCCACCGCGCCACTCAAGCGCGATGTCCCGAATGAACCGAGCAAAACTGATAGCCGCGTCATCCGCAGGGTGAAGTCCGTGGTTGTGGCTGGTGCAGAGCACATTGGCGACGAACTTCTTGGGCTTGACGGGGCGCACGATCCCCGCTCCGTGATTGTGCTGGATCGTGACGTTCGGGTCATCGAAGGTGAACAGTTTGATCAACCCGTGGGATACGTAGTGCTCACCCGAGATTGTGGCTGAGCAACCCCCACGGGTATTCGCGTAACAACGCGGGTGACGGTATTTCGGATCACCCTCTTGATACAGCTCAATGATCTCGAATACCTGATCCGGCGGATACAAACCGCCATCAACACGGGCCGGTTGGCTGGGAGTCTCCCCAATTCTCACCTTGACGACTGCGCCGGGGCGCGTTGCACGGTTGGGAATCTGGTGAATTTCGATGATCTGCGCCGGAACATTGAACTTGCCGTCATCCGAATGGGCGCTGATGAAGAGTCCCAGGTGGTCGCAGGTCAGGTCCTTTGCAGCGATTTCATACTGCGACACAACTCCGCGAGACGAGTCGCCACCTATCAAATCGACGCTGCGGAGCGTGGGTTCTCTTAGCTCCAGGGCTTCGTCATCTGGCGCGTTGAAGCACCCGATGACACCTGACAGCCGATACACCCATGTCCGCCGCACACTGCCCTCTGGTACACCGATGAACCGCGCGACCGGGCCGTACTCGTGCTCAAGAACCCAGTCGATCTCGTCTACTGTCAGCGGTCTTGTCTCGCGATCGTTGAAGATCGTGTCGCCGACGCGAACAGCCAGAACCGGTATGGCGATTGGGGAATCCGAAGTCATGCCGAACAGTACCGCCTCGATCTGTGCGTAATCAGGCTAGTCGCCGACGAGCTTGGCTGCGTCGGGGTAGATCACCAGTGCGTTGGCCTTACCAACGTTGGCCCGGGCGAGATAGTAGGTCTGGGCCATGGTCTCTATAGCTGCGTCCCGCGTGCTCGCTCTGCGTCGCAGCTTCGGAGACCGGTTGCTGATCTCCTTCACCAGCACTACGCAACACGTGCCCGAGGGGCGTCAACTCCCGTGCTCATTCCGAAGGTCATTCCTCAGTCCCGACGAACCGAAGCGCGGAACATGTGGACGTGGACATGGAAGCTGCTATCAAGTGGACTCTTGATTGGTGCCGGGAACACGGCTACAACCCGTTTGTCGATGACGCTATGGAGTTGATCCATATGGTTCGACTCGGCACAGCCAGCGAGGCCGAGTTACATACTCGAGCCCGTGAGCTCACGATCGAGTGTCAACTTCGGAGCGTCGTTTACGAGCTCACGGACGAGGCAGAAGCCCTGATAGAGAACGCATTCGACGAATCGGAACAGCCGCCTTGAGCTGGGCGGCCTGCTCTGACCCCAGAGAGATGCTCGTCCTAGGCTACAAAACGTCGGATGCTGCGTAGGGCGCCTAGCGGGTTCGCGCATTGCCAACAAACAAAGAGCCGCAGGTCATTGACCTGCGGCTCTGCCGTTCTGTGGGGCGCGCTGAACGGATTCGCGGGGGTGGTGACGCCTACCGCCGGTTGATCAGGCCGGTTTGGGTTTGGCCGTCGTCATCGGCGTTTACGGGCATATTCCATGGGTCGTAGCTGTTGCCGTTCGGGCCGGGTTGCAGGGACTTCATCAGTTCACCTCCTCCCCAACCGCTGTCGGTTTCGGAGGGCGTCTGGGGAGCGCCGTCTGTTGGGATGGTGTATCTGGTGCCGGTGTCCGCGCAGATCACGTCGGCGATCTTGACCAGGGCCGCTAGATCGTCGGGCTCGAAATGGTCGACGCTCGGGGCGATCACCTCATTCACACATTCGGCGTAGGCGAGATTCATCAGGCGATTGATCACTGCGCCAGGGCGCTTCGGGTCGCCGAAGTAGCCCAGGACCACCGACCACCCGCACTTCTCAGCGAGCGTGTGAATGCGTGCCTCGTCCTGCCGCCACTGCTCGCCAGAGACGTCGGCGCGGAGGAATCCGATCACGTAGTTGGTCATGGTCGTGTCCCGGCGTATTCGCGATATACGGGCCGAGTGATCGCAAGGCGACCACGATTGGTACAGCGCCAGCGCGCAGGTCCCTGCAGGGTGCCCATCGCGAGCCCGGTGCGCGACAGTCGCAGCAGCGCCCGGTGGATCGAGGTCTCGGGCAGCGTGGTCGCGCGGCAGAGTTGTCGCACGGTCAGCGCTTGGGACGAGTCCAGGTTCGACAGTGCGCCAAGCACTTTCGCCTCCGGTTCGGTGAACGCCATCGTTCACCGCCCTCGGCTGATCGGGACGTAGATGCGTGGCGGTTCGGTGTCAAGTCGCGCCTGGATGTCAGCGACGGTAAGCCGAGTCGCGGGACGGTCACTGCCAGAAAGAAAGCGGCCGGTTGCGGCGGCGGCGAAGACCACTGGCGAGACGAGCGTGATGGCAAGAAGGATGTCCATGTCCGGCAGCTCCCGGTACTCGGCGGTCGTTGCAGCGCACCCGATGCGGCGCGGGTGGTCAGGTTTCGGGACCAAGCGGGGATTCGCTTGATCAGGAAAACCTTCTCCAGGAGGCGGAGATAGCGGGCAACGGTGTCCTTGGGCAGGCCGAGTCATTGCCGAGCGCGCCGGGCACCAGAAGCTGACCGGATCTCGCCGCGACGAGGTTGGTCAGGGTGAACATCTCTGCGGAACGTTCGATCTCGGACAGCTGCATGACGTCTCGGTTGATCAGATCGGCGACGTAGGAGGAGAAGAATCGGGAACGCCGTTTACCCTCTCGCGCAACGGCTTCTGGGAACCCGACGCGTGCGATCCGTTCGATGTAATCATCGCGATTCTCGGTCCCATCGTGCCGTAGCTGGGGTCCGCGCTCGAAGGCGCAATCGATGAATCTGATGGGCGCGCCGTCGATTTCGGCTTGGGACAGCGGCCAGAGTTCGATCGTCTCCATGCGCCCGGGGAGGGCATCGGGAACGCTCCGAAGTGCCATGACGTGAGCCGAACCGGTCAGTAGGAACCGGCCGGGTCGTCCATCGGCGTCGACGGTCTCCTTGATCGCCAGCAACAGCTCCGGTACTGGCTGCACTTCGTCGATGATCAATGGGGAATCGTCGAGGACGAACTGCGTGGGGTCGCAGACTCCATGCGCGATTTGCCGCAGAACAAGTGCGCGATCTGCCGCAACTTCCGTGCGCGATCTGCCGCAATGATCGTGCGCTTCTTGCCGCAGCTGGAGCCGCTGCTTCGCTAGAGCGTCGTCATTGAGTCGGCGCCTTTGTCTGCAGATGATTCGTTGCGATCGGGCAGTGGGAGCGGTGGCGATCACCGGGCACCGCCAACCAGGCCTGACCGGGAAACAACCGCTCGAATCATGACGTCCGGCCCATCAACCAGCACGGCCCCATCGTTCGTTTCCAGGTCGAGGGATGCGGAAGGTGCGGTGTGTCGAGTGATCGGCAGGCATTGGACTTCTGATATGTAGGTGGTTGTCCCCGCACGGGCGTGCGGTTTACTTGACCGACTGTGCGAGCGTGGTTGAGAGGCGAATTCTGTTGTTGGTGCGACTATTCCGGCGTTCGATCACTGCACTTGTCGTATCGGTGACCGTCATCGCGCCGGTGGGTGTGTACAGTTCCGCCGCGCCCGGGCCGGGAAACGAGCCGCAACCGCTGGGGTTGGAGCGGTTTCAGGGGCAGCCGATCGATTGGCGGGCTTGCGGGACGACGGAGTTGGATGCGGCCGGCGGGGAGTGCGCGGACGTGGTGGTGCCGGTGGATTACGGGAAACTCGACGGGCGCACGACGACAGTGGCGATATCTCGGGTGCGAGCGAGTGATCCGGAACGACGGCGAGGGGTGCTGCTGTCCAATCCCGGCGGACCCGGCGCGGAGGGGTTGGACAGTCTGGATCTGCTCGGTGATGTGCTGAGCCCGGAGGTGCTGGCCGGCTATGACCTGATCGGAATGGATCCGCGTGGTGTCGGGCGATCGGGGCGGACTGGGCGGTGCGGGTGGCCGGTGGGCGAGATGATCCGATCGGCGGGCGTGGATCTGCTGGGGTTCGCGCACGACACCGTGCAGTCGGCGGGAATGGCTGCCTCGTGCCTGGTTCGTGATCCGGAGTTGTTGCGGCAGTTCACTACTCGCAATACAGCACGGGATATGGACATCGTCCGGAGCGCGCTGCGCGAGGAGAAGATCAGCTACTACGGGACGTCCTACGGGACCTACCTGGGTGCGGTGTACACGCAGATGTTCCCGCAGCGGGCAGATCGCATCGTGCTCGACAGTGCCATCGATCCGGATCGGTATTGGGAAGGGCTGGTGCAGGATTGGGGGCCGGCGGATGAGATCGCATTGGATGATTGGGCGGCGTGGGCGGCCACGCGGGATGACACGTATCGGTTGGGTGCGACACCGCAGCAGGTGCGGGCCGGAATCGAGGAGCTGGTGCGGGCTGCGGCACGGCAGCCGATCGTGGTGGACGGTTTCGCTGTCGACGATCATTGGCTGCCGTTCATCCTGCACGGGACGCTGATGAACTATCGGATCAATGCGGCTGTGGCCGAGACCGTCCGGGAGCTCGCCGACGCCGCGGGCGGGCCGCCGACCACATCTCGGTCGCCTCGGCTCGCGGCCATCGTGGCAGCGCTGCGCGACGGGGAGAACTCGACGCTGGCGCAGATCGCCTGCGGGGACGCGGGTGCGATGACGGATCTGGGTTCGTACTGGCGCAATATCGAGGACAGCCGGGTCACGCAGCCGGTCTTCGGCGCGTTGGCGAGCAATGTCGAGCCCTGTGCGTTCTGGCCACGGCCAGTGGAAGCGCCCACCGTTGTTCGGAATTCGGTGCCCGCGCTCATCGTTCAGGCGACCGGAGACCCTCGTACCCCGTACGCCCACGGACTGCGGCTGCACCAGGACATGACGGGGTCGCGGATGGTCACGCTGCAGGACGTCCGCATTCACATGACCTTCCGGCCCAAGTTGAGCGCCTGCGTGAACGAGGCCATCAACACCTACTTCGACGCCGGGACGCTGCCGGAGTCGGATACGACCTGCCACGCCGATCCATCGACGCCCTAGAAGATTGCGATCGAAGGCCCGACGGCGACGTCGGGCCTTCCTCAGTTCTCTGGCACGGGCTTTCGCCGGAGACGTCGCGGTCTTCCGGGCAATCGACTCTGGCTCCGGGCGCACGTATGTCTATTGGGCCAATGTCGACTGGTGTCTGTCGCGGGGAAGGGCAACCGGGTCGGGGATATGCGAAACCTGGCGGACCGCAGTGGGTTCCGGGTCGGCAGGCCTTTCGTGAACAATGTTAACTGAACAACTGACCAGTATTCATGTGGGTGACGGCTCGCGGTGGTGTGCGGTGCCTAGCCTGCCGCGCATGACAAAACGATTTCTACTCGCGCTGGCGGTCATGCTGGGCCTCGCCTCACTGGGAGCGCCACAGGCGAGCGCGGCTCCGTCGAGCGATAAGTGTGCACAGCTCGACAGTTCGCTGCAGTGGTATGGCGACAACGCCGCCAAGTTGCAGCAGATGATCAATGAATATGGCAAGTGCAACAAGGCCGTTCACGGCAACAAGCATCCGGTTGCGACGTTCGACTGGGACAACACCACGATCAAGAACGACGCGGGTGATGCCACCACGTTCTGGATCCTGCGGAATGACAAGGTGTTGCAGCCGCCGAACAAGGACTGGATGCAGACCAGTCCGTATCTGACGAAGGATGCGGCGGACGCGCTGTCCAAGGCTTGCGGGACCGACGTCGCCGCCGGGCAGCCGCTGCCGACCAGCACGAACACCGCGTGCGCCGATGAGCTGTACACGGTGTACAACGACACCACCACGACCGGCGGCAAGCCCGCGTTCGCAGGGTGGAATCAGCGCCGCACGGAAGCCTCGTACGCGTGGGTGAACAACCTGCTCTCCGGCTACAACGACGAGGCCGTCACCAAGTTCGCCGAGGCCGCCCGTGCGGAGAACCTCGCGAACCCTGTCGGCGCCACGCAGATGGTGGGCACCAAGAAGGTCGTGGCCTGGGTCCGCTACTACGACCAGATGGCGGACCTCTACCGCACCTTGCAGAAGGAGGGCTTCGATGTCTGGGTGATCACCGCCTCGCCGCAGGCCGTGATCGAGGCCTGGGCGCCGCATCTGGGCGTGCAGCGCAATCACATCGTGGGAATCCAGAACGTCATGGATCACGGTGTGCGCAGCTACCACACCGTCGGCTGCGGCGGTTCCGGTGACGACCAGGCGATCACCTACCTCGATGGCAAGCGCTGCTTCATCAACGAGCGCGTCTTCGGCGTCAGCGGCCCGGCCGCGTGGGAGCGCCAGGACACCCGCCAGGTCTTCGCGGCGGGCGACTCCACCACCGACACCACCTTCGTCCGCGACGCGACCGCCCTGCACCTGGTGATCAACCGCAACAAGACCGAGCTGATGTGCCCCGCGTACTCCAACGGCGACAGCAAGTGGCTGATCAACCCCATGTTCATCGAGCCCAAGGCCCAGAAGACCTCGCTGTACCCGTGCTCCACCAAGGGCTACACCAACCCGGACGGATCCGGCGCCCCGGCGAAGGACGACGCCACCGGTGCGGTCATCCCCGACCAGACGGACCGGGTCTACTGAGTTAGCGCGCCACCACCAGCCGGGCTCGGCAAGATCGCCGAGCCCGGCTTTTCCGTATCCGGCATCAGGCTGCATTCGGCGATGAACAGTTTGGCGGAGGACCAGTCGGCGATCAGTGGATCCGTGTCGGCGGTGAGGGAACGACCGTGGCGATTCTGGCAGCGCCTCGAACTGTGCCGCTGGCGAATAACTCAATCGCGGTGGACGGTGCCGAATCCAGGTGTGCCGAGTTCGATCGGTTCTCGGCCGGAACGATGGTGTACCTGGTGCCGGTGTCCGCGCAGATTACGTCGGCGATCTTGACCAAGGCTGGTATGTCATCGGGCTCGAAATGGTTGGCGCTCGGGGCGATCACCTCGTTCACGCATTCGGCGTAGGCGAGATTCATCAGGCGGTTGACCACGGCTCCGGGGCGTTTCGGGTCGCCGAAGTAGACCAGGACGAGGGACCATCCACGTTCCTCGGCGAGCGCGTGGATGCGCGCTTCGTCATGCTGCCATTGCGCGCCCGACACGTCGGGGCGGAGGAATCCCATCACGTAGTTGGTCATGGTCGTGTCCCGGCGTAGTCGCGGTACACGGGTCGGGTGATCGCGAGTCGGCCTCGATCGGTACAGCGCCAGCGGGCGGGTCCTTGCAGGGTGCCCGTTGCCAGCCCAGTGCGCGACAGTCGCAGCAGCGCCCGGTGGATCGAGGACTCGGGGAGCCCGGTCGCGCGGCAGAGCTGTCGGACGGTCAGCGCTTGGGTTGGATCCAGGTTCGACAGTGCGCCAAGCACTTTCGATTCAGGTTCGGTGAACGCCATCGCTCACCGTCCTCGGCTGATCGGGACGTGGGTGCGTGGCGGTTCAGCCGCCAGCCGTGCCTGGATGTCGGCGACGGTCAGCCGAGTGGCAGGGCGGTCGACGTTCCCGAGGATGTGGCCGGTCGTGGCGGCGGCGAAGACCAGTAGCGAGACGAGCGTGAGGGCGAGAATGATGTCCATGTTCGGCAGCTCCCGGTACTCGGCGGTCGTTGCAGCGCACCCAGATACCGCGAGCTCGTGGACTGAAGTGCCCACCCGGTATTGGGGCTGATTGCCAGTCCACTCCACACCGAGCAGTTGGCGGTAGATGCGCGGCGTGGGCGGGTGTGTGCAAAGGGGGTGTGCACAATCGCCGATTGATAGCGGTTCGACGTTACCGATGCCACACTGCGATTCATGGGACGCCGTGCGAAGCAACCGAATCGGCAGTTCGAAGAGCTGGTTGAAGAAGCCGGCGGGGTGCGCAAGGCGCTCGCCCGCCGCATCGTCGACCGGGACCGCGGTCTCGGACTCGAGCTCAGCTACGACCACACCTCGATCGGGCGTTGGCTCGCAGGGGAACAGCCACAGCCGCCGGTGCCCAACTTGATCGCGGACACCCTGACCGAATTGCTCGGGCGCACGATCACACCGGCCATGTGCGGCATGTCGAACCTCCGGGATGCGGCCGCGGATCTCGGCCTGGAGTTCTCACTCAGCCTGTCCGGCGCGGTCGACGCTTCGACCGCGTTGTGGCGCAGCGATATCGAGCACCGACGATTTCTGCAGGACACGTCCTATGCGGTCGCGGTGTACCCGGCCGCGTCCATGCGGTGGTTGACACTGCCCGGTCCCGAACATCCCGTCTCGATCGGCTCGTCGCGACGGGTGGGACAGATCGATGTCGATGCCGTCCAGACCATGGCTGCCGCGTTCCGGGATCTGGATAACAAGGTCGGTGGCGGCAAAGTCCGTTCGACGATCGTGCAGTACTTGCACAGCTCGGTCGCGCCGCTGCTGCGCGGCAGTTTCAACGAGCACATCGGTCGCCAATTGTTCGGCTCCACAGCAGAACTCGTTCGGTTGCCCGGTTGGGCCGCGTACGACCAGGAAGACCACGGCCTCGCTCAGCGCTACCTGATCCAAGCCCTCCGGCTCGCCCGCGCCGCCGGTGACGGCGCACTCGGTTCCGAAATCATGGCCGCGATGAGTCATCAGGCCACCTACGTCGGTCGGCCCGGAGATGCCATCGACCTGGCTCGCGCCGCGCAGATCGCCGCCCGCACTGCAGGTCTGGCGGCCCTCGAATCCGAATGTCATATGGTCGAAGCCCATGGGCACGCCGCCCGCCAAGACGAAACGGCTTGCATCACAGCACTCGGTGCCGCAGAACGCGCGTTCGACCGTGCGAGGCCCGGTGAACAACCGGCATGGCTGGCCTACTTCGACCAGTCCTACATGTCCGCGAAAGCCGCCCGTTGCTTCCGTGAACTCGGCGACAACATACGCACGGCGCAATTCGCGCAGCGGTCGTTGACGATGTCGGTGGGGTACCAGCGTGGGCGCGCATTCAACCTGAGTCTGCTCGCCTCCGCTCTGGCGGTCACCGATCCGCGCGAGGCCGTGCGGATCGGGCTCGGCGCGCTCGATATCGCCGCTGATCTCGCGTCACGCCGCAGCCTGTCCTACCTGCGAGACCTGCGTTATCGGCTGCGACCGTTCAACGACCTGACCGAGGTCGCCGAGTTTCGTCAACAGATCCTCGATCTCAGTCGGCGAGGCTGAGCGCCCGATAGATCGCGACCACCGTAGCCGCACCCACGATCTCGCCCCGGTCGATCATGGACGCCGCTTTGGTAAGAGGGATCCAGCGCACGTCCTCGGCCTCATTGATGTCGGGTGCGGTGTCGGTCAGATCCGCGCCCCGGGAGAGGTAGATCTCCTGCGGCTGATCCAGGGTGCCGATCGAGGGCTGATAGGTCACCAGATGCTGCATCGTCCGCGGCCGCCACCCGGTCTCCTCCTCCACCTCCCGAGCCGCCGCCACCGCGACGTCCTCGGCGGAATCGACGTAGCCGCCCGGCAGCTCCCACACCCACTGATCGATGATGAACCGATGCCGGTACATCAGCAGCGCGTCGCGATTCTCGTTGAGTACCAACGTCATCGCGCACCGTGGCATCCGAGCTACGTACTGGGTGAACCGGACGCCATCCGGTAGCTCGACATCCACAGTCGAGAGTCGAATGTGCCGATTCTCGTCGACCAGCCGCTCCCCGAGGATGCTCCACTGCGTTGCACGCTCCACTGTGCAGACAGTACGCGGCCGGACCATCAGACCGGAGCTCACTGGCCTACTCGAGTGGTTGATTCGTCGCTAATGAGCTGGTTGGTTCGTCGCATCTGGCCCGAAGGATCGGTCACCCTGTTTGTCGTCCGCCGACTGGTCGGATCGCGATGGACGGCCCGTCGATCAGCACCGCGCTGTTCGTATGCTTGCCCGTCAGCTCGAGCTGTTAGGTCAGAGACTTGCGGCTCTTGTCGTTTTGGCGGGCGGGATGTTGACAGACCGGCTTCAGGGGACACCTCGTGACCGGCTCGGGTTCGATCGCATTCCAGCTGGGGGCGCTGGAACGGCCGCGCCGTTTATCGGGCGTGGAAGGTGTTGCGGTACTGCTGTGGTGAGGTGCCGAGGCGGCGCGTGAAATGGTGGCGCAGGGTGGTGGAGGTTGCGAAACCTGCTTGCTGGGCAATGGTTTCGACGGGGAGGTCGGTGGTCTCGAGTAGTTCGCGGGCGTAGCGGACCCGGGTCGACAGGAGCCATTGCAGCGGGGTGGTGCCCACTTGGTCTTGAAAATGCCGGGTGAGGGTACGCACGCTCAAGGCCGCGTGGCGTGCGATATCGGTCAGGGTGAGCGGGCGGTGCAGGTTGGCTTCCATCCAGGTCAGGGTGCGTTGTAGCGGGTTGTCGGTGCGGTCCTGGGCCGGGTGTTGGATGAATTGCGCTTGGCCGCCCTCGCGCTGCAGGGGCATGACTATGCCGCGTGCGGTCTCGGCCGCGACCGCGGCGCCCAGGTCGCGGCGCACCAGGTGCAGGCACAGATCGAGACCCGCGGCCACGCCGGCAGAGGTGAGCAGCTGCCCGCCGTCGATGAACAATACGGCCGGATCCACGTCTACCTCGGGATAGCGGGCGGCGAGGTCGGCCGCGTGCCGCCAGTGTGTCGTGGCCCGGCGGCCGTCGAGCAGACCGGCGGCGGCGAGGGTGAACGCCCCCACACAGACCGAGGCGATGCGCGCGCCCCGTGCCGCCGCGGCGCGCAACTCCGTCAGCACCGGATCCGGGTGGGGCGCTGCGAAATTGGCGTGACCGGGCACGATGATGGTGTCGGCGGCAGCCAGATCGGGCACGTCCCAGTCGGTGCGCAGCGTGAACGCGCCGAGTGCGGGGTCTGTGGCGGTCTCGCCTCCGGGGGCGACCAGCCGGACCTCGTAACTCGCCCCGGCCGCGAGGCTGTTGGCCACGCCGAACACCTGGCCCGGGATCGTCAGCTCGAAGGGGACCACGCCGTCGAGCGCCAGAACCGCTATCACGTGCATGGCCAGAATTTAATGCACCGTGGCATTCTGGCCACTTTCGGGTTGCGGGGGTGCGTCGAAGAATCGGGAGCACAGACCCACAGGAGGCCGACCTTGAGTAATCGAATTCCCGATCCCTTCATCGACTTCGCACTGCCCGCAACGGATTTGGCGGTAGCCGCATATAGTTTCGCGCAGTCTGCCGAAACCCCGGTGGTGTTCGCGCACAGTGTGCGCAGTTACTTGTACGCGCGGGAACTGGCCGCGCGGCTGCATCCGGACGCCGGCTACGATGACGAGCTGCTGTTCCTGAGTTGCGTACTCCACGACATCGGTTTGAGCGAACTGGGCAACGGTGATCAGCGCTTCGAGGTCGACGGTGCCGACACCGCCGCCTCCTTCCTCCGTGAGCACGGTGTGGCCGAGCAGCGCGTGCGCATCGTGTGGGACGCGGTGGCGCTGCACACCTCCGACGGGATCGCCGGTCGCCGCGAACCCGAAGTCGCGCTCGCGCAGGTCGGAATCTCGGCCGATGTCCTCGGACGCAACCGCGAGCAGCTGCCGGTCGAACTGGTGGAGCGCGTGCACGCCGTGTATCCCCGGGCCGACCTGAGTTTCGCGCTCACCGAGGAGATCCTCGCGCAGACGCACGGCAAGCCGAGCAAGGCGAGCCCGGTCAGCTTCCCCGGACTGCTGCTGCGCGCCCGCCTGCCCTACGGCGAGATCCCCGACTGGCACGACCTGATGGGGGTCACCGGATGGGGCGACCGGCCACCGGCGGCGCGTACACCGGAACTGGCCGGAACCCCGGAGGAGCTGGCGGAACTCTTCGAGAAACGACTGGCGGCAGGCGATCTCGACGGGCTGGTCGAACTGTACGAGCCCGGGGCGGTTCTCGCGCCCGCACCGGGGACCGTGGTGGCGGGCGCCGACGCGATCCGGGAAAGTCTGCGCGACTACATCGCCGCCGGAGCGCGAGTCTCCCTGAGCCTGCGGCAGATTCATACGGCGGGCGATATCGCACTGCTGTCCAGCGACGCGACCGTCACCGGGCTGGCTTCCCAGCCGCTGACCACGACCACGACCGAGGTCGCGCGCAGACAACCAGACGGGCGGTGGCTGTACGCCGTCGACCACCCATTCTTCGGCGAATAACGCTGGCCGGTTTTCCAGCCATGCCCTCGGTCACGGCCGCATCGCTGACGGAGGTAATGCATGCATGAGACCACGGGGGCAGAGCCGCAGGTCAATAGCCTGCGGCTCTGCCGTTTTCGTGGCCGCGCGCGAACCGGAGGCGATCATGGTCGTACGCCGCGACGGTGCCCACTACCGTTGATAACCGGCGGGCAGAGGGAGGGCTGTGGGATGCGATGACTCGGTGTCGAAACGAGATCGGCGGCTGAATCGCGGCAGGGTTGCCGACCACCGAGTCAATTGGCTTGGCCGTCAATCTGTTTCACACCCGAGGTGCTGGTTGCCGGGTGTAGCGGATCGCTTGCGGTGCGGTAATCTCTGACCAGCTGAGTTCTCTAGATCGGAGCGGGTTGGTGAGTGCGGTGATGTCCCCGGTGCGGCAGGGACAGCCTCGGTCCAAGCGGGTGTGGATCGCCGGGGCGGTGGTGCTGGGAGTGGCGATCGCGGGCGGCGCTGTATATCTCGTCACGTCCGGCTCTTCCGACGACGCGGCCGCGGGGCCGACCTACCACGACACGAGCGACGAGTGCACGCTGGTCTCCGCCGCGCTGCTGAGCCGCTACACCCCTGGGGCGCAGTGCAGACGCACCCCGACGATGACGCTCAACCCCGACGAGGTCACCCACACGCCGAGTTGGACGACGGCCGATTCCGTGACGCATCCGGTCAGCATCCAGGTGGTCCTGCGCATGGCCGCCGGCTCGCCCGCGATGTACAGCCGTGCTCAGAGCTCGCTCTCCGATGTGTATCAGCCGCAGCTCAACGAGTCGAAGTCCATCGAGATCACTCCCGCTGAACTCGGGTCGAAGGTGCAGTCGGCCGTCATGGTCAGTGGTAGCCCGAAAGCGATTCCGGGTCGTTCCGACGCGCGACTCATCCTGCGTTCGGGTAATGCCGTCGTGGATGTCGTCGTCAACGACTGGAACGGTGCGGCCGCCTCGGAAGCCGCGGCGAAGGCGATCGCGGCGGACGTCGTAGCCAATCTGCATTAAAACGCAGGATGGTTCGGCAAAATCTGTCCGAACCCTGGTGTGACCCCTTCCCTGCAGGTAACTTTCGGCCTTGTCGTCAGTTACGCAGGAGGGGTTTGCCTTGCCCAGAACACAATTCGTCGCGGCACCACCGACGGGCAGCGAGCTCCGGCAGATCAGCGGGCCGGCCACGAACTGGATCTCGCAGCTGCGGCGCCAGCGCCGCGACCCGCACGGCGCGGCACGCGAGGACGAGAACACCTACGGCCCGGTGCATGTGCTGAACATGTTCGGCAGCCGGTGGATCATCGCCGCCGGTCCCGATGCGGCACAGCAGGTCCTGATGAACCGGGACCGGGTGTTCGCCAACGGCCCCGCGTGGAAGCCGCTCAACGGGCCCTTCTTCGACCGCGGCCTGCTGATGCTCGACTTCGACGAGCACAAGGCGCACCGCGCGATCATGCAGCAGGCTTTCGGGCGATCGGCGCTCAATTCCTACCTGGAAGCCCTCCACACCATCGTGGAACGCCACATCGCGGAGCTGCCGGAAGGCGGTGTGGCCGAGGGTAACCCGGTGCTCATGCACAAGCGTTTGGAGCAGCTGACCCTGGACGTGGCCCTCGAGGTCTTCATGGGTGCGCGCCTGCCGCGCGCGGAGGCCGACCGGATCAGCGGCGCCATCATGGCGCTCCTGCACGCCGGCGGCGCCATGGTGCGGATATCGCTGCCCGGCAGCCGCTGGCGGAAGGGCCTGCGCGCCCGCCGCACCCTCGAAGTGTTTCTCGCCGAACGGATCACGGCCGCCCGCGACCAGCAGGGCGCCGACCTGCTGTCGGTGCTGTGTCACGCCACCGGCGAGGACGGTGAACGCTTCACCGACGAGGACGTCGTGAACCACATGGTCTTCCTCCTGGCCGCCGCCCACGACACCACCACCGGCACCCTCGCCAACATCGTCTACAACCTGGCCAAGTACCCCGACTGGCAGAAACGCGCCCGGGCCCGCTCCCTCGACATGCCCCACGAGCTCGGCTACGACGAACTCGCCGACCTCACCGAATTGGACTGGATCTTCAAGGAAACGACGCGCCTGTGCACGCCGATCCAGATCGAGCCGCGCGTAGCCGTGCGGGACACCGAGATCTGCGGATACTTCGTTCCGGAAGGCTCGATGGTGATCGTCCCCGCCCTGGCCAACCACCACCGCCCCGAAATCTGGTCCCACCCCGAGGAGTTCGACCCGGAACGCTTCAGCGACGACCGCGCCGAACACAAACGCCACCGCATGGCCTGGGCCCCCTTCGGCGGCGGCCCCCACAAATGCCTGGGCCAGCACTTCGCCGGCCTCGAGATCAAAATGGTCCTCCACCAGCTGCTCCGCAGCTTCGAATGGGAAGTCCCGCAGGACTACATCATGCCCCTCGACATGAGCGCCACCCCGCTGCCGGAAGACTCACTGCCCGTGACCCTTCGACGACGGGGCTGACACGCCGAATCGGCTGCGGGGTGCCTGCCGGGCTTCGGCGGGCACCCCGGCCGGGGGCGGACTAGTCGGTCACGGTGACCGGCGGCATGGTGAATTCACCTGCCAGCATGGAGGATCCGGGGATGTAGGCGCGGGCGAACAGAATGAAGGCGTGGCCGAGGCCGGGGCCGGGGAGCCAGTTCGGCTGCTTGTCGGCGGCGGGTTCGGTGGCTTGGATACGGATGTCGAAGCTGCCGTCGGGGTTGGTGACCAAGCCGGGAGTGTTGTTCGAGATGTGGTAGCGGTTGATCGGGTTCTTGGTGAGGAACTGGCCGTTCTGCTGGACCTCGTAGAGGGTGACCGACCAGAACGCCTTGGACGGGATGCCGCCGGAGGGCAGGCGCAGGGTGTAGGCGCGGTCACCGGTCATGTAGTTGCCGGAGCTGTCGGTGAACGTGATCCAGTAGTTGGCTTCCTCGCGGCGCAGGCCGAGCATGCCCGTTCCGCTGCCCAATGAGCTGGCGCGCAAGGCGTAGTCGCGTTGTTCGGTGGTGCCAAGTAGGGATCCGGGCGGGCTGTAGTCGACCCAGCCCTTGGCCTTGGCCGTCTGGGCGGCGTACTGGGCCATGTAGTTGCCCAGCGTGGGATACAGCTCCTGCCACGCCTGTTGGGTCGGCTTCGGGATCTTGTCGAAAGTGCAATCCGCACCACAGATTCCGACCTTGCGGAACTTCTTGATCAGGGAATCGTCGTGGCTCGGTGGCGGATTCAGTTCCAGCATCTGATTGACCACGGCGAGGTAGTTCTCCGGCCCCGTGCCAGGCGCGACCCGGCGGACCGCGGCGCCGGCCGAATACCCCGGTGCCGGTGTGATGGTGAATCCGTCCTGGACGGCGTTGACCGCGGCCTGGTCGTCGGGCCCGGTCGTCTGAACGCGGAGGTTGACGTAGACGTCGTTGGTGGACGAACGCACCACCGAGACCCCTTCGGGCGCTTGACCGTTCCACTTCGGACCGACCAGGAGGACACGCTTCGCCGCGGTGCCGGTCGCCCGGGTGCCACCGTAATAGAAGGTGTTGGAGTAGAAGTCGATGAGGGTCAGCGCGTAATACCGGCTGCCGGTGTCGGGCGTATCGAGGAAGACCGGTCCCGCGGCGAGATCGATCCACGCCGTCGAGTAGAGCGCGTCGACCAGCGGTGCGTTGGCCCAGGTGTCGTTCGGTCCCGCCACCGACCGCGAGTGCGCGTAATGGTTGAGCGTGGTGCTGGTGCGTCCGCCGGTGGTCTCGAGCGCGTTCCATCGCAGCTTCGACAGGAAGTAGAGGGGGAACGCGTAGTCGTAGGCCTCGCGGATGGTGGTTTCCCGATGCGGTTCGGGACCGTTCGCGTCGGGTTCGTCAGCGCCCGCGGGCGCGGCGAGGGTCGCGAGTGTGGCGGCGGCGAGCGCACCCGCCAAGCCGCGTGCGACCAGGGAGAAGACGGCCCTGCGGCCTCTGATGATTCTCATATGGACCACTCCTGAGAGGTTAAGTCGAGCGCCTTAAGGCATATGACTTAACTTGGGTGGTCGTCAGCGGCGGAACTGCTGTACGGGCCACGGTCTTGACAGCCCGGTCGAGCAGGGGATGCGGTCACTCTCCGCTGGCGGCGCCGATCAGGAAGGGCCACGGCCAATCGGGCTCGGGTGTCGTGCCGGGCAGCTCGGCGAGGAGGGCGTCGGCGGCCTCCGAAACCGGCGCGGTGAGCATGCCGATGGTGGCGTCGATGATGTTGACGGTGAACAGTGCGCTGCGGGTGCCGTCCGCCGGTCCGGCGTGCTCGAACCCGGCAAGGGCTCGGACCGCGAGCATCATGCTCAGCGACAGGCGGGTACGCAGGATCGGCAGGGGAAGGTGTGCGAGGCGATCCGCCAACGCCGCCAGCACGGCCCGCACACTGCTGGTGACAGCGGGATCGGCACTGGTAAGGGTGTGGATCCACGGCGGGGTCGACACCTGGGCCAGGAAACGAAGGTAGTAGCCCTCGGGTTGAGCAGCCTTCTCGGCGAGGGGCCGGATCAGGGCGTCGGTGAGTTCGCGGGTCTCGGCCCCCTCACCGAGAGCGCCGAGCAGCTCCCAGCGCCGCTGATTCACCTGGCCGGTGTGCTGCTCGAACAGCTCGCGAACCAGCTGTTCCCTACTGCCGAAATGGTATTGCGCGGCAGTCTTGTTGCGCTGGCCCGCGGCGGCGGTCAGCTCCCGCAGGGAGACCGCGTCGATGCCGCGCTCGGCGAACATCCGCAATGCCGTGTCGGCCAGAAGCTGCCGGGTGGAAGGGCCTTGGGGCATTCAGCCATCGTAGTGATCACCGGAGCGGGCCGGCCGCCCTGACGGGATCGATGGACCGTAGTCGTCGATGGTCATGGAGTTGTAGAGGCGGCCGGTCTGGCCGGCGAGCCGTAGGAGGGCTCGGCGGGGGCGGGTGGGCAGGGCCGCGATCAGGCGGGCGCCTTGGGTCAGTCCGGTGATGCCGAGGCGGGATGCGGGGATGAGGGTTTTCGCGGCGCTGAGCGCGGCTGCTCGGCTGCCCTGGATGTGGGGTGTCATCACGCGTTCGTAAGCGGCGAAAGCGCGTTCGTGGTCGCCGCGCGCTCGAGCCAGTTCGCTCGCGAGAACGTAGGCGCCGACAACTGCCAGGGTGGTGCTGCCGCCCACCGCCGGGCCGGGGCAGTAGCCCGCGTCGCCGACCAGCGTCACCCTTCCGCGCGACCAGGTGTCCAGGTGGAGTTGGGTGATCGAGTCGAAGTAGAAGGCCGGTGTGGTGTCGAGTTCGGTCAGCCAGTGGTCCACCTCCGGATGCATGTCCTGGAAGGCGTTGCGCAGCAGTTCCTTCTGCCGTGGCATATCACGGTAGTGGTAGTCGAGTTCCCGCTCACTGTGGAACAGAAACAATGCCCGTGCCTCGCCGCAATGTCGGGTGCCGTACATCCCCGCGGTCCGGCCGACGCCGACATGAATGAGCAGCTCACGATCCAGCGCGGCGGCATCGCGCAAGGTCAGAACGCCGAGGTAGGCCCCGATGAAGGTGCTGGAACCGGGTCGGTCGCCGAAAACGAGCCGCCGGACCGTGGAGTGCAGTCCGTCCGCGCCGATGACGAGGTCGAACCGGCGCGGAGCCGCATGCTCGAACCGAGCCCCGCCGTCCGGCGAGAGCCCGGTGATCGAGTCCCCGAACAGGTACTCCACATCGTCACGCGTTGCGTCGTAATAGATCTCGCTCAGGTCATCCCGCATGATCTCGACATGCCGGTCGGAGGCGGCGCTGAAGATCTTGCCGAGGTCCACCTGAACCGCCCGCGACGACCTTTCCGGCCGCAAGGTCAACCGCGCAGTCCCGGTAGCGCACTCCTCGATCCGTTCCAGCACCCCCATCCTCTCCGAGATCTCCATCGCAGGCCGGAACAGATCCACCGCATGCCCCCCGGCCTTGCGCGACGTCACCGCCCGCTCCACCACGGTGACCGAAAACCCATGCCTGTTCAGCCAATACGCCAACACCGGCCCCGCGATGCCGGCCCCTGAAACGAGAATCCGCACGAAGCCCTCCTTGTGAACGAGTTCCACTATCCGCCGCCCACCACTCCGGATATAGGACAAATGTTCCCGAGCCAGTCGGATGCCCGGTCCGGGCAGGTTCACCGTGACGCCGGCCAGTAGCCCTTCGACTGGAAGTACTGTGTGGCCTCGGGGGAATCGTTGTAGTCGAGGAGATTTCCGACCTTCTTCGCGAGTACTTGCCGTACTTCCTCAGGGGTGGCGAAGAAGAACTCTCGGCGAGGGTTGGCGTGGTTGAGCCGTTGCTGGCCGAACTCCCTGTGGAGTTCGTTTTCGAGGGTGACCGCGTCGTCCGAGAAGTAGACCGCGTGGACGTCGAATGGGAACGGCACGGAGGCACCGCCGAGTTCGCGTACTCGGTCGAGTGGTTCGAGTCGGCGTGTCAAACCAATCTTGACCACGCCCGGGCCGAAGGCGCCGATGTTGGAGATGACGTAGACATAGCCTGCGCGGATATTCGCTGCGCGAAAGTCGTTCTGTGCGATGGCGTCGGCGATGCGTTCCAGCTGCTCTTCGATTTCGCTGGTGTCCTGTCCGGTGTCGCTGAGTCGCTGCAGCACGGCACGGTAGTGAGCTTGTTCCTTGTCGAGTCGCTCGCGTTCGGCGGCGAGCTCTTGTTCGACCTTGCGTTCCTCGCGCAGTCGCTCGCGTTCCTCACGAGCGATCTCGCGTTCCTCCTGTACCTTCATCATGTAGTCGGCGGTGAGCTCGAGTTCCTTGGTGCGCATCGTGTGATAGCTGGATGACACTCGCATCTGCATTGCCGCACCGAGTTTTTCGATGTCCTTGGCGGCCTTGTCGAGCCGTCGCTTGGCGGTGTCCAGGTTGCCGGCGCGCATGGTGCGGACGCAGTTCTCTGCCTCAGCGTTGTAGGCGCGCAACATGAGCTTGGCCAGGTCCGAGGTCAACCGGCGGCCTTCCACCAGGGAATTGTTGAAGCTGAACTTCTTGGCCACGACGATGGCCTCACTGCTTTTCACGGCCTCACGTACATCGGCGCGGAGCTGGGCGAGGGCCTGCTTGTAGTTCTCGGCGTTCTCCAAAGGGTGGTGATACTCGTAGATCCCCACCTCCTGAAGCACCAGGGCGTCGTCGACTGTGATGAGTCGGGGATCAGCCGGTGCCGGAGGCTCGAGAGCGGCAATCGCGCGGGACTGGAGTTGCGCGGTGAGCTGCTGGATCCGGTCTTGCAGGTCGGCGGATTCACGTTCCTTGACGACCAACATCTTTCGCAATCCCACGATCACTTCTTGCTGGTCGCTCATCCCCGTACTCCATGGTTTGCCAAGGGAACCAGTCCGTAAGGGTTCTTCGACACCGCGGCCGCCAGGTAATCCAGCGTGGCGCTGGGCTCCACCCTGGAGAGTTCCAGTGGAAGGAAATCCGCGCGATCAGTCGCCAACCGAACGAGGTCGATGCGGACGTCGTGGCCCGTCGCGCTGTCGACGGTATTGACTGCGACAGTGAGCGCGATGCTGTCGATGACCTTCTCCCGGTCGGCTTCGAACACTTCATGCGCCGTTCGCAACGCGGTCTGTGCGATCGCTGACGCGTAACGCCGTTTCGTTTCGGTCACCGGCACCGAGGTGGAGGTGATCTCGTCGCTGGTCTTGTTGTAGCGAAACGCCTTAATCGTCGGGAAGGTGTCGGGGTGCGGCGCCAACACGCTGATGTTCAGTTCGTGGTCGCCCGCGTCGAAGGAGTGCTCGTACGACACCTCGAACGCTTCTGGATAGATCGAGTTCGCCATGACGATCGACACGTATTCATCCATCGCATCGGGTCGGCGCTCCCGCAACCCGATGATCAGACTGTCCAAACGAGCATTCGACTCCTCAGTCTGGCGTCGACGTTCCGCATTCGCTTCGTCCAGTTCATGTTTCGCGTCGGCCAGCGCTGCCTTCCTCGCTGACTCCTGCTGCCGCCATCGATCGCGCAGCTCTGCGTTCATCGCGCAGGTATGAGACAGCGCCAGCTGCCAATGCTGAACGCGATTCAGGTACTCCTGTTGCGCTGACTCCATCTGGGCGGCATGTCTGCGATTGCCGCCGAGTGTGCCGCTGAGGCCCGACGGTGGCGGGGGCGGCACGAAGACCGGGCGATCAGGGGGCACTTGGTAGGCGGGAGGCCGAGTCGGCGTAAGTAGCTCAGGCCGATTGAGCGGGAGTTCCGCGGAGTGTTCGCGGAGCAATTCCAGATCGACCCAGTCATCAACCTCGAGAGTGGCGTTGAGGAGATTGTTGATCTCGTCGTAGGAGACGGCGAGCTGTGCATTCCTCTCCTCGACCTCCGCCTCTCGCGCCGCGATGTGGGCCAGTTTGGCCGCGCGCTCCGCGGATGCGCGTTCAGCGGCCGAAGCGCGCATGGCAGCTGCAGCTGCACGCTCTTGTTCGCGCGCGAAGCGCTGCGCCTCCCGGACGGCCTCGTTGTGCGCACGTGTCGCAGCCCGCTGCATCTGCGCTTGCCGCTGTTGCGCAAGCCGCTGCTGATGCTGCAATTCAGCGAAGAACCCCCGACGCCGCGTCACCCAGCTCCACCCCATTTCCGGCCATATTCACAGATCCGGCCGCAGAACCACGGCCTGCACTCCCTGTCGCGACTGGGTCGGCTCCGTTACAGACACCCGGCCCGGACACGCCGGATCTCGGGTCCATGGGCCGTCGACACTGGTCGGGGGCGTTCGTCACGCTGAATTCCTTGCCGGCGTGCTGATCTGATCGGCAGGGGGCGCGATCCCATCGCGGTACGCCTGCCCGATCGCTCGTTTCCGCGCGCAGGCTGGTTGATTCGTCGCTGGGTAGCTGGGTGATCGGCCGCTGAGTTCGTATTTGGTCAGGGCGTAGGGAATCAATCCGAGCTTATAACTGTTCAATTCAGTGTTAACGGTTAGAAGGCCGCATCTCGCGTGGGCCGATCGAGAGGGAGGTTGGGGGATGACCGGGCATTATGCGCAGGTTGCGTTCACCGATGCGGTTCGGGCTCATCAGGCGGCGCAAGGGAGTCTGCGGGGGTATGAGCGGATGGCGGCGGTGCCGGAGGTGGCGGATCGGCTGGGGGAGAACGAGGCGTGGTTCATCGGGGAGCGGGACAGTTTCTATCTGTCGACGGTGAGTGAGACGGGGTGGCCGTACATTCAGCATCGGGGTGGGGCTCGGGGGTTCTTGAAGGTGGTCGATTCGCGGACGTTGGGGTTCGCGGACTTTCGGGGGAACAAGCAGTACATCAGCCGGGGGAATCTCGACCATGACGGTCGGGTGGCGTTGTTCCTGATGGACTACGCGGCCCGGACCCGGCTGAAGATCTTCGGGCGGGCGCGGGTGGTGGAGGCTGCGGAGCAGCCGGAACTTGTTGCCTCGCTGACGGTTCCGGGGTACAAGGCGCAGGTCGAGCGGGCGGTGCTGATCGAGGTCGAGGCGTTCGACTGGAACTGCAGTCAGCACATTCCGGAGCTGTATCCGCGGGAGGAGGTGCTGGAGGCGGTGGCCGATCTGCGGGAGCGGATCGCCGATCTGGAGCGGGAGAACGCGGCCCTGCGGGCGGCGGGGACGACGAGCTGAGGCGGCTATCGACTGGCGGCAGCCGCCGGTGTGGGCTTCGCGGGACTCCATGCATGCCCAAACCGGCGGCTACCGTGGCTATTTCGCGCTCAGCCGGTGTTCAGTATCGCCTGCGTGGCGCTCCCGAGTCCGAGATCAAGGTGCCATGAAGGTGCCGAGCCCCGAGGACACGTTCGCCGCAATGCCGTCGGCGGTCGCCAGGGCGACGATCCGGCCGGCTCCGGTGCGCACCGGTACCGACGCCGGGGCGCAGGTGCAGGGCTGCGCCGCGGTTTCCCGGACCGGCATGTCGATCATGCCGGTGGCGCCGGTGGACAGGTTCACCCATCGGATTCGGACGGCCGAGTCGAGAACGTGGTCACCGTCGTACGCCGGCGGGTTGGCGACACCGAAGCTGGTGACTCCCGGCTCGTCGCCGACGGTGGCCGTCATGAAGATCGTGAAATATGCCGGGACGCCCCATGATTGGGAAACCTCCATCAAGGGGAGCTGAAACGTGGTCGTCTCCGCGGCGTGCGCGACGGCCTGCTGCTCCAGCAGCAGCGCACCTGCCATCACACCCGCGAAACCCAGCCTGCCGACGACACCGGCAGCCCGGCGAGTCACGTCATTCGTCACTGAACCTCCTCATGGTTGATTCGTGCGTGCATCGAGTGATTTCTGCGTGCATAGACATCGGCCGCGTGACCGCATGATCAGGGGATCGGCGCAGCCGACAGCCGCGAGCGCAGCGGCATCTGTGTATTCGACGCGGCGAGCTGCTCGGGCACCCCCGGCTACTGGGCGGCGCGTACGCCGGCGGCGAAGGCGTAGTCGCTTCGCCAATCCGGGCCGGTCGGAGCCAGCACGACCCGCTCGACACCGGCGGCCTCGTAGGCGACCAACTCGTCCGCGGCCGCACGAGGCTCCGCGGAGAGCGCCGGGGCGACGACGGTCACCGCGGGGGTCTGCCGCCCATACTGCTCAGCGAGCTGCTTCAGGTCGGTCAGCAAGCCGGGCAGATCGTCGAGCCCCGGGTTGATCGGCATCCAGGAATCCCCGTGCGCGGCGGCCCGGCGCCGGGCCCGAGCGCTATTGCCCGCGACCAGGATCGGCGGCACCGGCGCACCCGGCGACAGCGCGACATCGAGCCCGTCGTCCAGCGTCGTCCGCTCGCCGGCGATCAGCCGCGGTAGCACCGCCAGCGCCCGATCGGTGCGAACCCCCCGTTCCGCGAACCGCACTCCCGCCGCCCGCCACCCGATATCTCCGTGCGCCGGGTTGCCGGTCCCGACTCCCACCAGCAGCCGACCCTCCGACACCTGCTGCAAGGTGGCGATCTCCTTGGCCGCCCACGCAACCGGCCGCATCGCCAACAACATCGCGCCGAAACCGACCCGGATCCGATCGGTCACCGCCGCCGCCGTGCTGAGCGCGACGGTACTGTCGAGCATCGGCTGACTGGCGACGAGGTGATCTGTGGCCCACAGGGATTCGAGCCCCGCTGCCTCCGCCACCCGCGCACTCTCCCGGACCTCGCGTGGCCCCGACCCCGTGCTGTGCGGTCCCGACGTGGGCAGGAATACGCCGATCTGAATAGCCACCGGAGGGCCTCCACTTTCCTGTGCGGTTGGTACGTGGCTCAACGGTATGGCCTTGCCGCGAGCGTTCCAATGCGTGATTCGCTCAGATCTATATCCGAAGCGCGCAACTCCCGGCGCGCGGTGGTGAATGCCGGGAAAGCGGGATGCCCTTGCGGGCGGGGCGTTTCGGGTGGGTTGTGCGGTTCGAGCTCTTGCCCGATCCGGGGGTGCGACTCATGGCGCTGCGGTATACAGGCGGGGGACGGGTTTTCGGATACGGGTCGTAGGGGGCCGTTGTGGCGAGTTCGCGTGAGCTACGTACTGATGTGCCGCATTCGGCTCGGATGTATGACTACTTCCTCGGGGGGAAGGACAATTACGAGGCCGATCGGGAGGCGGGGGACAAGGCGCTGGCGGAGTTTCCGGCTGTCCGGGTGACCGCGCAGACCAATCGCGAGTTCATGCGGACCGCTACCCGGTATCTGGCGGGGGAGGGGGTTCGGCAGTTCCTGGATATCGGGACGGGGATACCCACCGAGCCGAATTTGCATCAGGTGGCGCAGGGGTTGGCGCCCGAGTCGAGGGTGGTTTACGTCGATAATGACCCGTTGGTGTTCTCGCACGCGCGGGCATTGCTGGTGAGTGCGGAGGAAGGGCGGACGGCGTTCGTCCTGGCCGACGCGGGCAAGCCGGAGGAGATTCTCCACGCTCCGGAACTGATGGAGACGCTGGACCTTTCGCAGCCTGTCGCGGTGTCGCTGATGGCGGTGCTGCATTTCGTGCCGGGGGACGTGCTCGAGATCGTGCGGACCCTGATGGAGCCGCTGGCGAAGGGGTCGTATCTGGCGATCTCGCATGTCACGACCGATTTCGACGCCGGGCCCGACGATCCCGAGGGGATGGCCCGGCTATTGCAGGTCTACATCGATCGCGGGATACCGGTGCAGCCGCGCACCCGGGGCGCGGTCGAGCAGCTGTTCGACGGGTTGGAACTGGTGGAGCCGGGGGTGGAGATCATCCACCGGTGGCGCAACCCCGGCGAGGAATTCCCGCCCGGCCACGACAAGAACGTGTCGCTGTACGGGGCTGTCGGCAAGAAGGTCTGAGCCGCACCGGGTTACGCGACGAAGGCCAGGCCGTAGAAGATCCAGCTGGTCACGGCGGTCAGCGTCATGCCGATGGCGGCGATCGGCGCCCAGCGGCGATGCCAGGCGCTGTGCGCGCCGGGGCGCGGGGGCGCGTCGAAGTTGCGGGCCGCGCGGATGATCACCACGGGCCACAGGACGACCGAGAAGACCGCGCAGGCCAGGTGGACGGCCAGGGCGGTCCACACCACGGTGGAGGCCGTGCCGCCGACGACGCCCGCGGCCCGCTCCTGCCAGCCGTTGAAGCGGACATCCATCTCGAAGAGCACCACGGCGGCGAGCAGACCGACCGCCAGCAGGATCTGAACTCCCTTGTGCAGGCCGAATTTCCGATTGACCCGGGCCTGGTAGACGCTCCACGCCAGCACTGCGACCACGGCCGCCATGACCAGCACCATGGTGTCCATCGCCCACGACGCTCTCGTGCCGAGGAAACCGTCGACTCCGGGGAAGTTGTTCATCGTCGGTGCCTTCACCTCTCTGCGGAGACAATCTTACCGACGGTGCGTCGGGAAGATCCGCGGACCGCGAGCGTAGCAGCGCGTGCGGCGTGTCCGGTTATCCCCCCTTTCCAGCCGCATCACCCCTCGTCAGCAGGGGTCCGGCGGCTGTTTGATGCCGTTATCGTCACCATCGAACGGAGGGTTCATGTCCGGAACGCAAGCGGCCGAGGGGCCGGGTCGGGTTTGTATCGTCGGCGCCGGGCCGGCGGGATTGTCCGCGGCTCGGGCGTTGAAACGCCTCGGGATCCCGTACGACCAGTTCGAGCGGCATTCCGATGTCGGCGGCATCTGGGACCTCGACAACCCGGGCACCCCGATGTACGAGTCCGCGCATTTCATCTCGTCGCGAAAGACGTCGGGATTCTTCGATTTTCCGATGCCCGAGCACTACCCGGACTATCCGGGTAACCGGCAGATCCTGGAGTACACGCGCTCCTTCGCCGCGGCTTACGGCCTGCGCGAGGCGATCCGATTCGATTGCGCCGTCGTCGATGTGCTCGAGGACGGCCTCGGCTGGCTGGTCACGCTGGACGACGGCACCGAGCGCCGGTACGCCGCGGTCATCTGCGCGACCGGCGTGACCTGGCAGCCGCGCTCGCCCGAACACCGGGGCTCGTTCGACGGCGAGATCCGGCACTCCTCGACCTACCGCAGTCCCCTCGAATTCCGCGGGCGGCGGGTCCTGATCGTCGGCCTGGGCAACTCCGGCGCCGATATCGCCTGCGACGCCGCCGCGAACGCCGAGGCCGCCTTCGTCAGCATCCGGCGCGGTTATCACGTCATCCCGAAACACATCTTCGGTATCCCCAGCGACGAAATCGCCAATAGCGGACCGCAATTGCCGCTGTGGCTGGAACGCCCGTTCTTCCAGGCGCTGCTGCGGCTGCTCCAAGGAAACCTGACGAAATACGGTCTGCCGAAACCGGATCACAAACTGTTCGAGTCGCATCCGCTGCTCAACAGTCAGCTCGTTCATTACCTGCAGCACGGTGACGTCGCCATCCGCCCCGATGTCGCGGCGCTGGAAGGCTCCCGAGTCCGGTTCACCGACGGCAGCAGCGAGGAAATCGACCTGATCCTCCACGCGACCGGCTACGACTGGTCGATCCCGTACGCGGAGAAGTACTTCGACTGGACCGAGGGCCGGCCCGACCTGTACCTGTCGGTGTTCAATCGCGAGCACCGCAACCTGTTCGGCCTCGGCTATCTCGAGATCAATTCCAGCGCGTACACGCTGTTCGACCACATCAGCAATGTCGTCGCCCAGTACCTGCACGACCAGCAGCACAATCCGGCCCGGGCGGCCGCGTTCGAGGGACTCATCGCCGGCGATCGGCCGAAACTCAACGGCGGCATCAAGTTCCTGGCCTCGGCCCGGCATCGCGCCTATGTCGACGCCCACGCCTATCACGGCTATCTCGCGGTGCTGCGCAAGCGATTCGGTTGGAGCAACCTCACCGCGGGCCTGTTCGAACCGATCCGGGCTGAGCGTTCGGCGTCGGAGGGTCGGTCATGAGGTGCCTGGTCACCCGCGCCCGCGCCACCGCCGAACTCGGCTACCACCCGGGCGATATCGGCGGCGCGATCCTCGACGCTGCCCGCTGGCACGAGCAACACCTGCCGCTGTGGCCGCCCGGCCGGTCCGGATCCCCTTGTCCGGGAAAAGGACCGGCTAGGCGAGGGTGCGGCGCGCCACGCTGGGCGCGGATCCGGTCCAGCGGATGTAGGCGCGGCGGAACTCGCGGATATCGCTGTATCCGATCTGGTGCGCGATCGCCGAGATCGGCAGCGCCGAATCCTGCAGCAGATAGGTGGCGCGCCGTTCCCGCACCCGATCCCGGACCGAGCTGAAACTCTCACCGGCGGTGGCGAGTTGGCGGCGCAGCGTGCGTTCGGTGACGTGCAGTCGCGCGGCGACCTCGGACATCGTCAGGGGATGCCGCAGATTCTGCTCGAGCAGGGTTTCGACGATCAGTACCACGTCGGGTTCCCGCCGCCCGATATCGAGCAGGCGGCGGCACGCGTCGACCGCGATCACGCGGGTCGGCTCACTGTGCGTGGCGAAAGGCAGGGCCAGGTCCGCGGCGGGGAAGACCGCCCGGTTGGCCTCGGCCGAGAACTCGACCGGGCAGCGGAAGAACCGCTCGTAGTGACCGGCGTACGGCGGCGGGGCATAACTCAGCTCCACCCGGGTGGGCGACCAGTCCGACCCGACCACGGACCGCACGAAAATCATGGTGCTGCACAGTATTTCCTCACACAGGAAGCTGAGCAGCTGCGGTTCGGGCCAGCGTTCGTGCAGGCGCAGCGCCGCGTGGTGCTGGTCGCGCTCCAGTTCGATGTCCATCAGGCTGCCCGATGCCTGGTGCAGTTCCAGCCCGATCGACATGGCCTCGCCCACGGTGGCGGCCGAGCGCATGGCCACCCCGAGCATGCCCATCGACAGCAGGATGTCGCGCCCGCCCACCTGCATACCGAGCGGCCGCCCGGGCATGTCCGCGATGGCGCGCCGCAGGACGGTGACGGCCTGCCGGAAGGACACCTTGATCGAGTCCGCGGTCAGCACATCCGGCGCGGTCAGACCGGTCCCCGTGAACCACTGCCCGACGTCGCGCGCCTCCCGCGCACCGATCTCGACCAGCCCGCTCAGGACCGATGGGGGGATCGTGGGCAGATCCAGCCTCGTGCTCACTCCGTCCGGACCTCGCACCGACGGACGCCAAACTTGGTCACACGTCCAATCTAAGTTCGCGAGATCGTTTACACCAGCGGACACCGGTCGTCACCCCTTGAACGCGGCGGGGCTCAACAGCCGCCGAGCCGGGCCAGCACCGCCCGGTACAGCGCGTGCCATTCGTCATTGCCCTGGCCCGCGAACTCCCCGTCCGTACTCAGCTGGAGAGTGTGCGCCAGCCGGACGCCGGTCACGCAGTCCGACGGGGCGACCGTGATGTACTGGCCCTGGAAGCCGTTGGCCTGGAAGCCATCCGGCGTCGCGCCGCTCCACCACTGGAAGCCGTAGCCTCCGACGGTGGCGTCCCCGGCATCGCTGGCCGGTTTCATGCCGGTGGTGGCGGCGGTGACCCACTGTGGGGACACCACTTGCCGGCCCTCGGGCGTGCGGCCGCCGGTACGCAGGAGCTCACCGAGCCGCACGAAGTCGCGAGGCCGGGCGAACAGGGCTTCGGAGGCGATGGCCGCGCCGGTCCGGTCGGTCATGATGTCGGCCGGCGCTTCCATTCCCGCGGGCTGCCACAACTGTTCGGAGAGAACCTGGTTGAACGGCTGGTGGTAGACGCTCTCCAGCATCCAGGCCAGCACCTGGGTGTCGGCGCTGCTGTAGTTGAAGGCGACGCCGGGCGCCCGATCCGCCGGAAGCGACTTCAGGAACTCGTCCCGGGTCTTCCCCGACCCGCCCTCGGTGTAGTAGTCCAGGGACATCTCGATCCACTGCGTCACCTGGGTGTTCTGCGACAGCTCCTCGGTGTGCTCGTCCCACCGGATGCCCGACCGCATCTCCAGTAGATTCCGGACGGTCGCGCCCTGCCAGGCGGTGCCGGTCAGCTCGGGGATGTAGCGCTCGATCGGATCGTCCAGCGAGGCGATCAGGTGCTGGTCGACGGCGATGCCGACCAGGGTCGAGACGAAGGACTTGGTGGTCGACCACGCCTGATGGGCGGTGTCATTGGACCAGCCATTGGCGAAGTACTGCGCGACCAGGGACCCCCGGTGCGCGAATTCGATGACGTCGGTGCCGGAGTCATTGAGAAAATCGGCGACCGTCTTGGTGCCGCCCGCCCACTCGTAGGTCACGTCGAGCAGATCGACGGGCGCGTGCGGCAGCGCGGCGGCGGCTCCGGCCGCGATCGGCGCGTGCGGCAGGGCCACATCGGGTTTGACCACATCGATCGGGAGCGGCAGCAGCACCTTGTTGTGGACGAGGATCTCGCGCACGTAGTTCGACCAGAATTCGGGCGACGACAGGCTCGCGGCGCTGCCCGCGATCACATCCCGCAAGAGCGGCACCCCGAGCAACCGGCCACCCTGGATCGCCGCCAGCAGATCGGTCGCGTCGGTGATCGGCTGCGGCGCGGGATCGGCCGTCGCGGCCGGGAACCGACCGCCCAGGGCGAGCACGGTAGTCGTGGCCGTGATCGCGCCGAACCGAATCAAACGACCGCGATTGCCTTGGCTGCGAACTGATCTGCGCATGCGGCTGGGGAACTCCTCTGAGTCCCGCCGTCCCCCTGGGGAACACTGAACGGCGGGTGTCCGGCTGGTTTCGCAAGAACATACCCAGAGGTAGAGGCGGTGGACTCGGGACTCACCGCCTTGACCGACCGGACACCCGTGAGTGACCGGTTTGCCCCCCCATCGGCCGGAATGGCCGCTCTCAGCCGGCGCTGCGCATCAGGCCCTGGGTGTCCACCGAGGCCACCAGATCGCCTGCCCGCGTGAAGATCTGGATCCGGCCGTGCATCCGGCCACTGCCCGCGAAGTTGCTCTCGCACCGCATGAGCAGCCAGTCGTGCAGGCTGAACGGGCGGTGGAAGGTGACCGTCTGGGCGAGCATCGCGGCGGCCCCGCGACCACCGAGACGCGCGATCTCGGACTGTGGATAGGGCCGCATGGCGACCGGGCCCAGGAAGCCCTCGCTGCCGTGGGCCAGCAGGGCGCGGGCCAGACCGGGCTCGTCCGGAGCCTTGTCGCAGCGCATCCACACGTCCAGGGTCGGTGACCCGGCCAGCTCGAGAGCGAGCGCATCGGCCCCGCCGAGCGTGCGAACCTCCCAGGGCAGCAGCGCGCAGGGCAGTTCGTCGCACTCGTCGGGACCGGGCACGTCCTCGGGCAGATTGGCACTGTGGGCGAGGAAGTCGGGCTCCTCGACGCTCAGCATGGCCAGCACACGCGCGTGTTCGCGCCCTTCCTGCCGGAACGACACCTGGACGGTCGCCAGCGCCCGGCCGGACTGAACGGTCTCGACCTCCACGTCGACATCGCGATCCGCGTACCCGCCGCGCGGAAACACCCCGTGCAGCGACTGGACGGCCATGTGCGGCACCGTGCGCTCGGCCGCGATGACGGCCTGGGCGAGCGTCTGACTGCCCAGGGTCGTCGGCAGCGTCGAGGTGATGTTGCGGGCCCGGAACCTCCCGGGCCCGGCCTCGGTCAGATCGAGAACATCGAGCAGGTCCGTCAGGTCGACGACCGGCCACATGTGGGTACCACCAGCCATGGCCGAATGTTTGCACACCCGGCCGTGGAAATCCGCACGGGTCCCGCTCGCCGGATCAGCTCCGCTCGGCGATCAGCGCGGGAGTCTCGTCCCCGGATCGCGCCGCGCCGCGGAAGGAAACCGCCGCGACGGACAGGATCCCGACGGCGAAGCAGGCGAGGGTGTACCAGAGGTTGCCGATGGGGTCGCCGTTCTCGGTGACGCCGTTCTTCGCGTCGAAGAAGTCCGGGAGGGCCGTCGCCCACAGGACCGCGAAGACGACGAGGTAGAGCGTGGCGTAGACGCGGACGAAGGCATTGTCGTAGCGCGGTTCGGTGTTGCCCGGCTGCCGCAGGCGCGACCACTGGCGATACATCAGCCAGACCGCCACCACCGAGAGCGCGATCAGTTCGAGCGCGTAGATGACGCCGCGCACGGTGGTGCTGCCGGCGCCGAGGACCGTGGCCGGAAGCGGGAGGATGAAGGTGCCCGCGGACGCCGCGAGACCGATCACCACTGTGCGCCAGGTCAATTGGAGACCGGTGAAATGCTCACCGGCATCCACGCGGCGACCCACGAACCGGTACACGCAGAACGCCAGCGACATCGGCCACAGGGCGGCGAAGACCACCACGCTCGGCAGCGGCACCGAATCGAACATGGGCTGGTTGAGCGGGTTGTCGGTGGTCCACTCCCACCAGCGCAGCTGCGGGCCGATCTGATCGAAGATCTCGTAGAACGCATGGTGCACGAAGCCGACGCAGGTCGCGCCCGCGAGCGCGCCGTAGCGGAAAACGCCCAGCATGCGCACGATCTCGTAGGCGATCGTGGCCATGAACGGGTAGATCGCCACGATGTAGAGCGGCAGGCGGCCCCACAGGAAGTCCACCGTGAACACGTTGTGCGCGAACATCGTGTCCACGTGTCCCGAAATGCCGAACGCGGCAGGGAAATACAACGGCGGCTCGATGACGAACAGGTACGCGGTCGCGCCGAACCACAGCACCAGATTGGTCGGGTCGCCGTGGCGGCGCAGCCGGATGACGGCCCACACCAGCGCGAGGATCGAGCCCAGGATGATCGTCGTCTCCAGGACCGGCAGGGTCCAGTTCTCCAGTGCCAGCGGGCTTCTCAGCTCGAACAGCCCGCCCGCCTCCTCACAGGAGAAGCCGAGCGACTTCGCCAGCCCGGCGAAGGTGGGTGCGCAATGCTCGGCCATCAGTTCGCTCCCGCCCCGGACGTCTCGGCGGTATACCAGCGGGTCACGTCGTAACCCTCCTGGTAGCGCTTGAACCACACGTCGGCCAGAGCGGGCGTCGTCTCGTGCGCCGGATTGTGTTTGGGCAGCTGGCTGCGGATGACGCCGCGCAGCGCGACGAGCTGCTCACCCAGCGGCAGATCGTCGAAGGCGCGCGGGCCCGGACCCGCGTAGGGCAGCGCGAGGCTGGGCACCACCTTGCCCAGCAGCTGCTGATAGCGGTAGGTCGCGAACATCGACATGGCGTCGATCTTCCGCTCCTCCAGCGGCACATGCTTGTTGAATCCGGCGCACGCGATCCGCACCATGCGCAGCACGTGCCGGAAGATCGACGGCGCCACCCGCATCCGGTAGAGGTCGCTGCCCACCAGCGAATCGAAGATGATCAGCGCGGAACTGCGGTGCTCGACCTCCTCGACGAAATGCCAGATGAACAGCGACGCGACGCGGTCGTCGCCGGGCCGGAAGAGCGAGGCCTCGTTGTCGAGCATCAGCTTGAACACCGAGGTGAAGGTGGCCTCCAGGTCGGCGGTGTAGGCCAGGCGATACTTCAGCGGCTTCTCGGCGGTGAGCTTGTCGAATTCGCCGACCACCTCGTCGAGGGTCTCCTGCAGGCCCGGGTAGGCGCGGATCAGGCCGCGCACATGCTGGCGGTGCGCGGTCGAATGCTGGCCCTCCTGCCGCATGAAGGCGTCGGCTTCCTCGGCCACCTCGGGGTCGGTGAACTGCGACTTCGCCTGGGTGATCATCTGCACGATCATCTTCTCGAAACCGATGGCCAGGAACGACACCGCGTTGGCCATGCTGGAGAAGGCCGGGTTCTCCGGATTCCAGAGGAACGGCACATCGTGTTGTTCAAACGCGAAAGTCAGCTTCCGCACAATCAGGTCAGTCATATCGGGCGATTCCTCGTCTTCCGGAAGGGCTGGGGTCCGGTGGCCCGGTCGCGCGCTCCGATGCCGCTGTGAACATACAAACATACACAGCCACGTACAAGTGTATGATTTGAAATCCCTGCTCAGCGGGATCGCGCGCCGAATGCGACCCTTCCGGGTGTTACGGTCTGGCCATGGCACGCAGGCGCGGGTGGGGCGGGAGTCCGCCGGAGAACGACGAGGAGGCGGCGGCTCGAATCGTCGCCGCCGCAGTCGAATTGATCGCGCGCACGGGCTCGGAGATCAGCATCGCCGACGTCGCGGAATCCCTCGGCGTGATCCGGCAGACCGTGTACCGCTACTTCCCCAGCGCCGACGCCCTCATGCGGGCCTCCGCCATCGCCTCGGTCGCCGGCTTCCTGGACCGCCTCGAAGCGCAGGTCAGCGGCATGACCGATCCCGTCGAGGCGATGACCCACGGCATCGCCTACACCCTCACCGAGGTCCGCCGCACCCCGCACCTGGGCCTGCTGCTGGCCGCCACCTCCTCCAACGCCGACCCCGCCGGCATCACCTCCGAGGAGGCGCAGGCCTTCGGCCTCACGATGATCAAGCGATTCGACGTCGACTGGCGGCATTACGGCTACGACGACGAGTCCCTGGCCGAACTCGTCGAATTCCTGCTCCGCACCATGCAGTCCTTCTTCATCTCCCCGGGCAACCCGCCCCGCTCCGACGCCGAACTGCGCCGCTACCTGCGCCGCTGGATGGGGTCGGCGATCATCGCCCAATCCACGGTCATGAACTAGGCGCTCCGCTCACCGGGGATCGTTAGCGCTGCTCTCGAGTGCTACCGTGCCCCCAAAGGAGGGCAGGGCTATGAAAAATGTTGTGGCACAGCTGGCGGGCGGGTTCAACGCGGGCATGGTGGCGCTGACCAAGCTCCCGGTCATCGGGCCGTTCGTGGGGCGCGGGCTGGTGGTCATCACCTACACCGGGCGGCGGTCGGGGAAGACGTTCTCCATTCCGGTCGGGTACATGCGGTCGGGCAAGGACATTGTCATCGGAGTGGCCATGCCGGAGAAGAAGACCTGGTGGCGGAACTTCCTGGGTGAGGGCGGGCCGATCTCGCTGCACCTGAACGGCGTGGATCGCAGCGGGCACGCGGTGACCGAGCGCGACAACGGGCGGGTCAGCGTGCGGGTGACGCTCGACGACACGGTCTAGCCTGGAGGGGTGCCGGTGCTGCGCGTGACCGTGGAATTCGCCGATGGGGCGCATCGGTCACTGCGCGTGTGCTGGTCCTCGGACACGGACTCACCGCGCTTCGAATCCGCGCGGGTGTTCCTGGTCACCGTCGAATCCCCCTCGCCCCGAACCTATCTGAGTCTGGTCGATCGGCTGGATCGCGCTTCGGTCCAGCTGCCCGAGGACCTGCCCGCGGGGACGTATGCGATCGAGATCGACGCCTACGGCAGCGCGAGCTGGGGTGACGGGCGGCTGGACGCGCGCGGGCGCAGTCCGGAATTCACCCTCGAACCGGTCTGATCCTCCGTCGGAGATCAGATTTCGCGAGTGATCTTCCGGTTTCCCTGACAAGAATTTTGGGGCACGATCGGGCGATGAAGGTTCACCACCTGAACTGCGGCACCATGCGGTTGCCGTTCGCGACGTACGTCTGTCACGTGCTGCTGATCGAAACCGCGGCGGCCGGTCTGGTGCTGGTGGATTGCGGCTTCGGCCTGGCGGATATCGCCGATCCCGCGGGGCGGCTGGGACCCAGTCGGTTCATGAACCGTCCCATCCTGGATCCGGCGGAGACCGCGGTGCGTCAGCTCGCGGGCCTGGGCTACGCGCCCGAGGATGTCCGCTACATCGTCGCCACCCACCTCGACGGGGATCACATCGGTGGAATGGCCGACTTCCCGCACGCCACCTTGCATGTCACCGCCGCGGAGGCGCTGGGGGCGATGCACGAGCCGACCTGGCAGGAGCGCAACCGCTTCCGCCCGGGGCTCTGGGCGCACCGGCCGAAGATCGTCGAGTACGCGCCGGAGGGGGAGAGCTGGCGGGGGTTCACCGCGCGGGAGCTGACCGAGATCAGCCCCGGAATCGTGTTGATCCCCATGCCCGGTCACACCCGAGGCCACGCGGCGGTCGCGGTCGACGCCGGTCACCGCTGGGTGCTGCACTGCGGCGACGCCTTCCTGCACCCGGGCCGCCTGGACGGGTCGCCGGTGCCGCGCATGCACGCGCTCGCCGAGAACCTCCTCGCCCACGACCGCGCGGTGATGCACGCCAATCAGGCGCGTCTGGCCGAGCTGTACCGGTCGAGCGGCCCCGATCTGCTGATGGTGTGCGCGCACGACCCCGGCATGCTGGAGGACGCGGTCGCCACCGCCTGAGCCGATCCCGGCTGGGCGGCAACGGTATTCGGGGGGACCCGCCCGGGCGCACCGGATATGCTGCCTGGCGGACCGCCGCGCCGGGAACAGGGCAGCGGGGAGGATCGAGGGGAGACAACAGGATATGCGGGGTGGATGGGCCAAACGGGGCCTGGTGGGAGCCGCGCTGGCGACCGTGGTGCCGTGGGCGGCGGTGGTGACGGCCGGACCGGTTGCGGCGGAGCCGAATCCCAAGGCATTCGACTTCTTCGTCGACTCGGGCATGGGGTCGATCAAGACCCGGATCGTGCGGGCGGCGGACGGCAATACCGATCGGGTGGTGTACCTGCTCGACGGTGAACGCGCCCAGAACGACTACAACGGCTGGGAGCTGCACACCGAAATCCCGGCCGCACTGGCCAAATTCAATATCAATGTGGTGCTGCCGGTCGGCGGCGAGTCCAGCTTCTATCAGGACTGGGACGCCCCGAGCAGCTTCGGCGGCGTGAATCCGGACGCCGGGCTGTTCCCGAGCCGCGACTCCGGGTCGGCCATCGCGGGCTGGGACGAGAGCTCCGGGAAGTCCTACACCTATCAGTGGGAGACCTTCCTCACCCACGATCTGCGGGACGCCCTACGGGATCGGCTGGGGTTCAGCGACTCTCGCAACGGCATCTTCGGACTGTCCAGCGGCGGCAGCGCGGCGCTGCTCATGGCCGCCTACCATCCGGACCAGTTCGTCTACGCCGGTTCGATGTCGGGCTATCTGTCCTTGGCGGCGCCCGGCATGCGGGAGGCGCTGCGCCTGGCGCTGCTCGCCGCGGGCGGCTACAACATCGATTCCATGGCAGCCGCGGGCAGCGCCAAATGGCAGCGCATGGACCCGTACGGCTTCGCGCCCAAGCTGATCGAGAACAACACGCGGCTCTACATCGCCGCGGGCAGCGGGACCCCGGCGCAACAGGACCTGTCCTCGGCGGACGCGATCATCCAGGGCATGCCCCTGGAAGGCATCGCCCTGGCCAACACCAAGGCGTTCCAGTCCCGCCTGCAGGCGCTCGGCTACGACAATGTCAGCTACGACTTCCCGAGCATCGGCGTCCACAACTGGGGCAACTGGGAACAGGTCGCGACGCGCATGCTGCCGGACCTGGCCCAGCACATCGGCAAGCCGCTGCCGCCGGGTGCGCAGCCGGGCCCGCCGCCCGGGGACGGTCCGGGCGGTGCGCAGCCGCCGAACGGTCCCACCGGCCCGCCGCCGCAGAACTAGCGGGTCGTGACACCGAAGATCCGCTGCCGACCGGTTCACCGGCCGGCGGCGGATCTTCTGGTGCGCGGGTCAGCGGGCGTTGTCGACGGCCAGCAGGTGGAAGGCGGTCTTGCCCGCCTGGCCGAAGTTGTTGTCCGAGACCAGGATCAACGAGCGGCCGCCGCCGGGCAGCTCCGGACCCCAGGTCATGCCCTCGGCGCACTGGGGGTCGATGCCGTTGGCGGTGAAATCGAACAGCAGCCGCTTGGACATCGGCTTGGCCGACGCCGGAGCCGAGGCCGCACCGGTCACCGGATCCGCACCGGCGGTGGAGGTTTCATAGATGCGGGCGGTGAAGCCCTGGTTCGGGACGAGACTTCGTTCCAGGGTCAGGTAGCGGTCGCCGTCGATCGAGAGGATCTCGGCGACACCGGTGGCGACCGGCAGCGCGCCGGGGGCGACCTTGTCGACCGGGTAGATGTACTCGCCCAGGTCCGCGCCGGTGGTGTGGTGGATCCGCACCAGGCGGGCGCGGCTCTCCACATCCGGTCCGGCCGCGGGACCGTCCTGGGTCAGGGCGTTCTCGCTGAGCGCGACGATGGACGAACCGGCCGCGTCCATGGCCTCGAACCCGAGGTTGTCACGAATGCCGGACTGCGGGACGCCCTGGGCGTCGAGCACCGGCGTGAAGGCCTCGGGCACCGGAATGTCGCGGACGTAGGAGCCGTCGAGGTTCGCCTCGCGGATGAAGCCCGGTCGGCCGACCTTCGCCTCGCCCTCGCTGGTGTAGTAGAAGCCCTTGTGATTCGGGGTCCAGCGAATGGACTCGGTGTCGGAGGCGCGCGGGGCGTACGGGTTGCCGTCGGCGTCGCGCAGCTGGATGAGGGTGTCGAACGCCGGGTCGCCCAGGCGGCCGTCCGCGCCGATCGGCAGCCGCAGCGTATAGGCCCGCACCGGTCCCTGTTCGCCGCGGTTGTCGCTGATGGCGAGGTAGTTCTTCTTCGCGTTGTCGTAGTCGATGCCCGACAGGCCGCCCACCTTGAAGCCGCCGAACTGGGTGTCGTCCGACAGCGTCACCGAGTTGACGTAGCGAATGCCGATCGCGGTGTCCGCCTGGCCCGCCGGCGTCGAATCCAGTGGTAGCAGCGGTGCGGTGAGGCCCACGGTCACGGCGCAGGCGACGGTGCTCAGGCGTGCGAACTTCATTGGCGTGAAGGCCCTTTCGTTACGGGGAAGCGCTGCTTCCCGGTAAGCGTCCGAACCCTCACGCCGGTCGGCCAGAGATCGTCCCGCTCAGCGGATTCCGGCCGGGAATTTCGTCTAAACGTCCAATCCGTAGGTGAGGACATCCGGGTCGGGGCCGATCCGGGTGCCCTGATCCAGGGCGGTGACGCGGTGCATCTGGTCGGCGGTCAGCTCGAAACCGAAGACGTCGAAGTTCTCCCGGATGCGGGACGGCGTCACCGACTTCGGGATCACCACGGTGCCCAGCTGCAGATGCCAGCGGATGATCACCTGCGCCGGGGTGCGCCCGGTCTCCTCCGCGACCTCCACCACGACCGGATCCTTCAGATCCGCGCCTCGCCCGAGCGGACTCCACGCCTCGGTCGCGATGCCGTTGTCGGCGTGGAAGGCGCGCAGATCCGCCTGCCCCAGATGCGGATGCAGTTCGATCTGGTTCACCGCGGGGATCTCGCCGGTCTCGGCCATCACCCGGGACAGATGGTCGCGGGTGAAGTTCGAGACGCCGATCGAACCGACCCGGCCCTGCGACTTCAGCGTCTGGAAGGCCCGGAAGGTGTCGACGAACCGGTTCGCCTGGGCCACCGGCCAATGGATGAGGTACAGGTCCAGGTAGTCCAGCCCGAGCCGGGCCGTGCTCTCGTCGAAGGCGCGCAGGGCCGAGTCGTAGCCCTGCTCGGAGTTCCACAGCTTCGTGGTCACGTAGACCTCGTCGCGCGGCACGCCGGACTCGCGGATCGCGCGGCCCACTTCGACCTCGTTGCCGTAGATCGCGGCCGTGTCGATGCTGCGGTATCCCGCGCCGAGCGCGGCGGTCACGACGTCGAACGCCTCCGCGTCGGCGACCTGGAACACCCCGAAACCGAGCGTCGGAATCACATGTCCGTCGTTCAGGACGACCGACGGCACCGTGCTGCTCTCGCTGCGAAAGGTCATATCGATCGACTATAGGCTTCCCGCGCCGCCCGGCTACCGCGTCCGGGCCGGGTCGGCGCGGATGGGGTCGTCCCCGGCCCAGCCCCAGCGGCTCTCCACCCGTACGGTGACCGGGGCGGCGGGGGCGTCGACGTACGGGGTGAGGCGCTGCAGTTCGCCCCAGTCACGGGTCCAGTCGTGGTCCAGGTAGGCGGGGATGGTCTCGGAACGCGCCAGCAGATCCGACCAGCCGAGCGGGCCGCCGCCCGAATCGCCCTGCCAGGTGGTGGCGACCTGGGCATTGAGCTTGTCGGGCAGGATGCGCCAGGCCGGGAGCTGGGCGACGCCGTCGCGGTGGTCGAACGGGCGCTGGCACGGGAAGGCCAGGCCGACATGGAAATCCGTCAGCACCGGGGCGTCGTGGCCGACCACCGCGTCCAGGGTGGCCAGGCGCGGCAGGCGTGGCGGTGTGAGGGCCAGCCACTGCTGACCGGTGGGGTCGTCCGCGGTGGCGATCAGGCGAATGGCATTGGCGCCGACGGGGACTCGGTCCAGGGGGATGGGCAGGTTGCGCCATCCGGGTGCGCCGCCGACCGTGGGCGGGGTCAGATCGCCGCGGGGCTGGAGGGTGCCGTCGTCGGCGCGATGCGCGAACTCCACGCGGAGGGCGGCTCCGTCGACTCGGTGGCCCTGCTGCTCGCCCGCGATATGACCGGCGACGGTCAGGATCAGCGCCTTGAATGCCGAGTCCGGTTGCGCCGCATCCTCATCCAGGCGATACCACCGGGTCGTCAGGTGGCTGGGCCGAGGGTGATCGGTGGTGTAGTTGCCCAGCACCGGTGTGCGTGTGGGATCCAGGCCGTAGGGCAGGGCGACGGTGCTGCCATTGATGCCGGGATCGGACTTGGGTTTGTCGGCCGGGCCGCCGCCGGGCGGGGGAGTGGACGGCTTGCCGCCGTTCCCGGCGCCGCCGCCCGGGCTGCCTTCGGGGGCGAGGTCGCCGACGCCGTTGGCGGTGAATCCGCTGTTGTCGGCGGCGAGTCCATCCGCCGGTGCGCCCGTGTAAGGCTGGAGGACCGAGTCCGCCGTCGCGGTCTCCACCAGGACGTCGTCGGCCATCGCGCACGGTTTGCCCTCCAGTGCGCGGATATTCGACAGCGCGACGGAGTACGCCGGGTATTGCGACCAGGCGGCCGAAGCCATGGTCGCCACTTCGAAGGCCACGAGCGCGGCGGCGGTGATGGTCAGCGGCCGAATGGCGATCCTGGCGAAAGGTGAGGCAGCCCGGCTGTTTCCGGCCGATCGATAGGGTTCGCGCCAGTACTGCCAGGCGGCCACAGCCAGGCACAGCGCACCCAGCCCGAAGATCAGCGACGCGAGGCCGACGCCACCCGCCAGCGGTGCGCGATCGGGCCAGCGCACACCGTAGCCGGAGACGTACCACCAGCCGTTGGAGCCGGTGAAGCTGAACGCCACCAGGAACAGGACCGCCGCCGCGAACGCGGTGCGCAAGTACGGTAGTCGAATACCGTTGCCGCCCACCGCGACCGCCGTCACCGCGGCCAGCGCTCCCGCCAGACCGGCGTAGACGCCGAAGTGGTGGGTCCATTTGGTCGGAGTGAAGGCCATGAGCAGCGGCGACATCACGGCGATGCCGAGCACCCGGGCCACCGGGCCGCGCGCGGTGTCCGGAATCCGTCCGCCCTTGCGCAGCGCCACCGCCAGGCAGACGGCCAGGCACAGCAGCATGGCGAGCACGCCGAAGCGGCGGGCCAGGGAACCGTCCGGGGTCAGCGAGAGCAGTGAGATCCAGCGGGTCGGCTCATCCGGCCAGGAGAAGTCGGGGCCCACGAGTTTCCGCACCCGGGTGGCCTCGGCGACCGACGCCAGCGTCTGGTCGGCGAAGACGACCGTCAGCACCAGGGTGCCCGCCGTGAGCACCGGGGCGATGCGCGCGAGATGGCTGAGCACCCCGCCGGAGGCAGCCCGGACCTGGGCGACCAGCACGAACAGCACCCGCCGCGAACCGGCGAACAGCGCTGCCAGGCAGATCAATCCGGACGGACCGGCCGCCAGGGAGAACGCCGCGATCAGGACCGCCACCGCGGCGGGCAGCAGGCGCCGCGTCGCGATGGCGCGCTCGATGGAACACCAGGTCAGGAGCGCGCCCAGGGCGATGAACGGTTCGGGACGCAGGCCGTTGTCATACGGCAACCACAGGGCGAGGAACACCAGTGCCGCCGTCCATCGCGGTCCCGCCGACCGCACCCGGGAACCCAAGCGCGGCAGCACTTCCCGGCTGATCACCCACCAGCACAGCACCCCGGCCAGCAGCGCGGGCAATCGCAGCCAGACGCTCGCGTCACTGATCCGGGTCATCTGGGCCAGCAATTCGTACGGCCACCCGAACGGCGCCTCGGCCACCCCGTACCAGCGGTAGTAGTTCGCGGTGTAGCCCGCGTGCTTCGACACCCGGGCCATGGTGAGGATGTAGCCGTCATCGGAGGTATTGGCCCCGATCACGTGCCAGACGCCCAGGGTCGCGAGCACCACCGCGTCGGTGCCGGTGAACCGCCACCAGCGCGCGGGCAGGAACCGCCGTCGGTGCCGCCCGTCGGCGGCATCGAGGAAGTACAGGCAGACCAACGCCACCAGCGTGCACAGTCCCGCGCCCGCCATGGCCGCCAGCTTCCACAGGCTCGGCCGTGACGAGAACCGCGCGTCCACCTCGGCGTGCAGCGTGGCATCGCCCAGCCGAGCCTGATCCAGATCGGTGTACACGCCCACGATCTGCGGCCGCACATCCTCGGCCACCGTGGACCGGAACGGCTTACCCTCCGGGGTCGCGAGTCCGGTCAGCTCGGCGGTCGTCCCGCTCGCGGTCGAGTGCACGACAAGAGCGTCGCAACCGTTGTGCGGCACGATATTCGGAGTCGAACCGGCGCCGGTGCCGGGTCCGGGCGCGGTGCCGCTCCCGGAACCGGCGGGCGGCAGCGGTGCGTCGGCGGCCGGTGTGGATCCGGCAGGGGGAGTGGCGCCCGCGGGCGGCGTCGGGCCGTCGGACGGAGCGGGGCCGGTGGGCGTCGTCCCGCCCTGGGGCAGCTTGGCGCCGGCGGGCGGAGTGCCTGTCGTGGATGGCGGGACCGCTGCCGGGGTCGAACCCGGTGCGGGCGGCACGGCTTGCGGCGTGACGCCCGAGGGCGTGGTGATCGCGGTCTCGGAAGCTGTTCCTACGCCCGTCATCTGGAATACCGACGCCGTGATCAGCGGCTTGTTGCGCAGTGTCACCGACAGGGTGCGCCCGCTGCCCGGCAGTTCCTCGATCCGCGCGATCAACCCCGTGGCGGAGCCGCCCGGGGCCTGGGCCGGCACCGTCGACAGCACGGTGCCGCTGGGCAGCTCCCGCAGCGCCGCGCACGGCACCCGGAGATCGAGCGTGAGCGGCACATAGTCCACCAGTGGCGCGGTCAGCTGAATCGCCTGCGCCGGTTGCCAATCGATACTCGCCCGATCCTGCCGGACCGGCAGCAGCGGCACCAGCACCGCCAGCAGAACACCGAGCACCCCCGCCACGAGGGCGATCAGTCGAATGTGAAAACTTCCCCCGGAAACTGAACGCACGAACGCCGATGCTAGCCATCGCCTCCGCGAATCTCATCGCGGATTTCCGCGGCGCCCGTTTCAGTGGCCGGCGATCGACCGCATCCAGTCCAGGACCACGGCGTGGTAGCCGCCGGTATTCGGGGCCAGATTGACGGCGTGGCCGCTGTCGGGCACCACGTGGGTGCGCAGTCGTGCGGCGGGCGAGAAGTACTGCTGTTCAGCCGCGTACAGGGTCGCGGTGTCGGTACAGGTGCCGAAGCCGGGGCCGCACACCATGCGGTCGCGGCTGCCGTCCACGATGAGCACGGGCGCGGAGATGAAGCTGGACATACCCGGCAGGGTGGAGAGCAGGCCGTCCGGGTATTCGGTGAGCGAGAAGGTCTCCTTGGTGGCCTCGTCGAGGGCGACCACCCGCGGATCCGGGTCCAGGCCGTAGAAGTCGGCGGCGCGGGTGCCGGGCCGGGTCACCAGGTAGCCGGGATCGTAACCGCGCCCGGCGAATCCGGGATCGTCGACGGCCTGCTGATAGGTGCTGATGACGCCGAGGACGTCCGGCACGCTGAGCGTGTGGGAGTAGCCGGTGAGCAGGACGCCGTCGACATCGTGGTAGCCGGTGGCCTCCATGACCGAGGTGCCCGAACTCAGCGAATGCCCGGCGGTGACCACCGTGGTGAAGGGCGCGTTGCCCGCCAGTCCGGCCCGCAGCGCGGTGACCATGCCGTGCAGGGCTTCCGCGGTGGCGGTGGCGGTCAGGCTGACGCTGAGCGGGCGGGTGCTCGCGCCGTTGCCGAGCCGGTCGGCCACCAGTGTCGCGTATCCGGCCTGGTTCATGGCCTGGCGGAAGTTGTAGGTCTCCGGCTGGTACGGGAAGTCCCAGTAGACGTGGTTGTAGTTGGAGCCCGACATCAGGACCATGACGGTGTCGGTCGGCCCGTCGGGCAGGCAGAGCGTGGCCGCCACCGTCCCCTGCGGCACCGGGAAGGTCAGGTCCTGGCAACGGTCCGATGCGGGTTCGCTCGCGTGGGCCGGACCGGTGACGAGAGCGAGCAGAGTCGCGGCCGCGCACACGGCCGACGTCCGTAATGAGGTGCGCACGTGCGGAAATCCCCTGAGCGGTTCGATTCCGGCCATCTTCTGGCGAATGACGATACTCCACACCGAGATCCGCGACCTACCCATCGAGAAACGTGATCGAAGATCTACGATGCACGGTATGGGCGCGCGAAATGTGCACTTCGTTGGGAGCTTTCCGGCCGAGAGCACCGGCGATGCGATGCGGGCGATGCTGGACGGTGCGGGCCCGCGGTTACGCACCCTGCCCACCGGGGAGACCCGCCGCTACGAGTGGTACATCCAGCCCATCATCGACGACCTGGTCGCCCAGGGTGCGCTGGAGGTGAAGAGGAGCGGCACCTGGCTCTCCAGTCACGAACGCACCATCCACCGTGCGGCCCGGGGCGTCGAGCTGACCGGCGGCATGATGGAACTGGGGTACCTGGCCGAGGCCCAGGAGGCGATGCCGATCTTCCGGGCCCTGCGCGCGGAACGGGATCTGCCCGGACTGTCGCTGCAGATCGGGATGCCCACCGCCTTCACCCTGGCGTTCATAGCCATGGGCCGGTGCGGCGTGCGCAAGCATCGGAAAGCATTTCAGGACGCCAGTATTCGCGATATCGAGACCATTCGCGCGCTGGCAGGTGACGACGTGGTCGTGCAGTTCGAGGCGACCGCCGAGATGGTGCTGATGGCCACGACCCAGCCCCTGCACCGGCAGGTGGAGGCGGCGGCCGGCCTGGGTCGCGGCATCGCCGAGATGGCCGCGGCGACACCGCCGGGGACCCGCATCGGCGTCCATTTGTGCCTGGGCAGCATGAACAACAAGGCGCGAACCACCTTGCGGGATACCAGACCGCTGGTGGCGCTGGCGAATTCGATTGCCCGGCAGTGGCCTTCGGGAAGAACCCTGGAATTCATCCACGGCCCGCTGGCGGCCGGAGACATCCCGCCGTCCACGGATCCTGCCTTCTACGCGCCCCTCGCGGGCCTGGACCTGCCCGCGGGCGCCCGCTTCCACGCCGGGCTGGTCCACGAAAGCCCCACCGAGGCAGCGCAAATCGAGACGCTGCGGATTGTCGAGAAGGCGCTGGGTCGTCCGGTCGACGGGGTGGCCAGTGCGTGCGGCCTGGGCCGCCGGCCGCGCCCGATCGCCGACGCTCTGGTCACTCGCGCCGGCTTCCTCGCCGCCGCAGGCTGATTCGGCCTCAGCCCGGGCTGATTCGGCCTCAGCCGACGACCGACTTCATCCAATCGACGACGACGGCGTGATAGTCGCGGGTGTTCGGGGCCAGGTTGATGGCGTGACCACTGTCGGGCAGCACGTAGGCGCGCAACTTCGCGGCCGGTGAGAAGTAGGGACTCTCGGCGGCCTGGAGGGTGGCGCTGTCGGCGCAGACACTGAAGCCCGGACCACAGACCATGCGGTCGCGGCTCCCGTCCACCAACAGCACCGGGGCGGTCATCAGGCTGGACTCGCCGGGCAGCGTGGCGAGCAGGCCGTCGGGATACTCGGTGAGGGAGAAAGTCTCCTTGGTGGCCTCGTCGAGGGCGACCACCCGCGGATCCGGGTTCAGGCCGTGGAAGTCGGCGGCGCGGGCCCCGGGGCGGGTGACCAGATACGTGGAATCGTAACCGCGCCCGGCGAATCCGGGATCCTCGACGGCCGGATAGTAGCTGCTGATCACCCCCAGCACGTCGGGGACGCTGAGCGTGTGCGAGTAGCCGGTGAGCACGACGCCGTCCACGTCGTGATAGCCGATGGCCTCCATGACCGAGGTGCTCGACGTGAGTGAGTGCCCGACCGTGACCACCTTGGCGAAGGGGGCATTGCCCGCCAGTCCGGCGCGCAGCGACTGCACCATGACGTGCAGGGCGTCGGCGGTGGCGGTGGCCGTCAGCGAGAGACTGGGCGGCCGGGTGCTCGCGCCGTTGCCGAGCCGGTCGGCCACCAGTGTCGCGTATCCGGCCTGGTTCATGGCCTGGCGGAAGTTGTAGGTCTCCGGCTGGTAGGGGAAGTCCCAGTAGACGTGGTTGTAGTTGGAGCCCGACATCAGGACCATGACCGCGTCGGCGGGACCGTCGGGCAGGCACAGCGTCCCCGACAGCGTGCCCTGCGACACCGGGAAGCTGACGTCCTGGCACCGGCCGGCCGTCGAGTCGTCGGCCTGGGCGACGCCCGGGGTGAAGCACAACAGCGTCGCGGCGGCGCTCACGGCCAGCGCACGGAACTTGGTGTGCACGTGGGTAATTCCCTTCCGGGGATCGGGATGGGCTGCGGCTCAGAGCTTCCGGCCGATACCACAGAGGACGACGAGACTGGTCGGGCCCGGGTCGACCGCGAGCCACTCGTTGGCGGCGACCAGACCCGGGGGCAGCATCTCCATGCCGTCGAAGAACTCCCGCACCCGTTCCGGCGGGCGGAAATCGGGCTGGGCGGGGCTGTTCGCGGCATTGGTGGCGGCGGTGTTCTTGAAGAACGGGTGGGTATTGGTCGAGGCGTGCTGGATGGCGAGCAGGCTGCCCGGGGCCATGGCCTCGCGCAGGCGGGCCACCGCTTCGAACGGCTTCTCGTCGTCCATGACGAAATGCAGGACGCCGACGATGAGGAAGGCGACCGGCTGTGAGAAGTCGATTCCGGCTTCGATACGCGCCAATTCGAGAATCTTGTCCGGTTCGCGAATGTCGGCGAGGATCGGCGTCACGCCCGGCGCGCCGGTCAGCAAGGCGTTGCTGTGGGCGAACACCACGGGATCGAAATCGATGGACGCCACGATCGAGGTCGGCTCGATCTCCTGCGCCACCTCGTGCACATTCGGCGAGATCGGAATGCCCGCGCCGATATCCACGAACTGGCGGATACCCGCGTCGGCGGCCAACTCGACGGCACGCAGCAGGAAACGCCGACTGTGCCAGGCGGTCACCCGGGTATCGGGCGCGACTTCGAGCATCCGATCGCCGTATTCGCGATCGGCGTCGTAGTTGTCCTTGCCGCCGAGCATGTAGTTGTACACCCGAGCAGGGTTGGGCCGGAACGGGTCCACACCAACCGGTGCTCGATTGTTCTCAGACACCGCACCTCCCTCGACATCCACGCCGATGGTAACAATCGGCGGCGCGCGCCAGAGGGAAACGCGCAGCTTACCCGCAACCCGCCAGAATGGTGCCCATGACGCGAATCGGAACCGAGCGGGTACCGGTGGGAGCGGGGCCCCTGACGCGGGCGGCGGTGGTGGCGGTGGCCCGCCGCCACGCGTGGGTGGACGTCGACGCGCGGGCACTGGCGGATCTGGAACGGAGGCGCCGCGACATCGACGAGCTGGCGCACAGCGACCGGCCCGTCTACGGGGTGTCCACCGGATTCGGGGCGCTGGCCCTGCGGCACATTCCGGCGGATCGGCGAACCGACCTGCAGCGCTCGCTGATTCGCTCGCACGCCGCGGGGGCCGGAGCGCCCGTCGAACCCGAGGTGGTGCGCGCCATGATGCTGCTGCGGCTGCGCACCTTGTTGTCCGGGTACACCGGCGTCCGGCCCGAAACCGCCCGTGCACTGGCCGCGCTCCTGGATAGCGGACTGATTCCGGTGGTGCCGGAATACGGTTCGCTGGGCTGCTCGGGCGATCTGGCCCCGCTGGCCGCGGTCGCGCTGGCGCTCATGGGGGAAGGCTCGGTGCTCGGCCCCGACGGCGCGCGACCCATCGCGCCCGCGCTGGCCGAGCACGGACTGACCCCGATCATCTTGGCGGAGAAGGAAGGTCTGGCCCTCACGAACGGCACCGAAGGCATGCTCGGCATGCTGGTGCTGGCCATCGAGGACCTGCATCGGCTCTTCGATCTGGCCGACCTCACCGCCGCCATGAGCGTGGAGGCGCTGCTCGGCACCGACCGCGTCTTCGCCGCCGACCTCCAGGCGCTGCGCCCGCATCCCGGGCAGGCGGTGTCGGCCGCGCGCATGCGGACGGCGCTGGCCGGATCGGAGATCGTGGCCAGCCATCGCGGCGAGGACTGCCCGCGCGTCCAGGACGCCTATTCGCTGCGGTGCGCACCGCAGGTACACGGCGCGGCCCGCGACACCCTCACCCACGCCGAGACCGTCGCCGAACGCGAATTGGCTTCCGCCATCGACAATCCCGTGGTGCTGGCCGACGGCCGGGTGGAGTCCAACGGTAACTTCCACGGGGCGCCGGTGGGCTATGTGCTCGACTTCCTGGCCATCGCCGTCGCCGACGTGGCCGGGATCGCCGAGCGGCGCACCGACCGGATGCTCGACGTGCACCGCTCGCACGGGCTGCCCGCGTTCCTGGCGGCCGACCCGGGCGTCGACTCCGGGTACATGATCGCGCAGTACACGCAGGCCGGGGTGGTGTCGGAGCTGAAGCGATGCGCGGTCCCGGCGTCGGTGGACTCCATCCCCTCGAGCGCCATGCAGGAGGACCACGTGTCCATGGGGTGGTCGGCGGCCCGCAAACTGCGCCGTGCGGTGGACGGGCTGACGACCGTGCTGACCATCGAACTGCTCACCGCCGCAAGAGCCTTGGACTTCCGCGCGCCGCTGCGGCCCGCACCGGTGACCGGCGCCCTGCGGGACCTGGTCCGCACCCGGGTCCCCGGCCCCGGACCCGATCGGCATCTCGCACCCGATATCGCCGCCGTCACCGACCTCCTGCATTCAGGAGCGATGGATCACCTTCTCGGACAAGGGGTTTCGTCATGACCAGAACGGTTCGCGCGGCCCGCGGCAGCACCCTCACCGCCCGCACCTGGCAGACCGAGGCCGCCTGGCGGATGCTGCACAACAACCTCGATCCCGACGTGGCCGAACGACCCGGCGACCTGGTCGTCTACGGCGGCACCGGCAAAGCCGCCCGCGACTGGCGCTGCTTCGACGCCATCGCCCGCACCCTCGTCGACCTGAGCGCCGACGAGACGCTGCTGGTGCAGTCCGGCAAGCCGGTCGGCGTGCTGCGCACCCACGAATGGGCGCCCCGGGTCCTCATCGCCAACTCGAATCTGGTGCCGGACTGGGCGAACTGGCCGGAATTCCGGCGGCTGGAGGCGGCCGGGCTGACCATGTACGGGCAGATGACCGCCGGATCCTGGATCTACATCGGCACCCAGGGCATCCTGCAGGGCACCTACGAGACCTTCGCGGCCGTGGCGGCCAAGCGTTTCGGCGGCACCCTCGCCGGAACCCTCACCCTGACCGCCGGCCTGGGCGGCATGGGCGGGGCGCAACCACTGGCCGTCACCATGAACGGCGGCGTGGCGCTGTGCGTCGAATGCGATCCGCGCCATGCCCGGCGGCGGGTCGAGACCCGCTACCTCGACGAGATCGCCGACGACATCGACGACGCCCTGACCCGGGTGCTCGCCGCCAAGGCCGCACGGCGGCCACTGTCGGTGGGGCTCATCGGCAATGCCGCCGAAGTACTGCCGGAACTGCTGCGCCGGGAGGTCCCGGTGGACATCGTCACCGACCAGACCTCCGCCCACGATCCGCTGACCTACCTGCCGATCGGCGTCGCCGTCGAGGACTGGGACGACTACGCGGGCCGCAAACCCGACGAATTCACCCGCCGCGCACGCGAATCCATGGCCATCCACGTGGGGGCGATGGTCGGGTTCCTGGACCGGGGCGCGGAGGTCTTCGACTACGGCAACTCGATTCGCGGCGAGGCCAAACTGGCCGGGTACGAGCGGGCCTTCGACTTCCCCGGTTTCGTGCCCGCCTACATCCGCCCGCTGTTCTGCGAGGGCAAGGGACCGTTCCGGTGGGTCGCGCTCTCCGGCGACCCGGCCGATATCGCCGCCACCGATCGCGCCGTCCTCGACCTGTTCCCGGAACAGGAATCCCTGGCCCGCTGGATCCGGCTGGCCCGCGACCGGGTCGCCTTCCAGGGCCTGCCCGCCCGCATCTGCTGGCTCGGCTACGGCGAACGGCAGGCCGCCGGACTGCGCTTCAACGAACTCGTAGCGGACGGGACGGTCAGCGCGCCGCTGGTGATCGGGCGCGACCACCTCGACTGCGGGTCGGTCGCCTCGCCGTACCGCGAAACCGAGGGCATGGCCGACGGTTCCGACGCCATCGCCGACTGGCCACTGCTCAACGCCCTCGTCAATACGGCCTCCGGGGCGAGCTGGGTGTCCATCCACCACGGCGGCGGGGTCGGCATGGGGCGCTCCATCCACGCCGGACAGGTGACCGTCGCGGACGGGACGCCGCTGGCCGCGCAGAAACTCGACCGGGTGCTCACCAATGATCCGGCCACGGGGGTGTTCCGGCACGTCGATGCCGGATACCCGGAGGCCGATGCCGTCGCGCGGGCGAAGGGCGTCCGGATTCCGCTGGGGGAGGCCTGAATTGACCACCTACTGGGGTGAGCGCGCGTGGCTGCCGTCGGGGGTGGCGGAGGGGGTGCGCATCGATGTCGCCGAGGGCGTCATCGTGGCGGTGGCCGGCGGTGAACGGGCCTGCGGGACCCGGCTGCCCGGCATGGTGGTGCCGGGGTTCGCCAACGCGCACTCGCACGCGTTCCATCGGGCGCTGCGCGGACGGGCCCAGTCGGGTCGGGGCAGCTTCTGGACCTGGCGGGACCGCATGTACGCGGTCGCCGCACGCCTGGAGCCGGACTCCTATTACCGGCTGGCGCGCGCGGTGTACGCCGAGATGGTGCTCGCGGGCTACACCAGCGTCGCGGAGTTCCACTACCTGCATCATGCGGCGCACGGGCAGCGGTACGCCGACTCCAACGAGTTCTCGCACGCGCTGGTCGCGGCGGCCACCGATGCCGGGATCCGGCTGACGCTGCTCGACGTGTGTTATCTGGCAGGCGGTTTCGGTCAGCCGACGACCGGTGCGCAGCAGCGATTCGACGACGGCGATGCGGAGGCGTGGGCGCAGCGGCTCGAATCCTTCTCCCCGGCAAGGGGATTGGTGCAGGTCGGGGCGGCGATCCACTCGGTGCGGGCCGTCCCCGCGGATCAGCTGCCCACCGTGGTACACGGCGCGGGGGACCGGACCCTGCACGTCCACCTGTCCGAGCAGTCGCGGGAGAACGAGGAATGCCTCGCGGTCCACGGCTGCACGCCCACCGAACTGCTGGCGGCCGCCGGGGCGCTCGGCCCGCGCACGGTCGCGGTGCACGCGACCCATCTGACGCCCGGGGATATCACCGCCCTCGGGGAGGGCTGGGCGTGCCTGTGCCCCGGTACGGAAGCTGATCTCGGCGACGGCATCGGGCCCGCCCGGGCGCTGGCCGACGCCGGGGTGCGGCTGGCGCTCGGCAGTGACGGGCAGTCCGTCATCGACCCCTGGTTCGAGGCGCGGGCCCTGGAAATGCACGAACGGCTCCGCAGCGGCGAGCGGGGACGATTCGGCGCGGGCGAACTGCTGTCCGCCGCCACCGCACACGCCGCCTCGGGATGGACCGGCCCGGGTGTGATCGCTCCCGGCCGGGACGCCGACCTGGTGTGCGTGGACACGGCGTCACCGCGCACCGCGGGCGTGACCGGGGACGGAATTTTGTTCGCGGCCACCGCATCCGACGTCACCGATGTCATGGTCGCGGGCCGCTGGGTGGTCCGCGATCGCGCCCACGGAACCCTCGGCGATGTCGCCGCGGCCCTCGACACCGAGATCGGAGCACTATGGCGATGAACCCGGAGACCACGGTCATCACCGGCATCGGCGAACTCACCACCAATACGGCGGAGTACGGCGTCCTGCGCGACGCGGCCCTGGTGATCGAGTACGACCTGGTGCGCTGGATCGGCCCCACCGCGACGGCTCCGGCTGCCGATCACCATGTGGACGCCGGAGGCCGGGCCGTACTGCCCGGCTGGGTGGACAGCCACACCCACCTGGTGTTCGCGGGGGATCGCACCGCCGAATTCGGGGCCCGGATGAGCGGAATCCCCTACTCCGCGGGCGGTATTCGCACCACGGTCGATGCCACCCGAGCGGTCAGCGATGCCACTCTGGCCGCGAACCTGCGGCGGTTGCGGGCCGAAGCCCTGCGTCAGGGCACCACCTACCTGGAGACCAAGACCGGTTACGGGCTGACCGTCGCCGACGAACAGCGCTGTGCCATGGTGGCCGCCGACATCGCGGACGAGGTCACGTTCCTGGGCGCGCACGTGGTCCCGCCCGAACTGTCCGCCGACGAGTACCTGGACCTGGTCTGCGGACCCATGCTCGACGCGGTCGCGCCGTATGTCCGCTGGACCGATGTCTTCTGTGAGACAGGCGCTTTCGACGCCGATCAGTCGGCCCGGGTGCTGACGGCGGGCCGCGCACGCGGCCTGGGTCTTCGCGTCCACGGCAATCAACTGGGCCCCGGGCCGGGTGTCCGGCTGGCCGTCGAGCACGGCGCGGCCAGTGTCGACCACTGCACCCACCTGACCGACGCCGATGTCGCCGCGCTGGCCGATTCCACCACCGTCGCCACCCTGCTGCCGGCCTGCGACCTCTCCACTCGCCAGCCACTCGCCCCCGCCCGCCGCCTGCTGGACGCCGGCGCCCGGATCGCGCTCGCCACGAACGCCAACCCCGGCAGCTCCTATACGACCTCCATGGCCTACTGCGTGGCCACCGCGGTCCTGCAGATGAATCTGACTATCGCCGAGGCGATCTGGGCCGCGACCGCGGGCGGCGCCCAAGCGCTCGCCCACGATCTGTCGGCGCCCGGCGCGGTGGGGGTGCTGCGCCCGGACTCCGCGGCCGACCTCCACATGCTCGACGCACCCTCCGCCATCCATCTCGCGTACCGCCCGGGCGTCCCGCTGACCCGGTCGGTCTGGCGGCGCGGCGAACAGGTGCGGCCCGGCTAGCCGGAGCGCTTGCTCACGAATCCTGTTCGTGCGCCTGCGCCACCAGATCGAAGAACACCCAGACGCCGCCCTTCTGATAGGCGTCCGGCGTCTCGGAACCGCCGAGGAAGGGGTACGGGGTGGCGATGTAGACCTCGCCGTCGTCGAGCGGGCCGAGGCGTCGGCGGATCTCGGCGACATGACCCGGCTGCAGTACGTAGGTGATGACGCTCGGATCGAACAGGACCCGGCTGACGAAATCGGTGACCTCGGTGAAGACGCCGTAATCCTTCACGCCGGGACTGTACGGGTCGAAGATGCCGTACTCGCCGGTGCGGCTGCTCATCAGGAACGCGTGCCCCAGATCCGAGTAGCCGACCACCGTGTCGTACGGCGGATACTGCTCGGCCCACGCCGGCATCACCCGGTCCATACGCAGGTCGCCGATGAGGCGGAAGGGAACGCTGGTCACCGCGACCATCCAACCAGACCGGCCGGGACTCTCACTCGACAGGTTCCGCCGCACCGGGTAGATATCGAGCGACCGATCGACATGGAGGTGCCCGGTGACCGAGGAATGGCGCAAAGCCGCTGAGCGCGTGCGGAACTGGGGTCGCTGGGGCGACGACGACCAGCTCGGGGCACTGAACCACCTCACACCGGACCGCATCGCCTACGCCGCCACCCGGGCGCTGCGGGGCCGCGCCATCCAGCTCGGCATCCCCATCGACGCCTACGGCCCCCAGGGTTCCAGCGGCTACCGGCGCAACCCCATCCACCTGATGTCCCTCGACGGCGGCGACGCCGAGCTCGCGGGCTACCTCGAAGGCTGGGGCGGACCCACCGAAGCCCAGGTCGCCGGACTGTACGGGCACGGCCCGATGCGCTTCAACGACGACTACCTGATGATGCCGCTGCAATCGTCCACGCAATGGGACGCCATCTCGCACGTGTACTACGACGGACTGCTCTACAACGGGTACCCGGCCGGTTCGGTCACCAGCTTCGGTGCGACGAAACTGGGCATCGAGCGGATCGCCGAGGGTGGCGGCGTGGTCGGCCGCGGCGTCCTGCTGGACGTGGCCCGGCACCGGAACGTGGACCGGCTCGAACCGGCCGCCGTCATCAGCCCGCAGGAACTGGCCGCGGTGGCCGAGGCCCAGGACGTCGAGCTGCGGCCCGGCGACATCCTGGTGGTGCGCACCGGCTGGTGGACCCGCTTCCTCGAAACCCGCAGGCACGGCGAATGGTTCGCGGGCAGCCCCGGCCTGAGCTGGCGGTGCGCGGAATGGTTCCACGAACACGACATCGCCGCCGTCGCCGCCGACAACCCGGCCGTCGAGGTGATCCGGCCCGAGGACGGGGTCATGATGCCGCTGCACATGATCGCGCTGCGGGACATGGGCATGCCGCTCGGCGAGATCTGGGATCTCGAAGCGCTGTCCCGCGATTGCGCCGAGGACGGCGTCTACGACTTCCTGCTCTGCGCGCCCGCTTTGCGAATTCCCGGTGCGGTGGGGACCCCGATCAGCCCGATCGCCATCAAATAGGACCGGCGGCCGGTAGATTCGGCAACGCTCATGGTCGAAAGCGGACAACCCAGTCGAACACCGCGGTACGCGCCGAGGGCCGGTGCCCCCACCGGTCTCGAACTGCTGGACTTCGACCGGCTCCGCGGCATGTCCGTCGCCCTGGGCCGGGAGACCATTCGCGGCGATTTCCACGTGCTGGCCCGGTGCACCGCGGGCAGCGGGCGGCTGACCGTCGACTTCGCGGCACACGAACTCACCGCCGACACCATCGCCTGGATCCATCCCGGCTGGACGCACCGCTGGGACGACATCGCCGACCTGAAGGGCGATCTCGTGCTGGTGCGCTCCGACCTGGTTCCGGCCGCGGTGCTCGGACGGCTGCCGTCCACACCCCCGATCGTGGCCGCCAATGCTCTGACCGACAGTGCCTTCGACCATCTGGCCGGGGAATACGCCGCCGATCCGCCCGACGCCGCTATCCTCGGGCACCTGCTCGGCGCGGTCACCCTGCGGCTGTCGGCGGCCCTGCCGGCGCCGCCGGAACCCACCGACCTCTTCGGCCGGTTCGCGCGCCTGGTCGAACGCTGTCACGCCGACACCCGGGAAGTGTCCTGGTACGCGGCACAACTCGGCTACTCGCCGCGCACCCTCTCACGCGCCGTGCAAGCCGCCATCGGGGTCACCGCCAAGCAGTACGTGAACGCGCGCGTCACCCTGGAGGCGAAACGCCTGCTCGCGCAGAGTCCCGCCACCACCGCCGACTGCGCCCGTCACCTCGGCTTCGACGACCCGGCCAACTTCACCAAGTTCTTCCGTGCCCACACCGCGACCACCCCCACCGGGTTCCGGCTCGAACTCGGTGAGCAGGGCGCGACCCCGGCGTCCCCCGGGTGACGCCGGGTGAACCGCCGCGGCCGTCAGGCCGGAGGCGCGGGCTGCCAGCAGCCAAACGGCGGTCCGGGCGGGGTGATCAGAGTCCAGCCGATGAGCAAGGAGAACACGTGGCGGTCATCGGGAAAATACTCCGGAATCGGCGCGCGACGGCCGCGGAGCTGGCCTGGGGCCGGGCGAATCTGGGCGCGGGCGACGTCTTCGAGGTGACGAGCACGGACTTCACGCACGAGGCGCGGCTGGACATCCGGCACACCATGAGAAGAGTCGGAGGGCAGGATCTTTCGCCCGCGCTGGCCTGGTCGGGACTACCGGCCGGACATGCCGGACTGCTGGTGGTGGTCGAGGACCAGGACGCGCCGTTCGGCGGGCCGTTCGTGCACGCGCTCGCACTGATCGAACCTGGCATCGGCGAATTGGCGACGGGGGCACTGGGTTCCGGCACCGACGCCGAGGGCGTCCGGCTGCTGCGGTCGAGCTGGGGCCGGGGCTACATGGGGCCCGGGCCGATTCGCGGGCACGGACCGCACCGCTACGTCTTCCAGGTGTTCGCGCTGGCCGAACCGGTCGCGCTGCCCGGCGGCCGGTCGCTCGACGCCGCCACACCGCACAAGGTGCTCGACGCCGCGCGGGCCTGCGGGCGCGGGCGGATCGACGGGTTCTACGAACGTTCCTGACACAGCACGAGAGCCGCGGGCGGCAAGGCCTGCGGCTCTGGGGGATTCGATCCGGTCGTTCATCATCCGGCGGCGTTGACGGGCAGCGACAGCACCACCTCCTGTTCGTTCTCCGGCAGGTAGTGGACGCCCACGATGCGGCCGACCTGGACCAGCGAGACCGCCGTCGGGGGCAGGAACTTCTCGGTGCGGGTCTCGAAGGTGGTGCCGTCGGGGCGGGTGACCACCAGGACCAGGTCCAGACGGGTGTAGCCGTCCCGGATCTCGCCGGGCACCGACAGCGACCGGACCACCGCCTGCGCCGCGGTGCCGCGCCGGGCGATATCGAGCTTGGCGGGCGTGGTGAAACCCTTGCGGATCATGGCCGCGTTCATGGCGTCCTGGGCCGCCGAGGTGTCGCCGGACAGGTCCACCTCGACCTTGTCCAGGCTGTCGGGCAGGTAGCGGACCGGCAGCACCACGCCCGGACGCAGCAGGGCCAGCTGGGTGAGCGGCACGATCAGCTTGGCGTGCGAGGCGAACACCTTGCCGTCGGCGCCCTCGACCCGGAAGTCGATGCGCACCTGCGGCTGCTCGTTGAGATACACGCCGGTCTGGCGGACGCTCTCGACGGTGCCCAAACCCACCAGGCCGTCGCGGAACTGGGAGCTGTTGGTGCCGGTGAAGGCCGACATGATGCCGTCGCCGGTGAAGGCGAAGACGATCGGGATGATGGTCAGGGCGATGATCGGCAGGGCCATCTGCGGGCCCACCCAGCCGAAGACGTCGTCGGCGGTGAGGCCGTGCCACAGGTAGTAGCCGATGGCCAGGACGCCGAGAGCGAGGACGCTGTAACGGATTTGGTTCTTCATGTGTTTCTCCTGATGCGAAGTCGTTGTGGTTGCCGCCCCCGCTCGTGCCCGGTGGCACGAGCGGGGACAACGGGGGCCGGGCCGGGTCAGCCGACGATGGTGGAGCAGGCGAAGACGATCTCGAACTTCTCGGTCTTCGGGCCCGCCATCGGGTTCGACAGGTCCACGCCGCCGACGCCCTCACCGGACACCGTGTAGGTGTTGCCGCTCTTGGTGACCTTCGCCGAACCGCCCGGCATGCCGTTACCGAAACCCACCGCGTACGGCTGGCCGTTCGCGCCGCCCTTGGTGCCGGTGATGCCGACCGCCTGCACGGTGTCGTCGCCGGTGATGGTGGCGCTGGCGGCGAGGGTGCCGTAGGTGGCGTTGCTCTGGTCGGCGAGCGCCAGGGCCAGGGTGCCCGCCTGCTTCACGCAGGTGGTGTCGAACTTGCCACTGATCGCCTTGCCGTCCACCGACGCGGACGACGCGCCGCCGGCGGGAGTCGCGGAGCCGGGCGCGGCGGAGGTCGCGGCGGTGGTGGGGGAACCCGACTTGGAATCGCTGGAGCTGCAACCGGTCACCAGCAGCGCGGCCGCGGCGGTGGCGGCGAGGACGGCGGTGGTTAGGCGGATCGGCTTGGTGTTCATGGTCATTCCTCGTTCTCGTGATGGTGGCTCCGGGGTGGAACCGATGCCAGAACAGTAGGAATCGGAACCCGGCCTACCGATCCCAACTTCCGGGGCGCGCGGGCCGGGGAAACTGCGATAACGTGGGCGAATGCGACGACCGCGGGCCATGGTGCTGGATGAGGTCTGGCACCGCCTCGCCGGTGTCGAACCCCTGAGCGGACCCCACGGCGGGCCCCTCCGCCGCACCGTCAAGCTGATCCTGGATCCCCTGGTGATCCGGCCCGTCCAGCACCCGGCCTGCGCCGGAGCCATGCTGACCGCCGACGGCGCGGTGCTGCTCGCCGCCCGCGTCCACGCCGCCGCCGACGTCCTCGCCGCCACCGCCGCCTGGTTCACACTGCTCAAGCAGACCCGGCGCGCGCTGCGCATCACCGAGGGCAATGCGCAGGATCTGTACTTCCAGCGCTGCTTCGAACTGGCCACCGTCTCGGGTCGGCCCGATCCCGTGCGGGACCGGCCCGCCGCGGAAGCGGCGCTGCGCGAGATCCACGGGGTCACCGCAGGACGCACCACCCAGGCGCTGCGGGAGTACCTGTCCGAACCGGAGCGGTCCGGGGAGGTGGCCGAGCTGATCGACACCGCGTGGCGGCGACGCCCGCTGACCGAGGTCCCCGATCACGCGGATCTGCTCGGCGAACTCGTCGACGCCTGCGCCGCAACCCGATTCGACGATGCGAACGATCAGCCGGACCTCGACGACGCCGTCGCGGCGTCCGTGGGCACGCACACCGGGATTCGGCTCTGGGACGGTGGGATCGGCAGTACCGCACAGGAACTCGGACTCACCCTGTACCCGCTGCCGCAACCGCCCGGAGTGGGAGCGTCGGCCGCTACCGCCACCCTCGGCCTACCGCTCGACCGCACCATTCACGAGCGGGTCTTCACCGTCCTTCAGGCCTCCAGCGAACGCGCCGATCTGCCCCCGATTCCGGAGCTCGTCGACGCCGAGATCGCGCGCGCCTGCTCGCCTTGGGCGCTGCTGGACGAGTCGCTGCGGGTGGCGGCGGCCGCGGGAGCCAGGCTCGCGGTCGCCCTGCGGCCGCTCGGCGACCACCGCGGACACGGGCCGAACGGCAAGGGCGGGAGCGTGGTTCCGCCCCAGGCCCGAGCAGGTGCACCGGATGCGGAGGCCGGCTCACCCGGCATCACCACCGGAGTCCCCGGGGCCGCGACAGATTCGGAGGACCCCGCCGCCGGTGGCGCGGCAGCCCGGCTGATCAACGGGCGCTGGCAACGCGAGGCCTACGTCTTGCAGGCCCGGCGGATGGCGGTGCACGTGGGCGCCGTCGACGGGCCGCTGGGTGCCATCGCCGCCGATCTGCGGGTGCCGTGGCGTCCTTACCTGCGGAGGCTGTGGCCGCGATTGCATGGCCGGGATGTGCGCGAATTTCCGGTGTACGCGGCCGACGAGCTCTGGGACCTCCTCGACGGGGTGGCACGCTCGGTCATCCTGGACCACCGCATGCGGGTCAAGAAGGCCCTGGCCGCCACCGCGACCGCCGAGCCCGAGGCCCTGGAATCGAGGGCGGGATGACGCACTCGACCGTCACCATCGAGCGCTGGCCCGACGCTGTGCGCGCGATCGTCCCGGCCGGAACCCCGGCCGTCGCGCCCGCCGGACCCGGCGTCATGGTGCTGGAAGTACTCGGCGGCCTCCTGACCTGGAATGTCCTTGCCGCGCAAGAACTCCCCGTAGCGATCATCGACGATGTCGACGCCGCCCAGGAGTGGGTGTGGGCCCTGTACGGCGAGCTGGTCGCCACCGCGCTCGACGCCGTGCGGCCGCGAGCCCGCGAACTGGACAGGGATCTCGCCGAATTCGATACCGCCGCAACCGGTCCGGATACTCCCCTCGACGAGCCGACCGGTGTGGACGACGGGGTTTACGGTGCCGACGCTGTCGATCGCGGGCCCCAAACCCTCCCCGCAGACTCCCGTCAGCGCCGCCTGACCGAAGCGGCGACGGCCCCCGGGCTCCCCGCGCTGGTGGCGAGTGCCCGCAGACTCGCGTACGCGCACTGGGCGTCACGCTGGTGGCCGGTCTCGGTGCTGGACGGCATCGCCGCGCTCGACCAAGCCCTGCTCGATCGCGATATCGCACTGCTGACCGAGGAGTGCGAGTCGCTGGTCGACGGGGACGACGCGGTCCCGCCACCGGTTCGGGAACCTGTCGAATCCTCGCTGCGGGCTTCGGATTACGCGCTCGCGGCCGGTGACGGTGACCGGATCGGCGCCGCCATGGTGCTCGCCCGCGGCACCGGTGGCTGGGACTGGCGGCGGTGCCCGCCCGGCCTGGTCGACGCCTCCGAATCCGCGGTGTCCTGGCAGGTCCTGCGGGCGGCCGGGGTCACCACCGTCGCCATTGCCGTGGCGGCTCATCCGGACCTGCCCGCAGGGGTGCCCGAGCATCTGCGGCCGTGGGCCCGCGTCGACACCGGGCGTGGTGAGCTGCTGACCGAACTGCGTCCGGGTGGCGACAGCTGGACCGGCGAATCCGATTTGCCCGCATCGGCTTCCACGGTGGACGTCGCCATCGGCGTCCCGGGCTTCGGGCCCGACCTCGAGGCCGATCCACAGGCGGCGGCGCAGGGCGCGGTGCGTCGGCGAATTCGCGACTTCGCGGCCGAACGGCTCCGGACCGCGTCGGCCCAGGTCGGTGACGACGGTCCGTTCGCGCCACTGCTCGCCGAAATCGATGCCGCCGCAGGTGATTCGGACTTCTGAGCATGAGTACGGGTATCGACGAGAACACGGGCGAGAGCCCGCTGTTACGGGCCGGGGCGGAAGCCGTGGCGCGCGGCGAACTACTGGAGGGGCTGCGGATATTCGAGCGGGCCGCCGAGGTCGAGCACGGGGATCTGCGGTTGTGTGCGCTGGTGGACGTGGCGGTGGTGACCGATCGGCTGGGGGATCACGCCGGGGCGGCAGCACGGTTCCGGGAAGCACTGGCGCGGATGCGGAAGGACGCGCCCAGGATGTATCCCGGCGCGCTGATCGGTTTGTCACAGGCCTTGCAGAATCTCGGGGATCTGGACGGGGCGCAGTCGGCCCTCGAACAGGCTCGGGAGGTGCTCGGGTACGAGGGTGCGCCGGGCGATCTGCGGCTGGCGTGCCTGGTGTCCGCGACGGCGATTGCCCTGCATCGGCAGCAGTGGTGGCGCGCGCTGGAGCTGGCCGGTGAATCATTGGACGCGGCACGGCGGTTCGGGCCGGAGCAGGCCGGGCATCCGCTGATGAACCTGGCCGCCGCGCATTTCGAGACCGGGCGCTGGGAACTGGCCCAGGATTTCGCGGGGCAGGCGCTGGCCGCCTTCGAAGCCGTCGCCGACCCCGGCGGCGTCGCCGAGACCCAGCAGAACCTGGCTTTGATGCACACCCGCACCGGCGCTTTCGACGAAGCCGAACCGCTGCTGGCCGCCTCCCAGGAGTATTTCGAGGCGACTGGAATGGCGCATCGCGCGGGCATCGGTCTGAAGGTCATGGGGTTCATCGCCGAGCGCCGTGGGCGGACCGGTGCCGCGGACGCTCAGTACCGGGCGGCGCTGCACCGGTTCGAAGAGTCGCACGCCGTGGTCGAGGCAGCGGACGTGCGACTTCGATTGGCCACCAACGCGTTCGCGGCGGGACGATACGAGGACGGCGAGTCCGAGCTGGCGGCGGCGCGCGGCGCCTACGCCGCTCGCGGCCTCGGGCTGCACTGCGCCCAGCTCGACTACTGGCACGCGGGACTCCTGGAACCGCTCGTCGCGCACGTGCCGGGCCTGCTGGCGCGAGCGGTGGATCTAGCGGTCCCGGCGGCACTGGCCTTGGACGCCGTCCGTTACGAGCTCCCCGACGGCACCCAGCGTGACACCTGGAACCGCCGCATCGTGAATCCCGCCCTGCGGCTCGCCTTCCGGTACGCCTACCTGGCCGGGGACGCCCGGCTGGTAGCCGACCTCATCGACAATCAGTGCGCGGGAACGATCCTGGACATCGACCGGCTCGCCGCGGACCAGCCCGCACCGCTGGACCTGTTCGAACCCTTCGATCCGCCCTCGGACTCGGCGGCCGCGGTTCAGGACGCGCTGCAACTCGGCACCGCCCTCGCCGCGGTGGCCGCGGGCGCGGGACTGCCTGTCGCGCCACCGCCTCGTATCGCGGTGCGACCGGACGGCCACATCGCCCTGTCCGCCTGGCTCGACGCCGCCGAACAACGCTACGGCCGCCGCGTCCGCACCGATCGCGTGATCCCCGCATGACGCCCACCGTGCTGGTCCGCATGGCGGACGCGGGCGACCTCTACCTGACCTGGCGCTGGATCGACGACAGCGCCCCCGCCGGGGTCGGAGTGGTACCGGAAGACCAGGTCGAAGCGGCCATGAGCCGGTTCACCGCCGCCCTCCCCGCACCGGGAGTCACCGGTGGGCTCGAGAATGCGCTCACCGCAGGTGAACTGGCGACCGCCGGGGCGGAAAACGCGCTGGCGCAGTATCTCTCGTCGGTATTTTTGCCGTACAACCTGGCCGTATCGCTGCACGAGTTCTCCGTGCGAGGTATTCGCCCCCACATCCGGATTCAGCCGTCGCCCCGCACCGCCCAACTGCCCTGGGAACTGATCGCCCCCGACCCGGATGTGCGCCTGCTGGACATCGCCGACGTGAGCGTCCTCGCCCCGCCCGGCATCGTGCACGCCCCCGCCCGGGTAGCGCGATCATGGACGGACACCCGCGATCTGCCCGTCGTCGCGGTACTCGACCCGCGCGTGCCCGGCTTCCGCGCCGACTCCGCCCTCGGATCCGTTCTCGGCCGGATGGACTCCGCCGCAGCCCCACTGGCCGCGCTGGTCGCCGACCACGCGGCCGCCGGCCGCCTCACCCCGCCCGTCGCCGAACCGGTGGAGGCGTTCCGCCGCACCGATCTCGACCGCGCGTGGCTCAGCCGCGCCCTGCACGCGGGCGCGGCCCGGCTGCTCTACGTCGGCCACGTCACCGCCGCCGCCCCCGAATCCGGCCGCAGCGAATCGGCCACCCTGCACCTGTCCTGCACCGCCGCCAGCCCGGGCTGCGCGCCCGCCTACCGCGATCATCGCCCGCTCTCGGCGCGCGACCTGCTGCTGGGCACGCATGCCCTCGCCGCGGATCCGAGCTCCGGCAACCTCGGCGATGATCTGGGCTACGGTCCCGGCATCGTGGGCGAGCGCGCTGGGACCATTGGCCAAGGAGCTGGGGGCATCGGCGATGGCGCCGGGAGCGCGGGCGGCGGTGAGACGGGCAATGGTGTTGGCGGCGTGCGTGTTCCCCGGACGGGACCCGAGATCTGGCCGATTCCGAGCCGGGTCGCGCTGATCGCTTGTGAGAGTGGTGGCGACCTGCGCTTCGCCGAACCCGTCGGCCTGGTGGCGGCCATGCTCACCGGTGGCGCCGAACTGGTGACGGCGGGGCGTTGGCCGCTGCCCACCGACCTGGCGTTCCGCCGGTGCTCCGGCATCCCCGACAGCGTGCACCCGTTCCAGGAAGCCGTGTGCGCCATCGACTCCGCGCACGAGACAGCCGACCCGGTCGTCGCCCTCAATGCCTGGCAGCGCACACATCTGGCCGCCTGGCGCGCGACCGGGGCGATCGAGCATTCCCCGCTGATCTGGGCGGCGTTCGCCACCGTCGACACCCACTGATCGGCTGCCCCGAAAACCCGCGCCCCCGAAAGTCACGGGCCGGGAAAAGCTAATCGCGCCCGCCGATTCTCCGATGAGCCAGACGGATTCAACGGAGTACGGAGGATCGTGTGGCGCGCTTCCTGACAGGCATCCTGGCGGTGATGATGGCGGCCGCCCTGACCTCGTTCGCGGCGCCCGTCGCCGGGGCGGAGCCGGACGGCCTGCGGCACTGCGACGTCAGCGACGGCAGGCAGCCCGACACCGCGACCGCCGAAGAGGTGGGCCTGGATTCGGAGGCGCTGCGGCGCGCGGTCGACTTCGCCTCCGACCCCACCCGCTTCACCGTGCAGGTGTTCCGCAACAACTGCCTGATCGCGGCCGGACCCACCAATCAGCGGGCGGGTGGCGTCCCGTGGAATCTGTGGAGCGGCACCAAGAGCGTCGTGTCCATGGTCGCGGGGATCGCGGTCGGCGAAGGCCTACTGCGCGTGGACGATCCGATCGGCGACTACCTGCCCGCCGGGCTCGGTGACGCCGAACATCGCGCGATCACCGTGCGCAGCCTGCTGACCGAGACCTCCGGCATGGAGATCGCCATCGCCTCCGAAGGCATCACCGGGGTGGCCCGGCTCGACCCGAACGTGGTCGCGCAGGCCCTCGCCATGCCCATCCTGCATCCGCAGGGGGAGACCTGGCAGTACAGTCAACGCGCCGTCGACCTGCTCGTGTACGTGATCCAGCGGGCGGTCGGCGAGGACTTCCAGGCGTACGCGCAACGAAACCTGTTCGATCCCTTGGGTATCCGGCACACCGACTATCTGTGGGCGCGGGACCGCAGCGGCAACACCTACGGGCACGCCCACCTGGTGCTCCCGCCCGACGACTACGCCAAACTCGGCCTGCTGCTCGTCAATCGCGGCACGTGGCACGGCCGCCCGGTGATCCCGACCGCCTACCTCGCCGAGGCCACCACCTCCAACGGCGTCAACCCCTGCTACGGCTTCCTGATCACCGTCAACGGCCCCGACTGTGAGGACCTGTTCCCGGGCCTCCCCAAGGACGCCCTCCAGATGGCCGGCATGATGCGCCAGGACAACTTCATCGTCCCCAGCCTCGGCCTCCTCGTCAGCTGGACCGGCGTCACGGTTCCCGGTGGCGCGGTGAGCTTTCCGCACGACGTCCTGCGCGGCCTCACCACCGCCTTCCGCACCCCCGCACTCTCCGACCCCGGCCCCTACGTCCAACGTCCGGACGCCAGCATCACCGACCCCATGTTCATGAACCCGGACGCCACCCTCGCCGCCCTGGGCCTCGGCCCGATGGCCTACCCGGGGTGCGGCCTGCTGGAATGCCTCGGCAAACCCCTGTACCCGCCCTTCGGCGACTGGCCCCCCGGCTGTTTCATCCTCGGCTGCACCGGGGCCGATCCCGCGACCCCGGGCATCCGCTGACCCGTCGGGGGGCATGGGTTCAGAAGCCGATCTCCACTTCGGTTCGATCCCGGCCGGTGTACAGATCCCAATAGTGGTCGCCCAGTTCGCTATTGGTCATGCGCGGGATGCTGACGCCGGACGGCACCACTTCGGGGTGCTCGTCGACCATGCGCTCCGCCTCGCTGTCGCCGATCAGCACGCCGATGTTCATCAACCCGACGTGCACGCCGGTGCCGCGCAGTTCCTCGGCCAGTTGCAGCACGTAGGCCCGCTGCGCGGCCAGGGCCACACCGAAATTGGCCAGGTAGGGCAGCACGCCGTGCGCGGGCGAGCCCGAGGAGAACAACAGGGCGCCGGTGCGCCGCTCGAGCATGGCGGGCAGCAGGGCTCGGGTCATCAGGATGGGCGAGTGCAGTTTCAGGGTGATGGGAACGCGCAGGGCCGCGAGGTCCACGGCGCGGGTGGAGGGTGCGCGGTCGGTCATCCCGGCGGCCGCGCCGTGCAGTGCGACATCGATGTCGCCGAAGGTCCGCCGAATGGTCGCGATGGCCTCGTCGAGCTGGTCCGCGGCGGTGACGTCGGCGGGGAAGGCCTGGGCCTCGATGCCCTCGGCTTTCAGGTCGGCCACGTGCCGATCGGCCTTGTCGGGTCTGCGGCTGATCACGGCGACGCGGAACCCCTCTCGCCCGAAGCGCCGTGCGACGCCCATGCCGAGGCCGGGGCCGAAACCGAAGATCGCGATGGTCTTGCTCATGCTCGCTCCCAGATAAGTTGAGCAGTGGTTCAAGTTACATCTCCGACGCTAACACTAAGTTGAACCTATACTCAACATAAATCGTGACCCGGATTTGTAGGATCGGCGGATGCCCGCCCAGAAACCGCTCCGCCTCGACGCCCGCCGCAATCGCGACGCGCTGGTGACCGCGGCGCGTGAGGTTTTCGCCGAACGTGGGCTCGACGCGCCCCTCAAGGAGATCGCCGCCCGCGCGGGCGTGGCCATCGGCACCCTCTACAACCGCTTCCCGGCGCGCGACGATCTGATCGCGGCCGCTGTCGAGGACCGCATCGAGGCGGGCGGTCGCATCGCGGAAGCCGCTCTCGCCTTGGATGATCCGTGGGATTCGTTCGTGTACCTGGTCGAGAAGATCTGTGAACTACAGGCTCACGACCGCCTGCTCAACGAGCTCGCATTACGCGCCGCGCCCAGTCCGGAGATCGCCGCCCAGCGTGATCGGGGCCACGCCGTCATGCGTGAAATCATCACGCGCGCACAGGATGCCGGGGCGCTGCGGGCGGACTGGGTGCTCGAGGACATCGCGTTCATCACCTGGTCGCACACGCGGGTGGTGGAGCAGACCACGGACATCGCCCCCGAAGCGTGGCGGCGCAATCTGGCGCTGATCCTGGACGGTCTGCGGGCGGAAGCCGCTCACCCGCTACCGGTTCCGCCGATCAGTGAGGAGCAGTTGAACCGCTCGCTGCTCGCCGACCCGGACCGCGATTGAGGGACGAACACCGACCCGAAGAAACGGCGGAATCGGCTCCGGTTACCGTCGAGGATGATCGTTCGTTCGCACGTGTTGGAGGTAGTGAAATGGCTGGGATTCCCGCGGTACCGACGTCGCTGCTCGCGGCCGGTGGACTCACCGGCGGCTTCGCGCTCGCCCAGGCCACCAAGAAGCGTCAGCTCGGCGGTGCGGTGTTCGCGGCGGGCACGGCGGCCGCGTTCCCGCGGTGGCGCAAGACCGTCGGCACCGGTGGCGCGGCCGCGCTGACCGGGCTCGCCATCGGCGCAATGGGCGCCTCGCACCCGCTGGCCAAGAAGATCGGCGCGTGGCCGTCGGTGGCCGTGGTGTCGAGCGTGGTCGCCGTGGCCGCGTGGGCCGCGGTGGATCGCCGCGCCTGATTCATCCGCCGGTCCTCCGGTGTGTGTCGGACCGTAAGGTTCGATCGCGTGCCGGGGGACCGTCCACGCAATACCGTGGAGTATGCGCACTTTCGTTCACCTACTGCTGTTCGCCGCCGCCATCGCGGTGGCGGCCGGGGTCTTCGGTCCGCTCGTCGGCACGGTCGACGCGCGGAATGTTCAGTTCACCGACCTGCGGAACGGCTTCGAGCAAGGCCGGACCCTGGGGCAGATCGGGGCGCAGTCGGGGAGCTTCGTCACCTCACTGGCCATCGGGCTGCTCGCGGTCGCGGCGGTGGTGCTGGTGGCCGCGCTGACCGGGTCCCGCATCGTGGGCTGGATCGGCGTCCTGGCCGGACTGGCCGGACTCGGCGTCCTGGGCTGGCGGCTCGACCAGCGCTTCGACCACGAACTCCGCACCGACTACCGGCACCTGCTCTCCGGCACCTGGGGGCTGTACCTCGTCGCCGGGGGACTACTGCTGTCGCTGCTGCTCCTGCTCGTCCCGCGCGAACGCCGCCTGCCCCCGCCGCCGGGATTCTGAACTCGCGGCTTTTCCGGGCGAGCGACCTGAACGGTGGCCGCGCAATCAATAGAGTCGGGCCATGCCCGGTACACCCGCGGGGTCCAGTCCGCACACGCTCGCCGACATCCTGCCCTCCGTCGCCGCCTCCTTCGGACTCGACCAGCCCAATCCCCTGGCCATCGCGCCCAATCGGGACGTCGTGGTCCTGCTCATCGACGGCCTCGGCGCGGAACTGCTGGGCCGCCACCGCGACCTCGCGCCCACCCTCGCCACCCACGTCCGCACCACGCTCACCGCGGGCTTTCCGGCCACCACGTCGACCAGCCTGACCAGCCTCGCGCTCGGCGCGCCCTGCGCCACCCACGGCATCATCGGCTACAGCTTCGCGCTGCCCGAGGGCGACGGGGTGCGGCTGCTGAACTCGCTGCGCTGGACCCTCGACAGCGCCACCGGCGACACCGCCGTCGAGGCCTACCCGCCGGAATCGGTGCAGCCGCAGGCCAGTCGCCTCGAGGACCTGGCCGCCCACGGGATCGAACCGCACTACGTGATCCCCGGCTACCAGCGCGCCTCGGGACTGACCCGCGCCGCCTTCCGCGCCCCGGGCACCCTGCACCCGGCCTCGAACCTCGATGATCTGCGCGCCGGAATCCTCGCTGTCGCACAGCATTCGGGGACGGCGTCGCGGTTCGCCTACGCCTACTTCGCCGACCTCGACGCCAACGGGCACCTGTACGGCCCCGAATCGCCGCAGTGGCTGGCGGTCCTCGCGGAGATCGACGCCGCGGTGGCCGACCTGCTCGCGGACCTGCCGTCGAGCTGCACGCTGCTGATCACCGGCGACCACGGAATGATCCACGTGGACAACGCCATCGACCTCGACGCGCTCCCCGCCCTGCACCGGGGCGTCCGCCTGATCGGCGGCGAGGCGCGGGTGCGTCACGTCTATCTCGAACACCCCGACGCCCTCGCCGATGTCCGCGCGGCCTGGACCGGGGAACTCGCGCCGCACGCCACCGTCGTCTCCCGGGAACAAGCCCTCGACGAGCACTGGTTCGGGCCGACCCCGCCGACACCCGTGATCGCCCATCGCATCGGCGATCTCATCGCCGTGGCCGAGAATCGAGCCGCGCTGATCCGCCCCGCCCTCGAACCCCTGGAATCCGCGCTACTGGGCCACCACGGGGCCCGCACCTCCGCCGAACAGCTCGTCCCGCTGATCGCGAACCGCTGAATCAGGTTCGCAGCAGCGCGTTCTGGACCTTGCGCAGGCGGTCCACGTCACCGCGGAAACCGGCCACGGCATCGTTGTAGAGGAACGCCTCCCACAACCGGACCAGGGCATAGGCGAGGGTGTCCGGCTCGATCGGCGGCTGGTAGCCCTCCGATCGCGCGCGCTCGATGTGCCGCTCGACGATGCTCACCGCGGTCTGGTGCACCGTCCCGTCACCGCGCGTGATCAGGCGCAGGGCGGCGGTGGACTCGTTGTCGAAGTAGGCGCGCAGCGCGTCATTGGCGACCAGCAGGTCGATGGTCCGGTCCAGCACCGCGGCGAGCCGCTCCCCACCGGTGCCGCGGGTGCGGCGGTCGGCCAGGGCGACCACCTTCTCCAGCTGCCGCGCCACGGCCGCGCCGAGCAGGCCGTCGCGGGAGCCGAACCAGCGGTAGATGCTCGCCCGCCCCACCCCGAGCTGCGCGGCAATGGCATTGACGTCCAGCCGCTTTCCCGCCAGGAACACGGCGATGGACGCCTCGAGCACATCGTCCCGGCTCGCCGACGCCGGTCGGCCCGGCGCTCTCGTTCCCTCCGCTCGTGTCACGCGGACAGCTTAGGAGCCAGGAACTCCGACAGCGTGCGCGCGGTCGCCGCGCGTCCCAGGATGAGGGCCGTCCGCAGCACCTCGGGGTCACGATCGACGCGGCCGATAGCGGGTGCGTCGCGCGGCGGGCGGATCTGCAGCACGGCCGGGTCGGAGGCGAAATCGCGCTCGTCGCTGTGATGTCGCTCGACCCGCGCGAGCCAGGGCTCGACGGTCCCGGGCGCGTGCCGCGACAGGAAGCGCGCCACCACCCGCGACTCCACCGTCGACGGGGGCCGCACGGCCTCGTCGTCCCGGCGCGTGCGCAGCACCAGCACCCGGGTAGCGCCCTGCGCCAACGCCGTTCGCACCGGCACGGATTCCGACAGCCCCGCGTCCACGAACCGCCGCGCCCCGATCCGGACCGGCCGCCCCGCCAGGATCGGCAGGCAGGTCGAGGCCCGCAGCGCCGTCTGCACCGAGCGCACATCGCTCAGCTCCGGGTGCAGGTCGACGGCCGCGCCGGTATCGGCGTCGGTGGCGATCGGGTGGAAGGTGATGGCATTGGCCAGGATCGCCGGGAAATCCATGGGCACGATCCGCTCGTACACGGTGTGCACCAGGTAGTCGGTGTCCACCACCTTGCCGCCGCGCAGCGCCCGCGCCGGACTGATGACGCGGTTGATCACCTCGGGATTCCAGGCCCGCCGCGAATCCACCGCCCGCCCGCACAGCAGCCAGGCCGCGTTCAACGCGCCCGCCGAAGCCCCGTACACCGCGTCGAAGCAGGACAGCACGCCCAATTCCTCGATGGCCATGGCCATTCCGTGCGAGTAGGCGCCACGCGAGGAGCCGCCCTCGATGACGAGGGCGAGACGATGGCGATCCGTGCGGCGACCGGGGGCGCTGTCCTCGCGGTGCCGGCGCGCGATGAGTTCGCCGACGCCGAGGTCGTGGTCGGACAAGGGTGCTCCTTTCGAGGGGCCGGGGGCGTGTCGAGTATACGACCCTATTTGAGACACGGCTATGTCTGTGTATCATTTCCGGCGATGGCGTGGGTAACCACGAAACTGGAGGTCAACGCATGCAACTAGCGCTCACCGACGACGAGCTCGCCTTCCGCGACGAGCTGCGCGCGTTCTATCGGAGCGAAATCCCGGCCGACATCCGCAACCGGCATCGGCACGGACAGGAACTGTCCAAGGACGACCTCGTCACCAGCCAGCGCATCCTCAACGCGCACGGGCTCGCCACCCCGAACTGGCCGGTGGCCTGGGGCGGCAAGGACTGGACCCCGATCCAGCGGCACCTGTGGCACGAGGAGATGCAGCTCGCGTCGGTGCCGGAACCGCTCACCTTCAACACCAATATGATCGGGCCGGTCATCGCGCACTTCGGCTCCGAGGAACTCAAGGCGCGCTTCCTGCCCGCCACCGCCAACCTCGACATCTGGTGGTGCCAAGGCTTTTCCGAACCCGAAGCCGGCTCCGACCTCGCCTCCCTGCGCACCGTCGCCGTCCGCGACGGCGACAGCTACGTGATCAACGGCCAGAAGACCTGGACCACCGGCGCGCAGTTCGCCGACTGGATCTTCTGCCTGGCCCGCACCGATCCCGACGCCCCCAAGAAGCAGGCGGGCATCTCCATGTTCCTGTTCCCGCTCGACACCCCGGGCGTGACCGTACGGCCCATCAAGCTCATCGACGGCGGCCACGAGGTCAACGAGGTGTTCCTGGAGAACGTCCGGGTGCCCGCCGACCAGCTCGTCGGCGCCGAGAACCAGGGCTGGACCTACGCCAAATTCCTGCTCGGCAACGAACGCACCGGCATCGCCGCCGTCGGCCAGACCAAGGTGCGGCTGTGGCTCGCCAAGGAACACGCCAAGCAGACCCGCCTCGGCGACCGCACCCTGCTCGACGATCCGCTGTTCGCGACCCGCCTCGCCGAACTCGAAAACGAGCTGCTGGCATTGGAACTCGTGCAACTACGGGTCGCCGCCGGATCCGCCGACGGCAAACCCAACCCGGTGTCGTCGATCCTCAAACTGCGCGGCACCGAGCTCCAGCAGGCCGTCACCGAACTCCTGGTCGACATCGCCGGCCCGGATTCGATTGCCCGCGAGGACGAGTCGAACGCCGACTGGGCGCGCCGCAGCACCGCCACCTACCTGAACTATCGCAAGACATCGATCTACGGAGGATCCAACGAGGTGCAGCGCGGCATCATCGCCTCGACGATCCTCGGACTGTGAGGCAGCACCATGGATTTCGATCTCACCCCCGAACAGGAAATGCTGCGCGACACCGTGCGGGACCTGCTCGCCCGCGGCCGCGACACCGAACGGTGGGCCACCTTCGCCGACATCGGGCTGCTCGGACTCACCTTCGATGAGGCAGACGGCGGCATGGGCGCCGGACCCATCGAAGCCATGCTGGTCATGACCGAGATCGGGCGCGCCCTGGCCACCGAACCGATCCTGGACTGCGCGCTACTGCCCGGTGCGCTCATCTCGGCCGTCGGCAGCGACGTCCAGCGCAAGGATCTGCTGCCGCGCGTCGCCGAAGGACAGCTGAAACTCGCTTTCGCCCACGGTGAGCCGGGTCTGCGCTGGCCTGCCACCGACACCGACACTCAGGCCGTTCCCGATGGCGACGGGTGGCGCATCACCGGACGCAAGCACCCCGTTTCTCACGGTGACCAGGCGGACGTTCTGATCGTCACTGCTGCCCACGCGGACGGCGTCGGGCTGTTCCTGGTCAAGCCCTCCGATCCGGGTGTGCGTCTGCGGCCGTACACCACCCACGACGGACGGCATGGCGCGGACATCGAATTCGACGGAGCTTCCGCGGAACCGCTCGGCGACGTGGCCGATGCCTCCGATGCCATCGGTGCCGCCATCGCCGCCGCCCAGGCCGCGTTGTGTGCCGAAGCGATCGGGGCGATGGAAGAGGCGCTGCGGCTGACGGCCGAATACCTGAAGACTCGCAAGCAGTTCGGTGTGGCGCTGCGTACGTTCCAGACGCTGACCCAGCGTGCTGCCGACATGTACGTGTCGCTGGAGCTGGCGCGGGGGATGAGCATGTACGCGTCCATGTCGCTGGCCGACGGGGTTATCGATCCGATGGTTGTATCCCGTGCCAAGTTGCGAATCGGGCGGTCGGCCAGGCACATCGGGCAGGAGGCGATTCAGATGCACGGCGGGATCGGTATGACCGACGAGTATCCGGTTGGGCACTTCACCGCGCGGTTGAACGCCATCGAGCACACGCTGGGGGACTGCACCGACCACTTGCGGTACCTCGGCAGTCATGTGGCTGACTATCAGATGGTCGAGATCTGAGGGCAGAGAAGACCGAAGATCAAGAGAACTAAAGACAAAAGACGCCTGGAGAAGGAAGAGAGGGTGGCCGAGCTTGCGAGGCACCCTCACCTACCAGCCCCCTCACGGCTCGGCCGTGCAGCATCCCGGAGCAAGAAGGGTTGAGGGGTTGGGGTTCGGGCTCGAGAAGGTGATGCGTGCAGTCGGTGGGCTGGGATCGGCGGAATGCGGATCCCAACCCGGCGTCAGCCCCAGTCCGGCAGGGCAGGCGACGCAACCACACTTCGCGTCGCTTTGCGCACGCCGGCAGGACACGAGCAGCTCGGTGTCACGCTGCCCGTGAGCGCCACGTTCGGCAACTCGAATCGACGGCAGCGGCGATCGCCTGCCCCACGTGATGACGATCGTTCACGCGTGGGGTACCGGTGGGATCAACACTCTTCGGCGCAATCCAGCCCGTCCGGCCGGGGTAAAGCGAATCTTTACCCATCACAACGGTTTTCCAGCCATCGGGCCCGTCGTTGATCAACGCGTGGCAGTGGTCGCACGCGAGTGTGAGGTTGGTGATGTCGGTCGGCCCGTTTTTGGCCCAGTCGGTGATGTGGTGGGCGGCGCACATGTTGGCGGGTTGTTCACACCCTGGTCGAGTGCATCCCTTGTCGCGGGCGAGAAGTGCGAGGCGTTGGGCGCGGTTGGCGGTGCGGCGGGAGCGGCGCAGGTAGAGCGGCATCCCGTCGCCATCGAGGACCGCGATCACCGGCCGGGTGCCCTCGGCCATCTTCAGGGCCTCGTTGATCGATATCTGGGTGCCCGACGCGGTGGTGGCGACCCCGGTGCCGTTCTCGAGGTCGGACAGGCTCATGGTGAGCACGACCTCGACCGGCAGCCCACGGTGCATGCCCAGGGTCCGCATGTTCACACCCGGCTGCACCAACGCCAGCAACGCGTCATGAGTCCGCTGCCCGGCATCACGACGATCACGACGCGCGGCAGCATCAAGAACACTGTCGGCGATGAACCCACCAGTGGCCGACGGGCTTTCGGGATCTTCGACGTTGCACATCCCGGGACGGGCGAGCTTGGCGAACACCGCATCCAGGCACGCACGCAGCTCCGGGGTGATCCACCCTTCGATCCGCGTCATCCCGTCCACGCCGGGACGGCACAACGTGATCCCACGACGGCGGCGACGGTCAGCGTCCGACACCACTTTCCCGTCGGGATCGAGGCGGGCGAGGATGTCACGGCCGATCTTCAACAGATCATCCGGCCACCCACTACGCGAGTAGTCCACCAGGATCTGCTCCGCCTCCGCGCGAGCTTCGGCGGGCACATCAACCGGCAGGTGGTCCATCACGTCCACGATGTGGCGCACGTGATCCCGCGAAATATCACCGACCGCAAACGCTTCGGCGGTCACCGGCAGTACCGGCGGCGCGACGTGCCCGGTCTGCTGCACGAATTCGCCGCAGTGGTGGGTGATCTTCACCCGCACCGACGCGTCGTAGCGTGACAGTCCGAGGGTGTGGCGCAGAAACGGCACCATCTTCCCCGCGCCACTGCGCGAATGCAGCGACCGCTCCCCGGCTTCGATGATCAGACGGGTATCCAGCGCGGCGAGTTGGCGCTTGCAGGTTTCGAGCTGCTGCATCAACGACACAACATCCTCGTCGGAGAACTCCACCATCTTCCCGCCCTGCACGGATTCGGTCAGGGTCGAGACCGCGGCCGCCAGTTCAGCGATACCGCAGTCGTCGAGTGTCACCCCATTCGAATCCATGCCTCCATTTTACGCCCGCGTGATTATCTGTGTGGCCTGAAATGCAAAGGGGTCCAAGCTTTTCAGATTGCACAAATTAAATAGTTTGCGTCACAATCGGATTGGGAATCGCGCCTTCTTCTCGGGAATCGAGTCGGGTGCGTTGTGGCCACCACATGCGCTCACCCAGATCGATCGCGAGCGCTGGTACAAGCACGGTTCGCACCAGAAACGTATCCAGCAGCACTCCAAACGCGACTGCGAACCCGATCTCCGCCGCGAAAACCAAAGGCAGCGTGAGCAATGCCGCGAACGTCCCCGCCAGCACAACACCTGCCGCCGTGATCGTTCCGCTGGTGGTGCGCACCGCGATCGCCGTCGCCGTAGCGGTGTCATGGTTCGCGGTCTCCTCGCGGATCCTGGCCATCAGGAAGATGCTGTAGTCGATCCCCAGGCTGATCAGAAACACGAAGGCCCACAGCGGGAACGATGGGTCCGCGCCCGCGAAGCCGAGCACCTTGTCGAACACCAGCGCGCTGACGCCGAGAGCTGCCGCGAGAGAAAGGACGACAGTCGCCAGAACCACCGCGGGAGCGACCAAGGCTCGAAGCAGTAGCGCCATGATCGCCAAGACGACGAACAACACCAGTGGCACAACCGTATTGCGGTCGTGGCGGGCGGATTTCTGAGTATCGAGCGCGACGGCGCTGCTGCCTCCAACCATGGCATCGGGCACCGAACGCACCACCGAGCGGAGACGTTCGACGGTTGCGAACGCCGCAGCGCTACCGGTGACATCGGCCGTCGTCACCTCCAAGTAGGCGAGACCGTCCGCGCACACGGGAGTCGACACCGACACCACACCGGGAACCCCCGAAGCCGAGTCCCGCAGGCGATCCGCGTCCGACGCCGGTCCGATGATCTGCAGCGGGTCACCGGATCCGCCCGGGAAATGCTCGAGGAGGACCTGCTCGCCGACCACGGCATCAGGGCGGTTTCGGAAGGTGTCCTGCGCCCGCAGTCCGGACGCGTGCAAACCGAACAACCCCAGGGAGAGGAACGCCAGCACGGCCGCGGTGACCTGCCAGACCCTGCGCGGACGGGAGGTGATCAAGCGTTCGAGGCGACTCCCTCGGCGACTTCCGGCCGGTTCGGGATCGCCGAATCGCGGTGCGGCGGGCCAGAATATCCACCTGCCGCACAGCACGAGCAGGGCCGGATACAGGGTGGTGAGCACCGCGAAGCTGACCAGGACGCCCGTCGCCATCACTGGGCCCAGGCTCTTTGTCGAGTTCAGGTCGGCCACGACCAGGCACAACAGGCTCAGCGCGACGGTGATCGCGCTCGCGGTGATCGCGGGTCCGGCGCGGCGGATGGCCGTGGCCATGGCCGCGTGACGATTCTCCGTGCGCCGCAACTCCTCTCGATAGCGTGCGGTGAGCAGCAGTGCGTAGTCCGTGCCCGCGCCGAAGACCAGGACGGTCAGCAGGAATTCCGTGTCACTGTTGACCGTCAGGCCCGCGTGCGCCGCCAGGAGGTAGATCAGCCCCTGTGCGACGGTCAGGGCCACGCCCACGCACACCAGCGGCAGCAGCCACAGCACCGGACTGCGGTAGGTGACCAGCAAGATCGCTATGACGATCGCGATGGTCACGTACAACAGTGTCGAGTTCACCGCGGAGAACGCGTCCGCCGAATCGGCCCCATAACCCGCCGGCCCGGTGACGTGCACGCTCATGCCCGCATCGGCGACGATGTCGCGGATCGATCGCACCGTCGGCAGCGCGTCCGTGACCCCCTTGACGCCCACCGAGATCGGGACCGCGACTTGGATCGCCTTGCCGTCCTCGGACTCCACGGGCTCCGGGACCGGGCCGTGCACCTGCGGCAGCGTCGCGAACCGCTGCGAGTCCGACTCCGCGCGCGCCCGCGCGGTGGCGCTCGACACCGCGTCGCCGCGCTCGTAGACGACCACCGCCGGATACACATCGGACCCGATGAACTTCCCGGTCAGCTCGGAGACCTTCGTCGACTCCGCACTCTTCGGCAGCCACGTCGTGGCGTCGTTCTTCTCGGCCCCGGCGAGCTTGCCCGCCAGACCACCGGTGGCGACGAGCACGGCCACCCAGAAGACGATGGCGGCCACAGCGATTCGCCGCACGATCGGCGCGGATAGCGAGGACCTCACGGTTACTCGCCCTCCACCGGCACGGAGCGGGTGAGCTGATCGATCCGCTCGATGCGTCCGTCCGGGGACAGGCGGCCGATCATGCACACTTCGGTGGCGGTCGGGCCGGTCGTGCGGAGGGTCGCGAACATTGTGTAGTGGGCCGCGATGCTGTCACCGGACAGCAAGGCTCGATGGATGCGGACCCGGACGGATTCGGCGTTCCTGCGAGCCGGGCGGGCGTGGGCTATCAAGGACTGACGGTTCAGGTGGAGGCCGTCGTTGCGGTAGTCGACGTCGGGGGCGAACCAGCGGTCGACCACGGTGGACGGGTCATCGGGGCTGAACGCCATGTCGTGGGGATAGGTGGTGAGGAACTCGTGCAGATCGGAGTCGTTTCGCATGCGGCCCACACTGCGGGGCGGTGCTCACAGTGAGTTCACATCGCGCTCACACGCATTCACTCGGCGCTCACGTGTTCCGACAACCCAGGCTGGTCGTGGCGCGTCTGGCCCATCCGAAGGGATGACCCAACGTCCGTCGTGCTGCGTACGAGCCTGGCTGCTCGATCGTGCTGCTCATCAACCCCGGTCGTCCGAGCTGCTGTCCCTCGCCGTCCGAAGACTGGCTTCGACCGTCGCGAGTGCCCCGTCGCGTGGGAGAACCCGGGCCCGTTCGTATGCGGCAGTCGCCTGATCGCTGCCGAGGACGGCCGCCAATTCCGTTCGGAGCGCCACGATGTCGGGATAGCGGGCATCCGGCGCGCCACGCAACGCGTGCCCGGCGCCCAAAGCCTCGGCCGACGCCGCCGCGGCCCCTGCCGCCAGGCACACCCGTGCGACGCCGACGGCCACCTCGGCGGCCAAGGGCAGGTCTCGGACGGCCACGGCGTTCGCCCACGCATCCGAACAATGGGTGGCGGCCGCAGCGGTACTGCCCTCGGCCGCGCGCAGCAAGCCCATGCGCAGGCCGAACATCGCCCGGTACGACCGGTCCTCGCGCACCGCCCGCCCGAGATCGGACTCCACCCGCCGCAAACAGCGCACCGACTCTGCCAGATCCCCATCGAACCGAGCGACATCCGCCGCGAGCAGCCGGGTCATGACGGTGTCCCCGGCCGGCAAGGTCTCCTCGGCCAGCGCGGTCAGATCGGCCCGGGCCGCCTCCACCTCGCCCGAATGCAAGCGGATCATCACCAGCCACACCCGCAACGCGACCGGTCTGCCCAGCTCCTCCGCCGCGACCAGCGCCGACGCCATCGCCGCCTCGGCCCCGTCGAAATCCCCGAGCGCCGCCCGCGTGAACGCCAGATACGTCAATGCGGTGGACCAGCCCCACCGCTCCCCGGCCTCCTCGAAACACCCCGCCGCCATCCGCAAATCCGCCTCCAGCCGCGCCACCCCGGACTCGTTCGCGTGCAGGAACGACCGCACCAACCAGAACATCCCCCGAGTCCACGCATCGGGATGCCCCAGCCACGGCTCCACCACCCCGAGCCCCACATCGACTCGTTCGGACGCCAACTCCACCAGCGCCCAAGCCAATTCCGCTGCCCCGTCCGCTGTCGCCGAAGCGGCTGAACCGGAAGCCGATTCCGTCGCGCCCGTCCAGCGGCGGATGTGGTCGGCGGCCGCGGTGAGTTCGGTGGCCTGGGCGGCGAGCATGGAATGCAGGGCGAACGCGGCCGCCAGTGGGGGATGAGGGTGGGCCGTCGGGAGTTCGAGGATCGGGCGCAGGAGCCGGACCGCGTCCGTGTGACTGGCGTGGAGGGCCCAGTACATGCCGAGCGCCGAGCCCAGGCGGGCCGCGGTGTCGGTGTCCGCGGACTCCTGGGCGAAGCGCAGGGCTGCGATCAGGTGATCATGGTGGGCATCGAGGAGCCGGAGCCAGGGGAGTTGGGCGTGGCCTCGTAGATACGGATGGGCGGCTTCGGCGAGAGCCAGGTGGTAGGCCGCATGGGCGGATCTGGTCGAGTCCAGTTCACCTCGGGCCGTGAGGTGCTCCCGACCGTAGGCGCGGACCGACTCGAGCATGCGGTAGCGCGGCTGCGGTGTGGGCAGGGCGGGTTCGGCGACCAGGACGTCGACGAGCTGCACCAGCGATTTGTCCAGCAGCGCTTCGAGTTCGGCGCACGCCACACCGAGACCCTCGGCAGCGGCGGGGGTGAACGGTGCGGGAAAGACCGACAGGCGCGCGAGGGCGGTGCGCTCCGCCTCGATGAGAAGCTCCCAGTCCCAATCCAATACCGCCCGCAGCGTGCGGTGACGGGGGAGCGCGGTGCGGCTCCCGCCCGCCAGCACGGCGAAACGATCATCCAGCCGCGCACGCAGCACCGGCAGTGGCATGACCCGCAGCTTCGCGGCCGCGAGCTCCAAGGCCAACGGCAATCCGTCCAGGTGACGGCAGATCTCGGCGACAGTCTCGAGCAGGCTATCGGTCGGTGCGAGGTCGGCGCGGACCGCCGCAGCGCGATCCAGGAACAGTCGAACCGACGGGAAACCCTCGATATCAGCCGAATCGGGTGGCGGGACCGCTAACGGCGCGGTCTCCCACAGCGTTTCCCCGCCGATCCCCAGCGGTTGACGGCTCGTCGCGAGGACCCGCAGCTCCGGCACCCGCCCGAGCAGCTCCGCTACGAACCGGGCAACCTCATCGACGAGGTGCTCGCAGTTGTCCAGCACCAGCAGCATCGGCGCGGTCGGCAGCGCCTCCGCCAGCAATCCCACCGGATCCGCCCCCGAAGGCTCCACCGTCCGCGACAACGCCACCCCCAGCGCCCCGGCCACAGCCTGCGGGAGATCCGAGGAATCACTCACCGCCGCCAATTCCGCGAACCCCACACCACCCGCGAACCCTCCGCCCGCCATGCTTTCGCCTCGGCCGTGTGCCGGGCTTTCGCCTCGGCTGCTCGTCGTGTTTTCGTCCCGGCCGCTCGTCGTGCCCTCGTCCGCTCGGCCCGCCTCGCCCGGGACCGGTCCGCCCGCGATGTGCCCGCCCAGTTCTCCGGCCACGGCCACGGCCAGTCGCGTCTTGCCCGCGCCGCCCGGCCCCACCAACGTGACCAGCCGCGAGGCTCCGACCCGTTTCACCACCTCCGTCAGGTCGTGTTCGCGCCCGACGAAGCTCGTCAGCGGAATCCGGAGCCGCGCAGCCGGACTTGTGGCGTCGGTCGGCTGCTTCGCCGAATCGCTGTACGCGGGTGTCGACTCCGGCAGCTGCTGCGTGGAACCCACAGCGGTCGTGGCCGGTTCGGGCCCCGCCGCCACGGGGCGGGTCGGCGGCCCGCCTCGCAGGAGCTTCAGGTGCAGGTCCGCGAGTTCCGGGCTGGGGTCCAGGCCGAGTTCGGTGGCCAGCAGGGTGCGGTAGTGGGCGTAGGAGCTCAGGGCTTCGGGGGTGCGGCTCGCGGCGTGGAGAGCCTGAATGTGGAGCAGACGGGGGCGTTCTCGGAGGGGGTGGGCGGTGAGGAGGCCGGTCAGTTCGGTGATGAGGAGGGGATCGCCGGGGCTGGTGGACAGTTCGGCGGCCAGGGCCGATTCGGTGGCGGTCAGGCGGAGTTCGTCGAGGTGGGTGGCGGCAGCGGCGGCGAAGGGCAGGACCGATACGTCGGCGAGGGCGGGGCCGCGCCACAGGGAGAGGGCTTCGCGCAGTTGGTTGATGGCGGCGGAGCGGTCGCCGCGGTCGAGGCGCAGAATGCCGCCGCGGACGAGGCGCTCGAAGCGGTGGGCGTCGACCGAGAGGGCGGCGATGTCGAGGAGATAGCCGCCCGCGGCCGCGTGGAGCGGGACGCCGGCGGGGAGGGTGCGGCGGAGGCGGGAAACCAGCTCTTGCAGTGCGTGTTCGGGGCGTTTGGGCGCGGCTTCGGGCCACAGGTCGTCGATCAGGGTGGGGACGCGCACCGGGCGGCCGGGGTCCAGGGCGAGGCGAATCAGCAGGGCACGCAGACGGGTTCCCGGGACGGGAACGGGCCGGGCGTCGTTCGCCGCTTCCAGCGGGCCCAGGATGGCGATTCGCACTCCGCGAGTGTGGCACGGCGGCACGATCGGCTCGGATATTCGCTCGACCCCCCGAGCGGTCCGGTGGCGTGCGCCGGTAACGGTGTGGTCAGCCGCAGTTGGCGGCGGACAGGACGCGGGTTCGCCGGCGGCCTTCCTCCTCGGCGCAGGCGGTGGCGCGGCAGCGGTTGCTGCGGACCGCGGCGCTGAAAAGCTGGTATTCGGCCGACGGTACGCACACCTCCCGGTACGGATGTCGCTGGCCGACGCGGCGCTGGGGGCCGGGGATGACCACGCCGCGGCGCGGGTCGGGCCCGGTCTCCTGATCTCGCACCCACGACTTCAGGATGTGCGAATCGATACTGGGCAGAAATTCCACCGCACGATCCCATTCCAGGCCCTCCACCTGCATCGGATCGGCGACCGCGGTGACGACGACAGCGTATGCCGCACCGACGGAGTTGTCCGCCATTGGATCTACCCCCTGTCCATGCTCGAGATCTCCGGCGTTGCGCGGGGAATGTTCAGGATACTTCGAAAGATCTTGCACTACTGAGTGTTTCGCTGTACCCGCAAGTGGATTGCGGGTACTGGTCAGTCCTCGGTTCCGGAACGAAGCAGGTGCCGCCCGAATTCGGGACCCGTGGCGGGTGTGGTGGCGCCTTGGCGGCAGTGGCGCGAATCACGCCCCTGTCCCGCTCAGGAATACCCTCCCGACCCGCTATGTTCAAGTGGTTGCCATATCCACCAAATGTGGACGCGACCCGAGGAGGACCCGTGCAGTTCGGAATTTTCAGCGTCGGCGACGTGACGATGGACCCCACCACCGGCCGGACGCCCAGCGAGGCCGAGCGCATCCAGGCCATGGTCTCCATCGCCCTCAAGGCGGAGGAGGTCGGACTCGACGTGTTCGCCACCGGCGAGCACCACAACCCGCCCTTCGTGCCCTCCTCGCCGACCACCATGCTCGGCTATGTCGCCGCCAAGACCGACAAGCTGGTGCTGTCCACCGCGACCACCCTGATCACCACCAACGATCCGGTGAAGATCGCCGAGGACTTCGCCATGCTGCAGCACCTGGCCGGCGGCCGCGTCGACCTCATGATGGGCCGCGGCAACACCGGACCCGTCTACCCGTGGTTCGGCAAGGACATCCGCGACGGGGTGCCGCTGGCCATCGAGAACTACCACCTGCTGCGCCGCCTGTGGCGCGAACAGCGCGTGGACTGGGAAGGCAAGTTCCGCACCCCGCTGCAGGGCTACACCTCCACGCCCGCCCCGCTGGACGGCACCCCGCCGTTCGTGTGGCACGGCTCCATCCGCTCGCCCGAGATCGCCGAGCAGGCCGCCTATTACGGTGACGGCTTCTTCCACAACAACATCTTCTGGGACATGCAGCACACCAAGCAGATGGTGACCCTGTACCGCCGCCGCTTCGAGCACTACGGGCACGGCGCGGCCGAACAGGCCATCGTCGGACTCGGCGGCCAGGTGTTCATGGCCGAGACCGAGGCCGAGGCCAAGAAGATCTTCCGGCCCTACTTCGACAACGCGCCCGTCTACGGACACGGCCCGTCGCTGGAGGACTTCACCGAACTGACCCCGCTCACCGTCGGCACCCCCGAACAGGTCATCGAACGCACCCTGGGCTTCGCCGACAATGTCGGCGACTACCAGCGCCAGCTGTTCCTGATGGACCACGCCGGCCTGCCGCTGGACATGGTGCTGCAGCAGATCGAGATCCTCGGCAAGGAGGTGGTCCCGGTGCTGCGCAAGGAGTTCGAGGCCCGCCGCCCCGCCGGCGTGCCCAGCGATCCGCCCACCCACGCGTCGCTGGTCGCCGCCGGCCCCGACGCCCCGCACCACCTGGTCGAGCCCGCCCGCGAGCGCGTGCTCGCCGAAAAGAACTGAGGCCGAGCATGAGTCGCACACTGGTAGTCCTGACCGCCGGGCTCTCGCAGCCCTCCTCCACCCGGCTGCTCGCCGACCAGCTCGCCGCCGCGGTCTCCGCGGCGGTGGGCGGGCGCGGGGAGAGCCTCGACGTCGAGGTGATCGAACTGCGGGAACTGGCAGGCGATCTCGCCACCACCCTGACCACCGGCGGGCTGCCCACGCCCGCCGTGGCCGCGGCCCGGCAGCGGGTCTCCGACGCCGACGGGATCATCGCGGTGACCCCGGTGTTCACGGCCAGCTACAGCGGGCTGTTCAAGATGTTCATCGACGTCCTGGACACCGACTCGCTCAACGGCATGCCCGTGCTGATCGCCGCCACCGCGGGCACCGCCCGGCATTCGCTGGTGCTCGATCACGCGCTGCGGCCGCTGTTCGCCTACCTGCGGGCGGTGGTCGTCCCCACCGGCGTGTTCGCCGCCACCGAGGACTTCGGCTCCACCGGACTCACCGAACGCGTGCACCGGGCGGCGTCCGAACTCGCCCAGCAGATCGTCGCCGCACCCACCGCGGTGCAGGGCTTCCTACAGGACGAGCCGGTCCGGCACCGCAACTCCGGCAACGGCGTCGGCGCGGTCCGGCCGTTCGCCGAACTGCTCGCCGGGCACACCGGCGACGGGCGGTAACGCATTGATAGCTGAGTAGCATGAGCGGATGGCTCAGGACATACTTCCCGCCATCCCGCTCGACTCATGGCGGCCCACCAAGGAAACCCTGCACCGCTACGCCCAGATCGTGGGCAAAGTGGCCCTGGCCAAGGGGATCAGGCGCAACCACTGGTGGCACATGACCTACCGGCTCACCGCGCGCGGCTGGACCACCGTGCCGCTCGGTACCGCCACCGAAGGCCCCGTCTTCACCTGCTCGTTCGACTTCTTCGACCACGTGCTGCGGGTCTGCAACGACCGCGGCACCGAGGAGGAGGTGCCGCTCACGGGGCAGTCGGTGGCCAGTTTCTACATCGAGACCATGAACGCGCTGCGCAACCTCGGCGTCGAGGTGGCGCTCGCCCACCCGACCCCCTTCGACCTGCCCGACCACGGGCGGCCCTTCGACGAGGACGAGCAACACCACACCTACAACCCCGCCGCCGCGCAACGCGCCTTCCACGTGCAGAGCCAGGTCGGACGCATCCTGGAACAGTTCAGCGCCACCTACTCCGGCAAGATCAGCCCCGTCCAGATCTTCTGGCACACCTTCGATCTGGCCGTGCAGCGCTTCTCCGACCGCAAGATCCCCATGCCCGACTCCGTCGACCTGGTCACCCGCGAGGCCTACTCCCGCGAGGTGATCAGCGCCGGATTCTGGTTCGGCGACGACAAGGTCCCGGCCCCCACCTTCTACTCCTACACCGCGCCCGAACCCACCGGGCTCAGCGACAAACCACTGCGACCCGAACAGGCCAGCTGGGTGGCGTCCGGTTCCGGGCACAGCGCCTACCTGTCCTACGACGACGTCCGCGCCACGGCCGACCCCGTCGCCACGGCGCTGGATTTCTTCCAATCCGCATATGAGTCCGGATCGAGTCTCGCGGGCTGGGACTCTGTCGGTTTGGCCTGCCACAATGGCATCACCGATCCAGTGCTCACCACGCCGCGACTGGGCTGGCCGGAATAACCCGATGCCTCGAACCGTCTCTCACACATAGTGTCGAGTGGGAGACGCGGGAGAAAAGGGGTCCAGATGCGTGAGGAACGCGTACCGAATCCGACGCTGACCGCATACCGGGAAACCACCTTCGTCGCCGGGCCCAGCACCCGCGTCGGGCTGATGGGCGCCCTGGTCCTGGGCAGCGTCATCCTGGTCTGGGCCGCCGAACGCGCCTCCCGCGAAGGCGACGACCACGGCTGGTTCATCGCCGTCTCGGTCGCCGGGCTGTTCGTGGCGCGCGGGCTCTACCTGCGCCGGCCCATCACGCTGCCCCACCTCACCGGCGCGGCCATGACCCTGGTCGTCTCCAACTTCGCCTACCGCACCGAGCACCCCGGGATCGGATTCGTGTTCCTCGCGGTCAGCGGCGCGATCCTGGTGCTGCCACAGGGCAGCAAGCCGCAACCCGAACAGCTGCCCCGGGTGGCGGAACTGGTTCGGCGCAGCTCAGGGGATCCGCTCGCGCCGTTCGCGCTGCACTCGTCCAAGACCTACTTCTTCGGCGACGGGGGCTCCGCGGCGCTGGCCTACCGGGCCCGGCTCGGCATCGCCGTCGTCTCCGGCGACCCGCTCGGCGACCCCGCGCGGTTCCCGGACCTGCTCACCGAGTTCTCGCTGTTCGCGGGCAGCCACGGCTGGCGCATCGCGGTGCTCGGGGCGAGTCCCGAGGTCAGTGAGCTGTGGCAGCGGCGGGCCGTCGACCACCGCGGGCTGCGCGCCATCTCCGTGGGCCGCGACGTGGTCATCGACGTCGACCGCTACGACCTGGTGGGTCGTAAGTTCCGCAATCTGCGCCAGGCCGTGAGCCGCACCAAGAACTACGGCGTCACGACCGAGATCCTGCCCGAGGTCGCGCTCACCGAACCGCAGCGCCGAACCCTGCTGTCCATCGTCGACGAATGGGGGACCGGGCGGCAGACGCGTGGCTTCTCCATGATCCTCGACCACCTGCTCGACGGACGGCACCCCGGCATGCTGGTGGTGATGGCCCGCGACGCCGACGGACAGGTGGTCGGGTTCCAGCGCTACGGGACCTCCGGCAACGGCCAAGACCTCAGCCTGGACGTGCCGTGGCGGCGGCGCGACGCACCCAACGGACTCGACGAACGCATGATCGTGGACCTGGTGGACTACGCGCGCGACCATGGGATCAAGCGAATCTCGCTGGCGTTCGCGGCGTTTCCGGAGATCTTCGCCGACAAGCACCGGTCGCGGACCATGCAGGCGGTGTATCTCGCGGTGCGCCTGGGGGATCCGCTGATCCGGCTGGAATCGCTGTACCGATTCCTGCGCAAGTTCAACGCTTTCGGCGATCAGCGGTACGTGCTGATCCGGTGGCGTGAGGTGCTGATCGCGGCGCTGGCACTGCTCTCCCTGGAGTTCGTGCCGCACCGCAGGCAGCATTGACCAACTCTCGTGGACGCGCGGGGGAACCCCTGAAACCCCATAAGCCCGCGGCCGTTGTCAGCTCAGGAAGTCGAGTCAGCTCAGGAAGTCGACCAGGGCCTTCGAGAACGCCGGGTCGGCGACGGCGGCGAGGTGGTCGCCCTTGACCACCACGCACTCCGCGTGGGGAAGGGCGGCGGCCAGGCGCTCGGGTTCGGCGGCCAGCGGGTCGGCGTCGCCCGCCAGCACCAGGGCCGGAACGGTGATGCCGGTGAGGGATTCGATCGGGGCCTCGTTCAGGGCGGTCGCCACGGCGGCGATGGCCTCGCGGTCCGCGCCCAGCGCGTCGGCCAGCAGGCGGAACATGCTGGGCAGCCCCGTGACCGCCGTGGCGTCGCCGGACATGGCGGAGACGATGTCCTGCGCCGCGATCACCCGCCAGTCGATGCCGCCGCAATCCACCACGCCCGACCCGATACCGCCGATCGCGAGCCGCTCCACCCGCTCGTCGGCGCTCGCCACCAGCAGCGAGATGATCCCGCCCATCGAGTAGCCGACCACCGCGACCCGATCCAGGCCCAGGTGGTCGAACAGCGCGCGCATATCGTCGGCCATGGCCTGCCACGAGTAGCGGGCCGGGTCGTGCGGCTTGTCCGAGCGCCCGTGGCCGCGCGCGTCCAGCGAGATCACGTGGTGGCCCGCCTGTTCCAGCGCCGCGACCACGCCCAGGCTCATCCAGTTGGCATTGGTGTCGGCGACGATGCCGTGCTGCAACACCACCGGGACGCCCTCGCCCTCCCACACGCGGTAGTTGAGTTCGAGCCCGTCCCAGGTGGTGAATTTCGCCATGGCCGCGATGCTAGCGGCCGGGTCACGACCTTCGATCGGCATTCCCGGCCAGGAACCCGGCGTCAGCCCATCCGGGCCATGATCGCGCGCGGCAGCACCGGCATCACCAGACCCAGCACCCGCCACGGCCATTCGGGGACCGAGGCGCGCACGGTCTCGCGCTCGATGGCGGCGACCATCGATCGCACGCCCTTCTCCAGCGGCACAACCAGTTTCGCGTCCCCGGCCTTGGCGGACATGTCGGTGGCGATGAATCCCGGCTGCACCGTGGTGACCTTGATCGGGGTGCCGCGCAGCTCGATGGCCAGCCCCTCGCCCAGCGCGGTCACGCCCGCCTTGCTGGCCGCGTAGGCCGCCTTCTTGCCGGGCAGCCCGCGCACCGCGCTCATCGATGAGATGAGCACCAGGTGACCGGCGTGCTCGCGGCGGAAGATACCCATGGCGGCCTCGGCCTGGGCCAGGGCGCTCACGAAGTTCGTGGTGGCGGTGGCCAGATTGGCGTCGGCGCGGCCGGTGCCCAGGCGCGCGCCCTTGCCGATCCCGGCATTGACGATGATCCGGTCCAGCCCGCCGAGCTCCTCGCGCAACTCCTCGAACACCTTCGGGACGGCCGCGTGGTCGTCCACGTCCAGGCCGCGCACCGCGACCGTGATGCCCGGGTGCGCGGCCAGCAGCTCCGCGCGCAGCGCCTCCAGATTCGAGACCCGCCGGGCGCACAGCGCCAGATCGCGCCCGCGGCTCGCGAACGCGCGGGCCATCCCCGCGCCGAGTCCGGAGCTCGCGCCGGTGATGAGAATCCTCTGCCTGGTCATGCGCTCACCCTAGTGATCCGGCCGCGCCCGTGCGGGGTACCGGGACGAGCCGATACCCGGCACGAGCGCGGGCCCGACTATCCGAACGACCCGGTGTTGGGCCGTGCGGGCGTCAGGTGCCAGGCCCCGCAGTTCTGCGTCGAGAAGGCCACGTCGGTCGCCTTGATCTCCACCGTGATCGACCGCAGCCGGGTGAAGTCGCTGGCGATGATGTAGAAGTTCGGGTCCGCGTAGTCCTCGGGGGTCTGGACCTTCCACAGCCGCCGCCAGAAGCAGCCCGCGGGGGCCGGGTCCATCGTCCCGTCGCCGATATAGGTGCCCGGCTTGATATCCACATTGACCAAATAGGTGCCGTCGACGGTGATATCGGTGGCCGGTTCGGCCGCCGCAATTCCCGACGCCGCCATTGTCAGCGCGGAAGCGAATGCTCCCGTCGCTACGAGCGCGCCTGCACGCACGATGTTCCTCCCTGAGCAGTTCACTGCACCGCACGGTTCCCGTCGTACGGTGTTCGGGCGATCCCCGCATCTCCCGGGAGGGGTTTATCAGAAATTCCGGTCTGTTTTCGGGAAATCGGGCGATTTCGGGGAATTCACAAACATGCGATGCTCTTTCGGCCTCCAGCGCGATATTCAGTCATGGGAAGACTTCGCCCGGTCATGACCGGATGCGCCGGACAGTGCGCCCGGCTGTGTACCGACTCCGGACTGGCGGCTGTCCTCGCCGCCGATCGCGGCCTGCTGCACTGGCGGGCCATGAGTCGCCTCGGCGATCCGGGTCTGGCCGAACACGCCGTGCAGGAGACCCTGCTGCGGGCGTGGCGGGCCTGCGCCAGCTATGACCCCGACCGGGGCAGCGTGCGCACCTGGCTGCTGACCATCGAGCGCAACGTGCTCACCGACATCGCCCGCTTCCGCGCCGCGCGCCCCGGTGACACCTGCTGGGACGAGATCGGCGAACAGGCCGAGAACCGATGCGCCCGGCCCGACTTCAGCGAAGCCCTGACCGACGGTCTGCTGGTCGCCGACCTGCTCGCGCAGCTGCCCGCCCCGCAGCGCGACGCCGTCGTCCAGGTCATCCTGTGCGACCGCGCCTACCAAGATGTGGCCGCCGACCTGGGCATTCCGGTCGGCACCGTGAAGACCCGGGTGCACTACGCGCTGCGATCCCTGCGGCGCGTACCGCTCAGCGCGTGAGCCGGTGAACCAACCGACCCCTCCCATACGTCGAACAAGCAGCGGCCGAATCGCATCGGTCCGGCCCCGAGCGAGGAGTTTCCGATGACCGACACCACCGCCGGCCCCGGCGGATTCCGCCTGGACCGCCGCACCGCGCTGGCCACCACCGCCGTCGCCGCCGCCGCGCTCGCCGTGGTGGGTTGCGGCACCACATCCGACGGGCCCGCCTCCGCGGCGCCCAAAGCCGAGCCGGGCGGGCCGGACGCGAGACCCGCGAAGAAACTGGACGTACTGGCCAATACCTCCGACGTGCCGGTCGGCGGGGGTCTGATCACCGGCGGGACCGTCATCACCCAGCCGTCCGCGGGGTCGTTCCTGGGCTTCTCGTCGGTCTGTACGCACCTGGGCTGCAACGTGAATTCGGTGTCCGGCGGCCTGATCCGATGCCCGTGCCACGGCAGCACCTTCAATCTGGACGGATCGGTCGCGAGCGGGCCCGCGCCGCGGGCGCTGGACGCCCGCGGCATTCGGGTCGACGGGGACCAGATCGTCTCGGCCTGATCAGCCGTTTTCGTCCATGCGGTTCGACGCCGAGGGGTTGCGTCGAGCCGCTCAGGCGCGTCGTCCGGGCGGGACACGCGGGGTGGGGGATAGTTGGCGCTGTGGTCGCTTGCCATTGCGCCCGGTAGTGCTCCGGATCAGGGCATTTCGGTCGTTTGACCACTGGTAACGGTTCCGTCACGACGCTTGCCAGGTAGTAACTGGTGTTGCAAGAGTGAACTGCTGGGTCTGGTGTTACTAGTGGGAAGGGAGGGGCGCTCCGCCCGAGCGCCGCCGCTTATGAAACGAAGCATCACCAAGTCCGGAATTTGCACGGTCGTCACCGCGGCGGCCATCACCACCGTGGCCGGGATAGTCCCGGTCGCCGCGCTGGCCGCGCCGGCGCTGCCCGAACTACCCCAGAAGCTGGCCGGGAAGACCATCTTCCTGGACCCGGGCCATCAGGGGTCCAATCACAGTCAGGACACCAACAAACAGGTCAGTGACGGTCGCGGCGGCACCAAGGCGTGCCAGACCACCGGCATGACCACGCTGCACGGCATCGCCGAGCACACCATCACCTGGAACGTCGCGCAGCTGGTCCGCACCTCGCTCGAGGGCCTGGGCGCGCACGTGGTCATGAGCCGCCCGGACGACACCGGCTGGGGCGGCTGCATCGACGACCGGGCCAAGGCCGCCAACGACTCCGGCGCGGACGTCGCCGTCAGCATCCACGCCGACAGCGGGCCCGCCGACGGCAAGGGCTTCCATCTCATCGTGCCGCAGCTGCCGGTCCCCGACGCCAAGGTCAACGAGGTGCAGTCCGGTGCGGGCCTGGCCGCCAGCAAGGCCATGCGCGACACCTACCTGCAGAGCGGGTACCAGGCCGCCACCTACAACGGCGCCGCCGAGGGACTCCAAACCCGTTCCGACGTCGCGGGTCCCGCGCTGACCCTGGTGCCGGACGTCTTCCTCGAAATGGGCAACGGCGCCAACGCCGAGGACGCCCAGCAGCTGGAAACCCCGGAGGGACAGCTCAAGCACGCGGTCACCATCACCACCGGGATCGCGTCCTATCTGCTCGGCGTGCCGGTGCCCGCAGCCACCGACAAGCCGGCGGAGCGGGCTGCCGAGCCGGGAACCCAGCCGGCGCAACAGCTTCCGGCGCAGGCTCCGGCTCCCGAGACGTCGCTGGTCCCGCAGGCCGCGGTTCCGGTTCCCGAGGCCACTGCCCCGCAGGCTCCGGCCGTCGTGCCCGAGGCCGTGGCTCCGCAGGCCCCGGCAGCGGTCCCGGAGCCGACTCCCGAAGCCGTTGCGCCGCAGGCTCCCGTGGCGGTAGTGCCGCAGGTTCCGGCGTTCATCATTCCGGCGAAGGCTCCGCACTCGACGGCTCCGACAGCTCCGGCGGCTCCGGCGACTCCGGCCCAGCCGGGGACGAGTCAGGCCCAGCCGGGGACGAGTCAGGCCCAGCCTGGGACGAGCCAGGCCCAGCCCGGGACGAGCCAAGCCCAGCCCGGGCAGACTCCGGCACTCCCGGCGCAGAACCCCGGGACGCCCGGTACCGCTCCGGCGCAACAGAATCCGGGACAGCAGCCGGGAGAGGCGGTGCTCGAGGAGGGGCTCCAGGTCTTCCAGCAGCTCGCCGATCAGTTCCTGAACAACTGGCAGCACGCGCAGACTCCGCCGCAGCCGGGCATCCAGCAGCGGACCGTGCCGCAGCCGGGAACCACCCAGCCGCAGAACGGAACTCAGCCGCCGGCCGCGCAGCCCAAGCCCGCCACCCCGGCGGTGCGGGCGATCGCGGATCTGCGCGCACCGGTGCGGCAATCGCCGAGCACCCCTGGCGGTCAGGGGAATTCGGCGGCGCCGGGCGGCCTCGGGACGCAGTCGACCCCGGGCGCGCAGGCTCCCGGCACCGACAAGAACTCCAAGTCCGACAGTCTGGGCGCGGGGGGCCTGAGCTCGCTGGTGCAGATGGCGGTGAAGTTCTTCGGCCCGCTGGCCAAGATGCTCACCGGTGACTCGGGTCTGGGTGCGGACCTGATCAACCTGGCCTACAGCGTGGTCTCGGTGCTCAGCAATACGCTGTTCAGCTCGACCACCAAGTAGTCGAACAGCCACCAAGTAGTCGAACAGATCGACGCGGATTCGCCCTCGCTCCGGATTCTCCGGTGCGGGGGCGATTCTCGTGGGTGGCGATTCTCGTGGGTACGGAGACCAGGCGTACCGGGTGGCCTCGGCTGCCGCGTTTCCGGCGAATGGGTGAGTTCGGGCAAACATCTCGCGATCGGAATGCGCGCGGCGGGTTTTCGTGATCGCCTGCCTGGACAACACGGTTGTCGCCGGTCAGCGGCGCACGTGCGGACAATCGCGTGTCCGGTGGTTGGCAAGCATCCGGCGCAGGAGTTGCATGAATTCGAGTCGAGTTCGACGGCCGGCGCGAAGGCTCGGCCCGATGGACTCGTCGAACGAGGTGGATCATGGCGTTCGGTGTGGGGCTGAGTATCGGGACGGTCAACACGGTCTGTTCCACCGCGGCCGATCGAACCGGAAAGCTGCCGCCCGGCCGTCGAGGCATTCCTCCGGCCACGTGGCGCACCACCCTCACCTTCGACAGTTCCGGGACCGCCCGCGTCGGTCGCATTCCCCGGCACGGCCGCGTCATCACCGACTTCGCCGATCTCGGCCAGCGCGGCGCGCCGATGGCGCGGGTCGGGCACCGGGCGCTCTCGGCCGCGGATCTGGTGGCCACCGTGGCCTACAGCGTGGTCGCGGAGGTGCTGGGCAAACCCCCGGCGGGTGTGCTGGACCACGGGCAGACCGGTATCGCGGTGACCCATCCGGCCGGTTACTCCGCCCCTCTGATCGCCGAACTGCGCACCGCCCTGGACGGGGTGGGCCTGGACCGGGCCACCCTGATGGCCGAGCCGATCGCGGCCGCGTCCTGGCTGGCCGCCGAGCGCGGGCCGCTCACACCGGGATTGGCGCTGGTCTACGACCTCGGCGGGGCGGGGCTGGACGTCACGCTGCTGCGCGTCGGCATGGGCGCGCCCAGCAACCCGATCGTCGGCATGCCGCTGCACTCGGCCGACTACGGCGGCCGGGCCTTCGGCGACCTGGTGGGGCGCACACTGCGGCGCACCGCGGGCTCGCCGGTGGTGCCGCGCGGGCTGTCGGACGCGGACTCCGGGGAACTGCGCGCCGGCCACATTCGCCGATCGCTCGCCCTGGTCTACAAGTGCCTCCGGATCGCGGACGTCACCATGGCCGATGTGGATCGGATCCTGGTGGTCGGCGGGGCCGCGCGACCGCCCGAGGTGGCCCAGGTGCTGGCCAAGGAGCTGGCCCGTCCCGTGGTCGTGTCCTCCGACCCGGAACGGACCATCGCCGACGGCGCGGCCATCGCTGCGCGTCAGAGGTTGCTGGCCCAGGAGTCGGCCAGCCATCGCCATCATCCGCTGACCGGACTCTTCCGGCGTGTCACGCGGGTGGCCGCGCTCTGACGGCGTCCGCGGCGCTCTGAAGCGATCATTTGTCCTGCTACTCGCGAGTTCGTCCGGGTACCGCGTGTGCAGGCGTGCTAACTCGTGCAAGCATCTTGCGAACTGTTGTTGACGCCTCTCCAGTTTGGTGTAACTATTGGGTACACATAACGCCACTGACTGGAGAGGTGACGACGATGTCTCCGACCACGACCCCCCTTGACGACCCCGTGGTTGCCGAAGCTCAGGAGTACGCCAACAAGCTGCTGCTGCTCTCGGAAGGGTCGGTGAACAAGCACTTCGACCCCTACGAGGACATCGACTGGGACAACCCGGACTTCGATTCCAACGCCCGCCCCGAGCGCTGGATCCTGCCGGAGTCCGCGGACCCGCTGGGCCGCCACGACTGGTACCAGTCGCTGACGGTGGAGCAGCAGATCGCGGTCGGCAAGTACCGCCAGGCCAATATCGCCAAGGTCGGCCTGCAGTTCGAGTCCATCCTGATCAGCGGCATGGTCAACCACACCTTCTCGCTGCCCAACGGTGACGCGGAATTCCGCTACTGCACCCACGAGATGGCCGAGGAACTCAACCACACCCTGATGTTCCAGGAGATGGTGAACCGCATCGGCGTGGACGTTCCGGGCATGGGCCCGCTCGTCCGCCAGCTGCGCCTGCTCGGCGTGCCCGTCGCGGTCGCCTTCCCGAACCTGTTCTTCATGGCCGTGCTCGCCGGCGAGGAGCCGATCGACCACATCCAGAAGCAGATCCTGCGCTCGGGCGAGGAAGTCCACCCGATCATGCGCGGCGTGATGAGCATCCACGTCGCCGAGGAAGCCCGCCACATCTCCTTCGCGCACGAGTTCCTCAAGCACCACGTGCCGGAGCGCAACGTGGCCGAGCGCTTCATCCTCTCGATCGCCATGCCCGTCATCATGTTCATCCTGGGCCGGTCCATCGCGACCCCGCCGAAGAAGTTCTTCCAAGAGTTCGACATCCCGGAGCACGTCCGCAAGGAGCTGTTCTACGGCTCCAAGGAGGCCAAGCGGGTCTTCGCCGACTACTTCATCGATGTGCGCGCCCTCGCCGACGAGATCGGTCTGATGAACCCGATCTCCAAGCGGGTCTGGAAGCTGCTCGGCATTTCCGGCCCGGCGTCGCGCTACCGCTCGGAGCCCATCCGCTCCGGCAAGGTCGCGTAGGAAGGGGACGTACAGTGCCGTACGTTGTCACTCAATCCTGTTGCAGCGACGCCTCGTGCGTCTACGCCTGCCCGGTCAACTGCATCCATCCGACTCCCGACGAGCCGGACTTCCTGACCGCGGAAATGCTCTACGTCGACCCACAGGCCTGTGTGGACTGCGGGGCGTGCGCCACCGCCTGCCCGGTGGACGCCATCACCTCGTCGAAGAAGCTGACCGCGGAGCAGCTGCCGTTCATCGAGATCAACGCCGACTTCTACCGGCAGGAACGGCCGCGGCCACTGCTGGCCATGCCGATTCCCGCGGCCGAGGTCAAGCCCGGGCGGGAACCGCTGCGGGTGGCCGTCATCGGCTCCGGACCCTCGGCCATGTACGCCGCCGACGAGCTGCTCACCCAGCCCGGCGTGTCGGTGACCGTGTTCGACAAGGTGACCACGCCCTATGGTCTGGCCCGCTTCGGCGTCGCGCCCGACCACACCAAGACCCGCCAGGTCGGCGAGCTGTTCGACGTGATCTCCGCGCAGCCCGGCTTCGGCTCGTATCTGAACGTGAATGTGGGCGAGCACGTTTCGCACGAGGAACTGCTGGCGCACCACCACGCGGTGATCTACGCCGTCGGCGCGTCCTCGGACCGCAAGCTCGGGATCCCGGGCGAGGGGCTGCCCGGCAGCACCTCCGCCACCGACTTCGTGGCCTGGTACAACGGCCACCCCGACCAGGCGGGCCGGTTCTTCGACCTGTCGGCGCGGCGCGCGGTGATCGTGGGCAACGGCAATGTGGCGCTGGACGTGGCGCGCATCCTGACCACCGATCCGGAACTGCTGGCCGGCACCGACGTGTCGCAGCGGGCGCTGAACACGCTGCGGCGCAGCAATATCGAAGAGGTGGTGATCCTCGGGCGGCGCGGACCGGCCGAATCCGCCTTCACCGTGCCGGAATTCGTGGGCCTGCTGGGCGCCGATGTCGACATCGTGGTGGAGGGCGAGCTGCCGCCGATCGTCGAGGGCATGTCGCAGAAGGTCGAGCACAAGCTGAAGCTGTTGCACGGCTTGGCCGATCGGCCGGTGGGCGGGCGCAAGCGGATCGTGTTCCGATACCTGTCGGCGCCGGTGACCATCGCGGGCGTGGACCGGGTGACCGGGGTCGAGGTGGTGCGCAACGAGCTCGTCACCGGCGACAACGGCGCGGTGCACGCGGTTCCGACCGAGGACCTCGAGACCCTCGACGCCGGACTGGTGCTGACCTCGGTGGGTTACCGCGGTGTGGCGCTGCCGGGCGTGCCGTTCGACGAGCGGGCCGGGATCATCCCGAACCTGGACGGACGGGTGCTCGAGGAGTCCGGCGGCGCGGTGGTGTCCGGCGCGTACGTGACCGGCTGGATCAAGCGCGGCCCGACCGGGTTCATCGGGACCAACAAGTCCTGCGCGCAGCAGACGGTGCGCCAGCTGGTGGACGACTTCAATGCCGGGCGTCTGACCCGGCCCGCCCGCGGCGCGGGCGATTTCGACCGGCTCGTCGGTGAGCGGCAGCCGCACGCCATCCGTGGCGGCGCGGTCAACCGGCCCCGGCGCAAGCTGCCCCTGATGGTGCGTCGCTGACCCCACCCCTGTCGGCGTCGTTCCTTGGAAGGCCGCCGCACGCAACCCCTGTGCGTGCGGCGGCCTTCGTCATGTCCGGGCCCGCCGGGCGGTCGGTCGCGACTTTTTGTGCCGGGCAACGTATCCGGCATCGCCTCGGCTGCGAATTTCGGAGGTCTGTGTGAACGCCGGCCGACGCCGTCGAGTCCGCTGTACCGATGGTGTTGTGCGAGTTGTAATACCGCGTTTGCTTGCAGCGACATCTCCGGTAGTAGAGAAGATTTCGTCGTGAATCACGGACGGCATGGCGGCCCGCGTGGGGTATTAGGGGTCAGCTACCGACCAGTGATCGGTAATCCGCACTTCCGTACTGACGATGCGGTTTTGTTTTTCGGACACTACTCGCCTACCGGTCGGTATGAATTCAATGTTCGCTGTGGTGTAGCCACCGCCAAAGACTGTTCGGTTGTCTTTGCGGGGTCGTTGGATTTGATCTTGCTACGGCGGTTTCCTGACCAGTAGATTCGCCAACTTCGCTACTGGACGCGAAATCTTTTCTCCCGATTCGATATTCAATTCCCGCAAACGCCAGCTAACCTGAACGCGCTGTTTGGAAAACGACCGCGACCACATGGTTGGTACGCCTGATGGGCCGTGGTCTCGGTGCGTTGACGGGATAGCAATGACAGTTGGCTTTGGCATGAGCATCGGTACAGTGAACTCTGTATGGGCCACCACGGCCGGTGAAAGGAACCGACCAGCCGTGCGGGTTCGTCGGACCGCTGTCACCTTCGACAGCGCCGGCGGCCCGCAGATCGGGGGGATTCCCCGGTTCGCACCGGTGGTCACCGACTTCGCCGACCTCACGGCCGATCCCGACCCGGTGGTCATCGGGGGCCGTATCTGGTCGCCCGCGGACCTCATCGCGGCGGTGGTGAACGGGCTGATCGAATCCCATGCGCCCGAAGCGCCCGCCGTAACCACGTATCCCGCTTGCTATTCGGACAAACTCGTCACCCGCATTCGGCGGGCGCTGGACTGGTCCGGCGCGGCGGACGTCACCCTGATGCCCGAACCGGTCGCCGCCGTCGAATGGCTCGACGAGGAATACGGCCTCTCCGAGAACGGGATCACCCTGGTCTACGACCTCGGCGGCAACAGCCTCGACCTGGCCGTGGTGCGCACCGAATCCGAGGTGGAGGAGCGCGGCATCCTCGGCCGCGCCGAACGGTCGTACGACTTCGGCGGGCGGCCGCTGGGCGCGCTGCTGGCCAAGTACGCGCGCAGCATCGCGCCCGGCGCGACCGAGCCCGTGTCGGCCGTGGTGCCCGCCTCCGACACGAACCGGCTGCGCAGCTGGCACATTCGCAATTCGCTACGCCTGGTCCGGTCCGTCGTGCACCGGGCCGGGCTGCACATGGAGGAGATCGACCGGGTGCTGCTGATCGGCGGCGCGGCCCGGCCCCCCGAGGTGGCGCGCGTGCTGTCCGATCTGGGCCGCCCGGTCGTCATGTCGCCCGATCCCGCGCACACCGCCGCCGTCGGCGCGGCCATCGCCGCCTTTCGTAGCGTCGATACCGGTTCCGCCATCGGGCGCTACGCCCCTCGCGCCGCCGTGATCTCCGGCGCTGCAGTCGCTTCCGCGCTCGCCATGTCCGCCGCCACCGTGCTCGGCGGACCCGTCGCCGGGCCGCCCGGACTGCAGGCCGCCCCCGAACCCACCGACCCGCCCGCCGGCGCCTCGGCCCCCGGCGGCGGGGACGTCATGGTGCTCGACGACGCCGCCGCCCCGGCGGGCACCCGCGCCCACGCCGTCGCCACCGTCGCCGCCGTGCGCAGCTACGCGCCGCAGGCCCCGACGGTCACCTCCACCTGGTACAACGGCCGCCCCGTCGACACCACCGGCGGCGGCAGCCACTGCGAGACCCGCGCCCTGACCCTGACCAATCCCGCTGTCACCTACGCGAACCCGGCCCAGTTCACCAATCCGCTCCCTTTCCAGAACCCCGTCCTCGCAGGCTGGACCGTCGGCGGCTACGTCGGCCAGACCCCCAAGGTCAGCATCCCCGGCGCGCCGTCCGGAACCCTCCCCGGCACAACCCAACCCGGCACAACCCAACCCGGCGCCGGCCAGCCCGGCACGACTCAGCCCGGGACGACACAGCCCGGCACCGGCCAGCCGGGCACGACACAACCCGGCGGAACCCAGCCCGGCGCAGGTCAACCCGGTAATGGCCAGCCCGGCGCGAGCGATCCCGGTGCGGGCCAGCCGGGTTCGGGCCAGCCCGGCGGCACGACTCCCGGCGGCGCCACGGGCGGCACCGGTGGCGGCGCTGGAACCCCCGGCGCCTCGACGCCCGGCGGAACCACCACGGGCGGTACGACATCCGGCGGCGGTGCCACGGCAGGGGGCGGCGCGACCGGCGACCCCGCCGGCGCGAACACCGGTGGTGCCTCACCCGGCTCCGACGGTGGAGGCTCGAATCCCGGTGGCTCGAATCCGGGCGGTTCCAACCCCGGTGGCTCCAACGTGGGTGGCTCGAACCCTGGTGGTTCCAATCCTGGTGGGTCGAACCCGGGTGGCTCGAACCCTGGTGGTTCCAATCCTGGTGGGTCGAACCCGGGTGGCTCGAACCCTGGTGGTTCCAATCCTGGTGGCTCGAACCCGGGTGGTTCCAATCCTGGTGGTTCCAACCCCGGTGGCTCCAATGCTGGTGGCTCGAACCCCGGTGGTTCCAACCAGGGCGGTTCGAAGCCCGGCGGGGCCAATGGTGGCGCTGGAACCGGCGGCGGCACAGCATCTCCCGGCGGCTCGAAACCCGGCGGCTCTCAGGGCGGCGCGATCGGTGGCGGTTCCCAGGGCGGCGGCTCGTCCAAGGGTGGCGCGGGCGGTTCTTCGACCGGCGGCAGCCACGGTGGCGGTATGGGCGGCGGAGCCGGTGGCGGTATGGGCGGCGGCGGTGGGGCCGGCGGCGGCAAGGGTGGTGGTGGCGGTGGCAAACACTGACCCCTTGCGGCAGTGCGCTTCCCGCCCGCTCGGGCAGGGCTCGGCGCGGGCGTCGGATCGATCGCGGGCCTCGGGCCCGCGGGGTCCGGCACGGCCCGCCGGATCGTCGTCGTTGGCGGCGTTGGCTTTCGGTCTGGCTCTCACCAGGCGCGTTGTCCCGCGCGCCGGTGGGGGTGGCGGGGGAGATCGGGCGGTGGCGTCCCACCATTCGCCGGCTTCCCACGGTGACGCAGGCGGGGGCGGGACCGACCAGCCCGCCCCGCCTCGTCCCGTCGAGTGAGGGGAATCCCTCTCGTGGACCGGTGTCAGGGGAGCGGGGATCTGCGGGCTTCGCTGCCTTGACACCAGAGTGACCGGCCCACCACGCGTTCCAGTGCCCGGACGCGGTGGTGGGCCTGTCGCGTGCGCTGCGGTCAGCGGGCGGTGAAGCCGCCGTCGACGGCGAGCGCCGCGCCTGTGATGAACGACGCCTCGTCGCTGAGGAGATAGGCGCAGAAGGCGGCGATCTCGTCGGGACGGGCGATACGGCCCAGCGGGTGCAGGGCGGCGATGGCGGCCTCGCCTTCGGGGGTGGCGCCCATGGAATTCCGGAAGGCGGGGGTGTCGACCGCGCCCGAGACCAGGGCATTGACCCGGATGGACTGGTCCGCTGCTTCCAGGGCGACGGCGCGGGTCAGGCCCACCACCCCGTGTTTGGCGGCCACATACGGCGCGACCTGTGCCATCCCGACCACCCCCAGGTTGGAGGCGTTGTTGAGGATCGCGCCCCCGCCGGTGGCCGCGAGCGCTGGAACCTGGTGGCGCAGGCCGTGATAGACGGCGGTCAGGTTCAGCTCGAGGTCGGCGCGCCAGCCGGCCTCGTCGATGTCCTGCACCGGGCCGAGGGCGTTGACCGCGCCCGCGTTGTTGAAAGCCCCGTCCAGGCGGCCGAATTCGGTGATCGCCGCGGCGGTGAGCCGTTCCACGTCGGCGTCCACGGTGACGTCGGTGGGCACGAACAGTGCCCGTCCGCCGCCGGCGCGGATCTCCTCGGCCATGCGGTCGCCGGCTTCCTTGCCGCGCGCGCCGAGCACGACGGCCCCGCCCTCGGCGGCGATCCGCCGGGCCACGGCCGCACCGACTCCCGAGGTGGCACCGGTGATCAGGACGACCTTGGATTCGAACCGGGTCATGACTGTGTCTCCTTGCGGTAGAGCGGATTTCGTTGACATGTCATAGTCAACGCCGCGCGGAGACCGGCCGCTGGCGGAAAACGGCCGTCACGCTTGATGTGTCATGTATTGAGAAATCAGGCGGGCGCGAGCAGATCGGGCAGCTCGTCGAGGCTGTCGATGACCGTCGCCCGGGCCGCGTCCGGCAGCTCCGCGGTCAGATAGCCCCACGGCCCGCGGCGGATCAGCACCGGCCGCATGCCCGCCGCCAGTACCGGCAGCACATCGTTGTCGACGCGGTCGCCGACGTAGCAGATCTCGCCGGGCTCGACCCCCGCCACCTCGGCGACCTTGGCGAAGAACTTGGGATCCGGCTTCTCCAGCTCCCATTCGGCCGAGGTGTAGACCGCGTCCACCGGCAGGTCCATGCGCTCGATCGCCGACTTCGCCTGCGGCGGCTGGTTTCCCGCGATGATCACGGTGATCCCGCGCCGCCGCAGTTCGCGCAACGCGCGGTGCACGTCGGGGTAGAGGTCGTCGGCGTCGAAGTTGTTGCGCAGGCTCGCGGGTTCCTCGGCGGCCCAGGCCACTTGTTCGGCGTCCAGGTCGAGGTCGGGCCGGAACAGGGCGAAGGCGTCGGTGAGGGGACGTCCGGTGGCCGCCATACCGCCGATGACGCCGAGGAACGCGAAGCGGGGCACGCCGAGCCGGTCGGCCCAGCGGCACCAGATGCGTGTCTCGTCGATCAGCGTCTCGCCCACATCGAATACCGCAGCCTTGATCATTCGCCCAGCGTATCGGGCGGGGGATCAGCGCCGGGCGTTGAGGAAGCCGATGGCGGTCGCGCCCCACCAGCAGACCTGCGACGCTATCCCGGTGGCCGCGCCCCACGCCAGCAGCCGCGCGGTCAGGGGGGCATCACCGCGCGCGGTGAGTCTGCGATTGAGCGAGTAGGCCTGAATTCCATTGAGCGTCAGCGCCAGGACCAGCGCCAGCTTGGTGCGGGTCATGGTGGACGAGAGGTCGGGTTCCAGCACGCAGCCGCTGGCCACCAGTCCGGCCAGGCCCAGCCAGATGGGGACGTGCAGACGGCTCACCGCGCGCAGCGCCGACGCGAGGTCGAGACGGCCCGCGGCCCAACGCAGTACGAACGAGTCGGCGGTGAGGACGCCGCCGAATCCCACCACCAGCGAGGCGAGGTGGACGAACACGCCACCGTGGTGGACGGCCGGGCTCGCGGTGACGTGGGCGGCGATCCAGAGGGCGGCGGTCAGCGTGCCGGTGGCCAGCAGCGCGTACGCGGCGGTGATGCCCCAGGAATCGTGCGGGATGCCCGTCGTCCCGGTGTGCTGCCGGGTGCCGCTGATCTGGAGCATATCGAGCCTTCTATTAGGTAAGGAAATCCTAATTTACTGATCCCGTCGGCGTGGTGGCAAGTCCACAACGATCACGCCACGGTCGATGTCGGGCACACTGGGGTGAGTTGTGCGCACAGGAGGGGAAGCCTGATGGACGCCAGAATCCGGGGGACGGTCATGCCGGTGCTCGAGGTCGCCCTCGACCCCGGCGACAGCCTCGTCGCCGAAGCGGGCCAGCTGTCGTGGATGACCGAGAGCATCCGCCTCAACACCTCCACCCGCGCCGCGGCCGGCGGCGTCTTCGGCGCGGTCCGCAGGGCCATGGCCGGGGCGGGCCTGTTCATGACCGAATACACCGCGCACCGCCGGTCGGGCAGCGTGTCCTTCGCGGCGAAACTCCCCGGCCAGATCCTGCCCGTGCAGATCGGAAAGGACCGCGAATACCTGGTCCACCGGCACGGATTCCTCTGCGCCGCAGGCGATGTCCGGGTGGCCCTGAGCTTCCAGCGGCGCCTGGGCGCGGGCATCTTCGGCGGCAGCGGATTCACCCTGCAGCGGCTCAGCGGCGAGGGCTACGCCTGGGTGGAGCTCTCCGGCGAGGTCATCACCTACGACCTGGCCCCGGGCGAGACCCTGCGCGTCCACCCCGGCCACGTCGGATTGTTCGACGCCTCGGTCGATTTCGACATCACCATGATGAAGGGCATCCGCAACGTCCTCTTCGGCGGCGACGGCCTGTTCCTCGCCGCCCTCACCGGCCCCGGCCGCGTCTGGCTGCAATCGCTCACCATCACCAACCTCGCCCACTCCCTCATCCCGTACCTGCCGTTCCCCGAACCCGGAAACCAGGCCCGTTGAAACAGAAAGGCATCACCGTCGACTGACGGTGCGGGACAGCGGGTTCGGTCAGGCGGTGAGTTCGAGCGGCAGGGCGGCGGTGGCGTAGCGGTCCAGCGCCACTTCGGCCAGTAGCGGGTGCGCGCCGATCGTCTCGGCGTGCCGGACCAGCGGTAGCGTGTCGCGCAGGCGGTCGGTCAGCAGGCCCGGGGCCAGGAACCAGGGGGCGACCAGGATGCGCTCGGCGCCGCGTGACCGCAGGCGGGCGAAGGCCTTGTCGACCGTGGGTTGCGTGGTGGCGAAACAGATTTCGGTGTCCCAGCCGGTCATGGCGGTGAGCAGTCGCGCCACGTCACCGGTGCGGGTGTTGGCGATCGCGGACGTCGAGCCGACGGCGGCGACGGCGATGCCCCAACGCGGACCGGCCGTCCGGCGCAGCCGCCCGGTCGAGGCGTCGCTGACGGCGGCGGGCCGGAAGTCGGTGCCCGCGGCCATGGCCGCCGCGATGCGATCGCGCAGGGCGATGATCAGATGCGGATCGGGACCCAGCACCTCGGCCTGGGTCAGCCGCAGCTGCGGATGCCGGTCGCGGGCGGCATCCAGCAGGCCGGGCAGATCCACCCGCGCGTGAAACGCGTTGCCCAGCAGCAACGGCACCACCACGGCGTGCGCATGCCCAGCGGCCGCAACGGCATCGATGACCTGATCCACCGACGGCGTGCTCAGATCCAGGAACGCCAGCCGCACATCGAGATCCGGCCGCTGCGCCGCGATCCGCGCCACCACGTCCCGCATGGTCGCGGCCGAGCGAGGGTCACGGCTCCCGTGCGCCACCGCGATCAGCGCGGGCGCGTGCTCGAGGCGGAAAGGCGAAGCCGCCCCGCCGCGCACGGTCAACATGGCGCCCAGCGCCGAACCGGTCGCGATGCGCGATGCCGGACCATCCGCTGCGGGCCCGGGCGCACCGGGCACGGTGTGGAGCGCCGAACCGGGTCCGGTGTGCGGGGCCGGGCCGGGCACGGTCCGCTGGGCCGGGCCGAGGGTGTCGTGCGGGGCCGAACCGCCCGGCGAGACGGCCGGAACTGCGCCGTTGCCGGGCGGATTCATGTCAGGCTCCGACTTCGACCGCGGTCAGCGCGTCGCCGACCAGGCCCGCGGCCAGGGTGTTGCCGCCCGCGGGATCGATCAGCAGGAACGAGCCGGTGTGGCGGTTGACGCTGTAGTCGTCGGCCACGATCGGGTCGGCCACGCGCACCGAGATGCGGCCGATGTCGTTGAGCGACAGCGACTCCGGGTTGGGGTCGGCGGCCAGGTGCTGCTCGTCGAATCGCTCGATGAGCGCGCCGACGATGGCCTGGGTGGTGCGGGTGCCGTGCTTGAGCAGCAGGCGCGCGCCCGGGCGCAGCGGCTTGTCGCCGAGCCAGCAGACGGTGGCGTCGAAGGCGTCGATCGGCTCGGGAGCGCCCTCGGCGGCGGCGATCACGTCACCGCGCGAGACGTCCACGTCGTCGGCCAGCACCAGGGTGACGCTGCGGCCCGGCTGCGCCGAGGCGAGTTCACCATTGGGGGTGTCGATGCGCTCGACGGTGGTGCGGGTGCCGGAGGGCAGCACCACGACCTCGTCGCCCTTGGACACCAGGCCCGCCGCGACCTGACCCGCGTAGCCACGGTAGTCGGGGTATTCGGCGGTGCGGGGCCGGATCACGTACTGCACCGGGAAGCGCAGCCCGATCTCGTGGCGGCCGTGCACGTCCGCGTCCACCGGCACCGACTCCAGGTGCTCGATGAGCGAGGGACCGGTGTAGTACGGGGTGTTCTCCGAGCGCGAGGCGACATTGTCGCCGTGCAGCGCCGAGACCGGGATCTCCTGGATGTCCTCGGGAGCCCAGCCGAGTTTGGCGGTCAGCTCACCGAATTCGGAGGTGATCTTCTCGAAGACGCCGGCCGGATCGTCCACCAAGTCGATCTTGTTGACGGCCAGCACCAGCTTCGGCACGCCCAGCAGCGCCATGACGGCGGCGTGGCGGCGGGTCTGCTCGATGACACCCTTGCGGGCGTCGACCAGCAGGATCACCAGCTGCGCCGTCGACGCGCCCGACACCGTGTTGCGGGTGTACTGGACGTGGCCCGGGGTGTCGGCGAGCACGAAAGACCGCTGGGGCGTGGCGAAGTAGCGGTAGGCCACGTCGATGGTGATGCCCTGCTCGCGCTCGGCGCGCAGGCCGTCCACCAGCAGCGACAGGTCCGGAGTCGACAGACCCTTGTCGACCGACGCGCGGGTGACGGCGTCGATCTGGTCCGCGAGCACCGACTTGGTGTCGTACAGCAGCCGGCCGACCAGGGTGGACTTGCCGTCGTCGACCGATCCGGCGGTGGCCAGTCTCAACAGGTCGGACATCAGAAGTAACCCTCTCGCTTGCGGTCTTCCATGGCGGCCTCGGAGACACGGTCGTCGCCGCGGGTCGCGCCACGTTCGGTGAGCCGGGACGCGGCGACCTCGGCGAGGATCGCGTCATTGTCGGCGGCGTCGGAAATGATGGCGCCGGTGGTGGATCCGTCGCCGACGGTGCGGTAGCGCACCGACTTGACCAGCAGCTCCTCGCCCTCGGCCGGGCCGCCCCACACGCCGGGGGTCATCCACATGCCGTCGCGCTGGTACACCGGGCGCTCGTGGGCGTAGTAGATGCTGGCCAGCTCCACGTCCTCGCGGGCGATGTAGCGCCAGATGTCGAGCTCGGTCCAGTTGGAGATGGGGAACACGCGCACATGCTCGCCCGGAGCGTGGCGGCCGTTGTACAGGTTCCACAGCTCGGGACGCTGGCGCTTGGGGTCCCAGCGGCCGAAGGCGTCGCGCAGCGAGAAGATGCGCTCCTTGGCGCGCGAGCGCTCCTCGTCGCGGCGGCCGCCGCCGAAGACCGCGTCGAAGCGGTTCTCGTTGATGGCGTCCAGCAGCGGGACGGTCTGCAGCGGGTTGCGGATGCCGTCGGGGCGCTCGGTCAGGCGGCCGTCGGCGAGGTAGTCCTCGACCGAGGCGACATGCAGTCGCAGGCCGTACTTCTCGACGATCTTGTCGCGGAACGCGAGGACCTCGGGCAGGTTGTGCCCGGTGTCCACGTGCAGCAGCGCGAACGGCAGCGGCGCCGGCCAGAAGGCCTTGATCGCCAGGTGCAACAGGACGGTGGAGTCCTTGCCGCCGGAGAAGAGGATCACCGGCCGCTCGAATTCGCCTGCCACCTCACGGAAAATGTGGATGGACTCGGATTCGAGCGCGGCCAGGGTGTCGAATTCAGTCTCGATGGAGGTCATGAGGCGTGCAACCCGCATTCGGTCTTGGCGAGCCCGGCCCAGCGGCCGGATCGCGCGTCGGATCCCGGTTCCGGCTTCCGCGTGCACGGAGCGCAACCGATGGAGGGATAGCCCTCTTCCACAAGGGGATTGACGAGAATGCCGTTGGCCTCGATGTAGGCCGCCATCTCGTCATCGGACCAGGCGGCGATCGGATTGATCTTCACCAGGCCGAAGCCCTCGTCGTAGGAGATGAGGGGTGCGTTGGCGCGAGTCGGCGCCTCCACTCGACGGATGCCGGTCACCCAGGCGTTGTATCCGACGAGGGACTTCTTCAGGGGGACCACCTTGCGCAGGCGGCAGCATTCGGCGGCGTCGCGCGCGAACAGGTCCTTGCCGAGGAGCTGATCCTGTTCGGCGACAGTGGTTTCCGGCTGCACGTTCACGATGTTCACGCCGTACACCAGCTCGACCGCGTCACGGGTGCCGATGGTCTCGGCGAAGTGGTAGCCGGTGTCGAGGAACAGCACGTCCACGCCGGAGCGGACCTGCGAGGCCAGCTGCACCAGGACGGCGTCCTGCATGTTCGACGCGACGATGTAGTTGGAGCCGAAGGTGTCCTCGGTCCACTGCAGCAGTTCCTGCGCGGTCGCGTTCGGACCCAGCTCGGCGTTGCCCTTGTCGACCAGGGCGCGCAGCTCGGACTCGGCGAGTTTCGTTGTGGTCATTGATGTCTCTCCCAACTACCGCAGGTCTGCCTCATCGGCACGGACAGCCCACACCGCGAAACGCTCACCCTCGTCACGGTTCTTGACGAAGTTGCGCACCACGCGCTCGATGTAGTCGCCCAGTTCCTCGCTGGTGACCTTGTGCTGGCGCAACTTCCGGCCGAAGCCGGAGTCGAGTCCCAGGCTGCCTCCGAGGTGAACCTGGAAGCCCTCGATCTGATTCCCGTCACCGTCGTCGACGAGCTGGCCCTTGAAGCCGATGTCGGCGATCTGGGAGCGGCCGCAGGAGTTGGGGCAGCCGTTGATATTGATCGTGATCGGCACGTCGAGCTGCGCGTTGATGTCCGCGAGCCGCTGCTCCAGCTCGGGAGCCAGCACCTGCGAGCGCTTGCGGGTCTCGGTGAACGACAGCTTGCAGAACTCGATGCCGCTGCACGCCAGCAGGTTTCGCCGCCAGATGGACGGACGGCCGTGCAGGCCGAGCGGTTCCAGCGCGTCGATCAGCTGCTCGACCTTGTCGTCGGGGACGTCGAGGACGATGAGCTTCTGATAGGGGGTGAAGCGCACCCGGTCCGAACCGACCGCCTCGACGGCGTCGGCGACCTGGGTCAGGATGGTGCCCGACACGCGACCGGCGATGGGGGAGAAGCCGATGGCGTTGAGGCCGTTGCGCAGCTTCTGCACACCGATGTGGTCGATCGGGCGCTCCGGCTGCACCGGCGCGGGGCCGTCGATCAGCTTGCGCTTCAGGTACTCGTCCTCGAGCACCTGACGGAACTTCTCCACACCCCAGTCCTTGACCAGGAACTTGAGGCGGGCCTTGGTGCGCAGGCGGCGGTAACCGTAGTCGCGGAACAGCGAGACGACCGCTTCCCACACGTCCGGAACCTCGTCGAGCGGCACCCACGCGCCGAGGCGCTGGGCCAGCATCGGGTTGGTGGACAGGCCGCCGCCGACCCACAGGTCCAGGCCGGGCCCGTGCTCGGGGTGCACGACGCCGACGAAGGCGACGTCGTTGATCTCGTGCACCACGTCCTGCTGGCCGGAGATGGCGGTCTTGAACTTGCGCGGCAGGTTGGAGTATTCCTTCTTGCCGATGTAGCGCTCGACGATCTCGTCGATGGCCGGGGTCGGGTCGAGGATCTCGGTGAGCGACTCACCGGCCAGCGGCGAGCCCAGCACGACACGCGGGCAGTCGCCGCACGCCTCGGTGGTCTGCAGGCCGACCGCTTCGAGGCGACGCCAGATCTCCGGCACGTTCTCGATCTCGATCCAGTGGTACTGGACGTTCTCGCGGTCGGACAGGTCGGCGGTGTCGCGGCCGAACTCGGTGGAGATGCCCGCGAGGGTGCGCAGCTGGGCGAGGTTCAGCGCGCCCGCGTCGCACCGCACCCGCATCATGAAGTAGCGGGCCTCGAGCAGGTCGATGTTCTCGTCGCCGGTGTAGGTTCCGTCGTAGCCCTGCTCACGCTGGGTGTAGAGACCCCACCAGCGCATGCGGCCGCGCAGGTCGCTCTTGTCGATCGAGTCGAAACCCTGCTTCGAGTAGATGTTCTCGATGCGGGCGCGCACGTTGAGCGGGTTGTCGTCCTTCTTGGACTGCTCGTTGGCGTTGAGCGGCTCGCGGTAGCCGAGCGCCCACTGGCCCTCCGACTTGCGCTTCACCGGGCGGGCCGTGCGCTCACGCCGGACGGGCTGCGCCGGATCGGGCACAGTCTGCGGCGTATCGGAACTGGTGGCGTCGGTGCTCGACGTCATGGGGGTCGCTCCTGAAGGTCTTGCGGGCAGGCGGGAGGGGCTGGCTCACGCCTCCGATATCAGAGAACCGGCTCTATACGGCGTCAGGGAGACGCCGGATTCCGGGAGAATGGGAGCCGATCTACCGGAGGCTTCCGGACAGACAGCTCGCGCTGCAGACACGCTTGAAGTCGACATGGCGACGCGCCACGAGTCGTACTCCGAGTCCAGTCATGGGGCTTATTGTGCCACGTCAGAAGGGTCGTTCCGACTGCCGGATCGAATTTTCCGCAGTTTTCCGGGAAATCCCCTGGATACATTGTCCGATTTGTGACGGGCATCATAGATCAACACCGGACAAACCACTTGGACGGTTGACCTGAACGATTCGGTGCGAGTTCCTTGGTGATTCGGTGCGAGTCTAGGACGCGCGATCGGCGTCGGCCTCGGCCAGGCGGGCCTTCGCGGCGGCGAGGCGGGCGAGCTCGTCACCCAGCTCCGGGGAGAACATCCAATCCGGCCGATCGATGAATCCGGCCGGTAGGTACTCCGAGCGGACGGCCGTCCGATACCCCAGGTCCCGGGCCCAGCAGGCCAGGCCCAGCAGCGGCAGCGAGAACACGCCCTCGGGATCGTTGCGCCACACGTCGTTGTCGAAGAACGCCCGATGCCGCCGCAGCGCGTGGGACAGCTCGCGGTCGAAGCCCTCGGAATCGCCGTCGGCCAGCCGGATGAACACCTCCACGGCCGGGCGGAACAGCAGGTCGGTGACGCCCTGCGCGCCCACGCGGCTGGTGGTGTCCAGCGCCCAGGCCGCCTCGTAGACGCTCTTCGGCCCGTACCGCCACGCGGTCTGGAGCAGCCGCACCCACTCGTACTGGAAGTCGTCGAAGGCGTCGTCGCCGAACTCGCGCAGCCGGTCGATCGGGTAGTCGACCAGCTCGGCCATGGCCTCGGCGTCACGGGCGATGAGCGTCCACCAGAACGCCGCCCGCCAGCCCGCCACCTTGTCGTGTCGGTCGAAGCCGGATTCGATCCCGTCCGCCCGGAACCGGCGGGTCACCGTCTGCTCGGTCGAATGGGCGAAATACCAGGTCCGCGACCGTAGCGCCGCCGGATCTGGCAGCAGCATGGTGGCCAGCAGCACCCCGTCCATGGACCGCGAGAAGTTCGGCCCGTCCGGCCGCACCGGCCGCCGCGCCCGGTAGACCACCGGGGCCACCGACCCCTCGTCCACTTCCCTGATCGACTTGGCGTCGATCTCGTGCCGCGGCACCTCGATCATCGGCTCGTTCCCGTCCGCACCCGGACCAGCTCGCACCCGGCCCGCCGAAATCCCTTGGAATGTACCCGGATTCACCGAACACCGCCGGGTGGAGCCGGAAGCCGTCGGCCCGGGCGTTTGCCCGGCGCCAGCGGCCATGACGGCCAGGTACGCCTCCGGACAGCCTGCGACCCGGTCGGGGCCTGGCTTCGTACCGCGGCCGATCGGGCCCGGATTCGTCCCGCCCGCAATCGGGCCCAACCCGGCTTCGCGTTGTCGTTTTCGGGACCCCCGGCGGCCTTCTCGGCCAGGCTGCCGCCCGAGCCCGGGGTGGGGCGTTGGTGACCGGGTGCGCTGTGATGCGGGCAACCGGTCACACTGAACGGGTGACCTCCACCGCTCCCGAACAGACCGCCGGCACGGCCTCCGCGCAGGACGCCGACGCGCCGGTGCTGCGCGACTTCGGGGGCGGGCCGTTCGGGATCTACATCCACGTGCCGTTCTGCGCGACACGCTGCGGATACTGCGACTTCAACACCTACACGGCGGGGGAGCTGGGCTCCTCGTCCTCGCCGCAGTCCTGGTTCGAGGCGCTGCGCGGCGAGCTGGCCGCGGCGGCACGGGAATTCGACGCGCTGCCCTCGTCGACGCCCGCGGTCGAGACGGTGTTCGTGGGCGGCGGCACGCCGTCGCTGCTCGGTGGTGACGGCCTGGCCGGGGTGCTCGACGCGATCCGCGACAACTTCACCCTCGCGCCCGGCGCGGAGGTGACCACCGAGTCCAATCCGGAATCCACCTCGCCGGAGTTCTTCGAGCGGCTGCGGGCGGCCGGGTACACCCGGATCTCGCTGGGCATGCAGTCGGCGGCCCAGCACGTGCTGAAGATCCTGGACCGCACCCATACGCCGGGCCGGGCGGTGGCGGCCGCGAGGGAAGCCCGCGCGGCGGGCTTCGACCACGTCAACCTGGACCTCATCTACGGAACCCCTGGCGAATCCGACGCCGATCTGGACGCCAGCCTCGACGCCGTGCTGTCCGCGGGCGTGGACCACGTCTCGGCCTACTCGCTGATCGTGGAGGACGGCACCGCGCTGGCCCGCCGCGTCCGCCGCGGCGAACTGCCCGCCCCCGACGACGACGTGCTGGCCGCCCGCTACGAACGCATCGACACCCGCCTGGCCGCGGCGGGCCTGCACTGGTACGAGGTCTCCAACTGGGCCGCCTCCGACGCGGGCCGCTGCCGCCACAACCTCGGCTACTGGGACGGCGGCGACTGGCTCGGCGCGGGCCCGGGCGCGCACAGTCATGTCGGCGGCACCCGCTGGTGGAACGTGAAACACCCGGCGCGCTACGCGGATCGGGTCACCACGGGTGCGTTGCCCGCGGCGGGCTGGGAGTCGCTCACCGACGAGGAGCGCTACACCGAGCGCGTCATGCTGACCGTGCGGCTGCGCACCGGCCTGCCGCTGGCCGATCTCGACGCGGACGGCCGGGCCGCCGCCGAGCGCGTGATCGCGGACGGTCTGGCCGAGCGGGCCGGCGACCGCCTGATCCTCACCGACCGCGGCCGCTTGCTCGCCGACGGCGTCGTCCGCACCCTGCTGACCTGAGGCGAACGGATTCGGCCAACCGCGAGTGAAACCGCCTGGTCGGGACTAAATTGTTCACCGGAGATTGCGCAGCACCGGTCAGGATCGACACCTTCGGCCCGAGGACATCTCATGGTGAAGCCACTGACGCGACCCGTCCCGAACCGCTTCCGTACCCGACGCCTCACTCGCGCGACGTTCAGCGCGGCCGCGGCCGTGGCGCTCGCCGCGAGCCCGCTCGCCGCCGGATCGGCCACCGCCGCGGACCTGCCGACGGTCGTGCTGGTGCACGGCGCCTTCGCCGACGCCTCCAGCTGGGACGGCGTCGCCGCGCGACTGCGCGCGGACGGCTACCCCGTCGTGACGCCGGACAACCCACTGCGCGGTCCCGCGTACGACGCGGCCGCGATCCAGCGCACCCTCGACGGCATCACCGGTCCGATCGTGCTGGTCGGGCACTCCTACGGCGGCACCGTGATCAGCAATGTGCACGACCCCGAGGTCGAATCACTGGTCTACATCGCCGCTTTCGCTCCCGTGCAGGGCGAAGCCGCGCTGCTGGAACTGAATCCGATCCAGTACCCGGGTTCGCAGCTAACTCTCGCGCTGAGACTGAAGGCCGTCGACGACGCGCAGGGCATCGCGGGCAGGAACCTGGACGCCTACATCGACCCGGCCCGCTTCCCCGAGGTCTTCGCCCAGGACGTCGACCCGGCGACCGCCGCCGACATGGCCGCCCGCCAGCATTCGCTCGCCCTGTCCGCCAACCTCGAGGCCTCGGGCGCGCCGTCGTGGGCCTCGACACCGAGCTGGTACCTGGTGTCCACCGCCGACCGGGTGATTCCGCCCGCCTCCCAATGGGATATGGCCAAGCGCATGAACGCCCATGTCTCCTCGATCGACGCCTCGCACGCCGGGCTGGTCTCGCACCCGGCCGACGTGGCGGCGATGGTGGAGGCCGCCGCCGGGCGGTGAGCGTGCGGGCGGTCATACGGCGAGCTGCGCGACGCCCACTATCCTGGAGTGGATAATCCGGGAATTCCGTATGGCCGGCGCCCAGTGTCCCGCCGCGGAAGGCTCGGGGACGCGCCAGGCGTGCCCGAGGCGAGCGAGGAGGTGGGGCCACCATGTCGAGCACTGAGCAGCGACGGCTCGAGGTCCTGCGGGCCATCGTCGCGGACTACATCGCGACCAAGGAGCCGATCGGGTCCAAGACCCTGGTGGAGCGCCACAACCTCGGCGTGTCCAGCGCGACCGTCCGCAACGACATGGCGGTGCTGGAGGCCGAGGGCTACATCGCCCAGCCGCACACCTCGTCCGGCCGCATCCCCACCGACAAGGGTTACCGGCAGTTCGTCGATCACATCTCCGAGGTGAAGCCGCTGTCCGGTCCGGAACGCCGGGCCATCATGGAATTCCTGGAGAGCGGCGTCGATCTCGACGATGTGCTGCGCCGCGGGGTCCGGCTGCTCGCGCAGCTGACCCGGCAGGTCGCCATGGTCCAGTACCCGACGGTGTCGGCGTCGACCGTCCGGCACATCGAGGTGGTCGCGCTCAATCCGGCGCGGCTGCTGCTGGTGGTGATCACCGACACCGGCCGGGTCGATCAGCGCCTGGTCGATCTGGGCAATCTGATCAGCGACGAGGATCTGGCCGCGCTGCGCGGCATGCTCGGCAAGGCGATGGAGGGCAAGCGCCTGGCTGCGGCCTCCGCGGCGGTGGCCGAACTGCCCGAGCACTCCCCGGCCAAGCTGCGCGACGTGCTGGTCCGGGTGTCCACGGTGCTGGTCGAGACCCTCGTCGAGCACGCGGAGGAACGCCTCGTGCTGGGCGGTACCGCCAACCTCACCCGCAATGCCTCCGACTTCCCGGGCAACGGTTTCCCCGGTTCCCTGCGCACCGTTCTGGAGGCGCTCGAGGAGCAGGTGATCGTATTGAAGCTGCTGGCCGCGGCGCAGCAGCCGGGTACCGTGACGGTGCAGATCGGTGAGGAGACCAAGGTCGAGCAGATGCGCGGGACGGCCGTGGTGTCCACCGGTTACGGGCTGACCGGTACGGTGCTCGGAGGTATGGGGGTGCTGGGGCCGACCCGCATGGACTATCCGGGGACCATTGCCTCGGTGGCGGCCGTCGCCCGGTACATCGGTGAGGTGCTCGCCGAACGGTGAGCAAGCACGAGACGAAACAGGACTAGAGACGCACGTGGCACGGGACTATTACGCACTGCTCGGAGTCGCACGGGGTGCGACCGACCAGGAGATCAAGCGCGCCTACCGGAAGCTGGCCCGCGAACTGCATCCCGACGTGAATCCGGAGCCGGAGGCCCAGGAGAAGTTCCGCGAGGTCTCCACGGCCTACGAGGTGCTGTCGGACCCGGAGAAGCGTCGCATCGTCGACCTCGGCGGCGATCCGATGGAATCCGGCGGCGGCATGGGCGGCGGCTTCTCGGGCGCGGGCTTCGGCGGCCTCGGCGACGTCTTCGAGGCGTTCTTCGGCGGCATGAACGCCTCCGGCGGCACCCGCAAGCCGCGCGGCCGGGTGCAGCCGGGCGCGGATTCGCTGCTGCGGACCCGGCTTTCGCTGCAGGAGTGCGCGGTGGGCGTCACCAAGCACCTGACCGTCGACACCGCCATCCTCTGCGACCTGTGCCAGGGTTCGGGCACCAACGGCAACTCCAAGCCGGTGCGCTGTGAGACCTGTGGCGGCGCGGGCGAGGTGCAGACCGTGCAGCGGTCCTTCCTCGGCCAGGTCATGACCTCGCGTCCCTGCCCCACCTGCCGGGGCGCGGGCGAGACGATTCCGGACCCCTGCCGCAAGTGCGGCGGCGACGGCCGCGTGCGTTCGCGCCGCGAGATCGCCGCGCCGATCCCGGCCGGTGTGGCCAACGGCATGCGGGTGCGTCTCGCGGCCCAGGGCGAGGTCGGCCCGGGCGGCGGTCCCGCCGGCGACCTGTACGTGGAGATCGTGGAGCAGCCGCACGACACCTTCGTGCGCGACGGCGACGACCTGCACTGCACCATCCGGGTTCCCATGGTGGACGCGGCGCTGGGCACCACGGTCGTCATCGACACCATCCTCGACGGCCCGGTCGAGCTGACCATCCCGGCGGGCACCCAGCCCGGCGAGGCGTCGGTGCTGCGCGGCCACGGAATGCCGAAGCTGCGCGCCAACTCTCGCGGCGACCTGATCGCGCACCTCGACATCGTGGTGCCGACCAAGCTCGACGCCAAGCAGTCGGACCTGCTGCGCAAGTACAAGGGCATGCGGGCCAACGAGCACACCGAGGTGCTGTCGGCGCAGTCCGAGCACAACTCGGGCCTGTTCGCCCGTCTGCGCGCCTCGTTCAGCGGACGCTGATCCCTTGGCCGCCACCGTCTTCTACCTCGACGAGATCCCCGAACCGGGTGCGACCGCGGTGCTGGACGGCCCCGAGGGCCGCCACGCCGCCACGGTGCGCCGCACCCGGGTGGGGGAGCCGATCACGCTGTCCGACGGGCACGGGATCCTCGCCGATTCGGAAGTGGTTGCGGCCCAGAAGGATCGCCTCGAGCTGAAGGTCCTGTCCAAGCGCGCGGCCGCGCCCTGGACCCCGCAGGTGACGGTGGTCCAGGCGCTGCCCAAGTCCGACCGTTCGGAACTGGCGGTCGAGCTGATGACCGAGGCGGGCGCCGACGCCATCGTCCCGTGGCAGGCGCTGCGCTGTGTCTCCAACTGGGAGTCCAAGGCCCGCAAGGGCGTCGAGAAGTGGCGCGCCGCCGCCAAGCAGGCCGCCCGGCAGTCGCGGCGCGCCTACATCCCGGATGTGGCGGAGCTGCATGACACCAAGGATCTGCTGGAGCTGGTGCGCTCGGCCAAGGCCCAGGGCGCGCTGGTGGCCGCCCTGCACGAGTCCGGTGAATCCCGTTTGACCGAAATGTCTTTCGCCGCGGTGCCCGAGATCATTCTCATCGTCGGCCCCGAGGGCGGCCTGGACGACTCCGAGCTGAAGGCCCTCGCCGAAGCCGGAGCCGAGATCGTCCTGCTCGGCCCCACGGTGCTGCGCACCTCCACCGCCGCGGCCGTCGCGCTCGGCGCGCTGGGCGCTCTCACCCCGCGCTGGTAACCCTCGCCCGCGGATCGGCGGATCGATCCCGCGGGGTTCGCCACGGAATGGATTCGGCCCAGCGGCAGTTGCGTGTCAGCGGGGCGTTATGCCTGCTGGTAGCCGCTTATTCACTGGGCGGTGTCGGTAGGCGGCGGTAAACTTCTGTCAACGACGACGGCTTCGAGACCGGAAAGCAGGCCATAGCCACTTTTGAGAACACCAGGCGAAATCGGCGATCAGAGCACAACCACTGCCCGCATCGGCGGTGTCGACGGTTCCGGACCGGCGGGGCGGACCGTTCGTTCGAGCATCGAATTGGCACCGGAGTCGGTGTTCGGATTCCTGGGTTCGGCTGATGAGAACCTGCGTGAACTCGAGCGCCTCCTCGATGCCGACATCCACGTCCGCGGCAACTCCGTCACTCTGACCGGCAAACCGGCCGATGTGGCGCTGGCCGAGCGCGTGGTGGCCCAGCTCGTCGCGTTGACCGCGCGCAACCGAGTGGTCACGCCCGAGGCGGTGCGGCACACCTACTCCATGCTCACCGAGGGTTCCTCGGACTCCCCGGCCGAGGTGCTCAGCCTGGACATCCTGTCCCGGCGCGGCAGGACCATCCGACCCAAGACGCTGAACCAGAAGCGCTACGTCGACGCCATCGACGCGCACACCATCGTCTTCGGCGTCGGCCCGGCGGGTACCGGCAAGACTTACCTCGCCATGGCCAAGGCCGTGCAGGCGTTGCAGACCAAGCAGGTCAACCGCATCATCCTGACCCGGCCCGCGGTCGAGGCGGGCGAGCGGCTGGGCTTCCTGCCGGGCACACTCAACGAGAAGATCGACCCGTACCTGCGCCCGCTCTACGACGCCCTGCACGACATGATGGATCCCGAGGCGATCCCGAAGCTCATGCAGGCCGGGGTCATCGAGGTCGCGCCACTGGCCTACATGCGCGGTCGCACGCTCAACGACTCGTTCATCATTCTGGACGAGGCGCAGAACACGACGGCCGAGCAGATGAAGATGTTCCTCACCCGTCTGGGCTTCGGTTCCAAGATCGTGGTGACCGGTGACATCACCCAGGTCGACCTGCCGAACAACGCGCGGTCGGGTCTGCGCGCGGCCACGGAGATCCTGCACGGCATCGAGGACATCCACATCGCCGAGCTCACCAGCGCCGATGTGGTCCGTCACCGCCTGGTCGGGGCGATCGTGGACGCCTACGACCGCTACGAGTCGGACACGCGCCCGCCGGCGGCGGTGCACTATCCGGGCAATCGGGCGCAGCGACGTGCCGCGAGCCGGGGAGACCGGCACTGAACTCGACCACTACGCTGATCGGGTGAGTATCGAGATCGCCAACGAATCGGGTATCGAGGTATCCGAAGAAGAACTGGTCAGCGTCGCGCGGTTCGTCATCGGTCAGATGGACGTCCATCCGGCGGCCGAGCTGTCGATGGTGCTGGTCGATCTCGACACCATGGCGGATCTGCACATGCGCTGGATGGACCTACCGGGTCCGACCGACGTCATGTCGTTCCCCATGGACGAGCTGGAGCCGGGCGGGCGGCCCGATGCCGCCGAGCCCGGCCCCTCCATGCTCGGCGACATCGTGCTCTGCCCGGAGTTCGCGGCCCAGCAGGCCGAGAAGGCCGGGCACTCCATGGATCACGAGCTGGCGCTGCTGACCGTGCACGGCGTCCTGCACCTCCTCGGCTACGACCACGCCGAGCCGGAGGAGGAGAAGGAGATGTTCGCGTTGCAGGCCTCCCTACTGGAGGGCTGGTACGAGAACGTGCGCCAGGAGATGCGCCGCGCCGAGCTGGCCGAGCGCGACCAGCGGCTGCTGGGCAAGACCGGATTCACCGACACCACCGGTGATCCGCTGGGCCCGGCGTGAATTCATTCGTTCTGCTGCTGCTGGCGATCGTCCTGGTCCCGGCCGGCGGGGTGTTCGCGGCGCTGGATTCGGCGCTGAACACCATTTCGCCCGCGCGCGTCGAGGATCTGGTGCGCGCGGAGCGGACCGGGGCGGCGCGGCTGGCGCGCATCATCGCGGATCGGCCGCGGTATGTGAATCTCATGGTGCTGCTGCGCCTTACGTGCGAGATCACGGCAACGGTGTTGCTGGCGGCCGTGCTCCTGGACTCGCTGGGCGAGGCGCCCGCGCTGCTGATCACCGCGGCGGTCATGGTGCTCGTCGACTACGTGGTGATCGGTGTCGGCCCGCGTACGCTGGGCCGTCAGCACGCCTACTCGCTGGCGCTGGGCGCGTCGCTGCCCTTGCAGGCCATCGGCTCGCTGCTCGGCCCGATCAGCCGCCTGCTGATCCTGATCGGTAATGCGATCACCCCCGGTAAGGGATTCCGCAACGGCCCCTTCGCCTCCGAGATCGAACTGCGCGAAGTGGTGGATCTGGCGGGTGAGCGCGGCGTGGTGGACGCCGACGAGGCGCGCATGATCCAGTCGGTGTTCGAACTCGATTCCACCCCGGCGCGCGAGGTCATGGTGCCGCGCACCGAGATGGTGTGGATCGAGGCGGACAAGACCGCGGCGCAGGCCCTGTCGCTGGCGGTGCGGTCGGGGCATTCGCGGATTCCGGTGATCGGGGAGAACGTCGACGACATTCTCGGCGTCGTCTACCTGAAAGACCTTGTCCCGTACGCGGATCGGAGCCGGAAGGTGAAGGTGCGCCAGGTCATGCGGCCCGCCGTCTTCATCCCCGATTCCAAGCCCCTCGACGCGCTGCTCGACGAGATGCAGCGCCACCGCAACCACATGGCGGTGCTGGTCGACGAGTACGGCGGCATCGCGGGCCTGGTCACCATCGAGGACATTCTCGAGGAGATCGTGGGCGAGATCGCCGACGAGTACGACAAGGACGAGATCGCGCCGATCGAGCAGATCGGCGCCGGCAAGTTCCGGGTCTCGGCCCGGCTGCCCGTCGACGACCTGGGCGAGCTGTTCGACATCGAGATCGAGGAGGAGGACGTCGACACCGTCGGCGGCCTGCTCGCGCACGCCCTGGGCCGCGTCCCGCTGCCCGGCTCCAAGGCCGTCGTCCAGGGCTTGCAATTGAAGGGGGAGGGCGGGGCCGACGCGCGCGGCCGCATGCGGATCCACACGGTGGTGGTGCGCAGGGCCCAGGAGAAGACGAGAACCGAACCGGCGGAACAGGAACCGGGCGGCGCACACGACGATGGAGAGGCCGATGACCGAGATGAACGCCGATGATTGAGCTCGACGCCGAGGACGGCAAGCTGCGGGTGCTCGCCCGCGGCGCGATGGGCCGCACCGGCGGCCGCGGCGGCGCGGCCGTGCGCGACACCCACGGCCGCACCTACGCGGCCGGGACGGTGGAGCTGACCGCGCTCCCGCTGACCGCCCTGCAGGCCGCGGTGGCGGCCGCGATCTCCAGCGGCGCGACCGGTTTCGAGGCGGCCGTGGTGGTGGCGGGCAAGCTGTCCGATCCCGGTGTCGCGGCGGTGCGTGAGGTATCGCCCACGGCGCGAATCATTTTCAGCGACGTCAAGGGCGCGGTGTTCGACGTGCTGGACGCCGACGACCACTACGGCGTGGAGAACCCCATCGCGGCGCAACGCCCCGACGACGATGCCGCGGGTGCGCGTAAGGTCCCGGCGGGTTTCGACCTGGACACCGAATCGGAGGTCTTCGAATGAGCGGCAAGGGCGACGGCAAGGGCGAATTCCGTTCCGGCTTCGTGTGTTTCGTGGGGCGGCCGAACACCGGCAAGTCCACGCTGACCAATGCCATGGTGGGGCAGAAGATCGCCATCACCTCCTCGCGGCCGCAGACCACCCGGCACACCATCCGCGGCATCGTGCACCGCGACCACGCGCAGCTGATCCTGGTCGACACCCCCGGTCTGCACCGGCCGCGCACCCTGCTCGGGCAGCGGCTCAACGACCTGGTGCGCGATACGTATTCGGAAGTCGACGTGATCGCGGTCTGCATTCCGGCGGACGAGAAGATCGGTCCCGGTGACCGCTGGATCGTCGAGCAGATCAAGACCATGGCGCCCAAGACCACCCTGCTGGGTGTGGTCACCAAGATCGACAAGGTGAGCCGCGACCAGGTCGCGCACCAGTTGATGGCGGTCTCCCAGCTGCTGGGTCCCGAGGCCGAGGTGGTTCCGGTGTCCGCGGTCAAGGGCGAACAGGTCGAGGTGCTCATCGACGTCATCGCCTCGCAGATGCCCGAGGGCCCGGCCTTCTACCCGGACGGCGAGCTCACCGACGAGCCCGAGGAAGTCCTGATGGCCGAGCTCATTCGCGAGGCCGCGCTGGAGGGCGTGCGCGACGAGCTCCCGCACTCGCTCGCGGTGGTCATCGAGGAGGTCCTCGAACGCGAGGAGAACGACGACACCGAGACCGACGGCAGTCGCTCCGCGGAGGGCATGCTCGATGTGCACGCCCTGCTGTACGTGGAGCGCCCCAGCCAGAAGGCCATCATCATCGGCAAGGGCGGCGCCCGCCTGAAAGAGGTCGGCACCAACGCCCGCAAGCAGATCGAGCACATCCTCGGCACCCGCATCTACCTGCACCTGCACGTGAAGGTGGCCAAGGACTGGCAGCGCGACCCGAAGCAGCTGGGCAAGCTCGGCTTCTGACCCGCGTCATGCGAATGGCACACCGGTGAGGGAATGTTCCCTCGCCGGTGTGCCATTCGTCGTTTCTAGGACTGCGGCCACCACGGGGTCGGGCGGGCCTTGTACCACTGGAGTTCCGATTCCAGCTGGGCCGCGACCGAAACCAGCAGTTCCTCGGAGTTGGCGGGGCCCATCAGCTGGGAGCCGACCGGGAGCCCGTCCGCGGTGAAACCGGAGGGGATGTTGACCGCCGGCCAGCCCAGCACGTTCCACGGCCAGGTGTAGGGGCAGGCGGCGGTGATGAGTTCGTCGGTGGCCCAGGAGCCGATGCCGTCGATCTCGCGGACACCCGGGGGCGGGGTGGCGGTGGTGGGGGCCAGTACCAGGTCGAAGTCGTCGAAGATGCGGCCGGTCTGCTTGCGCAGCAACGGTTCCGCGGCGCGGGCGGCGAACAGCAGCGGGGACAGCAGGCGGCCGACGGTGGCGTTGTGGTGGGTGCGCGGGTCGACCTGCGCGCCGGGCAGCCGGTCGAGGGCCTCGCGGATGCCGACCATGGACCGCGGCAGGAAGGTCGCGCCCATCAGCACGCCGTAGTGCACGTCGGCGATGGTGACCTGGTGGCCGAGACGGCGCAGGGTCGCGGCGGTGGCGTGCACACCGGCCTCGACCTCGCGATCGAGCGCGGTCTTGGTGGCGGTGAACGGGATTCGCAGCGAGAGCGCGATGCGCAGGCGGCCCGGATCGCGGCCGACCGCGTCGGAGACGCGCAGCGCGGGCGGGGTGTGCAGGTCGCCGGGGTGCGGGCCGGCGGCGGCGTCGAGCAGCAGCGCGGCGTCGGCGACGGTGCGGGCGAGCGGGCCGTTCACGGTGAGCCCGTGGAAGGCTTCGGGCAGCGGCCAGGTCGAGATGCGACCGCGCTGGGGTTTGATGCCGAACAGGTTGTTCCAGGCGGCGGGGATCCGCACCGAGCCGGCCCCGTCGGAACCCAGTGCGGCGGGGACCAATCCGGCCGCGACCGCCGCCGCGGAACCACCCGACGAACCGCCGGGGGTGTGGCCCGCGCTCCACGGATTCGTGGTGTGGCCGAAGGCGTCTCCGCTGGTGAACGGGAGCTGGCCGAGCTCACAGGTATTGGTCTTGCCGACGATCACCGCGCCCGCCGCGCGCAATCGGCGCACCGCTTCGGCGTCCTCGGTCGCGGCGGGGAAGTCACCGCCGCAGCCGAATGCCGTTGGCGTGCCGGTCAGGTCGGTGTCGTCCTTGATGGCGAGCGGCACCCCGAGCAGCGGTTCCCGTTGTCCGGCGGCGAGTTTGCGGTCCGCCTCGGCGGCCTCGGCGAGGGCCTCGGCCCGGCGCACGATCCGGAAGGCGTTCAATGCCCCCTGGCTGGCCTCGATGCGATCGAGTACGGCCGTGGTCGCCTCGACCGATGTGATCGTGCCCGCCGCCAGGGCCGCCGCGAGTTCCGTCAGGCCCAGTTCGCCGACAGACGCCAAAGTCATGTGAATCCCGTCTCGTTTGTACTCGGGAGTAACATAGCGCGACTTTGGTCACACGTCCAACAGGTGGCGGTTGTGAAAGGCGACCTCCGGCCTTACCTATCCCCGCGCCGATCGTTCGAGGGCGTACCGCCGTCCGGCCCACCCCTCCAGGGCCGGACGGCAGTACAGATATGGGTCGCCGCGACCATCCGCCGGGCGGCGCGCAGCGATCGGGGCGCGGACGGCACGGCCGCCCAGCGGGATCCGGCGGCGGGAGTCTGGCGCGTCATGGAGTCCTCCGATGGGTGCGTCCGAATGCTCTGCCTTGCGGGTTTCAGCCTGGTTTCAGTCGCCAATCGCGGGCCAACGAACTTCTAACCGCGCCCCGCCGCGCTACACGCCGCGACTCGTCACCGCCCGGTCGGTCCCGCGTGCGAGACTGTTGCGGTGCGGTTGTATCGGGATCATGCGGTGGTGTTGCGCCAGCACAAGCTGGGCGAGGCGGACCGTATCGTCACGCTCCTGACCCGCCAGCACGGTCTGGTGCGCGCGGTAGCCCGGGGTGTGCGGCGCACGCGCTCCAAGTTCGGCGCCCGCCTGGAACCGTTCGCCTACGTCGACATCCAGCTCCATCCCGGCCGCAATCTCGACACCGTCACCCAGGTGCACACGGTCGAGACCTTCGCCGCCGACATCGTCGCCGACTACGGCCGCTACACCACCGCGTGCGCGGTCCTCGAAACCGCCGAACGCCTCGCGGGCGAGGAGGGCGCACCCGCCGCTCGCCTGCACACCCTCACCGCGGGCGCCCTGCGCGCCATCGCCCTGGGTCATCGCCCGCACGAACTGATCCTCGACGCGTTCCTGTTGCGCGCCATGGGTTTCGCGGGCTGGGCTCCCGCGCTCGACGACTGCGCCCGCTGCGCCACCCCCGGCCCGCACCGGGCCTTCCACGTAGCCGCCGGCGGCGCGGTCTGCGTGCACTGCCGCCCGCCCGGCGCGGCCACCCCGATGCTCGGCGTCCTCGACCACATGAGCGCCCTCGAGCGCGGCGACTGGTCCGGCGTCGACGCCGTCACCGACGCCATGCGCCGCCAGGCCAGCGGCCTCATCGCCGCGCACCTGCAATGGCATTTGGAGCGTCAGCTCCGCACCCTCCCGCTCATCGAGCGCACCCGCCCCCACGAGGCTGTCGACCGCACCGAAGCCGCCATCGGCTGACCGGTCGACCACCCGCCGGTCCGGCGCCGGAATTCGCGGAACGAGTGTCGGTGGTGTGGAGGTCCGGTGTGAATACAGTGGGCGGCGTCCGGCGCTCCGGCGCGTCGGGCAGGATGGGGGCGTGATCGGGAACCGGAAGTCATCGACTGAGCAGCGTGTTGTGCGGCCGCCGTCGCCGCATCCGTCGGGGGCGAAGCCGCCGGCGATTCCGGCGGAGTTCGTGCCCAGGCATGTGGCGCTGGTGATGGACGGGAACGGGCGGTGGGCGCAGGAGCGCGGGCTGCCGCGCACCGCGGGACACGAGCGCGGCGAGGCGGTGCTCATGGACACCGTCGAGGGCTGCATCGAGATGGGTGTGAAGTGGCTGTCGGCGTACGCGTTCTCCACCGAGAACTGGCGGCGCAGCCCGGACGAGGTCCGCTTCCTGATGGGCTTCAACCGCGATGTGATCCGCCGCCGCCGCGACGAGATGCACGAGATGGGTGTGCGGGTGCGGTGGGCCGGGCGGCGACCGCGCCTGTGGCGCAGCGTGATCAAGGAATTGGAAGTCGCGCAGGAGCTCACCAAGGACAATACGGTGATGACCCTGACCATGTGCGTCAACTACGGCGGCCGCGCCGAGATCGCCGACGCCGCACGGGAAATCGCGCGCCGGGTGGCCGCGGGGGAGCTGGATCCGGAGAAGGTCACCGAGGCCACCGTCGCCCAGTACCTGGACGAGCCCGATATGCCGGACGTGGACCTGTTCCTGCGCCCGTCGGGTGAGCTGCGCAGCTCCAACTTCCTGATCTGGCAGGCCGCGTACGCCGAATTCGTGTTCCAGGAAACGCTTTTCCCCGATTTCGATCGCCGCAATCTCTGGGACGCGTGCCTGGAGTACGCCAAGCGCGACCGCCGTTTCGGAGGTGTGAAGTGACCGATCAGCTCACTCCCGCGGAGGCGCTGCAGGACCGCGCCCGCGCCCTGCTGCTGCGCTACGGCGTGGAGGTTCGCGAGGAAGAGGGCGCCCTCGGTTTCGAATACGAGGGCGCGCTGTGCTCGCTGCGCGGGGTCAACCTGTCGCCGGGCCTGGATGTGCTGGCGCTCATGTGCATTCTGGCCTGGGACCGCCCGGTGAAGCCGCAGCTGCACAAGCGGGTCGCCGAGCGCAATGCCGCGCTCCAGTTCGGCACGCTGACCGTGGTGTCGCGCGACAAGCTGGCGGACGTGATCCTGCGCTACACCTTCCCGGCCGCCGGGCTGGAGGACGAGCCGCTGGCCACCCTGCTGCTGTTGACGCTGTCCGGTGCGGGCCGCGCCCGCCAGGGCCTGCTGCCCTGACGGGGCTCGCCGCCCGGGATCGGTTCAGGCCCGGGCGGTTTCGGGTTCCCCGGCGGCGTCGCGATAGCCGGGCAGGATCTCGGTGATGCCGCGCGCGAAGGTGTCGGGATCGGCGTCGCCGAGAATGAGGTGCTGCAGGATGATCCCGGGCAGCAGCCCGAGGAAGATCTTGGCGATGGCGTCGGTGTCGGCGTCCGGGGGGAACCAGCCCGCGTCGCGCATGCGGTTGGCGTAGTCGAACCACAGGCGGCGGAAGCCGAGAATATTGGTGCGCACGTAATCGGCGATATTGGCGTCGGTGAGGGCCAGCGCCCAGGACTGGGGGATGACCCGCACGGGCCCGCCGGGGGCGCTGAGCTTGACGATGTCCTCGCTCATCAGCCGGACCAGTGCGGGCGGCGTGGGTAGCGGGTCGCTGTAGACGGCTTCGCTGAGGGTGGCGCGCAGGTCGACGGTGGCTTCGGTCGCGAGGGCCTCGATGATGTCGTTCTTGGATTTGAAGTAGCGGTAGACCGCTCCGGCGGAGAGCCCGGATTCGGCGAAGACGTCCTGCATGGTGGTGGCGTGCAGGCCTGTGCGGGCGAAGCAGGTCTGTGCGGCGTCGAGAATCTGTTGTCTGCGGCGTTCCAGGTGTGCATCGCTGACTCTGGGCATGCGCCCAAATTAAAACGAATATCCGTTCTCAACAAGCTGACACTGCCATGTCAGCCCTGTCCCATCTGTTGCGAATTTGTGTGGGCCACGCGGGATTCCGGCTGGTCAGCCCTTCGCGGCGCAGCATTCGCGGCAGGTGCCGAAAATTTCCATGGTGTGGCTGATATCGGTGAATCCGTGCTCGGCGGCGATCGAGTCGGCCCACGCTTCCACGGTCGGTCCCTCCACCTCGACGGTGCTGCCGCAGCGGCGGCAGACCAGGTGATGGTGGTGTCCGCTCGAGCACTGCCGGTACACCGATTCGCCGGTGTCGGTGCGCAGCACGTCGACCATGCCGGCGTCGGCCAGGGATTGCAGGGTCCGGTAGACCGTGGTCAGGCCGATGCCCTCACCGCGTTTGCGGAGTTCGTCGTGCAGTTCCTGCGCGGAGCGGAATTCGTCGATGTCGGCCAGCAGTGCGGCGATGGCGCTGCGCTGACGGGTGCTGCGAACTCCGACCGTCTTCTCGGTTGTTCCCACGGGTCACCCTTCCTCTGCGTGCGCGACCGCGTCGATGACGATGTGCGCGAGATGCTCGTCGACCAGCTCGTAGATGACCTCGCGCCCGGTGCGCTCACCACGCACCACCCCCGCGGACTTCAGGATCCGCAGGTGCTGACTGATCAGCGGCTGGGTCACTCCGAGGGTATCGACGAGTTCGTGCACGCAGCGCGGCGACTCCCGCAGTTGCAGCACGATGGCGATGCGCACCGGCGCCGCGAGGGCGCGCAGCAGTTCCCCGGCGGAGTCGAGAATGGTGCGTGACGGCACCACCGGCGGCTGCGGCGACCGGTACGGATACTCGTCGTGGGGGATCGCGGCCGGAGCCTCGGTCGCGACGTGCGAGCGCCGCAGGGGCGCGCCGCTGTCCGTGGTCATCGAACCAACTCCTTATTGGAAACCGATGCCATTCTTATATGCACGGGTACGCATGTCAAACATGAAGTCGGCGCGTCGCCTCAGCAGTTGCCGTCCTGGGGCATCGGCATCGACCGATCGAAGTAGTACTCGGGCCGATGCTTGTCCGGCGCGCCGCCGAACGACGGCGGATTGCCGTAGTTGGGGGCCAGATAGCCCTTCTTCCCCAGGAAGCAGTTGACCGGATACGCGAAGCCCTGGACGTCGCCGATCCACATCCCCTGCGATCCGCCGTCGTAGGCAGGGTCCTCGACCCAGTCGTACTCGACCACCCGCCGCACCATCGCGACGATGTCGAAGGCCCCGTACCCGGTGCGGTCCGGCGGCGTGAACGCGTACGCCACCGAGTAATCGGTGCGAATCGCCAACTCGCCCTTGCTGTTCAGCCCCACCGTCATGGACCCTTCGACCCGCGGCGAGACCGGCAGCAGCCGATATCCGGGTGCCAGCTTCTCGGTCAGCCACCAGGTGTCCGCCGCGTTCCCGGACTTCAGTTTCGGCCGGATGTCCTCGACCTGGTGTGTGGCCAGCAGGGCCAGCACCGGTTCGGCGTCCTGGGTTTCGAGGACGTGCTGATCCAGCCGGGCGGCGACGATCAGCTGTTTGACGCGATCGGTGGCCGCGGTCACGGTCGCGGCCGAGTAGCGCCCGACCGGCGCGGCGGCGGGCGGCTGTATTCCGGCCGCGCCTTCGGACCAGGTGGCGGTCGGGGTATTGGCGAACGGGTGGCCCAGGTCCACGGGCGCGGTGGCGGCGATCGTCGAACCCGCATCGTCCGCCGGGCGGCCCTGGAGACGATTGAGCAGAACGGCGCTGCCGAGCAGTGTCACCGCCACGATCGCGAGCGCCACCGTGTACTTGCTCCCATACGTTCGCATGGCCCACCCCTGTGCTGTTGTGGATCGCGCACCCCCGCGTGCCGACCGGTGTCCTCGTTCCAATATGGCCGGTTGTGATCAGGGCTGCATCCCCTGCTTGTGGGGGCAGTGGGTGCAAAGTGGGTTGCTCGCGGCAGATAGTCTGGACCTAATCCTTTGCAATCTTCCGGACACGGATGGAGAACTGTTCAGTGGCACCCAAGTCGAAGGTGGACACCGTCGCCAATCTCGCCAAGCGTCGGGGTCTCGTGTACCCGAGCGGTGAGATCTACGGCGGAACGAGGTCGGCCTGGGATTACGGTCCGCTGGGCGTGGAGCTCAAGGAGAACATCAAGCGGCAGTGGTGGCGGTCCATGGTGACCAGCCGCGACGACGTCGTCGGTCTGGACTCCTCGATCATCCTGCCGCGTCAGGTGTGGGTGGCCTCGGGTCACGTCGCGGTGTTCAACGACCCGCTGGTGGAATGCCTCAACTGCCACAAGCGGCACCGGCAGGACCACCTGCAGGAGGCGTACGCCGAGAAGAACAAGCTCGACGACCCGGACTCGGTGTCCATGGAGCTCATCGTGTGCCCGGATTGCGGCACCGTGGGCAAGTGGACCGAGCCCAAGGACTTCAACATGATGCTGAAGACCTACCTGGGCCCGGTCGAGTCCGAAGAGGGCATGCACTACCTGCGTCCGGAGACCGCGCAGGGCATCTTCGTCAACTACGACAATGTCGCCACCACCGCGCGCAAGAAGCCGCCGTTCGGCATCGCGCAGATCGGCAAGTCGTTCCGCAACGAGATCACCCCGGGCAACTTCATCTTCCGCACCCGCGAGTTCGAGCAGATGGAGATGGAGTTCTTCGTCAAGCCGGGCGAGGACGAGCAGTGGCACCAGTACTGGATCGACACCCGCATGGCCTGGTACACCGACCTCGGTATCGACCCGGAGAACCTGCGGCTGTTCGAGCATCCGAAGGAGAAGCTGTCCCACTACTCCACCCGCACGGTGGACATCGAGTACCGCTTCCGCTTCGCGGGCAGCGAGTGGGGCGAGCTCGAGGGTGTCGCCAACCGCACCGACTTCGACCTGAAGACGCATTCGGAGCACTCGGGCAAGGAGCTGGTCTACTTCGACCAGCAGACCGGTGAGCGCTACACCCCCTTCGTCATCGAGCCCGCGGCCGGTCTGACCCGTTCGCTGATGGCGTTCCTGGTCGACGCGTACCACGTCGAGCAGGTGCCGACCGCCAAGGGCGGCGTGGAGGATCGCACCACGCTGCGCCTGGATCCGCGGCTGGCTCCGGTCAAGGCGGCGGTACTGCCGTTGTCGCGCAACGCGGACCTGTCGCCGAAGGCCAAGGACCTGGCCGCGCAGCTGCGCCGGAACTGGAACGTGGACTTCGACGATGCCGGCGCCATCGGCCGCCGCTACCGTCGCCAGGACGAGATCGGCACCCCGTTCTGCATCACGGTCGACTTCGACACGCTCGAGGACCACGCCGTCACGGTGCGTGAACGCGACTCGATGGCCCAGGAGCGGGTGGCCCTGGATCAGGTGGAGGGCTACCTGGCCGCGCGCCTCATCGGCGCCTGATCCCAGTCCCACAGAAAAGACCGGTCAATGCCTGACCGGTCTTTTCTTTATTTTCTCCTCGGCGAAATTCGGAGTGTCATAGATAAATTGGGTAACCCACTACTCGTGTTAACGGCTCATGACCGGGCCACTATTTGAGTATGTGGGCAACGGTGCCTCTCCTGCCGAAGCTCGATCAGCCGAGGTGAGTCATGAGCGAGCGTGTTACAGGCCCCCGCTCGGGGCTACAGTGGGTCCCTTTGGGGGACATCGGATCAACCTGCCCGGCCGCCCGGCCGACGGTGGCGGCGTTCCGGTCCTGGGCGGATTCCATGCTGACCCAACCCAGTGACGAACTGGGCCGTGACGGGCCGGTTTGCCCGTACGTCCGGCCGTCGATGCGGCGGGATCTGCTGTGGCTGGCGCAGGTGCCGGCGGCGGAACCGCGGCCGATGTGGGTGCGCGCGATCATCCGCGACGCCCTGGAGCTGTATCCGGAACTGCCCACGGGGAACGGTAGTTCCTCATCGGTGCTGCGCGCATTGATCACGGTATTCCCGAATTTGACCGACTATTCCTTGATCGACGAGATCCATGAGGAATTCAAGACCAAATTCGTGGAGCGCGGCTCGATGCTCGGGCAATTCTATCCGGGCTGTGATCAACCGGGCCTGTGGAACAAGGAGTTTCGGCCCCTGGACGCGCCGATGCCGATGCTGGTGGTGCGCTCCATGATGACCACCGACTTCCCGTTCCTGCTCGACGACCCCGAATGGGCGGACGCCTATGTGCGCAAGTTCGCGCCGACGCTGCCCACGCACGTGCGCTCGGTCATGGTGAGTCGCTTGACTTCCCGGCACGCCTCCCAGGTGCCCGCCTACGAGGTGGCGCCGACCGATGAATCCTTCTCGACCAGCAGTTAGGCGGTAAGCATGACGCGAGTTTCCGGCCACACCTTCCCGCTATCCCCGGCGCAGCTGGGGATGTTCTACGCCCAGCAGCTGGATCCGGCCGTGCCGTTGTCGGAGGCCCAGTACATCGAGATGCGCGGGCCGCTGGAGGTCGAGACGCTGCGGCGGGTGGCGGTGCGGGCGGGGCGTGAGTTCGGTTCGGGCGTCCTGCGGTTCGTCGAGGCCGGGGAGCAGCCGTGTCAGGTGGTCGACGCCGGGATGGAGCGCGAGATCGGGTTCCTGGATCTCACCGATCGCACCGATCCGGTCGCCGAGGCGCTGGAGTGGATGCGTGCCGACGTGGCGCGGCCGATCGACCTGTTCGGTGTGAACGCCGGGGTATCAATGGTGATCCGGGTCGGGGAGTCCCATCACCTGTGGTACACCAGAGCTCACCACCTTCTCATCGATGGATTCGGTTCGGTGACCATGCTGTATCGGGTCGCCGAGCTGTACAACGCCGCGGTGCGCGGGCAATCGGCGCCTCCCGGCACCGCGGCCTCGCTGTTGGCAGTGCACGAGGCGGAGATGGCGTACCGGGAGTCCTCCCGGTACGTCACCGACGAGCACTACTGGCGCGAGGCCACCGCGGGCATGCCCGACCGTTGCAGCCTGGTCGCGGCCACCGCCCCGGCGTGTGCGCTGGGGCGTGAGGCCCGCGCCCAGCTCGGTGACGGCACCGCCGCCCGGCTGGAAGCCGCCGCCCGCCGCTTCGATACCAGCTCGGCGACCGTGGTCATGGCGGCGGTCGCGCTCTACTACGCCCGCCTGACCGCGACGGAGGACGTGGTCCTGAGCCTGCCGGTCTCCGGCCGCACCACCGCGGTCCTGCGGCGTTCGGGCGGCATGATCGCCAATGTGGTGCCGCTGCGAGTGCCGGTGCCGCGCACCGGGCGGGTCGGCGAGGTCCTGGACGCGGTCCGGGTCGCGGCGTCGGGAGCCCTACGCCACCAACGCTTCCGCCACGAGGACATGCGCCAGGACGGTTCCCGAGGGGATGACGGCGACCGGGCCGCGGCCGGGAATGACGGGGGACGCCAGGCCGAGTTCGGGCGGGGGATGACCGGGCCGGTCATCAACATCATGTTGTTCCCGGCCGGGATCGATTTCGAGGGCGTCGAATCGAGCCTGCACGTGGTGACGTCGGGGCCGATCGAGGATCTGTTCGTCAACTTCTATCAGCACGGGGCGGGTGCGCCGATCCATGTCGACTTCGCGGCGAATCCGCGGTTGTACGACGAGGATTCGCTGGCCCGGCATCATCGCCGGTTCCTGGCGCTGCTGGATTCGCTGCTGTCGGCGGAGGCCGGGACTCCCGTGGCCGCGCTGGATTACACGGTGGCGGACGAGAAGCCGCTGCTGGCGGGCGCGCACGGGATGGCCGCACCCGAACCGCGGCTGCTGCCGGAGATCCTGGCCGCCGGTCTGCATCGGGCGGGGCCCGACGCGATCGCGGTCATGGCCGCTGATCGGCGACTGACGTACGGCGAATTGGACGCACTCTCGAATCGGCTGGCGCGCCGGATATCGCGCGCCGCCGGGTCCGGCTCGGACGCGCACGTTCTGGGCCCGGAGTCGACGGTCCTGCTCGCCCTGCCGCGCTCGATCGAGGCGGTGGTCGCCTTGTGGGCGGTGGCCAAGACCGGTGCGGCGTTCGTGCCCGTGGGCACGGCCCTGCCTGCGGCCCGGCTGGCCGATATCGCCGCCGAAGCGGGCGTGACGGTCGGTCTCGCCTGCACGGAATCGTCTGCGAAACTGCCGGATTCGATGCCGTGGATCGCCCTGGATGATCTCGTGCGAGGCGGTGGCGCGGCCTCCGACGACGCCGCGCTGTCGGATCTGCCGTTGACCGACGATGAGCTTCGTGGCCGTCCCCGGGTCGAGAATCCGGCCTACCTGGTCTTCACCTCTGGGTCGACGGGCGTGCCGAAGGGCGTGGTGGTGACCCACTCCGGTCTGGCCGGTCTGGCCGCGGCCATCGTGTCCGCGTACCGGGTGGATCCGGGTTCCCGTGTCCTGCAGTGCTTGAACCCGAGCTTCGACGCGGCGGTGCTGGAGTGGCTGATGGCGTTCGCCGCGGGCGCGACGCTGGTGGTGGCCGAACCGGATCCGGTGCTCGGCGCCGAATTGGCCGGGCTGGTCCGGGATTACGGCATCACGCAGGTGTGTTCCACCCCCGCGGTGCTGTCCACGCTGGAGTCGAACGCGCTCGACGGTGTGCGCGCGGTGTCCTCGGGCGGCGAGCCGACGCCGCCGGATATCGTGGCGCGCTTCGGGACCGGGCGGGATCTGCTGAATTCGTACGGGCCCAGCGAGACCACGGTGGCGGTCACCTACACCGGTGGCCTGGTCGCGGGCGTCCAGTCCGGTCTCGGCGATCCGATTCCGGGCGCGGGGATGCTGGTGCTGGACCGCTGGCTGCGCCCGGTGCCGATCGGCGTGGCGGGGGAGCTGTACGTGAGCGGTCCGGGGGTGGCGCGCGGGTACGCGGGCCGTCCCGGTCTGACCGCGGAACGGTTCCTGCCCGCGCCGGACGGTGCGGCCGGGGCGCGTATGTACCGCACCGGAGATCTGGTGCGCTGGACCGAGCACGGCGTGCTCGAGTACGTGGGTCGTGGTGACTTCCAGGTCAAGTTGCGCGGTATGCGGGTCGAGCTGGGGGAGGTCGACGCCGCCCTGAACGCGCACGCCGGGGTGGAGATCGCGGTGACCGTGGCGCGTCCGGGCGCCGGCGGTGGCACCGTGCTGGCCGCGTACGTGGTGCCGCACGCCGGGCACGCGATCACCGAGGCCGAGCTGCTGGACCATGCCACGCACCGGCTGCCGCCGTACATGGTGCCCGCGACCGTCACCGTGCTGGGCGCGCTGCCGCTCACCGCCAACGGCAAGGTGGATCGGCGCGCGCTCCCGGAACCCGTTGTGGCGCAACCGATCGATGCCGGGGCGGCGGCCACCGAGACCGAACGCGCACTGTGCACCCTGTTCGCCGAGGTCCTCGGCATCCCCGGGGTCGGCCCGGGCACCTCGTTCTTCGCCTTGGGCGGCGACTCGATCATGGCCATCACCCTGGTCTCGCGCGCCCGCGCGGCGGGTCTGGTCTTCTCCGCCCGCGAGGTCTTCGAGCATCGCACTCCGGCGGGTCTGGCCGCCGTGGTCACGCATCTGGAGGATCGCCACGAGCGGCTCGCCGAACTTCCGGGCGGCGGCGTCGGCCGGCTGCCGCTGACGCCGGTCGCGTCCTGGCTGTTGAGTCGTCCCGGCTGGCGGCATTTCGCGCAGTCGATGGTGGTCCAGGTCCCGGTCGGGGCCCAACCCGCGATGGTGCTGGCCGCCGTGCAGGCGGTGCTCGACCGCCACGACATGCTGCGGGCCCGCGTCGTCCGCACCGATGACGGGCTGCGATTGGATGTCGCCCCACCGGAGACCGTCGACGCGGCGAACCTGCTGACCCGAATCGACTGTGCCGCGGTGCGGGGCGTCGCGGGCGACGGAGTCGGCGAGCCGGAAGCCGAGGTCGTGATCACCGCCGCCGCGATCGATCGCGCCTTGGCGTCGGCCGTCAACCGCCTGGATCCGCGCTCGGGGTCGATGCTCGCCCTGACCTGGCTGGACGCGGGCGCGGGCCGCTCGGGACGGCTGGCGATCGCCGTCCACCACCTGGCCTGTGACGCGGTGTCGTGGCGAATCCTGCTGCCCGACTTGATGTCCGCCTGGGCGCAGGCCGTCTCCGGTACCCGGCCGGAACTGCGCGAGACGGGAACGTCGATGCGCACGTGGTCGTCCGCGCTGGCCGCGGTCGCGAACGCCGATACCGGCGGCGCGGACCACCCGGACGGTGCGGTGGTGGACCTGCCGTGGCCGAGGCGAGAACTCGGATACTGGCGCGACGTCCTGGCCGAGGCCGCTCCGATCGGACCGCGCGCGCTGGACCCGGCGGTGGACACCCACCGCACCGCCGCCCACGTCGATCTGGAAGTGCCGGAGGACGTCTCGTCGATTCTGGTCACCCGGCTCGCCGGAACCTATCGGTGCGGGGTCGAGGACGCCTTGCTGGCCGCCTTGACCATGGCGCTCGCGCGCCGGCGTGCCGGGCGCGGCGAGACCGGGGCCGCGAGCACCGTGGTCATGGTCGAGCGCCACGGCCGTGACGAGACCGCCGTCGCGGGAGCGGACCTGTCGCGGACGGTCGGCTGGTTCACCGCGCAGGTGCCGGTCCGGCTGGGACCCGTTGCCATGAACGGTGATTCGGGCTCCGACGCGGTGGAATCGGTGCTGAAGAACGTCAAGGAGCAGCTGCGTGCCGTGCCGCGCAGTGGCCTCGGCTACGGCCTGCTGCGCTATCTGAATCCCGAGACCGCGTCCGAGCTCGCCGCCTTCCCGGAGCCGCAGCTCGGTTTCAACTACCTGGGCCAGATCCCCGATATCGAGCTCGAGGGCGACTGGCTGCCGATCGCGGTCGGCGACCGGCTGGGCGGCCACGCCGACCCGTCCATGCCGCTGGCGGCGGTGCTGTCGGTGGATGCCGTCACCCTGGAGTCGGCGGCGGGGCCGCGGATCCGCGCGATGTGGCAGTACGCCTCCGATGCGATCGCCGCCGAGGACGTGGAATCGCTGTCACGCGAATGGCTTTCGGCTCTCGGCGAGATCGCCGAGCTGCTCCGGCGGCCCGATGCCGGTGGCCTGACCCCCGCTGACCTACCCCTGCTGAAGGTCTCGCAGCCCGAAATCGATGCCTGGGAACAGGCTCTCGGCCGTCTCGCCGATGCCTGGCCGCTGACGCCGTTGCAGCGCGGCCTGCTGTTCCAGGCCCACTTGGCCGAGGGTCGCTCGGACGGCTATTCGGTGCAGGCGATCATCGACGTGGAAGCCTTCCTCGATCCGGACCGGCTGCGGGCCGCCGCCGAAGCCCTGGTCCGCCGCCACGACGTGCTTCGCGCGGGGTTCATCGACTCGGATATCGGTGCCGTACAGGTGATCCCGGCCGAGGTGCCGGTGCCGTGCGAGTATCGCGAGGCGATCGGCGCGACCCCCGAGGAGCTCGACGCTCTCGCCGCGGCCGAACTGCGCGTCCCCTTCGCGGTGGACCGCCCGCCGCTCATCCGCTTCCTGTGCATCGCGGCGGGCGAGCGCCGGTTCCGGCTGGTCATCACCAACCATCACCTGATTCTCGACGGCTGGTCCATGCCGCTGCTGTTCGCGGAACTCATCGGCCTCTACGAAACCTCTGGTGACGACGCGGGTTTCGCGACCCCGGTCCCCTTCCGCACCCATCTCGAATGGCTGGCGGCCCGCCCCGCCGAACGGGCGCGCACCGCGTGGACGCGGGGCTTGGCGGGTCTCGACGGTCCCACCTTGATCGCACCCACCGCCCCGCGCGCCGCGGCCGCGACCGCGCCGGTCGCCCACGAGGTCCCGCTTCCCGAGGGCCTGCCCGACGCCCTGCGCCGCACCGCCGCCGCCTGCCAGGTCACGGTCAACACACTGGTCCAGGCCGCGTGGGCGCTGCTGCTGGCCGAGCGGACCGGAGCCACCGACATCGTCTTCGGCGCCACGGTGTCCGGCCGCCCGCCGGAACTCCCCGGCTCCGACCGCATGGTCGGCATGCTGGTGAACACCGTCCCGGTCCGGATCACTCTGAACCCGGCCGAATCCATCGCCGACCTGCTCACCCGCGTCCAGCACGAACAGGCCGCCCTGGCCGAACACCAGCACCTGGGCTTGGACGAGATCCACGCCGCCACCGGACTCGGTCAGCTCTTCGACACCGCCACGGTGTTCGAGTCCTACCCGGTCGACGCGGCCACCCTGGCCGCCGCCACGCGCCATGCCGACCTCGCCGTCACCAACCTGCGCGCCCAGGACGGCACCCACTACCCGCTCTCGCTGGCCGCCTACGCCAATGACGGCCTCCGCCTCGAGCTCACCCGCTCGCCTCGCTATTTCGATGCCGACCAAGCCGATTCGCTCGCCGAGTCCCTGTCCCGCCTCCTCGTCGCGCTGACCGGACGGTCGACCCACCGCATCGCCACGGTCACCGGCGCGGCCCCGGGTGCCGATGCCGCGATCCGCCACGGCCGGCCCGCGAGCACGCCTCGCCTGCTACCGGACCTCTTGGGTTCCGGCGCGTCCCCGAACGCGGTCGCGATCCGCGATGCCTCCCCGCTCGCCGCCGGGGTGGACGGTGCAGCGCCCGTGGCTGCGGGAGTGGACGGCACCGCGCCCGTGGATGCCGGAGTGGATGCCGCGGCGCCTGTGGATGCCGGAGTGGATGCCGCCGCACCCCGTGCCGTGGAGTCCGACGCGACGGGCACGGGTCGGTTGGTGGACGCTCGGCTCGGCCGGAACGTCCACGAACTCACCTACGGACAACTGGAGGCGGCGGCGAATCAATTGGCGCGCAGGATGATCGCGGAAGGAGCCGGGCCGGAGCGGACCGTGCTGGTCGCCTTGCCCCGGTCGATCGAGTCCATGGTCGCGGTGTGGGCGATCGCGAAGACCGGTGCGGCGTTCGTCCCGGTGGACATCACCCAGCCCGTCGCGCGGACGAGCGCGATCGCCGCGGAATGTGGTGCGGTACTGGGAGTTACCGGTGCGGTCCGGGAATCGGACGGGGCGGGCGCCGAGCTGCCCGGCGAGGTGGAGTGGCTGCGGATCGACGATGCGCGGTTCGCCGCCGAGTGCGCCGCGCTGTCCGGCGAGGCGGTCACCGATGCGGATCGCGCCGCGCCCTTGCGTCCGGAGCACGCGGCCTATGTCGTGTTCACCTCCGGTTCCACGGGCACGCCGAAGGGTGTCGTGGTCTCGCATGCCGGGCTCGCCGACATGGTGGCAGCCACGATGGCGCGCGGCGGGATCACCGCCGATGCGCGTGTCCTGCATTGCGTGAACCCGGCTTTCGATGCCGCGATGCTGGTGTGGATGTCCGCGTTCGCGGCCGGGGCGACGCTGGTCGTCGCGCCGCCGGAGGCGAGCGCCGGAGCCGAACTGGCCGCGGCGATCCGCGCGGGCGCCGCCACCCACCTGGTCTGCACACCGAGCGTGCTCGGCACGCTCGACGCCGCCGACCTGGACGGGGTCGGAAGCGTCATCATGGGCGGCGAGGTCTGCCCGCCCGCCCTCGTCACCCGGTTGGGTGCCGGTCGCGCACTGGTGAATTCGTATGGACCGGCCGAAACCACCGTGGCCGCGAGCTTCGGCGACGCGATGACGCCCGAGACATCCGCCCTGGTGGGCACGCCGGTGCCCGGAACGACGTTGCAGGTGCTCGACGGGTGGCTGCGCCCGGTGCCGATCGGCTCGGTGGGCGAGTTGTATGTGCGTGGCCCCGGGTTGGCGCGTGGCTATGCGAGCCGCGCTGCGCTGTCCGCGAGCCGGTTCGTCGCCGACCCGTTCGCGGCCGGTCAGCGCATGTACCGTACTGGCGACCTGATGCGCTGCACCACAACGGGTTTCGAGTACGCGGGGCGCACCGACTTCCAGATCAAGATCCGCGGGATCCGGGTGGAGCCGGGTGAGGTCGATGCCGTCCTGCTGACGCATCCGCAGGTGGAGGCCGCGGTGACGGTAGCCCGCAGGAATCCGGCCGAGGCGATGACATTGTGCTCGTATGTCACCCTCGACGCCCCGGTCCCGGTCCCCGACCTGCTGGCGTGGGCGGCGAACCGGCTGCCGCGTTATCTCGTGCCCGCGACCCTGCAGGTGCTCCCGGAGCTGCCTCGCACCGTGTCCGGCAAGGTTGACGCGCGCGCCCTCCCGGAACCGTCACTGGTCCAGGCGGAATACGTCGAGCCGACGGGTACGGCGTCGACCGTCGCCGCGACTTTCGCCGAGGTGCTGGGTTTGGACCGCGTCGGCGCCCGCGACGACTTCTTCGCCCTCGGCGGCGATTCGCTCATCGCGACCCGCGTCGCCGCCCGCCTGGCCGCGCACCTGGACCGCACGGTCCCCGTCCGGCTGCTGTTCGAGGCCCCGGTGGTCGCCGAGCTCGCCGACCGCCTGACCGCTACCGAATCCGACACCGCCGCACCGGCTCTGACCCGGGCCGAGCGCCCAGCCCTGGTTCCCCTCTCCCCGGCGCAGCAGCGCATGTGGTTCGTGAACCGCTTCGACCCGGCGTCCCCGGCCTACAACGTGCCGGTGGCCCTGCGCCTGACGGGCCACCTGGACCATGCCGCTCTGCGCGCCGCACTCCACGACGTCCTGGACCGCCACGAAACCCTGCGTACCGTCTACCCCGACATCGACGGCGTCGGCATGCAGCACGTCCTCGACGCCGGCGAGGTCCCCCTCGACCTCGAGCCGATTCCGGTGACCCCGGACGCGCTGCCCACGGTGGTCGCGGAAACCATCGGCGACGGGTTCGACGTCACTGCCGCTGTCCCACTGCGCGTTCGCGTGTTCCGGATCGACACCTCCGCCGGTGACGTGAACGACCACGTCGTCGTCCTCGTCGCCCACCACATCGCGACCGACGGATTCTCGATGGCGCCGCTGACCCGGGATGTGGCCGCCGCCTACGCGACCCGCGCGGCCGGTGAAGTCCCCACCTGGGCGCCGCTGCCGGTGCAGTACGCGGATTACACCCTGTGGCAGCGGGATCGCCTGGGCGACGAGGAGGATGCCCGCTCATCGGCCGCCCGGCAGGTCGCCTACTGGTCGGACACGCTGGCCGGGGTGCCGGATCATCTGGAGCTGCCGACCGACCGTCCGCGCCCGGCCCGCGCCTCGCATCAGGCGGCCGAACACACCGCGCGCGTGGACCGCACCGTGAGCGACGCGATCGACCGGTACGCCCGGGAGCATCGGGCGACGCCGTTCATGGTGGTGCACGCGGCCCTGGCCGTGCTGCTGGCCCGGCTCGGCGGGACCGCCGATGTCGTGGTCGGCACCCCGGTGGCGGGCCGTGGCGTGCGCGAACTCGACGACCTGGTCGGCATGTTCGTGAACACGCTGGTCCTGCGCACCGACGTCCGGCCCGCCGAGGGCTTCGGAGCCCTGCTGGATCGCGTGCGCGACACCGATCTGGCGGCGTTCGAGCACGCCGACGTGCCCTTCGAGCGGCTCGTCGAGGTGCTGTCCCCGGCCCGCTCGGAGGCCCGCCACCCCTTGGTTCAGCTCATGCTGGTGTTCCAGAACCTGCCCATGCCCGAACTGCGGCTGCCCGACCTGACCGTGGCCCCGCTCGAACTGCCGCAGACCAACAGCCGATTCGACCTGAGCCTGACCGTGATCGGCGATACCGACGGCCTGGAGCTGCGCTGCTGCTACGCCACGGACCTGTTCGACGCCGCCACCATGACCGATTTCACCGACCGGTTGGTCCACCTGCTCGGTGAGATCACGACCGAATCCCCGCGCCCGGTCGGCGATCTGGACCTGCTCACCCCGGCGGAGCAGGACCGGCTCGGCGGCGGCCGCGCCCCGGTGACGCCCCCGCGCACCCTGGCCGAGATCATGGCCGACGCCGTCGCCGCCAACCCGGACGGCATCGCCGTGGTCTGCGGCGACCGGAGCCTGACCTACCGCGAACTCGATGCCCGCGCGGACCAGGTGGCCCGACGGCTCGCGGCTGCGGGCGCCCGCCCGGAAACCCTGGTGGCCGTGGGTATTCCGCGCTCCATCGAATCGGTGGTGGCGGTCTGGGCCGTCGCGCGCACCGGCGCGGCCTTCGTCCCCGTGGACCCGGCCTACCCGCCCGACCGCATCGCCCGCATCATCGACGTGTCCGGGGTGCGCCTCGGTCTCACCGTCACCGACCAGCGCCACCGCCTGCCCGGCGCCGTGCACTGGTGGTGCCTGGACGAGCCCGACGCCGACGACAACCCGCCCGAACTCGCCGGAATCCCCAGGAACACCGCCAATCCCGCGTACGTGATCTTCACCTCGGGATCGACCGGCGCGCCCAAGGGCGTGGTGGTGTCCCACGCGGGACTCGCGAATCTGGCTGCCGCCCAGCGGGAGCGGGACGAGATCACCCGCGATTCCCGCGTCCTGCACGTCGCCTCGCCCAGTTTCGACGCCTCGGTCGTGGAGCTGCTCATGGCCGTCGGCGCGGCCGCCACCCTGGTCGTGGCGCCGCCCACCGTCTTCGCCGGACTCGAACTCGGGGAACTGCTGTCCCGCGAACGCGTCTCGCACATCGCCCTCACGCCCTCGGCCCTGGCCACCGTGGACCCCGCGGGCCTGGACGACCTGCGTCTGATCGTCACCGGCGGCGAGCCCTGCCCGCCCGAGCTGGTGACGGCATGGGCCGCCGAGGGTCGCGGTCACTTCAACGACTACGGCCCGACCGAGGCGACCGTGTGGGCCGTCGGCGGGGCCGTGCGCTCCGGTGAGCCGGTCACCATCGGCATCCCCGCGCCCGGCGTGCGCGCCCTCGTCCTGGACGAGCGGCTGCGCCCGGTCCCCGACGGCGTGGTCGGGGAACTGTATCTGGCCGGAATCCCGCTGGCCCGCGGGTACTTCGGCCGCTACGACCTGACCGCCGCCCGCTTCGTCGCCGACCCGCACGGCGTGCCGGGGGAGCGCATGTACCGCACCGGCGACCTGGTGCGCCGCCGCGCCGGGAACCTGGAGTACCTGGGCCGCACCGACACCCAGGTCAAACTGCGCGGCCTGCGCATCGAACTCGGCGACGTCGAGGCGGCCATGACCGCCGACCCGTCGGTCGCGCGGGCGGTCGCGGTGGTGCGCGACGACGGCCACGGCGGCCTGCTGGCCGCCTACGTGGTCGCCGCGCCCGGAGCCGAGCCGGTGCTGGCCGAACTGAAGAAGGCTGCCGCGCACCGACTCCCGTCCTACATGGTGCCCACCGCGGTCATGGTGCTACCGGAGCTGCCGCGCACCGCCAACGGCAAGCTGGACCTGGACGCCCTGCCCGCCCCGCGGCAGGAGGCCCGCGCTCACCTGGCCCCCGAGGGGCCCGTGGAGACCGCGGTGGCGGCGGCCTTCGCCGAGGTGCTCGGCATCGATCGGGTGTGGCGCGACGACGACTTCTTCGCGCTCGGCGGCAATTCGCTGATCGCCACCCAGGTCGTGGCCCGGGTGGGCGCCGCCCTGGACGCCGCCGTGCCGGTGCGGGCGCTCTTCGACGCCCCGACCGTGGCCGAGCTGGCCGAACTCGTGGCAGCGGGCGCCGCGTCCGACCGCCCGCGTCCCGGACCGCGCCCGCGCCCGGCGCGGATCCCGTTGTCGGCGGCGCAACAGCGCATGTGGTTCCTCAACCAGTACGACCCGGGCTCGCCGCTCTACAACATTCCCGGCGCCTTCGACATCGATGGCGCGCTCGATGTCTCGGCGCTGCGCGCCGCGATCGACGATGTCGTGGCCCGGCACGAGACGCTGCGGACGATCTATCCGGCCGGGCCCGACGGCCTTCCGGACCAGCGGATTCTGCCGCCGACCCCGGGTTCCACACCGATCGCCGAACTCGATGTCACCGCGGACGGCATCCACGCCGCGCTGATCACCCAGCTGTCGCGGGGCTTCGACATCACCCGCGAAACCCCGCTGCGGGTGTGTGTCCTCCACGTCGGGCCGGAACGCACCGTGCTGGCGATGGCGGTCCACCACATCGCGGCCGACGGCTGGTCGATGGCGCCCTTGGCGCGAGACGTCGTGTACGCGTTCGCCGCTCGCGCCGCGGGCGTCGCGCCCGAATGGACGCCGCTGCCGCTGCAGTACGCCGACTACGCCCTGTGGCAGCACGAACTGCTGGGCGCGGAGAGCGATCCCGGCAGCCTCGCGAGTCGGCAGCTGGAATTCTGGCGCACCACCCTGGCCGGTCTGCCCGAGGTCCACGCCCTGCCCACCGACCGCCCCCGCCCGACCCTGCCGTCCGGTACCGGCGATCGCATCGAATTCACCGTTCCCGCAACCGTTCAAGACCGAGTTCAGCAGCTGTCCCGCGCCCACGGCGCGACCCCGTTCATGGTGGTGCACGCCGCCCTCGCGGTGCTGCTGGCGCGGATGTCCGGTCACCCGGACATCGCGCTCGGTTCGGTGGTCGCCGGTCGTGGCGACGGCGAATTCGATGACCTCGTGGGCATGTTCGTCAATACCGTGGTGTTGCGCTCGCAGGTCGATCCCGCCGCCGGATTCGCCGCCACCCTCGACGCGGTCCGCCGCGCCGACCTGGCCGTCTACGGCAATCTGGACCTGCCGTTCGAACGACTGGTGGAGGCGCTGGCCCCGGTCCGCTCCACCGACCGTCATCCGCTGTTCCAGGTGCTGCTGGCCTTCCAGAACGTGCGGACCGAGCGAACCGCGCTGCCGGGCTTGGCGGTCCGCCCGCTGGACGCGCCCGCGCCCGGTTCCAAGTTCGATCTCGAATGGATGCTGGCCGAACAGTTCGGCGCCGCGGGGGAGCCCGCGGGGATGACCGCCTCCCTCACCTTCGCCACCGACCTGTTCGACCGCTCCACCGCCGTGGCCATGGCCGACGGCTTCCTCGCGATCCTGGACGCGATGACAGCCGATCCCGTGGCGGCGGTCGGCGCCATCGAGGTGGCCGGGGCAGGGCTGCCGGCGCTGACGTCGACTCCCCACGAGAAGCCGAGCCAGGTGGCGCAGGCTCCGGTCCATCGCGGCTATCGGGCCGCGCGAACCGAGGAGGAACGCATCCTCGTCGCCGCTTTCGAAGCCGTGCTGGAGGCTCCGCGAGTCGGTGTGGACGACAACTTCTTCGATGTCGGCGGCACCTCGATGGGCGCGGTCCGCGTCGTCACCCAGGTGCGGGAGGCGACCGGCCTTCCGATGGCGCTGCAGTGGATGTTCCTCGATCCCACCCCCGCCGCGCTGGCGCGACGCCTCGGCGAAGCCGCCGCGCAGCCGGGCGTGGAGCAGTCGATGGGGGTGCTGCTGCCGATGCGCCCGCAGGGTGACGGTGCCGCGCTGTTCTGTGTGCATCCGGCCATCGGATTGGCCTGGTGCTACGGCGGATTGGTCCGCCACGTCGACGGTGCGCACCCCATCTACGGCATCCAGTCTCCGGGTGTGACCGACGGCGGGACGGCCGACCGCACCGTGCGCGACCTGGCCGTGCGCTATGCCGAGGAGATCCTTCGCGTGCAGCCCGAGGGCCCCTACCAGCTGCTCGGCTACTCGGCGGGCGGTCCGCTGGCGCACGCCACCGCGGTCGAACTGCGCCGCCGGGGTGCGGAGGTGCCCTCGCTGATCATGCTCGACTCCCGCGCCGACGTCGCCGTACGTGACGACACCGCCATTCCGCCGCTGTCGCTGCTGCTGGCCGAATTCGGCGGCATCGACATCCCGCCCGGACTCGACGACCTCACGGCCGACCGCGCCGCCGAACTGCTGGAGTCGGCCGGAATCAGTTTCTCCGCAACCGAACTGGAGAACGTCTACGGGGACATGTGTCATCTGCTGCGTCAGATCGCCACCCACGAGCACGAGGTTTTCGACGGCGACCTGCTGTTCATCGCCGCCTCGGGCAACCCGGACCCCATCCCGAACGTCAGCACCTGGCAGCCCTACATCGCGGGCCGGATCGACCACCGCCCCGTCGAATTCGGGCACAACCGGCTCACCACCCCGGAGGCGTGGGAGGAGATCGGCCCCATGGTCGCGGCGTATCTGAGCCGCTGATCCTGGCCGCGATCCGGTCGGCTGGGGAACAATGGGCCCGGAAACCCGGTCGGCTACGGAAGGTTCGGAGAAGTGTCGGTGAAGGGGACGGCGGACGAGAAGGGGCTGCTGCACGCGGTCGCGGTGGGGGTGGGCGCGCTCGGCGCGGGCGAGCTGCTCGCCGCGGCGCGCGGCGGCTCCATGCTCGACGGAATCGGGCGGCTGGCCGCCGATTACGCGCCCGTGCCGGTGGTCGAGACCATGGTGGCGCAGGCCGGGGACCACGACAAGGAGATGACCCGGCTCGGTGTCGCGCTGTGGGGTGTGGGCGCGGCCGTCGGCACGGCGCTGCTCCCACCGCGACTGCGCACCCCCGCGGCCGCCGTGTTCGGCGCCGCCACGGCGGCCGCGGCCCTGCGCAGCACCGACCGCTCGGTGCCCGGGGCGCTCGGCGCGGTGGCCGCCGCGGCCGTCCTGCGGGCCGGACTGCGCAAGCCCACCGGGCACGGATTGTTGTGGGCCGCAGCGGGAACCGGCCTGATCGCCGCCGCCGAAACGCTGGTGCGACGCCAGGATCAGCGGCACCGGGAACGGGCCCGCCGGGTCGGCCCGATGGGCGCGCACGTCCCGGTCCCCGACGACGGCATCGGCAGCGAACCCGGCCTGACTCCGTTGATCACGCCCGTGAGCAAATTCTATGTGGCGGACGTGAATTCGCGGGCCCCGCGCATCGATCCCGCCGACTGGCGGCTGTCCATCGGCGGCCGGGTCGCCCATCGGCTGCGGCTGTCGCTGGCCGATCTGGCCGAGCAGGCCGTCGAATTCGACGCCGTCATGGTGTGCGTGCACAACACCGTCGGTTCCGGCCGCTGCGCCAATGCCCGCTGGCTCGGCGTCCCGCTGACCGCGCTGCTCGACCACGCCGTCCCCGAATCCGGTGCGACCCGCCTGGTCACCCGCGCCGTCGACGGCTACACCATCTCGCTGCCGCTGGAACCGCTGCGCACCGGCGAATGGCCCGGCTACCTGGTCATCGGCATGAACGGGGAGCCGCTGCCGCCCGAACACGGCTTTCCCGCACGGGTTTTCGTGCCCGGCATCTACGGCCAGTACTCGGGTGCGAAGTGGGTCGGCGAACTCGAGCTCACCGACGACAGCCACGTCGACTACTGGTGGAAGCGCGGCTGGCCCGCCGAACCGCTGTGGGTGCGGCCGCAGGCCCGCATCGACGTCGCCTCCGGCGGCGGCGCGGGCGGCGGCAAGTTCACCGTCGCGGGTGTGGCCTGGGCCCCGCCGCACGGGGTCGCCGGGGTGGAGATCCGGATCGGCGAAACCGACTGGCTGCCGGTGGAACTCGGCTCCGAACTGGCTCCCGCCGCCTGGCGGCGCTGGCGCACCATCGTGGATGTGCCGCCGGGCACCCACACCATTCAGGCCCGCGCCATCAGCCGCTCCGGCGAGGTCCAGGACGCCGAGGAGCGCCCGCCGTTCCCGATCGGCCCGGGCGGTCTGCACAGCGTCACCGTCACGGCCTGATCGTCGCCCCGCCCATGACATCTGTCATGGGCGGACAGTGACGAACCGAGGATGCGCGGCAGGTCGCGGCGGGTGACGGTATTCGTGTGAATCTCACCGCGTGTGGCTCGTGCCGCGTTGCCCCGAGCCGGTGCCGCCGGCTGCCCCGATGCTGTCCCTGAGCACTGTCATGCCGTCTCGATCCGCCGTACTACCGCACGCTGACCGGCGACGATCGGTATGGGCTCGGGTAGCGTCCCGCGGTGTGGACGCGGAAGAGGCGGGTATTCGGCGACGGCGACGGTTCGGGACGCTGCTCGCGGCCGTGTGGGCGGTATACCTGTTCGACCCGCTGCGACAGGGCTGGCAGCTCGAGAATCCGGTGGCCCGCGCGTACACGATCGCGGTGATCGTCGCCTTCGGCATCGCCTACGTCGCGTCCTATTGGCTGCTGGTGCGCGGCCCGTCCGACCAGGGCTGGCCGCCGCGGCCGCCCTGGCCGGCGGTGGCCGGATCCCTGGCCGTGCAGGCGGCGCTGATCGCGGCCGCGGCGGTCACCCTGCACTCGCAGATGCTCGGGCTGGGCGTCTACATGGCCTCCTACATCGCGTTCACGCTGCCGGTGCGGCGGGCGGCCCCCCTCGAACTCGCGTTGATCGTGGTGTTCGCGGTGCTGCCGCAACTGCTCACCGGGCAGCCGCCCGCGTACTCGCTGATGCAGTCGATCGTGTTGGCGGCCTTCGCGGTCGGCGGGATCCGGGTGATCCTGCAACGCAATCACGAACTGCACATCGCCCGGCAGCAGCTCGCCGAACTGGCCGTGGCGGAGGAGCGGCTGCGGGTCGGGCGCGACGTGCACGACATCCTCGGCCACTCGCTCACGGTCATCACCGTGAAAACCGAATTGGCGCAACGGCTCATCGACGTCGCCCCCGAGCGCGCGAAGACGGAGATGGCGGATGTGGAACAGCTGGCGCGGGAGGCGCTGGCCGGAGTGCGCTCGACCGTCGGTGGGCTGCGGGCGGTTTCGCTCGCCGGCGAGCTGACCACTGCCCGCACCGCGCTCGACGCCGCCGAAATCGAGGCCGTGCTACCGGATCCCGGCGAACTGCCATCGCGGCACAGTGTCGTGTTCGGCTGGGTGCTGCGTGAGGCCGTCACCAATGTGGTGCGGCACAGCGGCGCGGCGCACTGCTGGGTCCGGGTCACCCCGAACAGCATCGAGATCGCCGATGACGGCGTGGGCCCGCCCGACTCGGCCCGCACCGGATCCGGCCTGTCCGGACTGCGCGAGCGGGTCCGGGCCACCGGCGGCGAACTCACCCTGGGCGCGCGCCCGGACGGCGGCTTCCGGGTGCTGGCAAGCTTCCCGGAGACGATCAAGGAGCCGGAATGATCAAACTGCTGCTCGCCGACGACCAGGCTCTGGTCCGCGGCGCCCTGGCGGCCCTGTTGAGCCTGGAACCCGACCTCGACGTGGTCGCCGAGGTCGGCCGCGGCGACGAGGTGCTCGCCGCCGTCGAGCGCACCACCCCCGATGTGGCCCTGCTGGACGTGGAAATGCCCGGCTTGGACGGCATCTCGGCCGCCGCCCTGCTGCACGCCGCCCACCCGGCGGTCCGCATCCTGATGGTCACCACCTTCGGCCGCCCCGGCTACCTGCGCCGTGCCATCGACGCGGGCGCCTCCGGCTTCGTCGTCAAGGACACCCCCGCCCGGGAACTCGCCGACGCCGTCCGCCGTGTCCACCTGGGCCTGCGCGTCGTCGACCCGGCCCTGGCCACCGAAACCCTCACGGCCGGAACCTCACCCCTCACCGCCCGGGAACGCGAGGTTCTCGCCGCGGCCGCCGACGGCGCGACGGCGGGCGCCATCGCCAAACTGCTGCACTTGTCCGAGGGCACGGTCCGCAACCATCTGTCCTCCGCCATCGGTAAAACGGGCACCCGCACGCGCGCCGAAGCCGTCCGAGCGGCCGAGCGTCTCGGCTGGCTCTAGCATCCGGGGCATTAGCTGAATCATGACCACGGGTGGCACATTGTGGGAAATGTTCTGAAATGGGCCACTTTCTCAAGTTTGCCGGGTTAGGTTCACGGCTACACCGGACAGTCGGTGAGGAAGCGGAAGTCGGAGGACACCATGGGAATTCTCAGCCTGATCGCGGGGCTCGCGCAGATGGTCATCGGCACCATCGTGGCCAACACGGGTTCGGGTGGGACCGGCTCCGGCTGGTGAGTGCGCCGGGTTCGGCTCACCTCAGGTGAGCCCGAACCACACAAACCGCCCCCCCCGCGGATACCCCGGGGGCCCTGGGTACCCCCCCACGAGCCCGGGGCGGAGCGGCGGCCCCCCCCCCCAGGCTCGTATAAAA